>CAZBMZ010000004.1:149392-269956 GCA_964492845.1 uncultured Clostridia bacterium
CAAAGCATAATGGAAGTAGCAAATACAAAAATTTTACGCATAAATGTCTCCTTAATTCTCTAAATAATCTTTATTTTAAATTTTATTACTCAACAGCCCTAAAACATCATTTGGTTACGCTTGTAAACAACTTTGTCAGTAAAAGGTGTTACTCTAGCAACTTTCTAGACTGTCTTTGCAAGAAGGAATATAGTTTAATAAAAAATATTTGTATAGCTAAATTATTCTGTTTATTAAAGTTATGTCGATGAAATGGTTTTTTAATCGCTAAAAGGTATTTAGTAGAAATTTTGATAGAAAACTTGATTATTTGATTAAGAAAATATGCTTATTTAACCAATACTTTTACACAAGCAAACTCAGGATGTCGGGAATAAAAGTCTCGAACATAACGCCCATCACATAAAGTTACTAAAGTACCTTCAGATGTATCTTCTTGTAAAGCAATTAGATAACGACTAAAAGCAAGCAGTTCTTTACCTTCAGGTGTTGCTAGGGCTTGTTGGAAAATTAAGCTATCTCGATCAACAAAAATTTGTTTTGGAGTCGTCAAATTATTATTAGTCAAATTAATTATGCCAAAATAAAAATTATTTTGGCTTTCGCCAAGAAATTCCCATTTCAAAGGGTTAGCAGGTGTGGGAGAAACAGAAAACTTTGTTACTTTTTCTTTGACTTGTGTTTGAAAATAGTTTTCAGCTTTTGTTAAGGCTTGTGTTTGAAAATAATTAAGTGTTAGTAAATAGCTGCATAAGAAAATTAAAGCTATTCGAGCCACCCAGTTTTTACCTTGATTAGTTGTCCAATCTCTAAAATAAATTCTAAAGCTTGTTAAAAGTCCGAGTCCAACAGTCCAAATAGCAATAGCAGTGCTGGCAACTCGACCAGAAAAAAACATTACTTGCCAGGCAATGACTGTTAAAACAGCCCAAAGAGCAGTAAGATTGTTAGAGCGAACTCCTGTAAGAAATACTGCCGCGCCTAAAATTAGCCATATCCAAGGATCAACAATAAAAACTAGATCTCCATAAAACCATTTTTCATTCCAAGGCAAAAAAGGACGAATGCCATAATTATTAAGGCCGTCTAGCATTGGATGAGTGCCGACGGCTACAAGCGATGAGATAAATAGCCTAAGCCAAAGAGAAAAGCGAGAAAGATTAATAGTTGTGTTATTGCTAGTTGCAGACGCTCGCCAACGTTGCCAGAAAAACCAAGTTGTTGCTAGCAATAGAGATAGAACGATAACACCAGGAATAGCATGTGTTAGACCTCGATGATGTCTTAAATAAGCTGTTTTGCCAAATATATTGACGATCACATCAATATCTGGCAAATTAGCCCCAATAACCCAAAGAGGTAAAATATTGGGAACATAGCGGTCAAAGCCGCTGCGATAAAGCACCGCACCAAAAAGTGAATGGGTGAGGTTTTCCATAAAACTTTAACTTATGCAAGAATTAATTTTTGTAATGCTGGCAACACTTCTTCAGCTTTTCCTTGTAAAAAGCAATCTGTCCGAGTTTTAGTAATTCTAGTTGGCTCAGGGTTGATCTCAATAATTTTTGCCCCTAGCGCGTGAACTGCTGTAGGTAGTCCTGCGGCTGGATGAACTTCTGCTGAAGTACCGATGATTACAAGTAAATCTAGACTATTTTGCCAATGAATAATTTCTTGCATAACTTCACGTTTTAGATCTTCACCAAATAATATGACATCTGGTTTTAAGTAATGAAATAGCTGATGGCTTCCCGGCACAGTTGCAACACGTGGACAAGGTACGGGTTCAGGTGGTAGCCCTGTTGTAGGGGTCGGCTCATTATAGCCGCATTCAGGACAAGCTAAGGTTCGCCCACAACCATGCATTTCTATTACGGTTTTGCTTCCAGCAACTTGATGTAGTCCATCTATATTTTGTGTAATGACTGCACGTAGTTTTCCTGCCTTTTCTAGTTCTGCTAGTGCAATATGGGCTGGATTAGGGCTAGCTTGTCGAACTTGACTACTAACAGCTAAAAACATTTTCCAAACTTTTTCTGGTTCATCAATAAAAGTGTTAAGTGTTGCATATTCCATAGGCTCAAATTCGTCCCAAAGCCCGCCAGAACTACGAAAATCAGGTATTCCACTAGCAACAGAAACACCTGCCCCAGTTAAAGCAACCGCCGTTTTGCTTGCTCGCCAAATTTCAGCAGCTTTTTCTAAATTATTATTTTCTGCACTTGTCATAAAACTTCCTTGAAGATTATTAAATTGCTATTATATGGGCTAAAATTAAACCCAATTTATCAACAAAATACTAGTAGAATTTGACATTATCTTGCTTATATAAAGCAATAAATTTTTAAATACCTAAAAATCTATGAGTTATCCCTGTTTAAGATGTGGTCGAACAACCATTAATCCTAATGAATTTTGTAGAAATTGTGTCTCACAGGATAAGACACAAAAAATATTGATTTTTGGTGCTGTTTTGGCAATTTTAGTGCTTGGAGCAATAGCCTTGTTGGTCTTTCAAGCAACACTCTCATCTTCTCCTACTGTTACACTAGTCAACACTCCTACACCAACAGCTATAGCAACAGTAGCTACAGCACCTGTAGCTACGCAAACACCATTAGCCAACACTCCTACTAGTGCTGCGGTAAAACCAGAATTATTAGCTACTTATTCAGCTACCATACAACCGCTAATGTCCGATGTGCGAGCCGAAATGACCGCTACAGTACTTGATATCAAGGAATTTCTTAAAACCGTTAATTCTCTTAAGGATAGTAAAGATAATAAAGAGGTGCGCCGGATAATAGATAATTTTCGTGAGCAGATGAAAAAACATAGTGCAAAGCTTGTTACTCTTAACACGTCTCTAAGAGCCATTGCACCTCCTTCACAGTTAGAAAACAAGCAGCAAAGCCTAAGCAATGCAATAAACAAATATAATGGTGCTGTTCAAGGCTATATCCAAGGGCTAGCTGCTTATAATTTCCAACAAATTCGAGTCAGCCAAACACAGCTAGAACAAGCAGATAAAGAAGTTTTAACGGTAATGGTTCAACTACAAGAAATTTTTACAGAAAACAGTAAATAGAAAATTAGTTTGTTAGTAGAATAAGAGCTTTTTATTAGGAAATTATTAAATTTAGCCTCTCTCTTGGCTGTTGCTCGTGTGCTATAATTGTTTACCTTTCGACAAATCGCCTTAATTTTTAACTTTAGAGGAAAATAATGCAAGGGACTTTAACAACTGCATATCTACCGGATTTACTACGTACTATTTATACTCAAAGACGTACCGGCGTTTTAATACTTACTCAAGGCGATGTACGAAAACAAGTTTTTTTTGAACTCGGCCAAATTGTTTTTGCTTCAAGTACCCGTAATGAAGACCGTTTAGGGGAAACTTTAGTTAGACATGGAAAGCTTTCTAGGGAGCAACTTACAGCTTTTCTTGATAGTCTAGAATCAGGTCAACATCTAGGCAATGCTTTAGTTGAACGGGATTTTCTTAATAATCGGGAGTTAATTAGTTATGTTAACTTTCAAATTATAGACATTATTTATTCTCTTTTTAGTTGGACTACAGGAGCTTATGAATTTGCTCAAGGTGAAGAATATATGGCTCCAGAAGACTTAAAACTAAAGTTTTCTACTGCTACAGTAATTTTAGAAGGTGTACGTAGAATTGAAGATTATGAAGTTATTAGACGTGGCTTAGGTGATCTTAATAGACTTATTATTCCAACGGAATTTCCTTTGCTACGTTTACAGACAATAGTATTAAAACCTGTAGAGCATCGTATTTTAGAGCTAGTTAAACAGCCAACAGATATTGTTAAAATCCTAGTTTCAACAAATGAGACAGCACAAAAAACATTAAAATCTCTCTATGGGCTGCTTTCTATTGGATTACTTAGACAAGCTGAAGTTGCAGAACTTTCAGAAACAACAGGAAAAATGGAAGCATCAGAGTCTTTACAACAACGTGCTGCTGCTGCACTTCCGGCATCATATACGGTTCGCTCTACAGAACAAATTGCAAGGCCAGCAGAACTATCTTTCCCTGAACCCACTTCTACACCTGCCACCCTGCCCAGCATAGCGCAAAATGCGGTTCAAAGCCTTCCCCAAAATGATGCACCGCTAGATTTGGAACGGATAAAACGAGATATTTCTTTAATTAAAGATCGTGTTTCGTCACAGGATGCTAAAGTAGTTTTTGGTTTAAGTCCTGAGCCAAGCGAGGAAGAAATCCGAAATGCTTACTATAGATTAGCTACTAAATTTCACCCAGATAAGTTTATTCAAGCACCCCGTCAAATAAGAGAAGATATAGACTATATTTTTTCTAATTTGACAAAGCTCTATAACAAATTACAACAGGAAATGCCCAATGCTAGTTTGCCTCCAATTAATTTAAGTATTAGCTCTGCGGCTTTACCAAGACCAGCCATATTACAAAATCCTGCATCATCGGCTCAAACTGCACCACCTAGTTATAAGCCTACTTATCAACAACAACCGTCTTCCCAATATCAAGTAGCTCCTCCACCTTCAGATTATCAAATTCCAGCATCATCAAATTACCAGTCGCCTAAATATCCAGCAAGCGGTTATGTTTCGCCTAATTCCTCAGCAGCAGCAAGCTATTTACAGCCTTCTTTTACACCTCCAACAAATTCAAGTAGTTTGTCAAATACTTCTCCTAACCGGGGAACCATGCGAGCAATTTCTGATGAGCAATATGGGGGAATGCAAATGCAAAAGTTTCCTCAACGCACTTTGCCTAGGCTAGGTAAAATTGACCTTGAGGGAGCATTAAATGATTTGTTTGATTATTTGGAAGATAGAAAAGCACCTTTATTTGTTGCTGATTCGCTTTCCTCACTACTACGTACAAAACCTCCAACATACATCGAACAAGCAAACTTAGTTGAGGCAGTTGTTTCTTGGGCCAGACAAAAAGTTAGCTTTACAGGCCGTTCTCTTACAGATGTGCTTTTATTTGTTGTTAGTGCGATCAAACATGCAGAACAAGCTAGAGTCTTGCAAGACTTTGAACCGCAAAAATTTTATGGCTCTTTTATACAAGAATTAGCTCGGTATTGCCCTCAAAATGAAGTTCAAAACTTCTTAGCTCAAGCGGGACAGTTATAATAGATCTCCCTAAGTAAAATTTATTGACTTGTGCCTAATAGAGCTTTTATTTTCTGATACATTAAAAATAGCTAAATACTCTCGCATTGGTTAGGACGGCTTGCTATAATGCCAAAAATTCAGCAGTGGGAAGTGTTATGTCTAATAGCAAGCAAGAATTAATTATTAAAGTTTTAGAAGAAACAAAACTTTTTACACAAAGTTTATTAAAAGAAAATGAACGGCTACGACTTATGGTAGCTACATTAAAAAAAGTTGATCCAGAAGTAAACGCTTCAGAGCGCACAAAACCCGAAGAATTAGCCGGATCCTTAGAAGATCGGTTTGAATATATTGCTAAAGAAAATAACCGTTTACAAAAAGAACTTGATTTAATAAAAGAAGAATTTACTAAAGCAGACTCAGAATCTCATAATCATTATTTACGCTATTTAGAGCTTGAAGAACAAAATGAAACTTTAGCAAATCTTTATGTAACAATTTCCCGCCTACATTCAACTTTCCAATTTAGCGAAGTAGTAGAAATTATTAAAGAAATAATTATTAATCTTGTAGGGTCTGAGTCGTTTATTATTCTTTGGCAAGATGAAGCAACAAAACAATTCCAAGTAATTGCTGGCGAAGGCGAGCCATTAAATAACCAAAAAGTATTTTCATTTGGAGATAATGCTATTAGCAAAGCGGCTCAAAGCGGGGAAATTTTTATTTCTATGGCTGATAGTGAAACACAAGAACCTATTGCTTGTATACCCTTAAAAGCCTTTAACAGGGTGATTGGCGTAATAGTAATTTACAATTTACTAGCTCATAAATCTGCCTTTTCCCAAACAGATTTTGAATTATTTAGCCTAATGGCAGAACATGCTGCTTCAGCCATTGTTACATCAATGATATTTGCCAAAGTTGGAACGGATATAGAAGAGTATATTTCTGTTGATAAACTATCCCAAATGTTAGATAAAGCAACTGTATAAAATTAGCTTAAGACTAGTAATTTTAAGGCTAATTAAATTACTTAGGAAGCTAGCAATTGTCAAAAAATTTTAATGATAAAGTTGCAACTAACAAACCAACTAAAGAAAACAAACGAGAAGAGCCAAAAGATTTAGGTTTTGGCTCTGTTGTTGCTGAAGAAAGCCGGCAACGCTTACTTAACGCTGATGGCAGCTTTAACGTCAAACGCGAAGGCTTACGGTTTTGGTCATCTTTAAGCCTCTATCATTCATTACTCACCACATCCTGGACAAAATTCTTAAGCTTAGTGGTTATTTCTTATTTCTCCATCAATATTATTTTTGCTCTAACTTATTTGCTATGCGGAAAAACAGGGTTAAATGGTTTGGTTGGAGATACTGTACTAAAACAATTTGCAGAAGCTTTTTTCTTTAGCGTCCAAACTTTTTCTACCATTGGCTATGGACATGTTAATCCAGCAAGTTTTGCAGCTAATATTATAGTGGTGATAGAAGCCTTAGTAGGTTTGTTATGGGTAGCAATGGCAACAGGACTATTATTTGCTCGTTTTTCTCGTCCTAGTGCAAAAATAATTTTTAGTAAATTTGCTATTATTGCTCCTTATCGTAATATTACTGCTTTTGAGTTTCGCATCACCAATGGACTAAAAAATCAATTAATTGAACTAGAAGCCAAAGTCTTATTAGCTCAAAAAGAACAAGTAAATGGTAAAAAAATACGTCGATTTTATGAGCTAAATTTAGAAAGACACAAAGTAGTATTTTTCCCTTTAAGCTGGACAATAGTTCATCCAATAGATGAAACTAGTCCACTTTATCAATATAATGCCAAAAAGCTTTTAGAAGTAGACGCAGAATTTTTAATTTTGTTGACAGGAATAGATGAAACTTTTTCTCAAACAGTTCATAGTAGATCTTCTTATAAAGCTAGCGAAGTTCTTTGGAATGTCAAGTTTGCTGATATATTTAATCGTAACAATGATGATAATCAACTAACTATTGATGTTAATAATTTGCATGGAGTAGAAAACCTTCCTACTACAAATAAAAACCTATAAATAATACTTAGCTTAAATTAAAGCTTGCTAACACAGGAAAATGATCTGAAGCATCCTTACAATCAATAATTTCCACTTTATTTAATTCTTGTACTAGTTTAGCAGAAGCAAAAATATAATCTGTTCGATAATCAATTTTTACACCTCCGCGATTACGAATAGCCGTAACCCAATTAGGTTGGCTATTTTGTTTGTAATAAAGTGTGTCTATCCAACCAAAAGATTCTAGTTCATCAATAACATCAAAACGTGGAGGAAGATGATATTTTATGGTTTGGCTTTTTTCTAAAAGCTCAGTTAAATTTGTTGGATAAGGATCTTTTGTAGAAAGCGAATTTAAGTCACCTGCTAATAGATAATAGCCTTGATCAAAATCTTTTTTATCAATTAACGAGCGTAGATAACGAGCCTCAACAAATCGCAAGTTTTCATTATGTGAATCAAAATGGGTAGCAAAAATATTTAATTTACTGTTTAAGTAATCAATTTGTGTATGTGCAATACAATGGCCTAAAAATGCAGCATCATTATAAGTAGTGGTTTCTATCATTGGAAAACGACTAAATAGAGCAACATTATAGCAACTACCACTCCCACGAGGACGGGATAAAGCAAGATAAGAAAATTCTTTAGTTGGATTAAGCCCAAGGGTTTTAGCAACTTGTAAAAAGCGTTTATTTTCTTGCCAATCTAAACATTCTTGTAAAATTAAAAAATCTGGATTTGCTTTAGCAATAACATCTAGCACTTGTTGAAAGCGGGTTTCATCGCCACCACCAAAAAGAATATTAAAAGTCATTAGCTTAAAACTCATTTGTAATCCTTGGTTTTGTGGTTTTTACAAGAGCGTTAATTTTGTAAATTGTGGGCTTGTTCTAGCAAAGGCTTGTAATGATTTAGAAATAAATTTGTTGTCATAGCCTTTTGAAATAAATCTTCAGCTTCTTTTGCTAAAATACTATTTTTTTCAAAACTAGCTTTAAGTAAAAGTAAATGTCCATTAACAGCTAAAAATTCTGCTTTTTCAGGCTCTATTTCTAAAGCCTGTTTAATTAAGCTTAAGCCATTATTAATAGCTAATATCGGGTTTTGGCTGTTTTTTATTTGCCACTCAGCTTGGTATAAATGACTTTCCGCCATAATTTTATAAACAGTAGACTTACTATTAGATACTTTGCTTAAAATATTCCTAGTTTGATTAAGAAATTTACTAGGGTCTTGATTTTGTGTTATTTGCCAATGAGCAGATATAAGCTCTAAATAACTTTGTTCTAAATAAATTTTTTGGTAGGTAGGATCAAGCTTATTACCTGCTTGAAAGTTTTCTCTAGCTTGCTCTAAGAGTTCTGTAGGATCAAGATTTTTAGTTAAATAATAAAAAGCTTTTTTATTATAAATAAGACCTAGATTATAGTAAGGCTCTACAGTATCAGGATCTAATTCTACAGCTTTTCGGCCATGCTCAATGGCTAAATCAAATAGTTTAGTTGGATCTAACCCTTTATTCATTAACAAATTAGCTTTACCCATAGAGCTTAAAGCTAAATAGTTATAAGCTTCGGCACGTTTAGGATTAAGTTTTATAGCTTTCTCTAAATTCTTAGTTGATAGCTCATAAGATTTTGTTGGATCAATTCCATGTTTAGCTTCATAATCTGCCTTATGATAAGCTGCTAAACCAATATTACTATAAGCTGAATAAGTAGGTCTTATTTCAATAGATTTTTTATAACTTTCAATAGATTTATCTAAAAAGGTACGGGCATCTTTATCTTTTTCAATTAAATAAGCTGCTTCACGCCAGTAAACTAACCCAAGGCCATTACGGGCAAAAGCAAAATTTGGATTTAGTTCTATTGCTTTAAGATAGTTTTCTATTGCTAAATCTAAATGCCCTTCAGGACTTAAATTTAATTTTTGTTCATAGTTAGCTTTTCTTACATAAGCATGACCTAAATTATTATAGGCATAAGCGTCTTTATTATCGTAAAGAATAGCTTTTTTGGCTGCTGCAACAGCTTTATCAAAGTATTCTGTAGGATCTTGGTTGGCATTCATAACTTCTTCGCCTAGCCGCCAAAGAACACGCGATTTTTTACGGTAGACAGGAGAGCTTTCTGGATTGGCAATTAAGGCTTTATCACAAGCAGAAATGGCATCTTGATAAGCTGTTTGATAGAGTTCTTTATCATTAGTTATAATGCCTACATCCATTATTTTAGAATACTGGTCACATTCACCCTCATAAATACTATCAGCACTTTCTCCAATAGTTACAGCCAATTTATAAGCTTCTCCAGCCTTACTATAATCTTCTTTTGCTTGTGGATAATTTCCTTTTTCTCTTTTAAGATCTCCTAGCTTTATATAAACATCCCCTTCTAGTTTTTTAGCTTCAAAAAGAAAAGGTATTTCACTAAAAGCTTTTTGAGATTTTTCTAAAGCTTTTTCATAGTTCTTTTCATAAAAAGCTATTAATCCTTCTGCATAACTAGGAGAAATATTAATGGAGGTTTTACTTTTACGTAAGTATAAAAGAGCAGGATCACGTAATTCTTTTTCTATTTGTTCTTCTCGTGCTTTGCGAAGTTCTGAGTTTGTAATACGCTCGGTTTCCAAAAGAGCTTCTTGATAAAGTGCGCCAAGGGTTTGACCTAAGCTATAGTAAAATTCTGGGCTATCATAACCGTTAGCTAAAGCTATTTCTAAGTATTCTCTAGCTTTAGCATAGTCGTGTAAAACCAAATAGCCTTGCCCTAAAGCATAATTACCCGGCCCCCTAGCAACTTTGCCTAATTTTTGCATTTGTTGTTTTATATCTGCTATTTGTTGTTTTACTAAGTTTTTTTCCCTACTTAAGTTATGAAGTGGTAAAAGATTACCAATCAACATAGTTTGTTCAATATCTTTTACTTTTTGACCAAATTCTTGAGCTAAAAAGGCTTGTTCGGCAGCATTTAACCTAGTTCGCAAATTGCTAATAGCAGCAACTATTATTATTGCAAAAGTAAGGACTATGGAAATAACTGCTGTCTTATGATTTCTAGCTTTTTGAAAAATTCTATATGACAAAGTAACAGGTCTTGCCTGGATTGCACTACCACCTAAAAAACGTCTTAAATCCTCAGCTAGGTCTTTTGCGGTGCTGTAGCGGCGTTGAGGGTCTTTTTCTAAACATTTAGCAACAATGGTTTCTAAATTTACTGGAATAGTAGAATCTATTTGTTTTAAGGGAGGAGCTTCTTTATTTAAAACCTTAAACAAAATATCCATAGGGTTAATTCCTTCAAAAGGAAGCCTATGGACTAATATTTCGTAAAGTGTAATGCCTAAAGAGTAAACATCTGTGCGTCTATCTATTTTATTAACTTGACCGCTTGCTTGTTCGGGGGACATATAAGAAGGAGTGCCTAAGATTTCTCCTGTAACTGTCATACCTTTGCTAGAAACTTCTTTTACCAAACCAAAATCTAAGATAGATACTTGCAGCGTGCCATCAGATCTTTTTTCTACCATAATATTTTGGGGCTTGATATCACGATGAACTAGACCTTCTTTGTGTGCTGCATGAAGACCTTCTGCAATGTCTATCGCCAATTTAATTTTTTCTTCTAAACTTAATTCTTTGGCAACTTTAGCAAGTGTATTACCCTCAATATATTGCATTGCAACAAAGATTTCGTTATCAATTTCACCAATTTCATAAATCTTACAAATACTAGGATGATCTACTCTAGCTTGTGTTCGTCCTTCTAAAATCAGCCTTTGTTTAGCTCCGTTGTCATTATTATGAATAAACTTCAGTGCTACATAGCGATCCAAAGCTACATCATAAGCTTTATAGACGCTTCCCATCCCTCCTTGACCTAAAAGCTTAAAAACCTCATAACGTCCTATTTTCTTTAATACATTTTTTTCTTCATTTGATAAGTTGTTACGAGATGAAGAAATTTTTTTAGATGTAGAAAAAAGGGTGTCTCGGCTAATAGTATTTTTGCTATCAGTTGCAAATGTTTTTAATGGATCTTTCTCTACGGAAGTTTGGCTAAAGATGGTTTGAACATTATCTTGAGTAGAAAGCTTGTAATCAAAAGTAGGATTTTCAACTAATGATTCATTGTGTTGTTTGATTAAAGTAGGGTTTGAGTTAAATAAATCTAGTTCGCTAAGTAGTAAAAGTTCTTTTTTTAGTTCTTTATTTGTATTTTCCGTAAATAGACCTAATTGGAGCATTTTTTCAAGAAATTCTTCTGTGTCCAGGTCAACTATCTTTAGCTCTGTTAGCTCTGTTAACTTTTCCTGGCTAAGAAAATTTTTTTTAAGTGCTAAATCTATTAGGTCTTGGGTTGTATATGTCATATTAGCCATAACTTAATAATACTCCAAACTAATAATATTACTAATTACTAAGTTGCTAATAAACAAATTTTTCAGATTTTTAATTAATTTGTTTACTTTGATAAATAAATTGATTAATTTTGCAAAAAGTTTTAATTAATTTGTTATATTGACTAAAAAGTTTTGGTCTTTAGTCTTAGGATAACAAATTAATTTTATTTAAGCTTTTTGTAAACTAGCACTAGCTAGTAAAAAATAACAAAGCCCCTAATTAATTTAAGGAGAATAGAGTATGGTTAAAAGACTAAAATCTTTTATCTTTTCATATAGTTATGTCTTTATCGCCATTTGTTTTATCTTATTACTACCTAATACTAAAGCTTTGGCTCAAGTGCAAATTGTAACGGATCCAAAGCTAAATGACAGACTTAATGAATTTCAACAAAACTTTGATATTAATCCTCCAGCAGTTTTA
Organism: uncultured Clostridia bacterium; assembly: GCA_964492845.1. Taxonomy (GTDB): domain Bacteria; phylum Acidobacteriota; class Blastocatellia; order Chloracidobacteriales; family JADJPF01; genus JADJPF01. The sequence goes on from CAZBMZ010000004.1 coordinate 161,392, forward strand.
GGAGCAGTGCCATTTTTAGAGCTTAAAGGAAATAGTGGAAAATTGTCATTTACCTTGCAACAAAAAGGACGTTATGACTTTCATTATGGTTCAATACAATTTCTTCCTACTTCTCCTATTAGTGCTAACCGCTTTTTTATTAGTCTTGCCATCAATCAAGTAGACATAATTGGAGATGCAGTAATAAATATTGCTAAAGGAAAAAATACTTTTGATCCAGTAATTTGCCCTGAAAGTCTGTTTGCTGCTGTTGATGTAATTTTTACTACTCAAGTGGAAGTTGCTCCTAGTGGAGAGCTAATTGTTGGTGATGGAAAGGTAGATTTTGACCCTAATAGAATCTTAGCTAATCTTCCCTGCCTACAAAATCCTGCTATTGCTGCTAAGTTACTTCCTGCAAATGCACAAATAAATTTATCTGGCCCTAATAATATATTAGATTTATTTGGTAGAGACTTATCTATCAAAATAGGTGAAAAACCAAAAGGCAGACCAAAACCTGAAACCATAAACTTAACTAACATGGCGATACAAAAAGCTGTAAAAAAAATAGACTCACCCATTTCAATTGCTAGCACTGATGTTGCAAAAACTAATTGTACAATGGTTACAGCTAATGCTTCTTCGGCTTGTGGGGCAAAAGGGTTAGTAGATGTAAAAAATATTTTTACTACTCTTTCTAACATTTCTACACAAACTAACCCAAATAATTTTAAGAATGCTTTGCAAATGTTTATTCAAGATTTGAAATTAATATCTCAGGATCTAAATTCATTTGGGCAGAAAACGTTACAGAAATTTATTGATGATTTAAGTATTGTTATAGATGATGGGCAAATTAGCTCTCTAGAAAAAGAAAATCTAATTGCTAGTTTTTATAATGTAGTTTTGGCTGCTGGTATTAACAATACTCAACTAACTATCATTCAAAATAGCCTGCTAGCGTCAATTTCAAATATTGTTGATACAACAGAGTTACAAACAAACCTAATAAAACTTTCTACAAATGTTCAACCTTGTTTAAGACCTTAAACTTTAGCCATTATCTATTTTTGTAAATTACGAGCTTCTATTAAAAGAGGCTCGTAATATTTTAATAGTAAGTCTTTTTCCATAGCTTTTTCTAACAAACTCTCAGCTTCTTTTGCCAAACCTTTAATTTTAGCTTTTTCCTCTTTGGCTTTGAGTAAAACTAAATGCCCATTTATAGCCCAAAATTCCGCCTTTTCAGGATCAATTTTTACAGCCTTATTAATTAGTTTTATTCCTGTATTAATAGTTTCTAAAGCATTGTTGTTATTTTTTATTTGCCAATCTGCTTGCCACAAATAAGTTTCTGCCATAGCTTTATTAACATCAGGATTTAATTCATTTGCAGAAATTTTTCTTAAAACGCTTCTAGATAGATTAAGCGATTTAGTTGGATCTAGGTTTTCTGATATTTGCCAACGTGCTGCTAAGAGTTCTAAATAACTTTGTTCTAGTAAAATATCTTCTCCATTAGGATCAATTTTATAAGCTATTTGCAGTAGCTTTCTAGCTTCTTGTAAAAGTTTTTCTAGGTTACGTTCCTGCATTAAATAATAAAAAGCTTTTTTGTTGTAAGTTACCCCTAAATTATAATAATCTTCTGCTGCATCTGGATTCATCTCTGTTGCTTTACAACCATAGTCAATTGCTAAATCAAATAAATTTGTTGGATCTAACCCATTATTCATTAGCACATTACCTTTAGTAGTGTATGTTAAGCTTAATGAAGCATAAGAATTAGGGTATTTTGGATTAAGTTTAATAGCTATTTGTAGATTTTCAATTGAAAAATCATAAGACTTGATAGGGTCTATTTTGTGTTCAATTTCATAATTACCTTTGGCCCAGGCTGCTAGACCAATATTATTATAAGCAGCAAAATTTGGACTAAGTGCAATGGATTTTTGGTAGCTTTCAATAGCTTTATCTAAAAAAGAACGTCCATCTTTATTTTTTTCAATTAAATATCTTCCTCTACGTCCATAAACTGAGCCTAAACCATTATAAGCAAAAGCAAAATTGGGATTTAATTCAATTGCTTTAAGGTAATTTTCCGCTGCTAAATTTAAGTCCTCTTCTGGATCTAAATCTATTTTTTGCTGATAAATTGATTTTTGTAAATAAGCATTACCTAAGTTGTTATAAGCATAAACATCTTTGCTGTTATAGAAAATTGCCTTTTGGCCCATTTCAATAGCTTTATCTAAATATTCTGTTGGGTCTTGATTATTGCTTATGACTTCTTCACCACGTCGCCAAAAAACACGAGATTTTTTCCGATATGCCGTTGTGCTTTCTGGATTGGCAATTAAAGCTTTATCACAAGCAGAAATAGCTTCTGTATAAGCTGTTTGATAAAGATCTTTTTCACTATTTATAATTGCTACTTCCATTATTCTAGAATACCTATGACATTCTCCCTCATAAACATTTCCAGCACTTTCTCCAATTGTTATAGCAATTTTATAAGCATTTCCAGCCTTTTTATAATCTTCTTTTGCTTCCTGATATTTTCCTATTTCTTGTTTGCTATCAGCTAATTTTATATAAATATCACCTTCTAGCTTTTTTGCTTCATAAAGTGAAGGCACTTCACTAAAAGCTTTTTGAGATTTTTCTAAAGCATCCATATAATTTTTTTCATAAAAAGCTACTAAACCTTCTGCATAAGCAGGTGAAAAACGATTTGAGCCTTTGCTTTTGCGTAAATATGAAAGGGCTGGGTCACGAAGTTCTTTTTCTATTTGCGCTTCTCGTACTTTACGAAGTTCTTCATTTGTAATACGCTCCGTTTCAATTAAAGCCTCTTGATAGAGAGCGCCAAAGGTTTGTCCTAAACTATAATTAATTTCTGGGCTATCATAACCACTAGCTAAAGCTATTTCCAAATGTTCCTTAGCTTTAGAATAATCACCTAAAGCTAGATAACCTTGCCCTAAAGCATAATTACCCGGCCCTTCTGCTAAAGTACCTAGCTTTGACATTTGTTTATTTATATCTTTTATTTTTTGCTTTACTAAATCCTTTTCTCTACTTAAGTTATGCAAAGGTAGGACATTTCCGAATAACATAATATTTTCAATTTCTTTTATTTCTTGACCAAATTGCTGTGCTAAATAAGCTTGTTGGGCAGCATTTAACCTTGTTCGTAAACTAATAGCAGCAGAAACCAACACAACTATTAATGCAACAGCTAAAGAAGCAACAGCAATTTTATGTTTTTTGGCCTTTTGCATCATTCGATAAGACCAACTAACAGGCTTTGCCTTTATTACTGTTCCATCTAAATAACGGTTTAGATCTTCGGCTAATGCTTTTGCTGAATCATAACGGCGTTGGGGGTCTTTTTCTAAACATTTAGCAACTATTGTTTCTATATTTATTGGAATGTTTGGATCTATTTGTCTTAAAAGAGGTGCTTCTTTATTTAAGACTTCTAATAAAATATCCATCGGGCTAAAACCTTCAAAAGGTAGCTGATGAACAAGTATTTCATATAAGCTTATTCCAAGTGAATAAACATCTGTGCGTCTATCTAAACTGCTAACACGTCCGCGAGCTTGTTCAGGTGACATATAACAAGGAGTCCCCAAGATTTCCCCTGTCATTGTCATCCCTTTATTTGTAACTTCTTTTACTAAACCAAAGTCTAGAATAGATACTTGAAGGCTACCATCCGCTTTTTTTTCTACCATAATATTTTGTGGTTTAATGTCTCGATGGATTAGCCCCTCTTTATGTGCTGCATGTAAGCCTTCTGCTGCATCGGCTACTAGTTTAACTTTTTGCTCTAAGCTTAATACTTTAGCCATATTACCCAACGTGTCACCTTGGATATATTGCATTGCTACAAAAAGCTGGTTATCAATTTCGCCTATCTCATAAATCTTGCAAATACTAGGGTGATCTATTCTAGCTTGTGTTCTACCCTCTAAAATTAATCTTTTTTTAGCAGCCTCATCATTATGATGAATAAACTTTAATGCTACATAACGATCCAAAGCTACATCATAGGCTTTATAGACGCTTCCCATTCCCCCTTCACCTAAAAGTTTAAGAACTTCATAACGTCCAACTTTTCTTAAAATAGTGCCTTCTTCATCAATTGGTTTTAAGGTAGGCACACTTTTAGCAGTGGAAAATAGAGTATTTTGGTTAGTGTTTTTTTTCTCTTTTATAAAGGTTTTTAATGGATCTTGCTCAACAGGGTTATTATTAAATAAGGTTTTAACTTTCTCTTGGGAAAGAGGCTCACTTTTTGAAATAAGAGTATTAATGGCTAACTCATTTTGTTGTTTGATTAGAGTAGGATTTGAATCAAATAAGTTTAGCTCTAAAAGTTCTTTTTTTAACTCCTCATTTATTTTTTCAGTAAACAGACCTAATTCTAACATCTTATCTAAAAACTTTTCTGTATCTAAGTTAACTATTTTTTGCTCTGTTAACTCTGACAATTTTTCTTGACTAAGTAAATTTTTTTTAAGTGCTAGTAGAATTAGGTCTTGGGTTGTATATGTTGTATTAGCCATAACTAGTAATGCTCCAAACTAATAATACTACTAGTTATTAATTTGCTAATAAACATATTTTTTGTCTTTTGCTAAAAATTAATCTCCTCCAAGTTTTGTACGAAAGATATCAAAACTACCTCCAGTATTATCCTGAGAAATTAATTGTATTCGTCCATCTATGTCAAAAGATAGGTCTGCATAAACCGAAATTCCAGCATTATGACTTAGGTTAACTTGCGCGGGAAACGTTCTACCTTTATCTGTAGAAATGCTATAGAAATTATCTAAAACACCTTGGCTAATTCCCTGCCAAAGAATCGAGTAGCTTTGTTTTAAGTCTAAGAGTACCAAAGGAGCAAAATCATCTCCTCCAACAGGTTCAAAGCTTTTTAGAGTAGAGAAATTTATCCCGCCATCGGTTGAATTACAGTAAAAAATTTTGGTTGAAAAATCCATATCAGAAAGCTGCCCTAAACTACCTTCAAACGCTACTAAAACATTACCCTCATCATCTGCTGCAAGACTGCCAGAAAGAACTGTTTTAATATTACCGCTAATAGCTTTAGGGGTTGTAAACTCTCCATCTTTATTAGAGTTAGTGTAAAAAAGTTGGAATTGTTCAGTTAGAAAGCTACCTCGATTTAAGATAAAGTGTGTTTTATCTGTAGTAAAAAATAGAGTGGCAGAAACTAAATCATCAATTTTATCTGTAACCTTTGTTGCAGGTTCATAACTTAGCCCTCCATCATTTGATTGGGTAATTAATAACCCACCTCGCTGACGGCTAAAATCTATAAGAATTGACCTAACTGTTTTTCCATCACCTTCTACAACTAAAATTGGGTTAGAAACAGGAGCAGTGCTTTCAAAAATCTTGCTAGGAGTAAAAGTTTTTCCTCCATCTGTTGAGCGTAAATCAATTGCAGCAAAAGTTGGGCTTGCTGGGTTTTCTGGGTTAAGCGTAGATGCTGCTATATGAATGGTTCCATCTATGTCTATTTGTGCTGTTTCTGAAGCAATAAAAATATCTGGCTCATTTAATGAATTTACCAATGTAAAAGATTTTCCTTGGTCAGTTGAGCGCAAAATTTGAGTCATAAAAATAAAATTAGGGTTATCTATTAACTCTAAGTGAACAATATAAATATCTTGTTTATTAGCTAGAACTATAGGTTGTCCAATAAAAGTTTCTCGACGTGGAATCATAATAGGAGTAGAAAAAGTTTTCCCATTATCTATTGAACGGGTAAAGAAAATAGCAAAAATTCCAGGAGAATCATCTAACCAAGCTACATTGATATTTCCCTGCTCATCAATAAAAGATGCTGGCAAGATTGAGCCGCTAGCATTATTAGTAATGTTTTGTTGTTCTTTAACAAGTGGATTATTTTCTAAAACCGTAAGTCTTACAGCCGTGCTACGCACTAAATCCCCACGACGTGCATTAACAGTTATAAAATATGGCCCTGGTGCAATGCTTTCAGTGGCACGAACTTGAAGCTCAACTTCTTCTGTAGAATCATTATTAAAATCAAAACTTAAGTTAGGTGAATTAGATGTAGCTGTAAAAGTAAAATTGCTATCACCTGATAGTATTTTTCTATCAATGAAAAAACTTGTTAAGCTACCTGGTTTAGTTACTTTAGATGAATCCTTAGCACTAATAATAAAACCTACTTTTGTAGCATCAGCTATTTCACTAGCTGATTTAATTGCAAGGTAAACATCTGTATCTGTTCCATTACGGTCATCACCCCAATTAAATAAAAACTTGTCGCCAATAGTTGAAAGTTGGCTATAATCGCCGTGATAGCCCGCTCTTAGCTCAAGTGGTGTAGCAATTAGCGGCCAATTAGCATTGCTAATTCGTTGATTAACAGAAAAATTATTGCCACCATCGGTAGAAACTGTAGCATAAACATCTAGTAAAGATAAATTAGTCAAATCATTTCGTCTATCATACCAGCTAGCCGCCACTGCTCCATCATCAGCTACAGCAATAGAGGGAAGTATTTGATCTGCTAATGAGTTGTCATCATTAAGTTTAGCAACGTTGCTCCAAGTTGCTCCACCATCTTTAGAACTAACTAAAAGAACATCCGCGCGGTCTTCTCTACTATCTAAACGACCAGAAAAAGCTACATAAATATTACCTTGGTTTGCTGAATTACTTATATCAACAGCAATTGAAGGAAACGCATTTCCGCTAAAAACTCCATTTGAAGGAAACGCAGGATTAGTAAAACTTGCTATTGTAGTTGGCTCAGAAAAAGTTTTTCCACCATCTGTAGATTTAGACAATCTAATTAATACTGTACTAAATACACCTACTAAAGATCTATCACTCCAAACAACATAAACTTCGCCATTTGGCCCAGTAGCAATCATAGAACCTTGAATTGCGCTGTTATTATCAATACTTTCGGCAATCACAATTGGCCGTTGAAATTTCTTTCCTCGTTTATTAGAGGCAGCAAACATAATCTTTGGAACACCACTAAAAGGGAATTTTGTCCAACTAACATAAACATTATCCTTAAAACGTGATTTGGAAGAACGATCTACAGCCAACCATTCTTTATCTTGAAAGTCATCAATTCCGCCTGCTGTAGTTGAAGCATCAACAGGGCGTAACCAGGTTTTTCCTCCATTAGTTGAACGACTTACAGCTATTAAACTTCGATTATTAAAGTCCAACCCAATCATTGCATAATAAAAATTTCCTTTAGTATCAACCCCTAGCACCCCATCCCCAAGGTTAAAGCCTCCAACACTAGGAAGAAAAGACTGTTTCCAACTATCTCCGCCATCTTGAGAAATGGCTACACCAGCTACATTTCTTCTCTCAATACCAGCAGCATCATTAAAACTTACTGCAATGGTTTTACCAAAAGCTGCTACAGAAGTTTCATTTTGTGTTTTAGTGCTACCTTGATCTTGACTAGGAATATTAACCAAAATATTTTCACTATTAGCTGTTTGCTGTTGATTGGTAAAAATATCTTGTATAGCTTTAGTTGTATTAGGCTTAGCCAATTTAGCCAAGCGTTTAGCTCTATATTTAAAGTATTGTTTAGCTGAATAAGAAAGCTGACTAAAGCGTTCAGGTTCAAGTAATCGGTTGTCGCGTCTGACTCTTTGGCTACCACTTTCTTTAATTTTTTTTCTTCTTACATTAATAAAATCTAGAAATTCCTTTGGATAGCCTAAAGCATTAGCTCGCATAGTATTTTTTAGTTTTATGGGATTAAATGCTTCTTGAGGATTCATTGATTTAACAGGTATCTTATAGGCTCGATTAGGCTTAACTATCCGTTTAGTTGTAGTGTCAGCTTCTGTTATAGGAGAATAATTACAAATTGCTAGAAAAACTACAGCCCCAATAATAAGAAAAATATAAGTATAGTAATTAAATGATACTAAAGATTTTTTCATAATAAAAAAACTCTCCAAGCTAATAAAAATGCGATGAATTTTTTTATTTAAGCACAGCCAAGCAAGATAAAACAGCGTTGATTAGTTGTTTAACTGATTTTTCCCGGTAATCTTTGCTTGTTTAGCAAAACTTATTGAGCTTAGATGCGTCTACCCAAGCAAGCTTATAAAGTGCAAATTTCTGGAGGAAAGCGACATGTCATATTTAACCAATGTTCTTATTTTATTAAGCATATTAACTTTTAATTTTCTACCTACTAATCAAAAATTAGTTTCTTATAAAACAAATATCCAAAAACAAGGAGTTTTACTAAAAATAGATGTTCGAGGCGGAAGATGTCGAACAGGAGAATGTTTTACTAAAATTACGATTGATAAAGAGGGTAATTATAAAGTTGATGCAAATTTTGGAAAAAAGACAGGTAAATTAGAGATTACTGATTTAACTGAGTTAGAAAGTCTGCTAACTCAAGCTGATTTTAAGGTAATCAAAGCTAAAAAATTTACTGGGGATTGCCCAACATCTTTTGATGGACAAGAATTTATTTATAGCTTTCAACATTCAGGCAAAGCAGAAGTAATTTCTAGCTGCAAAGTAGAAATTGATTATGAATCGCCTCTTTTTAGCCTAGCCCAAAAAATCTATAGCAATTGTATAGAAGGAATGTGATCAACTTCCTGTTAGCTCTAATTTTCCTTTTGGAGAGTCTAGCAAAGCTACTAGGCGATTTTCCTGGCCTTTTTCTAAATTAATAGGGATTTCTAAATTAGAAAAAATTTCCTTTAATGGTTCTGGATCAATAGCTTCAATTGTAAAAGAAAGAAGTTTTAGCCCTTTTGGAGCGTCTAAAGAAGGGTGTGGGCAGTTTTGCCAATCAATGACTAAAGGCACAAAATTGTTTCCTGAATGACCTGTTATTTTTAATAACTTCCATTCAAGCTTTTCTCCATTAGGTCTAAGTCGGCTCATTTCTTCCACTTGGGCTTGATAGCCCACCTTTTTTGCTCGTTCTGCCATCTCATTAAGCTGACTAGTACGAACTACCCAAGTAACTAGATTAGGTTTAGTTAAATTAGTACAGAATTTTGCTAATTCTCCTGCTGCTAAACTTAGATCACGTGCAAGTAGTTCAAAATATTCTCCTTCACCTAAAGAAGTTAGTGCGTTATAAGTGCCGTGTTTAGGGTGTCGTCCACCAAAAATTGCTTGAACGCCAGTTTTTTCTTCTAGTTCTTTGATGGCTAAATTTAAGTCAGGCACGGCCCAAACCAAATGATCTAAAACTATGTCATTGCTCATAAAAGTTACTCTTTTATTAAAACTGTTGGTGCAAAAGTCATATTTGTTTCTTCTTTTACTGTTCCTGGAATTGGAGGAATTTCTAAATCAGGATGTTTTGCAACAAGGTTTTCAAAATCTTGTAAAAAGTCCATTGGTTTTTGATAACGCAAGGCAGGATCACGAGACAACACTTTTTGGAAAACCTGGTCAAAAGATTCTGGTAAAAAACTAAATTTGCTGGATATAGGCGGTAGTTCTTGTGTTACCTTAAAAACAGTTCCTGTTTTACCTTCAAATTCCATAGGGGTAACACCTACTAACATTCTATAAACAATTAGCCCTAGACTATAAATATCAGAAGTTTGTTTAATAGCAATTCCTAGTAACTGCTCTGGAGACATATATTTAGGAGTGCCAACTATTTCCCCTGTTTTTGTTAATGCAGTATTATGACTAGATGTTTTATCAGAAGACAATATTTTAGCAATTCCAAAATCTGTTAATTTTGTTGTTAGCTCGCCTTGACTATCTTTGTCTAACAAAATGTTTTCTGGTTTTAAGTCCCTATGTAAAACTTTGTGGTTATGAGCCTCTTCTAATGCTCCACATAACTCAGTTAAAAACTTTAGACATTTTTTTAAGCTTAATCGTCCTGTTTCCTCTAAATGTTTTTGAAGTGTTTCTCCATTAATATATTCCATTACAATAAACAGCAAACCTTTTGAAGAGCGACTACATTTGTAGGTTTTAACAATATTTGGATGTGATAGAAGTAGCCCTGTTCGTGCTTCTCTAAGAAAACGTTGCACTAAAGTAGCATCTTGCATTTTTTCTGGCAAAATAACTTTTATTGCTACAGTTTGAGCAATAGAGATTTGTTTTGCCTTAAAAACTGCTCCCATTCCCCCTAAGCCTAATTTTTCCTCTATTTGGTAATCATCCCCAATTACTGTTCCTAGTAATTTGTCATGTTCACACAGATTTTTAGACATATTTTTTTATAGATTGGACAAAAAGAAATAAGCTAACACTTGTTTGAAAATTATTTATAAAATAACACAACTATTTTTTGTTTATCTAGTGATTTACTTTTTTTATAGTTTCTTAATAAAATTAATTACTTCTAAAACTTCCTAAGAATAAAAACCTTGTCTTAAGTATCTGTAAGTTACTCAAAAAACATCGTCTATCACTTCTAGGGATAATACTTATTGCCAAACTTGCCTAAACTAAGGTATTAAATAAAAACTTAAACTCTTTAGTTACCATACCAACAAAAGTTACTTCAATAATTTAAGAACGTAAGGAGTAATGGCTTCCCCTAACTATAAATAGAAGTTAGGAAAGATAAGTCTTGCATTTTATGATAAAAGTAACAGAACAATTAACCGGATCGATTGTTATGCTTAATGTTAATGGAAAATTATCTGGAGGGGAAAACTATAATTTATTATCTAGTAAAGTTGTAGATTTACTTAGTCAGGGTTATATACTTTTTATACTTAATTTAGCTGAAGTTACTAATGCTGATAGTACAGGGATAGGAGAATTAATTGTTTGCTTAAAACGAGTAAAAGAAAGAGGTGGAGAAATAAAGCTTGCTGCACCTACACAAAAAGTAAGTAGCCTAATACATATGACTAATTTAGATCGAATTTTTGAAATTCACCCTTCAGAACGTTCTGCATTAAATAGTTTTGGTCACTAGCTTGATCAAATGATCAGAAGTGATCAAGTTTATTAAGCATTTGATCAAGATTATCTATTAAAGTGAGCAGAAAATAAAAAGATAGATTTAGCTTTGGTAAATTAAGTAAAGGCTAATATTATGCTTAGTTTAGCAGTTTTTTAATTATCAAAGTGCATTTCTAACCTCTTACCATTCAGAATAATTGATCTTGCTTGATCGCATTTGATTACATAAAATTTTTAAGCATAACTAGTCGAGTTTACTAGATCATTTGTTGTCACTAATCCCATATATTGTAGAACTTGACTAGCCAAGCCACAAAATAAGGTTCTCTGATCTATAGCAAATCCCTTGACACTACTAATGTTGATATGTCACTTTCCTTTTGGGTTGTAGTGCTGTAGCCGTTGAAAGGGGTTAAAGGGTATGGGTCAAAGGATCCCGCATGGAATATCAATCACTATTTGTAATCATAAAGGTGGTAGTGGAAAAACAACAACAGCTTGTAACTTGGCTGCTGGACTAGCCAGGCTAGACTTTAAGACTTTATTAATTGATGTTGATCCTCAAGCAAATGCTACCATTACTTTTTTAGACCGTAGCATTATAGATATTCACTTAGGACATGCATTTTTAGGGTTTCAATCGCAAAATGGTCAATTTATGCGCCATCCTTTTGAGAATGCTGTTTATGAAACAGCTATTCCAAATCTAGACCTTGCTGCTTCTAATCTATCGCTTTCTAAACTTAATCGCATTATCGATTCTAGCGACATTATCGAGCTATATTATGCTGTTAAAGACGCTCGCCTAGAGTATGACTTTATCATTATTGATACACCTCCAAACCTAGGCCCACTACTTGATATGGCTCTGCTAGCTTCAAATCACTATATCATCCCTATAGAAGCAGCCTTTTACCCTTTAGAAGGTGTAAGCGATTTAGATGAGACTATAGGCAAAATTCGCCGCATTCATAAGGAAAATATCCAACTTCTAGGGGCCTTAGTTACTCGTTTTGACCAGCGGACTAAGATTTGTGGACAAGCTTATTCTACTGTAACAGATACATTTAAGGATGCAGCATTTGAAACTGTTATCCGTAATAACACCAAATTAGTTACAGCCCCTTCACTTAATCAATCTATCTATGATCATGCACCTACAAGTTATGGTGCAGAGGACTATACACAGTTTGTTAAAGAGACTTTAGGACGGTTAAAAATTTCTGTTGAAGGAAAAAGCCTTGTAGCTGTTCCTAGCAATTACTAGTTAAAAATCAATAGTTTATGAGTAAACAAAGTAGTCAAAAACTAAAAGATGAAAAGCGCGTTCCAGCACCTAAACGCCGGCGTGACCCGCTTCCTATTGCTATTAGCGTTAAGCATCATTTACCTGTTAGTGCAGAAGGAACAGCTACAGACTTGACTATTGCGCAACTAGAAATTAATAACAAAAAGCAAGAAACATCAAAACTCGACTATTCAACTAATCAAGCCAAAGCAACTAATCAAGTTAATCCTGTTAGTCCAACCAATTCTATTAGCCAACAAGTTAAACAAGGCTATCCAACTAAACCTATAAACCCTGTTATTAGTCCAATTAACCCTGGTTTACCAACTACTGCTACAACTTATTCTTTAATTAACCCTACTACAACCTTTGTTAGTCCAATAGCTACCAGGTCTTATGAGCAAAAAGCTACTGCTTGGAGTGATCAACTTGATCGAAATGATCGACTTGATCACATTGATCACGACGATCAAGAAGAAGATCATTTTTTAGATCAGCTTGATGATCCCGACGATCAGGATGATCAAAATGATCAACTTGATCATTTCGATCGTTTTGCAGAGTTTGACGAGGATCTAGAAGACTTTGAAACAGAAAAACTTCCTTTATTTGACAATTTTGTTAATAAAACTCAAAAGCAGAAAAAGCCAAAAGACAACTCATTAAGTACGCTAGATTTAAGCGTACAATCTCGCTTTGTACGTGTGCCAAATGCAGTTGCAGACAAGCTAGCTAGGCAACTTGCACCTGCTGAAGAAAAAATCTTTGATCAAATCTGGAGGCTAACCATAGGGTTTAATCGTGAACTTTGGCGAGGAAAAATTGCTGATTTAATGATTAGAACTGGCTATAGTTCCCGCGCTACCGTAACTAAAGCAATTGCTGGACTATCTGCACTTGGACTAATTGCGGTTGAAGGGCGAGACACTAATCCAAGAGGTCGAAGCTATAGAATTATTGATCGTCAGCAACTTTTAGCTGAAGAAAAGCTATCTGCACTATCTAAAGATCAACGATCAAATAAGCGATCAAGCTTAAGATCAAATGAGTTGCTAAATGATCAAGGCTATAAACGATCCAGTGATCGTCCTAGAGTTGATCAGTCTAAACTAGTTAAGTCAACAAGTAGTCAAGTTAAACACCCTGACTTGATTAAAAAATCTTCGACTACTCAACTTAATTCTAGTCAAGTAGCTAAGACTAAAGCTAAGTTACTAGAACCAGATCTAATTGAAAATAAAGCTTCTAAAACTCTCACACAGTCAAGTAGCCAAGCTCTTAAAAACAACTTTAGAAAGAAAGATGACGATTTCATAACTTCATCGTCATCTTATGACGCAAATATCGACGACGAAGCTTTTTTTCAAGCAAGATTAATTTACCAAGACCTTACAGGTAATGGATGGACGGTAAAAGACCAAATTAATTATCAAGAAATAGCAAACATTCCTCTCGCCTATATAATTTTAGGAATTTGTTATTCCATCACAAAAGCTGCTGATCATAAGGTTGGAAGCTTAAGATATTGTGTTCCTTCAATTCGGGAACACTTCGAGCTAATGAAAACTTTCCCACAAAAAGATTTACTAGAAATTGCCTATCGACATCTGCTTTTAGTTAAAGAAGCTCAAAGATCTGGAAAATGGATTAAGTGATATTGCCTATTTTTAATTAAGCCAAGTTAAATTACTTATCCTAATAAATAAGCTTAATACATCAATAAGGTTGCTATTAGGCTTATAAGCGCGATAGAATAACCGTCTATTTCTATAAATTACCAAAAATTACTAAAATATAATAAAAAACACTTATTTTTGTTGGCAAAATTTTTCCCATAAAGGTTTGCTAAATGAAAAAATAAGTTAGATTAGCTAAGGGAGAAAACTCTTGTCTGAAGAACTGAATTCTAAAAGAATATCTCTTTTTCCTGCCTTACCTGCGGTTGTAAACCAAGTGTTGGAAAGCCTATCTAGTCGTAGTGTGAATGATTATGAAATTATTGGAACAATAGAAAGTGAACCTGGGATGTCTACGGCTTTACTAGGTATGATTAACCATGCATTATTTGGAGAAGTTAAGCTTAATAGCTTAAGTGAATTAATTGATATGCTTGGACTTCCTAGGCTTCGTTTTGCTCTATTAGCTTATGGATTTAGCCGGTTTTGTAATGAAAATTATGCTAATTTTGGACATACTAGCGGACTCTCAGCAAAAATCACTTGGGAACATGCCATTAGTGTTGCTTACTTTGGCGTTGAAATTGCCAAAATTATCAAATACCCTCGTTTAGAAGAAGTTTTATTAGCTGGCTTAATTCACGATGTGGGCCGTCAAGTAATAATGATCAACCGACCAGAAGAATATAGTGAACTCTTAGGTAGTATTTACGGAGTAGTTGTAGATATTGTTGCTCAAGAACGGGCTAAAATAGGGCTTTCTCATGATCAAGTAGGTGCAATGTTAGTAGGTCATTGGCAACTACCAGAATCTATTGCCTCAGTTATTGAGTTTCACCATAACTATGAAGCAGCAGAAGACCATCAAACTTTAGTTCATATAATTACGCTAGCAAATCAACTAGCCGTCTCTCAAGGTACATCTTTTGAACTATGTGATGAGGTAGACAAAGATAGCAATGTTTCAGTTCATTTATTAGAACTTTCTGGGAATGATATAGATGAGCTAGTAAAAAACTTTCATCAAAATGCAATCGCTTTCCGAAAAGCTTTTAGCTTTTAATTAAATTATGCGTGAAGGAAGTAGACCTCAAACTAAGGGCTGGCTAGGAACAATTATTGATAGAAAATACCGTCTAATTTCACCTCTAGGGCATGGTGGGATGGCTAGCGTATTTTTGGCAGAACGCCTTCATTTACGCGATAGTGTTGCTATTAAAGTTTTACAAACCCGTAGCGATGAAGATGCACTTAAACGCTTTCAAGTAGAAGCAGCAGCAGCAGCAAAAGTAAAACATCCCAATGTAGTAACTATTTATGATTTTGGTTTAACAGAAGATGGCACAGTCTATATTGTGATGGAATTTTTAGAAGGGCCAGGTCTTGATCAAGAAATGCACAAGCTTGGCCGTATGTCTGTAGAAAGAGCCTTAGAAATTGTTAAACCTGTATGCTCTGCTATAAATGCTGCTCATTCCGTAGGACTACTTCATAGAGATATTAAACCACCTAATATTATTTTACATCGTAGTAAACACGAAGGAGAAATAGTTAAAGTTGTTGATTTTGGTATAGCTAAATTTTTTGAATCTACAGATTTAGTTGTAAAGACTTCTGAAGGTATAGTCTTAGGTACAGCCGAATATATGTCACCTGAACAATGCCAAGGGCTAGATTTAGATGGACAAACAGACATTTATAGCCTGGCTGTTGTTTGCTATCAAATGCTAACAGGTAAATTACCTTATGATGCTGCTAGTACAGGAGAATATTTAATTAAACATGTTAGAGAGAATCCCTTACCTCTGCATAGGCGATGGAGTGGGGTTGATCCTAGAGTTGAAGCAGTAATAATGCGGGCATTAGATAAAAATCCCCAAACTAGACCCAAAGGAGCCTTAGAATTTTGCTATCTTTTAGAACAAGCTGTTTTAGAAAAGAAAAGTAAAAAAACAACAGGCGGGAGCAAAACAGAAAAAATTGATAAAACGTCTGATAAACAAATAGGCTCAAATAGTCGTGAAAAAGGTGTAATAGTTTTTAACTGTTTTGTAGGCCGTAGTCAGGAACTTAATCAGTTAATGCAATGTTGGCAACAAACTTGTCAAGGGCAAAATCGTCCGGTTATTGTGCTAGGTAATGCGGGAGTTGGTAAAACAGAGCTTTTAGCTGAGTTTTCACGCCAAATAAAACAACAAGAAGCTTTTCTTTTTCAAACGCGTTGTTATCGTAGTCCAGGGATTAAATCTTTTTATGCTTTTATTGGAGACTTAAAAAATTTATTTACTCGCTTACAGGTAAATACTGCTGCTTTAGGAGAAGCATTTGGTAATAAAGTTGCTCCTATAAAGGAACTTTTAGGTAAAATTTGGCAGACAGGAAAACTTGTTGATCCAAACAATGTTAATTTAGAAACACAGCAATATTACTTTAGCTTACTTGCGCAGGCTTTTGTTATGATGAGCAGGCAACGCCCAGTTTTAATTGTAATTGATGACTTAAATTGGGCAGATGAAACGGCTAGAGATCTTTTAGATTATCTTGGTCGTGCTTTAATCCGAGAACGGGTTTTAATAGTTGCTAGTGCTAGGTTTACAGGAGAAACAGAAAGCTTTTCACAATGGCTAAAAAATTGTCAGCGTGATTATGAAATCTTAAGCTTAGCTCCATTTAAGAAACAGCAAGTTTATGAAGTTTTAACAGCAATTTTTGGACAACCTGCATTTACTGAACAACAATTTAACCAACTTTTAGCCGATAGCGGCGGAAACGCTTATTTTCTTACAGAACACTTACGCTTGTTGGTTTCTAATAGCAAAATTAAATTTGATGGGGGACGTTGGAGTTGCCAAGAGTTTAAGGATCAAATCCCACAAACATTAATTGATTTAGTAGATTTAACACTAGATAGATTACCTTCTCAAACACAACAGGCTTTAAGTATTGCTTCAGTAATTGGAGAAGATTTTGAGCTTAATACTTTACAATCTGTAGCAAATTTATCAGAAGAAACACTACCTTTAATTATCCAACAGGCCATAGAAAATGGTCTGATTACCGAGTTAGTAGAACTTGAAAGATACCAGTTTAACAATACTACTATCCGTCGCATTCTTTATGAAAAACTAAATAAACGTACTCGCCGACGTATTCACCGTTCTATTGCTGAATGGTTTACACTTAATGATGTTGATTTAGAAAAACGTTTATTTAAGACAGCTTATCATTACTATGAAGCTAGTGAATGGTCACAAGCCTTTAACCAAGCTGTAAAATCTGCTCAAATTGCTGCTATAGGCTTAAATATCAATGAACTACATAAATATCTAATTTGGGCAGAAAAAAGCTTAGTAGCTGATGAAAAACTAAATAAATTAGAAAATTTAATTACGTCTGATAAAATTACGGATTTTGAATTACCTGAACTACAAGCAAATGTTAAGCAATTAGCAACTTATTATTGGCTATGTGGAGTAAGTTTAATTTATCGAAACCGAGGACTATCTGCTGAACAACTACTACAAAAAGCCTTAAAATTTGTTCAAATTTGCCAAGACAAGTATTTGTTAGGGGAAATTTACTTTGCTTTAGCTACAATTAGGGCTAGTAATGGTGTAAAAGTGGAGGCAATAGATTTATATAAACGAGCTTTAACAGCTTATCATCAAGTAGATTATTTGCTTGGACAAGGACAAATCCTTCGTCAAATGAGTACACTTTATGAACTACGTGGCGATTATAGTTTAGCTCTTGACTCAGCAAGGGCAGCAGTTGATATAGCACGTTTGTCTGATAATCAAAAACTAGAAAGCTTTGCTCTTTCTAGTGAAGCTTGGATTTTATGTAAATTAAACCGATTTGAAGAATCAGCTATTGTTGCAAAACGTGCTTTAGCCCTAGCTAGACAAAGCGACGACCCTGCAACACGTTGTTCTTGCTATAACACAATTGCACAAATTTATTTGCAGCAAGGGCTTTATCAGGAAGCTATTGACCCTCAAAAAGAATCGCTACGCCTAGCACGTGCTTTAGGAAATCGTCGTTTTGAAGCTATTGTTTGTGATAATTTAGGAGAACTTTATTTTAGATCTAGTAAGTATGCAGAGTCGGAGAATTATTTCCTTAAAGTCTTAAAACTAGTAGAAGCAAATGGAAATCAATATTTTGAACAAACTACGCTACAAAATTTAGCCAAAGTTTATATCAAACTAGGAAAGATTCAGCAGGCTAGAGCTTATTTAACTAGGGTAGAAACTTTAGTAGCCACAGTAGATTTACTAGAAGCTCGTTGTGAATTTCGCTCAACTATGGCAGAACTTCTTTTAGCTGAAGGAAAACATAAAGAAGCTATTACAGAAGCAGATCAAGCAATTACTCAAGCAAAAATTATGGGAAGTTTAGAGCATGAATGGCTTCCTTGGCTTATTAAAACCCAAGCACTACTTGAATTAGAAAGAATTCGTGCTGCTAGTGATGCAATAGAAAAAACTCTCTCCATAATTGAAAATGTGTCGGAAAAAATTTCTGATACATTGGTAAAAGAAAAATATTTAGCTTATACAGAAAGACAGCTAGCCTTTAAGTTATATAAACAAATCCAATCACAAGAAAAATAGTAGAGGTAAATTTATGTCACAATGTGAGTTATCTAAAAAACAATGTGTTCCTTGCCAAGGTGGTGTTCCCCCACTCACTGAAAAAGAAACCGCGGCATTTTTATTGCAACTAGGGGATGATTGGCAAGTGGTGATGAATCATCATTTAATGAAAGAGTTTAATTTTTCAGATTTTCGCACTGCACTAGATTTTACTAACAAAGTAGGCGAACTTGCAGAAACAGAAGGCCATCACCCAGATATTTACCTGGCCTGGGGACGAGTTCAAATTACTATTTGGACTCACAAAATAGATGGTTTAGCAGAAAGTGACTTTGTTCTAGCTGCAAAAATTAACGAGTTACCTAGATAAGAAAAGCTAAGAATTTTAGAAGAAAAATTTATAATCAATAGTACTTAATAAATAATAACAGTAAAGAATTTTACTTTTAAAATACTTATATAGGTAGTGTTCTGACTATAGATTAAGAAAGTAGGTGGTTTATGGGAGGTGTTTTTAGTTTAGGAACAAAGGTGCGGCTAGCTCGAAGTTTATTGCTAAAAACACATCCAATTTATGTTCAATATTATATTACTGCACGATGTAATTTAGCTTGTGAGCAATGTAATATTATTTATGGAAATGCAGATGTGCGAGAAGCTACAGTTGAAGAAGTTAATAAAATTGCTGAAAATCTTGCTCATATAGGTGTTAGTGTTGTTCTTCTAACAGGAGGAGAACCTTTTGTTCGTAAAGATTTACCAGAAATTGTAAAGGCTTTTCATAAACAAAATATTCATGTTCGGTTGCAAACCAATGGGTTAGCTTCTAAAGAAAATATAAAACTTTGTGTTGAGGCAGGAGCAAATGATATTTCTATTTCTTTAGATTCTTTACAACCAGACATTCAAGATATTATAAATGGCGAATTTTCTAACTCATGGGAAAAAGCTCTCAGAGCAGTTTCTTATGTAAATGAGTTATTTCCTGAAGATGCTTTTGCTGCATTTGGTTGTGTGCTGGCACCAAGAAATTTTGAGCAAGTGCCTGATGTTATACGTTTTGCTACAGAAATTGGCTGGTGGGTTTCACTTGTGCCGGCACATACAACTAGCAGTGATCAACCCTTAAACTTTCGTACCTATGACCCAGCATTAAAATTTACTCCTGAGCTTTACCCTAAGCTAGATAAAGTCTTAAACCAAGTCCATGAAATGCGGGAAAGTGGTTACAATGTCTATGATTCCGACCCCTATTTGGCTGACACACGACGTTTGGTTAGAGGTGAAAGGGTTAAATGGCGCGATAGAAATAATGGAGTTTGTGATAGCCCAAATCTTTATTTTGCTATTTTGCCTAATGGTAACATGGCTGTTTGTTGTGATTGGAGAATGAAATCTCAAATTTCAGTTGCTGCGTCTGATTTTCCCCTACGTTTTTTTGACCTACAAACCCAAGAAGAAGCACAAAATATTGCTGCTAGTTGTCCAGGGTGTTTATTTGGATCATTTCCAGAAATCACTATTTCTTCTCGTTTTCTTAAACCTATGTTAAAAAGAGCTTTATTTTTTAATCAAAAAAATCCTAAAAGAAAACTAAAAAAAGTTTCTCTTGAGGATTTATTAGCTTTAGCTGAAAAATTACGTAAAGCTTCTCCTGAGCTTTATCCATTGTCCCTTACGCCTCTAAAAAGAGCTAAAACGCCTGATATTCTATAAATCTTGAGCAGGAGATATTTATGAGAGAGGATTTAGCACTAAAACATTTACTTTATACACAAGCGCGAGAATTAAGTAAGTTATCCTCAATTAAAAGCAATAAAGAAATAGAACAGGGGTTAAAAGATTTACTAGAAAGTCTGGTTGTAGAGTATCAAAGACAAAATCAAAATTACTTAATAAAAGTAGTAATTAATCAACAAAATATTAGCTTAACAGTTGATAAAAAAGAGTTTAGCTTTTATCAACGTGCAGATATTAATAAAACAGAAAATACCCAAAAGCTTTATCAGATAGGCGAAGATTTAGCCTCAACTAACAATGAAAAAAAAGCAAGAGAAATACTTGTAGAATTTTTCTTAAAAGCAAATTTACCAAATAATTTCTTTGACGAAACGGCCAAAGAAACTAAATCAACAACTAAATTTGATTGGCTGGCCTGGGGAGTAGTATCCTTAATTGCTATTGCTGCTAGCATACTAACCTGGTATCAAGGAACCAAAACTTTTAATCTAATTGATAATACATATACATTGGAAATAGCATGGAGAATCTTACAAGGAGAAATTCCTTATAAAGATTTTACTTTGGTTGTAATGCCAGGTGTATATCTTAAGCAAGCTTTGTTAATGAAATTATTTGGCAGTCAAGCCATTGTTGGTCTTTGGTGGACAATGTTTGCTATGGCTCTTACAGTATTGCTTATACATTTAATACTTAAACTAATAGATACCCCACGTTGGATGGCAGTAGGTCTTTGTTTGATTGTTTTAGGAGGGGGACATATAGTTAGACCTTATATTTGGTATGATGTGGATACCTTGTTGCTATGTTTTGTTTCATATAGCTTGCTTCTATGGTCAGAGAAAAAATATTCATTAAATAAAGGTATTTTTTTTATTGGACTACTAGCATTTTTGCCGATTATATTCAAGCAAAATTTAGGTATAGCACATTTGGTGATAGTTAGTTCTATTATATATGTTCAATGGGTAATATTTCCTAGAAGATTTTCTTGGTCTAAAGCAATTCTTTTTCACATGGGAATTTTTGCTGGAATTGCAATTTTAATGCTTCCGTTTTTATATTTAGGTGCTGCTAAAGAATTGATACACAACACTTTTTTCTTAGCAGCAGAACTTCGTGTTGGTTACAATGTATTAGAGTTTATATCTTTCTTTAAACCAATTCCTCCAAGTTACTATTATTCTAATGTAGAAAATAATCCTAATTTAGATTTAATTCCATTTTTTATGGGATCTTTTTTGCTTTGGGGAAGTTCTTTTTTAGTTTTGTTATTTTGGTTTGTTGGTACACATAGAAAAATATCTTATTTGTTAATGCCAATTTGGATTTTAGGTATTTCCTTGGCAGGGGTTTATACTGTAGGCACAGGTTCTGTTCCTGCTTTAGTCCCATTGGTAGTAATACTAATTGCTTTATTTTGGGGTTTTGTTAAACATTTTCCATCATTGTCAAAACCAGGATTTTATCTATTTTTAATATTTCCTTTTTTCTTATCATATTTAGCAATTTCTTATGCTTTATCTGGCAGACAGATGTTTTTTTATAAAAATGCTTTTGTTTTTCCAACAGCATTTAAGAGTGAACGCTTAAAAGGAATGTATTCTAGCCCAGATGTTGTAGAGAGATTGGATGCAATAGTTAGCTTTGTTAATAATTTACCGTCTGAAGATACAGTTGCCTTAATACCAACGGAGGATCCTATATATTTTCTTACTAATCGCAAATCTCCACTAAATTTAGTGCAGCGTTTTAGGCAAACTGGAGGAGATCCTGATACAAAATATGTGTTTGAATTAGAAAGAGTTAAGCCTACCTGGATTATTAATAAACTTTCTCCTCAATTTAACCTTTGGCCTCCACTAACCCAACTAGAATTTGATTGGTTAAAAGCTAATTATCAAGCTTTGCCATCAACAAATGGATATCGTATTTGGAAACTTAAGGAAAATGCAAGAGCCAAACAATAAATCTATAGACTTAAAACCTAGACATAGCCCTAAGTTACTTTCCTTGGTTATACCCATTTATAATGAAGAAGAAGCCTTACCATATCTAAAAGAAAGGCTAGAAAAATTAATCTCTCAACTTCCTTGTTTAGTAGAACTTGTACTAGTTAATGATGGCAGTAAGGATTTAACTATAGTTTTACTTTTGCAATGGGCAAAAGAAGATTCACAAGTAAAAATAGTAGATTTAGCTAGAAACTTTGGGCATCAAGCAGCACTAACCGCAGGCTTAGATCATGCTAGTGGAGAGGTTATAGTTGTAATGGATGCAGATTTGCAAGATCCTCCAGAATTAATAATAGAAATGCTGGAAAAATATTGTGGTGGCTATGATGTGGTTTTTGCTCAACGCACTAAAAGATATGGAGAAAGTAGTTTTAAGCTTGCAACTGCAAATGTGTTTTACTGGATAATGCGAAAATTTGTCCATGAAAATTTACCAGCTAACACAGGAGATTTTCGCTTGATGTCTCGTGAAGTAGTGGATTCTTTGCAGCACTTAAGAGAGGGTCAACGTTTTTTGCGAGGTATGGTTAGTTGGATAGGTTTTTCCCAAACCGCAATTGCTTTTGAACGTCCTGCACGGGTGGCTGGTGAAACAAAATATCCTCTTTATAAAATGATAAAATTTGCATGGGATGCTATTTTATCTTTTTCTAGCGCGCCTTTAAAAATGGCAATGGGTTTAGGCTTTTTTGTATTTTTATTTGGTCTTGGTTATGGAGCTTATGCTTTTTTTCGAGCCGTTATTTATAAAGATTTAGTACCAGGTTGGGCAACTCTGGTTGTTTTGCAAAGTGTTATTGGGGGAACAATACTACTTTGTTTAGGAATAATTGGCGAATATATTGGTAGAATTTATGACGAAATAAAACAACGCCCTATTTATATAGTTAAACAATGTGTTAATCTTCCAGCAAAAACAATTCCTAAACGAGGCGTTAGCTTTTTTCCTTCTGAACAAATTAAATCAGAAATATCTAATAGTAGAGAATAATTTATGAGTAGCAATTCAGAAATTCATCAAAAAGAAGCAGCCTTTCATGATGAATGGGCTAGTAGCACAGATTTATCAGAAGTTGCAGTTCGGGCAGCTTTTGAAGCTATTACTGCTCCAGAAAATCGCTTTATTCTTTCACAAATGGGATTAGTTAAAGGAAAGCGAATTTTAGATGTAGGTGCTGGTCTTGGAGAATCTTCTGTTTATTTTGCCCTTCTTGGTGCAGAAGTTACGATGGTTGATATTTCTCCTAAAATGGTAGAGCTAGCTGTAAAACTGGGAAAAAATTATGGTGTTGAGATTAAAGGGATTGTTTGTGCAGCAGAATCATTAAATGTTCCAGATAATTACTATGATTTTATTTATATAGGTAATTTACTACATCATTTGACCGATAGAGCAAAACTTTTTCAACAAGTAAATTCTGCATTAAAACCGGGAGGCCGCTTTTTTTCCTGGGATCCTCTTACTTATAATCCAGTAATAAATATTTATAGAAAAATAGCTACTAAAGTTCGTACAGAAGACGAAAGTCCTTTAACAATGGCGGATCTAGCATTAGCAAAAAAATATTTCTCCCAAGTTGGACATAGAGAATTTTGGCTTTTATCCTTAGTCATATTCTTAAAATATTACTTAATTGATCGTGTAAATCCTAATTCAGACCGTTATTGGAAACGTATCTTAAAGGAAACAGATAGCTCGCTTTGGTGGTTTAAACCTTTACAAAAAATAGATGACTTTTTAACTCAACTTCCAATAATTCGTTGGTTAGCTTGGAATATTGTTATTTGGGGTAACAAAAAATAATAATGCCCTCTAACTTGAGGGCATTTGTCGATCTCTTATTTTCTACTTAGGTGTTTAGCTTAAAACGATACTCTTAAACCTAGCTGGAATTGACGAGAAGCAAAAGCACTGCGAAAACGATCTGGTGTAATTGTAAAACGTCCTCCATCCTTGGACGGTAAATTAAAATTGCCGTTAGCATCAGGCGAAAATACTCGGTTTAAGTCATTTATATTGGTGCGATTAAATAAATTAAATACTTCTACAAGTCCCTGAATCTGATAACGTTCACTGAATTTAACCTTACGAGAAACCCTTACGTCAACATTAGCAAAACCTGGTGTAATACCAACATTACGGCCAACACTTGCACCATTTTCAAAAGGTCTATCGCCTGGTAGAATATCACCATTTCCATTTAAGTCTGTGCCAGCTAATAAGTTATAGGGACGACCTGTATTAAGACTAATAATAGTAGAAAGTTGAAATCCGTTAGTAAGGCGATTTTTATAACTTAAATCCCAAGTACCAGATAAAACTAGACGACTTCGGACATCTTGTAATGATAGACCTCGCTCATCACGAATTAGCAACGGGTTAACTACTTCGGCAATATCTGGGCGAAAGTCTGAAATATTATCTATTGCCTTGGAAAATGTGTAATGAGCTAGAAAATTAAAATTCCTTACAAAACGACGGCTAAAAGATAAGGTTAAAGCATGATAATAGCTATCAAAACTAGTTTCAAATTGTGAAATATCACCTCGACTTGGGTCAACACGTCCTGTTAATGCTCCTTGTATTGGGTTAGCAGCGGGTCGAATGATTGGGTTAATATTACGTGGGCCAAAAAGCTTAATGCCACGAATAAAAATATAATCTGCTGCTATGGCTGTGTTTGTATTAAGTAAGTAAGTTAACCCAAAAGAAGTTTGCTGAGTGTAGCTATTACGTAAGTTTGTAACAAATTGTGATGATTGGCTAAATTGAGGTGTTACTGTTACTCCGGGTGGTAGTTCAGTAGTTTGTGGAAATTTTCGACCTGGTAAAGAAAAAGGTAGAACAGAGAAAGGAAATGGCATAGTAGGAACTTGTATTGCTTTAGAATTAATTAATTGAATAGCAAAGGCTTGGCCCACTAAAGCACCTGCAAAGAAAAGTCCATAAGAGCCATGAATATTTAGATTTTCTAATTTTGTTGGAGAGTAAGAAAAAGCTATTCTTGGAGAAAAATTACCATTGTTATTTGGAACAAACTTTAATCGAATCAAATCATAACGTAGACCTGCTTTAATGGTTAAATTAGGACGTAACTTAATGTCATCTTGTAGATAAAGAGAAAATTCTTTACCTATACTAGATAAACTAGGATCGCCAAAGCCTTGAGTAAAAAAAGCTGGTAGCGGTAAATCAGCAATAGGAACACCAGAAGGAAAACCAGGGAAAAATATTGGTAAAACACCAGAAAGAGCAGAAAGAAAGGCTTTTTGTTGTGGTGTTCGTAGATTTGGGTCAAAAGCTTGTAGGCTTGTAAGCACTGGCAATCCAGGCATATTAGCCACTTGACCAAAATCTAGAGGTGTAAAGAATGCTCCACCACTAGAAAAAATTGGCAATTTAGTTTTGTTGCTAACCGTGCTAAAACGTTGAAAGTCTACTCCAAATCTTATTTGATGCTTTCCTCGAATCAAAGAAGTGTTATTAATAATCTGAAAGGTATTAAAAACCCTAGGTTGAGGTAAAAATGTACTTTGTCCAAATGTAATTAATCCTTCTGGTGCAACAATACGAATTTGGGGAACAGGCTCAATGGGTAAAAGGTTTTGGTTACGACGAGTAAAAATAAAACGTGTTTCATTCACCAAATTTAATGAATTATTGATGTGAGTATTATTTATTGCTAAAGAATTATCTCTAAGACGTTGTATTCCGCCGTTACTTTCACCTATTAGCCCGCCAAAAGGCTCTAATGCTCCGTTATAGCTACCACCAAAGTTATAGCGTACCCAAACGGTGTTATTATCAGAAATACGGCTATCTACCCTAGCTAAAAATACACTATTAGCTACAGAAAAAGGTACTGCACCATTACGCAAATTAAAACCTAAACGATTAGCTGCTTGAACTGTTGTATCTGCAATAGTAACAATACTATTTTGTTTAATAGAAAGGCGTTCAAAGGATGTAAATAAAAATGTGTGGTCTTTTTTGATTGGGCCTTCTATAGCTCCACCAAATTGATATTGTGAATAAGGAGGCTTAATTGCTGCAAAAGGATCTCGTGTAGCTATATCATCATTACGGTTAAGTAAAAAAAGGTTGCCACGATAATCATTTCCACCGCCACGAGTTACAATATTAACAATACCGCCTAAAGCCCGGCCAAACTCGGCACTGTAGCTATCTGAAATAATTTGAAATTCCTGTATAGCTTCCTGACTAAATGTTGAACGTACTGACCCCGACCCTAAATCATTATTGTCTAATCCATCAATAGTAATGTTATTAAAACGTGCGGTTTGCCCATTAAATGAAAGTCCTGATGTAGCTGTAGCTCCTTGAGCAGGTAAACGATCTGCTAAAACTCGTGCGGCTGTTATAGAAAAATCTAAAAAATTTCTTCGGTTTATTGGCAGTGAAGTAATACTGGCACGATTGATATTAGTACTACTTTCAGTTTTACCTTCTAGGTAGGCTTCATTAGCAATTATTTCTATAATATCAGTTGATGAGCCAAGCTTCATTGTTAAATTTAATACAGTTGTAGTGCCTAAGACTAACTCCAGAGGCTTTTCTTGAGTAGTAAATCCAGAACCGCTTACAGTTAAAATATAATTTCCTGGGGGTAATTGATTAATTATATAACTGCCGTCTTCTTGTGTAATAACTTCACGAGTAAAATTAGTTTGTGGATTTTTAGCAATAATTGTAACTCCACCAACTGCCGATATTTGTTCATCAACAGCTTTTCCTGTTATGGAAGATGTAGTGTTACCCGCAGATTGGGCATTAACAATGGAAAACCCACTAAGAAGGCAGCTAAGAATTATTGCTAGTCTAATAGTTAATTTTGTCTTATCGCCAAACATTTTAATAACCCTTTATATAATAAATTTTGTTTAATGTTCTAGAGCAAGAAATTTTTGTTGGTGAGGTTATTTTCTTCTGTAGTGTTTTATAGCAGAAATTTTTAATTGTGCAATCTAGCTTAGTGCGAGATTTTCCCTAATTATATTTAAATGAGATCAAATTAAACAAGAAAACCATACTTAATTAAATTTAAGTATGGTTTTCTTTGGTAAAAACTTTGTTTTTAACAGTATTTCTGAGTTACTCAGGCATACGTGGATCGCTACGATGTTTGTCTACGCTCACTAAGCCATTTTGGATACTATATTTTACTAAAGCTGGTAAGGTGTGAAGGTTCAATTTTAGCATTATGCGTGCGCGATGTGCCTCTATTGTTCTACGAGAAAGACCTAAGATTTGACCGGCCTCCTCATTTGAATAACCATCAGCTAGTAAGGTTAATACCTCTTGTTCTCTTTGAGTTAAACTAACAGCAGCTTTTTTAGCTCTTGTTGCCATGAAGAAAATCTCCTTTCAAAATTAATAATAGGATTAATATCCCAGCAAAATTTGTATAATCTATATTAAGATACCACAACAAGTAGTAAAACAACAGTAAAATAACAGGGAAATCTTAATATTTTTGCAAAATTTTTTTCTAATAAAAGCTTTATCTTAAAGAGTTTTCAGAATACTTACTCTTAACAATCCTTAAATAACCTTAATAGGTATAATTTTGCTACGGAAATTAGCAAAATTGCGCGGCCAAGCCTATACACACTTCTATAGAATATAAGGTGTATTACTTGCTAAGATTAATTTAGTATTGTTAATGGAAATGATAATGGATTTATGAAAAAATGATGCCGAGATATTACCAAGACTTATACACGTTTGGCAATTATATTTACCTTTTTATTTTAAGTTTATTTGCTAGTAAAATTATCTGTTTGAAAATAAAGAAGATAGAATAGATGTCAAGAGGTTTTTATAAAAGCAGACGCAGAAATCTAGGTAAAATCTGATCTCTGCGTCCGTTTTTTACTATAGGTTAAGTGTAAAGCTATTAGAGCTAACACCATTAGATATAACTATTATTGTATTAGCACCTTTTTTAAGTTTAAGTTTCTTTCTATTACCTTTTAATTGAATGGTTAAAGCAGTTTGACCTTGAATAAATTGACTTACATCTTGACCATTAATCGTAACTCTATTAACAGTGCCACTAAACCCGGCACCATCAATTGTTAGCCTTGGTTTTTTGTATGTAGCATTGTTGATGGTTAAGGTTTGATTTTGTCCTTTAGCAACACCTTTAATTGCTCTAATTGCTGTATTACCAGTATCAGCAATTAATAAATTACCCATCAGATCAAAAGTAATACTTTTAGGAGCATTTAAGCTAGAACTTGTAGCCATTGAACCATCGCCTAAATATGCTCTAGTACCATTTCCGGCAATAGTGCTAATTATGTTAGTTGAAGCCTCAACACGTCGAACACGATTATTAGCTGTATCAGCAATAAATAAATTATCATTTCCATCAACTGTTAGGCCAAAAGGACTATTTAGACTAGCGTTAACTGCTAAAGCACCATCACCTTGAAAACCTGCGCGACCATTACCAACAATAGTTGTAATTGCATTAGTAGCTAAATCAAGTCTTTGAATGCGATTATTGCCTGTATCAGAAATAAGCACATTTCCAAGTTTATCTACAACTAAACCACTAGGAGCATTTAAGATGCTTGGGCTACCATCACCTGCAATAGTAGTAATAATGTTTGTTGTTAAGTTAATTCTTCGGATGCGATTATTGCCACTGTCAGCAACAAGTAAATTTCCAGTCCTATCAAACAAAATAGCTGTAGGTTGATTTAAGCTTGCTTGACTAGCTAACATTCCATCACCAGAAAAACTTGCCATACCATTACCAGCAAAAGTAGTGATAATTTGGCTGTTGGTATCAACCCGACGAACACGATTATTAGCAGTATCAGCAATAAATAAATTTCCTAGTTGGTCTACTGCTACACTGCTAGGGTCGTTAAGGCTAGCATTTATAGCTATAACATTATCGCCATTAAAACCAGGTACACCAAAACCAGCTACAGTGTTGATAACATTTGAACGGATATCAATACTGCGGATACGGTAGTTATCTGGATCAGCAATAAAAATATTCCCTTGTCTTTTATCAATCGTTACACCACTAGCATTACTTAAATTAGCTTGGGTAGCTTGAAATCCATCTCCACCGCTGCTACGTGATCCAATACCACCAATAGAAGTAATAATTTTTGTAACAGCATCAACTCGACGGACACGGTAATTAATTTCTGCATCAGCAATAAATAGATTTCCTGTTCCATCTACTGCAACTCCTAGTGCTAGTTGCAAACCAGCATCAGTAGCTAAAACATTATCAACAGCAATGCCAGGATTACCTGTACCAACTACAGTAGAGATAACTTTAGTTTTGCTGTCAACTTTGCGAATCCTAAAATTAAATGTATCAACAATATAGAGATTTCCAATAGCATCTACAGCAATACTATTAGGAAAATTTAAGCTAGCATCTATAGCAGGAATATTATCTAAATTAAAACGAGACTGTCCATTACCAGCAATTGTAGAAATTAAGTTAGTGCTTAAATTAACTTGACGAATACGGAAATTAAAAGTGTCGGTAATGAGTAAATTACCATTTTGATCTATTACTAAGCCTTTAGGACGGCTTAATCTAGCTTGTATTGCTTGCCCGCCGTCGCCAAGAAAACCTGATGTTCCATTACCAACAACAGTTGTAATAATTCCTGTTTGGGCATCAACTTTTCTAACGCGATTATTTTCTGTATCAGCAATAAAAACATTACCTTTGCTATCAACAGCTATTCCGCCAGGTTGATTTAAGCTTGCTACATTTGCCAAACCTCCATCACCTGTAAAATTATAGCTACCATTACCAGCAACAGTTGTAATAAGTCCTGTGATTGCATCAACTCGACGGACACGGCTATTTAGGCTATCAGCAATAAATAGATTACCTGCCCCATCAAGTGTGATTGCTTCAGGAGTATTTAAGCTAGCACTAATTGCTAAACTTCCATCACCGCTAAAGCCTGCCGTCCCATTACCAGCAACAGTTGTAATTACTCCAGTTGTGTCGATTTTTCTAATTCGATGATTAGTTGAATCAACTACAAAAACATTTCCGCTACTATCAATTGCAACGCCTATTGGGTGCATTGCCGCACTAGTAGCTTTGCCGCTATCGCCTAAAAATGGGACTCCTCCAGCAATAGTTGTGATTTCACCATCTTTAAGGTCAGAAAAATTTTTAGCTGGAAAATTAAATGATTGCTGAATTACTCCGCCGCGAGTTTGAATAGAAAGCGTTCTATTGCCTGGAGCAGTTTGTGCAGGAGTGCGAAAACGAATTTCGGTAGCACTAATAACTTGAAAATCTGTAACAACTTTTTCACCAAGAACTACTAAACTTTCTGGAGCAAAGTTTTTTCCTTTAACAATAATTTCTGCACCACCTTCTAAACGGTCGTTTGCTTGGCTTAAACTTGCTATTTGTGGTGCGCCAATTGTTACCATTGTTAGCGCGTCGTCATCATTTGCTACACCATTATCTAAAACAAAAACGTCGTTTCCTTGAACTACAACACCGCTAGCTTGGTTAAAAGTGTTTGCTTGAGCAAGCGAAACCATTTGACGGCCTGTAGGGTTTTGAGTAACTACTTTTACACCAGATTTGTCTAAAACATAGATATTCCCTAAATTATCAACACTTACTGATTGAGGATTATCAAAAGTAAATTCATCTTCTACAGCATTTGGAGAAATATTAGCGGCTTGTCTTAAAGCGGCTGTCCTAGGGATTCTACCAATAGTTTTAACTTCTCCAGTTAAACTAATAGAGCGAATTACATTGTTACCTGTATCAGCAACAAAAATAACTTCATTTGTGCTACTTGCAAAAAAAGAACTTTGCCCAGGATTAATAGAAATACTTACAGGACGATTAAATAGCGCAGCACGACCTTGACCATCGGCTTTTCCAGCATTGCCAGGACTACCAGCAATAAGACGGACTTCTTGTTTAGTAAAATCTGCTGCATAAATTGCATTGTTACCAGTGTCAGCAATATAAAGAACTCCATTAGATGCAACAGCTACGCCTTGAGGATTTCTAAAAACTGCTTGTGAAAACGCCACTACATCAGCAGTAATTGTTCCGCCATTACCATTTCCTAAAGCAGTAACAACGTTGTTATTAAAATCTATTCTACGAACATTATTATTAAGGCTATCAGCTATAAAAATGCCACCTTCAGCCCTATTATCAATTGCAAGACCAATTGGCCCAGCAAAAAGTGCTGACGCTTGGCGATCTCCATCATTTCTGCCACGCATTCCCATTCTTCCAGCAAAAACGCTTGGGTCTATTCTAGCCGAAGGATTCCCCTTTAAGATTACATGGTTAAGCGGGTCAGTAATATAAATATCTCCATTTGTTGAAGTGTTAACCTGACCAGGGACTTTACGCCCCTTGGCCTTACCAACTTGAGCAACTACAACAAAATTAGAAATTGTTCCTTGTGGAGTTTGTGCTGTAATGGTTGCATAGCCTGGGGCTACTCCGCTAACCATTCCATTAGTATCTACTGTGGCAATATCTAGGCTATCAGATCTATAAGTGATTGCACCTGTAATTGGTTGATTATTAGTGTCTACTACGGTTAATTTTATTTGGTTATTTCTATTTACTACTGGATTTGGATCATTACCAGGCCCAAGTAATTTAATATTATTTGATTGAATAAGAGGTTTAATAGGCTCAACAGCTTTAGTATTTAAGTAAACAGATTGAGGAAGTAAAGATTGAGTAAATAAAACAGCAAAAATAACTGCTGTTATAACTAAACTAAATTTAATGCGCATATTGGTTATGCTCCTTAAACTTTTATTATATTTATGATGGAATTTCTTTTTTAAACTTACAGGTTAAAACTCTTAAATTTAATTCCATCGTGATTTCTAATAATCCAGTGATTTATTGATAAGCAACAAATTTAGACTATCCTAATTACTAAAGACTAAAAAATTTTAGCTAATATAACAAGCTAACTAAATTAAAGAGTAAATTAGCGTATTTGGCTAGCAGATAGTTGCAAAAATTTGGTTATTGGGCCACAATTGCTAAATCTTGCAAAAAGTAAATAGAGAATCCTTAGTGAACGTCCTCTGTATCTTTTAGCTACGTAAAATCTAAAAAGGCATCATCAAGCAAAGTTTTAAATTAAAAACTATATGAATATGGTTTTTAAGACTTAAAAATGCTAAGGAAATACTTAATTTTAGAGGTGAAAAGTAATGCAAAAAAGATATCGTATTCAATTTCCAAAAATAGAAACACATAATCTTAATCAAGATGAAGTATATTTTTTTCTTCAAGAAGCTGGAGAAAAAAGAAAAGTACGTTTTCATGACTATGCAGAAATTTATGAAAACCCTGGTTTATATGAACAGATTTTCTATGATCGTCTAAAATGTACATCTCCAAACAAAGTGACATCGATTCTTAAAGCTGCTGTAAATCAAACACAAGAGAGTTTTATGACTCTTAGAGTCCTAGATTTAGGTGCTGGAAATGGGATGGTTGGCGAAGAATTAAAAAAACATGGTGTTTCAAGATTAGTAGGTGTGGATATTATTCCTCAAGCCTATAAAGCTACTATTCGAGATAGACCAGGTTTATATGATGCTTATTATGTGACAGATTTTTCTTCTTTAGATGAAGAAACAAGAGAAGATATTTCTTTATGGCAATGTAATTGTATGATAACAGTTGCTGCTCTAGGATTTGGGGATATACCAGTTAGTGCTTTTATTGAAGCATTCAATATTATAAAAAGTGGAGGTTGGGTAGCTTTTAACATCAAAGAAACGTTTCTTGATAATTCTGATAAAACAGGTTTTTCAAGAATGATAAGGGAATTAATATTTTCTGAGTATATGGATATCTATTATATAGAGCGATACCAACATAGACTTTCAATGGAAGGACAACCCCTTTATTACTTTGCTATTGCTGGTCGTAAAAATGCTGATGTTTCTAAAGATTTCTTAATATCAGCAAATATTCTTTAGGTTTTATATCAAACCTTAAAAAATAGAAATAAGATCAATGAATGGTAAAATTATGAAGAGAAGAAATTTTTTGCTAGGAATATCCTTAAGTCTTTTAGCTAGTGCTTGCCAAAGTGGTAACCAAAATAGTTTAGTTATAGGTTCAAAAAACTTTACTGAATCAATTATTTTAGCAGAACTATTTGCACAACTTATTGAATCTACTACAAAACAGAATGTAACCAGAAAATTTAATTTAGGTGGAACATTAGTTTGTCATCAAGCTTTGATTGCAGGGCAAATAGATATTTATCCTGAATATACAGGAACAGCTTTAATGGCAATTCTACAAGAGCCTCCGCAGTCTGATCCAAAAACAGTTTATCAAATTGCAAAACAAGCCTATGAAAGTAAATTTAATGCTACTATGGCTGAGCCTTTAGGTTTTAACAATACTTTTGCTATTTTAGTTCGTGGTGAAGATGCTCGAAAACTTAATTTAACAACCATTTCACAAGCTACAAAATATACTCCAGATTGGCAAGCGGGTTTTGGTTATGAATTTATGAGCCGTGCTGATGGTTTTGAAGGCTTTTCTGCAAAATATCAATTGAAGTTTAAACAAGCACCTAAAGAAATGGATCTAGCCCTAACTTACCGAGCATTAGCTGAAAAACAAGTAGACTTAGTTGTTGGTAATTCAACAGATGGACTAATTGCTAGCTTAGATTTATTTATATTGGAGGATGATCAAAATTATTTTCCTCCCTATCAAGCCGTCCCAGTTATTTATCAAGAAACTCTAAAACGGTTTCCTAACTTGAAAAAGACATTAAATAAATTAGCTGGAAAAGTTACTGAAAGCGAAATTCAAAAACTTAATGCTTTAGTTGATGTTGACCATAGGGATGTAGCGGAAGTTGTAAAAGAATTTTTGGTAGCAAAAAATTTGTAAAATAACGAATTTCTAAATACCTGAATAAGTTGGGTTTATAGGAAACAGCTTTATCTCTAAAACGATTATTGCACAAATTATTAATACGCATCCAAAAACAACTCTCAAAATTAGTTGCTGATAATAATACAAATGTAATGCTAAATAGAAATTTAGTATTGTCTAGAACATAAGTTTAGAAACGAGTTTGGGCCAAAATCAATTATTGTTCAGCCTTACATTTTGCACACACCACAATAAAGATTTTCTTAAGGCAATTTATAGTTGCTCAAGACTTTGTTTAAAGCTAATCTCATCTGTTTATCACAAAGTTAAATTTTATTAATAAAATTTTAAAGTTTTGAAAGGAACCCCTTTTTAGGTATGAAGAAAATTATTTTTTGTTTGCTATTAATGACTGTCTTTATAGGTTGTGCTGATAATACTCAACAAAATACTGCAAAAACCGAAGCTCCTAAAACCGAAGCTGTTAAACCAACAGAAGAAAAACCAAACCAAGTTACAGATAATGCAGAAGTAATTAAACGTGGTACACCTCTAAATAACACTACAGCAGTAACTATTGGTCAAATTTTAGAAAATCCTAAAAACTATGAAAATAAACCTGTTACGGTTGAAGGCCAAATTGCTCGTGTTTGCCAAGCAAAAGGCTGTTGGATGGAATTAACAGAAAAAGAAGGCGATCCAGGACTAAGAATTTCCTTTAAAGATTATGGTTTCTTTGTTCCAACAGACTCCCAAGGTAAAAAAGTTAAAGCTGAAGGTGCGTTAGAACTAAAAGTAGTTAAAAAAGATGAAGCAGAACATTACATTGCTGAAGGCTCTAAAATGAAACAAAATCCTGATGGATCTGCAAATATTGTTAATCTAGTTGCTAGCGGCGTGGAAATATATCCTGCTAAGTAGTTTGTTTAATTAAGTTTGGGGAACAAATTTGTTTCCCAAACTTAATTACAAAACTTTAGTTTAACTATGCAAATCCAGTAATTTTTTAAGTTCTGGCTCGTAAATTTCCTTTCCTCTTAAATTATCTGTCCAGCGTTTTGGAATTGCTGATAATCCATCTCGTAAACCTGCTATACCGCCTGCAATACAAGCTGTTGTGTCTGTATCTCGCCCTAATGCTATTGCTGATTTAACTACTTGTTCATAACTTCCCGCTGTCATCACCATTCGAGCAGATCTTAAAGAATCAACCACATAGCCGCTACCTTGTCCAATAGGCTCATCGTCTGGACGAATAAAATAATCTAGTTCTTCTACTTCCGCAGAATCTTGACCATAAATTTGACGTAGAGCCAAAACCGCTTCTTGCCAAGGGTTTTTAGCCTCTTCCATTATTCTTCTAGCCCATAACGAGTAAAGAGCGCAGCAAATTTGGCTGCGAATATGTCCATGTGTAACTAAAGATTGTCTATGAGCATCTTCTACTAATTCAGCATCTGAGCCGCGATGCCACAATGTTAAAGGCAAGACACGCATAAGTGAGCCATTACCATTAGCTTGATCATCTCGTCTAGCTGCCTTTTCAGGTCGATAACCCGATCTTAGTTTATTAATTGCTTGCCCTGTTTGAATCCCAACATCAAAAACCTTGCCATCAGGAGCCATATAACCTGTTTCATACCAATCAACTAAGCCTTTGGCAAAATCTTTTAAGTCTAGTTTGCCACAATCTAACAGCGAAGCTAACAATACAAGTGCTTGCGCTCCATCATCTGACCAAGTGCCGGGCGGCACCCCTAAATGTGCGCGATGAAAATCTTTTGGTGGTATAAACTCTATGTCTGATAAAGGAGGGATTTCATTTGCTGGATGAAATTCATAAGGTACACCTAAAGCATCACCCACTAATAAACCTACTAAGCCGCCAGCAATTCTTTCTTTTCTACTTAGCATTAAAAATAACTCCTTGATTTTTTGCTTTATTAGACGCTAACTTAATGATAATGATATAATTAAATAAAATAAAAGCAATGACTTAGGGGGCATAAATATGTATCCTTTAATTAGTTATAATCACACACTGATTGATGCTCAAGAAGTCAACATAAGCCCAGTTAATGCGGGTTTGCTGCATGGTTATGGGGTATTTACAACTTTACGTATTTACAACGGCGTGCCTTTTCAGTTTAACCAACATTGGATAAGGCTAGAAAGACATGCCCATGCTATAAAACTAGATATTGATGATGATCTAGAAACACAAGTTCATGCAGATCTAATTTCGCTTATTGATGCTAACAATGTAGTAGAAGGTAAAGCTAGAATAACTTTGCTACAACGAAAAAGCCCTTTTTGGCAACTAGCCGATAGTAAACCAGGAATTGAAATATTAATTTTTACTTCTCCTTTGCAAAGTCGCTCTCAAGAAGTAAATTTAACCGTTTCACCTTATCGAATTTTATCAAACTCTTTAAATAGTATTAAAACAACAGCTTATTTACCTCAAATGCTAGTTTTAGAAGAAGCTCAAAAGCGAGGTTTTGATGATGCTGTTGTGCTTAATGAACGTGGGGAGATCTGCGAAACAGCAATAGCAAATATTTTTTGGGTACGCCATCGCGTTCTTTACACTCCTACACCATCAACAGGCTGCTTAGCAGGTACAACAGCCGGACTAGTCAGAAAGCTTGCTAAAGAACTAAGAATTGAGTCTACAGCAGGAGCTTTTCCAGCAGAGCATTTATTAGTAGCAGATGAATGTTTTCTTACTTCTTCAACCCGCGAAATGGTTTTAGTTAGGAGTGTTAATCATAAAAGATTTGATGGGATGCCAAGCTCTATTTTTGAAAGATTGATGTTTGCTTTCAAAAAACACGTTCATATAGAAACTTTTTCTAAGAAAAAACAACAAAGCTAGTTAAAATTAAATTTTTGATAAACTTAAGCACTACGACGATGAGAATTAGCTAACATTACAAGTTCCTCATAAAAAGAAACTACTGTAGGGAAACGACGACGATAATCTAACGCAGAATGATTATTATTAAGAAAATTACTTCGAGCAATATCTATTTCTACTACAATTCTATCAATTGCTCTTGATGGTAAAGTAATTTGAGATGACCCAAGCAACCGTAGCAATAATGGACGGCCTAAATCTGTTGGTAGTTCCAACATTGGCACTTCTACTCTTAGACGTTCCTGTTCCATTTCATCAAAAGTAATAGTCCAGGTTCGATCTATGTGCATATCTCTCTTAACTCCTATTTATTATTATTTGTTGGTGTTGCAGGTAAATTTAAGGATAACTAGCAGGTATGTTACCACAAAATGTAGTGTTAGCAAGTAGCTGTATCACAACTAGCAGGCTTTTTCTTAAACTATAAGCTTTATCCACAATAGATTGAGCTACATAAAAAACTGATAAAGTTTTTTATATGGTTTTTAATTAACCCTAAAACAAGATCAAAATTTATCTATCTTACTTAAAATAAATAACTTGGAACTTTATTACTAGACATTATGTAAAACAAATTATCAATCAAGAATTAAATTACGGTTCTAAACCCTGTTAAGGTATTTTTAAGGATTAGTTTATGTCCAGAATTACTAATTATTATCAATTAAGCAAAAAAGAAGATTTTTCTTTTATTTTGATTGTTAGCATTGCTTATCTAACAGCAATAAACTATTTCCAACGCCCTATTAATAAATTACAGCTAATTACTTTACTTATTTGTAGTTTAGCTTTTTTGTTGATAGGGATATTTGGCTTTAATTATTGCAAAAATAAAAATACATTATCTATCTCATTAAGCTATCTCTTAATACAAACTACTTTAGCTTTTACTATTATTAGTCTTGCTAAATCAGGGTTAATTTTGCTGATTACAATGGCGTTAGTTAGCCAAGCTGCAATGCTTTTAAGTCAAAAATTATTATTTTTATTTTGTGGGATAATTTTATCAATAATAATTTTTCCTATAGCCCAAAAAGCAACTTTGATTACTACAATCACCGCAACATCAGTTTATTTAGCGGGGATAAGTTTTGTAGTAGTGTTTACTCAAACTGCTGTAGCAGAAAAAAAAGCTCGTATAGAACTTGAAAAAACAGCTAGTAAACTAAATTTTGCTAATCAACAGCTTTGTCAATATCTGGTTCAAGCAGAAGAGCTTACATTAACTAAAGAGCGTAATAGACTAGCTGGAGAATTACATGATAGTTTAGGACATCATTTAACTATTATTAACCTACAACTAGAAATTGCTCGAAGTACCTTAAAGGGTGACAATGATCAGCCGTTGAATGCAATTAATAAAGCAAAACAAATGACTCAAGTTGCTTTAACTGATCTTAGACAAGCAGTTGTCAGGCTACGTAGCTCACCTTTAGACGGGCAGTCTTTGATTGATGCTTTAGAAAAACTTGTTTTACAAACTAGCAACACTGCAATTAAGACAGAATTAGAAATTTTAGGCACTCCACAATTATTATCTCCACAAGCAGAATTAACAATTTATCGTACTGTCCAGGAAGCTTTAACAAATGCTTGCAAATATTCTCAAGCTACTATTATTAATGTTTTATTAGATTTTAGTTTATTAGAAAAAATAAAATTAACTGTAAAAGATAATGGCATTGGCACCAATAATTTAGCAGGGGGTTTTGGATTGTTAATCATTAAAGAACGTGTTGAGTTGCTTGGAGGCAAACTAGAAATTGATACAAATATAACTAAAGGTTTTATTTTAGACTTGGAGTTAGGTCTATGAAGCAAATAAGCGTTTTAGTTGCTGATGATCAAACCCTATTTCGTGAAGCTTTATGCACTTTATTAGCTTTATATCCAATTATCAACGTTGTAGCAGAAGCTTCAAATGGTGAGCAAGTTTTGTCTTTGGTTGCAAAGTTAAAACCTCAAGTAGTTTTGATGGATTTGAAAATGCCTGTTTTAGATGGTGTTGCCAGCACATATCAACTAAAAACAAAATATCCAAATACTCAAGTAATTATTTTAACTACCTTTGATGATGAGGATTATGTCTTTGAAGCTTTGCGTGCAGGAGCATTAGGATATTTACTAAAAGATAGTGGAGCAGAAAAGTTAGTAGAAGCCATTGAATTAGCTGCTCAAGGACAATCTTTTTTACAACCAGTTATTGCTGCCAAAGTGGTAGCAGAATTTGCTCGCTTATCAACTAAAAAAATATCGCAAAATTTAATAGAACCATTGTCCGATCGAGAAAACCAAGTTTTAAGTTATATTGCACAAGGAGCTAGCAACAAGGAAATTGCTGCACAACTTTTTATTGCTGAAGGAACAGTTAAAAACCATATTACTAGTATTTTAAGCAAGTTAGAAGTTAGAGATCGAACACAAGCTTTAATTAAAGCTAAAGAATTAAAGTTAATCTAGTCATAGTTAAATAGTGACCGCAAATGTGACTTTTGGCACATTTAATTGTTTATAAATACCTTTAAACTATCACCAAAAATCTTGTTTAGGATGATAGAAAATGAACTTAAATCAACTTATTAAAATTACTATTATTACTACGTTGCTTACCTTAGTATTAAGCCTTTTTATTAGCAATTCTGTAACAGGACAAGAAAGCTTTAACCAAGCACAAGCAATAGTAAATTTAAATCAAGAAATTACTGGCAAAGAGAATCAAGCAGCCGAAACAGTATTTAAGAATATCCAAATATTAAAAGGAATGCCTGCTACAAGATTATTAAAAATTATGGAATTTGGTTATAGCCGCGCTTTAGGAGTAAGTTGCACTCATTGCCATGTTGCTGGGCAATGGGAAAAAGAAGACCTTGCAACTAAACAAATTGCTAGGGATATGATAAAAATGCAGCAAAATATCAATAATGAACTAAAAACAATTAAAAACTTAAAAACCACAGATGCTTTTATTAATTGTACTTCGTGCCATCGTGGACAAATTAAACCAGCTATTAATTTACTGTAGCATAAATAACTAGATATTTTAATTATAAGCCTTAAAAAGGTTTATAAACAGTGGAATGAATTACATAAACGCTAAGAGGAAAATTTTAGTTTTTTAGGTAGTTAAAACGAAGGTTTTTTATTAGGAAAAATTTTTATTTCTGAAACAATGATTGCACAAATTATTAGAACACCACCAAAAACCACTCGCCAAGTTAGTCGCTCACCTGCAAAAAGATAAGCCATCAATGAAGCAAACGCAGGCTCTAAACTAAAAATTATTGCTGCTCTAACTGCTGTTACATACTTTTGCGCATAGGTTTGAGCAAAAATAGTAAAAATTGTTGCTATTGTTCCTAAATAAAGTAATTGTAAGGATGACTTAAAACTAATGGGCCAGGTGGTATCTGCTAAGGTTGGTAAAATACCTAGAACAGGGAAAATAAACTTTGAGGTTGTAAAAAGAATTGCTGCTGTAAGTATTTGAACTAGCATTAGTGAGCGAGATGGAGCGCGTTCAACCCAAACACCTGTAAAAACTATATGAAATGCCCAAAATATCGTGCCAACTAGCGTTGAAACATCTCCAATATTAATTGACTCGTTTTTTTCTGGCAGTGTAATTAACACAAAACCAAGGCTAGCTATAAATACTGCTAGCAAATGTTCGCCAATAATGCGACTACGGGTAATAAAATAGCTAAAAAACGGCACAATAATTACAGTTACTCCTGTAACAAAGCCAGATTTAGAAGCCGTAGTGTAAACTAGCCCTAGAGCTTGAAATAAAAACCCTCCAAAAAGCATTGCTCCAAGTAGCATCCCACCTTTAATAGCAGTGCGGTCAATTTTTTGGCGGTAAGAAATTAAAATCAACACCAGGCTAGCAATTAAAAACCGAGTGCTTAAGTAATTTATAGGAGGGGTTGAACCAACTATTTCTTTAGCAATAAAAAAAGTGCTACCCCAAATAAATGTGACCCAAACTAGCACTAGATCATATTTGAAATGATTAAAAAAGGATGGTTTAGTTGTTGGTATGCTCGACATTATTTATTAGCTTGCCTCGGTTGGCTATCTCCATTGCTTGATGGTAGAACATTTTAAATTTCTCGTCAGAAAGTTTATGTCTATGACCTGAAAGAAAGCCGCTAAAGGCTAGCAAAAGGTCAAATAAGCCTAAATGAACCCATTCCCAAAGGCCAGAAGTAAAATTATAGGCTGTCATTGCTTGCTCAACAAAATCCCGTAGCTTTTTACATTCCTGACGAGAAATATTATTTTCTTCTAAAACTTGTAAAGTTCTTTCTTGTTGTTCCTCAGTAAATTCGGTGTCTAAAAAAGGCTCTAAAATATATGACCAAACATCTACTCTTAAAACCAAATCAATATTATTATTTAGTGCTACTTTCTTAAGTTCTTCATCCTTAATATCAGTAATAAATAAAATTTCTTCACTTTTAGTTCTAATTTCTGGAGGAAAATTACAAATCACAATTTCTTTGATGTGGCTATAACTAACTAATCCAGAAGGGTAAATTGATGCAGGCTTAAAAGGATAGTCAGTAAAGAAAAAGCCGTCAGGTCTAATAGAAACCTTATGGTTATTAATAGTTTTAACTCCTATTGGATAGGTCAATCGGTCGTAAAGATAAAACAAAACCTGACAAATGTCTTTACAGATTTGCTTAATATCTATCATAAATATAACCACTTAACTATTTACTAGTAATCCTAATTATAAGACTTCAAAGCTTTATTAATTGGCAAAGCATAGGCGACGTAGTTAATAAGTTATGCTATTATAGCCAAAATTTCTTTAACTAAAACTAATTAAAATTAAGTAAATTTTAGGAGCTAAATATAATGAAATTACCCTTTGATCCACGCCAAATGCAAAATGTAATGAAAGAAGCACAACGTCAACAAGACGATATGCAAAAAAAATTAAAATCAATTAAAGTGGATGCCTCTGCTGGTGGCGGTATTGTAACTGTAGAAATGTCAGGATTAAAAGAACTTCTAGCAATTAAAATTGAGCCAGATGCAATTAAAGATGGCGATGTAGAAATGTTACAAGACTTAATTGTTGCTGCTGTTAATGAAGCTAGTCGAAAAGCTGACGAA
Source organism: uncultured Clostridia bacterium (assembly GCA_964492845.1). Classification (GTDB taxonomy): domain Bacteria; phylum Acidobacteriota; class Blastocatellia; order Chloracidobacteriales; family JADJPF01; genus JADJPF01. The sequence continues at coordinate 203,642 of CAZBMZ010000004.1, forward strand.
AAAGGTCAATCTGTAATGCGTGACCAAATGGGCGGCTTGCTAGGTGGTTTAGGACTAGGCTTCTAACTAAGTAATTTTCCAAGAAAAACTCTTTGACTAAGGTGGTGCTAATGCTGGAATATGCCGAACCAGTAGCCCGTTTAATTGATGAACTAAAACGTTTACCAGGAATTGGGCATAAATCTGCACAACGAATTGCTTTCTATATCCTACAAACTGATGCAGATAAAGTAGAAAATTTAGTTAATGCAATTAAAGAAGTTAAAGAGAAAATAATCTTTTGTTCTCTCTGTAATAATATTACCGATATAGACCCTTGCCGCTATTGTACTAGTCCAACTAGAGATCGTCGCTTAATTTGCGTTATAGAAGAACCTCATAACCTGGTTACAGTAGAAAAAACTCGTGAATATCATGGCCTCTACCATGTTTTACATGGGTCATTATCACCTATTCGGGGCATTGGGCCAGATGAATTAAAAATTAAAAATCTCCTAGAGCGTATGCGCTCGGCAGAGGTCGAAGAAATTATTCTGGCTACTAACCCTACTACAGAAGGTGAAGCTACGGCAAATTACCTAAGCCGATTGTTAAAACCTCTAGGTGTTAAAGTTACTCGTATAGCTATGGGACTTCCTGTAGGTAGCGACTTGGATTATGCCGACGAAGTAACAATGCACAAGGCTATGACTAATCGTCACGAAATCTAACAAAAAATAATTATCTCTTTCTAACCATAAATTTAATTTTTATGGTTAATTGTGTGTTGATATTTCGCCTTGATTTCGCTATACTGACCAATAAGGAGTTGTCGCATGAAGAAAAAACAACCTGAAACAACAGGATTAATGGCGAAAAGTGTTTTAGTTGAAGAAGATAATTTTGAAAAATCCCTTCGCCCACAACGATTAAAAGAATATATTGGACAAGATAAAGTAACAGGTAATTTAGATATTTTTATAAAAGCTGCTTGTCGGCGTGGCGAATCACTTGATCATGTTCTACTTCACGGCCCACCCGGACTAGGTAAAACCACATTAGCAACAATTATTGCTAATGAAATGAATGTCCAAGTTAAATCAACCTCCGGGCCAGTAATTGAAAAGGCTGGAGATTTAGCCGCAATTCTTACCAACTTACAAGAGGGAGATGTTTTATTTATTGATGAAATCCATAGAATGAGTCCAGCAATAGAAGAAATTCTTTACCCAGCAATGGAAGACTTTCAACTAGATATAATCATTGGACAAGGGCCCTCAGCACGCTCAATAAAAATAGACCTACCAAAATTTACGTTAATTGGTGCTACTACTCGCGCTGGACTAGTTACAGCACCGCTAAGAGGACGTTTTGGAATAAATTTACACTTAGATTTTTATACTGAAGAAGACCTTTGCACTATTATTGAAAGGTCTTCAGGCATTATTAATGCACAAATTGAAACAGCAGGAGCAAAAGAAGTTGCCCGACGCGCTCGCGGAACACCTCGTATTGCTAATAGGTTGCTACGTCGTGTCCGAGATGTTGCAGAAGTGCTTTATGATGGAACAATTACCTTAGATGTTGCTAAAGATGCTCTAAATCGCATGGAAGTAGATCAATTTGGACTTGATGAAGTAGATCGTAAATACTTAACTGTTGTAATTGATAAGTTTAATGGTGGGCCTGTAGGCATTAGCACCCTAGCCGCAGCAATTAATGAAGAAAAAGATGCAATTGAAGAAATTATTGAACCTTATTTAATGCAAATAGGCTTTATTAATCGCACTCCACGAGGTAGAACCGCTACACCTGCTGCTTATGTGCATATAGGCTTTGAACCAAATGAGGAAATTTTACAAGCACGATTACCTTATTAGGTAATATTAACTAAACTAACTATTTTTAGAATTAGGTGAAAAATCTTTTAGCGACATAATAAAACTATGTGGTTGGAGTAAGTCAGCTATTTTATGGACTTCTTCAGCACTAATATGCTCTGCAACGATTACAGTTCCTGAACCTTGTTGGCGTATTTGCATGGATTTTTCTGTCAAATGTTGTGCAAGTATTGATACAGCTTCCTTACTACGTGAGCTATTTTGCTGGCCCAAAATAATATTAATGCTATAAAGTTCTGGCTCTAGCGGCTGATATTTTGTAGGTGCATCAAGATGAGCTAGAAGTTTAAGTATTTCTTGGTCAAAAAGAAATGTCCGATAGTTTGTAGAGGAATTAGCAATTCTTAATACTGCCCGTTCTAACAAATCTTTTTCTGCTGGATCATAACTTTGCTTACCTTCAAAATAATTAAACATTATTGCCTTAGCCCAATGTGTTAATTCTATTGCATTACATTTGCGCTCAAGACGTTGTTTTAACTTTTGGATGATGTGATCTTTGGTAACCATATGTTTAGTAATTTACCGTATATAGTTTTCTGGATAACTAGTGTAGTCGTTGACAGGGTAAAGCATTCTTATTAATGATTGCAACTGTAATTTAAGAAAAATTTTTAATTTAGACTTATTTGATCAATTTTAATAAAAGATTTGAGTAGTTTAGCAAACAAAATTTTTTTGTAAAACTATTTAATTTAATAAATTAGAAAAGGAAATTGTTAGTTTGGCAAAAACTATATCTATAATTATTCCAACATATAATCGACTCTTTGCTTTAGCTGAATTAATGCAGTGCCTCTATCAACAATCCTATCAAGATTTTGAAGTTATTATTGTTAATGATGCTGGTTGTAATATTGAAATAATTAAAAATCTATATCCAGAATTAAAGATTACTATAATTAACTTAGTGAAAAACATTCAGCATGTCACAGCGCGTAATATTGCTTTAGATGTAGCTAAGGGAGAGTTTATTTTACTTTGTGATGATGACGATTTATTGCACCCAACACACTTGGAAAGCTTAATAAAATCTATAGATGATTATGATTTGCTATTTACAGATGCAGAAATTTTTAATTATAACATTAGTAAAAATACTCGTATTCCTACAGATGTACGTTTATTTGCTTACAAATACGACCCTCAAGCTATAAGGACTTTTTCAACCTTTATTCCTTCAGGGAGTCTCTACCGCAGTAATATTCATAGCAAAATAGGTTTATTTGATAGTAAATTGCATAATTATTGGGACTGGGATTTTATTTTGCGAGTTCAAGCAGAGTTTCGAGTAAATAAATTGCCTATTGCTAGTGTTTATTATGCTTTTAGCAATGAAAACAATATGTCGGCTAATCATCAAGGTATGCAAGATTATTTAACTAAGTTATGTCAAAAACATAATCTAGGGAATTTACCAACAAAAAACTTTTTTCTTTTACTTGAAGAGCCAGAAATAAAACAACTTGCCAGCAAAAGCAAAAGATTATGGAATCAACAAGCAATAGTTTCTCGTTTAGCAAAACAGAATTTATCTAGCTTTTCGTCTTAATTTGTAAAAATAAAATTTTGTATTAAAAAACGCTATCAAAAGCAATTAGTTTTTGTCTATATTTCACTAGCAACTATAACTAATCAAAATAAACCTATAGCCTAAAGAAAATTCTGAATATTATCTGCTTTTTCTAATGAACTAATAATATCAATTGTTGTTTTAGGGTTAGGAAAGAAAATATATTTCCAAGATTGTAAAAGATAAAGGATAAAATCTTTCTAGCTTATTGGTAATAAAACTAGCAAAGTCACTCATGTTAATTTACTTGAGACTTAACCATGTTTTTAAGTAAATTGCCTAGCAATTAAGTTATTAATATTTTTATTTTAACCTTACTGTTAGCAGCAGAAGAAATCTTATTCTTGCTGTCAAGGGAGAGATCTGTCTATTGATATTTGATTAGAACTAAGTAGTTAAAATTCGGTAAATTTACTATACGATAAACAATGAATTATATCAATCTATTTTTTAATAAGTTTAAATTAGCACAGTTTTTTGTATATTTAGCAAGTATTTTTGTAATTTTAGCTTGTGTTATTAAGTTTGTTCAACTTCCCACGTTTTGGTTAGATGAAGCATGGGTTGCTAATGCAATTTATCAGCCTTCATTAGAAAAAATATTTTCACGTCTACCTAATGGTGTTGTTTTTCCACGATTTTATCTAAGTTTTATAGCGATTTTATGTAAGATTTTCGGTTATAAAATTTGGGTGCTTAGATTTTTTCCAACTATATTTTTTATTTTGGGTACAGTTCTTTGGGCTAAATTGTTAGTAAAACGAATCAATAACTCTGTAATGGCTGGCTTTTTAGCTGGATCACTCTTAATAGGCTCATTTTATTGGTTGGAACAGTCTATTCAACTTAAACAATATAGTCTTGATGTATTTGTAGGTTTAATTCCTTTTTTAGTTGATGATAATTTTTATGAAAAACTTTTTTTAACAAAAAAAAATCGACTAATGATTTTATTTATTTCTTTGCCATGTCTTTTTTCATACACATATTTAATGCCATTAATTGCACGTATATTGGGCTGGTATTTACAAAGATTAAGGCAAAACTCTTGGCATCTATCTTGGGAAAATGTTGTTTTATTCTTTATTAGCATTTTTATTAGTATAACTGCTATATATCTAACAGATTATCAATTTAGTCATCTAGATAGACAAGCTTTTTCTTTATATTGGAAAGACTGTATTCTTTTTTCAGGCGTAGAAATCGATTTTAATAAAACCTTAAAACTAATATTAAATTTCTTTTATGGTTGGTATGTTGGGCGTTTATTGCCATTAGTATTAATTGCAATTATTCCTTTGCAAATACTAGGGTTATGGCAAGTTGTTAAAAATTGGAAAACGTTAAATAACGCAACTCAAAATTCTTGGGGTTCAAGAAGTTTAGGAGGGCTGATTTTAATAGTTATAGTAATACTAGCTAATATTGTAGAAAATTATCCTATTTGCCCTGGGCGATTGCTATTGTTTTTGCAACCTCATTTTCAAATCTTAATTTTGGAAGGGTTTTTCTTATTATTTAGTTGGTTACAAGAAAGTAGAATGCGTATAATCATCTATTTATTTATTGCAATACTAGGATTTTATTCATTGTATAGGTACGTTAGTTTTGTTAAGCAAGAGCCTTGGGAAAATCTTAATCCTATTTTATCTTTGATTAAACCTGAAATATCTGACACACTTTGGGCTGATCCATGTAGCGTAAGTCAAATTACGAGTTTACCAACTTCTTTACCAATTAAAAATTTAATCATTTATAAAACTCACAAAAAAGAGCCTCCTAAAGGAGGAAAAGTTTGGATTCTTTGGACAGGTCTTGGCAGAGATGATTGTAGGAATAGGCTTAATGAAATCAAAAGCAAATCTATTTCTTGGCAAATAATTTATATAGGCTCTGGTGCTGGATTAGCTTTGGCAGAATTTTAATTTTGTGTTTAAAGTTACATAAAATAACTAAACAATTGTAATAGAAAGAGTTATATGATATAAAAGTCAAAAATAATAAAGTATATAATGCTTTTTCTGGATGAAATACTGATAAAAAAGTTTGCTCTTAACAACTGTTTTCAATACTGATGTTGATTTCTACAAATCAATAAGGAAAATATAAGTTATTATGGTCTAGCAACAAAAAGTAGGGTTGATTTATCAAAATTGCAGTAGTAGCATACTACCTAAGGTTAATTAGGTGGCATTAAATTAGTTGCAGATAACAAAAGGTATTGCAGATGTTGATTACGAGTAACGATCTTTTTTTGACTGATCCACTAGCGGCTATTAGCTTGCTTGAACAAAATCCACCTTTTTCTACTGAAGATTTAGCAGCTAGAAAACAGGCCATAAAACTACTTCGTCCTTTAGTAGAGCCATGGAAAAGAAAACTACAAATTTCACAATATACTAAAACTCTTGCTGATATTGCCCAAGCAATTAATCAACCTAAAATTAGCTCAGAACAAGCTTGGCAACTTGGCTATGTATGCTTAAAAGAAGCATCAAAAACTGCTCCTGTACCAGGACAATGGTTATTGATTGACGATCTAAATACAATCATTAAAAAAGTTTTTGAGTGGCAAAATACAAAAGATGAAAAGCTAAAAGCTCTTGATGGGAAACGTGTTAGCAAAATTGAAGAACTTTTGAAAAATTATTCAGATGTTGCTGGCCTGGACAGAAAAAAAATCTATGAGCAGCTAGCAGATGTAGCATTAAAAAATCTTTCTTTAGAACTAGAAACTGTTATTTTTGACCAACTTGCTTTGATTGCTGTTGCTCAAGAAAAAAATGTTGTTTTTGAAAGTAAAACAGCTTCCTATCAACTTACTTTAGATAATCAAGAAATTTCACCTAATACACAAGCTAAAGTAAGTTTTACTTTAGCAATTACTCCAGAAATACGCCAGGATATTTTAGCTAAGAAATTTGACTTAGTACAAACTTGGATAAAAACTCAAGCTCAAAATAAAATTGCCCAAACTCAAAATCAATTAGCTGAATTACAAAAAGAAGTAATTCAGCTAGCTAATTTGTTGAATATAAAGGATAAACATTTACTAGAAATTAAAGGGGACAATCAATTAAGAGGTCTTTTAGGCGACTTAAAACATAAATGGAAAATGCTGGTTTATGGAGAACTGCTTTCAGAAGGAATATTACTTGAATTTAGTAAAAATAGCTCAGCAATTATAGGGATTAGAATTTCCCAAAAAATAACTTTAGCAGAACATATATTTTCCTTAAAAATACCTTTTGAACTTGCAAAACAAGTAAGGTTTAGCCAACCACTTTATCAAGAAACCCCTGAAGAATATGCAGCAAAAGTAATTACTTACGTTAAGGAAAATTGCTTAGCTTCAGTAAATAAAGAGCTTAGTTTACTTGCTAATTTAGTTATAGAAGAACCTGATTCAGAAGAATTAAAACCTTACTTTAAGCGTAACAATTTACTTTCTAATCTAGGAAATCTATTTCATAAAGTTAACAGTAGTAAAAAGGCTTATTCAATAAAAAAACTTCTAGAGCAAATAGAAGAATTAAAGACAAAACATTACCAACAAGCTCGTGTAGCACTTCATGCAAAAGAAGCTGAGAGAATAACCAGAATAGGCAGTTATCCAGAGCATTTTCAATTAGCTAGAAGCATGTCCCGACGTTGGACATTGTTAGTTGGCCCAACTAATAGCGGAAAAACCTTTCAAGCCTTAAATATTTTAGCTGAAGCTGGTACAGGTTATTATTTAGCTCCATTAAGGTTGCTTGCTTTAGAAGGACAGGAAGAACTACTAAAACGAGGATGTTTAACTAGTTTTTTAACAGGTGAAGAAAGAGATCTTAGGCCAAATTCCACCCATTTAGCTTCAACAATAGAAATGCTAGATATTTCTCAAAAAGTTGATGTAGCAGTAATTGATGAAGCACAAATGCTTTTTGACCGGGATCGTGGTTGGGCTTGGACTACCGCGCTTTTTGGAGTTGCTGCTAAACATTTGGTATTAACAGGCGCACCAAGTTGTATAAAAATGATTCAAATGATTGCTGAACACTTAAATGAGCCGGTAGAAATTATTCATTGTAAGCGATTTACAGAAATGGAAGTCTTAAAACGTCCATCTAAATTAACCGAACTTGAGCCAGCAACAGCCGTGATAGCTTTTTCTCGTCGGGACGTTCTTGGGCTTAAATCGCAACTAGAAGCTATAGGAAAAAATGTAGCTGTAATTTATGGAAATCTTTCTCCAGAAGTTCGACGTGAAGAGTCACGCCGCTTTCGTACACAGCAAGCAGATATTGTTATTGCTACTGATGCTATTGGAATGGGCTTAAATCTTCCAATTAAAACTTTACTTTTTTGGACAACAGAGAAATGGGATGGACAAGAGCATAGAGAGCTAAATAGCGAAGAAATTCGCCAAATTGCAGGCCGAGCCGGTCGCTATGGAATGTATGAACAAGCTTTCATTGGTGCTTTTAACCAACGTAGCTTAAAAATTATTGGCGAAAGTCTAAAAATGCCTATTGCAGAACAAGTTAGTCAATGTCAGGTAATGCCTGGAATTGCTCTTGTTGAACAAATAGCTAATATTTTAGAAACTAATTCTTTGTCAAAAACACTTAAGTTTTTCCGTAATAAAATGCTAGTTAAATCTCCGCTTCTTTGTCCTGCAAGGATGGAAGCCGTTATAAGCCTAGCAGAAAAAGCAGACATTCACCCAGATATGTCTTTATCTGATCGTTTAGTTTTTTCTTGTACTCCAGTTGATATTCGAGATGCAACAATTGTTAGGTATTGGCAAAGTTGGATTAATAACTATAATCGGGATCAAATAATTAGAATGATTTCACTGCCTAGACAATACATTAGTACAAATAGCGCGGCACAAAATCATAATGAACTAGAAGAAGCAGAAAGATTAACAAAAGTTTTAACCTGTTATTCTTGGCTTAGTTATCGTTTTCCAGAAAACTTTCCTGACCTAATAGAATGTGATGAACAAAGACAGCTATTAAATAGTTTCATTGAAAATAGCTTACGTAAGCGAGGTTTAAGAAGGCTTTGTCAACATTGCGGTAAGGCTTTGGGGCCGCTTTATCAATACAGCATGTGTGAAAATTGTTATTATAGTCGCCACATTAGTTATGATTTAGAAGAATTTTAAGGGGTTTTTAAGTGTGCAGACCATAAAATATAAAAAGATTCATATTTTTGGTGCTTCTGGTTCTGGCACTACAACTTTAGGTAGATTTTTGTCTAAAGAATTAGGCTATAAGCATTTTGATACAGATGATTATTACTGGATAGAAACAAACCCGCCTTACCAAATTAAAAGACCTGTTGAAGAAAGACAAAAGCTATTGTTAAAGGATTTAACAGAAAGTAATCAATGGGTTTGGTCTGGAGCCATGACTAGCTGGGCAGAGCCATTTATCCAGTTATTTGATTTAGTTGTGTATTTATGGTTGCCAAAAGAAATCCGTTTAGAACGCCTTGCAAAAAGAGAGGCAGAAGATTTTGGAGATAAAATTTTGCCAGGCGGGACGATGTATGAAACTTATATGGATTTTATGGACTGGGCCGGCAACTATGATAATGATAATGTAGATTTTACCCGTTGTCGTAAAAATCATAATGCATGGATAAAAATGCTTCCTTGCAAAGTTATTCGGATTGAAGGAGATTTTTCTTTAGAGAAGAAATTAGAAATTATTGAGACAAGCTAAATATGTCAGACTTGTTAATAAAAAGAGAGCATTTACCAGAAAGATGCGAAGTTTGTCATCAAAGTGATGCTTTTGACCCTATTAGCGGGAAATGTAGCCGTTGTGAAGGGTTATTTGCTGAAAAAGAAGAAGAAACAAAAAAAATTAAGCCGGAATTTGAGTTAATAAAACCTACTGCGCCATCAGCTTTTCAAACATTAATAAATAAACAAAATGTCCCTAAACCTATTACCAAAGATTCCCCAATGTTAGACCAAGTTTTATCACCAATAACAGAATTTTTTCAGCCAGAAAAAATTGATGCTACTCAGCCAGAAAATTTAATTCCTCTAATAAAAGCTGAATATTTCTATAACCTAAAATTTTCTTTAGCTTTTGGACTAGTATTATTTACTATTTTATCTATTGCTAGCTTGTTTATGAAAGTAGCAATTTTAGGGCTGGGATTTTTTTTGGTGGTTTATTCAATAGAATCTATGCTTAATTTAATTAAATGGAAGCGAATAATTAATAAGCTGTTTAGAATAGAGCCTTTGCAAAGAGTTGTAATTTTAAGAAGAGAATATGATTCAGAAAATACAACAGAATTTTATGCAGAAATTTATCCTACAAATAGAGAAAACAATGTTGCTGCAAGCAAAGTAAAGGTAATTAGACCTAGTTGGTATGAGGAAGCAAAACTTAATAAAGCTATTGATGCTAGAGTCTTTAAGGTAAAGAAAAAACAAATAATTATTCATACTACGGAAGGCATTTTGGTTAGTGTGTAAGACTAGCTAGCAAAGAGCTATTACTAGCTAGTCTTTATTAAGCTAATTACTTAAATTCTGAAATAAGTTTTAATAAATTATCATGGTTGGGCATACCATTTTGGGCATAGCGAATTTTGCCTTCTTTATCAATTATGATAGTTCGGCGTGAAAAAAAGCTACCTCCCTCTTTGAAAGCTCCAAAGGATGCAGCCATTTTTCCTTCTGTATCGCTGAGTAGTGGATAAGTGGCACCGCAATGTTTAGCAAAATCTTTGTGGGAATCAAGGGTATCTTTACTGATGGCCAGAACCTGGACATTTGCTTCCTCATAACGCTTAAGTGCTGCTTGGAAGCTTTTTAACTCGAACTCTCAGCCACCTGTAAAATTTTTGGGATAAAAGGCTAGCACTACTACTTTTTTGCCTAGGTACTGCTCTAAGTTAATGTCTCCGCCAAGGTGAGAAGGGAGCTTAAAACCTGGAGCTTTTTGTCCAACAGCTTCTTCGCCTTGTAGAGAAGTAGCTTGTGAACAAACAGTATTACCCATCAAAAACCCGCATAGTGCTATTGCCAAGAATATTTTGGACAATAGTTTCTTCATGTAAAATAAACCTCTTTTGATTGATAAAATTGCTGTATAAGCTAACAGAAAGTTAGTTGCTTGAGAAGTAGTTTTCTACAGCTTTGGCAAGAACTATTGACGCGATTGGGTAATCTGCGATAAGACGTTACATTTACGGCCAATGGGCTATCCTAAGTTAATATGAGGGAATATTTATATGCAGCTACCAACATTTGTTAATGAAACTTACTTAGATTTTACAGATGAACGTACTATAGAAAAATTTCAAAAAGCATTAGATTATGTAAAGTCAGAACTAGGAAAAACTTATCCTTGTGTAGTGGATGGAGAAAAAATAGAAACCGGTGATCTTTTAACGTCTGTTAACCCAAGCGAAAAAGTTGAGGTTATTGGCAAAGTTCATAAAGCGGATCAAGCTTTAGCTAATCGCGCTGTTGAAGCAGCTAATAAAGCTTTTGATAGCTGGAAACGTGTTCCAGCAGAAGACCGCGCTCGCTATGTGTTTAAGGCTGCGGCAGAAATGAGACGAAGAAAAGATGAATTTTCTGCTTGGATGGTTTATGAGGTCGGTAAATCTTGGGCAGAAGCCGACGCAGACACCGCCGAAGCTATTGATTTTATGGACTTTTATGCTCGTGAAGCTATTCGTTATTCTCAACCCCAACCCCTAACACCTTCACCCCTTCCTAGCGAATTTAACGAAATGTTTTACATCCCGCTAGGTGTTGGTGTAGTTATTCCACCTTGGAATTTTCCTTTAGCAATTATGGTTGGTATGACAATGGCTGCTGTAGTCTCAGGCAATACAGTAGTCTTAAAACCCTCTAGCGATACCCCAATCATTGGTGCAAAATTTATGGAATTGTTAGAGTCTGTTTCTTTACCTGCGGGAGTCGTCAACTTTTTACCTGGCAGCGGTGGCAAAATTGGAGATCTTTTAGTTAGCCATCCAAAAACCCGCTTTATTTCTTTTACAGGTTCGCGCGAAGTTGGGTTACATATCAATGAACTAGCTTCTAAAACTTCTCCTGGACAAATTTGGATTAAGCGCGTTGTAGCAGAAATGGGCGGTAAAGACACAATTGTTGTGGATTCTTCAGCCGATCTTGAAGATGCTGCTAGCGGGATTGTTGCAGCAGCATTTGGTTTTTCTGGTCAAAAATGTTCTGCCTGCTCGCGGGCAGTTATAGTAGAAGATGTTTATGATCAAGTGTTAGAAAAAGTAACAGCTAAAACTAAAACCTTAAAAGTTGGCCCTACAGTAGATCTAAGTAATTTTATGGGCCCTGTGGCTAGTCAATCTGCCTTTAATTCAATTATGGAATATATCGAAATTGGCAAAACGGAAGGAACTGTTGTTGCTGGCGGCGAAGCAATGCCAGAGGCAGGAGACGGTTATTTTATTAAACCAACCGTTATTGCTGGCGTTGACCCCAAGGCACGTATTTCACAAGAAGAAATTTTTGGCCCTGTTTTAGCTTTAATGAAAGCTGATAATTTTGACCATGCTTTAGATATTGCAAATAATACTGAATATGGGCTTACAGGCGCAGTTTATTCAAGCAATCGTCAACATCTTGAACGCGCTCGCCGAGATTTTCATGTTGGTAATTTATACATTAACCGTAAATGTACAGGTGCTTTAGTAGATGTTCATCCATTTGGCGGATTTAATATGTCTGGAACAGATTCTAAAGCAGGTGGACGCGATTACTTAATGCTATTTTTACAAGCTAAAACCGTTGCAGAAAAATTCTAATATTTTTTGTGGGACTGACTTGTTTAGCTTGTCAGTTCCACAGATGTAAATCCTAAAAATCAGAAAAATATGTCTAACACTCACGAAAATTTATCAAACATGCAAGAAACACAATTTACACAAGAACAACTTCGCAAATTAGCAGAACTAATTTTTCCTCATTATCAAGAATTACCATCATTAAAAGAATTAGACGAAAAATACCCACCAAGAAATTTATCTGAAGGTGCAATTGTTAATCGTGTAGGCCCAAGTCCTACAGGAATGATGCACATTGGCGGACTTTATGTAGCACTAGTCAACCAACGTTTAGCTAAACAAACCGATGGAGTGTTTTTCTTACGTATTGAAGATACAGACACTAAAAGAAGCATCAAAGAAGCTTATCCAACAATTATTAACTCATTGATGGATTATGGAGTAACACCTGATGAAGGCCCGGTAAGGGCTGAAGATGGCAGTTATATAGAGCGTGGCAATTACGGTCCTTATGTTCAAACAGCAAGAAAAGCCGTTTATCAGGCTTGTGCTTTTGACATGCTATGTCGAGGTGTAATGTATCCTTGTTTTATGTCTGAAACAGATTTAGAGCAAATTAGAGAAGAACAAAAACGCGCAGACATTCGCACAGGAATTTATGGCGAGTGGGCAAAAAGTCGTCAACTTTCTTTTGATGAAATAGAGGAAAAAATTAAATCAGGTGCGTCTTATGTTTTACGCTTACGCGCTCCTAAAATGGACACAGAAACCATTAGTTGGGAAGATAAAATACGTGGGACTTTAAGCCTACCTCATAATATTATTGATACAGTCTTGATTAAATCAGATGGGATTCCTACTTATCATTTTGCGCATTTAGTTGATGATCACTTTATGCGTACAACTCATATTATTCGTGCAGATGAATGGATTTCCTCCGTCCCGTTACATTTACAACTGTTTTCATTAATGAATTGGCAGCCCCCACATTACACACATGTTTCAGCAATTCAAAAACTTGGTGAAACAGGAGGAAAAAGAAAACTTTCCAAGCGTCATGACCCTGAAGCAGATGTGCAATATTATTGGGAAAGGGGTTTTCCTCGGCAAGCTGTAATTGAATATTTACTTAATTTAGCAAATTCTGATTTTGAAGATTGGCGTAGAGCCAACCCTACAGCAGATTATAAAGAATTTACTGTAGCTTTAGAAAAAATGGGACAAGCCGGAGCCTTAGCCGACCTGGTTAAACTAGAAAGTATTAGCCGAGAAATTTTGGCTAAAATGGATGTTAATGACCTTTATAAACTTGCTTATAATTGGGCTAGTGTTTATGACGCAGAATTAGCCGAAGAAATGGCTAAGGATGTTGAATATACTTGTTTGGCATTAAATGTTGAACGAGGTGGAGAAAAAGGAGCTAACCGTTTAGCTACTTTTCAAGACCTACGCGCTCAACTTGCACCGTTTTATGATCGGTTTTTGTCAGAAGTTAATCAGCTTCCTTTTGCTGCAAATGTTTCTTTAGAAGACCGTAACCAGATCTTAAACTTAATTAAGGAAACTTACCAGATAGATTTTTCTTCTGAGCAGTCTTTTGAAAATATCAAGAAAATTGCTACTGATTTAGGCTTTGCCGCCGCAGTTAAAGACTATAAGAAAAACCCTACTGCTTATAAAGGTCATGTTGGTGATGTTGCAGGAGTCATAAGAGTAACAATGTTTGGTAGCAGTCGTTCCCCTGAACTAGGTTGGTTAATGAGAGTGTTAGGTAAAGATAGGGTAAATGCTCGTTGTGATCGGGTGATCAATGGTTAGAAAGTTTTTTAGTGATAAGTAAAAAAGCAAGCCTAGAGAGGCTTGCTTTTTTATTTCTAAAACGGAGGAGGAGGGATTCGAACCCTCGGTACAGGTTTACCCCGTACAACGGTTTAGCAAACCGTCGCCTTAAGCCTCTCGGCCACCCCTCCAAAAGCTATTTAGATTGTTTTTCTACAAAGCGAAAGTATGCTTCAAAGCCAACTAATGTGTCAAGGCGTTTATCACAAAAAACTAGCTAAGTTTTTGCTAAATTTTTTGTGATTTTGAAAAAATATAAGGCTACTACCTAAAATTTATTTCAACTTTACCTAGAGATACTTTATATATATAATTCGGTAACTCACAAGCAAAATAATTTCACCCCAGAAAGGTTTTTTCATGAAGAAGTGTTCAAAGTGTCCCGAGGTTTATTCCGACATGATGCACTTCTGCCCAAATGATGGAAACCCTTTAACCCCAATAGCTTCCCAAGACCCTTTTATTAACAGCGTTTTAGATGGAAAATATCTAATAGAAGAATCTATTGGTAAAGGTGGAATGGGGCTAGTTTACCGAGCTAAACACGTTAACTTTAACCGCTTATTTGCTATTAAAATACTTAAAAATGAACTTGTTTCTGATCCGCAAGCAATAAAACGCTTTCGCAATGAAGCTAATGCTGCGGGTATGATTCGCCATCCAAATGCTATTACCATTTCAGACTTTAATATTACTAATGATGGTACAGCTTATTTGGTAATGGATTATGTCGAAGGAAAATCACTTAGGGATATTCTTAAAAAAGAAGGAAGACAATCTTACCAACGAACAGTTAATTTAATTGCACAAGTAGCTGATGCTGCCGCAGCCGCACATCGTAAAGGTATCATTCACCGAGACTTAAAACCAGATAACATAATGGTGGAAGATTTAGAAGACCAAAGCGAAATGGTAAGAGTTTTAGACTTTGGAATTGCTAAACTTAGCCAAAATCCTGCTTATAGTGAAAATATCACTGTTGGAGGTGCTATTTTAGGCTCTCCTTATTATATGTCTCCAGAACAATGTGACGGGCGGCATTTAGATAATCGGTCAGATATTTATTCTATAGGGATAATTCTTTATGAACTATTAGTTGGTAAAGTGCCTTTTCGCGCTCAAACACCTTGGGGGCTTGTTAAAATGCACTGTTCAACGCCTCCAACACCCATACGCAATCATAGAGCAGATATTTCACCAGCTTTAGAAGCAGTAGTATTAAAAGCTTTAGCTAAAGATCCAAAAGATCGTCAACAATCAGCTTTGGAGTTAAAAAAGGAGCTAGAAGCAGCTTTAAGTGGTGCAATGGTAAATGCTCCTAGTGTTCAACCTATGATGGCAAAGCCCATAAACAATCTTGGTCAAAATCAGCAATCTATTGAACTAGATCCTTTAGGAACAAAACCCTTAACTAACTTAGCTAACGCTGCACAACAAGAACCATCCAACGTTTTAGAGCAGCAAAAGCTAGAAGCTTTAGCCAAAGAATTAGAGGCAGAAATTAGCCAAATTCGAGCTAGAAAAGATAGTTCAGGAGGGCTTAAAAGTGCGTCATTAAGAGATACATCTAAGAGTATTCTTAATGATATAGCTTCAGAGTTAGCCGAGGATTTAAGCGCGTATGATCCTAAAAAAGCAGCTTTGGCTAATCAATATAACGCTTATAATTCACCTAGCATTATGTCGCCTAATCCAACTAAGCCTTCATCAATAAGCTCTTATAGTACCAATCCTCATAATAAAATTGAGCCATACGCTGTACCTACAACAACGCCACATTCAGCCATTAGTGCTACTTTAGTGGAAAAATCGCCTTCTCCATCACAAATGTTAGCTACCACTTCTGAACCGCTTGATATTGCAGAAGAGTTTTCCTTAGCCTTACCGGAAATGGTAGAAGATGTGTTAATGAGCGTTTCAGAAACTATATTGACAAAAGCAGAAGTTTTATCTCAGCGTGTGGCGCAAGAAGCAACTGTAGCAGCACAAACGTTAATGGCAGAAGCTAAAACAAGAATGCAAAATCCTGCAACTGCTACTAACCCATCCTATCAAAATTCTAATATAAATAGCTCATCTCCCAGAAATTTAAGTAATAATTCAAACTTTAACCCATCAGATAGAATTGTAAGTCGGCCTATACCAGGGCTTGTAGAAAAAGAAGTTAAAAGTGATAGTGATTTTAAGAAACAACTAATGTATATAGCTGGAGGTAGTTTATTACTTATCACGGTTATTTGGTTAATTAGTAGTTTTTTTAGAGACTAGCATTTTTAGAATCTTTCTTTATTTTAAGTAACACAAATTAATTTTGGAGAAGCTATGTTTACGATTGAAGCAACAATAGAGAAAACCTATCACCTATCAGCAGAGAAACAAAAAGTATTTGAATTTTTTTCTGAGCCAACCAATTTTGCTACCTATATGCCAGAAATTATTCATTCTGTAGCAGTAAAGAATAATGACCATTCTCTTTGGACAATAAAAGTTGAGCTTACATCTTCTTCATCAATAACAGTTAAATTAGATATGGTTAAAAAGATTGTAGGAACAGGCTTAATTAAATATACTCCAGCCAAAGAAACACAAGATTATTTGGGAGTTAATGTAAAACTAACAGAAAAACAAAATGCTACAAATGTTGATTTTAGTTTGGACATAAAGTTAGAACGTAGTAGCGGTTTTGAAATACATTCTTTGGCACCTTTTTTAGGCGAAAGAGCCATCAATAAGCTAGTTACAAGCCAAGGCCAAGAACATGTTGATGGCTTTATTAAAAAGGCAGAAAAACAAATACATAAAAAGTAATTCAAAATTTATTTTTATAGGAAATTTATGTTCTATCGCACTATATTTGTTATTTCTTTCTTAATATTTCTTTTTCCTAGTTTTGCAAATGGTCAAACAGAAATTTCATCAAAAACGCATTTTTAGTCAAAGCCTTTAATTGCTAAATAGTTCCTGCCATAATTTTAACTCTGTACTTGAAAAATATTGGAAATACTAGTTTAATAGCTTAACTTACAGGACAAAAAATTATCTAATTTATTCTAAAAAAAGATAAAATCCTTTAATTTCTTAATTTTTCAAAGAAACTTCATAATAGCCTAGTAGGTGCTAGGCCAATAATTTATTTTTGGAGAAAGCAATGACTCAAAAAAGCAAAACTCTGATTGTAGTGCTATTATTATTTACAATGCTAGCGTGTCAAAGGCCAAGTAATATTCTGACAGAAGAAATATTTACAACTACAGCTAAAAAACAAGTAGAAATAGCTAAAAAACAAGCAGAAACAGTAAATGTGGTAAATACATTTAAGATAATTGACGTTAGTAGTATTATTTTTCCTCAAGAAGAAGGTAATGCAAGTGAAATTTATTGGCCGACTTTTCAAAGACGACTTATAACTATTCCAGAAAACCAAGCTGTATTTGATAAAATGGATGTAGTTGCTCAAGCTTTTGATAGCGAACTAAGAGCAGAGGAAAAAGCTAAAATTACCCCGCAATTATTAGAATTAGCTAAAACAGAAGCTCAACAACTAGCAGAACTTCCAGAAATTGCAGACATAGAAAAAGCTACTAGACTTAAAACTATGAGATTGGTAGGAGAATCTATTCCTATCGAAGAAAATATAAGTAATATTGGTTCAGCCCCTATAGGGCTTTTTAGAGGGTATTCTTTAGCATTGTTAAGTAAAGGCTTATTAAAAGAAGCTGCTGGTGATAAAGTTGCTGCTGAATCAGCTATGCAAAGTGCAATTGCTTTGGGACAACATTTTGCCCAAGATGCTAACTATCTTCATTATGTTAATGGTATGTCTGTTGTTTTATCTGGATGTTTGTCTTTAAAGCAATTTTATGAAAGAGCTAATAATAATGAGAAAAAACAAGCTGTAGAAAAAATAGAAAAAGAAGTTGCTGACCAACTTGGTAACCTTAGTCAATTAATAGCTGTTGATCCAGATAAACGAAACTTTAATGTTATAGATGGATTAGGCTTTTTAGATGAAGGCGTTAGCGTTTTAGCCACTTTAGCAACAAGCGAAAATGTCGCTCCAGGAATAAGAGCTAGAGCCATAATTAGCCTTTTTTCTGGTTATACTTTTCGCTATGAGATGGTAAAACGTTCTGGCAGACCAATTGATACCGCTGAATATGCCACGCCAAGCGATGTACGTCTACAAGCTCTAACCCAAGTTGCATCATCACCTAACAAAGCTTTATCACAAATGGCAAATAATGCAAAACAAGTCCTAGAAAAAATGAAAGCTCAAAGTAATGCTGAAAGAGCAAAATATTGGGTAGAATTCACTAAGCCAAAGAGTTAGAACTTTATATAATCATAAAAATAACAGATATAGCAATGTATCTGTTATTTTTTCTAAGCGTTTCAGAAATTTTACTTGCCTGTAATAAATAAGTTACACCTGCTTGCTAATCTCTAACTTCAGCTATAAATCAAATTAAAGTAGCGAAAAGCGTTTATGTCATCATAAAAATATGGTGATGGGTCTGACGTTAGACTTCTAGCGTCAGATAAAAATTTCCTTAAATAGCTATTTTAGCTATTTATCTCACCTCCTAGATCTAGAGTTTTAAGTAGACCTTTTTGGGCTTCAGATGAAGCCCTTTTTGTTTTTCCAGGAAAAATTAGAAAAATTTATGAAGATTTTTTTATTTTTGGATTACTCCATTTACACATCAATAAAAACTTTATCTTATCAATTTATTTCAAGGGGAAAATTTATGGTTACAGGAGTTAATAATAATAGCAATTCTCAATCAATGTCTAATTCTAGTAACAATACATATACTGTTCGTTCTGGTGATACGCTTTCTGAGATTGCTGCACGTAATAAAGTTAGTTTAGGTAGCGTAATTTCTGCTAATCCACAAATAAAAAACCCTAATTTAATTTATCCAGGCCAACAAATTAATATGCCATCTGCTGGAGGTACAGGTAATTTAGCTGGTATGTCTGTAGCAAAAACACAATCCCCAGCGGAAAGCCCTATGGCAGGTGGTAGCTATATGGTACGTCCAGGCGATACCCTATCAGGTATTGCTTCTCGTAGCGGTGTTGGATTAAACGACATGATGATGGCTAATCCACAAATAAAAAATCCTAATATGATTTATGTAGGCCAACAGCTTAATATACCTGGTGGAATAGATGGAGTAACTCGCCCAAGTTCTTCATCTACTCAAAGCCGTCCAACTACTAATAATGGTGCTAGTAATTCTGCTCCTGTTGGCAGTACGGGCCCAAGCGGAGATGTTAAAGGTGGAGTTTCTGTTGCAGAATTAAAGCGTATTATGCCTTCGCTATCTGACGCTAAAGCACAAGCCTATTTACCTTCATTAAATAGAGCAATGGCGGAATTTAAGATTAACACTCCAGAACGCCAAGCCGCTTTTCTAGCTCAACTTGCTCAAGAAAGTGGAGAGCTAAAATACTTTGAAGAATTAGCTAGCGGTCGTGCTTATGAAGGTCGTCGTGACTTAGGCAATACTCAACCTGGGGATGGTATGCGCTTTAAGGGTCGTGGGCCAATTCAATTAACAGGTCGCGCTAATTATCGTAGTGCTGGTGCAGCATTAGGGATTGACCTAGAAAGAAACCCAACTCGCGCTTCTGATCCTGATGTAGGTTTTCGTGTTGCTGGTTGGTATTGGAACAGTCGCAACTTAAATTCTTTTGCTGACTCAAGAAATTTTGATGCCATTACCTATAGAATAAATGGCGGTTATAATGGCAAATCTGTTAGAGATATGTATTATCGACGTGCTTTGGGGGTTTTAGGCGCGTAAAAGATTTACAAAAATTGGTAGGATTTATAAAGTACTGTGCAAAATGTAATGCTGAAGAATAGTTCATTTTATCTGAAACTTGTTTCTACACTTGTTTTTTAGAAAATCCTGAATGACCCTTTAGCCTTACATTTATATCACTACCCCAATACTTGATCTTTTAAGTTACGGTGTATTTGCCAAGAAATTTATCCCGGTAATTTCTACCTAAGTTTAATTCTGTTTTGTCTTGCAAAATTAGTAGGTAATCCCCGTGTGACCAAGGAACTAACTCTTTAATAAAATCCATTCTAACAATATAAGATCGATGCACACGAACAAAAATCTCTGGATTAAGCTGCTGTTCTAGTGTGTTCATTGTTTCACGGTAAAGATATTTGTCTTTACCAACATGAATTTGTACATATTTTTCTTCTGCTTCTATCCAATCTATTTCATCTGTTTTAATAAAAATAATTTTACCAGCAGTTTTTATTAGAAGTCTTTGTAAGTAATTAGGCTGTTTTTTTAATTCTAGCAAAAGATTTGTTAGCTGGTTGTATTGATTATTTTGAGTGTTTTGTTTATTTACACGCTCAAGTGCTTTTTGAAAACGTTCTTCATCAAAAGGTTTTAGCAAATAATCTAGCGCGTTTACTTCAAAAGCTTTTACAGCATATTCATCATAGGCAGTTGTAAAAATAATTGCTGGCATAATTGTTTTGTCTAAGGCTTGTAGGACTTCAAAACCTGTTAACCCAGGCATTTGAATATCTAAAAAAATTAAATCAGGTCGAAGTTCTTCAATAAGATTTACTGCTTCTAGTCCATTGCTAGCCTCGCCAATAATTTCTATTGTTGGTTTATCTGCTAAAAAAGTACGAATCTTTTTTCTAGCTGGCAGTTCATCATCTATAATTATTACTCTCATAAATTATTTAACTACACTTAGTTCTTTAACTTCTTCTTGAATGTTTTCTAATGGCAATTCAATTAAAACTTCTAATCCACTATTAGCTTTATTTTCTATATTTAATTTATGTTGATTTGCATAAAGCTGTTTTAATCTAGTTTGTATATTAGATAATCCTATTCCTTGTTGAAAAATATCTTGTTCTTTATCCTTAATTCCTACACCATTATCTAATACACATAAAATTAGTTTTCGTTGCTCTCTATAAGCTTTAATCGTTATTTGATATTTATCTTTATCAGATAAGTCATTATGTTTGATAGAATTTTCTACTAATGGTTGTAACAGCATACTTGGGACAAGTGCAGTTTGAAGATTAGCCTCAACAGCAATTTTTACATCTAGTTTATCAGGAAATCGGGCTTTCATAATGTCTAAATAATTGGTTACAAACTCTAGTTCTTGGCTTAACGATATTTTTTGACTATTTCCTTTTTCTAAAGTCATACGCAGAAAATTACTTAATTTTACTAGCATTTTATCTGCTGCCTTAACATCTTCATACATCAAAGATGAAATCATATTTAGAGTATTAAACAAAAAATGTGGGTTGATTTGTGCTTTTAAGGCTTGTAGTTGAACTTGTGTTAACTGATTGTCAAGCTGTGAGGCTTTTAATTCTAGTTCTGCTGTTTTTAATTCTCGCTCTTTATTAGTTTGATAATAAACAATTGAATGATATGTAGCTAAAACTAAAATATACCAAATAAATTGTTTATGATATTCCATCAAAAATCTATAGCGCATATCTCCATAATCATAAAATCCTAGACCAAATAAACTATAAATAAATATTCTGGAAAACTTCATCAAAATAGTATGAAAAAATCCATAAACTACTGAGCCTGTTAAGTGAATAAATAAATGTTTAGCTAAGTTTTGTCGGCAAATAGGAAAGCGGTTTATTAACCACAAAATACCAGGCAGCAACAAGAAACCTGAATAAGCTCCAGTCATTTCCCAGATAAGCGGATAATAAAAAGGCTCTGAATCTCCAGAAGCTAAGTTTTCTGTGTTAACTATACTAAAGTTAAGTAGTCCAATAATACTAGCAAAAATAAAAATTAATGCCCATTGTTTAATACTTATTGACCTATTAACATTCATAAAATTCTTACTTAAACGCTATTTTTTGATAGCTGATATTGATTTGTTTCTTGAGTTTTTGCTAAAGTTTTTAAGCCAAAAATTAATCTTAAAAAGCTAACTCGTTTAATTAAAACTTCATAAGCTATAAAACAAGCTAAGAAAGTTAATGAAAGCACAACGCTATATTTTACAAGTATATGTGCTTGCCACTGAATAACATAGTAGCCAATTGCAATAATTATTGTTTGATGCAAGATATAAAAAGGATAAGCAACTTCATTAGCATATTTTAGCAATTTACTATTAAAGCTTAAGTACATTTGCCCATAGCCAATAAAAGTAATTACCCAAAACCAGGCTACAATAACTTTAATAATCTCCCAAGGAAAATCAACTTTAACAGGTAATTTATAGGGAATAAAATAGATTAAATAAAATATTACTAAAGTCACAATAGATATCGCTAAATTTAATTTTCTTTGTGTCTTAAAAAGCTCCCAAAGACTTGTATAAGAGAAAGAAATATAACCAAATAAGAAAAATAGAAAGTAAAAAGTAAAATATGCCCAATCATTTATTAAATCATGTGTTTCACGTGGAAAGAAAGGTCTAAGTAAAAATTGACTAAGAATTATTGGTATAACCCAAAGTAATAAGCCACCATTTCTATTAGATAGCTTAAAACATAACTCTAAAAATTTAGTAGAAGAAGGTTTTCTTAACCATAAAAAAATAGGTAATGCTATTAAAGAATAAACAAATAAATATAGAATAAACCATAAATGATGCCAGCTAAAACTACCTTTAGGATAAGGGATAAATTGAAAAACTGTAGGATAAAAATCTAAATAAGATGAGTATTGAGCAATTTTTTCATAATAAATCTGTGGTGGAACTATTATAAACATTCCAAAAATTAGAGGAATTAATAAACGGCTACTTCGTTCTTTAGCATAACTTGAAGCACTTTTACGACCAAGTGCAAGGTGAGTTCCCACTCCAGAAATAAACAATAGTAGCGGCATTCTCCATTGATGTAGCCAAACCATAATGGTTTCAAATGTTTTGGAAGTTTCTTTATTGGAAATATGCCAATCCCAACTAACAAACATCATTCCTGTGTGATAGAAAAATAAAATAACAATAGCTATTACCCTAAGCCAATCTAGTTCATAGCGACGATCTAAATTATTTTTAGCCTCTAACATAACAACTCCTAAAGCATAATTTTTCTTAGGCTAAAGATAAGTTGCTAGATGAAAAGAGGCTATTTTTTTGTCATAAACCGCTAACTTGTCGTCATAAAGTGCTAGATTTTTGCCTTAAACCGCTAGACACAGTTTTAGTGATTACTAATTTTGCAAAGCTAAAATTAATTCTGGAAGTCCTGCAAAAATCCATTCTGGACGATAATCAACCAAATCTAGATCAGATTCTTTGCTAATTCCTGTTAGCACCATAATGCTTGAAATACCTGCGCGTTTTGCCCCTAAAATATCGGTTTCTAGCCGATCTCCAAGCGCGACAGTATTTTCTTTATTTGTTCCTAAACGAAGCATTGCTTGTTGATACATTATCGGCTCAGGTTTACCAATAATAATTGGCTCAACTTCACTAGCGGTTTTTAATGCTGCTAGGATTGCTCCATTGCCATGTACAACACCGCGTTCTGTTGGAAAAGTTGTATCAGGGTTTGTACCAATAAACTTAGCTCCAGCACGAATATTAAGCGTTGCTTGAGCAAGTTTTTCCCAACTTAGCCCGCGATCCATACCACAAACAACATAATCTGCTTGAGAGGTAGAAATTTCAAAACCTGCTTCCTTTAAAGGTTGTTTTAAGCCTTCTTCCCCAATTACAAAGACTTTTGAGCCTGCCGCAGCAATATCTTTTAAGTAAAGAGCAGTAGCTTGAGAAGAGGTCAAGACCTCTTCTTTACTCACGCTAACACCCATTGAAGCAAGTTTTTCCTGAAATTGTTCAGCCGTTTTACTAGCATTATTTGTTGCTAAAACAAAAAGAATGTTGCGGTTGCGTAGCAAGTCAAAAAACTCTATTAGTCCGGGCAATGGCTCAGTATCGTGCCAAAGCACCCCATCCATATCAATAATTAGTGCTGCTAAATCATTTAATTTACTGATCATTGTCGCTCCCGAACCGTGCATTCGCCATTTGAATGACCCATAATTAAAGTATGTGCTAAGTTGATAAATAAGCCGACTTCTACAACACCTGGAATCATTTTAAGAGTTTTTTCTAGTTCAGGGGCATTTTCAATTGGGTAAAAATCACAGTCTAAAATATAGTTTCCATTATCGGTTACATAATTTTGACCATCGCGTTGACGAACTGTATATTTACCACCCATTGAAGTAACGCGGTTTGCTACAACTTCCCAACCAAATTTTACTACTTCAACAGGAAGTGGAAATTTACCTAATTTTTCTACTACTTTGTTAGGGTCAACAATACAGATTTGACGCTTAGTAATTGATGCAACTACTTTTTCTCGTAAAAGCGCGCCACCGCCACCTTTTAGCATATTAAAATCAGCATCAATTTCATCTGCTCCATCAATTGTAATATCTAGCTGATTTACTTCATTAAAGCCAACCAACTTGATTCCTAACTCTTGAGCTAATGTTGCAGATGCTTCTGAAGTCGGGATTGCAACAATGTTTAAGCCTTCTTTAACACGTTCTCCTAGTCGTAAAATAGCAAATCTAGCTGTAGAGCCGGTGCCTAAGCCTACGGCCATGCCATCAGTTACTAAATTAGCAGCATAAGTTCCTGATACCGCTTTAGGATCTTGTTGAGTTGACATAAATTTTTACTCCTTAAATTTTTGGGTTTTAGTGTAAATATATAGAAGGAAGTTATTTAGATTGTCCTAAATTGCCTAAAAAGTTGTGCAAGTATAGAGCAAAATGCTTATTATCTCTAGTTGCGCTTGCTAGGGTGCAATAATAAATAAAAGGAAATTAATATGATAAAAATTAAAGTTGTAGAGTATAAGAAAAGATAAAGAAATGATTTAGAAAGAGAGTATAATTTTTAGTATTTAAAACTAAAAAAGCTACCTTTTTAAGTAGCTAGTAGCTCAATCAAGCATTAATTTTAAGAGGTGGCTCGGGCCGGACTCGAACCGGCACGCCAGTCACCCAGCAGCGGATTTTAAGTCCGCTATGTCTGCCAAATTCCATCACCGAGCCATTACTTGTTGATTGAAGGCGACATTGTACATGGATATATCACGCTTGGCTAGTCTTTTTAGCAGATTTTTTTGCAAAATCCCGCTTTAGCTTTTCAGCAAGAGAAATTTTTAAGAAAACTATTTTTCAATTTCCTTCAACTTCAGCTAAATAACTTGCTCCAACAGTCTTTAACTCTATTAAAGTAGACATTTCTTTAGTAATCGCTTCACGATCAGCAAAAAGATCCCAAACCGTAGCATTGCTTGGCTCAATAGTTTTGCTATTTACACGGCTAATATATCTAAACCTATCTATTGGGCTAGGGTGGGTGTCATCTTCTGAAGTTTTTTCAGCTATTATTTTATTAACTTGTTCGTTTAAGTCTTGTTCTGAGTCTAATGTAGCTTTTAAGTCATAAAGATTAGATAAACTTCTTTTAGTTGCTAAGGCATTATCAATTTCTTGGTTTGCTAAATGAGAAAATTCCACTTCACAACGAATTACATGACGAAGCCCTGTTTCAAAGGCTTGAGGGCTATAATTAAGTGCTGCAATACGGTCAGCTAAAACTTCTTGCAGTCTAGTTGCTCCAAAGCTAATACGGCGGAAAATAAAATCATAGACTTGTAAAAATAGGTAAGCAATATTCCACCAAACCGCTTGACCATTTAACGCGATGGCTACAACAAATTTAGTCATATCTTGCCTAACTCTTAACGCAATGTCTCCTCCAGCAGTGTCTCGATTAGAAAAATGTCCATATTCATGAGCTAGCACAGCACGAAAAGCATTTAAGTCAAAACCGTTTAATATTCCTATTCCTAAAATTAAAACTCTTTTAGCTTTATCCTGAGATTTTTCTCTAAAACTACCTTTTTCATAAACGGCTATGTCAGTTCCTGGAGTTATGCGAATTTCATCAATTGGTCTAGTCCCAAGTGTTTTAGCTACTTCGCGGGTAAGTTCCCATAGTTTAGGGGCTTCTTCTTCCTTAAGTTCTCTACCTGGATCATTAGAATCAATTTTTATGAAAAAAGAACGCACCATAGCAATTACTGTCATTAGTCCAGCTAATGCAATAAATAAAAATAATTTAACTGGAATAGTTCCAATCCATAGAAAGAAATATAAAATTGAACCAACAATTGTTATTACCAAAAACATTACTACAGGCATAGAAAGGTAGTAGTAAATACTACTAATATTTATTAGCATTCGGTAATATTTTCTTAAGGAAAGCTCTTTTTCGCTGGCTGCAAGGTTGGGATCGGCTGTTTCAATAAACTGTAAGTTTAAGCTAGAAAATACTTTACCCAGTACAAAAAGCAAAACTAATCCTGCTATCCAGGCTATTACTAAATAAAGCCCGTAGTAAAAATAAGAAGAAAAGCTAAAGTTATTTGAATTACTAGCAGATACATTAGTAGCTTCATTGATTAGAGCTAATATTCTTTCTGTTTCTTTTGGTTCTAAACCTAGCTCTTCAGCTTTTCTTATCTCTTTTTTTGCATTTACCCAGTCGGCTTTTGTGAAAGCACAAATAGCCATAAAATAATGGCTAGCCATTAAATCAGAATATTTATCAATTAATTTGCGGCTTGACTCGCATAAAAAATAATTATTTTCTAAATTGAATGCTAGCTGTGCGACTAATAAAGTGTAACTTGGATCATCACCTGTATATTTTCTTTCTGCTTGTTGAGCTAAAGAAAAGGCACGTGATAAATCTTGATTTGGGGCTTGTTGGTTCTCACTGGGAAAAGCTAGAGCTTGAGCTAGTGAAATAAGATTTTCAGGAGAGGGCTTTTCTTTTACAGCTTGTTCTAGTAGTTCTAAAGCCTCTTTACGCTTTCCTAAACTTAAATAACTTGAACCTAAACGCCTCATTGCAGGGTCAAACTTAGGAGATTTAGCTAAAACTTTTTCATATAATTGTGCAGCCGTTTGATAATCATCTTTATCTAAAGCTTCAGTTGCTTTTTTCCAGATATTGATTAAATCAGGTGTTTTTAGTTCTTGCCAAATGGCTTCTTCTTTAGCCATATCACGCGAAGGTTTATCTAATTTTTCAATATTTTCATTTGTTTGTGAGTAGATGATAAGAGGGAAAACTAAAAAAATTACTACTAAGAAAAACCATTTTTTCATGCCTATTCTCCTAAGTAATTTGAGTAGTAAAAAAATCTTCTAGTTAGGGATAAACAGCTTAGGGCAAATGTCAGCTATAGTAATAAAATATTGGGATAAAAGCTATAGATTTTATATAAATTATTTTTTAATTAGTAAATTATAGTTAATTCATTAAATAAGGTAGAAATAAAATAAAAAATTATTTTTTATTATCCAGCAATCCTTCTAAAATCTCTTTAAGTGTCTTGGCAGCCTTAAAATAACATGTCATCATCTATTGATACATCAAAAAATAAAGTCGCTCCGCTTTAGAAAAATTTTAATTTTGGAGATATTAAAGGCATGAGAAAAATTTTGCTTTCAACTTTTAGCCTACTGTTAGTCTTGGCTATGTTTTTTCAATCTTTTGCACAGGGGATAAAGTTGCAATATCCAAAAACTGCTAAAATTGATCATACAGACACTTACTTTGGAAATGCTGTAAAAGATCCTTATAGGTGGTTAGAAGACGATAATTCACCAGAAACTGCTAAATGGGTTACAGAACAAAATAAAGTAACTTTTGATTATTTAGAAAAAATTCCTTATCGACAAAAAGTTAAAGAAAGATTAGAGAAAGTTTTTAATTATCCTAAATACTCTTCACCCTTTCGCAGAGGGGATAATTACTTTTTCTTTAAGAATGATGGGTTGCAGAATCAAAGTGTAGCCTATATACAAAAAGGTTTAGATGGTAAGGCAGAAATGTTACTTGACCCTAATACTTTTTCTTCCGATGGCACTTCCCGTTTGGGTGCTTTTAATGTTTCTAAAGATGGCAAATATTTAGCTTATGGTATTTCTGAAGGTGGCTCAGATTGGCAAACCTATTATGTAATGGATGTTGCTACTAAGAAACTACTTGTAGATAGAATTGAATGGGTAAAAGTATCTGGGCTTTCTTGGCAAGGTCATGGATTTTATTATAGCCGCTATGACGCGCCGCCAGATGGTAAAAAACTATCTTCCAAGAATGAATATCATAAAGTTTATTATCATAAAGTTGGCACACCTCAATCAGAGGACGAGTTAATTTATTCTGATAAAGATAATCCCCAAAGATTTCATTTTGCTGGAACTACGGAAGATGAAAATTTTTTAGTTCTAAGTATTAGCGATCGTGGAAAAGGTAAAAGAGGAGATGCTCTGTTTTTCCGTGATGTTAGCAAAGGTGAGAAAAACTTTACTCCAATAATTGGAGAAGTTGGAGATGATTCTTTTGATTTTATTGATAATGTTGGAGATAAGTTTTTAATTCTTACAAATAAGAATGCTCCTAATAATCGGCTAATTCTTTTTGACCCAAAAAATCCTGATGAAAAAAATTGGAAAGATATTTTACCTAATCGAGATGAGCCATTAAATTCTGTTACAACATCAGGTGGAAAAATTTTTGCTACTTACCTTAAAGATGTCACCTCTAGAGTTTATGTTTATGACTTAAATGGAAAACTAGAAAATGAAGTAGAACTTCCAGCACTTGGTACAGTTGGCGGTTTTGGTGGCGAGCGAGAAGATAAGTTTGTATTTTATACTTTTACTTCTTTTACTTTTGCTCCAACTATTTACCGTTATGATATAGAAAACAAAAAATCTACATTATTTCGCGCACCAGAAATTGACTTTAAGGCTACAGATTATGAAACCAAGCAGGTTTTTTATCCTAGCAAAGATGGTACAAAAGTACCTATGTTTCTTATTCATAAAAAAGGATTAAAACTAGATGGCAGTAATCCAGTGCTTTTATATGGATATGGTGGATTTAGTGTAAACCTATTGCCAAGCTTTAACCCGCTTCTAATCCCTATATTTGAGCAAGGCGGAGTTTATGCACTGGCTAACTTGCGTGGCGGCAATGAATACGGAGAAAAATGGCATGAGGCAGGACGTAAATTAAATAAACAAAACGTGTTTGATGATTTTATTTCTGCTGGAGAGTATTTAATTAAAGAGAAATATACTTCACCAGAAAAATTAGCTATCCAAGGTGGTTCAAATGGTGGGTTGCTTGTTGGTGCAGTAATTAACCAAAGACCGGAATTATTTAAGGTTGCTATTCCTCAAGTTGGTGTGATGGATATGCTACGTTTCCAAAAATTTACTATTGGCTGGAATTGGATTCCTGAATATGGATCTAGCGAACAAGACGAAGCAAACTTTAAAAACCTCTATCGCTATTCTCCAATTCATAATATTAAAGAAACCAAATATCCTGCAACACTTGTAACTACAGCAGATCATGATGACCGGGTTGTTCCAGCACATTCATTTAAGTATGCTGCAACTTTACAAGAAAAACATCGCGGTGATAGCCCTGTTTTAATTCGTATCAATGTTAATTCTGGACATGGTGCAAGCAGCACTTCTAAGCGTATTGAAGAAACAGCCGACATCTATTCTTTTATCTTCTATAATTTAGGCGTAACACCTAATTACTAAAATAATTGCTAAATATTTTGGGAGGAGCAATATTTTGCTTCTCTCAAAATCTCCTCAAAATAATCCCTCAAAATAGACTATCTAATCTCATAAAAGCATCATTATTCAAAGGTTTATAATAATTTGGCACTGTATAACCAAATGGGCCAAAGATTATTTGACCTATAGAAAAAATATCCAATAAAAAACAACCTAACCATAAACTATTACGAAGTTTTAAGTTATCAAGAGTTAATAGAAAGGGATATAAAGTTATTAAATACCAAGGTTGCGCTTGGGATACTGTTTTTAGAAAAACTAAAAAAATAAGAGGTGTAATAATTTCTACTAATCTTTCTGGTTTAGGAAATCTATACGCAATAAGTATAACTAATAGTCCATAAGTAGTTATTTGATTTGAAAATATCATCCAATCCGGTAACCACAAAAACATGTCTTTATCAAAAAAATTAAAAAAGTAAGGATTAAATTTTAATGCAAGAGATCTTAATATTAGCTTAATTGGATTAGTAACAATGAATAAAGCAATGGTAGGAATAAAAGCAAGAGAGAAAAAAAGACCGCGTTTTATTAGAGTTTTTATTTTTATTTCTTCTTTAAGTAAGAAATAAGGAAGTAAAAAAATAGCCGTCAACTTTGCTTGAATACCTAAGCCTAGAATCAGATAAGCTAAATTTTTTCTTGAGTTATTAGCAAAAAAAAGTAATGCTAAAAATATAAATATATTTTGTAATGGCTCAAATTGACCTTCGTGAGAAACCCACCAAATAGATATAGGTGATGCCCAATAGAAGAAAGTTAGTAACCAATTATTAGTTAACTTTTTAACTAATAAAGTATTAAAAAACTCAATAATTGTTAGTACAAGTTTTATACAAAAAAGACTTGGATAAATATAAGTTACTATTTGATCAAAAACTAGTGCTAAAATAGGGTAGTTAAATGGCAAATGATTCCAAGCAACAAACTTTAATTGTGGATAAAAAGCAACAAGGTTTTGATTAATAGCTAAATATCCATGCTCATTTATAATTAATCCCCAACTAATATGGCGAAGCGTATCACCTGTATTTATAGTTGTTTGACAGCAATAATAAAAACGTAGTAGTCCAATTAGAACAAAAGCTAATATAACTACATATTTATTACTAAAAAAAGAAATTAGAGATTTTGTTTCTAGAGCAGAAGAATTTTTGTCCATGGATTTAATTATTGGTTTTTAATGTAGGAAGTTTTTTGCATTTTACAAGTTATATTTAAATCTGAAAACTTAAAAACTTCCTACAAGTTTCTTAAAGAAAAATGTTACCCAAAACCTAACCTTTAATTGTCATTAAAGGGCTAAGTCGAGCAACACGCCGAGCAATAGAAGCTTGCTCAATAGTTTCTACTACAGGAGTTATTGCTTTATAAGCTGTCGGGGCTTCTTCCTTAAGTCTATCTTGGTATTTTGCCATTATGTCTTGTCGTAGCTTTATTTCTAAATCGTTAGGATCAATAGGAGTTACAACTTTAAGAGGTGCTACAACATTTTTGTAAGTTTCTTGATCCATATTTCGCGCCTGACCTCGTGCAACTACACGACCTGCACCATGACAAGCACTTGATAAAGCTATAGGGTTTCCCTGACCAGCCATTAAATAGCTTGAATCACCCATAGAGCCAGGAATTATTACAGGATGACCAGTATAACAAAATGGGCTATTTATCGATGGTTCAACCCCTAAAGCAGGACAAGCACCTTTGCGATGTAAATAACTTCCTTCTAAAGGCTCATTTTCCCAAATCAAATTATGAGGTGCGTCATAAATTAATTTAGCTGAAACCTTGCGACCCAATATTTGAGAAAAGGCAGCTATTACCATTAAGCCTAGAAAAAGCCGATTAGCAAAAGCAAAATTAGCAGCATTTCGCATTGCATCCAAATAGTTTATAGCTACTTCTTTATGTCGTCCCTCAATTGGCAAAGGATAAAATCCATGTTCAGGATGAGCCATTGATTTTGGAAAAACTTCTTTAGCACGATCTCGGAAATGTCCTCCTACCAAATGACCCAAGCCTACAGAGCCTGAATGCACCATAATAGTAATTTGACTAGGTTTTACTCCCCAAATATGAGCCGTAGCACCATCAAAAACTTCTGCTATAGATTGAATTTCTACAAAATGATTTCCACCGCCAATTGAGCCAATTTGACTATCATAACCAGCCGTCGCATTTGCTGACTGAATAAAATCATCAAAAGCAAAAGTATTTTTTGCTTCTAACACTCCTTGAAAATGGACAAAGTTAAGATCCTGCATTTGTTGTTGAGAATCATAATAATTCCATAAACCAACATTAGCATTATCTTTGGAAGTTTCTTGTAGCCCCCACAAGCCTTCTTTAAGCAATGCTTGACGTTGACGAGATGACAAAGGGAGTTGACGCTTACCTTGAAAGAAAATTGCTCGTAAATTTTTTTCAACCTGTTTTTCATTAGCTAATAGCTCATCTTGTGTTAAATCAGTTACTAAAAGACGCATTCCACAACAAATGTCATTTCCAATAGCTTGAGGAATAACAAAACCTTGGGCATCAACTACCGTTCCGACAGGTATTCCAGACCCTTTATGAAAGTCTGGAGTTAAAATAATTTCTTTGATTTGACTCTCTTTATTTCCAAAAAAATCTTGACCAAGTTCTTGCAAGGTTTTTTGTAAAGAAATAAATTCAAGTAATTGATTAACCCCTTCCATACCAATAGTTACATCTTCCCTAGCAAATAAAGTAATAGGTATTTGAAAAGGATTTTTTATGCTAATTCGTACTTCATCTAAACGCAAAAGTACATCTTCCATCTTAAAAGCCATATGGACTCCAAATATTTAATAAATTGTTAGGATTTTTTTAAGCAAAATTTTTGATTGCTCAAAAGACAATAAGATTAGGTGTGATTTTTTAATCACATTAATCAAGGGTTTTAAGTGGTTATTAGCAGCCGACCAAAAAAGAATAGTTTATTTGTTTGACATTGGCAAGAATTTTGATAGCTTTTACCAAAAAATTTTTAGTAAGGTGCTTATGGCAAAAATAGGGACATATGAATGGGCAAAAGAAACTAAAGGTAAGCTTAGTTTTTCCAATCGTTTAGAGCTAAGTCTTGTTGCTGTAAAAATGCAGTTACAGCTTTTTACAAAAGACTTTCAAAAAAAGCTTGGACTAACGGCTAAAGATATAAAAAAGCTTGACTTAAAAGATATTGAAGTCTCACAAACAGACGTTGTTAAAGCATCAGAAGAATTTTGTCGCTCAGTTTCATCTGCAAATTTAGTTAACCATTGCTTGCGAACTTATAGTTGGGGTGCATTACTAGCTTTAAGAAACGGCATAGATTACAACAAAGAACTACTTTATATAGCAGCTTTACTTCATGATATTAGCTTAACGGAAAAGTATTGGCAAAATGACCCATCAACAGAATGTTTTGCTGTAGAGGGTTCAAAAATCGCTGAGGTTTTTTTGGCTAAACAGTCTTTATCAAACGACTTGCGCCACAAAGTTACAGAAGCTATTAGCTTGCACTTAAACATTGTTGTAGGGTTAGAATCTGGTGCAGAAGCGCATCTTTTGCACGAAGGCGCGGCCTTTGATGTTATTGGCAACAGATTTGACGAGCTAGATAAAGAAACTATTGAAAAAGTCGTGTCGCTTTATCCGCGTCCTAATTTTAAGTCTGAAATTACTGCGTTACTTAGTCGTCAAGCAGAAATTAGACCAAAATCACGCACAGGGTTTTTTGTTAAGTATCTTCAGTTTAATCAACGAGTTAAACAAGCACCTTTTCAAGAATAACTAAAAACTATCTTCAGTTAGTTTTTGAGGCTTAGTTTTAGCTCTAAGTGTGTTTATTTGCTCTAAAATAATGTTATAGCGAGATTTATTTCCTGTTTGCTGATAAAGCATTAAGGCTCGCTCAAAATAATTAAGTGCTGCAATATAGTCATTGCGGCTTTGTTGAAAATGCCCAGCAGCAACTAACACACGAGCAAGTAAAATTGCTTCTCCAAGTTTTTGTGCAAGCCTAACAGCAAGTTCTATCCATTCTTCTGCCTGTTCAAGTGTGCTACATATTTTTAAGTCAACAGACAAAATTAAATAATCACAATAATTAGAAGCTAATATTTTAATGTCTTCTGTTAAGTCTGTTGTTGAATCTAGCAAATTTTCTAATTGAGGAAGCTTTTCTGTTAGCTCTTGAGCTTTTTTAAGTTGCTGTTTAGCTAAATTTACTTCACCTGCACGCCAGGCGCGATTAGCAGCAATGCTACGATGACAAAAGGCTAGTTCCAAATCTTCGGCTAACTCAAATTGCTTAGCTGCAAAAGCATTTAAGCTTTGTTCTTGCGACAGTTCAGACAAAATTCCCGCTGCAATTTTATGTTGGTTTTTACGCTCTACATCAGACCATTTTTCATAAAGCACTTGGTAAAGCACATATTGAGTAAAACTGTAATAGTCGTCTTCTGTTGAACCGCCTTCAGGAATACGAGCCTCTTTTATTAGTCCATAACGCAAGCAGTCATCCAGGATTTTTAAGAGCGTGTCTTCATCTAGTTCAACAAATTTTCTTAACACTTCAAACCCAAAAGTCTCTCCTAAAATACTAGCTTTTTCTAGGACTTGACGCTTTTCTACAGGTAGGAAGCTTAAACGCGCTTCAATCAAACGTGCTACGGTTTCAGGTACTTTAATAGTCATTAAGCTATTTGTTATCCATTGTTGACCATCCCAGCTAATTTGGCTTTCTGAGAGCATTAAACGTAGCAAATTAGTTAAATAAAATGGGTTTCCTTCAGTTGCAGTTACCAACTTTGTAATGGTTTCATCTGAAATAATAATGGGTGAAAAAATCTTTTCTATTAGTTGTCGAACATCGCTAGCGGCTAGCGGCCCAAGGGCTAATCTTTGTAATTGACGCTGGTTTGACATTCGATCTAACCAATTAGCTACCATGTTTTCTGGACGTGCTAAATCTTGACTACGAGCAGTAAAAAGAAAAAGTATTTGGCTGTAAGTGGCTACATTTGTTAAATATATTAAAAAATTAAGGTTAGCTTCGTCAGCTAAATGTAAATCATCCAAAGCAATTATTATTGGCTGTTTTTGTGAAAGCTGTAAAAAAACTTGTGCTAGCAGTTCAGAAGATTTTTCTGAGCGATTTTCTACTTTAGGCTGAAATAGTGCAGCAGTCGGCATTTTAGGCGAAATCTCTAAAATTTCTTCTTGTATATTTGCTGCTATTGATCCAAAAATTTCTCGAAATTTACTTGTATCTGATAACAGTTCTTGTAGGTAGGGTTTAATATTTAGAAGTGACCAAAGAGGCGTTACATTGCTTGTAAATTGACCAAAAAAGCAAAGAGTTCCTGTTTCTTGAAATTCTTTTAGAGATTGACTTAAAAGTTGTGATTTACCAATTCCTGCATCACCAGCAATTAAAAGTGCAATAGCTTTTCCTTCGCTTGCTTGTTCATAGGCTTGACGCAGTTTAGCACGTTCTCTTTTACGTGCTACAAAATGTTCAAAAGACAGGGCTTGTTGTGTAGCTTGTTGGATTTCTGCTTCTGGCGTAGGACTACTTTTTTTATCTAGTGGTAGAGAAATAAACATTCCCACTGTACGCCGCAAATTACGTTTTGGAGCTTGTTTTAGTGCAGCAGCAAACTCGGTAATTGATTGGAAACGCGCCTGTGGATCTTTTTCTAAAGCTTTCATTACAGCCGCTTCTATCAACGGAGAAATATCAAAAACAATATGATGAGGTGGCAGAGCTTTAGCATTTAATTGTTGGTAAATTAGCTGTGTTTTGTTTGGAGTATCAAAGGGCGGACGACCTGTTAGCATATGATAAAGAATCGTTCCTAAAGCATAAATATCAGCGCGAGCATCTATTTCAATGCTGCGAAATTGTTCTGGTGCTGTGTAGTGCAATGAACCAATTAAAGCTCCTGAAGTAATGTTTTTTGTAGTTCGTTCTTTTAATTTAACTAAGCCAAAATCAATAATTTTAGTTACTGTTTCATTACCAGCTTTGGCTAAAAAAATATTAGAAGGTTTTAAGTCTCGGTGGATCATTCCTCGGCTGTGAGCTTGGGCTAGAGCTTCGCAAACCTCTAAAGTAATTTTAATAGTCTCATTTATGGTTATTCTTGTTTCAGCCTTTAAGCGTTCGGCTAAAGTAGAGCCTTCTAAAAGCTCCATAACTATATAACAGAGTCCATTGTTAGTAGTCGCAAAGTCATAAACAGCTATAATATTTGGGTGTTTTATGCTTGCAGCAGCTAGAGCTTCACGGCGAAAACGTTCACGAGCAACATTACTGGTTAAAAGCTTAGGATTAAGTATTTTAATTGCTACCGGACGTTGCAATCCTTGTTGTTCAGCACGGTAAACACTGCCCATTGAGCCATGAGCTAAAAGATTAGTTAATTGGTAAGTATCATTAATTAATGTAGAAATAGGTAAAGAATGATGTAACTGCTCGCCATCGCCTGGGCAAATTTCTAAACTGTCGTCATAACAACTACGGCACTGTTTACATTCTCTCATTCTTTTGCTCTTAGGTAATATTTAATAGTGTTTTTGAAGTAAACTTAATTGCTAGCTATTTTATAACTTATTTGACTAGGAAAACAAAGTCTTAAAACATAAGCCTAAGATGAACATATGCAATTTTGTTCTACATCTTTTAGTTTGATTTCAACACAATCAACTTGTTTTGCTGGGTTTGGAATTAAATAGTATTTAGAAATATTTTCCCAGTCCTTATCTCTTAAAGTTACAATACCACTTAAAAAATAGCTCACCCAGGAATTTCCTATTTTGGAGTTAGCTGGCTCTTGAGTTAATTTACTCATAGAAATATTTGCATATTCGTCGTCAAGTTCAAATCCAAGATAATTTCTACCTAGCCTTCTAGCTGCAATTGCTGTAGTTCCTGTTCCCAAAAATGGATCAAATACAATATCTCCCTCATCCGTTGACATTAAAATAACACGTTCTAAAAGATGTATTGGAAGTTGACAAGGGTGATCGTCCCGATATTTGTTATGTTTAACCCGGTGTATATCTGTCCAAACATCTGAAACAAGCGGCCCAAAGGGATGAAGAGCAGCTTTTTTGCCTCCGTAATCTTTCTGTAGGTAATTACATTTTCGACAACGTTTATGTGGATATCTAATTTCATAAAACTTATTTTTCTTTGTATCTTTTGCATAATAAAGGATTCCATAATGTGAGGGCTGCAAGGTTTTCCCCATCGGCATAGTTGGTGCGTCCCAGCAAATCCAATGCTTAAAGTCAGCTATTTTATTAAGTATAGAAGAATAATATGTTAGCCATTTAGGAATATTATGTAAGAAAATAGAGCCTGTTGGTTTAGTTACGCGCACTGTTTCTTTAATCCATTGTTCACACCAATCTAAATAATCTTGAATGATAAGGCTATCTTTATGGGAGTTATACTTTTTTTTTAAGTTAAAAGGAGGATCTGCAAAAGTTACATCTATACTTTCATCAGGAATTAACTTAAATAATTCTATACAGTCGCCTTTTATAATTTTATTAAGATATTGGTCAATCATTTCTTGAGTTCCTTAGCTAACTCATCATTATTTTTTGAGAAAGGAATAATTAAATCATTGTATCGTTTGGGAAAAGATTTTTTTCTCCTCCTGCTTGACGAGCTTTTAAGTAAAAAAGCGCGTAACCTATTCCAATTATTGGACAAAGTAGAGTGCAAATAACAATACTTAAAATAATACCTAAAGAAACTGTAGCTATTTCAATGGCAATGTCTGATGTAGTGGAACTATAACTTATATGCTTAATAAATGACCAACCCAGCATAATTGCTAGAATGGAAACATTAATCATTATAAAAACAAACATAGGAAAAATTTTTCCAACACTACCTGATAATTTTTCTACTAAATTCTGAGAACGCTTTAACGCAGCCTGATCTTGCAAGTTTTCCCAAACAGTGATGGGTGTATAAAGCCAATTACCAGCTAAAAAACCATATCTTAAAGTTATTCCTGTTATAAATATTAAAAATAAAGTTACTATCCAATAAAGTCCACTATTAGGGTCTATTGGTAAAACTGAATTAACTATAATTGGAGTAGCGACAAAGAAAAAAAATGATTTGTGAGCTATTAAAGAAGTAGTAGCAAAAGCTTTCCAACGCTTTTTGAATGTTTGGTAAACGGCTTTGTAATTAAAAGGTACAGCAGGAAATTCTATAAAATGTGCTACCATTCTAACAATCAAACTACCTGTAACAGCATTATTAATAATTTGTGCCATAAAAAAGAAAATAATAATAGCAAAAATAATTTCAAATTTATGTAGTGCAGGAATCAATAAACCCATAAAAAATGTAACTATTCCTAAAATCATTGGGGTATAACCAAAAAAAGCTACCCGAACAAAAGGAAAAAAATACTGGCTATATAAACTAATAGCCTGGCGTAACAACGCACTTTCTCCACCAGCATTCGCGCGAAATGCTGTAGCAAATGCCATTGCATCAGGCGGACGATCTTTTGGGTTTTTTGCTAGTGTCGACATAACTAAATTAACTATTGATTCAGGAATTAGAGAATTTTTTTCTTGTAAAGGTGGTGGAGGTGTTGCTGTATGATGTACAACTAAAGTATAAATACTACCTTGAAATGGAGTTTCACCAGCTAACATCTGATAAATGATTACACCTAAGCTATAAATATCTGATCGTCCATCTAGGTTTTGTTCCCCGCCACATTGTTCAGGTGACATATAAAGCGGTGTTCCTAGAACATCTCCAACTTGAGTAAGGCTGTTATCTGCATTAGTGCTATTACTATCATTGTTGGCTGTTAAACGTGGTTGAATTATTTGCGTCTCTATTTCATGAGGATCTTGCTGTTGAGTATCCTTAACGGTATTTACATCAGCAAGAGTTACTGATTCAGCAAGCGAAGTACTAGCTAAATTTTGAGAGGAAGCTTTAAGAGTTATTTTAATAGGTGATTTTTCTCTAGGTTTATTTAGTATTCCTGTGGGTATGTTAGGCCGTAGTTTAGCTAGTCCAAAGTCTAAAATCTTAACATTATAGCCACCTCGTCCATTAGGCTCTAACCAAATATTGTCAGGCTTTAAGTCACGGTGAATTATTCCTTGTTGGTGTGCTGTGTGAATAGCCAAACAAATTTGCTCAACTATATCAGTGATAAGCTCTAAGGGAAGCTTTCCTTTTTGTTTAATTAAATTACCTAGGTTGCTACCATTTAGGTATTCCATCACCATATAAGCAAGTGTGTCATCCCGAAAAGTTGTAAAACCAAAGTCACTAATATTTACAACATTTGGATGACGAAGCAGTCCCATAGCTTCAGCTTCGCGCTTAAAACGCTCTACAAAACTAGTATTACTCATAA
Source organism: uncultured Clostridia bacterium (assembly GCA_964492845.1). Lineage (GTDB taxonomy): Bacteria > Acidobacteriota > Blastocatellia > Chloracidobacteriales > JADJPF01 > JADJPF01. The sequence continues at coordinate 242,841 of CAZBMZ010000004.1, forward strand.
ATTGAGGAGTAATAACTTTAAGCGCGACTAATCGCTTTGTACCAAGATGAGTTGCTAGATAGACAGCACCCATTCCACCTTGACCAAGTTGCTTGTCTATACGGTATTTTCCATCTAATACTTCATCTATAAGCTGTAAGGAATTAAACATAATTAATTGATTTGATTAAATAAAGTCACACTCTGTAAAATATAAATAGTATACTTTTATATGTTAGGGCTGCAAATTTTTAGTACATAGAATTTTGTTTTAACTGTTTTACAAACATTTTCTAAATATAAAAATGCAAGAAAAATAGCTAAGGCGTTCTTTAAGATAACTGCCTATAAACCAAGGAATAGATTATGAAAAATATTAAAGCTTTTTTATCTATAGTAGTCATTTTATCTATATTTTGTAACGCTTTAGCCTTAACACCTAATAGCTACATTCAAGAAGAAACCGAATGTGCAGAAACTGGTAAAAGCGAGCAGGAAAAAAATGATGATCTTTTAGTAGAGGCGGCAATCAATAATGATATCAACACTTTAAATAAAATTTTTATATCTAAAATCTTTTCAGCTAAAGCAAAAAATGAGGCTTTTTTTCTAGCTCTTGTAATGGGAAATGCTGAAGCGGTAAAACTATTAATTGATAGCGGTATTAATGTAAATATGGACTTTCTTAAAGCTAAAGTAGGCAATGGAAACCCTTTTTTTGCATCAACTCCAGTTATGGCCGCTGTAGCACTAGGGCATAGTGAAATTTTAAGTATTCTTATTAAAAAGGGTGCAAAGGTTAATGTAAAAAATGAAGACGGCTATAAACCCGCTGACATGTTGGTTTTAGCAAAATATTATAACCCTAGTAACTACAACTCTATTTCAAGTTTGCTAACTAAAGCAGGTGCTACTTTCTCAAAGAAAAAGAATGAACTGCAAGAAAGGTTCCAAAGTCAACTAGATAAAACTTTAGATAAAGCAAAGGAACTTTTATCAATTACTAGCAATAATACTTATAATCTCAATGCTATTAAATTACTGATTGATTCAGGTGCAAATGTAAATGCAAAAGATGAGTTTGGCCGGACACCTTTAATTAGCTGCTTTTCAGAATTTAGTGGTAGTGACGATTATTTCTTTGTATTTAGTGCTTTGTATGGATGTAGAAATATCGTCAAATTACTGATTGATTCAGGTGCAGATGTAAATCAACAAGATGATGAAGGCAAAACAGCTTTAATTTACGCAATAACTATTTTTGATGATGATCTTGGATACACAGCACCTATTATAAAAGATCTGCTTAATGCTGGTGCTGATATTAATCTTAAAGACAAAAGAGGAAAATCTGCTTTAGATTATGCTTCATATAGTGAATCTCCCTATGTTAGAGAATTATTTGGGCTTAGCGCAGAGCTTGACGAGTCAGAAGATTCTGAATAAAACTTAATAGTAAATTTTGGAATAAATAGCTGATTGTTACACCATAAAAGAAAATAATGAACTTAAGGTTTGTGAATTAGACTGCTTAGAATCACAATTAAAAATCAATATAGCTTTAATACTAAGAATGATGTGCCTATTGACGCACCAAGTAAAAGTATGGTTTATTTTATGATAGGCAAAGATCCAGAAAAAATCTTAGCAAAAAGCTGATTTATCTAGAATTAAGATTATTAGCTATTTTAAGCAGGAGTAAGATAATGAGAATAATCCTAGCAAGATTATGTATAGTATTATTAGTTACCTACAACACAATTAACCCAATAACAATGCTAGTAAATACTACAAATGCTTCTATTCAAGAAGATATAAAAGGTAGCTCAGATCATCCTTTGTTTCCTAATCGAATGCCAGGCTATTCCATTTCTAATTATCAAAAACAAGAATTTAGTTCATATAAATTTCGTTCACGCCCACCACAAACTGTAGAAGGCAAATATACACGTATTCATTATTATCTTAAAGACCCTAAACAACATCCAGGGGGTTTGGCAATTAAACGAAATTATGAAAATGCAATAAAATCTGTAGGCGGTGAAATTATTTATAGTGATGACAATGTAAGCATAATGAAAACTACGCGTAATGGGGTTGAAGTTTGGGTTGAGCTTCAAGCTTCTACTAGTTATACAGGTCGTTATTATTTTTTACATATTGTGGAACGTGAAAGTTTACAGCAAGTTATTAGTGCAGATGCAATAGGAACAGCAATTGATAAAGATGGATTTATTGCTTTAGATATCCATTTTGATACTAATGAAGCAAAAATTTTACCTGAATCTCAACCTATCATTGATGAAATTATCTTATTACTAAACAAACGTCCCAACTTAAATGTTTCTGTGGAAGGACATACAGATAATACTGGAACAATTGAAGCTAATAAACAACTTTCTCAAGCACGCGCTAAAGCAGTTGTTGAGGCTATTACTGACAAAGGTATTAATTCTAGCCGTTTAAGTTTTGTAGGTTTTGGACAAGAAAATCCTATAGCTGATAACAGGACACAAGAAGGGCGTGCAAAAAATCGTCGAGTCGAGATTGTAAAAAAATAAGGTTTTCTTTCTAACTATTATCTTAAAATACTTTGTCTCAAGCCTATTTCAACTAACTTTCTAACAAAAATTAATAACAACGTTGTTATTAATTTTCGCAATTATGAATAAGGAGAATAACTTAAGTGAGTCAAACAGAACATTTCTATCAAGTAGATCTTAATTGGTTGGCAGGAAAAGAGGGACAACTTAGCTCAGGTACTTTACCAACTATTTTAACTTCCTCCCCACCTGAATTTAATGGTAAAGATGGGATTTGGACACCAGAACATCTTTTTTTAGCGGCTATTAACTCTTGTTTTATGCTAACTTTTTTAGCAATTGCAGAAATATCAAAACTAGAGTTTGTTAGTTTTAATTGTCAAACAAATGGAAAACTAGAAAGACCTACTGGAGCTAAAACTTTTGAATTTACAGAAGTAACACTTAGTCCAAATTTGGTATTAAAAAATATTGAGGATAAAGTAAAAGCTGAGAAGATTTTAGAAAAATCAGAGAGGAATTGCTTTATTTCTAATTCAATTAAAAGCCCTGTTAAACTTGTAGCAGAAATTTCTGCTGAAAATTAATTAATAAACTATTTGTGCTAACCAAAAAGCTTATTGATTTTAAGCTTTTTGTTAGCACTTCTAATTTAATTATTATTTTTGTTTTAATAAAAGTTTAGCTACAGGATAAGAAAATCCTTTAACTACATCATCTAAAACTAAAGTGTCTGATTCTGTTAGGGTTATGTTATTAGAATTAGGACGAAAAACATTAATAGCTTGTTTATTTGGATTAATTGTAATAACAACTAAAACACCAAAATCAAGCCAAGCTTTAACTTTTCTTTGCACTTTTTTTGGATAGTCATCAGGTGAAATAACTTCAACAACTAAATCTGGTGCAACTGTGGAGTAGTTATTCACTAACTCTTCTTCTTTAAGACGATTTTTGCTAGTAAAACTAACGTCAGGTGCTATCACAGTGTCGGGATTAGATTTAGTTTTATAACCCGTTTCTGCACCACAAACTATGCCTAAATCATTTTCATAAACATAATATGCTAAATATCCTGTAAGTTTTCCAATAGCAGCACCATGTTTTTCACCTGCTAGGGACATTTGTTTAAGTTCTCCTTCAATTAATTCATATCTAAATCCATCTCCATGCAGTTTTAACAATTCTTCTGCTGTCATTAAAGTTTTTGTTGTTGACATAAAATCCCCTTTTTAGAAATACTAGGGCTAATAAAAGTTAGTTTATTTTTCACTTAAACCATCAATTAATGGATAAAGTTCTTTGTCTTCTGTCTCAATCCTTAGTAAAAGGGCGTTTAATATTTCATTTGTATCTTTAGTAAAATCTGTTAAGTTATTTTGTATCTTTGTTTTATTTAACCAATTTTCCATATAAAAATTAAATTTAGGTAAAAGCCCCCCAATATCGTTCTTATACTTTATAGCTAGGCTGCTAATAACACTATCACCAGAGATCATTAGCCGGGGGTAAATTTCTCTATCTTCTAGTCCTACGTGTTCACGGACTTTTCCAGCTAAAATTCTTAAAGAAATGCTAATATCGTCTATATTTTGAGATTCCTTATTAACTGAATTAAGTATTTTGGTAGTCATATCTATAACAATTCTATGTTGATGTTTGAGTGTTTCTATAACTTGTGGATTTACAATTGACATAGCCCCTCCCATTTACAAAACTTAAAAGATTATTTTTTATGATTAGTCTAGAAAGTAATATTAAAGAATAAATCTATTAAATAAAACCCTACTAAATAGAAACTCTGCTTAATTTTAGCTATTTAGTAAATTAACAGAAAGGAAAAGAGATGAAACGACATAAAAGCCTTATTTCACTTTCACGTGAGCATCACCTTGCATTAGTCCAAGCCTATAATTTGCGTCATTTAGGAAGCGAGAAAATAAATTTACCTGCCCAAGAAGCTGTAGAAAATTTTCTTTCTTTTTGGGATGAGGAGTTAGTAAAACATTTTCGCAAAGAGGAAGAAATTTTGCTGCCTAAACTAGCAAGATATTCTAAAGATCATACAAATGAAATTACTCAACTACTTTTAGAGCATCTAGATTTAAGATGTAGATTAGATGAGTTAAAATCTTGTGTTCAAAGCAATCAAATACCTGAGTTTAGCACGCTTAACGAGTTTGGAGAGCAACTTTATAAACATATTAGATTTGAAGAAGATATATTTTTTGCTTTAATTGAAAAAAATTTGCCAGAATCAGAACTAAAACAACTTTTAGAATTATTGGAGAATAATTAACTTCCTTGTCAAAAGAAAATCAAAACACTAACCAACCTATAGAAAAAACACCTTCTCAAACTTCCAGAAAAGACTCAAGTGCAGGTGCTTTACTGGTGGCAACAGGAATATTTCTAAGTCGAATTGCTGGACTAGTTAGGGAAAGAATCTTTGCTTCCTATTTTGGCAATTCTGATGCTGGAGATGCTTTTAAGTCAGCGCAAAAAATACCCAATTTTCTACAAAACCTTTTTGGTGAAGGTGTTCTTTCAGCTTCTTTTATCCCGGTTTATTCTGGTCTACTAGCTAAAGAGCAAGAGGAAGAAGCTAATCGCCTGGCTGGGGTTGTCGCCTCATTATTAACGTTAATTACAACTATTTTGGTACTTTTAGGCATTTACTTTACACCGTTATTAATTGATTTAATTTCGCCAGGTTTTGAAGGTGCAAAAAGATTATTAACCATTAGGTTAGTGCAAATTTTCTTTCCCGGTACAGGGCTACTAGTTTTATCTGCCTGGTGTTTAGGCATACTTAATAGCCATCGTAAATTTTTCCTCTCCTATGTTGCTCCAGTAGTCTGGAATGTGGCGCAAATTGCCGCGCTACTTGCTTTTGGTGGCTCTACACCTATAGACGACCTAGCAATAAAAGTTGGCTGGGCTTTAGTTATTGGTAGCGCGTTACAATTTATTATTCAACTTCCAGTAGTTTTTCGTCTGATAAAACGATTGCATTTAGGGGTAAATTTTCGCTTAGATTCTGTTCGGGAAGTAATTAAAAACTTTTTTCCTGTTGTAATTGCTCGTGGAGTTGTTCAAATCAGCGGTTATACGGATAATTTATTAGCTAGCTTGCTTCCTACAGGAGCCGTTTCATCAATAACTTACGCTCAAATACTTTATACATTGCCAGTAAGTTTATTTGGAATGTCGGTATCTGCGGCAGAACTTCCAGCAATGTCTAGTGCTGTTGGTACGACTGAAGAAATAGCAGAAATTTTAAGAAAAAAGCTTAACAATGGTTTACAGCAAATAGCTTTTTTTGTCATCCCTTCAGCTATAGCTTTTTTAGCTTTAGGAGATATTGTAGTTGCTACTATTTATCAAACAGGAAAATTTTCTGCATCTGACACAAAATATGTTTGGGTTGTGCTAGCAGCTTTTTCTGTAGGATTATTGGCTGCTACACTTGGGCGGCTTTATTCATCAACCTTTTATGCTCTACTCGACACACGAACACCATTAAAATTTGCAGTTGTTCGTATATCCTTATCAATAATATTAGGTGTTATTTTTGCGTTAAAAATGCCTAGTTTGCTAGGAATTGATAAATCCTGGGGAACAGTAGGAATTGCTCTAGCAGCAGCAATTAGCGGATGGTTAGAACTATTTTTGCTACGTCGAAATTTATCTAAACGAATTGGAAAAACTGCTCTGGGCTGGGCCTATGGTGCTAAACTTTGGTCATCTGCCATTTTTGCTGCACTAGTAGCTTTAGGTGTAAAACTATTAATAGGATCTCAACACCCAGTAATAGCCGGAGTTTTAATTTTAACTCCTTATGGAGTAACTTATTTTGTACTAACTACAATTTTTGGTATACCTCAAACTCGTAGCATTACTAAACGAGTTGAACGCTTTTTGCCTAGCAAACTAAAACGCTTTTTACCTAAAAATTAAGTAGGTTGATCTAATAGTGGTAAATAAAATAAATAATAAATTCTAAGCTATAATTAAGCTGTATCTTCTTTGCTGATCGATGTTTATCTGCTATTATTCGAGCCATGAGAGAACAAGCTATAGAGAAATTTCATATTATTGAAGAACCTTTTTATTTACCTGTTAAAAATGAAGTAGAAATATTTGCTGCTGCTTATCAAGCTAAATTGCCAATACTCTTAAAAGGCCCAACAGGATGTGGGAAAACTCGCTTTATTCAATATATGGCTTGGAAGTTGTCACGTCCCTTAGTTACGGTTGCCTGTCATGAAGATTTGTCGGCTACGGACTTAGTTGGACGCTTTCTCTTAGAGGGTGAAACAACAGTTTGGCACGATGGGCCGCTTTCTACAGCAGTAAAACACGGTGCAATTTGTTATTTAGATGAAGTTGTTGAAGCTCGTAAAGATACTATTGTACTTATCCATCCACTTACAGATGATAGACGTATTTTGCCAGTAGAAAAACGCTCTGTAATTTTAACGGCTCCAGAGGAATTTGCTTTAGTAGTTTCCTATAATCCAGGTTATCAAAGTGTATTAAAAGACCTAAAGCAATCTACTAGGCAACGTTTTGTAAGTATTGAGTTTGATTATCCTCCTGCAACCATAGAGATGGAAATTGTTGCCCGCGAAGGTGGAGTTGATGAACAAACTGCCCGCGACCTTGTTAAAATAGGTGAAAAGGTGCGTAACCTCAAAGGTCATGGACTAGAAGAAGGCGTTTCTACAAGGTTACTAATTTATGCTGCTCAGCTTATTAGCCGGGGAATAAGCGCGGAAGTTGCTTGTGAAGTTGCAATTGTTAGCCCAATTACTGATGACAAAGAACTACAACGAAGTATTCAAGAAATTGTTACAACAGTAATTTAGAAAAATTGGTAATGTTATTGCTGTAAAATAGCCTAGAGTTTTATTGCTAGGCAAATAAATTAAAATTACGAGGCAGAAAGTAAATGGTTGGAGGCATTATTGTCACACATGGCCGTTTGGCTATAGAGTTGGTAACAGCAGCAGAAATGATTGTTGGCGAAATCAAACATATTATTGCTGTTTCTATTGGATGGAATGATGAATTAGAGCAAGGGTTAAAAGAAATTGAACAAGCAATAAAAAAAGTAAATCAAGGTAGTGGGGTTTTAATCCTTACAGATATGTTTGGAGGCACACCTACTAATGTTGCTATGACTTTTTCTCATCCTGGTAAAGTAGAAATAATTACAGGCGTAAATTTACCTATGATAATAAAATTAGCTAGTCAGCAAAAGGATGAAAGCTTAAGTGTGTTAGCTGGCAAAGTAAGAGAACAGGGACAAAAAAATATTTATATTGCTAGTGAAGTAATGTCACCAAAACGCTAAAAAAAGGATTTGTCAATTAGTAGTCATGCAACAAAAACATGTTACAGTAATTAACCGCTTAGGATTACATGCTCGTGCTTCAGCACGTTTAGTTAATTTAGCTAATCAATATAAGGCAGAAGTTAAGGTTGCACGCGCAGATAATCAACAAGCTGTTGACGGTAAATCTATTTTAGGTGTATTACTATTAGCAGCATCTAAAGGAACGGAACTTATTATCTCTGCCGAAGGTGAAGACGAGGAGCGAGTTTTACGCGCACTTTGTGACCTAATTAACAATAAATTTGGGGAAGAAGGGGATGTCTTCTAGCGCAAGAGAATTTTCTAAGGAAATTACTTTACATGGACTAGCTATTAGTCCAGGGATTTCTATTGGCACAATACTATATCTTGATTCACAAGGACACCAGGCCCTACTTCAACATATTGAGCCAGCACAAGTTAATAAAGAAATCCGTCGCTTAAATCGTGCTGTTATAATTGCCCGCCAACAGCTAAATGAACTAAAAGCAAGAATGGAAAGGGAGTTAGGCAGTCAACATGCCTATATCTTAGACGCTCATCTTCTAATGTTGGAAGATAAAATCTTATTTAAGGACATAAAAAAAACTATTACAGAACAGTTTGTTAATGCTGAATGGGCGGTTAAAGTAGTCTTAGATCGCTTTCTAGCTGCTTATGCTTCTATTTCTGATCGATATTTGCGCCAACGTGGTAGCGACATTGAGGATGTAGCCCGTCGTCTAACAGATGCTTTGTTAGGCAAACGCAATAGTTACCGCCTACCTCTTAACTCTATTGTTATTGGTGAAGACCTACCTGCAAGCGTACTAGCAGAACTTGATATGCGTCATATTATTGCAATGGTTACACATGCAGGAAGTTGGGCATCACACACAGCTATTATTGCTCGTGGCTTGCGAATACCTGCTATTGTAGGAGTAGATTTTTCCGAACATGGTCAAATAACAGGCCACACAGCTATTGTTGATGGTGGTGCAGGGCTAGTAGTTCTTGACCCAACAGAAGCAACAATAAAACGCTATCGTGCTTTTCAAGAGCAAAAACGACGAAATTTCAACACTTTAATTGCTCAGTCCCGTCGTCCAGCAATTACTGCTGATGGTGAAGAAATAACCATCCGGGCTAATGTTGAGCTACTTTCTGAACTAGACGCAGTAAAACGCTATGGAGCGCAAGGAATTGGCCTATTTCGTTCAGAGTTTATTTTTACAAATATGCTTCCTCAAGCAGGTTCCGAAGATGGTCAATATCAAATTTATCAACGTTTAGCCGAATCAACGGCAGAAAATGGGGTGACAATCCGAACTTTTGACCTTAGCGAAGATAAAGTGTCAATGTCGCTAACTGGAATAGAATCTGAAGTTAACCCAGCATTAGGACTACGAGGCATCCGCTTAGCACTGAAAAATCAACCAATGTTTCGCACTCAGATTCGTGCAATTTTGCGGGCCTCACAGCGTAAAAATGTACAAATAATTTTACCAATGGTAACTTCTACTAGTGAAGTAAGGTATGCTCGCAAAATTATTAATGAAGTAATAGCAGAACTTACAGACAAAGGTATTGAAGTTGACCAAAATATTAAATTAGGTGTAACTATAGAAGTTCCTTCAGCCGTGATGATTATTGATCAACTTGCCCAAGAAGCTGACTTTTTAAGCTTAGGTACTAATGATCTAATACAATATCTATTGGCAATAGATCGTAATAATAAACAAGTGGCTTATCTTTACCAGCCTTTACACCCTGCTGTGCTTCAATCGTTGATGTGGGTAGCAAAGGTTGCACAAGCACGTAAAGTTTTGCTAGATGTTTGTGGTGAAATGGCCTCAAACCCAATTTATGTAGTAGTTTTATTGGGCTTAGGAATTAAACATTTAAGTATGACACCTGCTGCAATTCCCTTAATCAAAGATGCTATAAAGTCTATTAGACTAAGCGATGCTCAAGAAATTTTTGAAAAAGCCTTGCAAATGTCATTAGCCCAGGAAATAGAAGAATATATTTGCGAAGAACTCGCCCGCCGATTCCCTTCTTTTTATGCAAACCTAAAATAGCGTAGTTTTACCTAGAAATGAACTTTTTGACATAAACTCAATTATAAATAAAATAAACGCTTTACTTTATTCTATATTTTTATAATTTTCCTAGAAAGAATACTTACATAATAATGAACTTGGAAATAGCTTTAGCTGGTCTTGTTGCTGGAATAATGATTGGGATTAGTGGTATGGGTGGGGGAAGTTTAATTACTCCAATGATGATTTTTGTTTTGCAAATCCCTCCGTTAATTGCTGTTGGCACTGATTTACTATTAGGCGCAATTACTAAAAGTGTTGGAGCTTTTCAACATTATAGATTAGGAAATGTTGACTTAAAAGTTACTAAAACTTTACTTTCTGGAAGTATTCCTGGAGCAATATCAGGATTAATTCTTCTTAGAATTTTACCTAGTGTTAACTTTTATTCTGTAGATAAACTAATAAAACAATTACTTGGAGTAATTTTAATACTAGTTGCCATAGGTCTTTTATATCCTAGAATTTGGCAGAACATAGAAAAACTAAAAAATTCTAAAAGTGAAGCTACTCAAAAGCGCATTGTACAAATATTTAGTTATTTTGTAGGCTTTTTTGTTGCATTAACTTCTGTTGGTAGTGGAAGCTTATTTGTTCCTTTTTTACTAGCTTTTTACCCAATATCAATTACTCAAGTTGTTGGAATAGATGTTTTTCATGGTGCAATTTTAAGTTTGGTTGCTTCCCTAGGACATATTGCTAATGGAGATATTAACTTAACTTTACTAACAAATTTATTAATAGGATCACTTCCTGGTGTAATGTTAGGTAGCAAGTTGAGTAGTCTATTTCCTAAAAGATTTGTGCAATTGATACTTGCTTTGATGCTTACAATCTCAGGTCTAAAACTGCTTTAAAATAATATAAAAAGTTATTTCCAAGTCCGATTACGGCCAGTAAAAAATAAATGGATAATCTATACTGCTTCCATAAATAAAGGGAGTAGGAAATAAAGCTATGGAAATAAATTTTGATGGTTATTACAAGGCTGTACTTACGCATGACAGCCGTTTTGATGGAATATTTTTTGTTGGTGTCTCAAGTACAAAAATTTACTGTCGCACAGTCTGCACAGCAAAAACTCCGCAAGCACAAAATTGCACATTTTTTCCTAGTGCAGCAGCGGCTGAAAAAGCAGGTTATCGGCCTTGTTTACGTTGTCGCCCAGAACTAGCACCAGGAAAAGCGCGTGTTGATGCTATCAATCGACTAGCTGGCATAATTGCTAGCCGCATTGAAGACGGCGAACTTGTAGAAAAACCCTTAGATGAATTAGCTATAGAAATGGGCATTAGCCTTAGACATCTGCGACGTGTAGTAAAAAGCGAATTTGGAGTCTCTCCCATTGAACTAGCTCAAACACAACGCCTTTTGCTTGCTAAAAGATTGTTGACGGATACTAATTTATCAATCACAGAAATAGCTTTTGCTAGCGGTTTTAATAGCCTACGACGCTTTAACACTCTTTTTAAGGAAAAATATAATCTTAATCCAACTAACTTACGTAAAAATAGGACAGATCAAGTTGACAATGAAATATTAGTTTGTGAGTTAGCTTATCGTCCTCCATTTAACTGGAAAGCATTGCTTAAATTCCTTTCCGAACGATCTTTAAGCGGGATTGAGCTAATAGAAAATAACTCTTATTTAAGAACAGTTGCTTATAAAAAATATCGTGGTTGGGTTAAGGTTGAACCTGTTGAAAATCGACCTGTGCTTTTAGTTTCACTCTCAACTTCTCTTGCCCCAGTGTTGTTACAAGTGTTAGCACGTGTTAAAAGGCTTTTTGATTTAGGTACTGAACCACAACAAATAGCGGCTCATTTAGGCGAAGTTGCTAAAGATCCTGGGCTACGTGTGCCAGGGGCTTTTGATGGTTTTGAAATAGCAGTGCGCGGTATTTTAGGCCAACAAGTAAGTGTAAAAGCGGCTACAACGCTAGCTAGAAGATTTGTTAATACTTTTGGCGAAAAAATAGAAACCCCATTTGAACATCTTACAAATTTGTCACCAACTGCAAGCAAAATCGCAAATCTCGAAGTAACAGAGCTAACAAACTTAGGCATAATTGCTTCAAGAGCAAATGCTATTTTGGCTCTTGCTCAAGCCATAGTGAAAAAAGAAGTTATCCTAGAACCAGGAGTAAATATTGCTAATACTATAGATGAATTAAAAAAATTGCCAGGCATAGGAGAATGGACAGCACAATATATTGCAATGAGGGTGCTTAACTGGCCTGATGCTTTTCTCCATACGGACTTAGGGATTTATAAAGCTCTCAATGAACGTAACCCCAAACGAGTCTTAGAAATTGCTGAAAAATGGAAACCTTGGCGCGCTTATGCCGCAATACATCTTTGGCATTCATTAGACTAATTTTAGAAAGGAAAATATGAATTACTACAGATATTTTGATAGTCCAATAGGAAAAATTTTGCTTACTTCAGATGGAAATTCTTTAACAGGCTTATATATGGAATCTTACAAACCTGATCCAAACATACAATGGGTAGCAAATGATAGCATTGAGCCGTTTCCTAAAGTTGTAGAGCAGCTTACAGCTTATTTTGCTGGTCAATTAACTAAATTTGATTTACCAATATCTATGTCAGGAACACAGTTTCAACAGCAAGTTTGGCAAGAACTAACTAAAATTCCTTATGGCAAAACAATTTCTTATAAAGAATTAGCTGTTCGTATTGGTAATATTAAAGCTGTTCGCGCAGTAGGTTTAGCTAATGGACGTAACCCTATTTCTATAATAGTTCCTTGTCATCGTGTTATTGGTGCAAATGGTAGTCTTACGGGCTATGGCGGCGGGCTACCAAGAAAAAAAGTCTTACTTGATTTGGAAAATTCTGCTCAAACTAACTTATGGTAAATCCCAAGTTAGCTAAATTGGAAAATTTCCGAAAATTGATGATAGGATTTCTTTAATTTTTGCGCGTCATTTAGTAAACAATAAGAATTTTCTCTAAAAGGTTTGAAAAAGTTCATGAATAAAAAGCTTTTTTTAATTTCTCTACTGCTAGTAACGGCTCTTATTTCTTTAACTGCTAGTGATTTTTCTTTGAGCGCAAATACTAAAAATTTCTTTATATCAAAAGCTGCTGAAAACACCTTTCGTATAAAGCAGCGCAATCCTGTAGTTAATGAAGGAAATCGCATTGTTTTAACTACTGTTGATAGCAGTGGTAATAATGCTAATGAAGGTACAATTTGGCAATCAGGTAGTCCAGATATTGCTCAAGTAAATCCTACTACAGGGGAAGTTTCTGGTATTAAGTCGGGTTTTGCTACCATAACAGCACGACGTGGGGACGCAACTTCTTCAGTATTTATTGCAGTAGCAAAAATAAAAAAAGTAAAAGGTGCTAAAGTACCTGGTGATACTAAACTAGACTCTCAAGGCGGAGTTTATATTTCTAATCCGCTGCAAAATGTTATTTTAAGGGCTGATGATGCCTTAACAGCACCGTTAGAATTATATGCTGGCAAACCTCGTGTAGCAGGAAATCTTAATGGTTTAACCAAAGATGCTTTATTTGCTGGGCCAACCGCCATTGGTATTGATAATAATACTAGTGGCGGGGTTTATATTGCAGATACACTTAATCATAGTGTTCGCAAAATAGCTTTTAACAAACAAGTAGAAACAATTTTGGGCAAAGGTTCGCCCGGACTACCAATGTTTGATGCTGATGGTGCGGTTGGTTTTGATGAAGTATTGCTTAGTAGTCCAAGGGGAGTAGTTTCTGATGGTGGCGGTAATCTCTATATTGCTGATACAGATAACCATGCAATTTATTTTGCTGATTTTGTTAGACGAAAACTTTTTTTAGTTGCTGGTGAGCCGGGTCAAATTGGGTTAAATGATGGCGTTGGACGTAGCGCAAAATTTCATCGTCCATCAGGTATTGCACTTAATAATAATGGACAGATACTTGTTGTTGCTGATCAAGATAATAATCGAGTACGTTTAATTGAACTTACTCGAAGCCAGCAAGGTGCTTTTACTGGAATTGTTTCTACTTTAGGGGTAGCAAGTGGTAACCAAACAAGCAATTTATTTGCTGAGTCAACAGAAGGATTTCTCTTTGATGGGCCTCAATCGGTTAGCACCGATGGACTAGGCAATATTTATGTAGTTGATAAAAAAAGTGTTCAAATAGTTGTCCCTGGCTCAACAGAAGCTATCCCACTAGCACAGCCTGAAGTGTCATTTCAACAACCTATTAGCGTTACTATCAAAGGCTCAGAGGCTTTTGTTTTAGATAATGGAGTTGATGAAACAGAAGCATTAAGCATTGTTTCTGTTGCTGCTCCAGAAATTCAATCTGTTAGCCCATCTCAAATTAATTTAAGCCAAGATACAGAAGTTACAATAACTGGAAAAAACTTTGCTCCAGAAAGCCAAGTGGTTTTAGGTGGAAAAGCTATTACAAATGTTCAAGTTATTAGTGCTACTGAAATTCGTTTTCGTACTTCTGCTCAAGATGTCCCAGGAAAATTAACTCTTTCTGTGCTAACTCGTGGAGGTTTAGCACAACGCCCATTAGATATAACATCTAAACCAGTCTCTATGCTGGCAGTTGGCGAAATTACCACAATTGCAGGTGGTCAAGTATTTACTGGTGATGGTGGTCAAGCAGTAACAAGCAACTTAAATTTCCCAAGTAAAATAGCTTCTGATAGCAATGGAAATTTATTTATTGCCGAAACCGTAGATATTCGTCGAGTAGATAAGCAAACAGGCGTAATTACTACAATTGCTGGTGGTGGGTCATCTATAGAAAATGGTGTTTTAGCAACTACTGCCCAAATTACCCCATTAAGCATTACTATTGATAAGTCAGGAAATTTATTAGTAGCAGATGCCTTAACAGAAAGTGTACGCCGTATAGACACTGTAACTAATGTAATTACAACAATTGCAGGTGCAAAAGGCAGGCGTTTTAGTGGTGATGGAGGGCCAGCCCTTCAAGCAGGATTTAATGACATTAAAGACCTAGTTTTTGACCGCGATGGAAACTTATTAGTTTTAGAAGAAGCTCGCTTGCGTCGTATTGATAGCACAGGAATAATTACAACAATTGCTGGCAATGGAACAAATAAATTTAGTGGTGATGGTGGCCCAGCTAATGCAGCAGGATTTGGAACCGCTGCTGCTGTAGATGTTGATAGCAATAATAATATTTTTATCTCAGAAAGAGTTAGCGGACGTGTTAGACAAATTAACGCATCAGGAACTATTAGAACTATAGCTGGTAATGGTCGCACTAATGTTAATAATCGAAATGGCAAATTAGCTACTAAAGTAGGACTAATTTTACCTAGTTCAGTTGTTGCTTCTAATGATGGTAAGCTTTTTATACTAGATTCAGGGCCTCTAACAAAAAGAGAAGATAATAGCAAGATTCGTTTAGGCACAATTTTACAAGTTGATTTGCAAACAGGCATTGTTACTGATATTGCTATAAAGCCTACAAACTTTCCTGATGCTAGCAGTATTGATCTGGCAGGCTTCTTAAGCTTAGATGGTGTAGGTAATCTGTTTTTTATTGGTTCACAGTTTGTTTATCAACTTAATGTTGGCAATGGTCAAGCAACGCCAATTGCTGGTAGTAAAACAGTTAACCTTTTTGGGGATGATGTAGCTGCACAAACTGCTTCAATTGGTTCTATTAAAGATGGTGTAGTTGATTCAAATGGCGCAATATACTTAGCCGATTCTGTTAATGGATTAGTAAGAAAAATTGATCCAAACACACAAATTATTTCTACTATTGTAGGCAAAGATACTGGTAATACTGTTGGTGAAGGCGATGGTGGCCCAGCCATTAACGCTATTGCCTTTCCTGAAGCTTTGGCTATTACTAGCACAAACAAATTATTAATTGCAGATAGTCGTTTTACCGTAAGCAGTCGCATCCGCCAAGTTGACCTAAATACAGGTATTATCACAACTATAGCTGGTAGAGGTGGAAAAGCTGACTCTGGAGATAATGCTAGTGCTTTACAAGCAGGTATTGGTTTTATTTTTGATATAACTGTAGATAGCAAAGATAATATTTATATAGTTACTGTTGGAGGATCCTTACGTAAAATTGATGCCCAAACAGGCGTTATTACTACACTTTCTAAACAACTTACTACATTTACCCAAGGTCTTGCCATTGATAAGTCAGACAATATTTTACTTGCTGAAGGTAGGGGTATTATTCGTAAGCTTGATACAAAAACAGGCCGAATAACAGAATTTGCTGGTAAAGAATTTATTGATATTAATGGTGATGGAGGCCAGTTAAGCCAAGCTGGTTTAGGGTTAGTTGGCGGACTAGACTTTGACTCAACAGGAAATCTTTTTATTGTAGCAATAGGTAATATTAAACCCTCCGGTGGTTTTTCTGGTGCTAAAGTACGTCGTGTTGATGCTGCAACAAATATAATTAATACCATAGCTGGCAACAGTGAAATTGATAATAAAGGGGATGGAGATTTAGCCACAAAAGCGGGTTTAGGCTTTGCTTCCAGAATAACAGTTGATAAAAAAGGTAATCTTTACATTATCAATAGTAATAATGGTTTATTTGCTTCTGTTAGATTCGTTAAATTAGCTAACTAATAAGTAATTTTTCCTGAGTGAAACTTAAAACATACCCCTAATAAGGGCATTTTGCCTGCTAGCCTAGAGAATCAAATCTCTAGGCTAAAATTTTTTAAACTTGACATTATCGGTAATAAGGAAATGAGCAACCTAAGTGCTTATTGATATTAGGAGGCTATCGACAATTCCAAATCACCTTGGTAAGATGCAATAACATGGGAGTAAACGAAGAATAGGAAAGTAACACTATGACTGTAGAAGAAATGTTTCAATTACTAATAAACGAAATAAAGGAAATAAAAGCAGGCCAAGCTAAACTAGAAGCTAACCAGCTTAAACTAGAAGCTAAAGTTGATGGAGCGATTGCTGATATTATCCAAATTAAAGAAGATGTAGCTGACATTAAATCTGACGTACAACACCTTAAGAATAGTGATGAAATAGACACAATTAGCATAAATGGTGCTTATAATGGTATCAAAGAATTGAACACCAAATTTGATAAGTTCACCACAGAATTTAATCACCAGCGTAGATTTACCCAAAAAGCTGTAGGCGATTTAAATAGCGATGTTTTATGGTTGGATGAGCGCGTTCAACAATTGGAGCAAGAAAAGAAAGCTAGTTAGCCAAAATAAGCTCACCAATAACTAATGCTAATCAATACTACTTAGTGTGTGATATTCGCCCTTGGCTTGACACTCCAAGCCTTTGCTGATAAATTTCGATTTTTCAACAAATAATAAAATTTTTAGTGAGTTTTTTTATGAAAAAGCGAGACTTGCTTTTTACTGCGATTTGTGTTGCAGTAGTTTCTTTCCTAATAATTCTTTCCATTAAAGGTAAACATCCACAACCTACATTACTTTCAATCCCACAACATCAAGGCATTAAAGATCTAACACCACGTGAGAGATGTTTAGAATGCCATGACCCAAAAACAGGTCTAAATGAACCAGATAAAAGAATTAAAGCTACTCATCCAGAAAAATGGCAAGATATTAAATTTTCCTGTATAAAATGCCATAAATTACAAAACGCAGCAGCCGAAGTTAAATAATTTATATTTAGAGGAGTTTTTATGTCTAAGGAAAAATCCGCAGTACAAACTTATAATAATTATATTAATGGCGAATGGGTGCCATCTAAATCAGGAAATACATTTGATAATATCAACCCTGCTGACACCCGCGAATTAATTGGGCGTTTTCAAGATTCTAACCAAGAAGATGTTGATATGGCTGTTGATGCTGCTAAAGAGGCAGCAAATGCTTGGCGACTTACTCCAGCACCACGACGAGCCGAAATACTTTTTAAAGCTGGGCAACTTTTACTAGAACGTAAAGAAACTTACTCCCGCGAAATGACCCGCGAAATGGGCAAAGTGCTAAAAGAAACTCGTGGCGATGTTCAAGAAGCTATTGATATGTCCTTTTATATGGGTGGCGAAGGTCGTCGCCTATATGGTCAAACTACTCCGGCTGAAATGCCTAATAAATTTGCTATGTCCATTCGTCAGCCTGTAGGCATTTGTGCAATGATTACACCTTGGAATTTTCCTATGGCAATTCCTAGTTGGAAACTAATGGCTGCTTTAGTTTGTGGTAATACTACGGTAATCAAGCCTGCTACTTATACTCCGCTTTCTAGTGTGAATTTAATACAAACCTTAGCCGATGCAGGACTACCAAAAGGCGTAGTCAATTTAGTTAATGGTGGTGGTCGTGCTGTTGGCGAACCTTTAATGAAACATAAAGATGTAAGGCTAATTTCTTTTACTGGCTCTGTAGAAGTTGGTCGTGTTGTATCTGAAGCCGCTGCACCTGACTTTAAGCATTGTCATTTAGAAATGGGCGGCAAAAATGTCATTCTGGTTCTAGATGATGCAAATGTTGATTTAGCGGTTGAAGGCGCGATTTGGGGCGGCTTTGGAACTACTGGACAACGTTGCACTGCTGCAAGCCGTGTAGTTGTACATAAAAAAGTCTATAAAGAATTTATAGAAAAATTTGCTGCTCGCGCTCGCACATTAAAAGTGGGCAATGGACTAGATGAATCTGTAGAAGTCGGCCCATCTTGCAATGAAAATCAAATGAATACAGTACTAAAATATATTGAAATTGGCAAAAACGAAGATAAAGCTACTTTGGTTGTAGGCGGAAATAGATTAACAGGCGAAGACCATAAATATGGTTATTTTGTTGAGCCTACTATTTTTGGCGATGTTGATGCTAAAATGAGAGTTGCTCAAGAAGAAATCTTTGGCCCAGTCGTTTCTGTAATTCCTTGTGATTCATTAGAACATGCAATTGAAATTGGCAATGGTGTAGAATTTGGCTTATCTGCTGCAATTTATACCCAAGATGTTAACCGAGCCTTTATTGCAATGCGTGATATGTACACAGGAATTTTCTATGTCAATTCCTCTACCATTGGCGCAGAAGTTCACCTGCCTTTTGGCGGTACAAAGAATACTGGTAATGGTCATCGTGAAGCTGGCACGGCTGCTTTAGACCTGTTCTCAGAATGGAAGTCAATTTATATTGATTACAGCGGCAAGCTACAAAAGGCGCAAATCGATGATTGGCAAAATTAATTTTTAAGTTAGGAGTTTAAGTACAATGATTAAAGCAGCAACACGTACACAAAATTTTACTTACGCCATACGTAATATTGTTGGCGAAGCTAAAAAGATAGAAGCCGAAGGTCGTCAAGTCCTTTATCTTAACGTTGGTGATCCAGTTCCTTATGGCTTTAGCACACCTCCCCATTTAGTTGAAGCTGTAGAAAAAGCTTTACGTGATGGTAATAATGGTTATGGCCCTTCGCCAGGCATTCCATCAGCCCGCGAAGCTGTAGCCCGTGAAGCCGTCAGACGAGGAGTAAAAATGTCTCCAGATGATGTAATTGTCACCTCTGGAGCATCCGAAGCAGCAGACATTGTACTTAGCTCAATGCTTGAATCAGGAGACGAAGTTTTAGTGCCTTCTCCCGGCTATCCACTTTATACAGCGATACTTGCCAAACTTGGAGCAAAAGAAGTTTCCTATAAACTTGATCCTAAAAATGATTGGCAACCAGTAGTTGATGATATAAAAGCGTTAATTACTAATCGAACCCGTGCAATTGTAATTATTAATCCAAATAACCCAACTGGCGCAGTTTATAACAGAGAAAATCTTTTAGAAGTGCTTAATGTAGCTAATCAAGCAGGGTTGCTTATCCTAGCGGATGAAGTTTATTGGCGTATGACTTATGAAGAACAAGCTCCGCCAATTGCTAGTCTAGTTGATGAAAGCGTTCCAGTAATTACTTTTGAAAGTATGTCCAAAATTTATTTAGCTCCGGGTTGGCGCGTTGGTTGGATGAAAATCTCCAATCCTCATTTAATGACTGACTTAAGAGTTGGAATTAACAAAATGGCTGATGCTCGTCTTTGTAGCGCACGACCACCGCAACACGCGGTTGCTGCGGCTTTGGACGGCGATCATGCTTATTTAGATGATGTTATGGCACGTTTTAGAGCTAGACGAGATCTTTCTTGCCAAAGAATTAATGCTATTGAAGGGATGAATTGCACAACACCTAAAGGAGCATTTTATTTAATGGCTCAAATGGAAAATCTTGGTGATGCTACTGATGAGCAATTTGTTTTATCACTACTTCGTGAAACAGGCGTTTTATTTGTTCATGGCTCTGGTTTTGGGATGGATCCCAAGGATGGCTATTTTAGAATAGTTTATCTACCAGAATTAGACGTTCTAAACACGGTTTATGACCGAGTAGCAGAGTTTGTTCACAACTGGCAACATCGCCGCAAAGGTGCAGTTGGCTAGAAAACTTAAATTTTAATTTTTGTTTATAAGCTAGCTGCCTTTTGTTGGCGGCTAGTTGTTTTTTAATCAATTACTTACCAAATAAAAAGTTATGTTAATTAGAAAAACACAAGATTTACTTAGAGATATATTGATTTTTAGTGATAGCGTTTCGCTGCGTCCTTGGGAAAATATAACCTCAGTTTTTGGTGAAACCAGCACTTGGCACTGTAACGCGCCGCGCTCAGAATATAAAATCTTAAAGAAAGATAATTTTAGACAATTAAGAAGGCTAGGAAGCTACTTAAAGGATGCTTTAATTCCTAGACTACCATTCAAAGAGCCTAAGAGTATTTATATTAAATGTGACGACCCAGCCCAAACATCAAACAAAGAAGCTTGGTTTTTTGTTAATGGAGTTGCAACTAATGAAAAAGTGGCTAAATGGAATGGAAAAAGGTTGAGGGACTTATTTAATCGGCCTATCACGGTTTTATTTAATCCAACTAATGGTTTAGGAATGGATTTAGCAGAATGTATTTTTGATAGAACTTTAGAATGGACTAGCGAACCCGCCAAATATGTAAAGAAAAAGCTAGCTAAAGCTTTAGTAGAAAAAGAAAAAGTAATAGTTATTGCTCACTCTCAAGGCGGAATAATTGTTGCGGCAGCATTAGAAAAACTAGCTAAAAAATATCAAAAATATCTCCATAAATTAGAAATCTATACTTTTGCTTGTCCTGCTGATGAAATGGCAACAATGACTCAATGTATTAAAAAATTATGTGAGTGTGATAATAATAAAGATAATAACAAACCTTATTTAGAGCATTTTGTTAATAAACAAGACCTAGTAGCAAAATTAGGAGTTCTGCGGGCTGAAAAGTGTTGGGAATCGCGTAGTTGGAGCAACAGGTTTCTAAATTGTGCTGTTCCAAAATTGCTTGTGGATAGTCAGGAACGAAAATTTTTTGGTATAGATATTGAGGGAGACATTTATGCTAAAGATAGAAAAGGTCACTTGCTAAATGCTCACTACTTATTTGATTTTGAAAAAGAACTTTATAAAAATTGTCTTGATTATTCAAAACAAGCAAAACTATATAGATACTTAAAAGGTGGTTGTGGGGAAGTTTATATTGGGTTGATAGAAAACTAGTTTTTATTTAGGGAAAAGAGATAAATTGTTATGGGCGATGAAGATATCAAGCAACGTCGGCGTTGTAAATGTTGTAATAAAATGTATGATTATGCTGTGCAAAATAGCCATGCAACCAGGTTTTTTTGTGAAGATTGTACAGATTTACCTGAGCCAATTAGAAAAGTTTTAGCTACTTTTAATAAACGATTGATAGAAATAGAGGAAAAAAACAAACCACCTCAAAAGCCGGCTGTTAAAAATTAGGGAGGGACTAATTTAATGAATTGGAATGACTTAAGAAAAAAATTAAAAATCCCACAACGTAAATACTTACGTCCTAATCCTCCACCACAAAGTGAAAAACTTATAGGTTATGTAATTTTAGTAATTGTTATAGGTATTGGTGTTAGCATTCATATGCTAGGCCGCAATCCTAACCCAGATCTTTTTCGCCTAGACCCAGAACTACTTGATAAAAAAGGTGAAAAAGAAGGCGTACAAGTTAGCGGTGGAGAGCGTCGCGGTAATCGTCGGGCGGCTTCTTTAGATGGTGAGCCAACAGGCGCAGAAGCTAGCAATGAAGCCGAAGCTAGCAATAACGCAACTGCAAATAGCATAAATGCTGGATCTAATGAAGAAGACAAGTTTGTTCCGCCTGAAATTGCAGGACTAGCCTGGAAACGTCGAGGTCAGCTAGAACGCTTTACCACAGAAAATCTTTATGACAAAGTAGATGGACGCGAAAATCTTTATAAATCTTATGAGTTTCAACTACTTGTAGCGGCTGATTTTGTTGCGGACGCGGACGCTAACCGCTTTATTCAAGTTGAACTATATGACATGACTTCACCTAAAAGTGCTTTAGGCGTGTTTTCTGCTGAACGTCCTGCACATCCTAACTCAGCAAAAATTGGTAATGATGCTTATACTGAAAGCAACGGCGCGTTTTTTTGGAAAGGAAAATATTATGTCCGCGTAATAGGTTCTGATAATGAAAAATCTACAGAACAAGCAGCCACAACCATTGCTAAAACCATTGCTGAAAAACTTCCAGAAAGCAAAGATGCTCTTGCTACGGCTGATCCGCTTCCAAAAGACAACCAAGTTGCCAATTCTTTTACAATTATTCCTGATTCAGCCTTTGGACAAGCATTCTTTAAGAATGTCTATTCTGCACGTTATAAAATTGATGGAGTGGAATTAACCGCTTTTACTATGGAAAACTCGAGTCCAGATAAAGCCCAAGAAATAGTAAAACAATATCAAGATTCTATGTCTTCATTTGGCAAATTTAGCGAAGTTGCAGCCGATCCTAAAACCTATCATTTAGAGGCTTATAACTCTCATTATGTAATTTTCATTAAGGGAAATGTAGTTGGTGGAGTAATGGAAGGTGATAAAAAAGATCCTGCAATTAAGTTAGCCAAAATACTGGCAGGAAATATTAAGTAAAATAAATTTGTAATGTAGAAAACTCCTTTATAATTGACTTTTGGAGACAAACTTATAGTTCCTCATAAAGTTCTGTAAGTATACTTAAGTTGTAGGAGTTAATTATGAAAAAGTTTTCTAGCTACTTAGTTTTGTTTATCCTTGTCCTAATAATTAATTTAGCAAATTTTACTAATGCTTTTGCTGATTCGCGGAAAATTTCTATCAAGGAAATTTCTGTTTTCAAGGATGGACATGTTTTTGTTTTGCACGAAGAAAATTTGCCTACGGATAGCAATGGCAATGTATTATTAGATTATATACCTAATCCTATTTTAGGGACTTTTTGGCCCTATTCCGCTGATGCAAATGCTAAATTAGTTGGTGTAAGTACTGGAATTAGAAAAGTTTCCATTGAACGAACGGCACTTAATATTGAGTCCTTAATAGCCGCTAACATAGGCGCAGAAGTTTTAATTACAGAAAAGGGTGTTGGGGATAAAGATCCTATTCAATACCAAGCCACTATATTAAGTATTCCTACACGAACATCAGAAGAACTTGCTGCAACTTCTGTCACAAATAGCCTGGAACAATTAGCACAAAAGTCTGGTTTAGTGCTGTTAAAAACGACTAATGGTGTTAAAGTCTTAGCTATCAGTCAAATACAAGACATTACTTTCAAAAATATATTTAACTCTAAGATAACTGAAGAAGAATTTCGCGCCCAAATGACCTTAAAACTAGATTGGGGAAAACAAAAACTTGCTCCATCTGCTAAAGTGGGGTTGGTTTATGTACAAAAGGGAGTTCGCTGGATCCCTAGCTATAGAATTAATTTAGATGGAAATGGGAATGCAACAGTTAAACTTCAAGCTACATTACTTAATGAGCTAGCCGATTTAAATGATGTGTCAGTTAATCTTGTGGTAGGTGTTCCAACTTTTGTTTTTGAAAACAGCCTTGATCCAATGGCTTTGCAACAATCCATCGCTCAACTTTCAAACTATTTTGATAATAACCAAGGAAGCAGCACTTCTAATTTGTATACTAACGCTGCTCGTAGCAACAACATTTATAGTCAAGATAATGATATAACTAGCCAGCGTATTATTACTAATCAATCAACTAACTCTAGTACCCAAACAGGGGATCTTGGCCCAGACTTTGCTAATTCAGCGCAAACAGAAGATCTTTTTGTATTTAAGCTTAAAAATATTAGCTTAAAAAGAGGTGAAAGAATGGTTGTCACTCTAGCAGAACAAACTTTTAAGTATAAAGATATTTACGTAGTCGATTTACCCTTTTCTCCACCTACAGAACTATCAAGAAATATAAGTAGCCAACAACAAGTAGAACTTGCTCGACTAATGAGAACTCCAAAGGCAACACATAAAATTAGAATTACCAACAATGGATCACATCCATTTACTACTGCACCAGCATTAATTACTTCTAATGATAAAGTGTTAGCAGAAGGGTTGCTTACTTACACTTCAATTGGTGCAACTACAGACTTGGAAATTACTAAAGCTATAAATATTTTAGCTAAAAAAACTGACACAGAATCAAAACGCATTCCTACCGCAGTTCGCTGGAATGGTGATGATTATAGCCGTAGTGATATGTCTGGCTCGATAAATTTAACTAATCTTTATGGACAACCAGTTTATTTAGAAGTAACTCGCTATGTATTAGGTAATGTTGATAACACTACAAGTAGTGGTGAAATTAAAGCTATCAATGTTTTAGAAGATGATAGTTTTTTAAGTTTATCAGGCTATAACAATTATTCTTATAATTGGCCGTCCTGGTGGAATAGATTTAATGGTGTAGGAAAAATTAGCTGGAAGACTACACTTGAACCAGGAAAAAATATTACCTTTGATTACAATTGGCATTATTTTTGGAGATAATTAGATTTACTTAAGTTTTTGCTTTGAAAAAGTGTTTCGTTCCCAAAAAACTCCGTCCTTGTAGCCTTGGATGGAGTTATTTATTTTAGCTAGTTCTAAGCGTTTTTGAGCTAAACAGCTATAAGTTTCATCTAGTTCAATACCTATAAAATTACGTCCAAGCTTTTTTGCTACTACAGCAGTTGTACCAGAGCCTAAAAACGGGTCTAAAACTAAGCCATTTGGATTAGAGCTAGCCAGAATTATTTTAGCTAATAGTTTTTCAGGCTTTTGTGTTGGATGGTCGGTATTTTCAGGCATTGACCAGTAAGGAACAGATAAATCTGTCCAAAGATTTGAAGGATGGGTTAATCTATAATTTCCTTCTTCGCTTTCTTGCCAATCTTTAGGCTTTCCTTCTACTTTGTATGGAGCTATTACTTTTCTTTTCATTTTTACATCATCAACATTAAAAGTATATTTGTCTGAAACTGAGCAAAACCAAATATCTTCAGAGCAGTTTTTCCAATTGGCTTTTGCTCCTCGCCCCTTTTCACGCTCCCAAGTAATACGATTGCGTATTTTTAAGTATTTTTCTGCAACAAAAAAAATTGCAGCACTTGAACGCCAATCACCACAAATATAAACCGAGGCTGTAGATTTAAGAACTTTAAGCAGCTTAACAAACCAGCTTTCAAACCATTTTATATATTCACTTGTGGAACATTCCTTAAACGAATTGCTATTAAAAGTTTTACTTAAATTATAAGGAGGATCTAAAAATAGTAAATCAACAGAGTTTTCAGGCAAATAGTCCATCACACTTAAACTATCTTGATTAATTATTTGATTAATTATTTTTCTAACAGTAATTTTACTTGAGAGCAAACAAAGTTGTTTTTTATAAAATTCTTTTTCATCAATGTTTAAGGTGATAGTCCTATTCCTAGCTGCTTTATCTGTAGTTGGCATTTTTTCAGAAAACTTCCTTTTGTATAATTTTTACAATTTATAAGGTTTTTTAGTTAATAAAACCTATGTGGTATTGTATTAAGTTTAGTTTCTTTTAGAGTTTCTACAATTTCTTTAGGAGGTTTTTTAAAAACATTTAGTGAAATGAAAATTTCTTCATTTTCTGTTGTACTAAATAATATATGCGTTGGAAAAGTATAATCATAACGGCCATACAATTGATATTGTCTCCAGTTTTTTATCTCTTCCCAATTTAAGTCACGTTGTACAAACTTAGGTCTAAAAAGAAATATTGATTTGCGGTTAAATTGAGGTAAATAAATAGAAATACCTTGGTCATTAATGCGTAAATAAAATTTATTAGCTGCTGATATATTTGCTATACTTTGAACTAGTGTCCCTAAGCCAAACCAAATCAAACATAATCCTAGTAACAAAGCTAGTAGTGCAAATATAGGTCTGTTTTCTAGATACAAAATAATTGGAGCTATAATAGAAAAAAGTAAGCCTACAAATACATAAAACAACCATATCACTACACTAACTCCTAGTTTCCACTTACTTACAGTTGATATATCTGATACAAGACCTATAGAAGAAGTATGTAAATCTATTTGCTTATGGGTATTTTTTTCAATCATAAATCCCCTGCAAGGAAACCCACGGCTTTAGGCGTGGGAGGAATTGCAGTCTTGTTGTGAGCTAAGTAAGAATAAGAATAGCCATCGCAAGAGTGCAAGAGTGTGAAATATTTATGGTTAATGCCTTGGATAGTAGTTTTGCCAAATGTAATATTAAAAGAACCAGTAGCCCTAACAGCAACCTTTCCTGTATAAATACCAATCTTTTTTCCGCTAGTAACAACAGCCCTAACGATATCGCCAGTAGAAAAACCAAAGAATCGCTTTCCCGCCTTGGCTTTAGTTCGTGGAAAGCCAAATTTGTCCACTAAGCACATTTGCCTAGAGCCGTGACCAGTAGCTTTTATCCGTAGCACCCTAACTTTATCAATATCTACTTTTAGTTGTGGTGTACTATTGCCAACACAAGCAGCGTCTATCCAATGTGCTTTTGGTAAGTTTTGCTTGCTTCGGTTATATTTAGTTAAGGCACCACTACCTGTTTCTATTGGCAAACCTAATGCTTTTATCCTATTGTACAATTGCCAACGTGTACTATTTACTACTGCTGCATCTTTTAGTGGAATTTTTGCTTGCTCTTGCACTTTCTCAAACCCAAACTCCAAAGCTGTTTTATTGCCTTTCTTTATGT
>CAZBMZ010000005.1:0-249550 GCA_964492845.1 uncultured Clostridia bacterium
ATATTACTAGCGATCAATTATAAATTCAGTAACTTACTTTAATTACTTATAGTTACATAATCAATGGAAATAAATATTGGTTATTTATTGATGCTATTATTAACTAGATTTATATAGCTTTATTTACTAAGTATTTATTTACTTTTTTACTAGTAATAATGCTAAACTATTTATTTTATATAGAATTAAATTGGTTAATAAGAGGTGCGTAAACTAAATAATTTGATATTTTAAAATCTTAAGCCCCAACGGAGTGGCATAGCTATTATTGCCTAGGTCTGAAACTCTAAGAAATAATAGTTATGTCCTTTCAGGACTTAAGAGCAAAATATTCGCTTACTTAGTTTACGCTTTACTTAGTTATTAGTTAATGAATGATAAATCTTTAATAAATAAGTTTGACTGATATTTAGTGTTGCCCTACAATCCCAATATTAATAACAAATAATCTTTATCCAATATTATCCAATAACAAAATCTTAGAAGTAAGTAAAAATAATAGGGTTATCTATAATCACATAAAGCGATATCATAAGTAATTTAATATAATGATTAATAATAGTGATATATATAGAAAGTAAATAATGCAGCCTTTTTTATCTGAACCAATGTCTGAAGAAAAAGATGATGATGAATTAATCAAAAACTTGATTCCTTGGTACTTAGCTTCAGAAAAAGAAAACTTGATTCTTTTAGAAGCTGCTTTGGCTAAGAAGGATTTTGCTACCCTGATCGAAATTGGCGATAAACTTTATGGGCATGGTAAAACTTTTGGCTTTGATTTTATTAGTATTTTAGGCAAACGAATTGAAATTGCTGCTATTCAAGCAAACATCTTACTACTTCCTGAATTAATCACTTCATTAAAAAACTATCTTCAAGATTGTTACAAAAAATATAACTTAGATTAATTAACCTAGTTACTTATATTGCTTATATAGATTAGGTACTATATGACTTTACTTTTTAACCTTCAAACTTGTGTCTTTTATTTTGTCTATACTTTTTTCTTTTTACCCCTTTTGTTTCAACTATTTATGCTTTTCAACTGTCAAACTTAGAAACTCAACAGAAAAAGTCATTCCAAACTATTTTTCAAGAACAAAATTAATAGCTTCTAAGTCTGATGAACCAATATTCCATACACCATATACAGAAAAGCCACCTGTTTTAGTAAAGTTTTTATCAAACCTAAGTGTAGCATCTACTCTATTTGTTCCTGTTAGGGTTTGCTCTCTACCATTTGGGCTATCGCTATCTACAATTCTAAAGACTAACTTTTTGATTGTAGCATCATTAAGATTAGTGTTATCTGTTGGACGCAAATTACTTACAATCACACTAATATTATAGAAGCGAGAATCATCAGTTGTTATCTTAGGGATTTGTAAATGCAAGAAATGGGTTTCTTGAGTTTTAAGATTAAGATAAGTATCCTGTATAACTGTGTGATCTCCTTCAAGTCTAAAGTTAATCTCTGCTTGTAAGTATTCATTGTAAAGAAGTGCTGTACGTTGCAGTTGGTAGAGGTTACGGTAAGGTTGCTCAATAGTTAAGTCTAAACTTAATGGAGATAGGTTTGTATAAGGACTTGTTGCATTAGTATTAACTATCATAACCAACACTTGCTTATTAACCGTAGGTTTAGAAAGCGTTTCAGCGTTAGGAATCTCAAATTTATCATTAAAAGATCCTAATTTTACTAATGACTTACTATCAGCATCATAGTTAAAAACATAAGCTAAAACATTTGATCCTGTTAAAGTAAATTTTAGCTTAGTTTCAGCCGCCCAATTTAATGATGGACTAAATTGATAGCTATAAAGCGTTGCAGAAATGTCTTGGGATGTCCATTCAACTACCATGCTAGTTTTTGTAGGATCGTCAAAAACAAATTTATCATTTGCACTACCAAAAACTTCTATAAGCCCAGGAAATTCATTTTGGTAAATATTGCCTGACATCCAATCTTGACAAAAACTATTCCATAAATCTCCTAGTTGTTCACTAGTATTAGTAGAAGCAAACTTTTTAATTGGCTCAATTGGGTTTGGGTTAGTGGTTCGGCTTTTAATCAATGTTCCAATACTACTATTAGCTGTTGCTTCATTTGCTGCTTTTGATGTCGCGTAGCTTAAAAACATTGATGCTCCATAACCATGATTTTGAATAGATGTAATTTCCTCACTGCTAGATGTTACAGGTGGAAAATGTAGTCCATGACGCAGCAAAAATTGATATTTATCTTCTGCAACATTGTCTGGGACTTTACTTGTATCTGTCATTTTCCATTCAAACCAAGTACAAATAGCTTCTTCTAACCAAAACCAAGGATCTGCACTAGTAGCCATAGCAAAATAACTTCTTGAGTCATATAAGCTTTGTGCTATATGGCAAAGTTCATGCGGGATAGTTTCTTTTAGTTTTTGGCTAATAATATTTCCTTCCATTATTCTTTCTTTATTTAGCCGGATAGAATAATGATTAGGGCCAAAAAACTTTCCTAAAAATCCTGCGGTTGTTTCGCCTACTCGCTCTTGTTCTGAACTGCTAAAAGTTTCTATGTCTAACATAATTGGGTTAGTTCGTTTGCTCATTGAAACGCCGTAAGATTCTAGTGTTGTATAAGCTTCTTCAGCAATTTTTAACACTTCTTCAGCAACTTGTTCCATTGGATCGCCTGCTTTACCAACATATGTTGCAATAAATTTACCTGTGCTACTAGTTTTTGAGCGAAGTTTTACAGCATGCATTTCTACTGCAATTTCATCTCTAAATAATGGTTCAATTTCTTCATCCATCAATAAATTTTTAGTAGAAGTTTTAGGACTTACAGGCAAGTTAACAGTAACAAGATTGTTGGCTGCTGTTGCTGCAATAGTTTGCGATACAGTATCAACTTTTCCCAAACTAGGAACAAATGTTTCTGTTGTTAATACAACAAAGGGACTACCTTCTATATTGTTGTTTTCTGTTTCAAGAGTTAATTTTACAGATTTATATAAATCTTGAGATAAACCTGTAACCCTATAAACATCAGAAGTTCTTATATTGTCCATTGTTGAAACACCAATACCACGATAAACTTCTATTGTAGAAGGCGTTTTGATGGCTTTTTTAGGAATAGTTATTACTAATCCGCCTGCCGCAACTGTGCCACCTTTTTTATCTAGTGTTGTGCTAAAAAGCTTTTCCCAATTATCATCATCAACAATTTTTACAGTGTCTTGGCTATTTAAGGAAAGCTTATAGGTAGGGTCATCTAGCAGGCTTAAAATTACAGTTTCGTCACCTTCTGGAACCGTGTCATCTATTGGAATAATTGAAAGTGTTGCAGATGTAGCACCAGCGGGGATAACTAATTGATTAACAACACCTACATAATCTTGATTGATTGTAGCTGTTCCGCTAAGTTGGTAATTTATTACTACCATTTTGTTTAATTCTTCGCTACGGGTGAGGGTAAAAACTCCAGTTACAGAATTTTTCTCATAAGCAAGCGGGGTTGTTGCCTTAACTGTTATAACAGGTAAGTTTTCTTGAATAACTGTTAAATTAATTAATGTTTGGTGTGTTTGTGTACCACTAGCACCAATGATATTAATTTGATAGTTTCCTGCTGGAGTATTGCTATTTGTTGTAATGCTGATATTGCTAGAACTGCCAGCAGTTACACTACTAGAAGAAAAGCTTACTTGAATACTATCTTGTTGCGGGTTTATTGTGCTACTTAAATTGATTGTTCCTGCAAAGCTAGCAATAGATTGAGTGTTAAGAGTAAAGTTAGCAGTTTTTCCTGCTATAACTTGTTGTGATGATGGCGTAGCACTTAAAGAAAAATCCCCAGTTTGGCTAGACTCTTTAACAACTACAGCACGAATCATTATATTAGCGTCTGTGCCATCGCTAAAGGCTAGGGGGCCGCTAAAAGTTGCTCCTCCATTGGTAGAAAAATAGCTTCGCCTACGTGCAAAACTATTAGTGTCAGCAGCAAATCCGACTCCTGATGCTGGATTAGGAGACTGATAACCTACGTAAATATCCCCAGATGTAATGTTTACTGGAGAATTAACCAGAAAATCAACATAGTTTCCTAAAGTAGGGACTGTAACCCATTGATTTACTATTAAAGTAGGGTTAGATTGAGGAGAACTAGCCCCAAAAGGATCTAAAAATGCAACTAGCCGTATAGAACGACCTAGTGGACTTGGTTGACCTTGAAAGCTAGGAAAAAAAATACGAATAGTTTTTAATTTTACTGGATAACTGCTAGGTGTAAGTCGATTTACAATCATTAACCCATCAGCTAGCACACCTCGACCGTCTAATGTCCCATCATCAACTTTTAATTCTTCCTCTATGTCTGCATTAGGAGTTATTAGATTTTCTGCAAAAATTGTATTTGTTGTAGTAATAGGATAATTAACTGTTTCCTGCTGAAGTTGTGCGTTACTTGTAGGAGATAAAATTAACCAAAATATTAATAAAATTCCAATGATTGGAAAAAGAAAATAGTAATTTTGCTTGTTTGTTAGCACTAACATAAGAGTATCCTCCTTCCTAAGAAAGAACTTGATTGCTCAGTGTATTTATGGCAAACGCAATAACTATTCCAACTATTTAATTTATTGATAAATATGCGGTATAAACTAAGGACTAGATAAAGAATCGTAATACTAAATAAAAAATTAAATATGATAAAGCTAATGATTTTAATAAAATAGAAATTTCTGTAGTCTTACTTATAACTATATGAAATAACAACACTTACAATTATATTAATTATCTTATTGAAAATAATGGAAATATATGGGGAAGATTAATATTTTAGTAATTTAAGAAGAATTTTATTTTGTTATTATTTAGCTAATTTTTGAGGAATTTTTCCCATAAATAATTTATTGCTTTATTTTTTTGCTGTAATTTGAGCCTAAGTAATTTAACGGACTCACAAAAAAGTAGTTTTATCCTAGTGCTTATTTATTCCAACTTAAACATACTTGTTTGATTATACCTAGAAAGTTTATCGTAAACTATAAAGATTATGTTAAAAAAATTATGATAAAAATGGATAAATAAATAAAAAAAAACAAATAAATTATATTTATTTGTAGTAAGAGACTATAACTAGTAAACTATGCTAACATATTGTATTAAAACAAATTATCTTAAATAAAAAGTATAGATAAAAAATTGAGTAATATATTAATTTTTCCTAAAAACTATCTAAAAAGTTTATTAACTAACTTGTCAACAAAAATATTATATGTATAATCAAGCTCTAAGAAGTGTTCTGTAAAAAATGTTTTATCTAAATACACCACAAAATACAAAGTATGTCTTTTAAGCTCCTCTACTTAAAAAGGCTCTAAAATTAAGGTGTAAGAACTAAAAAATAGGGAATGATATTGATTAGCTCTTAACTTAAGTATTGATAATAGATATTTTAGAGTTTTTAAGATGATACAACCATCATCCAACATGCTGATTTTAATAACTTTGATAACTTAGTACAAATAAATACAATGATAAGTCAAACATCTAAAAAATACGAAACAAACAATGCTCTGTTTAACTTACTACAATCTTTGGAAGTAGAAAAGAAATCTTGCTTGCTTCAAGTCTCGTCTAAAGAAGGAGATGGCTTTCTATACTTCTTTTTAGGCAAACTGGTAGATGCTCTTTATGATGACTACGAAGGGGAAGAAGCTGCTTATAAAATTCTTTTCTGGGAAGATGTCGAAATAGATGTTAGAGACATAGTAAGAAAAGACCAAACCCGCACAAATATTATAAATAAACCTTTGTCGGTTCTATTTATGGAAGCTTCAAGGATAAATACTCAAAATAATTTACAAAAATTATCTTCAAAACCTAATTTGTCTCTAGTACAAGGTTCTGATAATACTGAAAAAATACCTACTATTAAAGAAAAAGTTAATAAAGAATTAAATAATATTCAGGAGGAAATACATATGGGAAATATTAATGAATGTTTAAATGATTTAATGAAAGTTGATGGAGCTATGGCTGCAAGTGTTGTTGATGCAAAAAGCGGTATGGCTTTAGGTTCAATTGGAAGTGGTATAAATCTAGAGCTTGCAGCAGCAGGCAATAGCGAAGTGTTTCGATCAAAATTAAAGACAATGCACAGCTTAGGCTTAAAAGATAAAATAGAAGATATTTTAATTACATTAGGTCAGCAGTATCATCTTATTCGCCCTTTAGCTACTGCACCAAATCTTTTTATATATTTTGTATTAAATAGAGCGCAATCTAATTTAGCTATGGCTCGTTATAAATTAGGTGAATTAGAAGGCCGCTTAGAAGTTTAACAAAATTTTTAGCATTTAA
Organism: uncultured Clostridia bacterium; assembly: GCA_964492845.1. Classification (GTDB taxonomy): domain Bacteria; phylum Acidobacteriota; class Blastocatellia; order Chloracidobacteriales; family JADJPF01; genus JADJPF01. The sequence continues at coordinate 6,355 of CAZBMZ010000005.1, forward strand.
TAAAAAGGTCAGGTGTCTTAAGTTATAGAAAGCTTAAAATATCTGGCTTTTTGTTTTAAGTTACACATATTTTTCTGCAAGTTTTTTCTTCTTTTACATTCCATTAAAAACCAATCTCCATAAATCAAACTTAAAAACTTAAATAAATAATTACCTAACAGATGAGGTGATAAGGATATGTTTTTCTTTAAACTAGCCAAACAGCCTAATTATCAACTTAATAGTCAATCTATTATGTTGTTTTTTGCCTTTTGTTTAACTACTAGCTTACTAATTGCTAACACTCTAAAAGCTGATACAACTAATACAAGTAATAAAAATTTTGAGTTAGCACAGGAAGCTAGAGCGATACTAACCAAAAATTGTTTGCAATGTCATGGAATGAATGGGGTAGCAACAAAAAATATTTTTGTGCTAGACCATGCCCGACTACTTGAAAATAAAACCATTATTGCTGGCGATGCTAATTCTTTATTGCTTAAAATGGTAGAGACTGATGCAATGCCTATTGGTCAAAGTCCGCTTTCTCAAAAAGATAAAGCTACCCTACGAGAATGGATTTTAGCAGGTGCGCCTGATTGGGACGCAAAAGAAAAATCAATTAACAGCATAGAAACCGGTAAATCTATAAATAAAAAATTTGTTGCTGAGACAACACTTCTTGCCACAATTGAACAAGACCTTGAGCAAGCTTCTGAACGTGCGCGGCCTTATCTACGCTATTTTAGCATTGCACATTTAAGTAATGCTGAAATTGCAGAAACTGAACTAGAACAATACCGCTTTGGACTAACAAAATTAATTAATAGCTTGTCCTGGCACCGGGAAATTACTATCCCAAAACCAATTAATGCAGAAAAAACAATACTGCGTATAGATTTACGTGATTTTAATTGGACAGCAGACACTTGGCGAATGATCCTAGCTTCTTATCCTTATGCGGTTAAATTGCCTGCCAATGAAGTCATCAAGTCTTTTTCTGGTGCAGAAATTCCTTATATTCGGGCCGATTGGTTTATGGCAAATGCTTCTATAGCACCGCTTTATCACAATATTCTTTGTCTGCCTAGCACAGTTACAGAGCTAGAAAAATTGTTAGGTGTTGATGTTAGCCGTAATTTACAAGAGGAAAGAAATATTATTCGTGCAGGGCTACGCAGTAGCGGAGTATCACAAAATAATCGCATTGTAGAACGTCATGGCTCAAATTATGGTGCTTATTGGCGAAGTTATGATTTTAGCAGTAGTTTAGACGCTCAAAATATTTTTAGCTCGCCTTTAACAATGATTTCGGCTGGGGGAGAAATGATTTTTAATCTTCCAAATGGAATGCAGGCTTACTTTCTAGCCGATAATCATGGAAAACGCCTAGATATTGCTCCAGTAGCAATTGTGTCGGATCGTAGTTCTCCAGAAAGCCCAATAATTCATAATGGCCGTTCTTGTATGAGTTGTCATTTTGCTGGAATGAAATATTTTCGTGATGATATGAGGGCGACTTTAGAAGCAGAATTAAATTCTGCTAGTCGAAACACTAACCGCTATTTTACCCTAGAAAAAGCTTTAGCTATTTATCCAACACAAGACACTTTAGACAACCTCTTAGAGCAAGACCAAGACAGATTTCGCCAAGCAATAGAAAAAACAGGCAATAAATTAAGTCCTAATATTCAAAGTGAGCCAATTAACGCACTAGCGCGACGTTTTGAAGCAGAGCTTTCTTTACCCTTAGCTGCTGCCGAAGCAGGTTTAGACAAAGAAGAATTTCTTGCTCGTGTTCGTGCAAGTTCTCGGCTTTCTTCGCTTGGCTATAGCCAATTAGTTGTTGCTAATGGTGCTTTTAAGCGCGACGGCTGGGAAAAATATTATGGTGATTTAGTTCAAGAATTACATTTAGGTGAATATATTTCTAGTCAAACTCTAGCTAACAACTTGCGCCAAAATAATCAAGCTGTAACTAGAAGTAATTTAAGTAGTCTTCCTACCACTAATGTTGTAGCTCTTAACTCATCAACAAAACTAAATGCTCAAGGGCCACTAACATCAAGTTATGGAAATGTTAATGATAACAGTCCAGCCGCGCTATTAAGAGCTTCACAAACTATAGGGATTCATACTAAAACTAGATTTTTTAATGTTGATTTTCTTCAAACAGCTTTACTTAATGACAAAGAATTTCAATCACAAGGTTTAGCTATTTCTGATAATTGGTCAAATCTTGATTTAATAATCACGGTTGACCGACCTGTTTTTACTTTTGATTATACTTTTAACTTAAAACACGCTAAAAAAGGGATAATTTTAGCTAGCGGTAAAATTATTGCTGGAGATAGCAAAACAGCAGCCCCAAAAATAGCTAAAGAGCTAATTAAGCAAATACAAAATTTAAGAAAAGCAGGCGAGCAGTAATTGTAAGTACAAAAAAGCAGGCTAAAGAATAATTAATTTTTTAGCCTGCTTTTTTATTTATATGAACTGAAAAATTAAATTAGTAAAAACTTTCTCCCAGTAACTTTTTGAGTTTATTCATAGTTCTAGCCGTAAATTAACTGACCCGTCATTCAAATCAATACTTGATCCTAGTTAAAAATCGATATATAGTTAGCCCTCTCCCCCGCAAATGATAATCAAGGAGTTTTTCATGACATCAGTAGCAACCTCTAAGCATATGGTTCGAGGTGGTGAGTTTCTCATCACTGAAACTAACCCTAATTCTATTTTTACTCGGGACGATTTAGAAGAAATACAATATCAAGTAGCTAGTGCTATTAAAGAATTTTTTGATAAAGAAGTATTGCCTAGAACAGAAGAAATTGAAGCTCTAAATGTGGATACTATGCGAGAGTTAATGCGTAAGGCTGGCGATGTAGGATTGCTAGGTTTAGAAGTTCCTACCTCAATGGGAGGTTATGGAATGAAAAAGTCTACAGCCCTTTTGGTAGGTGAAAACCACACTAAACAATTTTCTTTTGCTGGCTGTGTTGGTGTTCATACCTCAGTAGGAATGATTCCAATAGTTTATTTTGGAACAGAAGACCAACGTAAAAAATATTTAACTAAACTGCTTTCCGGTGAATGGATTGCTGCTTATTGCTTAACTGAGCCTCATTGCGGCTCAGATGCAATGGCAATTCGTACCACTGCGACACTTTCCGAAGATGGCAAACATTACATTATTAATGGAAGCAAAATGTGGATTACTAATGCTGGTTTTGCCAACATGTTTAGTGTTGCAGCAAAAGTTGATGGAAAGAAATTTACTATGTTTATTGTTGAGGCCGATAGCCCAGGCATCACCCTAGGCGGTGAAGAAAAGAAAATGGGCTTGACTGGCTCATCAACTCGACCTGTATTTTTTGATAATGTAAAAGTACCTGTAGAAAATATTTTAGGTGAAATAGGTAAAGGTCATCATATTGCGTTTAATGCTCTAAATATGGGACGTATGAATATTGGCTCTGGTGCTTATGCTCAGATTAAACGCTCTATTGGCTTATCAGTTAAGTACGGTAAAATGCGTAAGGCATTCGGGAAGTCAATTACAGATTTTGGTTTAATTAAACAAAAGCTAGCAGAAATGGCGATTCGTGCCTATGCTGTTGAATCAATGGCATTTCGTACAGCAGGGCTTATAGATGATCAACTTCATGGCCTAGATTCAGAAGCAAGTGATTATCTTGCTCGCTCAATGGAAGTTCTAAAGGAATATGCAATTGAAAGCTCAATAATGAAGGTTTATGGCTCAGAAGCTCAAGGCTATGCGGTTGATGAAGCAGTGCAAATCTTTGGCGGCAATGGTTATAGCAAAGAATATCCAGTTGAACGAGATTATAGAGATGCCCGTCCAACACGTATTTTTGAAGGTACAAATGAAATTAACCGCATGTTAATTATTGATATGTTAATCAAGCGGGGAATGAGTGGCGATTTACCTATAGTTGAAGCTGGTGAAAGAACGATTAAAGATGTTTATGATACAGGCCCCTTACCACAATTAGATCCAAATCCCAAAGACGGAAGTTTATTTAGCACAGAAAAAACTTTAGTTGCCAATATGAAAAAAGCCTGCATTATGTTGCTTTGGCAAGCAGCGCAAAAATGGATGGTGCAACTATCTGAAGAACAAGAAGTTGTTGCTGCAATTAGTGATTGCGTAATGGAAACTTATGCTGCTGAAAGTACGCTACTTCGCACACTTAAACATATTGAAAATAAAGGTGAAGCAGATAGCCAATATCATATTGATATGATGAAAGTCTTTATCAATGACTCAGTAATGAAGATGGAAGTAATTGCACGTAAAACTTTAGCAGTAATTAGCGAAGAAGCTGAGTTAAGCGCGTCATTAAAATCACTCCATCGCTTATTGCAATGGCAACCCATCAACACAGTCACAGCCCGCCGCCGTATTGCGGATAGGATTATTGACCAAGAATGTTATCCATTTGATTAAGGAGATTATTTTTTATGAGCTTAAATAGAGTAGCAATCATTGCTGGTTGTCGTACTCCATTTGTGAAAGCAAGTGGTTCATTTAGTGAAATGACAGCATTAGACCTTGGTAAAGCTTGCGTTAGAGAATTAATTAATCGTGCAGACCTTAACCCAAAAGAAATAGACGAAATAGTTTATGGTACGGCAATTAACAAGCCTTCAGTTGCTAATATTGCTCGTGAAGTTGGTTTAACTATAGGCATGCCACATTCAGCACCAGGGCATAGTGTACAAATGGCTTGTGCAACAGGTGCGCGGGCAATTGCTTCTGCTGCTGCTTCTGTAGCATTGGGTAATTCCCAAGTTGCAATTGCTGGCGGTGCTGAGTCTTTATCTGATGTCCCCATGACAGTATCAGAACCTTTTCGCCGCATTTTAATGGATGCTGGAAGTAAGAAAACTCAAGAAGAGAAAATGTACACAATTATGCAGGTTAAACTGCAAGATATTATGCCTGCAAATATTTCTATTTCTGAGCCTTATACAGGCTTAACTATGGGTGAACATTGCGAAATACTAGCTCGTGAATGGGGCGTTAGTCGTCAAGATCAAGATGAATATGCTTATCGCAGTCATCTTTTTGCAGGTCGTGGTTATGAAGCAGGCCATATTCCTGCTGAAATCGCTACAGTTTATGCTCCAAAAGATTATAAACCAATAACAGAGGATGACATTGTTCGTAAAGTTCCAGATCGCGCTAAAATTGCTTCTCTTAAACCTGCTTTTGATAAGGAGTTTGGAACTGTCACCCCAGCTAATTCTAGCCCTTTAACAGATGGTGCATCAGCCGTGCTACTTATGACAGAAGAAAAAGCAAAAGCTCTTGGCTATAAACCTCTAGCCTATATTAAACATTGTTCTTTTGCTGGTTTAGATCCTGATCGCGGGTTGCTTTTAGGCCCTGCTTTTGCAACAGCAAAAGCCTTTGCTCAAACTAAACTTACTTTAGCTGATATGGATTTAATCGAGATGCACGAAGCTTTTGCAGGACAAATTCTTTGTAACCTAAAAGCTTTTGCTTGTAAGAAATTTGCTGAAGAACGCCTTGGACGTAGCGAACCGCTTGGAGAAATGAACATGGAGAAATTTAATGTTTATGGCGGGTCGGTTTCTTTAGGTCATCCATTTGGTGCTACAGGTGCGCGACTAGTAACTACTTTAGCTTATGAAATGAATCGCCGAGATAGCCAACTTGGTATGGTAACAATTTGCGCTGGTGGAGCATTGGGTGCAACCATTATCTTAGAGCGTGGGAATTAAGGAGACTTATGGAAAACAATATTCTTACTTTAGAAGTAAATAAAGATGGGGTAGGCACAATTATTATTGATCTACCAGGTGAAAAGCTAAATGTTCTAAAACGTCAAGCTCTAGAAGAATTAGAGCAAATTCTTACTAAGTTTGAAAGCGATAATAATATCCGAGCCTTAGTTTTAATTAGCGGTAAGGAAGATAATTTTTTAGCAGGTGCAGACATTACAATGTTTGCCGACTTAAAAACGGCTGAAGATGGTTATCAAGGAAGCCGTGCAGCACATAAACTATTTTCTCGTCTCTTTGATTCACCTAAACCAGTAGTTTGTGCCATCAATGGCGCGTGTCTTGGAGGTGGTTTAGAGGTTGCTCTTAATTGTCATTATCGAATTGCTACAGATCATCCAAAGACGACTTTTGCACTTCCTGAAGTTAAACTTGGGTTACTCCCTGGTGCTACAGGACTAAATCGTTTAATCCGCTTAATTCCGCTAGAAATGGCTTTGCAATCAATTTTAGAAGGCAAAAATATCTTTCCTCCACGAGCAAAATTTGTAGGGTTAATTGATGAAATTGCTCCTGCTGCATTTTTACGTAGAGCAGCAGAAGACCGAGCCTTAAAATTAGCTAACAAGACCTTAAAAATTACTCGTCCAACCTGGCCTATTCCACAAGGCGAAGCTTTAACAACACTCTTAAAAGGTGCTAAAGCAATGGTAGATAAACACACCAAAGGCGTTTATCCAGCACCTTATAAAATCTTGCATGCAATTGAAGAAAGCTTGACTAAAGGCTTAGAAGCAGGGCTAGAAGCGGAAGCACGTGGATTTGGTGAACTAGTTGTTTCTAGTGAAGCTCATAGCCTAATACATCTTTTCTTTGCTAGCACTGAGTCCAAAAAAGATACCTCCGTTGCTCCAAGCGTTAAACCAATGAAAGTGCAAAAAATTGGTGTTTTAGGTGCAGGGCTAATGGGTGCAGGTGTTGCGGCTGTTAGTACTGATGCGGGCTATGCTGTTAGAATGAAAGATCGAGATCAAATGGCAGTTGGTAAAGGCGTTGCTTATGTAGCTGAAATAATTAATGAAAAATATGCTAAGCGTCGCAATGGCAATATTGATGTCTTTAAGCGTATGGATAGGGTTTCTGGCACTACAGATTACACAGGGTTTAAGGATGTAGACATTGTTATTGAAGCTGTTTTTGAAGATGTTCCACTAAAGCATAAGATTATTAAAGAAGTAGAAGCCATAATGCCAGAACATGCAATCTTTGCTAGCAACACGTCGGCTATTCCTATTTCACTTCTAGCACAAGCTTCTAAACGTCCAGAAAAATTTATTGGAATGCACTTCTTTTCACCCGTTCATAAAATGCCACTTGTAGAAATTATTGTTACAGAAAAAACTTCTCCAGAAACAATTGCAACAACTGTAGAAATCAGTAAACGCTATGGTAAAACTCCAATTGTCGTTAATGATGGATTTGGTTTTTACACCTCGCGCGTCATTGGTCGTTATGTGATGGAAGCTTATTGTGGACTAGATGAAGGTTATAAAATTGAAGACCTTGATCAAGCAGCAACTAGAGTTGGTTTTCCTGTTGGCCCAGTAGTTTTAAGTGATGAAGTTGGAATTGATGTTGCTGAAAAAGCTGGCAAAGTGATAGCACAAGTTTTTGGTAGCAGAATGAAGGGGCCAGACCTAGTTTCTAAAGTAGTAGCTGATGGTCGTTTTGGTCGTAAAAACGGACGAGGCTTCTATCTTTATAATGATGGCAAAAAAGGCGGCGTTGACCATAGCATCTATAGCCTAATTCCTCATGGGCATGACCGTAAACCAGCCGATTTAGCAGAAATAGCTGAGCGTTACCTTTATGCTTTTGTTAATGAAAGTGCTTTATGCCTTCAAGAAAATATTTTGCGTAATCCTCGTGATGGGGATGTTGGCGGTGTTATGGGCATAGGATTTCCTCCAATTCTAGGCGGGCCATTCTATTATGCTGATAAAGTTGGACTAGATAAAGTCGTTAAAAACTTACATAAGCTAGCTGAAAAACATGGCGAACGCTTCCAACCAGCACAAATTCTTATAGATATGGCAGCAGCAGAGAAAACTTTTTTCCCTAAAAAATAGTCACTAAAACTTTTTACTTAGTAAAAAAATAGCCACTAAAAAACTATATTTTTAGTGGCTAAATTTATTTGCCCAGCCGTTTCCAGCTTTTAGGAAATTTGGGTGAGAGATCAAAGAAAAACTTTTATTTATTTGCCCACTTTTACCTTGTTTTGCGCATTAGTTTATATAGTTGCAAAAAAATAAAGTTTTGTTATAAAGACGTAAACAGTTAAAAAAAACGTACAAAATTTTAGCAAAAAGTAGCAAAAAACTTTGTGAAACACTTAAGTAGGTAAAAATGATAAAGACAAATAATTTAATGGAATTAATTGGGGAAACTATTTGTAAACGATATAAATTGTTAAAAATCCTTGGTGAAGGTGGCATGGGAGTTGTCTTTGAGGCTGTGGACGAAGAAGAAAAAAGAATTGTTGCTATTAAATTGTTATTTACAGAAATAGCTTCTGATAATGTGGCAAAAAAACGTTTTTTTAGAGAAGCTAAAATGGGTATGGCTCTTGTCCATCCAAATATTGTTAGAACTTATAATTATGGAGAAGTTGACCAAGATATTATTTTTATTTCAATGGAATATGTTAAGGGAGAATCCTTAAATGAGTACATTAAAAAAGACGCACCTTTAAGACCTAAAGATAGTTTATTGATTGTTAAACAGCTTTGTGAGTCGCTAGAATATGCTCATCAAAAACAGGTTCTGCATAGAGATCTAAAACCTGCAAACGTTTTGCTTTCTAAAAATGAATCAGGCGAGTTAGAAGTAAAACTAGCTGATTTTGGTATCGCTAAATTGCTTGCACCCAATGAAGATATTACTAACGGGACAAATTTAACTGAAACAGGAGTGGTATTAGGTACACTTAATTATATTGCCCCTGAATATTTGCTTTGTGTAGATTTAAGTCGTGCTTCAGATATTTATAGTTTAGGGGTAATAATTTATCAATTACTTACAGATAGATATCCAGTTGTAGGTATTACTAAAGAACAGTTACTATATAACAAAGTTTATAAAGATATTGTGCCTCCTTCAAAAGCATATAAATTTTTTCCTCAAGCACTAGATAAAGTATTGATGAAAGTTCTAAATCGTAATCCAATGGAAAGATATCAGAGCGCGTTGGATTTTTGGGAAGATTTTAATCAAGTTGTTGAGAGTTTATAATAATGCTAAGCAGTTTGTTTAATTTGAGTTACAGGTAAAGAAGCTATATGAGGGTTAGTTTTTCCTAACCAAATAGCGATTTTTGTTAATAAATTATTATACCTAGGTACAAAAGCATCTATAGCTTTATGAAATAGCTTTAACATTTTTAATCCAAAAATTGTGCTAGGAATATATCTAGTGTGAAAATGATTAAGGTTAAAATTAATAGTCAAGATTGAAGCCACATTTAGCATAAAAGAGTAATAATGTCTTAGCCTGCCTTGATACCAAAGAATTTCTAAAAGTTGGTTAACGCTTCTAATCTGCATAGAAGCTTTTTCATGATAAATTAGCCGTTTTTTAGGGCATAAAACAGGAGAATTTTTAGCTAAAGCGTCTTTAATAATGTTTGAAGCAAAAAAACCTGTACGTAAAGAAGCAGTAAAGCCGCTAGAAAGCAGAGCATCTACTAAAAAGGCTGCTTCACCAATAGCAATCCAGTTTTCTCCATTGCTTTTATGTGAAACCATATTTTGAAAAGTACAAGTCCAAAACTCAGTATCTTTTGTAATTAAAGGTGCTAACCAATCTAGTCCTGGGTGTTTTTGTGTAAGATGTAGAAAGATTTCTGCTAAAGATGAGAATTCTTTTCGCAGCATAGTAAAATCTCTTTCTGTAACTACTATTCCGATGTCGGTCACATCTTGGGAAATATGAATATCCCAAATCCAAGCTGGATCGTTCATTGTGTCATCTGTGCGGATTCTTGTCCCAGTCCCATCATAAGCGTGAGGAAATCTAGCACGAATATTTACTTTTTTTGCACCTATAGTAGTTTGACCTATACCAAATGCTCTACGAAATAAGCTAGCTTGCCCTGTAGCATCAAGATAAAACTTTCCAGTAAATTGACGACCATCGGCCAAAGTTACACTAGTTACATGATCGTTTTCAGTAGCTATTTTAGTGGCTTTTCCTGTAACTAATGTTGCACCTGCTGATAGAGCCATATTAGTTAGATCAATGTCAATTAGTTCTCTGTTAGCATGAATTGAAGGTTTACCACGTCCGACCATTCCCATCAAAACCTTAAATAACAAGGAAAATCCAAATCGTGCTTCAATACCAGGCTGACTAACAGATGAAGCAATAGCCCCGTGCTTAAAAGTCGCTTTTCCTTCTGCTACTAATTTTTCAATAGGTAAGCCTAGTCTTTTCAAAAAGATAGGTGCTTCCCAGTCTAAAGACTCTCCAACTCGAAAATGTCCAACAGCATTACGCTCAATTATTAGAATACGATAACCTAATCTAGATAGTAAAATAGATAGAGCAATACCACCTAGACCAGAACCTACAACAACAACATCCCAAAGATCGTTAGTTTTATTAATTTCATTAGCTATTTTACTAGGTTGCTCCATAAACTTTATAACCTTCTTCTTTTAATAGTTCAAATATTTCTTTAGGACTAAATAAATCACTTAAAGATAGCGTTTTATTTAGAGAGTTTAGATTATTTTCTAATAGTTTTTTAGCTGTCCATACACTTGGAAGTGCTGGAATATTAAGCCCTTCGCTATTTGCTAGAATTTCAATTTTATCTACAATATTCTGATTTTTATCTAAAGCTTCTATTAGTAAAATACCTGTTGAACTACCAATAGATTTAATTATAGGAGTAAATAAATTAGCTATTTTAGACAAATTAAATAATAAATTATCTGGTATTTTAGGAAGTATTTTACTAGCTAAAAATAATAAATAACTATAAACAGTTTTATCAAAGCCTACATAAAAGTTAGCAGGGAATAATTGATTATTTATTTTTATTCCTGTTAGCTCAAAGGCCGATGGATAGTTACCATAAAGGCGTTTTCCTGCTTGAGGAAAAGACTTTTTTATAAGCTGAGAGAAATATTTTCTGTTGTTTTTATCAAGTTTTCCCAAAGGACGCAACAGGCTATAAATTAAAGTTGGTGAAACAGAATTTTTAGATCCCATACTTAAAAAAGCACGAATTTCAGCTAAATTTTTTTCTTCCTTCCAACTTTGGGCAATAGTTTCTATAAGTGCTGGAACAGTAGAGCAACCAGTAACTATATAAGAGGAATTTTTAAAGGCTATATTTTCTACTTTAGCAATAAAATTTGCAGTTTCAGCAATATCTATATAATGACAATTAGCCTTAAAACAAGCATTTAATAGTACTTCTGGATTATATTCAAATGGCCCAACAGTATTAATTACAACATTTATGTCTGATAAAACTTTTTCTAAAGATTTTTGATTGAAAATATCAACTTGACGAAAAGAGCTATCTTGTTTTGGAATCTTGCGGCAAGCTTTGATAACTTCTGTATTAATTAATAAACGTTCAGAGAGTTTAACAATTCTTTGTCCAATAACCCCTGTAGCACCAATAACTAAGACTTTTTGCATACAGGTTAAAAAACTTGTTTTTGGCTAAGTTCAGGTGCCATTTTGTCTAAACGAGTTGCTAACTTAGGTAAATGGCAAGTAGGAACTTTAGGGTATAAATGATGCTCAACATGAAAAAACATATTAAATGAAATAAAGTTCTTTACTCTACCCCGTAAAGTGCGAGCAATAAAATGATAACGATCACAATCATGATGGACAGTCCAGACAGCAAAAAAGGAAGTTAAACATTGTCCAATTGTCATTGCAAGTATATGATATTTAAGCATTTGTAGGTCTAAAACGCCAAAAGCTAAAACAATAATTGCTAAAGTTGCCATTAATTCTAAATAAATCCAGCGTTTTTGCTCTCCTTTTGCAATGCTTAATGCTTTTAGGTGAAGACGAATAGGAAATAGCGGCCCAACCAATATTGCTTTTAGTCCGCTAAGTTTAGCACTTGCTGCTTCAACATCTTGTTCATCCATACAATGCTTATGATGTTCTAAATGTGTAATTTGTACTGCATGCATAGACCCTAGCATTAGCAAGCTAAGAGCAAAAATTGTCCATTCAGTTAATTTATTAGAAATACCTAGAGCATAATGATACGCATTATGTACTTGTCTAAGACCTGTAAGGAAAAACACGAATGATAAAGCTAAAGCTATTAAATAAAAGCCTTGGTGAGCTAAATATAAAGAGGACACTAGCCAAGGTAGAGAAATAAATAATTCTTTTATAACCTCATATTTACTTAAGCCAAGCAAATCTTTCCACTCTACTTGACGGATTCGGGGGTCTTTCATTATTTCTAAGCTCATGAAAAATTAATCCTTCGAGAAAAAGAGTTTATTTTTAATAAATGAAATTAGACCACCCACTTATGGGTGGGATGAATTTAAGTAATCAAGTATATGTTTGGTATGAATTTGATAACGGTTCTGATAATAATTTATTTGTTCTTTAGCTGTGGCATCGGTAAACTTTCTTAATTTACGAAGACAATCAATATCACAACTTAGCTGAGCTTGAGAAATTTTTAGCTCTTGTTCATTCGTCACAGGTTCATCAACAGGAAAATCATCAGAGATAAGAAAAACACGCATTTTTTCTTGTTCATAAATTAAGCCTGTTAATGCTGCTGCTAGTTCATCAATTGTAGACTGTTGATCTTCTGGAGTATACATCCTAATGTAAATTATTCCATCTTCTCCCCGAATGGGATAAGCAAGACGGCCTAAAAGAGGAAATTTTTCCATTAAATGGGCAATAAATTTACGACCAGCACGGCGTTCTGTCGCAGTAAGGCGACGTTCAGGAAGAGAAAGATTTTCTTTTAACATAGGAACTTTATTAAGCAGTTTTAGATGTTTTTTTGGTAAGGAAATATTACTTTACTAATCCCACAAAGGCAAAGAGAAAATCTTAGTTAAGATTATATTTTTTATTACCAAACAGCTTTTTTACTGCCAAATGCCTTGATTTCTAATGCCGAGAAATTTATCATAACCATTTGCCAACCTATTTTCAGGAGAACAAATAATGGAAGCACTAGGACTAATTGAGACTAAAGGATTAGTAGCCATGATTGAAGCGGCTGATGCTATGGTAAAGGCTGCTAATGTCCGCTTGGTAAGATATGAAAAAATTGGAGATGCTTTAGTTACTGCTATTATACGTGGTGATGTTGCATCAGTAAAAGCTGCTACTGAAGCAGGTGCTGTTGCAGCACGTCGGGTTGGTCAATTAATGAGCGTTCATGTTATTGCGCGGCCACATGAAAATATTGAAATATCACTTCCTCTAAAAAACAAATAAATCTAAAAAATTTCTTTATTATAAAGTCTAAACTGCTGCTAGAGCTAATCAAAACTTATCGGTTAGCCTCTTGCCCTCAACCAGTTGTCTTTGCTAGCATTAGTCGATTTCCTGCGTTACTATTATCAAACGCCGGGTCTTTTCCCAAATACAAATTAAAAACTTTCTATAAGTTTTCAAAACTTAACCCGATTTTTTAGCATGGGATGGGTAAATGTCCACATCAAAAGTTGAATCAAATTTAGAAAAAGAAGCTATAAATAAAGCTAATGTTGAAGTTAAAGCTGATGGCATAACATCAAGCGAAACTGCTACTAGAGGCAGAAAAGAAAAATCCATTGTAGATGATTTCTTAAAACTACTTAGTTCTGTAAAGTTTGGTATTTCATTACTCGTATTATTAATGATTTTTTCTATGATAGGAACTTTTGTAGTACAAGAAGGAACATCAGATTTTCAAAAGTTCTATGAGTCGCTAACACCTGCGGAAGAATCGCTCTATAGGTCGTTAGGCTTTTTTGATATTTATCATGCATGGTATTTTAACTTACTGCTTTTAACATTAGCACTAAATATTATTTTAGCTACAATTGATCGTGCGCCAGGATATTGGCATTTCTTTGTAAAGCCAAAACTCACAGTATCGGAAAATTACACTCGTTTTCAACCATGGTATTCTCACTATAAGATTGCAAAAGCAGAAGTTCCCACAGAAGTAATTAAAAAAGTATCAGAGGAAGCAAAACAAGTGCTAATGCCAAATTGGGCATTAATGTTTGGCCCACTTGCCAATGTTCTATCAAAACTTAGCTCACTGAGGTTTCGAGTTTCTCAAGAAGATGGTGGAACTACAGTTTTTGTAGAACGAGGGGTTTGGAATCGCTATGCTTTTTGTTTAGTTCATATTGGTCTACTTACAATTTTAATAGGTTGGTTTGTTGGTATTAAGTGGGGGCAAAAGGGAGTTGTAAGTTTAGCACCTGGCGAGGCCGCTTCTACTTTTATCTCTCCTGGTACAAATGGTAATGTTAACACTTTTCAAATGCCTTTCCGCTTGATTTGCTATGATATTGAGCAAAGTTTAATTAATTCAAAAAAACCTGATCTTAGCCCTTCTAATACTTTAGATTGGCACACTAGGGTTTACTTTGATGATGGGCAAAAGAAGTTTGATGGAGATGTTCACTTAAATTCACCTGTAGATTTTCGCGGCTATCGATTCTTTCAAGCAAGCTTTGATGAAGCTAAATCCGCCCGCAAACTTACACTTTTAGTTGTTCCAAAGGACGGTAAAGGCGAAGCACAAGAAATTACTCTTAATCGTCCTAGCCCAAAAACTAATGGAGAAATAGAAGTCCCTAATCTAGGAAAAGTTCGTTGGAAGGATTTTTATTCTGATTTCCAATATGATCCAAAAGCAGGAAAACCTTTTTCTGCTGATGGAAATTTCTCTAGACCTGTTGCAGATGTAGAAGTTTTACTAGCTGATGGAACCGTAAAAAATGTTTATGGTTTTCCTCAAGAAATGATGGAACAAGTTAAATCAGCACCATTTTTAGCAGATAAGACTGCTGTAGGCGATTACAACATTTTTCTAAAAGACTTTGAAAAAGTTTCACGCGCTCATGTTCTTCAAGTCCAATATGATCCAGGTGTAAATACTATATATTGGGGCTGTGCCTTTTTGGTAATGGCTTTATTAACAACATTTTTCTTCTCTCATGAAAGAATTTGGGTTTATATCAAACCAGGTCAAAATAATGAACTGCACTTGCATTTTGCAGGCAATACTAGTCGTAACCGTCCAAGTTTTGATATTCGCTATGGCAAACTACTTTCACTTTTCCAAGAAAATTTCAAAGAAGTTTCTCTACTTAAACAAATAAGACCAGAAGAAAGCCTTGGAACAGATTTAACAAGAGGAAAAGGAAAACAAAAAGAAAGTTAATAACCTAGCACTTATAGTTTCTTATCTAACTCTAAGGAGATAATGCCCAGCTATTGCTGGGCATTATCTTTGGCAAAATAAATCAGGTTATTTGGAGCGTAAACTCTAAAAAGGGCTTAAAAATATGCCAAAATCTTTAACACAAACTTTCTATTTTTGATTGCCTATATTTAACTACTTCATTGCTAAATTTCTCAAATAAATAAGCTGCATCGTGTGGCCCGGGTGCTGCTTCAGGGTGATATTGCACAGAAAAAACAGGTAAATGTTTATGCTGCAAGCCTTCTAAAGTCTGATCATTTAGGTTTAAGTGAGTCATTTCTAATTCATTTGGTAGAGAATCTATTTCTACACTAAAACCATGGTTATGTGATGTGATTTCTACTTTGCCAGTTAAAAGATTTTTTACAGGTTGATTACCCCCACGATGACCAAATTTTAATTTATAAGTTTTACTACCAAATGCTAAAGATAATAGCTGATGACCAAGGCAAATCCCAAAAACAGGATAGCGATCAGCTAAACGGCGAATAGTGCTAGCAATTTCTTTTAATGGTGCAGGATCTCCTGGCCCATTTGAAAGAAAAATTCCATCTGGGTTAAGTTGCTCAATTTCTTCAAAGTTTGTCCAAGCAGGTACAACAGTTATATCAAAACCTTGTCTATCTAAAGACCTTAAAATATTGTGCTTAATACCAAAATCATAAGCAATAATTTTAATATTGGAGTTATTTTTAGATTCTTTTGACCACAAATATTTATTTTTACAAGAAACTTGTGTGGCTAATTCTTGGCCTAGCATTTCAGGTGTTGCACTAAGTTGTGTAAGTAGCACATCTAAATCATCTATCTGATTAGATATTATTCCTCGCATTGCTCCACAATTGCGGATATGTCTTACTAACTTACGAGTATCTATATCAGTAATTCCAATAATGTTATTTTCCTCTAAATATTGACCTAGTGATTTGGTTGATTGCCAATTACTAGCTAACTCGCTATATTCGCGTACTACTAAGCCTTTTGCAAAGGGTTTAGAGGATTCGCTATCACTAGGGTTAACTCCATAATTACCAATTAAAGGATAGGTCATTACTACGATTTGTTCAGTGTAAGAAGGGTCAGTAAGAATTTCTTGATAGCCTGTTAAAGAGGTATTAAAGACAACTTCTCCGGTAGTTTTCCCTGTTTTGCCAAAACTATAGCCATTAAAAATAGTCCCATCTTCTAACATTAGCAAAGCACGAAGTTTATTCAAAGATTTTTTCCTTAATTGCAAGATTTATTTTTACATTATCACGCAAAAATATTTGTCATCAAGAAAAGCCAACGGAAGCAAGAATTTTTAAGCTAAAAATAAGCAAGGAATTTTTCTAGGAAAATCGGAAAAATTTTTGCAAGAGATGAAACTAGTAACATTCTCAAGGTAACAACAAAATAAAAAATCTTTACAGAGGTGTAAATAGTTATGTATAAAGCATTTATTTCAATACTTTTCTTATTAGTTTTTTCATCTTTTGCTCAAGCTCAAAGTTCTATTCCTAAAGTAGAGTTATTTACAGGATATTCTAGCCTAAATAGTGAATTTGGCAATAATCTTAATGGTGTGACAACTTCTATTAGTGGACAGCTTACTAAGTCTGTTTCAGCAGTTGCAGATATTAGTTTTTATAGTAAAAATGGTAGTAATGCTACTTTGCTACTTTTTGGCCCTCGTTATTCTGTTAGAACCAATAGTCGCTTTACCCCTTATTTTCATGCTCTATTTGGGGGTGTTGCTCCAATAGGCACTTTTGCTATGAATTTTGGAGGAGGAGTTGATTATAAAGTTAACAAAAATATTAGTTTTAGACTTATCCAGGCTGATTATGTGCAGTTTCGTAATGGCAATGGTGCGCTAAATAACGCTAGAATTTCTACAGGTATAGTCTTTACCTTTGGTAATACTCGATGATCAAGTTTTTGGGATAATAAAATAACTTATTGAAAAATCAAAGGTTAATGAAATGAATAGGCCGCAACTATTGTAAAATACAATGCCAAGTTTTATATAATAGATATTTATACTCCACTGTATAATGTGTATTGAAATTAGAACCACTGTTAGTAGTAGGCATAACAAACAAATAGTTTCATGAATATGCTAAATATTACTAATATATTTTCCTTGTAACTAATTTATATACACTACTTAGAAAAAACTTGATCATCGAGTAATAAATAATAGAGCTACAGTTTTTCCTACCAAAACCACTTAGATAAACACACAGAAATTAAGTAAATTGGGTAGTATCTTAGTTATATTTTAAGAGGCTACCCAATTTGCTTGTGAGAAATTTTCCCTAAACTTCAAAGACTAGCAATAATAGTGTTGCTAGCCCATCAAAAGTATTAAATAATACAGTTACTTGCTTTAGGTTTTGTGAGTGGAGTTCCGAAAAATGTCTTATCTTAATGAACTGATTCAAAAGTTAAAAAATAAAAATAATATATTATCGCAAAATATTGAAAATACAGAAGATATTAATACAAAAGATTATTTAATTAATGCACTAAAAAATGAAGATGCATGGGTACGTGCTGGAGCAGCCGAGGCTTTAGGCGAACTAGGCGATGTTACTACGGCAGAACACTTGGTACAAGTATTGTCCGATACTGACGCAGAAGTACGTAGAAAAGTAACAATGGCATTAGGTAAATTAGTTGAACCCTTAATATCTGCCTTAAGTAATCCTAATAGCGACATACGTTGTGAGGCCGCTGGAACTTTAGGAGAAATAAAAGATTTACGAGCAGTTGAGCCATTGATTATGGCATTAAAAGATACTCATCAAGGTGTAAGACAAAATGCAGTTTGGTCATTGACACAAATTAAAGATATTAAAGCTGTAGAGCCTTTAGTTGAGTTACTTAAAGATGAAAGTTCTGTTATTAGGTTAAATGTTGCTAGTGCTTTGGGGGAATTAAGAGACTCGCGCGCGGTTGACTCACTCATCGTTGCACTTGATGACACAAGTTCAGAAGTTAGACAAAACGCTATTTGGGCTTTAGGAAGGATTAAAGATATACGTAGCATAACACCTTTAATTTATAAACTAAAAGATGCTGACTTAGCTGTAAGAATGATAACTATTAAATCACTAGCAGAGATACGAGAGTACGACACCTTAAAAGAGTTAATAAATTTACTTTATCAAGAAGAAAACATGGAAGTTCGAGAAACAGTAGCATCTGCTCTAGTAGCTTTAGGGGTAAATTATCCATATGTTGCTGCTACTTTGCCAGTAGCCTTAAAAGCTAAAAAGCCAGAAATTAGATATGCTGTTTTAGGAGCAATGGCACAGTTAGATAATGTGGAATTAATAGATGAAATTATTACTACACTTAAAAGAGATGAAAATTCTGATGTAAGAAAGCGTGCTGTTTATGCCTTGGGTACAAAGAAAAACGATCGTGCTATTACTGCACTACTTGAAACTATTCGCAACAAGGAAGAAATTACAGAAATTCGCTATTTTGCTGGCTATTCTTTAGCCAAAATAGATGATGTTAGGGTTGTGCCTATTTTAATTAAGCGTTTAGGGGATGAAGACATAGACACTAGAGTTGGAGCAATTATTGCGTTAAGTGAAATGAAATCTGATTTTGTTGTTAGTAAATTAATTGCTGCCTTAAATAATCCTATTGAACATAATGATTTTGCTCGTGAATCTGCTGCACTAGTATTAGGTAAAATTCAAAATGAGCATGCAATAAAATCACTAGTAACAGCATTAAGCGATAGATCCACTGCCGTTAGACAAAGAGCCGGAGAAGCTTTAATAAAAATACTAGATTTTGACGCGGTAAAATACTTAATACCAGCTTTAGCAAGTGAAGATATGGAAGTAAGACAAACTGCTGTATTTAATTTGTCAAAAATGAAAGATGTTAGGGTAGTTTACAAATTGCTAGACTTTTTAGAAGAGGCTAGCGTAGATGGTCGAGCCGGGGCAATTGTTGCTTTAGCTGAGATGAAAGACTTGCCAGTTGTTGAAATACTTATAGAATCACTAAGAGATGTTAATTCAAATGTTAGAGAAGGTGCGGCAATTACTCTAGGTCGTCTTAGTAATACTGAAGCTGTAGAGCCTTTGATTGCTTTGCTGATGGATGAAGTTTCAAGTGTTCGTTATCATACAATGGAATCTTTAGCTAAACTAAAAGATAAAAGGGTAATAGAAGCATTTATAAAGTTACTTGAAGATGAAGAACCAGATATTAGAAGAAAAGTAGCAGAAATATTAGCAGAATTTGATGATGAACAAGCAATTAATGCACTGCGTAAAGCCTTAAAAGATCCTGTTCCAGCAGTTCAAGAAGCAGCTAAAGAGGCACTTCTACAACTTTATCGAAATTAGTTTTCAGTAGGAGTAATTTTATATTTTCAGCAAACCTTTTATAATTTTTTATCCATCCAAACTTCTTAAGGTAACTAGCCAGTAGAGGTAAAAATATGTATCAGAAGAATATAAGAATAATTTTTTTTATTACAATAATTTGTCTTTCAATAATAAGCCTTACAACATTTAATCCTTCTAGTTTAGCCTATTATCAACAATCTAAAGCTTTAACAAAAACAGATGTCTTAAAACGTCTGGAATCAGCTAGCCGACATGAGATTGTCCAAGGCGACATTGCAGCCGAAGTTAACGAAAAAGGAATAGATTTTTCTCTAACAGATGAAATAATTAGAGAATTTCGTAAAGCAGGTGCTAAATCATTGGTAATAGATGCGTTACTCAGAGCAGCATCTAATAAATCTATGCCAATAGCAGACCCACTAGATGAAGGACTATATAATCCTGATGGAGAAATAGATCCAGCCACAGAAGCAAAAAGACTTGCTAACTTGCCTGTTATTGAACAAGCTAGACATTATGCTTTAAGTTACGTAGAAGAATTACCTAATTTTATTGTTAATCAAAGGGTATCACGCTTTACCCGTGACCCACGAAGCGGGCAATGGAGGCCAAAAGATATTTTAGATATAGAAGTTACTTTTGAAGCAACTAAGGGTGAAAGCTATAAGCTAAAATCTATAAATGGTAGACTTGCTAGCAATGGTTATGACAATGTGGGTGGAGCTAGTTCTACAGGTGAATTTGGTACGGTTTTAGTAGCACTTTTTCGACCTGATGCTAGGGCAGATTTTAAGCAAGGCCCATCTGATCGTATAAATGGCCGTAGCGCAACAATATATGATTTTCGTATATTAACCCGTAATTCTACTTATCAAGTAACGGAAACACGTTCTAATCAATCTGTTATTTCTGGTTATCGTGGTAGTGTTTGGGTTGATGAAGAGACTAAAAGGATTTTACGTATTGAGCAAGCTGCTGATGATATTCCGCCTAATTTTCCTATAACTGTTTCAGAATCAGCAGTTGACTATGGCTGGTTTGAAATAAATGGAGAGAAGTTTTTACTTCCTAAACGTGCAGAGTTAATTATTGGCTCTGATCGTGACCGACTCTATAGCCGAAATGTACTAGAATTTACCAACTACAGACGATTTGAAACAGATATTCGTATTGGCGGAGCAGATGAAGATGATTAAAAATCTGAAGGCTTCATAGAGTCTTTTGGTTGCTACAAAAGCAGTCAGAAAGTGCTATTTTATTTTTTGCTTTTAATTGGAATTAAAAGTTGAGTAAATTTGTCATGACATTTAACTTGTTGTGATAGCAAATAATCATCAGCAGTTTTAATCATCTCTTTTCCTTTTGTATTCTCTAACAATGTGCCACATTGACGGCGAGCAGCAATTGCATATAACTGCATGTTGGCTGAAAGGAAAACTTCTTCTGCTTTTTTCAGCAGTTCAACAGCTTGAGACAAGTTTTTTTGGTAATACATTATTGAAGCTTCAATAGATAAACCAAAAGCATTACTCCAAGCAACTTGTTCTTTTTGCAAGGCTTTAGCTTTTTGTTCGGCTAGTTTTAGAAAGGAATTATCATTTGTTTTAGCAAACATTGCTAATGCAGTACGAGCAAACGCAAAAATCCAAAATACTCTTAGAATTTGTGGATTAATAATAAAAGATGTTTTTATTATAGTTTGATACTTCAATATAAAATCCCATGCTCTTTGAGCATTGCTTTGATAGAGTTCTGTTTCTATTTTAGCTAGTAGAATATAAAAATGTTGCTGGTAAAATTCCTTACTAATCCAAAACTGAGCAATTTCCGTTAATTCTTCTATAGCTTTTTCTGGCTCATCACCAACTAGGTGTAAAAAATAGGAAATTCGATAAGATAAAATGCTTTTAGCATAAATATCACCACGTCTTTGAGCTTCATTAAGTAAAACTGGTAGTCGTTCTGATGCTTCTTGTAATTTACCTAAGAAAAGTAAATTATGTAGCATATTGACGTTAACGCCGTCCAACTCCCATTGAACGCCAGTACAATTATCACGAAGAAACTTTTCTGCTTTTAGATCAAGTTCATAAGCTTGTTGCCAATTACCATTTAAGAATTCAATAACAGCACCAAGAAAAAAGCTTAAACTGATAGCATAAGGGTTAGCAGTTTCTTCAGCTAAATTTCTTGCTACTTGTAGAATTTGTTTACTTTGTTGGTAGGAAGTTTTTCCAGCAGTAGCACAATAAGTAGCTTCAAAAGCTAAAGCGCGAGATATACGAAAAGGTTCACCAGCTTTTAAGGCTAGTAAAAGCTGATGCACTTGAAAATCTGCTCCTCGCATTGTGTCTACCATACTAAGACCTAGGGAAACAGACCAGCAAGTATCTATTTTTAATAAATCTAGGCTAGAGATTTCAGATTCTTTACGTTGCTTAAAAGTTAAGCCACGTAGTTTTAGTTTTAATCGTTGATAAAGTAGCGAAATAAAAGCATGTTTACGAGTTTTAGCTAATTTCATTCCTAGCAATTTTAAGATTGTGTTTAATAAAATAGAGCCTTCTTTTATATGACCACTGATTAACAATTCTTCAGCCGCACGACGTTTTAATTCTACAACTTCTTCTTGATTAGTGGCATTGTCGGCGGCTAGCAAATAGGCTAAAGCTGCTTGTTTACCACGACCAGCATTAGTAAGCGAGTCACCTAGTTTTATTCTTAATTTATGAAGCTCATTAGAATTTATATTAATTTGTTTATTATCAATTAGTTCTAAAATAAACTGATAAACTTCGCCAGCCTGATCAAAAGCTAGGGCTTGACTAGCATTACTCGCCGCTGTTAGAGCATAGTTATAAGCACTTTGATAATTTTCTGCTTGGTGAAAATGACGCATTAGTCTTTCTGGGGCAGTTTCAGAATCTTTTTCTAAAGTTAAAGCTAAGTTAAGGTGATAATCTTTTAATGTCTGCTTTTCTAAATAGCCTAAGATAGTTTCCCTAATCCGATCATGATAAGTTTCTATTTCTTCCTGATTTTGAGTTTCTCTAACACGAATTAAATAATTAGTGCGAAGAAGTAGCAAAGAGCCATGTTTTTTAAGTTTTTCTTTTAATAATTTTTTAATTACATCAAGTTTAATTGGCTGACCAGCTACAGCTACTATTTCTAACAATTCTTTTGCTGCATCAGGTAGTTGAAAGATTCGCTGTTTTAAGGCTTGATCTAAAGTATTAGTAGCAAAAGTATGAATATCATCGGCTGATGCTTCACTATTTTGTAAAAAGCGAGCCAGTTCAATAATAAAAAATGGGCTACCATTAGAATCTTTAATAATGTTTTCTATAGGTAATTGATTTTTAGAAAAGGCGGCCAATAACTTTTTATTTAATAAAGAAACTACTAATTGCTGTGCTTGCTCAAGATCAAATTCTTTAACTTCTATTTTTTGCACTTCTGAAAGTTTGCCTATTTGGGCTAGTGGTAATAATTTACGAAGTAGGGGACTAGATTCTGTTTCTTCAGTTCGATAAGTAGCAATTAGCAGTATTGGCGGGGGATTAGGAGGAGAAAGTATTTCTGCCATTAGTCCAACGCTATCAATATCCCCCCATTGCAAATCATCTATGTATAAAATTAATGGACTTTGTTTTGCTAACCAAGATATTAATTCTCTTAAAGCGGTAAATGCTCGGCGGCGCAGTTCTTGGGAACTAGGAGTTATGGAACTATTTTTATTTTGAAGCTCATCTACTTGTTGAAGTACAGGAAATAGACGGGTTAAAGCAATGATTCCTGGAGGATTAGGTAAATTCATTGTACTAGATAAATGTTTTAAGTGTTGGCTTAAACCATCAATAATGCTATCAAAAGTTTTATATGGGATAGATTCTTGTTGATAGCAACGACCTGATAAAACTAAAAGATTTGGTTCGGAAATTTGTAGTTCATCTAAAAAATGTCTAACTAATGTACTTTTACCCTGTCCAGAACTACCATGCACAAAAACCGTTAGTGCAGTATTTCGATTTTTAACTTTTAGAAAAGCTTCTTCTAGTAGTTTTAACTCTAATTGTCGGCCTATAAATGGAATTTCTTGAGCAGGAGCAGTTACAAAAAAGTTGTCTAGAGTTTTACTTTCAATTTTTTGCTCTAAATTAGGTACTGCTAGTCGAGTTAAAATTTCTTTGGCAGATGGGCGTTTTTCTGGTTTATGCTTCATTAAATCCAAGCACAAATCACAAAGGTCTTTTGGTAGTTCTGGAACAACAATATTTGGAGCAGGGAACTTGCTTATAACTTTGTCCATTAAAATTTGTTTGAGTGAACCACTAAAAGGTAAAATACCTGTTAATGCTTGATAAAGCATTACCCCAACGCTATACCAATCTGAGGCAGCAGATAACTCTTTACCTAGACCTTGCTCAGGTGACATATAAGCAGGCGTTCCAGCAATTTTGTCTTCTAAATGCTGATTGCTATTGGTTTGTTCTCTTACTAGTCCAAAATCCAGGATTTTTACTTGACCTTGATTAGTTACTAGTACATTAGGAGGTTTAATATCGCAGTGTAATTTATTTGCTTGATGTAGTGCATCAATACCTAAAACTAATTGGTGCATTGCTAAGCGTAAATTAGTTATATTAGGCAGAAAGCTATTTTGCTTATAAGTATAAGTAGTAGGATCTGTTTTTAATGTATCACTAAAGTTAGTAAGGTTTTTAATATCTGTTTTTATGGTAGCTGCTACAGAGATTTCTCCTTGGCTAACTAAAATTGAAGGATCTTGTTTTATATAATCAAGAAAAGGTTTTCCTACAACCAATTCCATAGTAAAAAACCATTCTGATTCTTCAGAAAATAGCTCATATAAAGTAACTAAATTAGGGTGATTTATATTTGCTAATGAGCGAAATTCTTTTTTTAGTTCAAAAAGTGCTTCACCATTCCATTGTTGTAAGATTTTTAGTGCAACAATTTCGTCTTGTTGAATATCATAGGCTTGGAAAACTATACCAAATCCACCTGATCCCAAACGACGTTGGATTAAAAAGCGGTTAGTCCCAATAAATTTTCCTGTTGCTAGCCCCATTGTACCTAAGAATTACCGTTAAGTAATATAATTTATTTTTGTATAATTTATACTTTTATAGTTTTTAATAAGATATTTTGATAATATTTTGATTTTACCAGTTATGCCATTATAAGCTTTTTTATTTTAAGGGAAAGACTTATGGATGAAAAATTACAAAAAAAAGTAGAACTCTTAGGGATTGATAAAATTAAACGACATATTTTTTTATGTGCTGATCAAAGTAAACCTAAATGCTGCGAAAAAGACCTAGGACTAGAGTCTTGGGAATATCTAAAAAAACGTCTAAAAATACTAAATTTAAGTAGGGAAGGTGGAATTTGTCGAACTAAAGCCAATTGTCTCCAAATCTGCGAGATGGGCCCGATAGCAGTCGTTTACCCTGACGGCGTTTGGTATCATTCCTGCACCCCAAGCGTGCTAGAGCGCATTATCCAAGAACATTTAATAGATGGCAAAGTTGTAGAAGAATACTTAATTGATACAAAATCAATAGGTAGCTAAATCTTTTTTAATTAGCTGACAAATTAGCCTTCAAATATAAAAATACTAGAATGGAAACAAAATGTTAGTAGATAAAATAGACATTTTATTAGAAAATAATAAAAAATACTTATGGGTAATTCCTTGTTTATTAGCATTTATATGTTTTATTAACACTGTGAGTTTTGGGTTTGTTTATGACGATATTTATCATGTAGTTAAAGCAGAAAAAATGTTAGGTGATTGGAGCTTTGATAATCTAAAACAAGTATTTACTTCAGATTTTTGGACATCTCTTACAAACCATCTTAGGTCAGAAGAAAAAAAAGACTCATTTTATTATCGCCCAATCTCAGTTATTGAGTTAATGCTTATATATACTTATGCAAAAGTCAGCGCATGGAAATGGCATCTTACTTGCGTTATGCTGCATGTTATTGCTACGGGATTAGCTTACAAAGTTATACATACCACATTAGAAAAGATAGAATTATTAGACTATAAAAAATGGGTAAATATTCTTGCACTAACTGCCGTAACTATATTTGCTATTCATCCAGTACAATCAGAATCGGTTGCATGGGTTTCTGCTTACGTTAATTCTTTAGTTGCAATTAAAATTTTTCTTTCTTTACACATTTACTTAAAAGCCAGAGAATTTTCTTTAGGAAATAAGAAATTTCTTTTTTTCCTATTTTTAAGTTCTTTTTTATATGCTTTAGCTTTATTAACAAAAGAACCAGCAATAATATTGCCAATATTACTATTTAGTTATGAAGTATTTTTATTAAGAAAAAATTTAGTATGGGGCAAACATTTATTAAATTGTTTTATTAGAGCTTTACCATTTGTTTTAGTTACATTTGGTTATTTTTTTATTAGATTTAAGGTTATTGGGGTAATAAGCCCAAAGATAAGTCAAAATTTTATAGATTCTGGAAATGCTTCTTATTTTGTTATTTTTAGCTTACCAAACATTATTACTAATTACATAAAAATTTTAGTATATCCTTTTAACTTAAGCCCTTTTTATACAATAGATTATATCTATCACCCAGATTTATTAAACTTTTATATACCACTTATATTATTACTAGTATTTGGAGTAATTTTTTTATTAATTGCCCAACATAATGTTCTTACAAGAATAGGACTTATTTGGTTAATAGCCCCTTTATTACCCGCATTAAATATTTATGCTTTTCCATCAGAAAATTTAGTACAAGACCGTTACCTTTATTTTTCATTGCTAGGAGCAGGATTGTTATTTGCTCAATTTCTACTGGTTTTAAGTGAAAAATTAAGTATTGAGAATGATAAACAAATAATTCACATTTTACCCCTAGTTCTAAAAACAGCAGTCTTTTTTATATTAGTAATTGCTACTATAAAACAAAATAATATTTGGGTTGATGAGTGGCAATTTTGGACTTTTATTAAAGAAAGAGTTCCTCAGTCTTGTAAAGCTAGTATGGAACTTGCAAGACTAAATACAAATGATAATTTATATGAACAAGCTATTTTTTATTATGAAGAATCAAAGAAAATTTGTCGCAAATCGTTTCAAATCCATAAACAACTAGGTACACTTTATGGACGTAAAGGAGACTTAATAAAAGCCGAAGCAGAATTTAAACAAATGATTGAACTTGCTACACTTCCTACTATTGTTGCTACTGGATATTATAATTTAGGCTTAGTTTATAATTACAAAGGGGATAAAGAACTTGCTATTATACATTTAGAGAAGGCTATAGAGCTTGATCCTAATTCGGACACTGCTATAGCAGCAAAAAATAAGCTTGATTCTATTAGTGTTGAGAAAAAGTAAATTACAGTCGCCCCACTATCTATAGCACTTAACTACAATTTATTACCAACGATTTATTTATAGTTATAATCAAAAAGAAATGCAAAAATTTTATTTATTAATAATCACATTAGTAATTTTTGTTAATACAGCTTTTGCTCAGCAAACAGTTGAAAAACCTAACGAAGAGCCACTATTTACTGATTCAACAGAAGTTGTTTTACTAGATGTTGCAGTAGTTGATAAAAGCGGAAATTTTATTGCTGAACTAACAAAAATAGATTTCCAAGTTTATGAGGATAAAAAAGAGCAAAAGCTAGAATTTTTTTCTCAAGAAAATGTTCCAATAAGTTTTGGCTTAGTAATAGATACTTCTGGATCAATGCGCTTTAAGTTGCCTATGGTACTAGCAGCAGCAAAGGAAATGCTTAAGTTTTGCCGTACAGAAGATGAAGTATTTATCATTAATATGAAAGATGATCAGAATATCAAAATTGTTCAACCCTTTACCCAAAATTTTGTTGAAGCCTCTAAAATTGTAGATAAATTTTCACCCGGCGGGGGAACTGCGTTATTAGATGGGATTGCTCAAGCTAATCAATATGCTGAGTTAAATGCTAAAAATCGTCGTCAAGCTTTAATTATTATGTCAGATGGGGATGATCGCTCTAGCACAATAGAAAAAGACCAACTTATTAATCAACTTCGTGCTACAAATACACAGGTATATTTACTAGGATTTCCAGAAGGTTTTGTTACACCTGATGGTAAATTTATTGACTATACTTTGCCAAGAGCAAAAAAATTGCTAAATAAAATTGCAGAAGAGTCTGGAGGAGAAACTTTTTTTCCTACATCACTAGCAGAGATTTTGCCAATACTTAAGAAAGTTTGTAGTGATGTACACGCTCAGTATACAATAGGGTATTATCCAGCTAAGAGCGATGATCGCTGGCATACTATAGAAATTAAATTAACAAATAAAAAAAATAAATATATTGTTCGTACACGCCCAGGGTATTTTGCTAATAGAAAAAAAGGAGCCAACCCAAAAAATTAATTATGGCAAAAAAAGGAAATATATTAGTCATTGATGATGAAGAAATTATGCGGGATGTGCTAGAAAGCCTGCTTGCACAAGAAGGTTACCGTGTAGATTTAGCAAAAACTGGCGAAGAAGGACTTGAACGCTACCAACAGAAAAATTATGACGTTGTTTTACTTGATGTTTCAATGCCAGGAATTGGAGGCTTAAAAACCCTAGAAGGCTTATTAAAGCTTGATGCAGAGGCAATAATAATAATGATTACTGCTTATGCTACTTTTGAAACAGCCGTGTCTGCCTGGCAACAAGGCGCATTTAGTTGTATTCGTAAACCTTTTGAAAATGAACATATTGTAAACACTGTTCTAAGTGGAATTGCCCGTAGACGTAAGGATGAAGAAAGACGTGAGCTAAAGAAAACCTTAAAACGCACTTCACAAAAAAGTGAAATTATTGCTCGTAGTAAAAAAATGCAGTCTGTTCTAGAACAAATTGAACTAGTTGCACCTGCAAAAACTACAGTGCTAGTTCAAGGTGAATCTGGAACAGGTAAAGAATTAGTTGCTCGTGCAATTCATTTTTCTAGTCCAAGAGCAGAACATGGACAATTTGTAACTGTAAATTCTGGCAATATTCCTAGTGAATTACTAGAGTCAGAGCTTTTTGGTCATTTAAGAGGTGCTTTTACAGGCGCAGTTGCAGCAAAAAAAGGGCTTTTTGATATTGCTGATGGTGGATCAATTTTTTTAGATGAAATTGGAAATATTTCCTTAGAAACTCAATCTAAGCTTCTACGAGTTATCCAAGAAAAAGAATTTATCCCTCTAGGTGATACTCATACTCGTAAAGTTGATATACGTATTATTGCTGCTACTAATATAGATTTACGTCAAGCTGTTGCAGATGGGCGTTTTAGAGAAGATTTATATTATCGTCTAAATGTAATTTCTATTGACTTACCGCCTTTAAGAGAACGTACCGAAGATGTTTTACTGCTTGCACAACATTTTATCAATAAATATAACAAGGAAAACCAGCGAAATATTAGTGAAGAAATCAAACCTGAAGTCTTAGCAGCATTAGAGGCATATTACTGGCCCGGTAATGTTAGGGAATTAGAACATACAATTGAACGTGCAGTAGTGCTTTCACGCGCTCAAAATTTAGAGTTAGATTGTTTACGTCCAGAAATATTAAACCCTCAACTTTCTTTAGCAAATAATGGGGGACGAGGCTTTTTTGGACAAATTGACCTAATGCATGGAGTTTCTTTTTATGATGAGGTTGCTAGATTTGAAGTTTCATTGATTAAACAAGCTTTAGACTATACTAGCGGGCATCAAAGCCGTGCAGCTAAATTGCTAGGCTTAAATGCTACTACACTTAATAGTAAAATTAAGACTTATAATATTCGTTGTTAATTAAATCAAAAAATACTGGAAAAATTATGAAAAAAGACAAATTAAAAAACAAAACTTACGAAGATGTAAGACGCGCACTTTTTCAGCTACCCCGCCAAGAAGCTGGACAAATGAAAGAATTAGCGGATGCTGTAGGTATAAATTATGATAGGCTTCGTCGTGCAACTAGTGATGTAGAAACTACTCGAGAAGGGCGAGATATCTCTTTAATTGAAGCACTTAAATTGATGGAAGCCGCTGATGATTATGGGATTTTATTTGCTATGTGTTCAGAGCTAGGTTTTGAAACTCCAAGGATATTAGAGCCTACAGATATGCCTAAAAAAATTAGTTGTAGTCAACTAATGGAAGGAACTTTGGCTATTGCTGCTAGCACAGGAGAACTTTCAGGGATTATTAAAGATGCTGTAGCAGATAATAGAATTAGCGAAATAGAGCGACGTGATATGTTAGAAGCAGTGGAAAAAGCACAAAAAGATTTAGAAAAAATCCGCCATATGATAATAAAAGCGTCTTAATAAAATAATTAGAATCCAATCTACAGAAATTGTTGGACACGTCCAATCTGAATAGTACTAATTATTTATATTACGGTATTTCATCTATGTAATAATTCTTAAGAAATTGTGATTATTTGTAATATGTAAGCAAGTTGACTTCTACTTTGTTTTAGCAACTACTTTATCTTGTTAACTTACCTAATACTTAATTATGCTTGTTTCTGTTGTGATTGCCGTCTACAACCGCAAAAATTTCATTGCAAAATGCCTGGAGTCTGTTTTGAATCAGAAATTTTCTGATTTTGAGGTTATAGTTATAGATGATGGCTCTACAGATGGTACAAAGGACATATTAACCGCATACTCATCCCAAATTACTTTGCATTTTCATGATTACAACAAAGGTGTAAGCCAAGCGCGAAATCAAGGAATACTTTTAAGTCAAGGGCATTTCATTGCTATGATTGATTCTGATTGTATTGCTGATCCAAACTGGCTTCAAGAATTGATAAAACCCTTTGAGCAAGATGACGATATTATGATTGTTGGAGGACAGGTCAAAGATATAATGTCATCTAATTACTGGCAAATGGTCAATAATGGTTTTAATACATTTATTTCACATAGCAATGGGTATGTTCAACAGGTTATTGGATGCAATCTAGCTATTCGTCAAAAATTTGCAGTACAACATCTTTATGATCAATGCTTAAGATTTGCTGCGGGTGATGATACAGAACTGTGCTGGCGGTGTCAGGAACTGGGTTTTAATGTTTTCTACACACATCAAGCTATTGTTTCTCATTACCATCGTAATAGCTTTATGCAAAGCCTTATCCAGCAATTTTTGTATGGTTATGCAAATAGCTATATGATGCTAAAGTTTGACTATTTTCCTTATATCCCATCTGAATGTGCAACAATTTTGGTTATTCTAGGTCTTTTAGTAGTAGGTTTTTTAGGGGTATCGATTGCATTTGTAATGATTTTACCATTCTTACTGGTATTTTCACTTTTTACTGCCTATCGTAGCCTAGTTGCAAAAGCTCGCACAGCATTTCAATTTGCTATTGCTTATCCAGCACATTTTATTCTTCGTCTCTCTTTTTGTTTTGGATGTTTGTTTTACTTTTTGTCTTCACAGTTGTTTTTAAGTAAAGAAGTAGAAGAACATAAGCAACTGCATTGGTCAGAGTTGATTATACGTAAAATCCGTCTTTATTTTTATGTTTTCTGGTTAAAGTGTCTTAACCCAAAAATGCAGATTACTTTTCAAGAGGCACTCTTGGTAAGTAATGCAGTTGTCAAGCACAAAAGTTGCCGCTTTTTGATATTTGGTGTTGGTTATGACACCCCATTTTGGTTGCAACTTAATGCAAAAGGAGAAACAGTATTTTTGGAGAACGATCATAAGTGGTTAAATTTGATGAAACAAAGGTGTCCAAATGCAAAAATTCATTCTGTTGCTTATAAAACAGATTTATCTCATTGGAAGGAGTATTTAAAAACTCCAGAACAATTATGGATGAAACTTCCTAAAGAAGTTAGTGAAAAATTCTGGGACGTAATCCTTGTAGATGGCCCTTGTGGACAGCGCGACTATTTTATAAAAACCTATGGTAAAGAGCCTCCTGGAAGGATGCAAAGCATTTATATGGCATCAAAACTTATTGCTGTAGGAGGGGATGTTTTTGTACATGATTGTCAAAGACAATGTGAAGAGGTCTATGCTGCCAAGTTTTTGTCACAGCGAAATTATATTAATCAAGCTGTAGGAAGGACTTTTTTTAGAGGGAATACAATTTTACGTCATTACCGTTTAATGAAAAAAGAATACATAAATGTTGATACAAGAAAGATTAGTGTTGCACTGATTTCACCTTTTATGCCAGTACCACCTACAAAAGGAGGTGGTATTGAACAAGGAATTGTAGGATATATTCCTTATTTTCTTAATGTCAATTTCTTGGTCTTTTCACATATTTATGGAATAAAACATACAACCTTTATTCGTGCATCAAATGCCAAATATGTTCAGTTTCCTATAAACAGGGTGTTTTACGAATTGCAGATTAAATGGAATTATATGGTAGCTCAAAAGTATCATTTTAGGTCATTTGATTATTTTTTAATACAAAACGTGCTTCATTTTTTAAAAGACCCTCCTGATATTATTGAAGTACGTAATAATTTCTTCTACATTCCTTTGTTAAAGAAATGTTTTCCCACAAGTCGCTTTGTCCTTAAAATGCACAATGAATATTTTTTTGCTTTGCCAAGACTTTTTCAACAATATGTTGATATTATCAACATAGTTGATTGTATCATTGTAGTGTCTCAGTTTCTGAAAGATAGAA
Source organism: uncultured Clostridia bacterium (assembly GCA_964492845.1). GTDB lineage: Bacteria > Acidobacteriota > Blastocatellia > Chloracidobacteriales > JADJPF01 > JADJPF01. The sequence continues at coordinate 38,686 of CAZBMZ010000005.1, forward strand.
TTACTGCACACTATCCAAATGCTGAAAAAAAGATCCATGTAATTCATAATGGTGTAAACTTAAGCCGATTTCAGAAACTACAACCAGACAATTTGCATTTGTTGGCATGGCGCAAAAAGTTAAATTTGGTTAATGAGTTTGGCAAGATTTTTATTTTTGTTGGCCGAATTGCTCCTATGAAAGGTGTTCATATCTTGATAGGGGTGTTTAAAGAAGTATTAAAACGCCATCCTGACGCTCGTTTGTTGATTGTTGGCTCATCCTGGTTTGCTGACACTCAAATGACACCTTACTTAAAAAAAGTTATAGATATGGCGCAGCCCTTAAAAGATTCTATTATTTTTACTGGTTTTGTTGATCATGAGGAATTAAATTATTTGTATAATTTAGCTGATATTTGTGTTGTTCCCTCTGTTTGGCAAGAGCCTTTTGGTCTAGTTAATCTTGAAGCTATGGCTGCTGGGTGTGTAGTAATTGCAAGCCGAGTAGGAGGTATTCCAGAGATTTTGAAAGATGGACAAACAGGTCTACTAGTAGAACCAGCAAATGAAACTGACCTTCGAGATAAAATGATTTTTCTTCTAGAACATAAAGAAGAAATGACAAACATTGCTTGTTCAGGGATAGCTTATGCACAAACCTATTGCAATTGGTCGATTGCAGCACAAAAGACGGAAAAAATTTATGAAGATCTTTTCCATAAAGATACTCTAAGCAAAATTAAACAGCAATAGAACAAAAATTTTAATGTTAAAATAATGTCTAATAGCGATATAAATACTTACATTTCGCAAACCAAAAGCGAGTTTTATTAATTTTATCTCTATTAAAATCAATAGATTACAGTATCTATGGTTAATTAAATAGGTTATAGTAACTCTAATGAATAGAACAAGTTATGTGATAACAAATTGTTATCAACACTTAACCTTTGCGAAATGTAAGTTTCTAAACTATAAAACATACTTAAGCCTTAGTAGCGTGGAACACTTGGATCAATTAAACAAGACCAAGCATCTATTCCACCTGCTAAACTCTTAGCTTTGGAAAAACCATTTTGACGAAGCCACATAACCACCCTTGCACTACGTACACCAGCATGACAATAGACAATTATTTCTTGTTCTTCATCTAGTTCATTTAATCGTGACGGAATTTCTCCCATAGGGATTAATTTTGTTTCTGGAAGTCTACAAATCTCATATTCAAAAACTTCTCTAATATCTAAAAGTAAAAAGTCTTGTTTTTGAGCGTCTAAGCGTTCTTTTAACTGTTCAACAGATATTTCCCAATCTCTTAAAAACATATTTTCTCCAAAATAAATTGAACTACCCAATAAATTGTTGGGTAGTTCGTTTGAATTCAATCGCTTAACTCCGAAGTTTAGTAGCGGGGCATACTTGGATCAACTTTTTGCGCCCAACCATCTATGCCACCTACTAGGTTTTTAACTTTTTGAAAACCTGCACTACGCAAAAATTCAACAGCCTTCGCGCTACGTCCTCCAAGTTTGCAATGAACAATAATTTCTTGCTCTGGATCAAGTTCATTTAATCTTTTAGGTATTTCACCTAGAGGGATTAAATGAGAACCTGATAATTTGCAGATTCCATATTCTGCAAGCTCTCGTACATCTAATATAAAAAGCTTTTCACCATCATCTAAACGCTTTTTAAGCTCTTGTGGTGTAATTTCAAAATTACTCATAAGTTACCTTTCTTACTTTTTATTTTTTTTCTTGTCTACAGGCTTTTTCTCTTCTTCTTCACCATCATCATCGTCGTCCTCACCGTCATCATCATCGTCGTCTTCACCGTCATCATCATCATCGTCCTCGTCGTCATCGTCATCGTCATCATCATCATCGTCCTCGTCGTCATCGCCATCATCATCATCATCGTCGTCTTCACTATCATCATCGCCATCATCATCATCATCGTCGTCATCACTATCATCATCACCATCGTCATCGTCGTCTTCATCACCGTCGTCATCGCCATCATCGTCATCTTCATCATCTTCCCATTCACCATCATCATCGCCATCGTCGTCGTCATCCTCATAACTATCACCATCATCATCATCATCCTCATAACTATCATCATCACCATCATCATCTTCTTCTTCATCTTCTTCTTTAGATGATTTCTTAGTTTCTGGCTTTGTTACAGACTTTTCTTTGGGTGTTTCTTCAGCTTTAGCCTCACTAGCTGGGGCAGATGAAGAAAGTGTAGCAGGTGTAGCAGCTTTTTCTTCTTTTGCTGGCTCAACTTCAGGTTGGACAAAAGTAGGTTTAGCTTGTTCAACTAGAATTTCGACCTTTTCAGCAATAACTTTTACAGTAGTTTCAGATTCGTCGCCAGCTTTTGCGGCAGTGTTAATTTCTTCAACAATGGAAGCAACTTTTTCAATAACTTCTCTAGTTGCTTGTTGAGGGGAAGCGACTGGACTAGCAGCAGCAGGCTCTACTGCTTTTGCTGGTTCTGGTGCAGGTGCAGCAGCGGCTGTTTCTTCTTTAACTGGTTCAACCTCTGGTTGAACAAAAGTAGGTTTAGCTTGTTCAACCAAGTTTTCGACCTTTTCGGCAATGGTTTTTACAGTAGTTTCAGATTCATCACCAGTTTTTGCAGCAGTGTTAATTTCTTCAACAATGGAAGCAACTTTTTCAATAACTTCTCTAGTTGCTTGTTCAGGAGAGGGGGCTGGGCTAGTAACTGGTTCTACTGCTGTTGCTGGTTCTGGTGCAGGTGCAGCGGCAGCAGGTTCAACCGCTGCTACTTCAGCTTTTTTCTCTTCTGCTGGTTTGACTTCTAAAGCTTCTGTCCCTTTAGTTTCCAAAGCTTCATTTCCTTTAACTTCTAAAGCTTCGGTTACAGGTTTAGCTTCTTCTTTTTCTTTAGATTTTTTCTTTGGCTTACTTTCAGCTTCTGCTGAAGCGTCCCAATTAGGAATTTTAATAGTTGTTTTGGCTGGTAATGTTTTAGGATCTGTTAATACATCTTTGTTGGCTTCAAAAATTTGTTCTGGAGTAACTTTATTTTTAGTTATTTTTTTGGCAATTACTTCTAAAGTGTCATCAGCTTTAATTTTATGTTCGCCATAAATATCTGTTCTTTGGACTTTTAAGTCTAGTTTTAATGAGTTTTTCCATTCTGCATCGGCTTTTTTGGCTTTATCTGTTATTCGATCTGCATTGTACTGAGTTGGACAATTAGCACTAACTGTTAATACACCATTTTCTTCAGTCAATGTTAATTCTTCACAACCCAATGTATATGCTTGTTCATAAACCGATCCATATTTATTAGTTAATTCTGAGGACGTTTCTACTTTTAAGTTTAATGCTAAGTCTTTGTGTTCAGCATCTACTTCTTTAGCTTTTTCAGCAATTGCATTAGCTAAATATTGTGTAGGACAATTAGCATTAACTACTAATTGTCCATTTTCTTCACTAGTTTTTACTTTTTTACAACCAAGAGTTTTCGCAAGTTTTAGCACCGAGATATATTTATCTTTTAGTTCTGCCATTTATGTCTCCCAACAAATAAAAATTTAACACTGCCAATGGGCTAGAAACTAAGCTAATTCCACAGTTTAGGCAATCTTAACTTACGGGAAATTGTTCTTTTATTTGTAAGTAGATAAATGAGCTTTAGGATAGGACTTAATCATTTTCTGGATTAACTTCAGGTGTAGTTGATTTTAATAGTTGAGCTTTTTTAACAAGCTGTAAGAATTCTTGACGTTCCTTGTCGTTAGGTTGTGAAGCAATTTCAGCAATGCTGATGATTTTTTCTAGTGACCAGTCTTTAGCCGCAACACTTCCTCGCAAAACTTCTGCAAAAGCAGCAACCGTAATAGAAAAACGAAAATCTTCTGATGCTGTATCGAAGTTTTGCTTTAGTCTGGATAAATCAAAACTTGCTTCAACCTCTTGAGCAGGCGTAGTTTCTTGAGCATCTGGAGTTTTATAGCGTAGTCTGACTGTCGCCAAATTACTTTCAGGTTGCTTTCGTAATTTTACTTCATAGATAGCTGTTACAGTATGACCGGCACCTATTTCACCAGCATCAACTGCATCATTGCGAAAATCTTTGTCTGCAATATCTCGGTTTTCATAGCCAACTAAGCGATATTCGCTAACTGTAGTTGGGTTAAATTCTACTTGGACTTTAACATCCTTGGCTATTACTTGAAGTGTAGAGTTTAATTGCTTTACAAATATTTTTTTGGCTTCTGACATATTATCAACATAATAGTAATTGCCATTACCTTTGTTAGCAAACTGTTCCATCATCGTATCTTTGTAATTACCCATTCCAAAGCCAATTGTGCTAACTGTAATTCCTTGATCTACATAGCTTTTTATTTGCTTAAGTATTTCTTTATGACTAGTTTTGCCAATGTTAGCATCCCCATCAGAACAAATAATAATTCGGTTAATGCTACCGGCTTGGAAAGAAGCGTGTGCTTGTTTATAAGCTAGGTCAATTCCTGCTTCCATAGCTGTTCCACCGCCTGAAACTAAATTATCAATTGCGTTTAGAATTACAGCTTTATCAACAATGCTTGTTGGAGGTAACACTAAATCAACTCCACCAGCATAAGTTGTAATTGCTACTGTATCTTGAGGCTCAAGATTTTTAACTAGCATTTTTAAGCTCTTTTTAACTAGTCCTAACTTGTCATCAGAGTTCATTGAGCCGCTATTATCAACTAAAAATGTTAGATGAGTTGCAGGACGTTCTGCCTTTTTAACTTCGCGTCCTTTTAAGCCTATTCTTAGCAAATAACGGTTTTCATTAAATGGAGATGTTGCAGCTTCCATTGTTAAAGAAAAAGGATGCTCGCTAACTGGAGCAGGATATTGATACTTAAAATAGTTAACAAATTCTTCAACTCTAACAGAATTTGCTGGCGGCAAAGAGCCTTCATTTAGCATACGACGGGCAATAGTATAAGAACCAGTATCAACATCAACTGCAAAAGTTGAAAAATTGTCTTTTTTGGTTTTTGTCCAAGCATTTACACCATAGTTTGTAAATGCTTCAGTGTCAGTAGAATTATTAGGATCTTTTTCAGCTATATCTTCAGAAGGCTTTGTTAAACGACCAAATTCAGCTTGATAACTATCAGTAACTACTTGAAATTCTTTAGTTACATTTTGATTAGCTGTTGAACTTACCGAACTAGTGTCATTATTATCAAGCCCATCAACAACAAAGCTGTTTGAGCGACCAGTTTGACCATTAAAAGAGATACCAGAAGTTGCTGTACTGTTCTTATTAGAATTTGGACTAATTAGAGAAAAATCTAAAAAATTACGACTATTAATAGGGAGTGAATCAATGCGACGGTTATCTATAGTTGCCTCTAAACTATGGGTAGATAGCTCAATTTTTTCCTGAGTAGAATTTTGATTAAAACTATAACTTCCAACATCTGATGGTAAACCTGCAACTACAGTGCCTCTTTCAAAAGCGCGTAATACGTTACCTGGTTGAGTGCCAACACCTTTTTCAGCTAATTTAGGGCTTAATTTATAAGGATCGGGATCGCCAATATTTGAACCTGAATGGAATCCTATTACAGGGCTTCTTTTAAACAATGGCAAAACACCTTTATTTGGTGCTGTAGCATCGCTTTTTGTTACTTCAGGAACTTTTATAGCAGCTTTTTCAAGTTTAACTATGTCTATGTTATTAGAGCTATTTTGCTTGTTCATAGTTATAAATGAACTGCCAAGAGCATAAAAAATAATTACTATGGCCGCAGTAGCAAAAGCCCTTGACCAAGTTACTTTGGGCAATAGTTGGTAAACAGGACTAGGTTTATTAGTTGTAGCTTTTTCTTGAAGCTTTAATTGGTGTTCTATACCATTCCAAAGAGAATCAGGACATTTTGATAGTGAAAGCTGTTTGGCTAAAAAAATTCCTTGCTCAATTTCTTCATATTCTTTTTTACATTCTGTGCAAGTAGCTAAATGTTTTTCAATTTGAATAACTTGCTTGCTAGTCAACTCATTTTGTAGGTATGCAGAAAGCTGATCGGCTATGTGTCGATTAAATATCTTCATTGTATTTCTCCTAGTACAATTTCTAAATGAGCAAGTTTTTGTGACAAGATTTTGTGCGCACGATTAAGACGAGATGCCACAGTGCCTTTTGAACAGCCGACAATTTCAGCTATTTCTTCATATGAAAGGTCTTCAATGTATTTAAGTATTACAGGCAGTCTTAATTTTATGTCTAAGCTAGCAATTACGGCTTGAATCTCAGTTCTAGCTTGTTTACGCATCAATTTAGCGTCGTGCGAGTCTTTGTAAAATAACTTACTCATTTTTTCTAAGATGAAGGGAAGAAAACGTTGTTCTTTCCTGTGTTGCTCTATGCACTCATTAACAATTATGCGATAGAGCCAAGTATTAAAATCTGAATCAAAACGAAACTCTTTTGTTTTGATAAAGAGCTTTAGAAAAACTGTTTGAGTAATATCAGCAACCATATTTTCATTATTGCTAAAATGCAGGGCTAGAGAATAAACACGGTCTTTATAAAGCAAAAATAACTGATGAAACGCTTCTTGGTCGCCCTCTTGACAGGCCAAAATAATTTTCCTAATGGTTTCTGTATCATTGGTAAGTAAATTTTGTTTCATAACCTATTAGATGGAGCAGTCCATTTTTTCTTCATTTTTTTCTAATAGTTTTTCCAGAAAAATTTTTTAGAAATTCTAGTTTACTATTATATTACGAGCGTAATATAATAATTTTTATGAGATACAAAGCTAGCTATAAAAAGCAGACACACGAAAAAATCCTAGAAGCAGCCGGACGATTATTTAGAGAAAAAGGTTATAGCGGCGTAGGTGTAGACGCAATTATGTCCGAAGCTGGCTTAACTGCTGGTGGATTTTACTCTCATTTTGATTCTAAAGAAGCTTTGTTTTCTGAAGTACTTACAAATACTTTAACTAACTCGGCTTTATCCAATAGCTTAGAAAATAAAGATAAAGCTGAATGGTTAAACTCTCTTATAAAAGGCTACTTAAGCCGATGGCATAGAGATAATGCCGATCAAGGTTGTCCTCTACCAGTTTTAACTCCTGATGTTACTCGAAGCAGCAATAAAACTCGTGGTAGCTATGAACAATGTTTAGAAACATTTTTTTTAGAAATAGCTCAAAGAATGTCTAAAGACCCGTTGCAAGCTAAAGAGCAGGCTATAGCATTAACCGCCCAATTAGTTGGAGGATTAATGCTAGCTCGTGCAATTAGCAATGAAGAGCTTTCAAACCAAGTCTTAAAAGCTTGTCAAAAGGCAGCTTTACAAATTTGTGAAAGCACCATCAAAGAATCTAAATAAACTAGTTAAAGGAATTAGGCTATGAACCAAACTGAAACAAATAAAAATTGGCAACCTACAGCTTGCATACTTTGCAGCCGTAATTGTGGCATTGAAGTAGAAACAAAGGACAGAGAAATAGTAAAAGTGCGAGGAGACAAGGCACATCCTATTTCTACAGGATATTTATGTCAAAAAGCACAACGCCTTAATTTTTATCAAAATCATAGCGATAGACTGACTAGTCCTTTACGTCGGCGGGATGATGGAACATTTGAAGAAATATCTTGGGAAACAGCCATTTCTGAAATTGCAGCAAAGTTAGTAAATTTACGTGATACTTATGGAGGTCATAGCCTGGCCTTTTATGGCGGTGGCGGACAAGGCAATCATTTAGCCGGGCCCTATGCTAAAGCCTTGCGTTTAGCAATGAATACTCCAAATTACTACAATTCATTAGCGCAAGAAAAAACGGGCGGTTTTTGGGTAGATGGTAGGCTTTATGGTAGACAAAATTGTCATCCATCAGAAGATGTTGAAAATGCTGAAGTAGTAGTTTTTATTGGGACAAATCCTTGGCAATCTCATGGAATTCGTAATGCTAGGCAAATTCTTCAAGAAATCCATAAAGATCCAAGTCGCAAAATGATTGTTATAGATCCTCGTCGTACAGAAACCGCAGCAATGGCAGACCTGCATTTACAACTACATCCCGGCACAGATGCTTTTTTAATGGCTGCAATTCTTGGGGTAATTGTTCAAGAAAACCGACAAGATAAAGCCTTCCTAGATGCTCATACAACAGGTTTTGAAGCAGTTCGAGATTCCTTAATGGCTGTAGATGTAAAAGCTTTTGCTCTAAAAGCAGGAATTGAATTAGAAGATGTTTATAAAGTTGCTTATTTAATTAGTGAAGCGAAAAGTTGTTGTGTAAGAACCGACCTTGGAATAGAGCAAACACTTAACAGCACGCTTAATTCTTATTTAAGAGCTTTGCTATATTTAGTTACAGGCAATTTTGGCAAAAAAGGAGGAAATAATTTTCATACTGCACTAGTCCCAATGATTGGACATTCTGAAGAAGGTAAACAGCAAATGCGATCTAAAGTAACGGGATTTCCTTTTATTGCTAATTTGTTGCCTCCAAATATCTTGCCATTAGAAATTGATAATGATCATTTAGATAGAACTCGTGGACTTGTTGTTGATAGTGCTAATCCAATGGTTACTGCTGCTGATACTCAAGCCTATCGCAAAGCCTTTGCTAAATTAGACTTGCTAGTTGTTATTGATGTAGCAATGACAGAAACCGCCGCACTAGCACATTATGTTTTGCCAGCATCCTCACAATATGAAAAATGGGAAGCAACATTTTTTAATATGGAATTTCCTAAAAATGCTTTTCATCTGCGTAAACCTCTATTTGAGCCGCTAGCAGGAACACTTACAGAAACAGAGATTTACACTAGGATAATAACGGCTATGGGAGTATTTAAGGCTGATCTAAGCGAGCTAAAAGAAGCAGCAAAGCAGGGTCGTCTAAATTACGCTTTTGCCTTTCAGCAAGCAATGGCTAAATATCCTAAATTATTTGATTATGCACCAATTGTTCTTTACCAAACGCTTGGTGCAACGCTTCCTGAAGGTGCTGCGTCTGCGGCTTATCTATGGGCAACTTGTCATCAATTTGCAGGTAAATTTCCAGATGAAGTACGTCGCGCAGGTTACAAAGGAGAAGATTTTGAACTTGGGGAAGCTTTGTTTGATGCAATACTTTTCTCACATTCTGGAGCCGTTTTTAGTGTTAATGAATATGAAGACACATGGAAATTTATTAAACATCGAGATAAACGTATTCATTTAGAAATACTAGAAATGCTTAAAGACTTGTCTTTGCTTGATCCAACAGAGACAAAACAAGATTATCCCTTTGTACTTTGTGCTGGCGAAAGACGTTCATATAACGCCAACACTATTTTTAGAGATCCTGCTTGGAGAAGAACCGACACGGACGGCGCACTTAGGATAAATTCTGTAGATGCCTTAAATTTAAGCGTTGCTAGTGGTGATTGGGTAAAATGCCAGTCAAAACGGGGAAGTGTTCTTGTACAAGTTGAGATTAATGATGCAAATCGCCAAGGGCTAGTTACATTGCCTCATGGATATGGCTTAGAGCATCCTGCTAGCGATGGAAAACGCTATAAAACCGGGCCATACATCAATGAATTAACAACTAGCGAAGATATGGATCCATTAGCAGGCACTCCATATCATAAATATATTCCTGTGCATCTTACGAAAATTGATTTAGCCGCAACAAAAACCCCCTAAAATGATTAGGGGGTGAAGACAAAAAATTAGTGCTAATAGTTGGCTAATTAAAATTACCTAATTTTTACAAACTTTTTTGATAAAGAAGTTTAATCTTATTCCGTAAAATGATAATATAGGCAAAATATTATTTTTTAGGGGAAAACTTCTATGAAATCAGAAAACATCACTTTATATTTTCGTAATGCTGGCAGTGATAAGGTTTATCAAGCTGTATTAAAAGAGGAAAACGGGGGTTATGTTGTTGAATTTGCTTTTGGGCGTAGAGGCAGTACCTTACAAACAGGTACTAAAACACAATCCCCTATTGAGTATGAAAAAGCAAAGAAAATCTATGATAAGTTGGTAACGGAAAAGACATCTAAAGGCTATAGTCCTGGCGAAGAAGGGACTCTTTACATTGGTACAAATAAAGAAGAAAGAATTTCAGGCATACAATGTCAGCTTTTAAACCCAATTACAGAAGAAGAGCTTTCTGATTACGTAAAAGACCCTATTTGGTGTTTTCAAGAAAAATTTGATGGCAAGCGTATGCTTATTCGCCGTAGCAGCGAAGGAAAAATAGAAGGCATTAATCGTAAAGGCTTAGTTGTTGGTATTCCTTCATCTATAGAACAGTCTGCTTCTTTACTAGAAGAAATATTTGTGCTTGATGGAGAGGCTATAGGAGACAAACTTTATGTTTTTGACCTACTTCATTATGAGTCAAATAAGGACAAAATTGGGGATGTACGTAGTTTTCAATACTCAGAACGACTTAAATTAATGATGAAGATTAAGAATAAATTAACAAACAGTTTTATAGAGATTATTACTACAGTAACCACAGAAGCAGAGAAAAAAGAGTTTATAACCCAAATGAAAAGCGAAGGTAGAGAAGGAATTGTAATTAAGAGGTTGGATGCTCTATATGAGGCGGGACGACCATCATCAGGAGGCAACCAACTAAAATATAAATTTACAGAAACCCTTTCTGCTATTGTTCTAAAATTAAATGATAAACGTAGTGTAAGTGTCGGGCTAATTAACCAAGAAGGTAAAACAGTTGATGCTGGAAATGTAACTATTTTACCTAATTTTCCAATACCAAAAGTAGGTGATATTATTGAAGTACGTTATCTTTATGCACATCCCCAGTCAGGAAAACTTTATCAACCTATTTATCTTGGAGTTAGAGATGATATAGAACAAAGTGCTTGCTTAACTTCACAGTTAAAATACAAGGCTGTTATAGATGAGGAAGAAAGCTAAAAGTAAATATTCTTTAGCCATTATAGTTTAGATGCTTGCTAAATTGTTGCTTAAGTAAAAGTATAAAAAACTAAAACTATTCCTCTTCAAATTTAGATAGTTTATTGAGAAAACTTATAGCTTCATTCAAACTACGGCCAGCAATATCATTCATTATTGATTGAACAAATGGAGAAGATTGAAACTTATGTGAATAACGCTTTGATACCCAAAGAACTAGTGGTATTACTGCTAATCCAAATAGAAGATTGCCAACTAACCAACTAGCACTAAATATTGCGTAAGGATTTAGGCCGGTTATTCCTCTAACTATTACTATAAGCAAAGGAACCCATAGTAAAGGTGAGAGTAAGAAGACCATTTTAGTTTCATTAATACGCCTTATTTTTAAGCTTTCTAATTTCTTTTGGTTAGTAATTATCGGCTCACTAAAATCTATGCTATTTATCCCTATTAATTGCCTAACACTTGAATGAACAAGAAAAATAACAAATAAATCTAGTGAGATAGCTGGTATAAGGAACTTGATTTCTTGCAAATTATTCCACATAAAATTACCTAAAATCATAAGAACAAAAAAACTAAGTATCAATTCTATGTAAATAGGCACTGATAGCCGTCTTAAATAAGAATTGGTTTTGTTTAATGAAACCTCTTTCAATAACAAAGTATTTAGTTTAATGCTGCTATCTAATTTCTTATCAAAAGCAGACCATTGATTTTTAATATCATCTAAATTCATATTAAGCTCCTATTTTGAAATACTTATAGATTCAAACTCTTGTTGAAGTTTTTGTTTTATTCTGTTTATTTTGGTAGAAACATTACTAGAAGATATCCCTAATATTTCAGCAATTTCATTTTGGCTATAACCATCTAGGTAAAGAATGGTAAGGATTCTGTTTAGTTCATCTAATTGATTAATAAGCTTATAGAGCAATCTAATGTCATCACCAGCTTGTTCTAACATTTCATCTGCAACAGCTATTTCTAATACAAAGTCTTTAATTGGAACGTTATTTTGTACATTACGGCGTTGGTTACGATAGAAGGAAATAGCTACATTTATAGCAATGCGATACATCCAAGTAGAAAACTTAGAGCTATTATCAAAACGATTAAACGAAAGCCAAATCTCAATAACAATTTCTTGAACCAGATCAGGACGATCATTAGGATCTTTACAATAAGCATTGGCGACTTTATAGAGAATCTTTTTATTTTCTTCAACAAGACTTAAAAACCTTTCTTGGCTAATCATTATTGCCTTAATTTCCTTTTGAAATTGCTTTATAACTTCTTTAATATGTTATTCGCTAAGACACCCCAAAATATCACACTCTACCAAGAAGTTTTTGCCGGGTTTTGTATTAAATTTATGGATAAGCTTAAGAGAAGCAATTATTTAGTAAATTAAGGTGGTTAATGGCTAAAGTCCCAAAATCACAAAATAGCTCAGTGATAAAATTTAGCGGGCCAATAGTTACAAAATGAATTATTTTGTTTGTAACTTAAACAAAAGATATGGCTTATTTGCTGCTAAATGGACTGCTAGCAAAACAGATTTTTATAATGGTTTGTATGTAATAGATTTAGATACAAATACAGAAAGCTTGTTAGAAGGTTTTAGCACTATTATAGAATCAATTATTTGCTCTAAAAATAATAAAACTATCTTATGTTCATCATCATTATTATTTGTTGCTATTTGCTGAAAAATAAGTTGTGTTATCAAAAATAATGTTAATGTGGATGCAGTAATAAATTGTGCGGCTTACTACTCTACTAAACCTTTGCATTGAAAATAGGAAGTGTCAACTATCATTTCTCAGATGGAGAAATTTCTTTTTGCCTATAATTATTGCTTAATTAATTTTGCTGTTAACAAAAATGCCCGTTGGTTGCCGTTCCAAACCAAGCGTTTATAAGCCTCTTTATACGGCAGCCATTCAAAATCAATGTGTTCTTTAGGGCTAAGTTTTACTGCTTGTTTTTTAGTTCGTAGAGCAAAGGAATATTCCAAATTAGTTTGTGGTTTAGTTTGAGGTTTTTTTAAGAATTGAGGTTCAATATAAAAACTATGGATGTAATCTAGGTCTAAGAGTTCGCCTTCAAGTCCTGTTTCTTCAAACACTTCTCTAATAGCAGCCTCTTTGGGTAATTCAGATTGTTTCTTTTTGATTTTTCCTGTTACAGGTTGCCAAAATCCACCGCGCTCATCTGTACGCCGTAGAAGCAAATAAAGTGGCTTAATTAGGCTATCATCAAAAATTACCACTTGGACAGAACGATGTTTAGTTTCTTCAAAAACTATTTCACGCTCAAAAACTTCTCCAAAATGATAAGCAAGACGATTACTTACTGTTTCTAGTGGGATTTGTTGTTTTAATAAATTTTGAAGAGATGTAACTCCTTTGTCAGAAATACCACAGGGAACAATTAACTTAAAGTAATTTAAGCTAGTATTTACATTAAAAGCAAAACCATGCATTGTAACCCAACGAGAAATGCGAACACCAATTGCAGCTAGTTTTTCTTGTCCTACCCAAACACCTGTAAGACCTGCTATTCGGTTTGCAGTGATGCCAAAATCTTTAGCAGTACGAATCATAACTTCTTCTAAATCACGGACATAGCGATGAACATCACAGCGATCTGGAGCTAAACTAATAATAGGATAACCAACTATTTGGCCTGGCCCGTGATAAGTAACATCTCCACCTCGGCCAGTTTCATAAATGCCTATTTGCATTTTTTCAAGTATTTCTTTAGAGCTAATGATATTGGCTATTTTTGCATTACGTCCAAGGGTTAAAACATGAGGGTGTTCAAGAAAGAAAAGTGTGTCAGGAATTAAATTTTGAGTGCGGGCTTCAAGGAAGGCTTGTTGTAGTCTCAAGCCTTCCTCATATTCAACTAAACCTAAGTGTTTTACTTGACAGATGCGAGGAATTTTTTCTTTTTCTTCTGACATCTATCAAATTCCTCCATTTAGCCAAGCTCGCTAGCTTCAAAGTTTTCTAGCACATTTTTAACGTGTGCCATAAATTGATCAGCCACTGCACCATCAATCAAACGATGGTCAAATGAAATGCTAAAGTAAGCTTTGGTACGAATAGCAATTGAGTCATCTTGCATAACGCTCAAACGCTTTTCAATTGTACCTACACCCATAATTGCAACTTGAGGTTGGTTAATAATTGGTGTACCAAACAAGCTACCAAAGACACCAGGGTTTGTAATTGTAAATGTTCCGCCTTGAACCTCATCTGGCTTAAGTTGCTTTTTACGTGCGCGGTTAGCTAAATCATTCATTGATCTAGTTAGTCCAACTAAGTTCTTTTCTTCAGCATTCTTAATTACAGGAACAAGCAGACCCCAATCTAATGCTACAGCCATACCTAAATTAATGTCTTTTTTGTAAACAATGTTGTCACCATCTAAAGAAGCGTTCATCACAGGCCAGGCCAGTAAACCATCAATTGCAGCTTTCATAATAAAAGGTGTGTAAGTTAGTTTAACGCCATGACGCTCTAGGAATTTTTCTTTGTGTTTTTCACGAAGTTGAGCAATTCGTGTCATATCAATTTCAAAGAAAGATTGAACGTGTGCAGAAATTCGGCGGGAAGCAACCATATGCTCTGCAATTTTCTTACGCATTGGTGACATTGGCACGATTTCTACACGATCGCCTGGGCGGTGAGTATCCATTGCTGGAATTACTACTGGTGGAACTACTAAAGATGGTGTTGCTATAGGAGTCGCCGTAACAATAGGTGCTGCAACAGGTGCAGCAGGTTGAGCAGGAATAGACATTGCTGCAACTGCTGGAGGAACAGGAATTTGAACGGTTTCTTGATTAGATATAAAACCTAAAATATCATTTTTAGTAACACGTCCGCCTAAACCAGATCCTTCAATCCTATTAATATTTACATTATTTTCACGTGCAATTTTACGAACTAATGGAGAAGATCGTTTAGTTATGTCTTCTTCTACGGCTGGAGCCTCAACAACTGGTGCTGGAGGCGGTGCAACTGGCGTTGGAGGTGGTGCGACAACAGCCGGTGCTGGAGGTGTTGGAGGAGGTGCAACTGGTGCTGGTGCGGGAGCAGAAACGACTGGAGCAGGTTTTACTTCCTCTGCTGGGGCTGAAGGACGTGCGCCAGCTTCGCCAATACGGGCAACAACCGTGTTAATAGGCACTGTTTGACCTTCGGTAGCTAAAATTTCTACTAGCACCCCAGCAACAGGAGATGGAATTTCCGCATCAACTTTGTCTGTAGAAATTTCAAATAATGGTTCATCGCGTTTTACTTCATCGCCGACTTTTTTGATCCATTTTACAATCGTACCTTCAGCAATACTTTCGCCCATTTGGGGCATAATTACATCTATAGCCATAAACGTCCGCTTCCTCCAATTATTAATAAGTGATTAAGTAATAAAACTTTAGTTTTTAGATATAATACTAAAATCTTATTTTCTAACTCTTTTAGTCTTAGAGTCCCAGAGGGACGACTGATAATAGCCCAGTCCTTTAGGGCTGGGTTTAATATGCAGCTAACTGCCGGGCTGCTTTCATTAATTTTTCTGCATTTGGCAAAAAGAAATCTTCAAGTGGTGGGCTGTATGGAACAGGTGTATCAGGTG
Organism: uncultured Clostridia bacterium; assembly: GCA_964492845.1. Classification (GTDB taxonomy): domain Bacteria; phylum Acidobacteriota; class Blastocatellia; order Chloracidobacteriales; family JADJPF01; genus JADJPF01. The sequence continues at coordinate 54,264 of CAZBMZ010000005.1, forward strand.
CTGTTACCCGTACAATCGGCCCGTCTAAACAATCAAAAGCTTTTTCTGCAATTACAGCAGCTAGCTCGCCGGCATAGCCGCCAATTCTGGTTGCTTCGTGCAAAAGAATAACTTTACTGGTTTTAGCAACAGAAGTTAAGATTGCATCTTCGTCATAAGGTAGAAGGCTACGAAGGTCTACAACTTCTAAACTAATTCCTTCTGACTCAAGTTTTTCTGCTGCTTCTAGTGCTACATGCACCATTGCCCCATAGGTGATAACAGAAATATCTTTACCCTCACGCCTAACTTTTGCCTTTCCAATAGGGACAATATAGTCATCATCTGGAATATCTTCTTTGATGCGGCGATAAAGAAACTTATGTTCAAAATAAAGTACAGGGTCTTCATCTCTGATAGCCGCTTTTAATAAGCCCTTGGCATCATAAGCCGTTGCTGGCTCAACCATTTTTAACCCTGGGGTATTTAAGAAAAATGACTCTACATTTTGAGAGTGAAACGGGCCACCCCGTCCACCACCGCCACACGGCCCACGTACTACAATTGGAATGCCGATTCCTTGACGATAACGAGATTTAGCAGCGTAGTTAGTAAGTTGGTCAAAAGCACAGGAGATAAAATCAATAAATTGGATTTCTGCAACAGGCCGCATTCCCATCATAGCCGCACCACAAGCCGCACCAACAATTGCAGACTCAGAAATTGGGGTGTCAATTACCCTTTCTGCTCCAAATTTATCATAAAGTCCGTCTGTGACCTTAAATGCACCACCATAAGCACCAATGTCTTCTCCAAGTAAGAAAACTCGCTCATCTCGTTGCATTTCTTCCATTAACGCTTGACGAATTGCTTCTAAATAAGTAACAACTGCCATTAGATCACCTTATTTTTGTACCTGTTTTGGAGTTTCAAAATATACATCTTCTAAACAAGACTCTACTGGTGGAAAAGGAGCCACATCAGCAATAGCCACTTCTTCATCCAGATAAGCAAGAATTTTTTCATCCATTGCCTTTAAGCTATCATCGGTTGCTAATTTGTTTTTCTTTAAGAACTCTTGATAGTTTTTAATAGGATCTTTTTCTCGCCATTCTTCTAATAATTCTTTTGGAACATAGCTTTGATTATCGTGTTGAGCATGTCCTAGCATACGAAAGGTTTTAACTTCAATTATTGAAGATCCTTCGCCGTTACGCGCCCGATCTACAGCACGACGACTAGCTTGATAAACGGCTACAACATCATTTCCATCAACAGTTTCACCTGGTATGCCATAGCCTTTTGCTTTTATTGCAAAATCAGTCACTAAGCATTGTCTGTCTGTAGGAGTTGAAAAAGCATAACCGTTATTTTCAATAATTGTTACCATTGGCAGATTTAGAACGGCTGCAAAGTTTACTGCTTCGTGAAAAGCTCCTGTAGAGGTCGCGCCATCGCCAACATAAACCATAGTAACAATATTTTTGCCTTGCATTTTGCCGCCCATTGCTACACCGGCCATAATTGCTACCATATCACCTAACTGACTAATTGGGCCAACATAACCGCGCTGCATATCAGCAATATGAATGTTTAAGTCCCGACCTCGTGCCGTTCCTTCGCCATCTCTTGCCATATATTGCATAAAAATTTCGCGGGGTTTTGCTCCACGTACCAGTAACGCGCCCATATCCCGAATTAATGGACTTAACACATCGCCATCTCTTAACGCAAACGCACTTCCAACAGCCGTAGCTTCTTGTCCAAGGCTACGATAAAGCCCACCAACTACTTTATTTTGCTTAAATAGGATTGTTAAACGTTCTTCAAGGCTGCGAGTAAGTCGCATGTAATAGTAAAAATCTAAGTATTGTTGATTAGTTAAATCATTTTGTGCAGATGTTTTTGCTTTTTTTGCCATAGAAAATTGTTAGTTAAAATCAACCTCGTTCAACTAGCTTTAAGAAAGCTTGCCAGCATATCATAGTGATAAATTGATTTCGAGCCGTTCCAGCAGAATCTTACTTATATGTTTAATTATTAGGCTTACGTATTCTTGTTGGTTAAGTTGTTTATTGTGATGGTGGAATTGATGAATAAAATATTACACATTTAATTAAATATCGTCTTAGACAAGAACTAGCGAGAGACAATTTTATGGTTGTCTCTCGCTAGTTTTTTCCGGCGAATTAGTTAAATATCAAACTATTAGTTAAAATTTAGAGAAAACAAATTCTACATTATTACCATTGCCAGTGGGGATTGCTACATCAGCAACATTATCGCCATCAAAATCGCCTATTGTAGTTGCACGTACACCCAATGTTTGTGGAAGCATTGGATATGGGAAAATACTAAAGCTTCCATTTCCTGTACCTAATAGCATAAACACAACTCCATTTGTTGGGCTTGTTACTAACAGGTCAACATTCCCATCTTTATTAATTTCCATTAACGCTACTGAAGATGGAGTGCTTTCACCTAGTGCAATACTGGTAGCTGTTGCAAATGTGCCATTGCCATTTCCTAAAGCAATAGAAACATTAGCTGAATTGTAGTTTGCAGTAGCAATATCTTGCTTGCCATCCTTATTGAAGTCACCAACTACTACACTGTTTGGGCCTGACCCAACATTTACTAGTGATTTAGAGAAGGTATTAGGGCCGGTAGCAAGGCAAATGGTCACATTGTTATTGCTAAAGTTTGCAGTAGCAATATCTTGCTTACCGTCTTTGTTGAAGTCGCCAACTGCTAAGGATTCAATGTTTAGCAGAATTGGAGTTATGTCAATACGTGGGCCGCTAGTAAATGTGCCGTCTCCACGTCCATTAAAAATTCTTACACAGGCATATTGGTTGTTGAATGGGACTATTTTCCCATCAACTGCTACGGCTAGATCTTGATGTCCATCTTGATTAAAGTCACCTACTTCTACTGCTTGTGCTGCATTACCTACGCTATAGTTAACCGCAGGAGCATAATAGAAAGGATATGGCCCGTCACCAGTGATATAGTCTGGATATTTGCAGATAAGCACTGAAACATTTTTGCCAATAGCATTAGCTGTTACTAGGTCAGTAACGCCGTCCTCATTAAAATCGCCAAATGCTAAAGCAGTTGGGCCAGTAGCAGTAACTACAGTTTCATCAGGAGTAAAGCCTCCCTGACCATCACCTGCAAATGTTGTTATATTATTACTGCCATAGTTTGCTACTGCTAAGTCAAGAATACCATCAAGGTTTAGGTCTGCTGTAATGGTAGTGTGAGGTAATGAGCCAGCATTGATGGAATGACCATAATTAAAACCAAAAGAGCTTGTTGGGGTAGCTACTACCATTGAATAGGTCTTGCTACTGTTTGTGCAACCTGGAGTTGATGCTGTAATGGTGAAGTTGTAAGTACCAGGTTGATTTACCACACCAGAAAGCAATGCTCCAGCATAATCATTTGTCAATTGCAGTCCTGGGGGCAAAGCACCAGCCGATACTTTAAAGGTATACTTTCCACCTTCTTCAACCATTAATGGCTGAGTATAGTATTTGCCTGCTATAGAATTGTCTATTGCTGATGGTTGTAATACAAATGGAGTACAACAGTTATTCTTAATGATGGAAATATTTTTTCCAGAGTGATTAGCAGTAGCAATATCTAGAGAGGCATCGCCATTGAACTTGCCAACTATGATTGAAAATGGTTGTGAGCCAACCACATAGTTACTTGTTGTTGTGAAGTTGCCAGCACCATCACCTAAGCGAACTTGTACAGTGTTTGAATCATAACCTGCTATGGCTAGATCAAGATTAGAATCATTGTTGAAATCGCCTACAGTAATATCAACTGGATCCTCTACAGTTGAAAATGTGATTGGAGAGGTTGAAAGACCGCTACCTGTACCTAACAATATTGAAACAGAATCAGAAGATTCATTTACTACAGCAACATCAAGCTTACCATCCTTATTAAAGTCACCTGAAGCCGCGCCCCAGGGCTGATCACCTACAGCTATTGATATAGCAGTACCAAATGTACCGTTACCATTTCCTGGATAAAGTCTTACATAGTCAATATTAGTTCTGGAAACTAAAATATCAACTTTACTATCGCTATTAAAATCACCAGCTAGGATATAAAGGCTGTTGCCACCAGTTGAGACATTGCTAGTTGTAAATGTTCCAGGGCTGCTAGAGCTATTGATAGCTACAGTAAAGCTTTGAGTGTTAATGGTGGCAAAGTCAGGACGAGCATCATTATTGAAATCGGCTACAACTACATGCTGAACACCACTTCCTACAGCAATAACATTACCTGCTGTAAATTGCCCATTACCCTGACCAATAAAGATTTGAGCAGAATTTGAGCCGCCTCTGGTAATAACAAGATCTTTCTTGCCATCAAGGTTAAAGTCAGCCACTGAAACACCTGTTGGTGTTGAATTATGAGGAAGGGAATAAGCCGTTGGTGAAGAATATGAACCATCAGATGATTTTATAGAAATGTAATAAGCGTTTCCTTCTTCGCTAACGGTGACAAGATCTGTTAAACCATCACTATCAAAATCACCAGCAGCAATATCTTTGTTCATATTTGCAGTTGTCACATTTGTAATGCCAGAAAAATTTGCAGATGCTCCACAAGATACTAGTTGGTCTGGTATTGTTCCATCCACATTAGAAATTTCTGTTTCAGAACTGTTATCTGATTGAAAACTTGCGGCACTGCTCTTAAATGTATTGATAGTTGAAAAAAATGTTATTACTAGAATGATTGATGTAAGAATGATTTTGGTAATAAGTTTCTTTGGTAGCATAACTACTTCTCCTTAGTTTCTATTTCCTTCTAATTTGTAAGGTGGAAAAAGGAGAAAAATTGGACAGAAGTTTTTCCAGGAAACTTAAAATTTTTCCGAGCAACTTTAAATCAGCAAATTCTGCAATAAGATTTTATATTGAATTTGTCTGGTTATGGGGTTGGGTCAACAAAAATAAATCCAGACTTGTTGATGGATATTCCCAATCAATTAAGGTTATAGATTAAATATACCGAGTCATTAACAAGCGGTCGTGAAGGGTAAAGCCCATTTTTTCATAAAGCTTTATTGCTGCAACTCTTTTTTGCTCAACTTCTAAGTGAATGGCTTTGACATCTTGGCTTTTACACCATTCTATAGCAAGTTCGACACAAGTTTTTCCAAGACCTTTTCCCCTAACGGCAGGCAAAAAATAAATCTCGTCTAAAAATGCGTCCCTACCACCATATTCAAGGCTAAAGCCAAGTGTAACAATAAAATAGCCTTGAATTTCTTCTTTTTCTTCAATGACCCAAACCTTGCCCCAAGTAGGATTGTTGATTAATAAATCCAAGGTTTTAGCCGATTTTTCGCTAGAAAAAGAATAGTTGTCTTCTTTATAGTAAATTTCCGTAATGACAATAATTGAATTAATATCTTTAATTGTTGCATCACGGATATTTACTTGCATAGACTTAAAAATTAGACATTAAATCTAAAGTTAATAATATCGCCGTCTTGAACTAAATATTCTTTTCCTTCTAGGCGTAATTTACCTGTTTCACGACATTTTGCTTCACTACCTAGAGCTATAAAATCTAGATAAGCAACGACTTCAGCACGAATAAAACCGCGCTCAATGTCTGAGTGAATTTTTCCTGCGGCACGTTGGGCATTAGTTCCACGTCTAATTGTCCAAGCGCGACATTCATCTTCACCTGAAGTTAAAAAGCTAATTAGGTCTAAAAGTTCATAAGCACTACGAATAAAAAGATCTCGGGCAGGTTCGGAAATGCCTAAATCTTTTAGGAAATCACCTTGTTCTTCAATAGGCAATTCGGCTATGTCCATTTCTGCTCTACCACACATAGTAATTAGTTTATAGCCGTTATCTTTAGCATATTGTTCAACTTCTAAGGGAATTGCTTGACCAATTTGGTCTTCAGATAAATTTATTAGTAACATCACAGGCTTTTGGCTTAAAAATCTAAAACCTGCTAGCATTTGCCATTCTTCAGCAGAAAAGTCTAATGAACGTAAGGGTTTTTCTTCATCAAGAGCCGCTTTGCATTGTTCAACAATTTCTTTTTCCCTTGGGTTAGCTTTTTCCTTTTTCATCTTTGCTAAGCGGTTTTCTAAAGGAATTAAGTCAGCCAAAATTAGCTCTATATCAAAATTTTTAATGTCTCTTAGCAAATCGGCAGGTTGCTCTATTAGAGGATTTTCAAAGCCACGAACTACATGCACTAAAGCATCTGCCTCACGCATTTCTGCAACTAGCTTGGTGTCTAAGCCAGATTTAGCCGCTTCACCTTGTGGGCCAGCTACATCAACAAAATTCATTTCTGCAAAAACTTTTTTCTTAGGTTTATAAATTTTTGCTAGCTCTTCAATTCTTACATCAGGAACTTTAATAATTCCAATATTAGCTTTATCTTTGCCGCCATAACCGCCTACTTCGGCTTTTAGTCCTGTTAATGTATTAAAAACAGTGGTTTTACCTGAACCAGCAAACCCAACAATACCAACTTTCATAAAAACTACACCTCTTTATTTAATGAACGTAGGTCGCGCCCAGTCATATCAGCCGGCTGGCTAACGCCTAACATTCCTAGTAATGTAGGAGCAATGTCTTCTAATGCTCCATTTTCTCTTAATTTACCGTGAAAACCTGGGTCAACATATATTAAGGGTACTGCATTAGTAATAGTATGTGCAGTGTAGGGTTGACCTGTATCATAATCTATCATTTTTTCTGCATTACCGTGATCTGCTGTAATAATTGCCCGTCCGCCGACTTTAAGTAATGCTCCAATGATACGCTCTAAACATTTATCTAGCGTTTCAACCGCTTTAACGGCTGCATCAAGTATACCGGTATGGCCTACCATATCAGCATTAGCAAAATTTACGATAAAAACATCTGCTCCACCATGCATAATTTCATGACAAAGTGCGTCAGTAACCGCTAACGCGCTCATTTCAGGCTTTAAGTCATAGGTTGAAACTTTTGGAGAGGGAATTAATATGCGTCTTTCGCTAGGAAAAGTTTGCTCTACACCACCATTAAAGAAAAATGTTACATGAGCATATTTTTCTGTCTCAGCAATTCGCAAATTACGCAAATTATTAGCAGCAAATATTTCAGCTAGTATGTTATGGACTGTTTGAGGAGAGAAGGCTATTGGCAGTGGGAAAGTCGCATCATATTGAGTCATACAAACATAATGTATTTTAGGGGCAGTGCCTCGCTCAAAATCGCTAAACTCAGCTTGTGTTAATGCGCGGGTAATTTCACGGGCCCGGTCTGCTCGGAAATTAAAAAATATTACGCTATCACCATCTTGTATTTTTCCAACGGGAGAGCCATTTTCCTCAACTATTACAGTAGGCTTAATAAATTCATCTGTAACATGTTCTTGATAAGATTCTTGTACTGCTTTAATTGGGTCTTGAGCGTGTTTTCCTTCTCCATTTACCATCATTTTATAAGCTTGCTCAACACGCTCCCAACGTTTATCACGATCCATTGCATAATATCGACCACAAATAGAAGCTAGTTTTCCAACACCTATTTCATCTAACTTACTAAGTAATTCTGCAATATATCTTACCGCGCTATCTGGAGCAGTGTCTCGACCATCGGTAAAAGCATGTATAAATACTTTACTTAGTCCATGATCTTTTGCCATTTTTACTAGCTCATATAAATGTGTTTGTAGGCTATGGACTCCGCCATCGGACATTAAGCCCATAAAATGCAATGCTCCGCCTGTTTTTTGAGTATGCTCTAAGGCTTCAACTAAAACAGGGTTAGTAAAAAACTCTCCTGTTTCTATTGCATGGTCAATTCGGGAGATGTCCATGCGAATAATTCGCCCTGCACCCATATTTAGATGTCCTACCTCGCTATTTCCCATTTGTCCAACTGGTAGTCCAACTCTTTGTCCATATGGAATAATTAAAGAATGTGCATAGGTTTCCCACATATGATCCCAGTAAGGTTTGTTTGCTAAATAAATAGCATTACCTTCTGTGCGAGTCTCATAACCCCAACCATCTAAAATAATTAGTGCAACAGGTCTCATATTACCCCTTAAATAATTATTTGATTACTTCAAATTCAAAATAAAGGTTTTTACCCCGAATAAGATAACAAAGATAAGACTCCCAAAAACGTCTTACAAACCTTAAAGCAGGGTAGCGATTGCCACAATTAACTAAAAATTCTATACCTAAAAAACGCCAAAGTTTTAGCAAACTAACGTAAATTTTACGATTACGCATTGTTATATCGCTATAAAACTCAAATTCTGGGCGTTTTTCTGTAAAATACATAAATGATTCACAAGTAAAGTGATGTTTATGTGTAGGGTCACGAAATGAGCTAACATCAGTATAATGAGGAGTATCTAGTTTAATAATTGCTCCTGGTTTAGCAATTCTGTAAAGTTCACGCATCACAGCTAAAACATCTTGGACATGTTCAATTACTTGATTACCAACTATTACGTCAAACTCATTATCCTTAAAAGGGTAAGGGAAAACATCTAAGTTATGAATTACATCTGCATCTGTTTTAGGGTTACAATCTAGCCCAATGGCACCAGGAGTTTTATGCTTACCACAACCAATATCAAGTATGTTCATATCAAAAAAATGTCTTTAAAACCTTTAGAGGAGAATAAAATTTATTCTCCTCATAAAACTAAACTAAATTACTTAGCTAAATTATAAAAGGCTTTATGTCCTAAATACTTAGCTGATTTTCCTAGTTCTTCTTCAATTCTTAGTAGTTGATTATATTTAGCTACTCTGTCAGTTCTACTAGCAGATCCTGTTTTAATTTGGCCTGTGTTAAGTGCTACAGCCAAGTCAGCAATAAAAGTGTCTTCTGTTTCGCCAGAACGATGAGAAATAATTGTTGTATAATTATTTACCTTAGCTAGTTCTACTGTGTCCAAAGTTTCTGTTAAAGTACCGATTTGATTAACTTTAACTAAGATTGAATTAGCAACATTTGTTGCAATACCGCGTTGTAAATATTCAGTGTTAGTTACAAAAAGGTCATCGCCAACGAGTTGGATTTTTTTGCCTAATTCTTTAGTAAGTAGTGACCAGCCATCCCAATCACCTTCTGCCATTCCATCTTCAATAGAAATAATGGGGTATTGACGAACCCAATCAGCATAAAACTCTACCATTTCACTAGGAGAACGCTCAGATTTATCTGATTTTTTGAAAACATACTTACCATCAATGTAAAATTCGCTAGAGGCCACATCTAAGCCTAAAGCCATTTGTTCACCGGCCTTTAAGCCTGCTGCGTTAATAGCTTCAAGTATGACTTCTATTGCTTCTAAATTAGATTTTAGACTAGGGGCAAAACCGCCTTCATCACCAACGCTAGTTACATAACCACGTTTTTTTAAGCTTGATTTTAGAGCATGAAAAACTTCTGTTCCCCAACGTAGAGCTTCAGAGAAACTACTTGCTCCTACAGGTAAGACCATAAATTCTTGAAAATCAACGTTGTTATCTGCGTGTGCGCCACCATTAAGAATATTCATCATTGGCACAGGCAAAGTTCTTGCACCAGGGCCGCCTAAATAACGGTATAGCGGAATCGCTAGTTCAGCAGCAGCAGCACGGGCAGCCGCCAAGGATACAGCTAAAAGCGCGTTAGCACCTAGGTTTGCTTTATTACTCGTGCCATCTAAATCAAGCATAACTTGATCAATACCAGCTTGGTCAAAGACATCATGGTCATAAAGTGCTTGAGCAATTTTATTATTAACGTTGTCAACAGCTTTTCTTACACCTTTGCCTAAGTAACGTGACTTATCACCATCTCTTAATTCAATAGCTTCATTTTCACCAGTTGAAGCACCACTAGGGACGGCAGCACGACCATGAGAACCAGTATCTAACTCTACTTCTGCTTCCACAGTAGGGTTTCCACGAGAATCTAATATTTCACGGGCTAACACTTTTTCTATTCGGCTCATTAAAATGATCTCCTCTTTAGATTTAGGAAGGAAGGCTATTTTATGTCAGATAGCAGTTACTGAGCAACCTACTTAGACCTAGACGAAATCTAGGTCTAAAGCTAAAAAATGATGGAAAATAATGTTAATTGAAGAAATTAAAGAAAAGTATTTGTAAAGATTGTATTTTTATGCAGGGTGATGCAGGTATTTTGCTATTCTATTTTTACCTACGCTATCATCAGCATCATCTTCTGTCCAAACGGATAAAATAGGGTTTTTTGCAAAACCAATTCTAGCAAGTTGACCAGTTTTTTCTAGTTCTGCAATGCTTTGAGCAATACCATCAAGAATAATTGTTAGTGCAGCTTTGATGGGTTCATAGCTAATTTCATGATCTTTATAGTGGCGTGACAATAAAATATGGTATTGGTCAAACCAAGCTGGAGGACGTAATCCTTTAACTTCTTGTTCATCTAATGAATGGGGCCATTTGCTTATTGCCTCTTGGTTATTTTGGGTTGAGTCGCATAATGAGATGTAAAGCGATGCTGCGCCTGGGTCAATTTCACAGGCTAATCCTGTTAATGTTAGGGTAGGGTTTTCTTGGTGGAAGTTAGCTAGAATAGCTTCTATCACACGAAGAGCTTCTTGTTTTATGTCTGCTACGTTCATAAGTTTAACCACCCAAAATATTTTTAGTTGTTATCAAAAAATGATGATCTTAAGCTAATCCAATCACTGAAAGCAACCGACCTACAGCACCCCTTGAAATTTCACCACGATAAGAAAAATAAAGATCCATTCTGCAAAGGGTGCAATCATTCCAAATAAAGATATTGTCTGACTTAAGGCCACAACTAAGCAACTGTTCTTGGTTGGCTAGGCGTAAGTCCATGTGTGATTTGCCATTAGGTTGATGATTATTAAATAATTTACTTCCATAAGAAGAAAATTCAGTTTCAAAAGCTTCTTTAACTTCTGGGCCAACTTCAAAACAACATTGTCCAATTGCTGGGCCAGTTGCAGCTAGACAATCACTAGGATTACTACCAAAATTTTTAACTAATTGTTCAACGCTTTTTTCTACAATTCGTGCTAAAGTTCCTCGCCAACCTGCATGAATACCAACTATTGCTTGGTTTTTAGGGTCTGCTACCAGCACAGGTAGACAATCAGCCGTTTGTATCCCTAGCAAAATATTTTTTTCATTAGTAAGTAGTGCGTCACAAGTCATAGGGGTTTGTTTAGCTTTTGACAAACTTGTTACTAAACTGCTATCAGCCGAGTGAACTTGTTTAGCTGTAATGATTTCATAGTTTTGATCTGTTGCAACATTTAATTTTAAGGCAGATAAAAAACGTTCTCGGTTTTCTTCTACATTTTCTTGAGTATCAGCAGAAAAGAGAGCTAAATTTAGCGCGTTTTCTGGTAATGGACTAATACCACCAAGACGAGTGCTAAAACCAGCTATAAAACCTGCTTTGGTTAAAGCACTACATTCAATGACTTTAACCTCACGATTTGTTTTTATATTAAAATGTTGCATTTTAGGCTAACTCCAAAGCATTGATAAAATTTTATTAGCCGCGTCGCCAGTCTGTACCATCTTTTGTATCTTGTAGGATTATTCCTTTTTCAGCTAAATATTTACGGATTTCATCAGAACGAGCAAAATTTTTATTTTTTCTCGCGCTTAAACGTTCCTCAATTAGTTGTTGAATATCGCTATCTAGGATTTCTTCTTTGTACTCGCCAAAAATTCCTAAAACTTGCTCAACACCTCTAATAAAGTCTAAAGCGGCTTGTTTATCATCAGTTAGCAAGCTTTCTGATGCAATAGCTTTATTTATTTCGCTTTCAAAAATTGCTACTGCTGCTAGTGCTGAAGAAGTGTTTAGATCGTCGTCCATTGCTGCTTCAAATTCTTGACGAGCTTTTTTTATTGCATAACTAACTTCTGAAGATGACCCAGGTGAGCAATTAGCTTTATGGAGTCTACGCTGAAAATCCTGGAGTTTTTTAACTCGAATTTCATCGCCTCTTAGTCCCTCTAAAGTAAAATTAAGCTGTTTACGGTAGGAAACAGAAATTAGCGAATAACGAATAGCTAAAGGCTCAAAACCTTGTTCAGTTAAATCTCTAATGGTAAAAAAGCGGTTTTCACGCTTGGACATTTTTTGTCCATCAATCATTAAATGTTCTGAATGTACCCAATATTTAACAAAAGGCTTGCCCGTTGCACCTTCGCTTTGAGCAATTTCATTTTCATGATGAGGGAAGATTAAATCTACACCTCCACAATGTAGGTCAAAACTTTCCCCTAAATAACGCATTGACATTGCAGAGCATTCTAAATGCCAGCCCGGACGACCTTCACCATAAGGAGTAGGCCAGCTAGGTTCATCCGCCTTAGCTGACTTCCAAAGTACAAAATCTCGTGCGTCTTCTTTGTCATACTCATCTACATTGACACGTTTTCCAGCAATATTTCCTGAAAGCTTTGCCCCTGAAAGCCTTCCATAACTGTCAAAAGCAGAAATTCGATAATAAACCGACCCTTCGCTAACGTAAATTAACCCATTTTTATCTAGGTGTTTAATTAGCTCTATCATGTCGTCAATATGTTCAGTTGCAACAACAATTTTTTCTGGTCGCTGGGCCCCTAGAGTGTCAAAATCTTCTAAAAATTTGTTGGTAAATTCTTTAGTATGTTCTTGTAATGAAAGTCCTCGCTCATTAGCACGTTTAATTGTTTTATCATCAATATCAGTAATATTCATTACATGCAAAAGCTGATAACCTTTATATTTCAAATAACGCCGCAAAACATCAACAAAAAGGAATGTGCGAAAATTGCCTATGTGGGCAAAGTCATAAACCGTAGGGCCACAGTTATACATTTTGACAAAATTACTTTCTTGGGGCTGAAATTCTTCTTGCTGACGTGAGAGGGTATTGAAAAGTTTTAACATAGTTGTGCCAGAGATCCTTTAGATTTTTATAAGTTTTTCTAACGGCTAAATTCAAGTAAATGGTTAGTTTAGATCTTGCTCAAGGCGGTTGACAATGATATTTGGCTAATATAGGCTAGGCATTTCTTATATTTTCCTAGTATTTATATTTTTTAGCTGGAGAGTTTATGTCAGAAAACAAGTCTGAACAAGCCCGTCTTATTGAATATTGTGTTGATAAAGGCATTGCAATTATTCAACTTAATGATCCTCCTGCAAATACTTATAGTTATGAAATGATGCAGCAGTTAGATAGCGCGATTTTACAAGCTAGAATGGATGAAAATGTCCATGTCATCTTGCTTAGAGGCGCGGGAGAAAAATTTTTCTGTGCTGGGGCAAATATCCGTATGCTAACGGAAGTTACGCCGGAATTTAAGTATTATTTTTGCTTACATGCTAATGAAACCTTAAACCGACTTGAACAAACCCCAAAATTAGTAATTGCTGTCTTAAATGGTCATTGCGTTGGTGGAGGGCTAGAAGTTGCATTGGCGGCAGATATTCGTGTTGCTCGACGTGGAGGCGGTAAAATTGGACTCCCAGAAGTTAACCTAGGGGTTTTACCTGGTACAGGTGGCACACAACGTTTAGCCCGCTTAGTTGGTAAATCTAAGGCTATTGAACTGATGGCAACAGGTCGGACAATGGATTTTGACGAGGCTTTAAGCTTTGGCCTAGTTAATGAAGTTTGGGACAGTGAAAACTTTTCTGAAAAAGCTTTAGCTTATGCTGCACAATTTACGCCTCCTAATCGAGCTAGCAAAGCCGTAGGCTTAATTAAACGTGCTGCTCAATCGGGGCTAGAAATGAGCTTTACCGAAGGCTTATCACTTGAAAGAGAACTCCAACAACGTTTATTTACTAGCGAAGACTCTAAAGAAGGCTTATCTGCCTATGTAGAAAAACGCAAAGCAAATTTTCAAGGAAAATAGATTAGCCCAGCCCTAAAGGGCAGGTCTATTATCAGTAGCCCCTACAGGGCTAAAGAAATAAAATGCTTTTTTATTTTCAATAAGTTATAAAGCAAATCCCATGTATTATAAATTAATGGAAAACATCACTTTAGTAAAAGAAAACAAAGTAGCCTGGCTAACTCTAAATCGTCCTGACAAGCTAAATGCCTTGGTTGGAACGGCACGAGAGGAAATTTTAGCTGCTTTAACAGATGCAGAAGCAGACTTTGAAGTAAGAGCAATTTGTATAACTGGAGCAGGAAAAGGTTTTTGTGCAGGTGGTGATATAAATTATATGGCTAGCTTGCAGGAAAATGATGATGTAGCTAGCTTTGAAAAACTTCTCTCAAGTGGTCGTCAAATTGTTACTAAAGTACGAAGTTTAGAAAAACCTGTAGTGGCAATGATCAATGGAGTTGCTGCTGGAGCAGGCTTAAATCTTGCACTTGCAAGCGATATTCGGATTGCAGGCGAGTCAGCACGTTTTAGCCAAGCTTTTATTAAAATAGGCTTACATCCTGATTGGGGTGGCACGTTTTTTTTGCCTCGTTTGATTGGTACAGCCCGCGCTTGTGAAATGATTTTTACAGGCGATGTAATTGATGCTCAAACTGCTTATAGAATAGGCTTAGTTAATCAGGTTGTAGCAGACGCAGAACTAAAAACAACTACCCTTGCGCTACTAGAAAAATTAGTAACTCGACCCCAAAAAGCTTTAGCACTGGCAAAACGAGCAATTTATCAAGGTATTGAGCAAAATTTAGACTCAATGCTTGACTATGAAACTGCTGCACAAACAGAATGCTTTAAGTCAGAAGATGCTAAAGAGGGAATACAAGCATTTTTACAACGACGCGAACCGCAATTTAAGTAAGGATTACTATTTATGGCAATAAATTTTAATAGAATTTTGCCTAATCTCTATGTTGGTACTGTCCCAAAAACTTTTGATGATGTTGATCGCTTAGTTCGTGAGGCGCGAGTTAGTGCTGTAGTTAATCTACAAACAGATGATGACTTTGAATGGTATCGTGTTGATTGGCCTAAAATAGAGCAATATTACTTGCATTGTAATATTGAAGCAAAACGCTATCCTATTAGAGATTTTGAACTTGAGGATTTAAGGGACAAATTACCAGAATCTACAGCAATTGTTGATGAATTTGCTCGTCTAGGCCACATAATTTATCTTCATTGTACAGCAGGGGTTAACCGTTCCCCTACGGTAGCAATAGGTTATCTTTATCGTTACCTTGGTTATGACCTAGAAACAGCAATTCGCCTGGTAAAAAGCTCACGAGCTTGTGACCCTTTTTTAGAAGCACTTTATGCTTGTAAATTTGATTAATTAAGGAAAAAGTTATGATTGAAGTTATTAGTGTATTAGGAGCCGGCACAATGGGACATGGAATTGCCCAAGTAGCTGCAATGGCTGGCTATCAAGTGTTTTTATATGATATCAAAGAGGAATTTGTTACACGCGGGTTTAATAGCATTAAAAACAACCTTGATAAAGGTGTAGAAAAAGGTAAAGTCACGGCTGAGGCTAGAGATCAAGCTTTAGCTAAATTAACTGTCACAACAGATTTAGCTGTAGCAGCAAAACCATCAAACCTAGTAATTGAAGCCGTTCCAGAGTCTTTAGACCTAAAAAGAAGTATTTTTTCTCAGCTAGACGAACTTTCTAGTCCTAGCACAATACTTGCTACCAACACATCTTCTTTAAGCATAAAAGAAATTGCAGTCGCAACAAAACGACCTCAACTAGTCCTAGGAATGCACTTTTTTAATCCTGTTCATATTATGAAACTTCTGGAAGTTGTTCATACAGAAGAAACTTCTAAGGAAACCATTGACACAGTTTTAGAAATTAGCCGTCGTCTAGGCAAAGAACCAATTTTAGTAAAAGATAGCCCTGGTTTTGCTTCTAGTCGCTTAGGTATTACTCTAGGGCTTGAAGCTATGAGAATGCTAGAACAAGGCGTTGCTACTGCCGCAGATATTGATAAAGCAATGGAACTTGGCTATAACCACCCAATGGGGCCACTAAAACTTACTGATTTAGTTGGGCTAGATATTCGCTTAAGTATTGCTGATTATTTATATTCTACTTTAAGGAGTGAAGTTTTTCACGCTCCTGAAATTTTGCGTCAAAAAGTCGCTGAAGGAAAATTAGGTAAAAAGTCTGGAGAAGGCTTTTATAAATGGTAATTAAATAAATAATTTACAAATTTGATTTTATGGAGAAGTTTTAATGTACGAAAATATTATTTTAGAAATTCAAGACCAAATCGGGATTATTCGAGTCAATCGTCCCAAAAAACTTAATGCTCTAAATATTCCTACTCGTGAAGAAATCCTTTCTGCACTTGCAGAACTTGGAAAAAATGCAGATGTCCGAGTAGTCGTTTTTACTGGTACTGGGGACAAAGCTTTTATTGCTGGTGCTGATATTAGTGAGTTTGAAGGCCGCACCGCACTTGATCAACGCGCCGTAATGCGTGCCACACGTATGTTTGATTCTTTCTCAGAATTTCCTAAACCTGTAATTGCTATGATTAATGGCTTTTGCTTAGGTGGTGGTTGTGAAGCTGCTTTAAGTTGTGATATTAGAATCGCGTCCGATAATGCAAAATTTGGTCAACCAGAAATTAATTTAGGAATTATCCCTGGCGGCGGTGGTACACAACGCTTAACCCGTTTAGTAGGCGAAGGTAAAGCTATGGAAATGATTTTAACTGGCGATATGATTGATGCTAATGAAGCTAAAGCTATTGGCTTAGTAAATCATGTTGTTCCACAAGCTGAACTAGAAGAATTTACAATGAAAATGGCTCGTAAAATTGCAGAAAAAAGCCCAGTAGCCTTACAAATGGGTAAAGAAGCTGTAAAAAATGCTTCTCGTATGAATCTACGCGAAGGCTTAGACCAAGAAATTGATCTCTTTGCTCTATGTTTTTCTAGTGCAGACAAAGAAGAAGGTGTAAAAGCTTTCCTTGAAAAACGTAAAGCTGTTTTTACCGGAAAATAAAATTTTTATTTCTAGGGAATAAACTTTAATTTATTCCCTAGGCTACAAACTATTCATAAGACTAAGGTAAATATCTATGAAAACAATTCGCATTGCTAATGGACAAGGATTTTGGGGCGATTCTTTAGAAGCTCCTGTACGTCAAGTTGAAGGCGGACATATTGATTACTTAGTGCTAGATTATTTAGCAGAAATTACTATGTCAATAATGCAAAAACAACGAACTAGAGATCCAAAAATGGGATATGCCCGCGACTTTGTGCCATTAATGGAAAGAATTTTACCTCAGTGCCTGGAGCGAAATATCAAAGTAATTGCTAATGCTGGCGGAGTTAATCCGCGTGGTTGTGCTGAAGCAGTTGCAGCAGTAGCTAATAAGCTAGGTTTAGGTGATAAGGTAAAAATAGGTATTGTTGCAGGCGATGACATTATGGATAAGCTAGATGAACTTTTAGCCAGTAATGTTGAGCTACGCAATATGGACACTGACGAACCCCTTTCCACAGTGCGATCACAAATTCAGAGTGCTAATGTTTACTTTGGTGCTTGGCCTGTAGTAGATGCCTTAAAACAAGGTGCGCAAATAATAATAACAGGTCGATGTACTGATACAGGCTTAACTTTAGCACCAATGATTTATGAGTTTGGCTGGGCCGAAGATGATTGGGATAAACTAGCAGCAGGAACGATTGCAGGTCATTCAATTGAATGTGGAGCGCAAGCAACAGGCGGGAATTGTCAAGTTGATTGGGAAACAATCCCAGATCTTGAAAATGTTGGCTATCCAATTATTGAAGCTAGTGAGGATGGCACTTTTTTAATTACAAAACACCAAAACACCGGCGGACGCATTACACCAGCCATTGTTAAAGAACAACTTGTTTATGAAATGGGTGATCCTGTAAGTTATATTACCCCTGATTGCGTAGCAGATTTTACAACCATTCATTTAGAAGATTTAGGAGATGATCGTGTTAAGTTTTATGGCATCAAAGGCTATCCAGCAACAGAACTTTACAAGGTTTCAATTAGCTATCAATCTGGCTACAAGGCTGTAGGATCGCTAGTTTATGCTTGGCCCGATGCTTATAAGAAAGCAAAAGCGGCTGATCGCATCCTACGCGCTAGACTAGAGGCTTTAGGGCTAAAATTTGACGAAACATTAACGGAATTTGTTGGCGTAGACGCTTGTCATGGTCTACAACTTTCTGGCGAGCCAAGCAGCGAAATAGCAGAAGTGCAACTTCGTATAGGGGTTAGAGGATCCAATAAAGGAGCCATTGAGCGTTTTACAAAAGAACTTGCACCACTGGTTTTAACCGGCCCACCTACGGTAACAGGTTTTGCAGGTGGTCGGCCTAAAGTAGAAGAAATTGTTGCTTATTGGCCTGCTTTAATGCCAAAAACATGTATTAATCCAACGGTAGAAATTCTATAAGAATGGTATAAGGAAAATTCCCTGGAAAAAATTCCGGGGTTTTTAGGAAAAATTTTAAAACGGATCATCTTCTATGGCGTTAAACTAGGAGCGCAAAACTTTGCTAATCTCCATTAAATAACAGTTAGATAATAGATAAGTAGTAAATAGAGGGTTTGAGCTATGCCGCACATAGGAGAACAAATAGGGCCTTATACCTTAGTACGTCAACTTGGGAGAGGAGCTTTTGGATTAGTTTGGCTGGCAGAACGCCGCAGTGCTTTTGCCACTACTCAAGTAGCTATAAAGCTAGCTTTAGATGATGAGCCAGATTTAGCCGCAATTGCTAAAGAATCCCAGCTATGGTCTAAACTTGGAAACCATCCAAATATCTTACCCATTATTGAGGCTGATAAATATAATGATCAGCTAGTTATTGTTAGTGAATATGCTCCAGATGGCTCACTAGATACTTGGCTTAAGAAAAACAATGGTATAGCTCCTTCTATGGAATCCGCAATAGCTATGACAATGGGGATTTTAAGCGGACTAGAGCATTTACATAGCAAGAAAGTTGTTCATAGAGACTTAAAACCAGCAAATATCTTACTTCATGGTGAAACTCCAAGATTGGCCGACTTTGGCCTAGCTAGAGTCTTAAAAAGCAGTATGCAAAGTGTTGGGATTGCTGGAACACCTGCTTATATGGCACCAGAAGTTTTTAGTGGTGAACGTACTGTAGAATCTGATCTTTGGTCAGCAGGCGTAATTCTTTATCAAATGATTTCTGGGCGATTGCCTTTTCCACATACTGATATAATGGCTTTAATTGGGGCAATAGGTCATCGAAATCCTGATTCTTTACCTGGTTATGTTCCTACAGAACTAGCTCAAATAATAATAAAAGCTTTACAAAAAGATGTAACTAGCCGTTTTAGCTCTGCTGCTGAAATGCGGGCAGCTTTACAAAGTGTTGTTGATCCAAAACTTAGTGTTGCACTTACAGCTTTATCTGAAAAAGATGATAAAACTCTTATCACTGTAAATACTCCTCGTCGCAATGTTTTGGAAGAAACTGCCGACACATTGCCAGAAATTTTATTAAAAAATAAAACACAGCAACCACCACAGCTAACAGTTGCTCAAACAACCTCATCACCATTAAAGGCAGCAAATGTTACAACTGCGGAGCAAAAAGAGAATTTAATTACTCAGCCTGTTGCGGCTTTAGCTGCAACTCAAAACATTTTACCTACACAACAAGTAAACCTTGTTGTACCTGAAAAATTAAAAGCTCGCAAAAAATTTGCTATTTTGGCAGCTTTAGCTATAGCTGTTGGCTTAAATATTGGAGTAGTAGCGGCTTTAATTCATGATAATCCATCACGAGTTTTAACAGTAAACCAAAGTACTGAACTTGCAATACCACCGCCACCACCAGCCGCAATTGCACCACCTGAAGCATACTTAAAAAATGTTCTTGTGCTTGACCCAGGAGTTACAAATATAGATGATTTAATAGAAATAAATGAGTTAAGCAACGATAATAGAGAGTTAGCTAAAGCAATTAATAAAAAGATCAATATATTAAAAAAAGAAGTGAGTAAATTACCAGAAAATGAAGAAAAAGTTTGGCTAGGAGGAGTCTTAGCAAAATTTGAAAGTAATTTTTTAGTAACTACTTCTTCAAAAAAAGAACCTAATACTTTAAAAGAGCTTTATAAGAAAGATGTTTTGACGCTAAATACATTAATGAATACAGTAGAACTAGTTAAAAAAATAGCAAAGACTAAAATTCCTCGTAAAGAAACAGAGGCAAAAGATTCTTGTACTTATATTGTTCCTGAAGAAATTGCTGAAGCTGTTGATGATACAGATGGAGAAATAATCATCAACGGTATAACGGGAATGCAAGGAATGAAAGAGATTAGTGTAAAGCTGCCACAAATGAGTTTTTCAATTCCTCCTACACCTCAGCAGATAGAGCAATTAAAGAAAAATGCTGAAACATTTAACAAAAACTTGCAGATTTTTCATCAGATTACAAATGATAAAAAATTTAAAGAGGCTAATTTTTGGCAACATAGAGGAGTAAAACCAAATACAAAAATCCTTATTAAAGATAAAGGAAAACAATATAGTTTTTCCCAAGAAAATGTTATTGAAACTAATCAAGAAGATATAAAAAAAGATAATAAATAAGTATGTTAGAAACAAACTATTTAACTATAGAAGATCTTGATAAAGGGTTAGAAACAATTCAAAAATCGCCTAAAGACAAAGGCACTTTAGAATTGATTGTTCGCCGACCAGAAATTGATATTAGAGAAGTCTTAGAAATAGGCGAACTAGATATAAACAAGGGGTTAGTTGGGGATAATTGGAAAACTCGTGGCAGTTCTCGAACTAAAGACGGTTCATCTCATCCTGACATGCAGCTTAATATTATGAATGCTCGTGCTATCTCACTAATAGCACAAGACAAAGAGCGTTGGCAGCTAGCAGGGGATCAACTATTTATTGACCTAGATTTAAGTGAAGAAAATCTTCCGGCAGGTACTAAGTTAGCTCTAGGTTCCGCCATAATTGAAGTTACAAACCAACCTCATAATGGATGTGCTAAATTTTCTAAACGCTTTGGCCTAGATGCTCTTAAATGGGTCAATTCCGCTACAGGAAAACAACTTCACCTGCGCGGCATCAATGCTAGAGTTATCAACAATGGAACTATAAAAATTGGTGATTTAGTAAAGAAAATAGACTATTTTTAAAACTACTCTAAAGGTAATTCATAACGTTCTTCGGGTTTTGGTACTAAGTCTGGATTACTAATAATAATTCGTGCGCAAGTATTCCAACGCAAAACAGCATCTTCATTTCCAGTAGCGTGAATAGCTTCAGCTTTTTCATAGAAATTCATAGCTTCACGTAAACAATCATATGCTATAGCTTTAGAGCCTGGATTACCTTTTTTAATAACAACTTTAGCCCTACGTTCATAGATGATTCCAGCATAGTAGAATTTATCATATTCGCTACTAAGCTTAGGAAGTATTTGTTTAGCTTGATTTATATTCATCCCTTCATCAAATTGGTCAGTTATAGCAAGAAGTTGTGTAATAAGAGCTTGTTGGTTATCAGGATCAATGCGTAGAATATCTTGACAAATACTTTCAGCTTGTCCCGGCTCATTAAGTAATCTATAACGCTCTGCTTTTTCTAAAGATCTTGGAATGGCTTCTTTAGCTATCAATTTAAGCTCAAACATTACTCACCTACTTTCTAAGCAATAAAGCTATTTTTTTCCTCTAAAAAGCTTAACAAGCTTTTTAATAGGATCATAGAATTCATCTACTACTCTTTCCTTAAGTGGAATTATTGCATTATCTGTAATAGTTATACTTTCAGGACAAACTTTAGTACAGCATTTAGTAATATTACAGTAGCCTATACCTTGAGTTTCTTTTAGTTGTTCAAGTCTATCTTCTGTGTCGATAGGATTCATTTCTAGATTAGCTGAATAGACAAAAAATCTAGGGCCAATAAATTCTTTATGTAAATGATGATCTCGTAAGACATGGCAAACATCTTGACATAAGAAACACTCAATACATTTTCTAAATTCCTGTACTCTGTTGATGTCTTCTTGGGCTACTTTCCAACTACCATCTGGAAAATCCGCTTTTCTAGGCTTAAATTTTTTAATTTTTTTCTTTACTTCAAAATTCCAAGAAACATCTGTAACTAAATCTTTAATAGAAGGAAAAGTTTGCATTGGCTCAATAACAATAGGCATATCCAATGATATTTCGCTTAAACGGGTCATACACATAAGCTTAGGAATGCCGTTAATTTCAGCAGAACAAGAACCACATTTACCAGCTTTGCAATTCCAACGTACAGCTAAATCATTAGCTTTTTCAGCCTGAATCCTAAGTACAGCGTCTAAAACTACCATACCTTCAGAAACTTCTGTTGTGTAGTCTTGAAATTTTCCGCCTTCTTTATTACCCCGCCAGATCCTAAAAGTTGCGTTTGCCATTATTTGTTCTCCTCTATAATTTGTTTAAGTTCTGGTGGCATTTCGGGTATTGGTAGATTAACAATCTGCATTTTTCCACTTGTATCTTTTTTAGATACAACATTGCATTTACTAAAAGCCTCATCCTTTTTCGGATAGTCATCTCGGAAATGTCCTCCCCGACTTTCCTTACGCTCTAGTGCTGAACGGGTAATAGCCTCAGAAACTACAAGTAAGTTATTTAAGTCTAGTGTTGTATGCCAGGAAGGATTATATTCACGGTTTCCAGAAACACTTATTTTTTTTGTTCGCTCTTTTAGTTCTTGGATTTTTTCTAGTGCTAATAGCATTTCTTTTTCTGTTCGTACAATACCTACTAGATCTTGCATAGTTGCTTGGAGATCGCGTTGTATTTGGAATGGATTTTCTCCGCTACTTCTTTCAAAAGGTTGAAGAACTTCTTTAGCTATTTCATCAACTTCTTTTTCATTAATATTTCCATCTGGATTTTCCTTAGCAAATTTTGCTGCATATTCACCAGCACGTTTACCAAAAACTATTATGTCAGATAAAGAGTTACCTCCTAAACGGTTAGCTCCATTAATGCCAGCAGCACATTCACCAGCGGCAAAAAAGCCTGGAAGATTAGACATTTGTGTATCAGCATTAACCCGTATACCGCCCATTATATAATGGGTAGTTGGCCCTATTTCCATAGCCTCTTTAGTAATATCTATATCAGCTAATTGCTTAAACTGATGGTACATACTTGGGAGTTTTCGCTTAATATGTTCAGCAGCATTTGGAAGTTTTTCTTTAATCCAAGCTATATCTAAAAACACGCCTCCATGCGGGCTTCCTCTGCCATCTTTTATTTCCCTAACAATGCAACGTGCAACGTGATCACGAGTAAGTAATTCGGGGGGACGACGAGCATTTTTATCGCCTTGAGTATAACGCCATCCTTCTTCTGGATTGTCAGCAGTTTGATTTTTATAAACATCTGGGATGTCATCAAACATAAAACGCTTTCCATCTTTATTACGCAGTATGCCGCCTTCACCACGTACACCTTCAGTAACTAGAATACCTTGAACGCTAGGCGGCCAAACCATACCTGTAGGGTGAAACTGAACAAACTCCATATCTATAAGCTCTGCACCTGCTTGATATGCAAGTGCGTGTCCATCGCCTGTAGACTCCCAGCTATTACTAGTAATTCTATAAGCTTTACCTATGCCTCCTGTGGCAAAAACAATTGCTTTAGCCTGAAATATCTTAAAACGGCCTTTTTCCCGATCATAACCAAAAATTCCAACAACTCTTTGACCATCTTTAAGTAGGCTAACAATGGTAAATTCCATATGTACATCAATTCCTAGATAAATAGCATGGTCTTGAAGGGTACGAATTATTTCTAATCCAGTGCGGTCGCCAACGTGAGCAAGACGAGGATACTTATGACCACCAAAGTTTCGTTGTAAGATCTTTCCCTCTTTAGTACGGTCAAATACTGCTCCCCAAGCTTCTAGTTCACGGACTCTATCAGGGGCTTCTTTAGCATGAAGTTCAGCCATACGCCAGTTATTAACATATTGACCACCGCGCATAGTATCTGCAAAATGTACTTTCCAGCTATCACGATCATCTACATTAGCTAAAGCAGCAGCAACCCCACCTTCAGCCATTACTGTATGAGCTTTGCCAAGTAGAGATTTACAAATAAGCCCCACTGATACACCAGCATTAGCCGCTTCAATAGCAGCCCGCAAACCTGCTCCACCAGCCCCAACAACTAATACATCATGTTTATATCTTTGACATTCAACCATTAAAATATTCTCCAATCTGACAAAACACCCATCGAACATAACCTAATATAAACATCTGAAAAAGCTACCCAAACTAAACTCATCCAAGCAAACAACATATGCCGACCATTAAAGCAGCTAACACATTTATAAGCTTTTTGACAAACAGGCGAGTTTGACATTTCATCTAATCTTCCACCAACTAGATGACGCAAAGAATGACAGCCTAATGTATAGCCACCAAGCAAACAAACATTTACTATTAATACTAATGTTCCTATACCAATACCAAAAGAAACTTGGCCTGTTAGAGCATCCTTAAACCACATTCCTTTCCAAGCATCATATGCAAGCAAGACAAGAAATATAAGGGCTAGGTAAAGAAAATAACGGTGAAGATTTTGCATAATTAGAGGAAGTTTATTTTCTCCTCTATATCCATTTCTTAATTCTCCAACAGCACAGGCTGGAGGATCGCCCCAAAAAGATTTGTAATAAGCTCCACGATAGTAATAACAAGTTAAGCGAAAACCTGCTGGTGCCCATAAAATAAGCAGTGCAGGAGAAACCCAGGCTGGCAACCAACTTGGTCTAGGGCCAAGCATACTGTGTGGAGAATCTCCAAAGAGTTCTGGAGAATAAAAGGGTGATAAATATGGCCCCCAGTGATAATGTTCCCCCTGGAAAGCTGCCCAATTAGCGTAAACAATAAAAGCAGATAAACCTAAGAATATTGCTAAGGGTTGAATCCACCAACCATCTTGGCGCGTAGTTTGAGCAAACTTACGTCTTTGTAAAGGAATTAATGTATTGGACATAATTAAATTTCTACTGACTTTAAATAATGTAATTTTGAGTAGATTTGGAGATTTTTACTTTTAGAAACTATACTCTACTTATGCTTAGGAATAAAATCAAGATATATTTGGTTAATAATGTATTTAACTGTTTAGCAATATAACTTAAGGGAATAGATTTTTGACTCAGTGTAGCCTTATAGTTTTTGCTATAACCTGTTTATAATCAACATTATAAAAATTCAAAAATCTTTTTTACAGACTATAAAGTTTTAACTATTTTCATTACTACTTGTTTTCTTTTCCACATTATTAACCGCTTTTTCTTCAGAAATAGCACCATTATTTTTGCTAAATATGCTGACTATTGCCATTAATTGAGCCATCAAATTAGACAAATTATGAATAGGTTGAGAATCCCCACCAATAGAAATAGATTTTAATTCATTTGGTTTAGGTAATTTTTCTACTATGGATGGCAAAGCATCAATTAATTGTGTTCCTAAATGATTTTCAGAAATGCTATTAAGTATTTTTTGGCGAGACGATTCAAACGCTATTTCTATTTCGGTTTGACGGTTATTTGATTGGCGTAAAATTTCTTGTAAATCAAGCTCTCCTTTCATAGTTATAGTTTTTTCGGCTATTTCTTCGGATGCTTTTAATTTAGCAAGTTGAGACTGTTTTTCTAGCTGTACTTGGTCAAATTCAGCAATTGCATTAGCTGATTCTATTTCTTTGGCTACTTGAGCAATACGCAAGGCATTTTGTTTAAGAAATTCCTCATATTTAGCTTCCATTCGAGCAGTTTCTAAAGCTAAATTATTTTTTAGTGTTACTTCTTCTAACAAGCGTTTTTCTTCTTGTTCTTGTTTTGCTGTAACAGTTTGCTCAACCATAATTTGGCGCAATAGTTCTTGTTCTTTTTGTTGGCGGCGAGATTTTTCTATTTGTTCACGATCAAAACTTTCTGCTTCTTTTTCTGCACGAAGTTTATTTATTTCACTTTCGCTTTGTAATTGGTTAGTTGTTCTAACTCGGTCATGTTCCATTTCGCGCGATTGAATAATAGATTCTGCATTTAATTCGGCAAGTCGTGCCACTTGTTGACGTTCAGCACGAAAAGGTTTTTGTAGGTTTTCCCACAACTTAGCAGAACTAACTACAGCTTCTTTAATTTGAACTGTGACAATACTTAAACCTAAGCCTTTACTGCTACCTCCTTCACCCTCAGCAACTTCTCTTAATCTAGCAGTTAATTCTTGGATAATAGGTTGTTTATCAGAAAGCACTTCATCAATACTCATAGTAGCAACTTTGTCTTTAATTGCTGCTTCGGCTTGTTCGCGCAGTTGAATATTTACAACTCGCATTGGGTCTGAAGTATCGCTAAAATCAAGTTTTTTATAAGCAGTAGCAAAATCGCCAATAATCCATTGAACATAGCCTTGAACGACTAAGCCTTGTAATTCTCTACAAATACAATGAGCATTTATCAAAATAGTTTGCATTGTAGAAGGTACAACAATAAAAGAATCTGTATAAGGATTAAATGAAAATGAAGTTCCTAAACCTAAATGAAGCGGTTCTTTATAGCCTCGTCGAGTATGAATAACATAGGCATTAGGCGGAACAATAACCGTTTTCCACCGCCAAAAACCTGTGATTCTTACATCCATAGCAGAACTGACGGTTTGTGAGCGATTAGGTGTAACAGCAGCACGCATCATTCTAGCTGCTGGTGCAGGTGTTGATTGATGTGCTTGCACCTTTAAATCTTGTTCTAATTTTTGTTGACGCGCTTCTATCTGTTCTAAATATGTATTTTTTACTTCTCTATCAGAGCTAGACATAAATTATAGTTAAGGAAAATAACTTAAAAATACCAGAAGTTTAACTAAGTTGTTTTTAGAATATAGAATTTTAGTCTTTTTGCATTCTAATAAGCAAGATAAGATTTTTGGCTTTATTCTTAAGTCCCAACAGGGACGACACAACCTTTAGCTTGGTACGTGAGTGCCAAGATCGCACGAAAAGAGCCATAAATTAATTAATACCTATTTGATAAAGGCGCAGTGTCCCATTACCGGGAGCAAAAAGTAACATTGGTTTTCTAGATTCACCAACTACAGCAATAATTGGGTCGCTAGGGAAAGAATCTAGTTGAATTGACCAAACTAATGTTCCATCTTGTGAATTGATGGCTACAACTTGACCATTAGCAGTACCAAAAACAAATTCATCTTGACCGTTAAGATCTAGGTCAATTGAAACAATATCTGTAATAGGTTGATAAGGAGTTTTTAGTTTTAGTAGCCCGGTAAAGTAATCATAAGTATAAAAAGCGTCATTTTCTCCATAATTACCGCCAATTATGTCAAAGCTTCCTTTATCGCTAGTTTTAGCTAATCCCATCAATAAATTGCTAGCTTGACGTTGAGAAGGTTTACCATCAATAGTTTTAGAGAAATTCCAAAGTAGTTTTCCTTGATCAGTTATTTTTACTACTGTTGCTGGGCCAACTAATAAAACTTCTCCATTCCCCGATAAAATGGGTGTGGAGTTAAAATCACCTCCAAAACTTGCAACATTAATTGGGCCAACTAGTTCATTACCTAAACCACCATTAAGAATACGATATAAGTTATTAGAAACAATGTAGATATCATCTTTTCCATCTTGGTTAGAATCTCTTACAGAAACATGATTACCAAAGGTAAAGACATCTGAACGTGTCCAGACAATGTTACCATTTATGCCAGAAAGCATAATGCTACGACCTCTTGGACTAGCAAGAAAAATATCTATTCTATTAGGTATACCAGAAAACCAGCCTGTTGTAATTGTAACCTCTGTATTTGCAGAAATGTCAGGAAAAGTAGTTCCAAAACGTTCTACAACTTGGAAATTTCTGGTTGCTATTGTGCCTTGTGTGTTATAAACAACAAGTCTTAGCCTACCATTATCATTAACGGTTGTAATAATTTGTGGACGGCTTTTATTGTTTCCATCTAGGGCTTGAATAATTGGGGCTGTAGTTCCTAGAAAAGAAGTAATAGGAATTAAACTATTATTTTGCTCATCTAAAGATAAAACTAAAATTCGACCACCAGAAGAGCGTACTAAAATTTCATTTGAGCGATCTTCATCTAGGTTTGCAACTCTTACTTGAGTACTAAAGGCAGATCCAACTTGGACAGGGCCAGCGACTAAGCGTAAACGGTTGCGGCTGCGTTGATAAATAGATAAATCTCCAGTTAGTTGGCCTGATGACTCTAAGTTAATTAAAAATTTTTCATTATTTAAGGCAGTACTTAAAATTGATCTGATAATACCGGGGCGAGGAATATCTAAATCTGCTTTAACTTTTAATTTTTTCTGTAAAACATCATCTTCCATAACAAGAAATCTTTCTTGGAAGTTAACACCACCTGTAGCACCATTTGAATAAGTAAGAAAACGTGGTAGAGGAGTAGCTAAAATTAAAGCTTTACTTCGAGATTGATCAGAACTACCGATGCTAATAAATTCATCACCTGCCATATTAGGACGATTTAGCAAATAACTAGCAATAATAGACTTACCAGAAGCAACAAATTTGTAAGTATTTCCAACTATGGTAGGACGATAGAGTTTTAATGCTGAATTTAATGTTAAAGTTGGATTAGAAACAGACTCTATGCTAGCTAAAAATTCTGCTGTCCCATCATTATTTAAGTCTGCTAAATCCCAAACATAAGCACTAGGAATTGAGGCTAGCAGCATTGGTTGACCTAAGTTAATTGGGTCGCCATCGCCGCGATAAATTCGGGTTTGCTGTGTTGCTCCATCCCAAACATTAACAACTATTTCACTGCGTCCATCTCTATCCAGATCTTGCACTGCTTTGATTGGAGCGCGTAAAACTTGTGGCAGTGGGAAAGTCGTTCCCCATAAACGCTTAACAAAAGGAGTAAGTTGTAAAACAGTGATTGCAGAGGCTTTGTTATTATCGGCCAAAGCTGGAATATCATCAGCAATTATTACTGCTTCCAAAGTATTATCACCATTAACATCAGCTAAAGTTAGCAATCCATAATGTCGGCCTTCTGGGTCACCTTCACGAAAATCTAATTGTTGTTTTAATTGGCCGTTACCAGCAAAAACCATTAATCTAGGGCGGCCTACAACAACAATTTCTTGTGTTCCATCATTATCAATATCGCTAATTGCAATTTGTGGAAAATTAAGTTGTCCACCAAAAAGGTGAGAAACTACAGGCTTGCTATATAAAAATCCTTCGCTAGAAAAAAAGTAACCATTAGCATCTTGTTGGGTTTTAGTATGATCAGGAAAAATAACTAATTCTTTACCAGGAAAGTCTACAGAAACATCTGCAATCTTTATATAAATGCTAGCTAATGTAGCAAATTCTGGAAATTGAAATTGCCAACGTAAATTACCATCAGCATTTATCACTAATAAATTTCTTTGTAGTGTATCTAATGCAATAATTTCTGGGGCAGAATTATCGTTATCCAAATTTGTTACAGATACTACTTCAGTGACAGCAAAAAATTTATTAATTAAAATCGTCCCATCTTGACTTGCAACAACAAGCCGACCTTGTTGCAGTGAGATTATTTCTGGCAAGCTGTCATTATCTAAATCAGCAACTAAAGGCTGTATTTGACTACTACCTAATTGAGACTCTAAAAAATTTGTTGGTATATTGTTGGCAGCAACTCTAGTTTCAGTGCGTCCACTTAAAGCCACATCACCACGAAAACGGGGCCAATCCTGGGCAAAGGCAAGTTGAGTTAATAGAATTGATAAAAAAAATGCTTTAATAAAGTTTTTAGTGATTTTCATTTCTTGCTCCCAACAAATCTTCTTTAAATCTTATATGTTAGAAAAGTCGCGGTTTAGATGCACAATGGCTTTATAAGGTTCTAACAAAGGTTGTTAAATTTTGAGCTAAAAGATAAATTCCTGAGAATTTTGGCATATCCTAAAGCTTAAAATCAAAAAATTTTTCAATCCACAAATATAAAAGGCTGCTCTTTAAAGCAGCCTTTTATTAAAAACTTTAGCAAATGCTAAAAATTAAGCATCAGCACTTCGTTTTAGTGGAATAGCTTGACGAACCATTCCAAGTAATTTTTCTAGTCCAGCTTGACGATCTTTACCTAAGTGAACGCGAATTGCGCGACGATTTCTAGATGAAAGAGATTGGAAATCACCTAATGCTTGAGCAGCTTTTAGGACTGCAAAAGTATAACTTTCATCTGGAACAGGCATATCGGTTTCATCATCTGCGGTAATTTGCATAAACATTCCTGCATCGCTACCACCTTTATGTAATTGGCCTGTAGAGTGGAGGAATCTTGGCCCATAACCAACTGTAGTTGCAACCTTTAAGCCATCACGTAAATGTGTACGTAGTTCTTGAAGTAGGTTGTCATGCTCAGGAGTTTCATTAACATAAGCTAATAAAGCACAATAATCACCAGCTTTTGCTTGATGTAAATGTGCAGAAACTATGTCAGCAACTGTAGAACCATTAGCACTTAAACGAGCTTTAGTTTCATCATCACAGTAA
The DNA here is from genome assembly GCA_964492845.1 of uncultured Clostridia bacterium. GTDB lineage: Bacteria > Acidobacteriota > Blastocatellia > Chloracidobacteriales > JADJPF01 > JADJPF01. The sequence continues at coordinate 84,864 of CAZBMZ010000005.1, forward strand.
ACTGTTAAACCACCATCGCTAGCGGCAACGGTTTGTTCTGGTAATTTACCATTTTGGGCATATTCAGCTAGTAAAGCTTTGGTGTTGTCTTTGCTTTCTTGAACATTGGGTTGATCAAAAGAATTAATTCCTAAAACAGCACCAGCAAAAGCAGTTCCAAATTCCCATAAGAAGAATTGTTCACCTAAGTCTAATTTATCGTGTAAGATATGGCGCACGACTGGATGACCTTGGTCTTCTAAAGCTTTTAATTTTGCATCAACATCAGCACTAATTGAACCGCCAATGCTCATTGCAACAAAAAGACGATCATCGCCATAAGAAGAAGGGCTACCTAAAGGCTCACCAGCTACAGGTAAAATACCTCGTCCATCTTTACCAGTGCTTTCAGCAATTAATTGCTCAATCCAAAGACCTAAAGAAGCAAGTTCTGGGGTTGTTACAATAGTAAGTTTATCACGGCCAGCTTTAGCCATTTCACCCATTATTGCACCAAGATAAGCACCTGGATTTTCTGCTACAGGTACACAGCTATCACAAGCATGAGCAATTCGGTCAGCACGATCTAGTAAAGTAACAAAATCAAAACCTTGTACAGCAGCCGGCACCATACCAAAATAAGAAAGTGCAGAATAACGGCCACCAATATCAGCAGGATTTAAGAAAATTCTACGGAAATCATGGTCTTTAGCTCTTTGTTCCATACTTGTACCAGGATCAGTTACAGCAACAAAGTTTTCTCCAGCACGAGAACCTTTTGCAGCTTTTACTTTATCATAGAAATATTGGAAAAAGGCGTTTGGTTCAGTAGTGCTACCAGATTTGCTAGAAACTACAAATAAGGTTTCTGCTACATTAATTTGATCTTCTAAAGCTTTAACAGCTAATGGATCGGTGCTATCAAGCACTAAAACAGTAGGTGAGCCTTCTACTTTTCCAAAACTTTGTCTAAAGACTTCAACACACAGACTAGAACCACCCATACCAAGTAGCATTAGGTGTTTAAAGCCAGCACGACGAATATTACCAGCAAAATCGGCTAATTCTTGGCTATGTTCATGAACTTTGCTTGCAACAGTAAGCCAACCTAAAGCATTTTTGATAATTGCTTGGTGTTCTGCTTCAGATTTCCAAAGGCTAGCATCTTTTTTCCAAATTCGTTCAACCCATTTTTCTTTTTCTGCTGTCTTTAATCTTTCTCTTACTCGTTCAGCACCTGAACCTAAAGAAGCTGTAAAGCGGTCAAAAATTCCTGATAAAGCAGCAGCACGTTTAGCTTCAAGTGAAGCAAAAAGTGTATCAAAAGATGTCATAAATGATTTAACACCTTCAACTTGTAGTTGATGTGTAACTTCGGCCAAACTGATACCAAATGCTTCTAGTTTCTCAAAAATTACTCTCGCACCTTCATGATCTTCTTCTAAGGTAGCACCGCGTACTTTACCATGATCACGAAAAGCACTATAAGTTGCTGGTGGGACAGTGTTTACTGTGTCAGCACCAATTAACTCTTCTAAATAGTAAACATCTGAATAGGCAGGATCTTTTGTACCAGTAGATGCCCAAAGAGGTCTTTGTACCTTTGCATTTTTTTCTTTTAATGCCGCAAACCGTTCACCATAATAGATTTCTTTAAATTTAGCATAAGCAAGTTTAGCATTTGCAATAGCTGCTTTGCCTTGTAATGCAGTGAGTTCGCCTTTTTCTGCTTCATCGGTAGTTAAGCGCATACGTTCTCTTAACTTACCATCTACAGCAGTGTCAACACGGCTAACAAAGAAACTAGCTACTGAGGCAACATCATCAACAGGGTTTCCTTCTGCTGCACGACGTTCTAAGCCTTTAATATGTGCTTCTGCTACATCTATATAGGATTTAATAGAAAAAATTAGTGTTACGTTGACATTAATACCACAAGCAATCAATTCTTCAATTACTGGGATACCGGCTTCTGTTGCAGGTACTTTAATCATTACATTTCTACGATTAAGTTCTTTAAATAAGCGTTTTGCTTCAGTAATAGTTCCTTCTGTATCATGTGCAAGTTTTGGGGATACTTCTAAACTTACATAACCATCTATTTCATTAGTGCGAACAAAGACGGGATAAAGCAGATCGGCAGTTTGTCTAATATCATCAATTACTAATGCTTCATAAATTTCATTAACTTCTTTTCCAGTAGCAATCAGCTTTTTCAACTGTTCGTTGTAATCTGTGCTACCCATAATGGCTTTTTCAAAAATAGTTGGGTTAGAAGTTACACCACGCAGGTCATCCCCACCAATCTTAGCTTGTAAGGTGGAGGTAATGCCCTTCATGTCATAACCAATTTTGGCTTGTAAATCACCAGTAACTAATAGTGCTTTGCGGATATTATCATACCAAATGCTTTGACCCAGTTTTTGTAATTCTACTAATGGATTGCTCATAGTATATATTCTCCTATTTCAATTATTTTTAATGCTTTACCTATTTTTCTTGGGGTAATGGTAAAAATATAGCTAGAAAGGCAATTATAGTTTGCCTGCTAACTCTTTACAATGCTTCTAAATAAGTAATTTGCCGGATTTTGTAGAGTTACTTCTTTAAGGCTACCCAAAATAAACAAAACCACCCAGCCAAAAAAGCTAGTCCTCCAAAAGGGGTAATTGCTCCTAAAATGCGAATACCTGTCAAACTTAACGCATAAAGACTGCCAGAAAATAAAATTATTCCAATGATAAATAGCCAGCCTCCAGTAGTAACTAGCGAACTAGGCCAACGACTATATGCCCAAGATACTACTAAAAGTGCTAAGGCATGATACATATGATATCTTACGCCTACCTCAAAAATAGTAAGCATTTCAGCAGAAATTCTACTCTTTAAGCCATGCGCACCAAAAGCACCAGCGGCAACAGCGATAAAGGCACAAATTGCACCTAACGCAAAAAATGTTCTATCCATAAATTGCAACTCCTAGAATGAATGAAAAAGTAAAATAAAAAATAATTAGGTTTTTATAACACGTCGTCCAACAATCTTCCAATTGCCGTTAAGGATAAATTCCAGTGCCTCAGCATAAATTCTATGTTCTTGAACTAAAATTCTAGCTGCTAAAGTGTTTTTGTCGTCTGTGTCTAGCACTTCTACAACGCCTTGGGCGATTATTGGCCCGCTATCACAGCCTTCATCAACAAAATGAACTGTGCAACCAGAATATTTTACCCCATAGTCAATGGCTTGTTGTTGTACATCTAGCCCAGGAAATGCAGGTAACAAGGATGGATGAATATTTAGGATTTGATTAGGAAATTTTTGTATAAACTCGGCTGAAAGTATTCTCATATAGCCAGCCAAACAAATTAATGAAGGATTATATTTTTCTAATTGGCTAATTAACTCTGCTTCATGCTCTGCTTTTGTTAGTCCTTTACTTGGAACAATTAGGGTCTGATAACCTTGTTCTTGGGCTAGCTTTATTCCTGCTGCATCTGCGCGGTTGCTAATAACTATTGCCACTGTTGCATGTAAGCGACCTGTCTTTATAGCTTCAAATAGAGCTAGCATATTTGAGCCGCGCCCAGAAATTAAAATTGCAAGACTACGATTATTTGTCATATTTTATTGATTAATCAGATTTTATTTCCGTCCAGTAACGATCATAGGTTTGAATTGCTGAACCAACATCTTTAATAAATTCACAATTTTTTAAGCTTTCATCTGGTGGGAAAAGAGCAGGATTATTAAGTATTTCTGGCTTGATAAACTGTTTTGCTGCTTTGTTAGGTGTAGAGTAAGCCGTTATATTAGTATTTTCACCGGATACTTGAGGCTCTAAAATAAAATTTATAAACAGCGTTGCTAAATCTGGATGAGGAGCGTTTTTTGGAATACAAATATTATCTGTCCAAATAGTCGCGCCTTCTTTAGGGATTGCATAACCAATATTAGGATTTTCCGACATTGCTTTACCAAGTTGACCGCTATAGCCATGCGCTAGCCAGGCATCGCCAGAAAGCAGCAACTCGGCAAATGTCGCGCTATCATAAACCTTGACCAAAGGCTTTTGCTGTTTTAATAAACGCGCTGTTTCTGCTAGTTGGCTAGCATCTGTTGTATTTAATGATAATCCCTTGCGTTTAAGTCCTACTCCAAATGTCTCACGCACATCATCCAGCATTGAAATATGATCTCTATATTTCTCATCCCAAAGGGCTGACCAGCTATCTATAACAGCGTTATTGAGTTTATCTTTTCGATAGCCAATGCCAGTTGTCCCCCAAGTATAGGGAATAGAATATTTGTTTTCAGGATCAAAGGGCAAAGACAAAAATCTTGAATCTAAGTTTACTAAATTACTTAGTCTATCTTTATCAAGAGGTTGTAATAAATTTTGTTTAATTAAAATACTGACCATATAATCACTAGGGACTATTAGATCATAATCAACTAAACCTGTTTGCAGTTTGGCTAGTAGTGCTTCATTAGAATCATAAAGATCAACACGAACTTTAGCATTATAGCGTTGCTCAAATTCCTTTAACATCTCAGCAGAAGCATAATTTGACCAAATATAAAGGTTAAGTTGACGTTCTTGATTGCTAACCGTCGCTCCACCAATAGCAAACATACCAAGTAAACTTCCTGCAACTACAAGTATTGCTACTGCTGATCGTGGAGGGCGTTCTTGTTGTAGTTGGTGGGATAAGTAAACTAAAACTATGGTTACTACTAGCAGGATACTTGAAATAGCATTTACTTCCGGTGTTACGCCAGTTTTAACCATTGAATAAATTTGTAGCGGCAATGTAGTAGCATTACTTCCGGCAACAAAGCTAGTAATAACATAATCATCCAGCGAAATAGTAAAAACCAGCAAAGCAGCAGAAATAATTCCCGGCATCAGCAGGGGAAGAGTTACACGGAAGAAAGTTTGTAGCTCATTTGCTCCTAAATCCATTGCTGCTTCTTCTAAGGTTTGATTCATCCCAGAAATACGCGCTCGCACAACAAACACAACATAAGAGACGCTAAAAGCTACGTGTCCGATAACTATTGATGACAAACCAAGTTTTAAGCCAATAAGACCAAAAAATATTACTGAAGCAAAACCAATTACTATTTCTGGAATAATTACAGGTAAATAAAAAAGCGTGTCATAAAGTGCGCGTAAGCGCAGTTGATAACGTGAAAGTGCTAGTGCTGCCAATGTCCCTAAAACAGTAGAAAATACTGTAGAAAGTAACGCTACTAGCAAGCTAACTCTTACCGATTGAATAACAGCAGCGTCTTGCCAAGCGACCATGTACCACTTAAAAGTAAAGCCTTGCCACACAACATTTAGCTTAGATTGGTTAAAAGAAAAAATGACTAAAATTATGATGGGGGTGTAAAGAAATAAATAAACTAGAGAAGAAAAAATTTTTAGAGATAAGTTTTCTGTGCGCTTTAGCAAGTTATTTCTCCTCTACTTTCATACCTGCACGAAGCCCTATCCAAAGCAGTATTAGCACTAGCGCAGTTAATAAAAAGGAAAGCGACGCGCCAAAGGGTTGATTACGTTGGACAAATTGATTTTGGATTAAATTGCCAATCATTATTGACTTTGCACCTCCTAACAAATCAGGAGTAACAAAAGCACCTAGTGAGGGAATAAAGACTAAAATAATACCTGTAATAATTCCTACCTTAGTAAGTGGTACAGTGACTTTTAGAAAAGTAGCTAGTCGGTTTGCTCCTAAATCCATTGCTGCTTCTAGTAATTTGGTGTCCAATTTTTCTAGCGAGGCATAAAGCGGCAAAATCATAAACGGCAATTCTCCATAAATTAGCCCAATTAACACCGCCCAATCTGTGTAAAGCATCTTTAGAGGAGCATCAATAATATGAAGGTTTATCAGGAAAGTATTAAGTAATCCTTCTGTACGTAGCAGCATCATCCAAGCATAAGTACGAATTAAAAAACTTGTCCAAAATGGCACAACGGCCAAAATTAGCAAAACACCTTTCCATTGTTTTTTAGCTTTTAAGGCGATAAAGTAAGCTACCGGGTAGCTTATAAATAAACAAATAATTGTAGTTAGCGCAGCAATCCAAATAGAACGCCAATAAATAATCAAATAAAGTGAATCAAAAGACTGTAAGTAATTCCACAAGCCAAAAATATACTCTACGCCGCCATACTCGCCACGACGGGCAAAGCTATAAAATAGCATCACCATCAAAGGACAGATAAAAAATAGCCCTAGCCAAACTAGCGACGGCCCCAACAAACTAGCTATTTGTGCTTTAATTCGTTGATGATAAAAATTAGTGATTTTCTCGCTTAGAGGAACTTTCATTATTTATAGTCCTTAAGAACTTAAACAACTAAATAACCCTTAAGAATTACGTTACTTTCCTGATGCCAGTTAAGATAAACCTTTTGTCCCATATCATAGCTATTGCTAGAGTTGCGGTTTTGCTCATAAACAATTAGATTGGTATTATCACTTAACTTGACACGCCATTGTGTAGTTGATCCAAAATAAACTTTTTCCTCAACGGTTCCAGAAGTGATTGAATTATCTGGAGTCACAGAAAGAGAAATTTTTTCTGGGCGTACTACAAATTTTACTTTTGAGTTTGAAGCTAAATCAGTATCGGCAAGAGCAGTTATTTTACTTCCATTAAAATTTAAAGTAGCTAGTTTGTCTTTAATTTCAACTATTTGAGCAGTTAGCACATTTGACACACCAATAAAATTAGCTACAAATTCTGTTTGTGGTCGCTCATAAATTTCATTAGCACTACCAAGCTGCTCAATTTTCCCGTGCTGCATCACTGCAATACGATCAGACATAACAAGTGCTTCCTCTTGATCATGAGTGACAAAAATAAAGCTAATCCCTAGACTTTGTTGGAGTTTTTTTAGCTCTACCTGCATTTCCTTTCGTAGCTTTAGGTCAAGCGCGCCTAGAGGCTCATCTAAAAGTAAGACTTTAGGCTGTAATACTAAAGCGCGAGCAATGGCTATGCGTTGTTGTTGTCCGCCTGAAAGTTGTTGTGGATAGCGATCCTCAAAACCGCTTAGTTGTACTAGTTCCAACACTTTAGCAACTTTATTTTTTATCTCTGATTTTGATAGTCCTGCTATCTCTAGCCCAAAAGCAATGTTTCCCGCAACAGTTCGATGGGGAAATAAAGCATAATGCTGAAAAACCGTGTGAACATTGCGTTTATAAGGCGGCAAATAAGTCACATCTTGCCCAGCTAAGAGAATTTTTCCTGATGTTGGTAGCTCAAAGCCTGCAATCATACGTAGCAACGTAGTTTTGCCACAGCCTGAAGGCCCAAGCAAAGTCAAAAACTCCCCTTGTTTTATTTGCAATGACACATTGTTTACAGCATTAGTGTTGCCAAAGGTTTTAGTTACTTGAGATAGCTCAATATCATATTCAGTTGACATAAGCGTAGAGATTAGCACAAAAACAACAAATTTTTCTAATCTGCAATTGGATTTTTTTTGAGATTTTTTTGATTTTATTGGAAGTTTATTTTAAGATAAAAAATATTACTTAATCAATTAACATTCTTACTTGTAGTTCATCAGCCTTTTTAACGGCTTCTGTGTAGCGTAGATACTGACGGAAAGAATTACTTAAATCTATTAATCGCTTTTTTTCTCCTCCAAATAAATTGTTGTTAAATACCATTTCTAAAAGTTCGTTATAATCAGAAAGTGCCATTATTGGTAATTCTCTAGTGTAGCTACTTAATCCTTGATCAGTTGAAGAAAAACCAGCTAATAGATCAAAAATATTGTCTGTGCTTAAATTTATTGCGCGACGACAAAGCTTTATAGCATTGCGCAGAGCAAAAAAGCGTAGTCCATCAGGAGTAACAACTTGACGAAGGCTTCTAGTCACCTCCCCATCAAAAGGCGAGTCTTTATCCATAAAAACATGTAAAGCCCTAGGCCATTCTTCTATGGAAACAGTGTCAATAATTAGCTGAAAGCGATTAGCTAAAAAATGCTCAATATGTGCATCTATTGGATAATTAACTCGTCCTAGACAACCAATAGTTTCTCCAAAGGCAGGGACTTCATCCAAGTTAAGATTAGCTGGGCAAGTCTGGCAAATAGGTAGAATTTCATCGATTTTTTGCAATTTTTCATTAAACTGCTCAACAAATCTTACCATTTCCTTAGTAGGTGTTTGGTCAGAACTAATGCAAACATTAATAAATCGAGCATTAATACTAGCTGCACGAGCCAGTTCACGCAGATATTGCTCGCCATAGCGTCTTCTAACACTGCAACTAAATTCTACACCAAACTCTAAGGACATAATATTTATTGTAAAAAGAAAATTTTTGCTAATTAAATCAATTTCAGTTACTAGCTAAAGTTACACTTAGCCCAAGTTAGCGTCAAGATTTCTCTAATAAAAGTCAGAAAAATTTTTACTAGGAAAAATTTTCTAAAAAATCAAAAAAATTACCAAAAACGGGTTGACAATACCTAGTTAGCTGAGTAGTATACAGAACTTCCGGCCAGGTAGCTCAGTTGGTAGAGCAGCGGACTGAAAATCCGCGTGTCGGCGGTTCAATTCCGTCCCTGGCCATCAATTAAATCAACAAATTACAGCCACTTTGTTAGTGGCTGTTTTTGTTTGTACCCACATTCATGCCCACATTTAATAACTAATCAAAAATAGTCAATTGCCTGATAAATAGTTTTGTTGCTTTAGTTATTTAAGTTATAGAACAAAAGCTTTTCATTGTAGCCAATTTGGAAATATAATCTCAGCTTTACTTGAAAAATAGCCTAATTGTTAGCCTTATCACATTCTAATTAAAACTAAATATCTAGGAGTATAACTTAATGCAAGTGCTAGACCTAAAACCTAGTCATAAACCAATTAAAACTTATTAGACTTCTGTTTGTTAATGATAGTTTTTAGGTATTTCGATTAGGTATTTAATCTTATTGTGGTAAATACCTTTTGGCAGATGTACGTTTTTTTAATTCTCGTAATTCTGTTAGATCTTCTTTGAATTTATTTTTCCAAATCTTTTCTTTAAGTTTGGATTGTTTAATTAAAAGATTGCTTTCTGCTAGGAGTTCTGCCAAATCATCCCGTCCAAGGTAAACAGACACAACTTTTTTACCTTGTCGCTTTTTCTCATAGTAATAAACCTTATTTCCGCGTCTTTCCCATCCCATATAAAAATTGTGCTACATAAGCAAAAAATGTTGTTTTTGTAAGAGGTGTTATTAATTACTGATTAGCAATTAAAAATTAACATTTAAGTAAATATCACTTACAAGTAATCTAACATTATTAATTAAAGATAATTCAATAATATTACTTAAGTTACTGTAGATTGTAGTAGACCAGTTATTATCATCTTGTTTAGTAAATAAAGTAACATTAAGTTCATTTTGAGCAACTAGTAAATAATATCTTAAAGATTCAATCTGTTGATATTCTCTAAGTTTAGTATCACGATCATATCTAGCAGTTGATCGGGAAAGAACTTCTACTACTAATATAGGGTTAACTAAAGTCTCTAAGTTATCTATTATTTGTAACCTAATATTGCAAGCCACAACTACATCTGGATAGTAATATAGTTGATCATTTATCCTAGTTCTCATATCAGAAGTATAACCTCTGCAAGTAGTTCCTTTTAATTGTGGATGTAGTTCACCACTAATATTAAAAGCAATAGTATTATGTCTCTCACTAGCTCCACCCATAGCGATAATTTCACCATAAATAAATTCATGTTTTATAGGCGAAGTCTTTTCTATTTCAAAATATTCTTTAACTGTATAACGTCTTTTAGGATTGCTTGCCATTATCTATCTTTTCCTTGTGTTTACGGCTTCAGTTTAATTTAAGCTGTAATAATTTTATACACAAAGATTGGAAATTCGTCAGAAAGTTCCCTGTTTTTTTGCTGCATTGATAGTTTATAACAATGAGATTCTTAAATGATTTTAAGGTTTAATCCTACATTGTAGTAATAACTATGGTAACTTAGATTCTATTTAGACTCTTATAAGAGTATACTTATGAGAATCTAAGTAGATTAAGTAATAACTTATTAATTTTCTTAGAAATAGCAGAATCTAACCAATAGTTTTGTTAAAGAAATAGTATTATAAACAAAAAATTTACCTCAGAAGTTGTTTTAAGAAATTTTAACTATCCATACATACTCTTTATTTTTAGCAACACAATTACACCTACTCTAACAACCAACTCATAAAATTAAAACCTAGCTTTATGAACATTTTAGTCTATCTTACCTAACTTAATAACTTAAGAGTTATTACTAGAAGTATAAAAATGTCTATGAAAAAAACTGAGATTAGTTTGGAAGAATCTATAGTCTTAAAAGAAGAGATAAAAGTTCTTAAAGCAGAAATTGCCCTTTTAGAAAAAGAAAATGCTGAGTCTTTTTTTCCACTTCGGATCTTAAGAAAATGGTTAGTAATTGGCCCAGTTAAAAAACTAGAGTGGGCTTTCTTTAAGCTAAAGTTTAAAGAAAAAGATTTACTTCTTAAAATTACTGACAAATAAACACTTTGAGTAATTCTTATAATTATTTTTGCTAAAGTGATAGCCATAGAGCAAACTGTATAGAATAAATAAATAATTATTTTATATATTTATATATTGCTTTAAGTCTGTTTTTAATTCTTTAACACTTATAAATTGAATAGCATTTAGTCCAACATCTTCCGCTGCTCTAATATTTTCTACTCGATCATCAATAAAAATACAATTTTTGGCTTCAAACCCAATCATTGAAAGAGTTACTTGATAAGCGGCAGGGTCGGGTTTACGTAAAGTGGTTTTGTAGGAAACCGAGTAGCCTTGAAAAAAGCGGTCTAAGCTTAAACGTTTACGTACTTCTTCAAACCAAAGTGAATAATTTGAATGTATCCAAAGATTAAATTTTAAGTCTTTTAATTCTGCTAAAAACTCTTCCATTTCATCAATATAGCTATAAGCAGCAAAGACAGCTTTTTTTAAGTTTTCTGTGTCTTCTAGTTGATGACCTGAATTTGGTAAAAAGAATTGTTGAAAATATTCTTCTTCAGTAACTTTTCCTATTTCAAATAACGGCCAAATATTAGGATTTTTAATTTTATAAAGCTCTTTTAACGGCATGTTAAAATACTTAGGAAATAAGGTATAAAAAGGGTCAACTACAATTGTATCCATTAAATCAAAAATTATTATTGAAGGCTTCATAATATTTAATTTACTTTTAATTTGGTTTTATGAACATTCTTAGCCAATGACCTAAAATTGCACCTGTTGAACCCAAACCACAGATAATTAATGAATAATTCCAAGATTTAGCTGGTAAGGCTAATAGAGCAAAATTATTTACTAGTTCGGGAAATGATAGCACTACTATAGCTGAACTAGCTAAATAAAAGGGGGCTGCGCCGCTATACCAAAGTGTGCTTTTGGACTTAAACAAATAAGAAGCTAGAAAACCGCTTGCTAAAAAACAAAAAAGAATTATTTTTCCACTCCAAGCCATTGAAATTGCAAAAACTGACCTTAGTAGGGCAGCTAGCAAAATAGTTAGTGCTATACAGGGAAGTAGTTGAGTTAAAAGCAGTTTAGAGTTAACTTGTTTTGGAGCAGGCTTAACGGCTAGTTTACGAAATACTACTTGAGTATCAGCTAGCCAGGCCGCTGAATAGGTAAACAAGGTTGCCAACAAAATTAACATTGATTCTATTGCAGTTGTTACCCAGGCTTCTTCTAATGTTGTTTTTAGTAAAGGTTTTGTTGAGCTAAAAATAGCTGACACGCCAAGACTAGTTAATGTTAAGGAAAACGCCATGCCGGGTAGTCCTGGAGTATGTTTCCAAGATGTTAAAGAGGTAATAGCACCAACTAAAAAGGCTAATAGGCAGATAAGCAAGATTTTACTTAACCATGCTTCACTTTCTGTAACGGAAATAAGAGGGTATTTGCTAAGCCCAAAAAGATGACCTAATAAATAACCTGAAACAGTGCCAACAGTTAATGCAATTATTTGACGTGTCATGCTTATAACCTTAAAAAACAAAACCCGGCTCATTGGCCGGGTTGAACATCAACAGAAGAAATTAAAATTACTCATCAAAATGCTCAGGTTTGTCGCTGCTATGGCATTCATTACAACCAACAGGGAAAATATCTCTTTCCTTGTGGCAGTTGATACAGCCGGCTAACTTAAAGTTAGGATCGTCTCTATCTGTACCATGATAGGCATCCTTAGCATTTAATGCGTTTAAGCCTTTGAATTTTCTTTCATCATTAGTGCCTTCAAATTCACAAGTTGAATCGTCTGTCTTATGGCAATCATCACATCTACGCACACCTTCTTCCATTGCTTTGGTGAGGTTTTTGCTGTTTGTATGATGGCACACAATACAAGAATCTTTATATTGTGGATGGCGTTTAGGGAAAGCATGGTGTTCATGGTTAAAGTAAGTAATGCCTTTGTCTCCAGCAGCCGAAGAACGCATTTTTTCTGGATCATCCAGAATCATTTTTGCTTTATCACCTGTTGGATATTCTTTAAATTCGTCCAGAATAGCAGCACTTAATTTAGGATAAGCGAAAATTAGGAGCGCGACAAAAGCAAATGTTAATGTCAAAGCTCCTTTAATTATTTTGGTTCGATTTAATTTCATAGAATTTGTTTTCCTCCATAGCACGAGCGCTGATAATTTTTTGTAGGTTTAACCTACAATTTTGTAGAAGTGCTTTCCCGGCGGCACTTAAAAAAGGGATTAATATAGAAAGCTAGAAAATCTTTTATAATTTACGCCCAGGCTCATCTTGATGTAGATACCTGGGCAAGAATAACATAGCTTTACTCTTACTGTCTAGCTGATTGACTAGTCTGAAACGCTCGTCTATCCCTTGTCTGTCATTAGTCGCAGCGGCAAAAAACAAGGTTGTCCAGGTAGCAGAAAAAACTATTTTAATGCTAGCTTAAATGTAAAAATTTTATTGTTAATTTGTTGATAAATTTGCTTATTAGAACCTCTATGGAGAAAAGTATTTATGTTGAAATTTGATGTTATTGTTTTGGGTGCTGGTGCTATGGGTAGTGCTGCTTGTTACACTCTAGCCCAAATGGGTAAGAAAGTCCTTTTACTTGAACAATTTGAGATTGCTCACACCAAAGGCAGTACACATGGAGAGTCTAGAATTTTTCGTTTTGCTTATACAAATCTGGCCTATGCTGAACTGGCTTTTCAATGTAAAGACATGTGGCTAAAACTAGAAAAAGATGCTCAGGAAAAGTTATTAACTACTATTGGGGGCATTGATTTTGCTGAAGATAGCCAAGATCACCACAATGTTTTAGCTGTAAAAAATGCTTTGCAAGCTTTAGGTAGTGATTACGAAGAATTAAACCATAATCAATTAACAAAGCGTTACCCACAATTTTGCTTTAAGGAGTCTGTAGAGGCTGTCTATTCACCAGATACAGGAATAATTAACCCAACTAAAGCTATAAAATCAATGGTGCAATGTGCTAGAAAAGCTGGTGCAATAATTGCAGATAATGAGGTAGTAAAAGAAATTATCCCAAGTTTAGATAGCGTAAAAATAATTACTAATAAAAATAGTTATCAAGCTAATAAACTAGTGATTACATCTGGAGCTTGGACTAATAAATTACTTAAATATTTTAACTTAAACTTACCTTTAGAAGTTTCTCAAGAACAAACAGTTTATTTTCGACCATTAAGAAATAAAAATTTATTTACTAGTGATAAATTACCTGTTTGGATAAATTACCAAAAAGATATTGTTTATGGAATACCTTGTTTTGATGAAATAGCTATGAAAATAGGCTTTCACCATAGTTATATTTACTTAGATGTAGATGAATATAAACAAGAACCAAATGAAGAAATAACTAATAAATTAAGGGGGTACTTAAAAAAAAATATACCTGATTTAGCGGGAGAATCTTTTGGCCCGACTACTTGTCTTTACACCACAACACCAGATCATGACTTTATTGTTGATTTAATACCAAATTACCCAAATATTGCTATAGCAGCAGGTTTTAGCGGACATGGATTTAAGTTTGCAATTGGTATTGGTAAAGCCTTGGCAGATTTAATTATTCATAATAAAACAGATATGAAAATAGAGCATTTAGCAATTACTAGGTTTTTAACTTAAATCTGGGGTAGTTTGATCTTTATCATCGCCTTGTTTTTTAGTTTTAGTTTGACCTTGTTTTTCATCTTGTAGATGTTCTTCTGCTGCGGAAAGGTTTGGCTTAAGGAATTTTTCTAGTTCTAAAAGTCCGACTTGTAGTAGCCTACTACCTGTAATCCCTTGTTTTTCAATGTCTTTTTGGTACTCTTCAGATGTGCGATTTTGCTTTTTTTGATAATCATAACTTAATGCCCAAAAAGCAGTAAAAATTAAAATAAAAGCTATAACCCAAGAAATTATATTATCCATAATTATTTTTTCCTAAGTCTTCTTCTACGTCTAAAACCCCTAGATCTAATACCTTGTACCTCTAAATCTTTAGTGTAATCTTTTTCTGAACGGGCTTTTTTTTGTCGGTAATCGTAAACTAATAGCCAAAAAACTACTGAAATTATGGCAAAACCTACTAACCAAACAATCATCCCCATAAAATTTTCTCCTGCTTTAAGGTTAATACCTTATTTTTACAATAATTCTTTTACTTTTTCCAAGATGTTTTGGATTTCTTGTAATGCTGCTGTTGCTTTATCAGGAGTAATGATTGCGTCTGATAAGTTTCCGTAATGTTCTTCTAAACATTCTAGCAAAAGTTTTTTAATTTTTGCTTCATCAGGGGAATAGGGAAGTGTGCTTTCTAGGTAAAGTTTTTCTAAGTCTTTTTCTTTACTAGCAAAATATTCTCTGATGTCGGACTCTTTCCATTCACCACGCCGAATTGATTTTAGTTGTTCTCGGTTGCGTTGTAGATCAATATCGCCTTCAATTAAAATCTGTTCTACCTCATTAAGTAATCTGACGACATGATAAGCAAATTTAACGTCATATCCATAGGTTTCAATGATTTTTTTACGCTGACCTATTGGATCTTTAGTTGTCATCTTATGTAATTGAGAGTAAGCATAACCCTTAAATTTATGCCAAGCACCTTTATGTAAGAAGATCTTACGATTTTCTCTTACCATATTTCCTAGTTTAGTAATATGTAGCACACAATTAGCAGGTGTAAATAGCGAGTCAATCATATTAGGGTTGTTTTCCATACATAATTGAAAGTATTTTACAATTGAGTAAATGGTTATGTCATAAGTGCGGCCAGCACCAGCTAAAGCACTTTTATCTAAGATATGATGCTGTTGGTATTGTTCAAATCTATTAATTTGTCTACCAAACCCAAGGATTTCTCCTGCTAAATGTGGAAAAATCATATCTTTAGGAGGTACGCAAAAACCATAAACATCCATATCCGAAGTATCTGAAGATACTCCATAAGCAACAGATCCCATAATTGTTTCATAATGAATATTATGAGGTACAAAGCTAGGTGGGCTAATCAAGCCACTTTCTTTTAATTTACGGACAGTACTCATTGTTTTATTAATTTAATGATGCAGATTCTAGTTTTATTTGGTTTAAGAGTTTACGAATATTTTCAGTTTCTACAGTTTTTGGACTATGTTGCAAGTAAAATTCTAGGTCTTTAATTGCTTGCGAAAATTTCCTTAAGCTATAATTTACAAATCCCCGTTCTTTAATTTCATTTATAGCTTGAGGGGTAAGTATTAAAAGGGTTTCTAGGGTAATCAAGGCACGGGCTGGATCATTACCGGAAATATAAATATTTTTTAGGTTGTTGAGCATACGAATAAGGATTTCTTTTTTGCTTACAGCACGAAAAAAGTTAGGCTTTAGCTCTATTCCAGATCCATAAATATTAGTAAGTAATGCTTGGCAATCAGTTTGACTTAACTCTTTACCTTGATGAAAAGGATCTAGGATAATTTCTTGATCATTGTCCGTACATTTTACTAAAAAATGCCCTGGTAAACCTACGCCATCGATTTTTAAGCCTAGACGTTTTGCTACTTCCATATAAATTACAGAAAGACTAATAGGAATACCTAAGCGACGTACTAAAACTTCATTTAAGAAGCTATTTCTAGGATCATAATAATTTTCTTTATTTCCTTGAAAAGCAAGTTCTTGAAAAAAATATTCATTGATATTTTTAATGATTAAAAGAGGGTTTTTAGAAGAAATAGAAAGACGACTAGATATAATTTCAGCAATTTCATCAAACTGTGCAATGTAAACTTCTACATCTAGTTTAGGATATTGACACTTTGCCATAAGAAGTGCTGCACGGCCCAAATCTAACTCAGATTCGGCTTTAAGAGCTTCTATAGCAAATAGCTTAAGTTGTTCTTGGCTGCTAGAATTAGCAAGCATTTTTATAAATGGCTACCAAAAAATTCTTGAATCATTCTAAAAAGCTGAGTTGGATCAACTCCCTTTTCTGTAGCAGATTGGAAGATGCTTACTTGCCACTGTTGTCTTTTGACTTCTGTGCCAGTTTCGCTTTCAAATTCCATTTCTGTATCCAGATCATAGTAATAACCCTTTTGGTTTTTAGGGCATTCTTCAGAAGGTATTTTACTTAATGGAGGCAATTCATCTGAGCCACAAAGTAATAATTCTTTTGCTAGTTCAATAACTTCTTCAGGTTGATTAGTAGCGTCACTATTTAGCCCAGGTATTTGACCATCTTCCATTTGAAAGCCTAATGTAATTAGGAATGGTTTGTCATTTAAG
This sequence comes from uncultured Clostridia bacterium, assembly GCA_964492845.1. Classification (GTDB taxonomy): domain Bacteria; phylum Acidobacteriota; class Blastocatellia; order Chloracidobacteriales; family JADJPF01; genus JADJPF01. The sequence continues at coordinate 101,684 of CAZBMZ010000005.1, forward strand.
CTAGAGTCTTGAACACGTAGTTCAATTCCAAAAGCGTTATCTTGTCCTACAGGTTGGACATTTACTTCCACAAAATCTTCTGATGCTGACATTCTAAACCTTCAATAATTGATTGTGATAATTTCTTGACTAAATTAACAAATATACACAAGATTGCTAGCTTAATACAAAGCAAGAGCGCAGACAATAATTTCTTGAGAAAATGAGCTATTTATTTAGTAAAATTTGTAGTATTTTTCTAAGATTAAAGCTGTCTTTAAACTGCTAGAAAACATATTTTTAACTAAGAAAAAATTTTAGTTTTTGATCTTTATCTTCTAAAAGTGTATTTTTTTGTCTTGCTAAGAAATTAACTTTGGTTATTTACTCTACTTGGTTAATAGTGTATTAATAACAGACCTGTAAAAACAAGTTACTGTTTATGAAAAAATGTTCCAAATGCCAACAAAAATTTGAGCCAGGAATTGTTTTCTGTCCATCAGATGGAGAGCGTTTAACTAATGTTGAAGGAATAGTTAAAGAAGATCCATTAATTGGCGAAGTTATTGATAATAAATACTTGATTGAAATAAAAATAGCTAAAGGTGGGACAGCTTCTGTATATCGAGCCAGACATATTCAATTAGACTTGTTGGTTGCCTTAAAGGTAATGCACCCACATTTAACAACAGATAAAACGGCTGTTGAACGGTTTCGACGGGAAGCTTTTGCAGCAATGCACATTCGCCATCCTAATGCTATTGCAATTTTAGACTTCTCTATATGTTCTGATGGAACAGTTTATGTTGTTACAGAATTTCTTTCTGGGATTTCTTTAAGAGATCGTATTTTACAAAACCATCAATTTTCCTTACATGAAGCTAATGAAATTATTCAACAGATTTGTGCTGCTGTAGCAATAGCACATAAAAGAGGTATTGTTCATCGAGACTTAAAGCCAGATAATATTTTTCTTCATCAAGACCAAGGACAAGAAATTGTTAAAGTGCTAGATTTTGGTATTGCTAAATTAGGGGCAGAACAACCATTAAATGATTTTTCTGGACGACTAACTAGACATGGCTATGTACTTGGAACTCCACATTATATGTCGCCGGAGCAATGCCAAGATAAAGAAGTAGATTCACGCGCTGATATTTATGCTCTAGGTGTAGTGCTTTATGAAATGCTTACGGGTAAAGTACCTTTTAATGCTAAAAATTATTCTGCAATTGTTTATCAAAAAGTTAAAGAAAACCCGCCACCAATGTATGAAATCAGACCAGATATTCATCCACTTATTGATGCTGTAGTACGTCGTGCATTAGCAAAAAAACCTAGTGAACGCCCAGAATCTATGCTGGCTTTTGCTAGAGAACTAGAACTAGCCGTTAGAGCTATAACAGAGGATGAATTCCTAAATGTTTTTCAAAATGCAAGCGAACACGAACTAGAAGCAGCCATTTTACTGGCTGGAGAGCCTGCGAGAAATATAACAGGACACTTAAGAAGCAATATTAATCTTACTAGTTTAGCTGGAATTAAACCCGTTAAAACTTCGGATCTAGAACAAGGTTTAATAGTAGAAATTACAAATAATGTGGCTGTTGATAATCAATTAAATGTTGGATTAGTAGACCTAAATATTAAAAAAGAAGAAAACCTGGATTTTGAAGACAAATTAAAATTAGCTTTTGAAGATTTATCATCCCAGAAAACATTAAGTGATATTGTTGTAGAAGATGAATCCATAAGCCCTGCTGCTATAAGTGAGTTAGCTAGCCCACCTGCTATATTAGATGAACTACCAGATTTACATTATGATGAACTGCTAGCTTTTACAGAAGATGCTATGACTTTACTTAATCAAGAAATGGCAAATTTAGCTAAAGAAATGGTTATGTTGCTTCAAATTGTAGTAGATGACTTAGGAAAAAATGCTCCATTAGATAAAGTATTTTTTACTGAATTACGTAGTAGCGTAGATGCACTAAGAGCCGTTATGTATCATATGCAACATTTTTATGACAGGTCTTAAAATGAGCCGTAAGCTATGGAATTTTAATGATATAGGTAAATAGTATATTAAAAATAGGGTTATTAACTTGCTGTAAATAAATAGGGTTTAATAGCAAAATCACCTAGAGTAATTGTAAAGTTATTTTTATCACCTTTATCAACAAAAGAAATTATGGTTTCACTTGCTACCGCTACAGCAAGCATTACTAGATTTCTTGCTAATGGGTAATCGCAAATGTCATCCTGGCTTGGGGAAGGGACTTTATAAACTTCATTCCAAATAACTTCTGCATAATCACCCGCTAAGCCAACGTGCAAACAATCAATTTTAGCCTGCTCGCAGAAATTTTTTACCACTTGACGCGACGGGCTGTTATCAAAAACGTCAATTACTAGTCTGCTACCATTTAGTAACTTATTGCAATTATTGGTAGTTAGCTCTTCTGCTCGGCCTTCTACTTTAACCGATAAAGCCCGATAAAGATTATTAGCCAAAGTCTTAGCCTTTTGTGTGCCAATATCAGAGCGATAAAAGGGTTGTGTAGAAAGATTTCGTTCCTCAACCCTATCACGATCAATAATTTTTAACTGATTAAATCCAACCCTTGCAAGAGTTTCGCAAAGGTTGGCTCCTAAGGCTCCAGCACCACAAATTGTAATTGGAAATTGCTGGAATTTTTCTATTGTTGTTTGACTACGATAAAGCTGTTCATGAAAAAATTGTGCTGAAACCATAAATTATTTTTCTGCTTTTACCTTAAAATCAATAAGTTGCTCTGATGTGCCACCTCTACCATTGCCTAAACTTTCACTGGTAATTATTTGTAAAACATAATTACCTGCAACTAATTGTTTACCTAGTTGAAATGCTCCACTAATTGGTACTGTATCAACACCTTCTGTTAGATCAACTATGATTTCTTTACCTGTAAAAATTTTCTTGTCATCCAAAAACAAATTAGCTTGGTATTTTAATGTTGGTTTTGGATTTCCAACACTTCTAACATTATAAGCTTGGTAGGCAAATTTTAATATATCTCCAGCGTTAAATTCTCTGATTACAGAGGTTAACAAAGAATTATGATTATCATCAGATTCTTTAAGCTCATTTATCTCTACTGCTTTATTTTTATCTGTTGAACTTTTTTCGCTACTAAGAATTATTCCTGAAGTAACTAGTTGACCTATACTAATGTTAGGAACTTCTACATACTGACTTATAGAGCCAAGTTTTTTAGAATTAACATCCCGAATGGCAACACGTAGTTGATAGGCTCCAGCCTTTTTTGTTGGTACATCCAAAAGATAAACAAACCCTTTATTTAGCATTTGTTCATAAATTTCACCACGAGCTTTAATGTTATGTGTACGATTTACTTTGTCGACTATTTGACCATCCTCACCATAAGTTATAGCCAAAATATCAAAAGTAGCTTTATTAAAATCTTCTTCTTTTACAAAGTTAAGTGCTTTAGTATCAATATGTAATACAGCACGGAAAAATTGCCCGTTTTTATCTTGGCTATAAAGAGACGCAAGTTTTAAGTCAATATCTGCCAGGCCAAAAGGAGAAAAAATAGCTTCTAGTAATTGATCGCTACGTGATGGAGTAAAAACCGACTCCAAAGGTGCAGAATAAAAGGCTTTACGAGTGCGAACAGTAAATTTTTTGTCTTTTAATTTAATTTTTAATTTTCTTAATTCATTAGGTGCGTTGCTGGGTTTTTCAGGAGAATATCCTATTAAGTAATAACCATTTTGATCTTCTAATGCCCGCTTAATATTTAGGTTAATGTCCACAGAAAAATCCCCACCTGTAGCGTCTGCTAAGATTCTTAACCCATCTTCACTTCTAAGAGAAATGTTTCTGCGCTCTTCTGATGAATTAGTAATATTACTTTGTAACTGTGAATTATTGTTTTCAAAAGGGTTAGAAGTGCCAAGGTTATCTGCTGCGTTTAATCCAAAAAGTCGTGGGCCACGTGTGCTAATTGTATAAATTGATAATGCTGCTCGGTTTGCTTGATCAATCAATTCGCCTAAAGCTTTTTGAACCAATGTATTATTAACACTACCTGGATTGCTACTTAAATCATTAAATACTGGAAAACCGTCTGATAAAAGTAAAATAGATTTACGGCCAGGTAATGACTTTAAGTTTTGTACTACTAATCTAAGTGTGCCAAGTGAACCAACAGTTATGGATTGGTTTCGGGCATTTTCTATATCTGCAAATGGATTGCCTTCTTGACCTTGCGTTAAGTTAATACTAGGGGTTCTAACAGCGTTATTACCACGTCCAGTACCATTGCCAATAAGTCCGGCAGGGCCGGCAGGATCTTTTTGTGTAATAGGATCAAAATTGCTGGTTCCTGCACGTCCATATAAATTAAATTTTAGTTGGTCTATTGATGCTAATAACTGGGTTTTATCGTAGGTAAACTGCTGTAAGATGCCATTTCCGCCACCAGTATAAATAATTGCAATTAAATCACCTTCCTGCATTTCTTTGTTAACGAAGTCTTTTAGTATAGAACGGACATAAGTAGTATTTTCAAAAGAAAGCCCCAGGTCATCTATTACAATAGCAATGGTTCGTCGTGCTTGGTTAAAGGAAAGTTGCGAAAGAGGAACTCTAAGATTTTTAGGTGGTGCTACTTGTGGATTAGTGTTTTTAACTGTAGGTTTATCTTTTATTGATATATAAGAAAAATTAGTAATTTTTTGTGTTACACCATCTTCTGATACTTCAAAATCTTCTGCTTTTAAGTCTCTGATTTGATTGCCTTTTTTGTCAGTAACTACCACGTCCATTTGTACTAAATCGGTAGTAATTTTAACTAGTGGAGCGTCTTCATCTTGATCATTTGGTGAATTAGGTGGGTTTTGAGAAAACCCTAGTAATGTTATTGATAAAATTAAAGCGATTGTTAGAAAGAAAGTTTTTTTAGTTTTCATAAGTCAATTATCCCTATTATTTAGTTTATTTTTATTCTAATTTAGTTGAGCCTATGGATGTAATGGATAAAACTTAAGTTGTCTTTAATAATAAGCCAATAGAAACTATTAAGAAATATGGAAATAACTATAACTATTTACTAATAAAGAAATTACCTAGTATTTTCTTCTTTTCCTTAAATTTCTCTCATCAACTTTTCCGGCTTCTATTCTCTATGTTATGCTAGCCATTGGGGGAATATTATGGCTTACGATGATATAAGAGATTTTATTAAAGCACTAGAAAAAGCAGGGGAACTAAAACGAATTTCTTTAGAAGTTTCACCACTGCTAGAAATTTCTGAAATAACAGACCGAGTTTGTAAAAAGGGTGGCCCAGCACTTTTATTTGAAAAGGTAAAAGGTCATCAAATGCCGGTGCTAATTAATGCTTTTGGCAGTCGCCGACGAATGGAAATAGCTTTAGAAGTTAGTGGTTATAAAGAAATAGCTGATCGAGTAACAGAATTACTAGATTTTAAGTCACCTCAAGGGTTTATTGAAAAAATAAAAATGTTACCTAAATTGGCCGAACTAGGACGATTTTTCCCAAAAATAGTACGTTCCGGCCCTTGTAAAGAAGTAATCCAAAAAGATAATTTTTCTTTATATGATTTACCTGTTTTGCAGTGCTGGCCGAGTGACGGAGGCCGATTTATTACTTTACCAATGGTATTTTCACGTAATCCAATAACTGGAAAACGTAATTGTGGAATGTATCGAATGCAGGTTTTAGATGAACGAACTACGGCGATGCACTGGCAACTACATAAACATGGTGCTAGCCATTTTCGAGAGCATAGCAAACGAAGTAGTCAACCTATGCCAGTAGCCGTAGCAATTGGCAGTGAGCCTATTACAACTTTTGCTGCTACCTTGCCTTTACCAGATGATTTAGATGAAATGTTATTTGCTGGGTTTTTGCGTTCAAGTGCTGTAGAAATGGTTAAATGTGAAACTAATGATTTAGAAGTCCCAGCATCAGCCGAAATTGTGCTAGAAGGCTATGTTGATCCAAATGATATGAGAATAGAAGGGCCTTTTGGCGACCACACCGGATTTTATACACCAAAAGAACCTTACCCAGCTTTTCACGTTACAGCAATAACTAGACGTAAAGACCCGATTTATTCAACTATAATTGTTGGTCGTCCACCAATGGAAGATTGCTATCTTGGTGAAGCAATTGAACATATCTTTCTACCTCTCTTCCAACGCCAATTTACTGAAGTTGTAGATATGCACATGCCTTTTGAAGGGGTATTTCATAATTTAATGATTGTTTCTATTCGCAAAGCTTACCCAGGGCATGCTCGTAAAATAATGAATGCTGTTTGGGGACTAGGCCAAGCAATGTTTACTAAGTGTATTATTGTAGTTGATGAGAATGTTCCAGTACGTGATCCTAGTTATGTACTTTGGTATGTACTTAATAATATTGATCCTGAACGAGATATACAATTTACTATGGGCCCAATAGATGTACTTGATCATGCTTCTCGAATGCCTGCCTATGGTTCAAAAATGGGAATAGATGCTACTCGTAAATGGGCAGCAGAAGGTTTTACTAGAGACTGGCCCGAACAACTAGAAATGAGTGAAGAAATTAAAAAATTGGTAGATTCTAAATGGGCAGATTTGAGGTTATAAGAAATTGGCAGACAAAATCTTAATTGTTGATGATAATAATGCGGTACGTAAAATGCTAGTTACTGCATTAAGTAAACATTATAATATTGTAGAAGCTGCATCGGGAGAACAAGCTTTAACAATTGCTGCTCAAGGTGATGTGCGACTAGTATTATTAGATATTATGATGCCCGGTATGGATGGGCTGGAAACTTGCTTAAGGCTAAGACGTAATCCTCATAGCTGTCATTCAATTATTGTAATGCTTACAGCAAGAGATAAAGAAGATGATGTAGTTGCTGGTTTAAAAATGGGAGCAGACGACTATTTAACTAAGCCAGTTAATTTTTCAGAGCTAAAAGCTAGGATAGATAGCCACTTAAGACGGCAATGGAGAGATTTACAAGCTAGCCCATTAACAGGGTTGCCAGGAAATCGTCAAATTCAGCAAATCTTAACTACTAACTTAAAAGCAGGTGTTTCATTTGCAGTTATTTATGCAGATCTAAATAATTTTAAGGCTTACAATGACCGCTATGGTTTTACTGCTGGGGATGAAATTCTAAATTATACTGCCAATGTTTTAACTAATGCTGTACAAGAAAAAGGCAATGCTGACACAGATTTTGTAGGCCATATTGGAGGCGATGATTTTATTATTGTTACATCTCAAGAAAGATGTGAAGCAATTTGTCAACTTTCTATTGAACGCTTTGACCATGAAATTAAAGACTTCTATGATGCTAAAGATTTGGCTCGTGGCGGTATAGAGGCAACTGACCGTCAAGGCAATCAAATAGTTGCTCCAATACTTTCTATAGGTTTAGCTGTGGTAATTCATGAAGATAATCGGTTTTCCCACCCTGGGCAAATTTCACAAGTTGCAGCAGAAGTTAAAAAATATGTTAAAAAACATGAAAAAAGTGCTTATTTAATAGATCGTCGAGCTACTAAGCTAGAGGAAATTGCTAAATGAGTAATGAATTGCTAAGGCAAATAAAATCTATTGATTACCTATTAGATTTACCTACGTCACAGAAGTTAATCGCTATAAGTAGCCGGGATTTTGTGCGGGATGTTTTAAGAATCTTACTTACAGATTTAAGAAAGGAAATCCTAGATAATCAATTACCTCAAGATAGTAACTTAATAGAAATTATAGAAAATGAGTTGCCAATTTATTGGCAAAGTTTAACTAATAATAGCTTGCAGCCTGTAATTAATGCTACTGGTACTTTACTACATACAAATTTAGGACGTTCTCCTTTAGCTATTGAAGCATTAGAAGAGGTTAACAAAATTGCTAGCAGTTATTGTAATTTAGAGTATGACTTAGCAGCGGGAAAGCGTGGACATCGAGATCAACATTGTGAAGAGTTATTAAAAACTCTACTTGGCTGTGAAGCCGCAGTTGTAGTTAATAATAATGCTGCGGCAGTAATGCTAGTTTTAGATGAGCTTGCAAGCGGTGGGGAAGCAATTATTTCTCGTGGAGAGCTAATAGAAATAGGCGGAGCTTTTCGTATTCCTGATGTAATGAAAAAAAGTGGTGCAGTGCTGCGGGAAGTTGGGACAACAAACCGAACTCGCTTGTCAGATTATGAAACTGCAATTAATGAAAATACTAAAGTTATTTTAAGAGTACATCCAAGTAATTATCGTATTAGCGGTTTTACAGAAAAACCTAACCTGTCAGAATTAGTTAAACTATCAGAAAAGCATAACTTAATTTTAATTGAAGATCTTGGAAGTGGTTGCCTAGTAGATTTAACCCCTTATGGTGTTAAAGATGAGCCGACTGCCCAAGCATCTATTGCGGCAGGCGTGCATGTAATAACTTTTAGCGGCGATAAAATGTTAGGAGGGCCGCAGGCAGGAATTATTGCTGGTAAAAAAGCTTATATTTCACGTATTCGCAGAAACCCGCTACTTAGAGCTTTACGAGTCGATAAACTTTGTTATGGTGCTTTGGCTGCTACTTTAAGACTTTATCAATTTGGCACGGCTTGGGACAAAATTCCACTTTTACAAGCACTTAAAGCTACTGATAAAGAAATAATGACTCGCTCTAAAAACTTCTTGCGACGAGTAAAAAGAAAACTTTCTACCAATACAACTTTAAGTTTTGACTTGCAATCAGGCGGCTCACTAATGGGTGCTGGGTCTGCTCCAGAAGTATTACTCCCAACTACACTTATAGCTATTAAAGACACAAAATTATCAAGTTTAGACTTAGCTAACAAGCTACGAGCTAGTAAAACACCAGTAATTGCTAGAATTGAGGAAGATAAACTTCTATTAGATTTACGTAGTGTTTTGCCCGGAGATGAACCATTGTTAGAGGAAATAATTGTTAATTTAATAATTTAAAGTTTTTTTTAATTATTGATTCTAAAGAATGCTCTTTAGATGTCACGTAGTGACATTTGATAATAGCCTTGTCCTTTAGGGCAAGGCATTAATTTAAGATAAGAATTCACTGGACATCCAAACCAAAAGCCCTAAATTGTTCTACCATTGTTTGGCAAACTTCTTGAAGTTTAGTGCGGGTTACCAGTAAATTAAGTGCTGTGTCAGTATCATGTTTTTTTCTAGCTATTTGGCTGGCGGTTTCTAGTTCACCTTGGCAACGTTGGGCTTGTTCTAAAAAATAAACTGTTGCAGGAACACTATATTGATGTTTTGTTTTTTTCTGGGACATTCCTTCTACAAAAATTACTGCGCTTTCTTTTAATTCCGTTAACAAAGCAATGGCACGGCGCACTAGCTCATATTGCTGTTTATACTCAATAGCTACTAAATTACCTAAAGAAATTATTGCAATAACTTCCCAGCTACTTAATAGTAATGTAGTTCGACTAAGTTGTACTACTTCAGCGGATGAACGACGGGAACGTTGAGACAGAATCTGTGAAAGATCTTCTACTCGTGCAGTTAGCTGATTTTCCATCGCGCTAACATTTGCATAATCAAGAACTGTAGAAATAGGAGTTAATTTAGAATCTCGTTCGGCAACTGGCCTAGGTGCAACGGGTTTTGTTGGTTCAACGCTTGCGGTTGTTTGGCTAGCTGCTGCACGGCTTTCTACTACTTCCATTGCATGACGTAGCCATTGACCTACTTGGGATAATTGTTGGAGTCGCTGGAAATTAGTTTGATAATTTTCATTAAGCAAATCTTCAGCTTTTTCTGCCATTCGTTGAGCCGCTTCAACATTTAACACGCCATTTTCCCCTAATTTTCCTATAGAAGTAATCCCAACACTAATTAAGTAATTTGATGTATCAACAATATATTTTCTTTCTGCCTTAAATAATTTGGAAAAACTATTGTCTAATGTTTGATTAAGCTCGTTGATGGCTAATAATAGCTGTGGATTCCAATCAATACTACTAAAGTGGTTTTTTATTCTTCTTACCCTGACTAGGTATTCTCCCATAATTAGTTGAGGAAAGGTTTTTAAGGAGTTAATTTCTATAATTAAAGCTTCTAACTGATTAATTGCTTCTGTTGCTGCATAGGTTAGCTGGTAAAAATCAGGAAATAAATCTACTAAAATTTTAATTCGATCTTCATCATCTAGATTTCTACATAGCTCTGCTAGGGTTAATTCTAGCTTTCCTCGGTCGTCTATTGAATCAGGGCGACGGGTAATCAAAAAGCGAGCTAGTGACATTAAATCTTCATGTGTTAGTAAATTTTGTCTAATGTATTGACGTAGCCCATAAGGGGTTAAAGTAACGTTAGCTTGTTGCAACCATTGGTCATATTCTTGTAAATAACCTTCAACCGCCGTTAATTTAGCGTTTACAGTGAGTGGATCGCCGCTGTTAATTAAAGGTTTTAAGGTTTTTAATACACCAAATATTTTAGTTTCAATAGTATTAGTTCCAACAGTTACTATATGACCAAGTTTTGATAGAATATCTTGACCATTATGTAGTTGCTTAAAACGTAGCACTAAAGTTTTATATTGTTGATCTAAGGTTGAGTTTTGATTACTACTCATTGATTGACCCTGTATTGACTTGTTAGGAAAAGCATTTTAACAGCTTTTTTCTTAATGTCACAGTATTTCTATCCTAGATTTTTCTTAATGTCAGAGTATTATTAAGATTTTGTAAAGATTGAGGAATAAAATAGTTATGTCAGATGATTGGGCAAAAGAAATAGCAAATAAAATTCGTAAGAATCAGTCAAAAGAAGTTTCTGCTGAGCGAGCAAGTCAAATTGTTAAAGCGGCTGAAGACGCTCGCCAACAAGCAGCAGATATTTTATTTAAGTTATTTATAAATAAAGTAGATGCAGTTTGTCGGCAAATAGAAAAGGCTGAAGGTAAGGGAGGCGGATTGCTAGGATTTTTTCGCCGTCGCTCTTCATCAGATGTTCTTAGTTACACTGTTAGCCCTGAACAAACTTTTCGTTTTCAAGTACGTGAAGCTTATGGAACTAGACTAGAAATTGAATATAACCGAGATAGTCAACCTAGTTTAAGGGTGGATGTTGCTAATTATGAGCTAGTTAATGGCGACTATTTACCGATTTTTCGTGATTCTGGAGCTATAGCAGGCGCGCAAATTTGGCAGGAGAAAAAAAGCGAACGTAAACACCCTGAGCTAATAGCCAGGCTTTTTTTAGTGCTTAGTGCTGCGGCTGTTGAAGAAAAATTAAATATAAAAGATACAGTTAGATGGGTTTATGAGTCCGATAATAAAGCGTTTACTGATGAAGATGTGCAAAAATTAATTGAAAATCTAATTGCTTCTGTCTAAAAGGGTTAGGATAATTTATGAAATATAAAATTTCTGGTAGCGGGCCATTATTTATTTTTGTTCCTGGGTTAGATGGAACAGGAGAACTTTTTTATCGTCAAGAAGCAGAGCTTTCTAAAATATTTACAGTTGTTAGCTGTTCTTTACGCACTTCTAGCAATTTTACTTACCAAGATTTAATAGATGATTTAGCCAAGTTAATTAATACCCTAGGGAAAAATCCAGCTATTTTATGTGGAGAATCTTTTGGTGGAACACTTTGTTTACAATTTGCCTTGGCTCATCCAAATTTACTAGAAAAATTACTTATTATTAATTCTTTTCCTTATTTTCGTAATCGTTCGCTATTTTTTACAGGCCGTGTGTTGCTGGAATTTACTCCTTATGAATTTCTCCATCTAGGTCGCGCTGCTGCTGTTAATCTAGGCTTACTTGGTGAAGATTTAGCCCCGCCAGACAAAGAAAAATTTATAGCCCTAACAACTAAACTTCCTAAACTACCAATAGTAAGACGTATGGATTTAATCGGAGAATATGATATTCGTAACAGCTTAAGTAAAATTAGTAGTCATACATTATTTTTAGCTGGACGAAAAGATCGCCTTCAAAATTCTGTTGTAGAAGCAGAATTTATGGCTAGTCAAATGCCTAATGCTAGAGTAAAAATACTAGAAAATGTAGGACATATTCCGCTACCATCTTATAAATGTTCACTTTTAGATATACTTACAGAAACAGACTTTTTACCAAATTTATAAATAAATTAAATTACATTTATAGAATTACTTAATTGATCGGCAATAGCATTATAAGCAATCCAAATGGTGCTGGCTGCTAGCAATGCTCTTAGTAGATTAATTGTTTCTTCTGTAATAAAGCTTTTAAGCATAGGGAAATTACAGATAAGCTAAAATTTAGACTTTACAAATCTTAGCTTATCTTTTAACAACAAAAAAGTAATTTTGGGAATTAATTATAGAATAAATAAATTAGATAAAATTAGTAATAATGCTAGCAAAATTAAAGCAAATATCAAAATAATAAATTACTATTTACATATTTATATAATACAAAATACATATAATAAAAATAAGTAAAAATAAATAGATAAAATTTAGTAACTTATATAGAAATATCAAAAGAAAATATTATACAAATAAGCTCTTAGCTTAGAAATAAAGGTATTTTGAAAAAGTAGGCTTAGTTTCTATATTTTTGCAAAACTTTCCAAATAAGTGGTAAGAAAATTGGCTTAAAATATCTAAAAATAGTATAATTTAAGTGAAGAATAGAAATAGAAGATTTCTTAGAATTTCTCTAATTCCTAATAGTCGTAATGTACCTTTTAGAAAGGAGGCTATTATGAGAAATCTAAATTTTGGAAAATGGCAATTATTAAGAAATAAAATTGTAGGAATTATTGTTACACTAGGACTTATTCTTATCACCTTAACAAGCTTTGTTCCAAATATTGAAGCTCAAAGAGACAGGGATAGAGATGATAGAGATAGACCTAGATATGAACATCAAGACCGTGATTATGCTAGAAGGGAGTATAGAAGGGGTCAACGCGATGGGTTTGAGAGAGGTAGAGAAGATGCCCGTGAACGTAGACGTTTTGATCCTCAAGACTCAAGGCGTTTTAGAGAAGGTAGCAGGCCATATAAAGAAGGATTTATGGACGGTTATCGGGAAGGTTACCGATCCCATCATCCTAGAAGGTTCTAGTTAATAGTTTTCTTATGATGTTGCTAAAATTTTCTTAAGTTAATTAGGGGGACAGGATTAATTCCTGCCCCCTTTAAAGTTTGCCCTAACAAGTAAAAATCTATATCTTTATCTTTTGCAAAATAAAAAATTAAGGGGTATTTTGTGACAAAAGCGGCAAATAAAGTAGTTTTAATTACAGGCGCATCTAGCGGTATTGGACTAGCAACAGCAAGGGTTTTTGCACAAGCTGGGGCTAAAGTTATGTTAACAGCTAGACGAGAAGATAAATTAATAAAGGCTTGTGAAGAAATTTGTTCTAAAGGCGGACAAGCTGCCTATTTTGTTGCTGATGTTGCTAATGAATCTAATGTTAAAAGCCTAGTGGAACATACTATTAAATTACATAATAGAATCGATGTTTTAGTAAATAATGCTGGTTATGGGCATTTTCTTCCACTTAGCCAAACTAGTAGCGAAGATATGGAAAAAATCATGGAGGTTAATTTTTTAGGTACTTTTTATGCTACTCAAGCTGTGCTTCCAATTATGCAGAAACAACGGTCAGGTTTAATAATAATGGTTTCTTCTGTTGCTGCTAAAAGAGTCTTTCGTACTTCTGGAGGAGCTTATAATACTAGTAAATATGCTATGCAAGGTTTTGCTGAAGCTTTAAGATTAGAGTTACTTGCTAGCCCAATCAAAGTTTCTATAGTTTGTCCTGTCGTTACTACAACAGAATTTTTTGATTTAGCAGAAACTCAAACAGGTAAAAAAGCTACTTTAACTGGGCCAGTACAATCAGCCGAACAGGTAGCAGAAGCAATTTTATCGCTAATGGATAATCCAAAGGCTGAAATAGTTATGTTAAAATCTGCAAAGCTGCTTCTAGCAATAAATGCTTTATTTCCTGGACTAGTAGATCAGTTTTTACATCGTTTTATGAATAAATAAAGGGGCAATACATAATTGCACTAAGCAGATATTACTAGGTAAATTATTGTAAGTCTTGATTTTTATCATTAAATATAATCTTAAACTAGGCGATTGTGCTAATAACAATAATTTGCTATTATTACGCTGAATATTGCTTTTCAGGCCCATTTTATATGTAAACAATCCCAAATTTTATTAAGAAAGTTATTTGTTTATGAGGACAAATTAACTATTTTGGTAAGCCAATTTCAAAGTTGAAATTTGGTAAGACTTAAATCAATAACAAACTATGGAGGTGAACAATTAGCACTAATAATTTTCAAAAACGTCCTATTCGTACACAGGAAAAAACCCCACTGGTACGTATTAATCAACATATTCGCGTTCGAGAAGTTCGGGTAATTGATGATGATGGAGCGCAGTTAGGTATTATGTCCCCGCAACAAGCCTTAGATATTGCAAAAGAAAAAGGTTTGGATCTAGTTGAAGTTGCTCCACAAGCTCAACCACCTGTATGTCGTATAATCAACTATGGTAAGTGGCAATATGAACAAAAGAAAAAAGCTCATGCTGCCAAGCAAAAACAAACTACAGTTACAGTTAAAGAAATAAAGTTTCGTCCTGCTACCGATGATCACGACTATGAATTTAAGAAAAATAACGCAGTTAGAATGCTTCAAGATGGTGATAAAGTGAAAGCTAGTGTGCGCTTTCGTGGTCGTGAAATTACTCATCGAGAGTTGGGTCAACAATTATTAGAGCGTTTAGAAATAGACCTTAGTCAATATGGAGCTATCGAAGTACGACCTAAGATGGAAGGTATGGTAATGTTTAGCATTTTTAGTCCTAAACGTAACTAATATTTAAGCTAGTTAGAGAGAGCCTTAAAAGTAAGGCTCTCTTATGATAAATTAGTTTTGCTTTTTTTCTATAAAAATAAATTTTAATAGGAGTGTGGCTCAATCGTATGTCTTCACCATTAATTAAAATTTCTGATGAAAGTTGGTCGCTCGTTTGTCTATGCTGTAGTTGTGCGCAAGAGGTAAGAGATTTAATTAAAATGTCTATAGGGCCTGCTTTTGTTGAATATAACCACCGTTTTACTTGTCCTAATTGTCAAACTTATAATCAAATTATGCTTAGTAGGGATATGTTTGATAATGCTCAAGTAATGGTTTTTCAAGCCCCACCACCTGCACCAGGTGGACAAAATGCCCCGCCTTTTGATCCAAATGAGTTTTCTCAATATTCAGAAAATACTGAGGCTCCAGCAAAATCGCCTTTTTCCTTTGATTTTGATGCAGCAGCAGCTAACACTTCTAATAGCTCTGAACCTACTACAGAATCTAGTAGTCCTACGGAAACCTATAAACCTAGTATGCCTTCTTTTGAAGCAGCTACAGAAAATAAACCTGCTGCTGTTACACCACCATCAAGGCCAGGAATTACTCCACCACCACCAGCTAGAAAGCCTGATAACGCGCCTGATAACACTAGTTTAGATGATATATTTGGCAAAAAAGGGAAAAAAGGGAAAGGTAATAAAGGAGATGTTGCACCTGCGGCTGAAGGTACAATCAAAATTCTTGGTAAAGATATCCCACTTAATAATCAAACTAAATTAGCTGCTGGTGGCGGGGCATTAGTAATAGTTGTAGTTTTATACTTTTTTGTTTTTAGTGGCTCACCACCACCTCAAACAGCCACCGGCACACCTATCCCTAGTCCATCAACTAGCGCAACTCCCAAAGGTGGAAAAACAGCTAGTCCAACGCCTGTTATTCCAGATCTGCCAAAATATCCTGTTGTAGAAGCAAAAATGATAGAAATTCCAGCAGGTGAATATACTATTGGAAGCGGTCAAGGAACGGAGAAAGAAAAACCAGAGCATAAAGTAGAAGTAAAAGCATTTTTAATAGATAACCGAGAAGTAACAAAAGAGGACTATGCAAAATTTGTTAAAGAGGCAAAGTATAAAGCTCCTACTACTTGGAATAATGGTAATTACTTAGGCAATGGACAAGAACCTATCACAGATGTAACTTTAGAAGATGCAAAAGCTTATGCAAAATGGGCTGGAAAACGCTTGCCTACAGAAATTGAATGGGAAGTTGCTGCCGCAGGTAAAGACCATACAACCTATCCTTGGGGAAATGATTGGGATGTGACAAAAGCTAACACTAAGGAAGCAACACAAGACGGGCCAAAACCTGCTGGTGCCTTTATGAAAGGCGTTAACCCGCTTGGTTTATATGATATGGCTGGCAATGTTTGGGAATGGACAGACTCCGTTCCACAACCTTATCCTAATTCTCCTTTTAAGATTGATGATGCTCAAAGTTATAGAGTGATTCGCGGAGGTGCATACAAGGAAGGAAAAGCAGTAGCTACAACATTTGCACGTAATTGGATTGACCCTTCTCGCTCAGATGGTTCTTTAGGTTTTCGCTGTGCTAAGGATAAAGAATAGTTTTACATGTCAGCTTTAATTAAAAGCCTCAAAAATATCAAACCGTTCAGTGATCTCTCGCTGGGCTGATTAGTTTATAAGATAAATTTGATCTGATATGATTAGCCTGCCCGGTTGTCCAAGTACAAAAGTAGGATAGAAAGAATGCCTAATGACCAGATTACTAGCTTAAAAACAGAGCTTTTTGCACTTAACACTGTAGACAGATTAAAACATTATTTTGAATTTGAAGAAAAAAATCCTGTTATTGAGAAAATAATAAAACTAGCTGGAGATGCTTCAACTCGGCAATATTTCCGCGTTTTTTATAAGGGTTCTAGTTTTATTGCTGCCCTTTATCCAGAAAGTTTTAATGCCTTGACACACTCATTTTGTGATGTAACAAAGCTTTTTTTAACTGCTCAACTTCCTGTACCTAAAATAATTTCTGTTTCTGCTGAGTATGGCTTAATGCTTATGGAAGATCTTGGAGACGAGCGTTTACAGGATTGGCTAGTAAGTGCTAACCCAACAGAGCAAAAGAGAGCCTACCAAGAAGCAATTGAGCTAATATTAGCTATCCAAAATGCTACTGAACTTGCTATAAAAGAAAATTCTATCTCCTCACAACTAGCTTTTGATGAAACTAAATTGGCTTGGGAACTAGACTTTTTCTATAAACATTTTTTTCATAGTTACTTACAGGTAGAGTTATCTAATGATAAAGAAATGTCCTTAAAATCAGAGTTAAATGAGATTGCTAGAGAATTAGC
Organism: uncultured Clostridia bacterium; assembly: GCA_964492845.1. Lineage (GTDB taxonomy): Bacteria > Acidobacteriota > Blastocatellia > Chloracidobacteriales > JADJPF01 > JADJPF01. The sequence continues at coordinate 118,945 of CAZBMZ010000005.1, forward strand.
CAAGCGTCCAAGGGTGCTTTGTCATAGGGATTTCCATTCTCGCAATCTAATGTTTTATCAAGATGGTCAATATATTATTGACCATCAAGATGCAAGAATGGGCCCAGCTACTTATGATTTAGCCTCATTACTAAGGGATCCTTATGTAGAGCTAAACGAAGAATTAATCCAAGAACTCTACAACTTTTTTATTGATAAAAAGCTGTCTTCAGGTGCTAGTGCAGATTGGGCAGAAGAAATCAAATTAGAATTTGAGCTAATGACAGTGCAAAGAATTGTTAAAGCTATAGGAACTTATGCTTATCAAACAGCAGTAGCAAAAAATATGGTCTATCAACCTTATATTCCAAAAGCAATAGAAACTGTTTTGGCTGCGGCTAATCGCCTGGGACGTTTTACAAATTTATGTGATTTATTAACAAAATATTAAACAAACTAATAAATATTGATTGAGGTAAAATCCGTGAAAGATCAAGTTTATATTTCTGATGTAGCTAAATATGTTGGACAAGAAATTACAATTAAAGGCTGGTTATATAATATTAGGTCAAGTGGAAAACTAATGTTTCCGCAAATTCGTGACGGTTCGGGACTTATCCAGGGGGTAGTTTTTAAGAAAAATGTCTCCGAAGGAGTTTGGCAAGCTTGTAAAGAGCTAACCCAAGAATCAGCCATAATTGTTAAAGGTCAGCCTCGTGCTGATGAACGCGCTCCGGGCGGCTATGAACTAGATGTTAATGATGTCCAAGTAGTTCAATTAGCTGGAGAATATCCCATTACTCCTAAAGAGCATGGAGTAGAGTTTTTAATGGATCATCGCCATTTATGGCTTCGTTCACGTCGTCAACACGCTATCTTAAAAGTGCGGGCTGAAATCATTCGTGCAGTACGTGACTTTTTTGATGATCGAGATTTTACCCTTTGTGACACGCCAATTTTTACCCCAGCAGCTTGTGAAGGCACAACTACTTTATTTGAATGTAATTATTTTGATGATGAAAAAGCTTATCTTACCCAATCAGGCCAACTTTATAATGAAGCAACAGCAATGGCATTTGGGAAAGTGTATTGTTTTGGGCCTACATTCCGAGCAGAAAAGTCTAAAACACGTCGTCACTTAACGGAATTTTGGATGGTTGAGCCAGAAATAGCTTATGCAACTTTAGATGATGTAATGAATCTAGCAGAAGAATTTCTAACTTCCATTGTTGGACGAGTTTTAGATAAACGACGTGAAGAATTAAAAATTTTGGAAAGAGATATTTCTAAACTTGAAGCTATTGCACCTCCTTTTCCACGTCTTCAGTATGATGATGCAGCCAAAATGCTAAAAGAGGGCGGACTAGCTTTTGAATATGGTAGCGATCTTGGCGCGCCAGATGAAACATTTTTATCAGAAAAATATGATAAACCGCTTATGGTGCATCGCTATCCTGCACAGGTAAAAGCTTTTTATATGGAGCCAGATGCTGATAGAGAAGACCTTTCATTAAGCGTTGATATACTTGCGCCTGAAGGTTATGGTGAAATTATTGGCGGTGGTCAACGTATGACTTCACTAGAAAAATTACGTCAGCGCATTGCAGAGCATGAGTTGCCAGAGTCCGCTTTTGATTGGTATTTAGACCTTCGTAAATATGGAAGCGTCCCACATTCAGGTTTTGGTATGGGAATAGAGCGTTGTGTAACTTGGATTTGTGGAATTGAACATGTTAGAGAAACAATTCCATTCCCTAGAATGCTTTACAGACTTAAACCATAGTATTATATATAGTGTAAATTAAATAGGTTGATATTTTTATCTTAAACTCCAAACGGGACAAAAGAGTCTTTATTTTATTATTAAAACTTTATGCATGTCCCGTTAGAGCTTAAGATCTTACGTATTATTTACTCAACAATCTTAATCTGATAACTATAACCTTGTTCAGTTAAAAAAAGCTGTCGGTGACGGGCAAAATCTTCTTCACAAGTTCGTAGAGAAACAAGGGTATAGAATCTAGCATGTCGTCCATCTGCTTTTGGTCTTAGTATTCTTCCTAGTCTTTGGGCTTCTTCTTGGCGGGAACCATACTTTCCTGATATTTGTATTAAAACATCTGCGTCAGGTAGGTCTAAAGCAAAATTACCTACACGAGACAGGATAAGCCCTTTTAATTCTCCTCTACGAAAGGCTTGATAAAGATCTTCGCGCTCAGATTGTGGTGTTTTTCCTGTTACTAGCGGCAGTTGTATTTCTTTTGCTAAAGCTTCAAGTTGAGAAATAAATTCTCCTATTATCAAAATTTTAGTATTTTGTTGTTTTGTTTCAGAAGAAATCAAATCTTTTACTAGCTGCATTTTACGAGGGTTTTCTGCTGCAATTCGGAATTGTTGACGACGTTGGGCTAAAGCATAATCCATTTGTTGTTGTTTATCTTGGGAGATTCGGATTTCTGAACAACTAGCTGTAGCTATAAATCCTGATTCTTCTAGCTCTCGCCAAGGGACATCATAGCGTTTGGGGCCAATCAGAGCAAAAACATCTCCTTCTTTTCCATCTTCTCTAATAAGTGTAGCTGTAAGTCCAAGCCTTCTACGTGCTTGCAATTCTGCTGTAATGCGAAAGACTGGTGCAGGCAATAAATGTACTTCATCATAAATAATTAATCCCCAAGAACGGTTTTGAAATAAAGAAAAATGAGGGAAGTCATCATTGCGGCTTGGTCTATAGGTTAGAATTTGGTAGGTTGCTAAAGTTATTTGCCCTGTTTTTTTGCTCTCGCCACTATATTCAGCAATCATATCAGCAGAAATATCTGTTTTATCAAGAAGTTCTCTTTTCCATTGATGAATAGATGTTTGACTAGTTGTTAATACTAAAGTGCTTTCTTGAACAGCAGTCATAGCAATCATTCCAACAATAGTTTTACCTGCTCCACAAGGCAAAACTATTACCCCACTTCCACCTTTGACACTTCCTGCTTGGTAAAAAGCCTTGGCTGCTTCTTTTTGATAATCACGAATAATAAATTCTAAGCCTGAGTTTGTTAACTGACGTAGTTTAATGGACATACTCTCGCCACTAGTATAACCAGCTATGTCTTCTGCTGGATAACCTGCACCAAGCAAAGCTTGTTTAAGTACACCTCTAAATGCTGTATTAATTTGAAATGATGTTTCTGATAATTTTGTACCTAAAAAAGGAGCTATTTTTTCATCCCTGCTTAAAAGCTGTGTTAGAGGGTTATCTAGGATTTCTAGGACAAGATTTCCATTAGTGCCTCGCTTAAGTATTGTAAGACCATAACGTTTTCCAAGTAGCCTAATTTCTTGTATTACAGATTCAGGTACAGGAAACTTAGAATGGGTATGTAGTGCTTCTACTATATTATCAATAGGAAGCCCTGCTGCGCGGGCATTCCAAATACTTAAAGGTGTAACTCGGTAAGTATGAATATGTTCAGGGCTTTTTATCAACTCAGCAAATGGTGCAATAGCTTCACGGGCTTTATCTGCTTTAGGTGAATAGACTTCTAGCAATATGGAAAGGTCGCTTTGAACTATCAAAGCATTTTCAGGCACGTAAGACAAAAATATTTCCTCCCTGTGCAAAATTCCTAAGTATTTAATTACCGCTTTGTATAACGTATCCTATTTGTCGCAAGGCTTTGCGAAACTGGGATTCAAACTCACTATAAACTACTATATGACGTTCTCCAGCAAGTAGACAAAACTTCTTTGTTCTTGAGTCATTAGCAATTAAAGTTGCTAGTGCAACATCAACACATTCAATAAGTTGAGCTTGTCCACGATTTTTTAAGTAATTAGCACGTTCTGCTAAATCATTAATAAAATGTTTGACGGTTTCAGGTATTTGATGACCACTAGAAGCTTCTAAAAACTCTTCTAAATCTGAGATTTTACGGCCAGTTTCTAGCGATGACATTATTTTTGCTTGGTCTAATTTCCAAACAGAATCAGAGACTTTTTGAGTATAAAGATCTAATAAAATCTGGTTACCTGGAGAAAGTTTTTTCCCAATTACAGCAATTTCTCTATTAGGAAGCACTCTTAATGTTGGTTTAATTTCCATTGGGGTAGGAGTATATTTATCCAGCATTCCTAAACAATATGCCCCTAAAGAATTTAGACGAAAATAAAGCAATCCATCATAACGGCTAAGGTAAGATAAATCACCTGTTCCCCACATACTTAAGTAATCATCTGCTACCCCCGAAGGATGGACATAAGCCACATCAATTAATCCAAGAGTTGCCATATATTCAAAGAGCAAACAAAGCAAATAACGCTCTTGTAAAATATTCCAGCTATCAGAGCCTTGATAACCAAGATTCCCATAATTATGATCAGTAATATATAATTCGTAAGCCTCACGGACTACTTGAAATTCATAACCTGCTGCTAGCATATGTTTGGAAAAATCCTTTGTTGATACCCATTTTCCAATCTCACAATCTGTTAGGGCTGTTCCAATAACACTTCTACGGCCTTCCAATGGTGTAAAGTGATGTTTGGCTTTACCTGTTTGCCCTTTAATAGCATCAACGCGCCTAAATTCATCTAAAATTTTGGTTTTTGTCCACCGTTTCCAAATATCTTTGATAACTTCAGCAGGTGGAAGAGATAAGGCTTTTTTACCAGCTTTTGTAAGAGAAAGCCGCTTGCCTGTTAACTCTACTAAATTAGTAGCCTGCATAAGCATAGGCCAAGCAAAAGCCTTAATATATCCTACTACATCATCCTCCTCATCTTGAAGCTCTTTTTGATGGGGCGAGCCTGGTTGATTATAATAATCACCGCCTTCTAACACTGACTCAATAAGCTTCATAATTGATGAAGGTGGAAGTAAAGTTTTATCACTGACAGTTATTTGCCCTACGTCAATTAGTCGAAGCATTGCTTGAACATCTGCTTGTGCAGCACGTTCCATTTCACAGATAATAATGGGAATTTCTTCAAAACCTTTTTTATAGCTCTTAGTTTCATAGTCAAACTCTTCCCAATATAGCTTAAAATGCTCTGGAAGTTCGTCTACAACTTTGATGATATTTCCAGTTGGTTTTGGAACAAATGTTTTAAGACGTTCCTTTAAGTCTAAAGGCATAAACTTGTTATAAAAGAATAGATGAAGCAAGGAAGGTTTAGAATAAGAACCCCAAGAATTTTTTTCTCCCCAATTAGGATGTTCTCCATATTTGGCAACAAACCGGGCAGACTCATAAAGATTTATCGAAGAGTGAACTATCTCTGAAACAGCCGCTTGTTGTAATTTATCTAGCTTTGACCACAGATTTTTAAGATTATCTCCTTCAAGATATTTAATAATGATAGAAATAATATCTGCTTTACGTGTAGCTCTTTCTGATGTCGGTAGTAATGGAACTAATTTTTTTAACTCTTCTATTGTTATTTTATCTAAAACGTCAAGAACTCTAGTAACCATTTGGTTATCATTGCGGTCATAATATGGCATTGGACTAGCTAATAACTCCTTTTTGGTAATCTAAGTATTCTTCCCATGTGTCAAAATCCTCTAAAATTTCTTTACTTTCTACTTCTATCAACAAAGTTTCTTTGCTATAAGCTCTAGTTATTTGATTTAGCCCCACATTATCAGGTAGTTCAAGAATTTCTTGATGAAGGCTTGCATCAATAATAATTGGATGACCAGATTTTTTTTGATAAGTAGGCTTAACTATTAGAAACTTATTTTTTTTGTAACTTTCTATTAAAAAATTAATTATTTTTACTGGAATATGTGGTTGATCTACTAGGGCAATCAAATAAGCCTTAGCATCACTAGAATTTGCTTTTAACCCTGCTTTTATTGAACTTGTCATTCCAAGTAAGTAATTCTCATTGAAAACCACTTCAAGCTTATTATGATTTATGTAGGCTTGTTTGCTTAAGTGTAAGCTTATTTCTTTAGCAGAATGACCTAGGACTAAAATTATTTGATCAACATTAGAAGATAAAAGATTTTCTATAGCATTGTCAATAAAGGTTTTATGGCGAAAGGGTAAAAGTTGTTTAAGTCTACCCATTCGACTAGATAAGCCTGCTGCAAGTAGTATCGCGCAAATCATAAACTATATTATAATGCCTTGCTTCAGACATTTCATTAACTTACTCTCGATAACTTAAAAGGAAAAACTTAAATGGCTGCTCCAGATATGGAAAAAATTGTCTCGTTATCTAAAAGACGAGGCTTTATCTTTCAAAGTAGTGAAGTTTATGGAGGTATTGGATCTACTTGGGATTATGGGCCACTTGGCGTAGAACTAAAAAATAATGTTAAGCGTGCCTGGTGGCGAAGTGTTGTTTATGAGCGCGATGATATGGAAGGCTTAGACGCTGCTATCTTGATGAATCGGCTAGTTTGGCGATATTCAGGACATGAAGCAACATTTTCTGACCCACTAGTTGATTGTAAAGAGTGTAAAAAACGTTTTCGCTCTGATCACGTTCAAGGTAAAACTTGTCCAGAATGTGCTGGAGAATTAACCGACCCTCGAAGCTTTAACCTAATGTTTCAAACCTATGTCGGGCCTGTCCAAGATGAATCAGGGCTAGCTTATCTTAGACCAGAAACCGCCCAAGGCATTTTTGTTAACTTTATGAATGTTCAACAAACTATGCGCCGCAAACTACCTTTTGGTGTTGCTCAAATAGGTAAATCTTTCCGTAATGAAATAACACCAGGTAATTTTACTTTTCGCACTCGTGAATTTGAACAAATGGAGATAGAGTATTACTGTAAGCCGCCAAAGTATTTACAACCTGGTGAAAAAGATGACGAAGCTTTACATGCTGAATGGGTAGAACAACGCTTTAATTGGTATGTAAACTTAGGACTTGATGCTAATCGGCTTCAAAAACGCGCCCAAGGTAAAGAAGAGCTAGCCCATTATGCTAAAGCTACTACAGATATAGAGTATCTTTTCCCCGGTTCGCTTGGTTGGAGTGAACTAGAAGGCGTAGCTAATCGTCAAGACTATGACTTATCTGCACATAGCAAAGATGTTCCAGAGTCGGATATTGAGCGTCTTAAATTAACAAAAAATACTGATAGCATCCAAAAGCTAGATTATTTTGATGAACAGTATGCAGATCCTGAAACGGGAAAAAAAGGTGTACGCTATATTCCTTATGTGATTGAGCCGTCAGCAGGTGCTGATCGGGCAACACTAGCATTTTTATGTGAAGCTTATAATGAAGAGTTAGTTAGCGAGCCAAAAGAAACAGAATTAACACAACTTCGAGATTCTGCCGCAGCAGTCTTAAAAAATTTAGATAAGAGGATTGCTGAAGCAGAAAAACAAAAAGCAAAAGGCGAAGTAGAAAATACACCTAGTTTAGAGCAACTTAAAGCTATTAGTGAAAGCTTAAACAATGCCTTAACGGGACTTCCAAAAACCCTACTTGCATTTGAAGATGTTTGTAATATGTCAGGAGGCGATAAGTTAGATTTACTTAAGAAAATGCGTCCAATCGCTGCTAAATTATGTGATGAATATACTAGAGTAGTCTTAAAGCTTCATCCACACCTTGCACCAATTAAAGTTGCTGTATTTCCTTTAAAGAAAAATGAGCCTCGTATTGTAGAAATGGCTAAGAAGATTCGCCACAGTTTACAGCCTTTTCTTAGAGTAGTTTATGATGATAGTGCTGGAATAGGTAAACTCTACAGGCGACAAGATGAAATAGGCACTCCATTTTGCATTACAGTAGATTTTCAATCCTTAGAAGATTTTACTGTTACAGTGCGAGATCGTGACACAATGAAACAAGAACGAGTTCAAATAGATAATTTGGCTCAAGATTTATGTAAAAGAATTGGTTTAGTAACTTTTTAATTAATGCTAATCATTGATATATAAAAGCTTAACTGCTTAGAGGAGGAAAAATGGAAAAACGCAAGAAAATGGCTGTCTTAATATTAGCTATGGTGATTTTATCTGTAACTTGGGCTTGTGGTGGTGGAAATACTAATACTACTACCCCAGCAAATAATACTAATGCAAGTCCTGCTCCCGCTGCAAGTCCAGCAGCTAGCCCTGCTCCTGCTGCAAGTCCTGCTGCTACAGTAGATGTTTCTAAAGAGGCTATCGCGCAAATTTATACTAAAAATTGCCAGCTTTGTCATGGTGCAGAGGGGAAAGGGTTAAAAGCAATTTCTCCAGATATGCCAGATTTTACAGATGCTAAATGGCAAGCTGATGAGTCAGACCAAGAATTATATGAAACCATTGCTAATGGTGATGGCAAAATGCCTAAGTGGACAGGCATATTAAAAGAAGAAGAAATGCGTGCTTTAGTCCAACATGTTAGAGGCTATAAAAATAAGTAAAATTTACTAAGGTTTTTTTAAGATGAAATTAGATTTTGACCTTGCTGGTAAAAAAGCAATGGGATTAATCCAAAAAATATGCGCGGCTATTGAAAAAGAAGGTGGCCGCGCATTTTTAGTTGGTGGTCTTGTACGTGATCTAGCTATGGTAAAACTAGGGTTAATTAATGCTGAAAACTTACCACCTGCTAGAGATTTTGATATAGAAGCCTATCAAATTGATGCAGAGAAATTACGTACAGTGCTAGCTAAATTTGGTCGAGTTGGTGCTGTTGGCGAAGCTTTTACAGTTTATAAATTAGCTTTTGGACACGCTGAAAATCGAATAGAGCTAGATGTTAGTTTACCCCGTCGGGAATCTAAAACCGGACGAGGGCATAAAGGTTTTTTAGTTGTAGGCGATCCTGACATGACAATTGAAGAAGCTGCAAAAAGGCGGGATCTTACAATAAATGCAATACTTTGCCAGCCAACAACGGGAGAAATAATAGACCCTTATCATGGCATAGAAGATCTAAAACAAGGGCTTTTAAGAGTGGTTGATCCAACTACTTTTATTGAAGATTCTTTAAGAGTGCTAAGAATAATGCAGTTTGCTGCTCGGTTTGAATTTAGGATTTCTGAAGACACTAAAACGCTTTGTCAGACAATAGATCTTTTAGATTTGCCTTGTGAAAGGATTTGGGGAGAAATAGAAAAGCTTTTGCTACGTGCTAAACGTCCGTCTATTGGCTGGCAAGTGGCTTTAGAAATGGGTGTAATTGATCAACTTTTTCCAGAATTAAAAGCTTTAGTTGGTTGTCCACAAGAAAAACAATGGCACCCAGAAGGAGATGTTTGGATTCATACACTTCAAGCTATAGATGAAGCCGCACAATTAATTAGTGATTTACCTAAAGCACAACAAATAACTATAATGTTAGCTGTGCTATGTCATGATTTAGGTAAACCTTCTACAACAGAAGTAATAAATGGGCGGATTCGCTCACTTGCACATGAAGAAGCAGGAGTTAAACCAACAGAACAATTTTTAGATCGGCTAAATATTCATACATTTGACGGGTATAATGTACGTGAACAAGTAATAGGACTAGTAGCAAATCACTTAAAACCAGGACAGTTTTTTAAGCAAAAAGAAACTGTTACAGATGGAGCATTCCGACGACTAGCACAAAAATGTGAGATGGAACTGCTTTATCGTGTAGCAAAAGCGGACTCTCTTGGTCGTCATGCTGCGGACGCTCCAGAACCTAATGCAGATGCTCAAGAATGGTTTCGCGCTCGTGTTTTAGAATTAGGCGTAGAAAAAGAAGCACCTCAAGCTTTGCTTTTAGGCCGTCATTTACTAGACTTAGGACTAAGTCCAGGTCGTCAAATTGGACAAATTACACGTGCTGTTTATGAACTACAACTTGATGGAAAAGTTACCAATTTGGCAGAAGCTATTAATGCTGCAAAAGAATTAATTGCAACTCAAAGTAATTAATGGTGTTAGGGAAAATCTATGAAATTTACCAAATATGCCAAATGGGATGGTTTAGACTGGTCAGAACTCAGTTTAGACGAACTACTAAATAAATTATCTGATTTTTTCCTTCAAAGTGGCTTCCAAGGCTATTCCCGCCGCCGTCGTTCAACACCGCAGCAACAAGACCAAACCCTAGCAGATTTAGCCGAAGCTATTCGCCAAGCCTTGCTTCAAGGGGTGCTTTCTGATTTGGAAATGGAGCAACTTCAAGATCAAGATGGAAATATTCGTGAAGAAGTTCTAGCTGAACTTTTAGACCGACTAATTGAGAAATTACTTAAGGAAGGCTATATAAACTTAGAGGATGAGGAAGCTGTCCAAGCTTTACGTCAGCAACTTGCTAAAGAAGGACGACTAGATCCAGAATGGGCCAAAGGTGTTAAATTTCAACTAACGGATAAAGGCTTGGATTTTCTTGGATTTAAAGCTTTGCGGGATTTGCTTGGCAGCCTTGGACGTAGCAGCGTTGGCCGTCATGACACTAATCATCTTGCTACTAGCATTGAAGCTCATGAGGTTTCTAAGCCTTATGAATTTGGCGATACAATAAATTTAGATGTTAATGCTACGCTGCTTTCTGCAATTAGACGTGAAGGTTTAGGAACACCAATAAATTTAGAATATCGTGATTTAATGGTGCATCAGTCAGAATATCATAGCTCTTGTGCTACAGTTTTAATGCTAGATTGTAGTCATTCAATGATTTTGTATGGTGAAGATCGTTTTAGTCCTGCTAAAAAAGTAGCTCTAGCCTTAGCGCATTTGATTCGTACTCAATACCCTGGTGATAGTATTCGCGTAGTTTTATTTCATGATGGTGCAGAAGAAATACCATTTGCAAAACTAGCTCAAGTACAAGTTGGCCCCTATCATACCAACACTTTAGAAGGCTTAAAATTAGCTAGACGAATACTTTCAGCACAACAAAAGGAAATGAAGCAAATTATTATGATTACCGATGGCAAACCCTCAGCAATGTTTGTTGATGGTGGGCTTAAGGGTAAGAAAAATCAGGCTTTTCATTATGCCGAGCCAACTGCTAGCGGACGCTATCTTTATAAAAATCCTATGGGACTTGATCCGCTTATTATCCAAGAAACCTTAAAAGAAGTAGCCAATTGTCGTAAATCAGGCATTTTAATTAATACTTTTATGTTGACAGATGATTATTACTTAGTGGATTTTGTTAAAAAAGTAACAGAAATTGCTCATGGCAAAGCATATTTTACTAGCATAACAAACCTAGGGCAGTATGTCCTATATGATTTTATTAAGAAGAAGACTAAAAAAGTACGTTAATAATTAGGCATGAAAGAAATTTATATTCTTCCAACAGGACAAGTTTTACAAAATGCAGTAAATATTGAAATGGGACGGCTTGACCCAGAAAATCTTTGTTTTGATCGTCTAGCAGAATTTTCTAAATATGCTTTTCGTTCTGCTGCTAAGCAATTAGCTGAAGCAATAATACTAGGTTTACAAGTACCAAATCAATTTGTCACCTCACATGTTGAGCATGCTTGTAATGTTTTTGCTTGTGCAGTATTTCTTGATCCAACACTAGTAAAAAATCCTAAATTTACAATGTTATTAGATGTAGTAGATCGACTAGACACTTTTGGCCCGGCTTATCCTGTACCAGAAATCGTTTCTAATCAAGTTCGTGCCTTGATGGGGCCTATTTGGAAACTTCGCAATGAAGGAAAACTTTACTCGCTAGCAGCAAATGAGATAGCAGAATTACTAAAAGCTACGGCCCAACAGGTAGCAGATTATTGCAATGGTACTTATGAATTAGTTTTAGAAAAAGAAAGTCCTAGAACATTTCAGATTATTGCCGAACATAAATCAATGATTATGGTAGAGAGTTCTAGTTTTATTTTTGATCTTCTTTATAAGAAATCTTACCGTGTTGCTATTGTTTATCGTAAGTTAAATGATGGATATAAATATGATATTGCTAAACAATCGGAGTTTGTGCGCTTTGATATTTTAGCTTTGATTGTTGAATTAAATAAGTTAGAAGCAGGCTGGGCAGGGACATCTACTACAGGACATTCCCCTCGTATTCACAGCCAGCTTGAACCAAAACAAGTTTGGGATTTAATGTTAAATAACTCATTGTCTTAAGATCTGTTTTTGTAAGTTGACAGAAGCTCAGAATAGTTTTTATCCTATTAGCCAGACTATATAGCCCCCAAACAAGTTTCAAGCTAAAATTAGGAAAATACGCAAGCTACTAAAATTTTGATAAAAGCTTATAATAAAACATAAAATATAGTTACTTTACTAGTGCCTAAAAAGGTAAAGTATTACTTTGACTTTTGCTGGCAAAAGCATTATTTTAATAGTCTTGAGCAAAATTAAGCGCGATAAAATTCATCATTAAATCAAAGGCGCATATGGAAAAATTGTTGCAACTTGATCCAGGGTCATTATTGATAGATCGTTACCTAATTGTTAAGCGAATTGGTGGCGGGGGCATGGGAAGTGTTTATTTAGCTCGTGATAAACGACTAGCAGACTCGTCACGGGCTGTAAAAGAAATGATGGGAATGCACTCAGATGAAAATCAGCGTAGAAAAGCTATTGAAGATTTTGAAAGAGAATCCCAACTCCTAGCAGCTTTAGACCACCCGGCTATTCCAACTATTTATGATTATTTTGTTTCTGAAGGTTGTTACTACCTTGTAATGAAACATATTGGCGGAGGCGATCTTTCACAAAGGTTAAAAGCATCTGGCGGAACAATTGATGAGAAAATTGTTACTGAATGGGCAATTCAAATAGCTGATGTACTCAGTTATTTGCATAACCAAAAACCTCAAATTATTTACCGAGATATGAAGCCAGCCAATATAATGTTGGATGAGAGAGATAAAATAGTTTTAGTAGATTTTGGTATTGCTCGTTCTGTTGCTCCTGCTCAAAGAGTAACTGCAATTGGAACAATGGGCTATGCCCCTCCAGAACTTTTTGCAGGTAAAGTTGAACCTCGTTCAGATATTTATTCTCTAGGCGCGACAATGTTTCATCTTTTAACAGGACGTGACCCACAAGATAACCCTCTTTTAATGTTTGACTTTAATCGTAACCCTAAGCCTTCTCAAATTAACCCAAAGCTTTCTGAAGGAATGGACAAAATTTTAATTAAGTCTGTAGATCATAAACCTACTAATCGTTTTGCTTCTGCCGCAGAAATGCGAGATATTTTGCAACAACACCTTTATCAATTAACATCAGGAGCAAAATCTGTTAGCGTTGCTCCAACTCCAAAAGAAGCAGAAGCCCCAGGTAATTTTTGCGGTCAATGTGGTGGTAAGGTAAGCACAGGTAGTGCTTTTTGCCAAACTTGCGGCGCGCCACAAAAAGCAGATGCTGTTGCTGTTGCACCTGTAACACTAGTTTATGTTGGTCAAGATGGTCAAAAGTTTTCTTTTGTATTAGGTAAAGAGACTAATTTGGTTGGTCGTCTAGACAATAACCGAGGTATTTATCCAGATATTGACCTTTCACCATTTGATAAAGATGGCAAAATCTCGCGTCGTCATGCAATAGTTCATCGCGCTGGAGATAAAATTTCCCTTGAAGATCTAAATAGCACTAATGGAACTTATATAAATCGTGGAGAAAGACTACAACCAAAGAAAACTTATCCATTAAACAATAATGATGAACTTTGTTTAGGGGAGACTTTTGTTAGGCTATTTGTTGGTGCAGTTCCTGGGCAAATACCTGTACCGGCTCCAATTGGTCAAGGTGTTTCTTTAGGGGCTACAATTGCGACAAGCGATAAACAAATAGCTACCCCCAATAATCCTAATGTAAGAAAAGACACCTTACCTAGTGCAGTAAGAGCCTCTTTTGTAGGGGCAAACGTTATGGCACCACCACCACCACCACCGCCGCCAGGTAATTTTCAGCCTAAAATACGTACAAGTGCTTCAGCCGCTAAACCTGCATCTTCTGTTGCAACAGAAATAGGAAAAGGCCCAGTAGTTGCTCAACAAGCAATTGCCCAGCCTCAACCCGTAGTAGGTTCTAACAATCAAATTGAAAGAGATGCTAATGGTCGTTATGTTTTGCCGTATTTTAGCCATATAGAAATTCTTCCACAGGTAAAAATAGGTCAAAGTACAGTATTAAAAATAGGTCTATTACCTAAAGTAGATGCTACAGGTCGTAGAATAGAAAAACCTCATCCTTATGAAGGCGAAATTCCTTTAAGTTTTGCTGACTTAAACTCTGCTACTAATTTAACTATGGAAATTTATATTGCTGCACCTGGTTTTGAAGTTGAACCAGATATTTTTGCTCGTTTTAATGTTGGGGTTAGCCGTAGCGGAGCAGCTAAACCATTTTTACTTAAAGCTGTGCAAACTGGACAGGTAACAATAACAGTGGATTTCTACCAGGATACAGACTATTTAACCAGCGTTTCTTTGGAAACAACAGTTATTGAATAAAATTTAGGAATATAAATTTCAAGACACATTTGACGACACTTAACAAAACTCTCTAACATGCCTTAAATTAGTTAATTTAAGCTGTTAGAAAGTAGTGTCTCATGCCAGCTTTACCTATTTATCAAGATTCTTATCGTCCTTCATCCAATTGGGTTAAAACTGTAGCTGAAAAACAAGCAGTTTTAGCTAGGTTACAACCTTTAAGTAATAAAACACAGACTCATTTGCTTATTAACCAAGTAGCTCAAAATTTACAGTTAGAAGATATAGAGATTTCTTTTCAAGAAATTGAAAATCTAATTAAAAACCCTGATTTAGAAGCACCAACAAAAGTGCAAAACTTAGTTAATGCTATTAATTGTATTGATAGCTTATTAAATAGTTCTGAAGATAAAACCCAGGTAAATCTTACTAGCGAATTAGTTCGCCAAATACATGCTTTAAGTATGTTTAAAATAGACTTGCATGCTGGGTTTTATCGTCAAACAGCAGCTAAAATAATTGCTCCAGGACATGACCCTTGTGATGCTATTGCTGTATCAATGCTAGTAGACAATGCTTTAGACTGGTTTAGCACAGATTCATTTAGAGAACTTCATCCACTTGAACAAGCATGGTTAGTACATTTACGAATAATGGATTTACAACCTTTTGAGCAAGGCAATAGCATAATTGCAAGGCTAATGGCTAGTTTCTATGCTCAAAAAGCAGGTCTTTGTCCAGTGATAGTTAGTTATGAAGAGAAAGAATTTTACACTTACGCGCTAAATAATGCTTTGATGATGATAACTCAGCCTGGAGTAGAATTACTTGCCCGCAGTGTCATTAGAACTTATGACCAAATAATTTCTTTAATTGAAAACACTTAAGTTTTTATGGGGCTAATTATGAATATAATTAAGTATTTTTTATTATGCTGTTTATTTATATTATTTAACCAAACAGTTTTTGCACAAACTCCACTAGGTGAATGGGTAAGGTTAAGGGCCGTAGGAGAACCAAGGCAAGAAGTTGGAGTAGCAGAATTAAACGGAAAAATATATTTAATTGGGGGTTTTAGCAATAATTCTCGGCTAGAAGTTTCCCCAACTGTAGAAGTTTATGATCCTCAAACTGATAGGTGGTCTTTTGTTGCTTCCTTGCCTGAACCACTTCATCACACTACAGCCGTTTCTTTAGGTGGACGACTTTATGTAATTGCTGGATATAATACGCTAGGGTTTAATCCTGTAGCGTCAGCTTTTAGTTATGATCCTAATGCTAATCGTTGGACAAGAATTGCTAGTCTTCCAAATAGACGAGGAGCATTAGCTATAGGTGTAATAGAAGATAAAATTTATGCTGTAGGTGGAGAAGCAACAGGTGCTACAGGGGAGCTAAATGTTTATGATCCTAAAACTAATAATTGGAGAACACTTAGCCCAATGCCAACGCCGCGCGAACATATTGCAGCAGGTGTAATAAATGGAAAGCTTTATGTTGCTGGTGGACGGCGGCCAGGTAATTTTACACTGGATACTTTAGAAGAATATGATCCTGTAACCGATACTTGGCGTTCTCGTAGCCCAATGCCTACAGGCAGAAGCGGCATTGCTGGGGCTGTTTTTAATAATCGTCTTTATATTTTTGGTGGGGAAGGTAATCCAAGAAGTGCTTTAGGGACGTTTGCAGAAAATGAATCTTATGATCCTGTTACAGACACTTGGCGCAGCGAAGTCCCAATGCCAAATCCACGTCATGGAATTGGTGCAGCAGTTATAGACAATAAAATTTTTATTCCTTCTGGTTCTCCTGTGCAAGGCTTTGGGCTAACATCTGTTAGTGATGCTTATGTAGTCAGTACAGGTCAAGCCCAACCAAATCAACCTCCAAAAGTTGAAGCAATTGCAAATCAAATGATTAGAGGTGGTGAACAAAGAACAATTGACTTGCAAATTACTGATCCTGAAGGTGATGCAGTAACAATTACTTGTGACAGCAATAATCCTAATTTTGTTATTTGTGGACAGCAAAATATTTTGCTAGCTCCAACGGCAAATGATAATGGGGAGTTTTCAGCTTGTGTTATTGCTAGGGACTCTCAGAATAATCAAACTACAAGTTGTTTTAATATAACAGTTATTAATAATCGTGCGCCGTCGCTACTTTCATCTTTATCTAATATAACACTTGATGAAGGAGAGACTTCTACTATTAACATTCGAGCTACAGATCCAGACACAACAAGAGATCCGCTTGCAGATGGCAAAATAAGTTTAGTTTTAAGTGATGCACCAGGTTTTGCAAAATTAACTGATGATGGCAATGGTCAAGGAACTCTTTTTCTTGCACCTGGAGCCGGTACAGGTGGTTCTAGTAGCCTAACTTATAACCTTGTTTTAGAAGTCCGCGACAGTGGCAATCCTCCATTAAAAATAGAGCGACAAATTACAATAACGGTTAATGCAGTAGATCAGGTTAAATCACCTACAATAAATGGTGCTTCCTTTAGTGCAAAAAGATTAACTATTGTTGGGCAAAATTTTGCTTCTACTTTACAAGTTGAAATAAACAGCCAGGTTATTCAAAATAGCCGAATTTCATCGCTAGCAGAATCACAAATAGTTTTAATGGGTAACAAAAAGAAGTTATCCCTTAAACGAGGAACAAATCTTTTGGTTATTATCGTTAATGGGGTGCGTTCCACTCCGTTTAGTCTCACACTTAATTAAGCTTTAGTCGTAAGATTTAAGACGAGGAAAATTTTTCCTCGTCTCTTGCATCTATCTAAGGAATTTGAACCAAAGAAGAGGAAAAATAATGAGAAATTTAATTCGTGTAGTTATTTTATGTTTTATGTTTTTATCATTAATTGCAGTAAATACTAGCAATAGAACTAGTGCAAAAGGGCCAATTGTTAGAGGTGAAGCACAAAAATTTATTGACCAGTACACTAAAGAATGGAACGACTTACGCACAGCCAGCAGTTTAGCAGAATGGGAATCTAACACACGTATTGTTGCTGGAGATGAAACTAATGCAAAAGCTACTATTGCCGCTATAGAAAAATTAACTGCTTTTACTGGAAAGAAAGAAAATATTGAAAAAGCACAACAGTTTCTTGAGTCAAAAGATAAATTATCTCCACTGCAAGTTAAACAGTTAGAAAGAATTATTTATCTTGGTGCAGAAACTCCAGAACTTGCTAAAGATGTTGTAAAACAGCTAATTGCAGCTAATACTGCTCAAACAGAAAAACTTTATGGTTTTGAGTTTAAGATTGATGGTAAATCTGCTACTCCTAATCAAATAGATGAAACTCTACGTGCTTCTAATAACCTAGAAGAAAGACGTAAGGCGTGGGTTTCTTCTAAAGAAGTGGGTAAAGAATTAAAAAATGGTTTAGAAAATCTTCAAAAATTACGTAATGCAACCGTCAAGCCTTTAGGCTTTAAGTCCTACTTTGAATATCAAGTTTCTGAATATGGTATGACTTCTGAGGAAATGATTAAGTTAGTAGATGATATTAATCGTGAACTTCGCCCACTTTATAGAGAACTCCATACTTATGCACGCTATGAATTTGCAAAAAAATATAATGCTCCTGTACCAGATGAACTTCCAGCAGATTGGCTTCCTAATCGTTGGGGACAAGATTGGAGTTCAATGATTCAAGTTGAAGGTTTAGACATTCGTGGAGCATTAAAAGATAAATCTCCAGAATGGATTGTTAAACAAGGCGAAAAGTTTTATATCAGTCTAGGCTGGCCTGCACTTCCAAAAACATTTTGGACAAAATCATCACTTTATCCACTACCACCAGACGCAACTTATAAAAAGAACACCCATGCTAGTGCCTGGCATATGGATAATAAAAATGACGTTCGCTCTTTAATGAGCGTTGAGCCTAATCCAGAATGGTATGAAACTTCACATCATGAACTAGGGCATATTTACTACTACATTTCTTATTCAAATCCCAATACTCCGTTATTACTACGTAATGGAGCAAACCGAGCTTATCATGAAGCTATGGGAAGTTTGATGGGGCTTGCTTCTTTGCAAAAACCTTTTTTAGTTGGGCGTGGTTTAGTAAGCAAAGATGCTAAAGTAGATGAAATTCAAGCACTTCTAGCCGAAGCATTAAATTATGTTGTGTTTATTCCTTTCTCAACTGGCACAATGACACATTTTGAATATGAACTTTATGGTAAAAACCTACCTAAGAGCGAATATAATCGTCGTTGGTGGGAAATAGCGAAAAAATACCAAGGTATTGTACCACCAGTTGAACGAGGTGAAGAACTTTGTGATGCTTGTACCAAAACCCATATTAATGATGATGCTGCTCAATATTATGACTATGCTCTTTCTTATGTGATACTTTTCCAACTACATGACCATATTGCTACTAAAATCTTAAAACAAGACCCACATGCGACAAACTACTATGGTAGTATCAAGGTTGGTAACTTCCTAAGATCTATTATGAGTCCAGGTAGTTCTAAAGATTGGCGAGAAGTATTAAAAGAAAAAACAGGTGAAGATCTAAGTGCTAAAGCAATGGCACGTTACTTTGAGCCTTTGATGGAGCATTTGAAAAAAGTAAATGCTGGTAGAAAATATACTTTGCCAGAACTGTAAAAATTAAATTTTAATATGCAAATTTAGTTTTGGTGTTGATGTATTGTGATCTTGGCACTGACGTGCCAAGCTAAAAATTATTTCGTCCCTTGCGGGACTCTTAAAACAATTCCTGAGTCGCATTAGCGACAACATAAATTTAGCTTGGGATGTGAATCCCAAGCTAAATTTTATAATCTTACAAAACAATAAGGCTTGATTATGTCTTCAACAAAACGCGAATATTGCCACCTACATTTACATACAGACTATAGTCTACTAGATGGAGCTATTCAACATAGCCCACTAGCTAAACGATTGACAGAATTAGAGATGCCGTCCGTAGCTGTAACCGATCATGGTAATTTATTTGGTGCTATTTCTTTTTATAACACCATGAAATCTAGCAATATTAAGCCTATCATTGGGATGGAGGCTTATATTGCACGGGGTTCACGTCATCAAAAAACGTCTGCTGACGCGCCCGGTATGGGGCATGATGGGGAAAAAGGGATTAATCACCTGATATTGTTGGCAAAAGATTTAACTGGTTATCAAAATTTAGTAAAACTATCATCGCTAGCTTACACAGAAGGTTATTATTATAAACCTCGTATTGACCGAGAGTTACTAGCGGCTCATAGCGAAGGGTTAATTGCCTTATCTGCTTGTTTAAGTGGTGTTCCTCAAGCTTTATTGTTAGTAGGGAAATTTGATGAGGCTGCCAAAGCTTCACTTGAGTTTCAAGATATTATGGGAAAAGGAAATTACTATCTTGAGATTCAAGACCAAGGAATAGATAAACAACATCAAATTAATGGCCCTCTAGTAGAATTATCTAAAAAAGTTGAAATTCCTTTAGTTGTAACAAATGATTGTCATTTTTTAACTGCTGATGACCACGAAGCACACGACGCACTAATTTGTTTGCAAACAGGACGCTTTGTTAGAGAAGAAAAACGTATGCGCTATAGCCAATTTCATTATGTGCGAAGTGCAGAAGAAATGTGGGGCGTTTTTGGTAAAGAACTCCCTGACGCATTGCTAAGGACTATGGAAGTGTCTGATAAATGTAATTTAGAGTTACCAAAAGGGCAAAATTACCTACCTATTTACCCTGTACCAGAAGGCCATACAATAGACACTTATTTTGAAAAAATTGTTAAAGAAGGATTTGCAGAACGCTTAAAGCTACTTAAAAAACTTTCCTCTCAAGGCAAGCTAAAACATAGCTTAGAACGCTATGAAGAAAGGCTTAATATAGAGATAGAAACAATTAAGAAAATGGGTTTTCCTGGCTATTTTCTCATTGTTTGGGACTTTATTAAGTTTGCTAAACAGCAGGGTATTCCGGTAGGCCCGGGTCGAGGTTCTGCCGCAGGTAGTCTAGTTGCCTACAGCTTATTTATTACAGATGTTGACCCAATGGAATACGCACTAATGTTTGAGCGATTTCTTAATCCTGACCGGGTTTCTATGCCAGACATTGACATTGATTTTTGTGTCCGAGGACGTGCAGCAGTAATTAAATATGTTAGTGATTTTTATGGTCAGCAAAATGTGTCCCAAATTATTACTTTTGGAACAATGGCATCTAAAGCAGCAATTAAAGATATTGGGCGAGTGCTAGAAATGCCTTATGCCGAGGTAGAAAAAATTGCCAAAATGATTCCTCCTCCAGTTCGCGGACGAAATGTTTCTATTGATGATGCAATTAAACAAGTTCCAGACTTAAAAAGAACTGTTGAAACAGATGAAAAAATCGCCAAACTAATTGATCTAGCTAGGCGGGTTGAAGGTTGCGCCCGACATGCCTCGCTTCATGCCGCAGGAGTTGTAATTTCTCCAAAACCAATCTATGAGTTAGTTCCTCTTTATCGCTCATCCAAGGAAGAAATTGCTACCCAATTTGAAATGAATGACCTGGAAAAAACAGGTATGCTTAAGATGGATTTCCTTGGGCTAACTACTTTAACAGTTATTGATGATTGCTTACATTCCATAGAAAGAGAATTTAAGGAAAAGGTAGAACTAAATTTAATTCCGCTAGATGATGAAAAAGCCTTAAAGCTTTTTGCTGATGGTGCAACGGATGCAATCTTTCAATTTGAGTCTGAAGGAATGAAAGATTTGTGCCGGCGTATGAAACCAGACGGACTAGAAGATTTAGCAGCCCTAAACGCGCTTTATCGACCTGGCCCAATTGATAGCGGAATGGTGGATGATTATATAGAACGTCGTCATGGTCGTAAACAAGTTCGTTTTGAAATTAATAGCTTAAAAGAAGTAATGGGAAATACTTATGGTGTACCAGTTTATCAAGAGCAAATTATGGCTATTTTCCAAGTGCTTGCAGGCTATAGCTTAGGCGAAGCCGATCTTGTACGCCGTGCAATGGGTAAAAAGAAACGAGAAGAACTAGATGCACATAAAAATAAGTTTTTTGCACAAGCTATAGAGCGCGGACATGACAAAAATAAATTGGAAAAACTATGGAATAGCTTGGAAGGCTTTGCGGATTACGCATTTAACCGTAGTCATTCTGTTGCATATGGATTACTAGCATATCATACTGCATATCTAAAAGCACATTATCCAGCGCATTTTTGGGCTGCCACTTTATCTAATGAAATCAATGATTTAGATAAAGTAGCACGCTATATTGATAAAGCAAAGCAGATGGATATAAAAATTTTGCCACCAGATATTAATATAAGCTTAGATAAATTTACTCCTAAAGGTGATTCTATTCGTTTTGGGCTAGCGGCAATAAAAGGTATTGGACAAGCAACGGTAGGAGAAATTATTGCTGCTAGGGAAAAAGGCGGTAATTTCAAATCACTTTATGATTTTGCCGAGCGTGTAGAGTCAAAAGCCTTAAATAAAAGGGTTTTTGAAAGTTTAATTAAATCAGGTGCATTTGATAGCGTAAAGAAATTTGGAAGTGTTGAAGAATGGAGAGCAAGAAATTTTGCTGCTATTGACTCAGCAACTGAAAGTGGTGCAAGGCTCCAACGTGATAAAAATAGCGGTCAAGAATCGCTTTTTGGCATATTTGAAGAACAAACAACAGAAGTTATTGAACCTACTTTACCTAATGTTGAAGCATGGTCATTGAGTAAAATGTTATCACTAGAGAAAGAAACACTAGGTTTTTATATTACGGGTCATCCGCTAGAGCAGCATAGCGAACTGTTAAAAGAATTTTCAATTTTTAACCTAGAGCAAATCAAAACTTTGCCAACAGGTAGCACGATTAAAATTGCAGGAATTATTACTTCTATTACAGTTAGACAAACTAAAAAGGGAGACAATTTTGCTCTTTGTCAACTAGAAGATCAATTTGGAACAATTAAATTAACAATTTGGCCTGAAACCTACAGTAAAATAAATGGTAAATTAAAAGAGCAAGAAACTGTGATTATTAACGGAATATTAAGTATAGATACCGAAGGTATTATGACTATTGATACTAAAGATGTGCAGATTTTAGAAGGAATTAGTGAACGTAGTGCGCGGCAAATTGTTTTAAGAGTAAGTTCTAATGTGACTACTGCGGTAACGGTTGAAAAACTTTATGAACTTTTAGATAGTAATAGGGGGGATTGTGAAATTATTTTTGAAATAGAACTACCAGGACATATTGTTGCACGAGTTAAACCACATAGTTTAGTAACAGTTAAGTCAGATAAAGAATTAATAGAATCAATAAAAGATATTTGCAAAGGTTGTAAAATTAGTTTAAGAAAATAGATAGAAAAATAATGTCAAAAATATTAGTTGTTGATGATGAATTAGGAATACAACGAGCCTTAAAAGGTGTTTTAGAGGATGAAGGTTTTGAGGTTGAAACTGTTTCTAATGGTGAAGATTGCTTAAAATTGTTAGTCAAAGAGACTTTTAGTTGTATTTTATTGGATATTTGGCTTCCTGGTATTGATGGGATAGAGACATTACAACGAATCAAAGCAGAGCATCCAGAAATTGTAGTGTTAATGATTTCTGGTCATGGGACGATTGAAACAGCAGTTAAGACTACAAAATTAGGAGCATTTGATTTTATTGAAAAACCTTTACAGTTAGAAAAAACTGTAAAGACTGTTAGACATGCTTTAGCACAGCAACAAATAGAGCTAGAAAAACGGCCAAATAATATATTAATAAATGAGTGTAAAATTATTGGAGAAAGTGCGCCAATGCAAGCATTGCGTCAACAAATTGCTATGGCGGCTCCAACTAATGGAAGAGTATTAATTTATGGTGAATCTGGAACAGGTAAAGAACTAGTAGCAAAGGCTTTACACGAACAATCTTTGCGTACAAAAAATGATTTTATAGCAATGAACTGTGCAGCAATTCCAGAAGAATTAATTGAATCAGAACTTTTTGGACATATAAAAGGAGCATTTACTAGTGCTTATCAAAATAAGCGGGGTAAGTTTGAAAGTGCTAATAATAGCACTCTGTTTTTAGATGAGGTTGGAGATATGAGCCTGAAAATGCAGGCAAAGGTTTTGCGAGTGTTGGAAGAACAAAAATTTGAGCCTGTTGGCAGTTCAAGTGCAATAAATGTTGATGTTAGGATTATTGCTGCTACTAACAAAAGACTAGATGAGGAAATAGAAAAAGGTAGTTTTCGAGCCGATCTTTTTTATCGATTAAATGTTGTACCATTTCAAATACCTGCTTTAAGGCAGCATTTAGAAGATATTCCATTACTAGTTGAGCATTTTAATCAGTTGCATAGTCGTAAAAACAATTTACGAGCTAAAAAATTTGCTGATGAAGCAATAGATTTAATGCAAAATTATAACTGGCCTGGAAATGTACGAGAGTTAAGTGCTTTGATTGAAAGAATAATAATAATGCAGCAGAAAACAAAAATTGAAGCTGATGATTTAGGCTTACGTAAAATAGAAATGGCAATGATTAACTATAATTTTAATAGTTATAGGGAAGCTAGCGAAGCCTACGAACGGGAATTTATTACTCGTAAATTGATGGAATTTCAGGGTAATATTAGTCGTACTGCTGAGGCTATAGGAATAGATCGCAGTCATCTTTATCGCTTAATGAAAACGCTAGGAATTTCTGCTAAGTCAAATTAACCTAAAAATTAATTAAAATTATTGTGAGTAAAAAAACTTCTAACAAAACGAAAGCAGAATTACTTACTGAACTTGCCGAGCTACGCAAAGAATTGGCTATAGTAAAAAATTTTCAAGCAGAGAAATTTCTTAAAGAACCTCCCGGATACCTACGTAGAAACCGATTCCAAACAATTTTTGAACAATCTCCATTTAGTATACAAATCTATGATAGTAATGGGGATTTTGTAACGATGAATGAAGCATCAGAAAAGCTTTGGGGGTTAACTAAAGAACAAGTAATAGGCTACAATATTTTTCAAGATGAGCAAGTTAAAACTATTGGAGCGATGTCTTATTTTGAAAGAGCATTTGCTGGTGAGTCTGTTACACTTCCCCCAATATTTTACAATCCTGCTCAAACACCAGGAATTTATCAAGGTCGCTCACGTTGGGTAGAAGGACAAGTTTTTCCAGTTAAAGACACTACAAAAATAGTTTTACAAGTAATAGTTGTTCATAACGATATAACAGAGCGTAGAACAACAGAAGAAGTTTTACAAAAAGCTTATCAAGATTTAGAGAAGCGAGTTATTGAAAGAACAGCAGAACTTTCTCAAGCTAATTTACAACTAAAACAGCAATTAACAGAACTTAAAAAAGCAGCCGAAGAAAGGGAAATGCTTCAACTAATCTTAGAGAACATCCCTTTGATGATTGGTTACTATGATGAGGAAGGCGAAATTTTAATAGTTAATCGAGAGTGGGAAAAAACCTTTGGTTGGACAGGGGAAAGATTAAAGAAAGAAGGTACTAAAAATTTTATCTCTACAATGTTACCTAATGTAGAGTCCAGAAAAAAATTTTACCATCAAATGTTATTAGCCCCATCAGGTTGGCAAGAATTAAAAGTTACATTACCAAATGGTCAAGTTTTAGAGTCCTCCTGGTTATTAAAACGTCTTTCTAATGGCAAAACTATAGGTATAGGCCAAGATATTTCTGAGCGTAAGAGTTCTGAGCTAGCATTAAAAAATAGTGAAGCAACACTACGTACAATTATTGAAAGTGCAACAGATGCAATTTTTATTAAAGACTTACTAGGCAAATACTTATTAATAAATAGCTCTGGAGCTAGGTTTTTAGGTAAAACAGTTTCTGAGGTAATTGGTAAAGATGACACAGAACTATTTTCTGCTGATACAGCAGGCGAAATTATGAGAGGAGATCAGCTAGTAATTGAATCAGGTGAAATACATACATATGAAGACGTAGGTACAGCAGCAGGAGTTACACGAACATATTTATCAACAAAAACTCCTTACTTAGATAGCCAAGGAAATATAGTAGGAGTAATTGGAATTTCCAGAGATATTACAGAACGAAAACGAACAGAAGATGCAATCTCAGCAGAAAAAGAGTTATTAGCCGTTACATTAGCATCTATTGGAGATGGTTTTATAACTGTTGATAAAGAAGGCAAAATAATTTTGATTAACCCAGCAGCCGAACAAATTATTGGTGTTAATCAAGAAGAAGTAATTAATAAACCACTAAATAAAGTTGTAAGACTCTTAAGCGAGACGACTAGAAAAACTCGGCGCAATGTTGTAACTAGAATCTTAAACACAGGTAAAAGAACAGAACACATTACAGCAAGCATTTTATTTACTAAAGATGGTCAAGAGAAAATAGTTTCCAATAGTGCTGTTCCGATTTTTGACGCAGAAAATAAAATAATTGGAGTAGTGTTAGTTTTTCGAGATATTACAGAAAAACGCAAGATAGAAGAAAAATTGATGCGTGAACAAGCTGCACGTGCTGTTGCTAAATTAGCAGAATTAGAGCTAGAAAAATCTAATCTACAACTCCAGGCCCTAGCAGCCTATGTACTCAAAGCACAGGAAGAAGAACGTATTCGCCTAGCCCGGGAACTTCATGATGAGTTAGGACAAGCTTTAACGTCTATTAGATTAGGATTAGAATTAGCAGTAGCTTCACTTCCTGATTCTGGGTCAAATAAAACTAGCAAATTGCTTGAAGATTTGTGTTCTTATGTAGAAACTACAGCTAAAGATGTTCAAAGAGTTGCGCGGGATTTGCGGCCTTCGGTTTTAGATGATTTTGGTCTTTCAGCCGCATTAGAAGCTTATGCAGATGCTTATGCTAAACGTACACAAATTAAAGTTGATCTATCACTTGATAAACTAACAAGACCATTAAGCAAAGAAGTAGAAACAGCCTTTTACCGTATTGTGCAAGAAGCCTTAAATAATGCTGCTAAACATTCTGGAGCAAAAAATATTTCTATTGATTTAACTGAGCAACATTCACAGGTGGTTTTAACGATAATAGATGATGGGCGAGGATGTATTTTAGATACAGAAAGAAAAAATAGTTTTGGCTTACTTGGTATGTCAGAACGGGCTAGAATTGTGGGGGCAGAAATTTCTTTAGAATCTAGACCAAATAAAGGTTTTTGGGTGCAAGTTACTTTGCCAAGAAGGAAAACTAGTAGCTATGAGAAAGTTAAGAATTCTATTAGCCGATGATCATGCTTTGGTACGTAGTGGTATTAGAGCATTGCTAGAAGCCCAACCAGATATTGAAGTAGTAGCAGAAGCCGATGATGGACGAGAAGCAATCAAACTAGCACGAGATCTTTGTCCAGATATAGCAATTATTGATATTGCTATGCCTGAACTTAACGGAATTGATACTTTGCGTCAAATTTTTGATGTTTGCCCCAATATAAAAGTGCTTGCTTGTTCAATGTATTCAGACCTTCCTTATATTGTTCAATCTCTGCGACTGGGTGCTTGTGGCTATTTAATGAAAAATAGTGCTAAAGATGACCTGATTCGAGCCGTCCAAGCTGCTAAGGCCGGAAAATGCTTTTTAAGCCTAGATGCTGCTACTCAATTAATAGAGGGTTTTGTCCGTAAAGTTGATAGTGAAGATACTAAAGATAGTTTAACTAGTCGTGAACGGGAAATTTTACAACTTATTGCTGAAGGTAAATCCAACAAAGAAATTGCCAATAAATTAAATTTAAGCCTTAAGACAATAGAAACCCACCGAACTAACTTAATGCGTAAACTCCAAGTTAAAGAAGTAACAGGACTTGTACAATATGCTATTCGCAAAGGCTTAATTAGACTAACTAACTAAATATTGAGGACTAATAAGTTAATGGAAATAAAAGATATAAATATATTCCTAGAATATTTTGAAAAAGTAAGAGAGCGTACATTAAAAGTAATAAAAGTAATTCCTAAAGATAAAATTAATTGGACATATAAAGAAGGCAAATTTACTTTTGCTGATATTATTAGGCATTTAGCAACAATAGAACGCTTTATGTATGCCGAGAATGCTCAATTTAAGCCTAGTAGATATCCTGGACATGAAAAAGAACTTGCTGAAAGTTATGAAGAAGTGATGGAATTTTTTAATAGGCTACATTCTGAGTCAATGGATATTTTTAGCAAATTAAGTTCAGATGATTTAGAAAAGAAATGTTTAACTCCGGCTGGCATTCCAATAACTTTATGGAAATGGCTGCGGGCAATGGTTGAGCATGAAATCCATCATAGAGGGCAAATTTATTTATATTTAGGAATGCTAGATATTGTTACACCTCCAATTTATGGGCTAACATCTGAGGAGGTAAAAGAAAGAAGCGCAGTAAAAAGCGAGTAGTAGAAGATTAAAAACATATGGACTTAAAACAATTTATTACTTTAATGCCTAAAGTAGAATTACATGTTCACTTAGAAGGTGCTATACAACCTGCAACTTTATTAAAACTTGCTCAAAAACATAATATTGACTTACCTGCTAATGATGAAACAGGCTTGCGTGAATGGTATAAATTTAAGGATTTTCCACATTTTGTTGAAGTATATTTAAAAATATCTTCTTGTCTTCGCAGTGCAGAAGATATTGAACTAATTACAAAAGAATTTTTAGCTGGACAAGCTGAGCAAAATATTCGCTATAGTGAAGTTACTTATACAGCTTATACACATTATAAATTTAGACAAATTTCTTTTGAAGATCAGTTAGAAGCTATAAATCGTGCGCGTGATTGGGCTAGCAAAGAACATGGTGTAGAAATGAGGCTAATTATTGATATTCCTCGCAATATTAGCCCTGAAGAAGGTTTACTGGTTGCCGATTGGGTAATTAGTGCTAAAGATAAAGGTGTGGTAGCACTAGGTTTAGGAGGCCCGGAAGCGGGTCATCCCCCAGAACTACACCAAACAGCTTTTGAAAAAATACTTGAAGCAGGTATAGCAAGCATTCCTCATGCAGGTGAAACGGCTGGGCCGGCTAGTATTTGGGGAGCTTTAAAAAATTTACAGGCTAAAAGAATTGGGCATGGAGTACGCTGTTTAGAAGATAAAGACCTAGTAGCTTATCTTAAGGAACATCAAATTCCGTTAGAAGTATGTCCGACTAGTAATGTTTGCTTAAAAGTGGCAGGTAGTTTTAAGCAACATCCTCTGCCAAAATTACTAGATGCTGGACTGTATATAACTATTAACTCAGACGACCCACCAATGTTTAACACCACATTAACAAATGAATTTTGGCAAGTCGCAAATAATTTTCATCTCAACCCAACAGAGTTAGAAAATTTGACAATAAATGCTCTTCAAGCTAGTTTACTTTCCCAAGAAGAAAAAGAAAAAATGCTACTAGACTTTAAAAATGAATTTAGGCAACTAGCTTAAGCTAATTGCCTACTGTTTAAGATACTTAAATTATTAGCTAACTACTACATCAGAAATTTTATCTTCTTTTGTTGTTTTAGGAGAAAACTCTACAGTTGGTAGTTTTGATGAGCCTGTGTTAACAGGTGAATGGCTTCTTTCCAAGCTAATTATATTACTAGATAAAGTATAAGAATTACTACGGGCAAAATCTCTTAAAGCTTGACCTAGTTTTGCTGCACTAAGGCGACCTTCAGGATCTTTTATTAAAGACTTCATTACTATTTCTTCTAATTCTTGAGGAATTTCTGGGTCAAAATCTCTTAAAGAAGGAGGCTCTTGTTTTAAGTGCATTAATACCAAACCAACTATACCACTATATTCTTCTTCAAAAGGAACGCAACCAACAAGTAGTTGATAAAATAATATACCCAAACTATAGACATCAGAACGACCATCATAAAGTTTATTAGAAAGTCTTTCTGGTGACATATAGGTAGGTGTACCAATTAAATTTCCTGTACCTGTAAGGTTACTAGGTGTTTTTTCATCTTTGTCAACAAGTTTAGCAATACCAAAATCTACAACTTTGACTATTTCGCCTTCTTTAGTTTGGTGTAAGAAAATATTATCAGGTTTTATATCCCTATGGATTATGCCATTTCTATGAGCTTCTTCTAGTACATCACAAACAGGAATAATAATATCCAAACAACGGTTAATGGATAATTTTCCTTTGTCCTTAATTTCGGTATTAAGTGACCAACCTTCTAACAGTTCCATTACAAGATAAGCAATACCTTCAGAAGAAATACCTGAATCCAGCACAGAAACAGCATTAGGATGAGTTACTTTACAAGTAGACACACCTTCTAACAAAAATCTTTCTAAATTTTCAGCACTAGCATTATCTTCTGTAGGACGAAATACTTTTACTGCAATAGGACGACCTAGGGCCAGATGAGTAGCTTTATAAACAGCACCAAAGCCACCAGAACCAATTTTGCTATCTAGTCGATATTTTTCATCTAGTACAGTGCCAGGTAAAGCTTCTGCCAAAGCAGAGAAAATACGGTCAGCCCTTCGATTAGATTCAACAAGTTCTTCATTAGTCTTAAGTAGGTCTTTATGGGCTTTTTCAATTTCTTCTTTGGATTGTTTAAGTTGTTCTATAAAGTCCGCTAGTTCAAAATTTTTCTTATCGAGTTCCAAGTTATTTTTATCAAGTTCAGAGTTTTTCTTATCAAGTTCTAAATTATTCTTTGCTAGTTCTTCAGTCTTTTTATCTAATTGGGCAGTTCTCTCTAACACTTTTCTTTCAATGTTTGCATTGATAGCTTCAAGTTGAGCATTTTTATGGGCCATTCCTTGTAAATCGCTAACGCTACGTAGACAAGCAAATACAAGAAAGCAATCTTCAAAAATTACCCAAGCAGCATGTTCTAACCAACGTAATTGACCCGCCGTTATTACTCCAAAGACAGATTGCGGCCAGTAAACACCTCTAATAAAATGATCTAAGCCTACTACTGCGGTTGCAGTTATCAAAACACGCCAATCACCATAAAAAGCTAAGAATGCAAGTGAACCAAATATATGAAAGTGAGTTTCAATCCGACCACCAGAAAGATGTATAAGTAAAGCAGATGAAAGCATTTGAGCTATTGCTATAGAATGACGTGTAGCGGGTTGACCAGCTTGAGTAGCGACAAGATAGATAGGAAGACTAATTATAACTCCACCCAAAAGAACTGCTGCCCAAACATGAATATGTATTTCAGTATATATTCCACTCCATGCAGTGGGAGAAATAAAAATAGCAGTAATAATACCAGCTACCCATTGAAGTATTAATAATTTAGCAAACAACCTATCAGTACGTTGGAAGATTTGTTGTTGTTGATGGTCAAAAAGTTCTGTCGTTCTGGTATTAATTTTACTTTGTATTTCTATATCTAGAGACGAACTAGCATCCAATTGAAAATTGCTAGAATTAGTTAAAGTAGACATAGGCAACACCTTAAGATTTAGTCTCTATTTTTCGGGATTATCTTTTCCAGAATTAGGTAAACATAAAGTACAACCAAACACTGGGGTGGTTATTTGAGGCAATACCCCATTATTTACTAAAGCAACAATGCTACTACGACCAATATTATCTCCAGCATGACCCCGCGCGCTTGTGATACCGCCGCTAAATAGTAACTTACCTTGAGGATCATACACAACCACTTGGCCGGAAGTAGTTGCATTAAATTTTTCTGCTATTTGACCTTCAAGGTCAATTTTAACTTCAAGTCCAGGAATTAATTTAGCTGTTTCCCAAATATCGGTTTGCTCCCAATCAACCGAACTATTTTTAGGTTTGGAAAACAACGAATAGGCTTTTAAGCGATTTT
The DNA here is from genome assembly GCA_964492845.1 of uncultured Clostridia bacterium. Classification (GTDB taxonomy): domain Bacteria; phylum Acidobacteriota; class Blastocatellia; order Chloracidobacteriales; family JADJPF01; genus JADJPF01. The sequence goes on from CAZBMZ010000005.1 coordinate 150,098, forward strand.
GACATTGAGTCATTAACCTAGCTAATTCTTCTAGTGTAGCACGTGTACAAGGGCATTTTGGATGACTAAATAAAATTAAAGTATATTTATCTTTAGCAAGTAAAACATTGTTATCACTGGGCCAAGTTGTAGGGGGGTGTGTAACTAAAGCCGCTTTATTTGCATGGTCAAGTACAAAATACATACCAATGCCAATAGCTAATAACCAAAATGGTAACAATATTTTAAAGATTTTATTTCTTAATAAATACATTTTAGCTATTTTTTACTATTAATTAAACCAAAATTTTAAAATAATCTTTGCCGAGGGGTACGTTTTTGGAACAAACTAGTTCGGTTAGTTTGACAATAAACATGTACTTCCCCTTCAACTATTTCTAAACAACAGGATATATCACTAGAAAATGATTCACTTTTTAGCATTTTTATTGCATTTAAGGCTATAAGCTTAAATTGTTGTTCTGTAGGCATATTCTGAGGGGCTTTATAATTACTGCAAAGCTCCATAAATTTTTCATATAAAACAACTAACTCTCTATGAGCAACTACTTCATTATTTAGTTTACGGGATAATACTAATTTATTTTGTGATAATTGTGCAACCATAGGACTAGTGGATGTTTGAGGTTGTAAGCTTTCTTCTACAAATGCTTCTAGATTTGAAGAAAAAGCTTTTTCTTCTCTAATTACTGCTGGAGGTGAAGGAGGTGGTGCAAACCTTTGTTCAATAGCGTATTCTTCATCAGGAAGATTTAAGTTCGTAGATTCTCCATCGTCCATTATTGTATCAAACCCATATTCATTGCCGATCTCATCGCTAGGGAAGTTACTATTTTGTAAAGCATTATTAGTAATTGAGAAATGATTAGAATTACTTTCTCTAAGCAATATTTCGTTTGGTAAAGATTCTTCAGCTAAAGTTGTACTAGGTAAAGTTTTTATTACATCAGGTTTAGGATTATTAGAAACATTAAAACTACGCTCTCCAAAAACAAATTCATCTGGAACATATTCAATAGGGGATGGTTCATCATGGGGATTTACAACTTTAGGCAGATTAAAACCGCTGTTATTACCTAGGAGTAAGTCGCCCCAGCTTTTTTCTGGTGCTGAAAGAGTTGGATTTGGTGTAATGGATTTATTTATGTTATGAGGTTCTGGAGAAGAGTTTTCAACATTATTATTTGGTGAAAAAATATTTTCATTTGTTTGAATACTAGCAAAATCCCCATAATCTACATTTGTTTGTGGTGGAGTCATTTCATAATTTGCTGATATATCAGAAGTAGGATAAGAGTTTTCTACATTTTCTACATTTTCTAAAGAAGAATCTAAAGAAAGATTTGTATTAGCAAAATCACTAGCAGGTTGTGAAATGGCTTGCTGCAAATCTAAATTTTGTTCAGCAATCATTAAATTATTAAGTTCGTCTAAATTTAAGCTTACATCAATTAATTTATTAACGGTTGGTTGTACTTCTACATTTGAATCTTCTGTTACTAGATTATTAGACTCGCTTTCTTGCATAGCAACAGTATTATCAATTAACAAATTAGGACTCTCTATTGCTGTTTGAGTGCTTTCTATTTGTTGACTTTCTTCTAAATTGTCTTGAATATCTAAATTATTTGTTGGCGGTATAACTGCTTTAGTTATTTCATCAGACACATTATCTTCTAAAGGTTGTGTCTCAGCAGTTTCGCTAATAACAGGCATTGATGCTTGGGTTGCAAATTTATTAGCTATGGAAGCATATAATTGTTTTTCCTCTTCATCCTCATCGGGAAATGTTACAGCCTCAAAAACTCCAGTAAATGGATCAAGATAAATATCATCTACTTCATCTAATTTAGTATTTCCTGCTTTAACACTCTCAACATCATTATTAGTTTCACTAGCATTTATAGGATCTGTTGCTACAGTTTGAGCATTAAGAGAACTTTCTGGAGTTACTTCTTGAAGGGATGATGGAACACTTGGTAGTTTTTGAGTTATTTTATTAAGTTCTGTTTGAGAGAGAAATTGTTTTAATTGTTCTTCTGAAAGTTGAGGTGTATTTTCTGTATCTTCTGAAAAAGGTACAGCAGGTAGTTTAACTGTTGGATGAGTTGGGGAAATAGATTCAAATAGTTGATCTGCTCTAGTAATTTTAACTATAGGAACTTTTTGAGTTTCTTTTAATGATTCTAATGACTCTAATGATTGTAAGGATTCCGCCCAATCATCATCATAGTCACTTAAACCATTTGAAAAGGGTTTCTCTGCAATAGAATCTTCTTCAGGAATATCTGATATTATGGGGAGTTCTGAGAGGGTAGGAGCATTAGCTAAACGATCCCTATCTGCTTCAAAACTTGCTAAAGCACTTTCTAAGTCTATTGCTGGTTTAGTTGGTGGTAAAGGCAATTCTAAATTTAAGTCAAATTTGCCATCTTCTGTTATAGAAATAGCTTCTTTTAATTCTTCTTTTGGTTCTGTGTCTTTTGATGATAATTCTTCAACGGAGGCAATTGCTGATATATTAGCAGGCTCGCTACTTATTTCAGCTTCTACTTTTATTGTAGGATAAGTTGAAATGTCTATTGAATTAGTTGCTGCTAAAGGTTTTAAGAACCCGCTTGTTAACTTAATAGGAGCTTTTTCAACAGGTTTTTCTGCTGCTTCTCCAGAATTTAAGTTTGGTCTAGGGAACATTCCAGATTGATAAAACTCAAGCAATTCGTCTTCTTCTGGAGAAGCTTTTGGTTCTTCATTTACTATTTCTTCTGAAACAGCAGGAATATTTGTAACAGTATTTTTTCTAATTCTAGTAATATTTGGCAATTCTGCTGTAGTTGAGGCTTTGATTACTGGCTCATTAAGTATATTTGGCCTTGGAAAAAAGCCAGACTGATAAAACTCAAGTAGTTCGTCTTCTTCTAAAGAACTAGGTTTTTCTTTAGAAATACCTGTGTTAGTTAACGGCCCGGTTACAGATGGAAAAGCTTTTTCTAAAGAACTAGCAGATTCGATTTTTAAGTTGTCTGCTTTTATTGGAGGTATTACAGGATAATTGCTAAGACTAGATTCTACTTTTAATGGCGGTAGCGGTGCGGTTACTACTTCTTCTTTAAGTTCTTTAGGCTCTTTAGGTTGAAGAACTGTTGGAAGACAAATTTTAGTGTAATTTGCTATGTCATAACCGCTACGAATACCTGCACTAGTAAGAATTACTTCACCAGAATCATCTGTTAAAATAATATGTCCTGCTGCTGCTGATCCTAGTATTAATAGCAGTAAAGTAGATTGTTGTAAGCCAAAAGGTTCATTGTAAAATAACCGTTCTAAGTCTGTTTTACTAATAGTATTATTGTAAGCTCTATCTAATATATCTAGTAGTTTACCTAGGGGTGCATCTTGGGGTATATCTGAACGTAGAGCATATTCAAAATTTTCTCCTACTAAACCTACAATATGAAGCGGTAAAGCAAACAAGCCTAGGTATTTTTTTAGCTCTGGTCTTGTCCATTCTGGAGGAAAGAAAAATCCTCTTGCTAATACTTTAATAGTTCTTTCAGTTAATAACTCGCTAAAAATTGGATGTCGAGAGAATTTTCCCTTCCAGACGGAATCAAGCATTGCACCTAGTAAGTAGGATAAGCGTTTTTCCTGACTAGAAAAAGGTTGTGCAATATCTTTTTGTGCAATACCTAAAAAGGTAGTCTCTAAATAACAACGAGAGAAAATTTTTGCTACCTGTGTAGTTAAATAAGTATCTTCAGCCTGCAATTCTTCTGGGTTAAGAAAAGTTTGTCCTTGTTGACGAATTATTAATAAACGTTTTAGTAAACGTGACTCTTCTGTATGTAACTCATCAGGATACCAATAACGAATTACTTGATTTTGAGATAGTTCTGAACGTTGTTGGTTGAGAGAAGACAACGGAATTAAAATTAATTGCCACTCAAGATTTTTTTGCTTACTAGCTTGACTAGCTAATTCTGATGAACCACCTAGCTTAAGTATTCCACGTCGATTTGTTCCACGCCAAGTTAATTCTAGCTCTGAGCGGCGTTGAAAATTATCTTTATCAAAAATCAACGGCCAATCCTTAAAAACTTGCTTGCCACTATCTATCAAAATTTCTACTAGTCTACTATCATCATCCTCTATTTGTGTAAGAGCTTCTTCTATAGGGTCTACCTTACTGATTTCTGCTAAACGAAGTTGAAAAAATTTCTCTGCACCTTCAGTTATAACAATCATTTTCTCCCCAGCAGCAGTTACCATAAAATCCATGATTGTTTTCATAGATTGGCGAAAGAGTACAGCAGGGCTATCATCAAAAATCATTACGCTATCAGCAAGTTGTAAAGCAGTAAATGGTTTTTCTGTTAAAGAAAGTAATGTAATTGCTCTTAGTAAAAACTTACCTTGAAATTGCTGAGTTAAGGGAAGTGCCTTAACAAAATTATCTAGTAAATAATCATAGGTATTAAATAAGTAAGTTAGTGTACCATTGCGCCTTAAATCATATTCAAATGTTTCAAATACCTCTACTAAACTAATTAAGTTAAATCCACGTCGCATAATTGTTCTAGGTGTAACATTGTAGAAAAAGCTAAATAAAGAAAATGTACGAGCATAAGTACGTAACGCAGGAGTAATTTTTAAGACTTGTGGATGTAGAGGAAAACTTTGTAAGAATTCTTGTTGACTCCATTGAAAAGAAGGTACTTTTTGGTGTAGTTCATTATAAAGATTATCTAAAGCTTTACGCTGATCATTTTTTTTAGGACATATAAATTCATCTAATACTACAGCTAAATTACTAATAGGCAGAGTTTCTATAGCTATCATTGCTCCAGCATTAGATAATGTTTTAGAAAGTAGCTCTATTAAATCTTGATCTAAAGCGATAAAAAGTTGATATCGCTTTGAATTAGCATTATTTACTAGGCTAACTAGCCAATGTAAGCATTCATCTCGTTTAGAACGTCGCAAAAGTAAAGAAATACCATCTATAAAGACAAAAACGTTTTTCCCTGTAGAACAAGCAGCTTCTATTTGAGCATCTCCACGTGTAGTAAGTAATGTTATGTCAGTCTGTTCACTATCACAATTTATTGTTACCATAGTTTGAGAGCGTGAGCGAGTATCAACAGCTTGTTCTAAGCGTTTACGGGCAAAGGGGTGTTGGATTTTTTGAATTAGTTCTGGTTGAGCAATAATAGCTCTTAGAAATGCTAAAAGGTGGCTTTTTCCTACACCACGTTCACCAACAACAAAACCAACTAGACCATTGCGGGCTTCATCAATTAGCGCATCAATTATTCCTGCAACAATTTCTGTACATTGATAAGAGTTCACCACTTGTTCATTAGTAGCTGAATCAAGACGAGTGATTTGATCAATATTATGAATTGTAATAAAAGATTTTATTGGTTGTGATGACATAATTAACTAGGAGCAACTCCAGAAACTATTCTATCGAATTTTTCCTTTAGAAAACAGAAAGATTTTGCAGAATTTCTTTCTATAACACATAATTGCTAGAAAAATAAAATTTTATTGCAAAGAAAATTATCTAAAGGTAAACTCTTTTGGCAAACACATTATATCCTTGCTTAAAACGTCTAACTTCTAAGAAAAGCTTTCTTCTTATCTTTTTCTTAAAAGACGTGGCAACCGCTTACATCCAATGTGGGTTTGCTTGCCAAAAATTTATAAATAACTATGTCTAAGCGTCCAAAAGTAGTGTTGGTAGAAGATGATGCTCAGTTTCGTACTGTGTTATTAAGAAGACTGCAATCACTTGAATGTGATGTAGTTGCGGCAGAAGATGGGCTAAAGGGATGGGAAGTTATTAATACTTTTCAACCAGATTTGATTGTGTCTGACTTAATGATGCCAGGGCTAAACGGTTATGAACTATGCCAACAAGTTAAATCTACTCCAAAATTAAACCACATTTATTTCATTATCCTTACAGCAAGAGATTCTATAGATGATAGAATCACTGGATTAGACATTGGAGCCGATGACTATATTGCTAAACCTATTAATAGCAAAGAGTTACTTTCACGTATTCGTGCAGGTCTACGTATCAGCACACTTTATAACCAAGTAAAAGTATCAGAACAAAAATATAGAACTTTAGTAGAAAATGCTTCTGATGCTATTTTATTATTTGATGTTTCTGGTCAATGTGTAGAAGTTAATGAAAGAGCCTCTCAAATGCTGGGCTATAGTAAAACAGAACTACTTAGTATGCGTTTTAGTGATTTGTGGGCAGAATCAGAATTTACTGAATCAGAAAAAACTTTTGAAGCCATGTTTCGTATAGGCAATTTTATAGAAGAAGTAAAAATGCGTCGTAAGGATGGCTTAATCCTACCTATAGAGTCAGCTAATACAATCATAAATACAGGTACAGAAGTACTTTGTCAATGTATTGTTCGGGATATTACTGTACGAAAAGAAAGCGAGCAACAGTTAATACAAGTAGAAAAATTAAGGGCTTTAGGTGGAATGGTAGGAGGAATTGCACACGATTTTAATAATTTATTAGCAGCAATTTTAGGCTATACCGAACTATCTCTTCGTGATACTAGAGATGAAACCCTAACACGTCGGCTAAAAGTAATTGAAAAAGCTGCTCGTGATGGAGCAGAAACCGTTAGACTTCTACAAGAATTTACTAAAACCCGTAAGGATATTAGATTAGAGAATGTTAACCTAAATAAGTTAATTGACCAGGTTTTGCTTCTAACCCGTCATCGCTGGAAAGATTCAGCACAATCTAGAGGCATTTCCATCCGTATAAAAACCGAATATTCAACCATACCAGAAATTCAAGGAAATATTGCTGAACTACGAGAAGCCCTAGCAAATGTTGTCTTTAATGCTGTAGATGCTACAACAAAAGATGGTACTATTACTTGCCGGACTTGGATTAATGGAGAGTATTTATATATTTCAATGGCTGATACTGGTATAGGAATGTCTGAAGAAATACGCCAACGTATCTTTGACCCTTTCTTTACAACTAAAGGAGTCTCAAGCAGCGGACTAGGACTTTCTGTTTGTTATGGTATTATCAACCGACATGGAGGAGAAATTTTAGTAGATAGCCAAGAAAGCATTGGCACAACTTTTACCATTAAACTACCTATGTCTTTACCTCAGCTTCCAATAGAACCAATAGCAGTAAAATCAAAACAAGAACCAATAAACATCTTAATTATTGATGATGAAGATTTTGTACGCGGTGCAATACATGAAATCCTAGAAGATGAAGGTCATCATGTAGTTGATGCAAGCTCTGGCGAAGAAGGCATAGAAAAATTTCATAAAGAAAAATTTGATTTAGTATTAACTGATCTAGGTATGCCAGGACTAGCTGGCTGGGAAGTAATTGCACGAATTAAAGCTATAAACGAAAAAGTGCCTATAATTTTGCTTACAGGCTGGGCCAACCAAACAGACTTAAAACTAGCTAAAGAAAGTGGTGTAGACCTAATTTTAGCTAAACCCGTCACTAGCAAAGACTTACTAGCAAAGATTAGCAAAGCAGTTGAAAAAAACAATTAGTTAAGAAGTCGTTACTCTTATAGCGACTCTTAATATCTTAGTCCCGTCAGGGACGTTACAACCAACTTGGCAGTTACCTGCCAAGTTGGTTGCAAAAATCAATCCCGTTTGAATAATGTTAAAAATATAACATAATGAATTTATTATAGTTATTGGAGTTGCTGTAATTGTTTTTTTGCTTCTATAGCCCAAGGGGAATTAGCATCTAGCTTAAGGTAGTGTTCCCAGTCAGAACGAGCATCATTATATTGCTTAAGCCGATGGAAAATCAAAGCTCTATTAAAGATAGCTGCTAGATAATTTGGGTTAATACTTAGTGCTTTATTAATATAAACTAAGGCTTGTTGATAGTTTTTTGTTGCTGCTTCGGCTACAGCTAAATCGGTTAAAATGGCTACATCTTCGGGTTTAGCAACTAGGGCTTGGGAAAGTTGTTCAATTGCTTTTTGGTGATTGTCTGAGAGCATTAAAGCTTGGGCAAGGATTTGTTTGTTGGTTGGAGTTGGGTTTTTTTCAACTTCGGTTGTTAAATTTTCTATAGTTGTTGCTAATTTGCTTTTTTGTTCTTCAGTTGAGCCACGTGATTCAAGTGAAGGGGCATAATCAAGATCTGCTATTCTTAAATCACTTGGACGGCCCATTTGATTAACTTCTTTTATTAATTCAATACTTTTAGCTATTGTTTCATTATTAGAATTATTATTTTGTGAGTTTAATAATGCAAATGCACCTACAAGTAAAAATATTACTAGGGATGCTGCAATAGCTAGTTGGCTAATTTTCCAATTAAAAGTCTTAGAGATAGCTTTTTCGTTTAATGATTTTTGATGATCTGCAAGAGAAACTATATTACTTGGTTTATTAGGTTCTTTAATGTTTTCTGTATTATCACTATTTGCTAAAGTAGTTTTTACTAATTCACGGATTTTCTTTTCTTCAGAAGCTAAATTATTATAAAGGAAAGATTCTTCTACAATGGATTCTTCTTTGTTACTTATTTGGGCTAAAGCAGCTAAAGTATTGCAGCATTCATCACATTCAGCTATATGTGCCTCAATTTCTACTAGCTCATCACTACTTAGTTGGCTAGTAAAATATTTTAAGGTTTTTGCTTCGTATGAACAGGCATTATTTTCCATAATCTTTAGCTCTAATAATTTTCTTGCGATAGTAAAATAACTAAAAACATCAACTTCATTTTCACAAGATTTCGTTTTCATAAGTTTTCAACTGTCTAATCTATACAATTTATAGAGGGATAATAAATAAGACGTAAAAACCTTTTGAATACGTACAAAAACTTTACAATTCAACTGCTCCTTTTTTTCCTAAAACTTCTTTTAGTCGCTCTTTAGTACGAGTAATGATTGTTTGGACATTATTGGTGTTTAGCGCGACATTTGGCATTTCTCCAATTTCACGGGGCGATAAACCATTAATTATATGTAAATGAAAAATAATTGTGTCTCGCGCTGCATTAGCACCTGAGAGCGCAGATTTTAATAACTCTTTTAATTTTTTAGGGATAATTCTTTCTTGAAACATTACGTCTGGCGATGTTTCTGTTCCAGCAGGCAAGATATCTTTTAAGGAAATTTCTTGTTGAAAATCTATAGGCTTGTCTAATGACACTACAATAGCAGAACGTTTTTGCGCTATTTCTCTACGAATTTGATCTTTTACTGTGCTATAGACAATTGTGGCTAGATAAGCAAATACAGAATCTTCTGTTAAACCATGAAAATCTTTTAGGATTTTGCGATCATTGGCAAGAAGCTTAAGAAAAATTTCTTGTGTAAGTTCTGAAGGATCTAGCTTATAATTGCGGCTTTCACGAAAGACGCAAACAGTAATGTAGCGGTGAAAACGATTTATAAATTCGTTCCAAGCGTCTGAATTATTGCTTCTGCAAAGAGCTATGAGTTCAACAGAAGAAATCGCCTGAAGTGGTGCATCTTTAGCCATTTACAATGTTCCAACAAGATCAAATTATTAGGAATCTTATTTATAAACTCGAATAGACTATCCATTATTTGATCAATAGTCAAGCCATTAGATATAGATTTATAGACATTTTTGCACATTTTTTGTGCAATAGACACTTTCGCTTTAGGGGTATTCTTTAATTATTCTAGTATTATTTTTTGATTACTTTTTAACTATCTAATGATTTTACTTAAAAGATTTGGTTTGTAAAATCGTTCCTCTAAATGTTTGTTAAAGACTTGTAAATAAGGTAGTTTAGCAAGTTTCCATGAGAGTAGTTTTATTGAGTCTTTTGATCCATCAAAAAAGCCTTCAGGACTATAAACTAACCAATTTGATTCATAATTACGAATAGTAGCCAGTAAGGAATTTTGCTTAATATCCCATATTTCATAGCCATTATTACTAGCTAAAATAACCTTATTTGTTGTTAAAAGAGTGGCATAGCCCGCAGTTATTTTACTTAAAGCTTTTGAAGTGTTTAAGTCCCAAAGTACTCCATTTATAGCTGCTAAATGACCATTAGAAGAGATATGAATGTCTAATTGATTAGTATCTACTACTTTACCTAAACTTGAAACCAGCAAACCTTGTTCAATGTCCCAAACTTCTGCTTTACCAGAGATTTTATCAATTAATAGCAATGTTTTGTCATTTGCTGATAAAAAGGCTGCTAACTTTTTGCTATCAGTTGGAAGGCTTTTGTTAAGTCGGTTTTCTTCTATTGACCAAATTTTAATTTCTGTTTGATGAACTGTGATCAAAAGTTTTTCACTATTGCTTAAGATAAATTGTTTTATAGGATTACTTAAGCTATCAACCTTAAAGATTTGTTTAGCAGTTTCTATATCCCAAATAATTACATTTCCTTTCACATCTAAACCAACTACAGATTTTGCATTAACTGTAGCATTATGAATAAGCTGGCTATGTTGAAAAAATGCAATAGGCTTAGAAGTCGTTAAGCTATAAAGCACTAGATGACCTTGCTCTAGCACTAAAACGTTAGAAGAATTTTTATTAAAACTAATAGATTTGCCTGCAACTTGAAGAATTAATTTGTCTTGTTTCAAATCATAAATATTAAAACCTTTAGTGGTTGGTAATGCAATAAACGAGTCCGATAAAACGAGATTTACTAGGCTAATATTTTCTTGATGTTCTTCAAGGACTGATGAATAAAGGGGTTTACCTACTTTTAGATCCCAAGCTACTAATTTACGGGTTTCTTCATCATAAAATTCTTCACATATTAGTAAAGTGCCTTGTGGATTAGTGCGAGAGTAAGCAGGTAAATAGCTTTGTGCTAAGGAGTTAGAGACATAATAATTTTTATTAAAATCACAATAATAAAATTTTTCTGTTTCACAAATTGCGAGTTGTAAATTATCTAAATCTAGCGAAACCTCAGCATCATTAATGTTTATATTAAGTTTATTTAATTGAGTAATATAATTTATCTTTTCACCAAATAAATTATAAATTCTTAAGTCTAGATTGTACGATAAAACACCTATTTGTTTTGAATTCTTACTAAAAGAAACCTTCCAAACATCGCTATTTTTTATATCTAAGGGAATAGATTGCTTTGTGCTTAGATTAAGTAATATTATTTGTTCATTATTATTTAGCAATACATATTTTCCGCTTGGACTTAATGCTAGGCAAGTGCTTGCACTAGGTAAAGTTATTAGATACTGATTTTTAGCAACATCATAGAGTTTGGTTTCTTGGTTTATTTCTAGTAGTGCAATGGAAAAATCATCTGATAAAAAGAGTAATTTTCCTGGCAGTTGAGCTAATTTTTTACCGCTTTTAAGCTCAAAAATAAAAGGACTAGTATTTGTGTCATAACTTAAGGCAAGTCGCGTATTGCTACTAATTTGGTTAATTCTATATTTATAATTTGTTGTTTGTACTTCACTTAGAGAAATTAAGTCTAAAATGATTACAGTTTTGTTAGTTTGGTTAAAGTCTTGATTTTTTGCTATTTGGTTAAGATAAAGTGTGTTTTTATCAGGTGAAAGAGCATAATCAACACCTGGCAGATTACGTAACAATCTAGCGGTAGCTAAATCCCAAAGCTTAATAGTTGGATTTGTTGTTAGCTCGTCGGGTTCTGAGCAAGATACAGCAAATTTACCATTAGCACAGATGTCTAGTTTAGCTAATTCTAAAAGATGGCCTTCATTAGGGATAAGATTATTTATTGATTGGAAAGTGTTTATAGTTTGAGAATAAGTTATAGAAGCTGTAAATAATAAAAATATAATAGTAAAAAGAGCTTTTAATAAAGACATGTTTTACTCCTAAAGTCTAATTTTTAGGAGTAGATGGAAAATAGCAGAATATTTCTGCAAAAACATTGCAGATTGTTGCTAGTTGGTAGCAATATTTTACAAAAAAACAAGTTTTAAGGAGTGTATCTTATTGAGAAAATTAAAGATACACTCCAACAAAAAATATTATTTCCAATCGCCAGATTTTTTAAGAAAATCTAGTATATTTGCTTTTTTCAAGATTTCTTCTATTGCATTGTGTTCTAGGCGTGTAGCAAGTTGGTTAGGTTGTTCTGCAATATGATAGCCTGTAATTGCTACAATCGCGCTTGCTGCTGCTAAATTATGTGGGTTAACCTTGTCTATGGTATCGCTAAATTTATGATGAATATCATCATAATGAGCCATGTCTACTAGTAAATCTAGTGTAGGAACACCTTCTAAAATAAAATAGCCATGATCAGTATTAAAACTTACTTCAGGTGAAAGAGTGTCCCCATTTAAGCTAGTAAGAAGTTTGCTAATAGGTTTCATTGCCTCATAAACATCGTTGCGACCTTGAACTTTCCAACCTCTAGGATGTCCTGCACCATTATCAGTGTTAAGCACAGCAACACATTTAGCCATTTCTGATTTATGAGCTTCAATATAGGCTTTTGAACCTAATAAACCTTGCTCTTCTCCACCCCATAGAGCAAAGCGAATTGAGCGACGAGGGGCTTGGCCTAGTGACATAATCGCTCTAGCAGTTTCTAGCACAGTAGCACAGCCGCTTCCATTATCCTGCGCACCTGTAGCGAAATCCCAAGAATCCAAATGCGCACCAATTAAAACCCATTCGTCGGGCTTTTCTCGTCCAACAATTTCTGCTATTACATTATCAACCTGAATTTCGCCTGGTGTGTGGTTTTGATATTCAAATTCTACTGTAACAGAACCTTTTTCTAACAAACGTCGGATCAATTGATTATCTTCTGCACCAAGTGCAGCAGCAGGAATTGGTGTAATTGATGTTCCATTAGAAGCTTTACGAGCCTTAACAATGTTATTGTCATATTGATCAGGCACTAAAACAGCTAATGCACCTACCTCTTTAAAGGCATTATAAGCATCTGGAAGGCGCAAAATTGCATTTAATCGGCCTTCTGCAAAAACGCTAGCTGGGTCAAATAAAAGAATCTTTCCTTTTAAGTTAGAATTTGCTTTGATTTTTTCTGGATCAAGATCTTTAAGTAACACTACTTCGCCCTTAACACCTCCTGCTGGTGTGGAAGGTGTCCAGCCTAGAGAATGTAAGACAATTGCACGATCCAAGGGTGCAATCATACGAGCGCGAGAAGAAGTAGTTCTTTCCCAACCGCCCATAGTAAATTTTTCTAAACGGACGTTTTTAATACCCATTGCTCTAAATTCTTCTGCTGCCCATTGAGCAGAGCGTTTATAAGCAGATGTTCCTGTTAATCGCGCTCCAAACTTATCGGTCAAGGTTTGCAGGTAATTCATTGCTTGACCTCTAACTAAAATGTTGCCTGCAATTTTGATGGATGCTTGCTCAATTTCTTCTGTACTAGAATTTGAAAGATTGGCTGCTAAAGGAAGCGGTAAAAGTAAAATAATAAATAGAATTACTAGTAAACTACGGTAATTTTTCATAGTACCTTCTTACAGATTAATTAAATTTTTAGGATTATTTTGTTGGCGGCAAAAATAGTATAAATAAATTTAATAATTCTGTCAGGATTTGATAGCGTTTTACGTCTTTCTTTAAAGTTAGTAATCCTGGTTGCAAAGTAAAATATGACTAAAATCGATTTAAGAGGGCAGACTTTTAGTAATAACTTTTATTTTGTGGCTAGGGGTTACTATTAAATTGCTAAATCATAGGGTCTAAAAGGCTACTCATAGCTTGCAGTCTTTCCTGATAAGCTTCCTGACGAATATTTACTAATGCTTGGCAGAGAGTTTTTAGTCTGGTTTGTGCTATTAAGCGTTTTTCTGTTTTTGTGCTATTTACAGCATCCATACAAGAAGCTATTGCAGCAAAAACACCAGGTTTATCTAGGTTTGGAATTTCTGGTAATGCTAGAAGTTGTTCTGCTAAATGAGTTCGTTGGGTAGCTAATAATTCTTTATCAATTAATTCGGATGGATTAGCTAGTAGAAATTCTAGTGTATTAAGAATAGGCCAAAGTAAATCTAAAAGTTGGTAAAGAGGTTCATTATTTGGTGTTGTATTTGTTAGAGTTTTATCATCAGTTTTTTGTTGATTAGGGCGATCTTCTGGTGGACAAGCCTTTTGTACACGGCTTAAAACCATAGCTTCAAGGGAATTTACTTGTTGGGAGGTTTTATAGGGTTTTGCGCCTAGTTCCATGGCTAAAAAATCATCCAAGTCATCTAGAGGCATATGTTGTGATCTCCTACTACTTTTTATTATTTTATTTATAATTTTTATAAAGTTTTTGGTAAAAAAAGATCACCCAAACCAGACTTTATTTATTGGGTGATCGCAGATAATACAAAACAATATGAATGGATCTGCTAATACTAGCATGAAAATTTATGCCAGGCATAAAAATTTTTCTTGACAAAATAATAAAAACACCCAACTTATAGATTTTAAGTTAGGTGTTCTACATAAATTAGTAATTTTATAAGTATTACTTAGCTTATTTCTTTGCTCCGCAACCACCAGCACCGCCACAGCTATTTTTGCCTTTGGCTTCAGCTTTACAACTAGCTTTGCCTTTGCATTCGTGTGCAGCACCTTTGTCTGAAGAAGAAGCAGCGACTTTACAGCCACCTTTGCCTTTACAAGAATTTTTGCCTTTGCAACTGCCGTCACCAGTCTTGCAACCGCCCTTGCCCTTGCATTCATTCTTGCCCTTGCATTCATGACCAGCACCTTTGTCTGGGGATGCACTAGCTTCAGCCTTGCAACCGCCTTTGCCCTTACAAGAATTTTTGCCTTTGCAACCGCCGTCACCAGTCTTGCAACCGCCCTTGCCCTTGCATTCATTCTTGCCCTTGCATTCATGACCAGCACCTTTGTCTGGGGATGCACTAGCTTCAGCCTTGCAACCGCCTTTGCCCTTACAAGAATTTTTGCCTTTGCAACCGCCGTCACCAGTCTTGCAACCGCCCTTGCCCTTGCATTCATTCTTGCCCTTGCATTCATGACCAGCACCTTTGTCAGTTGTTGCTTCAGGGCTAGCTTCTGGTTTTGGGGACTCTGCTGGTTTTGGGGATTCTGCTGGTTTTGGAGACTCTGTAGTAGCAGGTTGTTCGCCACCACATCCAGCCATCATTCCGGCAATAGCAAAGCCTAATATAGATTTAGCAAAATCTCTACGATCCATTAAATTTCTCCTTTGAGTATATTACTACAAATTATAGTGTAAAATTGTGGGTCTATTTAAAATTGAAAACTAAAACAATCTGTATACTCTAACCAAAATAATATGTCAAGCCATAAGTTTTGGTTTTTCTACTAACATTACATAAGCTAGACCTGATTTAGAAAAAAGCTTATGAATGGATTTTTGCTACTTAAAAGCAATTGCGAACTTGATTTAAGTAAAACTAAATCAAGTTCGCTAACAAAACTTAAAAACATTATAGCACTAGATAGAAAAATGCTTAAGCCTTTATAAAGTTTATTCAAACTTAACAAAAATATCTTTGGCTGATAGCTTTGTTTCTGCAATTTGACGGGGAATAACCATTAAATGAAATGGTGTTGTTATGCTACTGCTTGCAGATCCAACTTGTTGTACTAGCGTAACAATTAAGTCTTTTCCGCTAAAAGATATTTTGCTAATAGTTACACTAGAGTTATTGTTTACTTGTCCAAGAAATACAGCAACAACAACTTGGTTACTAAAATCTATTTTGTTTATATCAATGCTGCTATTTGTGCCTAACAAGCTTTGTAACTGGGATTTATTATCAATAAATATTTTGGCCGGCTTTGTTACGCCAGAATTACTACCCTTAAAGTCAAATAATGGGCTGACTAGAGTTCCATAAGTGCTACCTTGTTGGCGAGCAGCACGTTTAATAGAATCAGCTAAAACAGCATTTAAGTTATTTGTTCTATTAGCGTTGCCAAAATTAATACTACTTGGAGCAGGAGCAACTTTTGATATAGCAGGCATATCTTTAGCTAAATCTCGTTCTGCATATGCTTTAGCTTTAGTTTCTGCTAGTTCATCAGTTCTTCGGCCTATTGCAATGGGTTCGCTTATAGCTTCTGCTGGTAAAGCAATATTAGCAGGTTTAGCTGCAATAATACCTTTTCCACTAGCTACACCTCCAACTATACCGCTTTCTACACTATCGGCCATTGCTAGTTCATCATCTAATTTTTTTGCAATAGGTGCAGTAGCAGGAGCGACCATCCCACCATCTAAACTGCTGGAAGTGCTATAACTTGACGAATAAGAGGAAATTTCTTTTGCTTCATTGCGGGCTAGAAGTTCATCTGCTCCTCGCATCCAGTCTTTATCATCTACATCTCCAGATAAAGAATAAGTACGTCCGCCTTCTTCAATTACTACAGCACGAGAACCATCAGAATTAGTAAGTTCTTGTTTATAGGTTAGGTTGGCAAATTGTCCATTGCTGCTAGAAGCAAGTGTATTAAATACTTGGGCTTCTACAGGCCAAATTCCACTGCAAGCAATTGTATTGATAGAAATATTATTTCTTTGTGCATAAAGCAGTTCATTTTCCCAACGAGGGCCATCTGCATAATTATTTGGGCCAGCATCACCAATTAAGAAAACTATCTTACTTCTTGCCTGTGGATCCCAATCTAATTTATGAAGTGTAACATTTAAGGCTTCATTAACGCTTTCTGGCTTATCACCACCACCCGCGGCAACAATTGATGAAAGAATACGGGAAATTTCTTGAACATCCCGGGTAAAAGGCCATTGTTTAGTAACATATTCATCATAGCGATCACGATAAGTTACAATGGCATAACGAACATCTGGTGCTGGTTGTCCCTGGGAGATATCATTAATAATATTACGAATATTTTCTTTAACAATTTGAATTTCATCGCTCATACTGCTAGTGCTATCAATAGTAAAGACAACATCAATTCTAGGGGCATTGTTATTAACTGGTGGAGGCTCAACAATTGGTGGTGGAACGGGTATTGGATTATTAGTAACAATGGGTGTGGGAGTAGACTTTTGAGAAAAGAATATTTTAGTTAATGCTAGGCTATAAAATACGGCTACCCCTAAAATAATTACTAAAGCTGCTTTTTTATAATACATTTTGGCCTCCAAGGGATTTTTTTAGATGGGTTTGAGCTTAAGATCGCAGCAATAAAGATTTGGTTCCCAATTTTAGCAGGTTTTAGCAGGAAAATTTTTAATATTTTTGACCAGAACTAAAACCTAGAAAAAATTTTAAATAACAATACTTGTAAAGCTTTATTTATTAGCTTTTTCTTTTTCCAAAGCTTTTTCTATTTCTTCAGCCTTTGCTGGAGTGGTTGTTCCATTTGCACACCACTTACAAGGAACTTTTCTTTCACGTGGCGCGCCTAGATCAGTTTCAGGCTCTTTATTAACCTGCATTTGTCCAT
Organism: uncultured Clostridia bacterium; assembly: GCA_964492845.1. GTDB lineage: Bacteria > Acidobacteriota > Blastocatellia > Chloracidobacteriales > JADJPF01 > JADJPF01. The sequence goes on from CAZBMZ010000005.1 coordinate 167,540, forward strand.
TTTCATCAACTGTTGCACTAGGGCCAGCAGCTATTTTTACACCTCTAAGAACAGGCTCTTTAGTAATCATTTGTCCACTTCCTTGACAAGCCGGGCATTCTGCTGTAGGCAAATGAGGTGCAATCACATATTTATATAATCCAAAGCTGCCTATTACTAATAAAATGATAATAACCCATTTTTTCATGATTTATCCTTAGTGTTTCTTAAGTTCATTTAAGAGAGATAACAAAAGCTGTTGTTAAGTTATGATAAATCCTTCTAGTTTAGTTTTCCAAAAAATTTTTATTATCTAAAATCTAGCTTTTATTTTTTTCTTTAGAGGTGAACATGAAGTTTGAACTATTAGCAGAAAATGATGGAGCGCGATTAGGTCAAATTGAGACAGCACATGGAGTAATTGAAACACCTATTTTTATGCCTGTTGGAACTATAGGTTCTGTAAAAGCCCTAACTCAAGAAATGCTTGAACAAGCAGAAGCTCAAATTATTTTAGGTAATACCTATCATCTTTACTTAAGACCTGGGCATGAGCTAATTGCTAGTCTAGGCGGGTTACATAAATTTATTAGCTGGAAAAAACCAATACTAACCGATAGCGGAGGTTTTCAAGTTTTTAGTCTTTCAAAAATTAGAAAAACTACTGAAGAAGGCGTAACTTTTAAGTCACATCTTGACGGCTCAAAACACCTGCTAACACCAGAAAAATCAATGGAAATACAGCTAGCTCTAGGCTCAGATATTATTATGGCTTTTGATGAATGTACTCCATACCCAGCAACCGAAAAACAAGTTACTGAATCATTAAATTTAACTACTCGCTGGGCCAAAAGATCTTTAGCAGAATTTAACCAAAGAACACAGTCTGATAATGGAGAGTCGCAGGACTCTGCTTTATTTGGGATTGTTCAAGGTGGAATGTACTTAGCTCTTAGGCAACAAAGCTTAGAACAACTGCTAGAATTAAATCTACCAGGATATGCAATTGGTGGGCTTTCTGTAGGTGAGGAAAAAGGCTATACCTACGAAGTTACAGAATATATTGCTCCACTTATGCCAAAAAATAAACCACGCTATTTAATGGGTGTTGGAACACCTGAAGACCTAATTGAATGTGTTGCACGTGGAGTAGATATGTTTGATTGCGTAATGCCTACTAGGAATGCTCGTAATGGACAATTATTTACTAGCAAAGGAAAAATAAATATTAAAAATGCTCGTTATGCTCAAGATACACGGCCTTTAGATGAAAATTGTAGTTGTCCTACTTGTCGGCGTTATAGTAGAGCTTACTTACGTCATTTATATCATGTAGGAGAGATTTTATCCGCAATTCTCTGTACTCAGCACAATATCCACTTCTACCTTGACACCATGAGAAAAATCAGGCAAGCTATCCGTCTTGGTTTTTTTACAGAATTTCGCCAAGAGTATCTAGCTAATTTAAGTGTAGAAAACTAAGAAATACTTAAACTTAAGCTGAATATCAGCAACAAAAAATTTACCTCATAAGACAGTTAAAAAATGGAATTTTTAGTAATACTTTTCTTTCAAGGTGGGCAAGGTGGCATGGGTTCAACTTTAGTGCTACTTATGCCAATGGTCTTTATTATCATACTTTATCAGTTTATGATTGCTAAGCCACAACGCGAACAACGCCGCATTTTAGATGAAATGCTTAAAAACTTAAAAGTTGGAGATAAAGTTATTACTAGTAGTGGTATCTACGGCACTATTACAGAACTTTATGAAAAAGATCCTGGCGTAGTACAATTGCGTATTGCAGATGCAGTAAAAATTAATATTTCTCGCAATGCAGTTGCTTCTTTACAAGAAACAAAAACCGCTAAAGAAGGTGAAAAGAAATAAAAATGCGTAAGAATTTAAGATCAAGAGTATTTGTTATAGCTATTACTACTTTAATTAGTTTGTTGTTAATTTTTTTCCCTCGTACACACGATGAGAAAAAACCAGGTGAGAAGGGTTTATTAGGTCGTAAAAGAACTACGGAGGAGATGTTAAAAGACTTTACTTCCTGGACAGCAATCAAGGCTAATATGTCTTCACATATTAAGCTAGGCTTAGACCTAAAAGGTGGCTCTCACCTATTGATGCAAGTAAAAACTGATGATGTCATTAAACAAATTGGTAAAAACAATGCCCACCAAATAGAAGAAATATTAAAAAAGGCTAATATTCCAGTCAAGAGTTCTACTAGTTCTGATTCAGGGGAAATTACTGTAGAGTTAAATGATGCTGGCCGATTTGACGAAGCCCAAAATAAAATAAAAACTGAACTTGGGCCAGATTGGGAATTTAGTAAACCTAATGCAACTACATTAAGCTATAAGCTTAATGATATTGCTGCTGATGAACGTCGTAGACAAGCATTTAACCAAGCAATGGAAATTGTAGATAAACGTATTAATGCTTTTGGTGTTGCTGAACCAACTATCCAAAGTCATGGGCCTGATAAAGCTTATCAAATACTTTTACAATTACCTGGAGTTGATGATCCAGAACGGGTTAAAGAAATACTAAAAACACAATCTAAACTCGAATTAACACCTGTTGTTGGCAATCCAATGGTTTCTGAAACAAAAGAACAAGCCATTCAAGCTGCTGGAGGTGGAGCAAATATTGATGCTTTACCTGTAGCTGCTCAAGAGGGAAACCCAGAAAGCGGTGGTTTTATTGCGATTGAAAAAACACCCGTAATTACTGGTATTGACCTAAGAGATGCTTCTGCTGTTCCTTCCAGATATGGAATTGATGATTATGAAATACACTTTACGTTAACTCCTACAGGGGCGCAAAAATTTGAAACTTGGACAGGTGCAAATATTGGTAAGTATTTAGCAATTGTCTTAAATAATGAAGTTAAATCATTTCCTAGAATAAATGACAAAATCAGTGACAGAGGCCAAATTACAGGCGATTTTAATAAACAAACAGGTGAAGATTTGGCACTGGTTTTACGTTCAGGTGCTTTACCTGCCGAAATAATTTACTTAGAAGAACGTACAGTAGGCCCATCTTTAGGCGCAGATTCAATTAAACAAGGTGTTGTAGCTTCTATAGTAGGATTATTAGCAATAATGATTTTTATGTTGTTTTACTATAGATTATCAGGCTTAAATGCCATCATTGCTTTAATCTTAAACTTAATCTTTTTAATTGCAGGCTTAGCTTTATTCAAAGCAACACTAACTTTGCCAGGTATTGCAGGCATTATTTTATTAATTGGTATGGCTGTTGATTCTAACGTTTTAATCTTTGAGAGAATTAGAGAAGAATTAAGAGCAGGTAAATTGGTAGCATCAGCCGTAGAAAGCGGCTTTAATAAAGCATTTCTTACAATTATAGACACTCACGTTACAACTATTGTTTCTGCATTCTTCCTTTTTATCTTTGGTACAGGCCCAATTCGGGGTTTTGCTGTATCTTTAATTATTGGACTTACTGCTAATCTATTTACTTCTGTATATGTATCTAGGACTATGTTTACCTATTGGCTGGCTCGTGGTGGCCCTAAAGTAGATAAAATTAGTATTTAGAGCCTTTTGTAATTTAGAGACTGCTTGAAAGATAAATTACTTTTCTTTGAAAAATAAAAAATTGGGTATAGGCAATGATAGAAATTTTCAAAAATACTAACTACGACTTTATTGGTAAGCAAAAAATACTTATTACCATTTCGCTAATTATTTCTTCATTAGGAATTTTAGCTTTTTTTGTGAAAGGGTTTAATTTAGGTGTTGATTTTTCTGGTGGTACTCTAGTTACTGTTAGATTTGAAAAACCTCATGATGATACTAGACTACGAACAGCTTTATCTAAAGAAAATATTGATGCTACAAAAGTTATAATCCAAGCAATTAGCCAAATTGGTGAAACCAGTAAAAACGATGTCTTAATTCGTTTGCCACAAACAGTTGCTAATGAAAGTGTTGGTGCTGTGGATGCTGATAAAAAGGCGATAATTGTTGCATTAACTAAGCATTATACAGATGTTTCAGAAGAAAGCCGAACAAACAAAATAGATATAAACAACACAGGTTCAGAAACAATTAAAGGCACATTAATTTCTAAAGCTCCTTTAGGCGGACAAGCTGGAGCAGAAGTCGAATATGAACGCTTTGCTAAATTTGTTAGTACATATCGAACTGACAAAGGTGGCATTATTGGAGACATTAGCGAGATCCCAGCAAGTGATTTTGATCCTAAATTAATTGGTGCATTAAAGGATATTTTCTATACGGCTGATTTTAATATTATTGATGCTTCTGTTGTTGGCCCTCAGGTAGGTAATGAACTACGTAACCGTGCTATTTATGTAACAATTGCTTCTTTATTTGGAATGCTTATTTTTATCGCATTTCGTTTTGAATTTATCTATGGTGTAGGTGCTGTAATTGCTACTATTCATGATGTAATTATTACTTTAGCAATGTTTTCTCTTTTTCAATGGGAAATAAGTCTAAATGTAATTGCTGCATTACTTACCTTAATTGGTTATTCAATGAATGACACAATTGTTATATTTGACCGAATACGTGAAATGCTACGAGTAAAACGTAGAACAGATTTAGATAAACTTTCTAATGAAGCGATTAATGAAACCTTATCTAGAACGGTTATTGCTTCAGGTTTAACTTTCTTTTCTGTTACAGCACTTGTTTTATTTGGAGGCCCGGTTTTAAGAGGATTTTCTTTAACGCTCTTTATTGGTATTATTGTTGGAACTTATTCCTCTATTGCTATTGCTACACCAATTATGCTTTGGTGGAAGAATAATTTTGAGAAACCCCCAACCGCAGGAGCAAAAAGTTCTGCAAAAGCAGCAAAAGAAAAATCATAACTAGGTAATTGTTGATTATCCTAAATCTTAAAGAAAAAAGCTTGAGAAAAATTTTCTCAAGCTTTTTTCTTTTGCGGTAAATAAGGTAGAACAAGCTAAATTTAAAAAATAAATTAGGAAAAACTCTTGACGAGTAGTAGATTAGGATAGTAGAATTTTGACGTTGCTGGCCTACAAAAATTTCAACACAAGTGATACGGATTACCAAATATGTAAATTCCTAAAAATCTGTTTCTAGCAGAAGTAATTGTAGATTTAATCCTTACTTAACCTTATTAAGTATGTTAAATCTAATTACAACATATTATGGTATCTTCTATCAGTATAGTTCTTTCAGGCACGTCTTAAAAAATCGAAATTCTTTATCTTAAATCCTACAAAGAACCTTCGGCCCATCGGTAACGAAGGGAGGTCTAGCTCAATTATGTTTGAATCAACCTTAGTAGAATCAACTAAAGGGAAACGCGACAATAGAACAACAGTATTTTTTATTGCTACTTCTGCTATTTGGACGCTATCCCTAGTTGGGGCTATCGTTGGTGGTATTTTGCTTTATGATGCTAAATTAGATGAGCAAATGCAATTACTAACAATGTTAGCACCACCACCACCACCACCACCACCACCACCACCACCAGCGTCTTCTGCTCCTAAAGTGGTACCAAAAACAACACCAACACTGTCTATTAATATGGCAGTAAAAGAAGTTCCAAAAGAAATTCCAAAACCTACTAGTTTAGCAAAAGTAGAAACTAATACTGGTAGTTTAGATGTAGGCGTTGAAGGTGGCGTTGAAGGCGGCGTAGCTGGCGGCGTAGCTGGCGGCGTTATCGGCGGTGTTATTGGCGGCACAGGCCCTGCTACAGAGCCACCACCACCACCACCACCTGATCCACCACCACCACCAAAAGCAGATCCACCACCACCATCCATTGTAAGACGAAGTGAAGGTGTTATTCGTGGTAATGCTTTGGATAGACCCTCTCCAGATTATCCAGCATTAGCTAAAACGGCTCACGTTGAAGGTGATGTTGTAGTAGAAATCACTATCGGTGAAGACGGAGGTGTTGCCAATGCTAGAGTTGTTAGCGGTCACCCACTTCTTCAACAAGCAGCACTGTCTGCTGCTAAGAGATGGAGATTTAAGCCTACGTTGCTCAACAACACGGCTGTAAAAGTCTCTGGAGTACTTACTTTCCGCTTTAAACTGTCATAAATATTAAAAAATTATTTTGGAGGTTATAGCTTAAATGATGCTTTTTACTAAACTTACCTTAATGAGTTACCAATTGGCTTTTTTCTTCCAAGAAGGCCAAACCGAAGACTTCACAATGTGGGGTATGATTCAAAAGATGGGTTGGACAGCCCGTGCTGTTGCTATCATCCTTGCTTTTATGTCAATGTATTCAATCGCAGTAATGATTGAAAGATTTCTTACCTATAAAGCTGCTCGTGACCAATCTCGTGAGTTTGCGCCTAGAGTAGCACAAGCCCTAAAAGACAATCGCATTGAAGAAGCTATCAATATTTCTGATCGTCACCGCAAGAGCCACTTAGCTATTGTAGTTAATGCTGGTTTACAAGAATTCCAAGCCCATCAAATGAGTAATGAAATATCTGGCGATATTATTGACGCTTCTAAACGAGCATTACAACGTGCAACTGCTGTAAAATCAGCCGAATTTAAACGTGGTCTTTCTGCTCTAGCTACCATTGGTTCAACTGCTCCATTCGTAGGCTTATTTGGTACTGTAGTAGGTATCATCAATGCGTTTACTGGAATGAAAGCTGCTGAATCTGCTGGTATTTCTGCTGTTGCTGGCGGTATTTCTGAAGCTTTGGTTGAAACAGCGTTTGGTTTGATTGTGGCTATTCCTGCTGTATGGATGTATAACTATTTCCAAGGTAAAGTAGATTCTTTCCAAGTAGAAATGGATAACTCTTCAAGCGAATTAATTGATTACTTCTTAAAGAGAAGAGGAGCTAGATAGTTATGAGCATGTCAGCAGGCGGTAGTGGCGGTTTTACGTCAGAAATAAATGTTACCCCAATGGTTGATGTTATGTTAGTCTTGCTGATTATCTTTATGGTAGTAACACCAATGTTACAGTCTGGTGTTACTGTAGTAATGCCAAAAAGTAAAAATTCACAAGAAGATCCTGATATCAATAAAGAAACAGCGGTGGTTGTTGCTATTCCTGCCGATGGACAATTTTATCTTGGCAAAGAATTAATTGCTAAAGAACGATTAACAGAAAAAATAAAAGCAATGATGGAAAACCGTAAAATAGACGATCGTGTTGTTTATATAAAAGGCGGAGCATTAGTTAGTTACGGTTCTATTGTTGACACTATTTCTTCTATTCGTGAATCTGGAATTGATCGCATTGGTTTAGTAACAGACAAAGAGAAAGACAAAGCTCCAGGTGCAAGCAATTAAGCTAATCTCTACATTACTGAGAGGAGTAACATTATGAGTATGTCGGCTGGTGGCGGTGGCGGTAACGCAAAACCTGATATAAATGTAACACCATTAATTGATGTTTTGCTGGTACTTCTAATTATTTTTATGGTTATTACACCATTAAAACCACATAAATTTGAAACTAAAGTACCAGAAAAACCACCAGAAGAAATTGATCCTAACATTCAACCTGATCCTAGTTTGTTAGTAGTTACTATTAGTAAAGATCGTAAGATTGAACTTAATAGCCAATCAATGGATGAAGAACAACTAGGGACTAGATTATCAGATGAATTAAGCAAGCGTCCTACAGATAAAAAGACGCTTTTTATTAAAGCTCCTAAAACTATTAACTATGGTTATATAGTTCAAATTATTGACATAGTAAAAGGTGCTGGAGCAGAACCTATTGGACTACAAATAGATTACCTGGATGAACCTGTATCATAATGTAATTTAGAAGGGTAGATTAACTTTCTACCCTGGTGGTCTAATCTTTTAATCTAATTGACTTTTGTTCTAATACTTAATCCGATGCGGCGGTAAATGGATATGAAATCCGACAGGCAGGCCCGCATTACTGGCTGTCTTGGTATTTCTATATTGAAGGAGGAGGCGTTTATTTGCTAGGTTTTTTAGCAAATAATGCTATTAATACAGGATGAAGATGGTTTTGCGTCATCTAATGTTGGTTTTAATAGTTGCTGTTGCTCTAACTAGTAGTTTGGGTTGTAGTAAACTTAAGGCCAAAGATCGGCTTAATGAAGGAACACGTGCGTATAATAAAGGTAATTATGGAGAAGCAGCAAAACTTTTTGGGGAAGCAATAGAATATAATTCTGAACTTCCTATTGCTAGACTTTACTATGCTGCTTCACTTCGCGCCCAATATTCTCCTGGGGGAGATTCTATTGAAAATAAGACCTTAGGTGAAAATGCAGTAAAAGCTTATCAAGAAGTTATTAAAGCTAGTACTAAGCCACAAGATATAGATGCTGCACATGCTTTTATTGCAGAACTTTATAAGGGATTAGATCAAAAAGAAGAAAATCGTAATTGGGTCTTAAAAAGAATTAGTCTTCCTGGACAATCTGATGAAATACGCGCACAATCCTACTATACTCTAGCTGTTGGTTATTGGGAAGATTCTTATAAGATTTCACAAAAATACTTAATTCCTCGTACTCAGCCAGCACAATATAAACCTATTGCAGAATGGGAACCTGGAGATGAAGAACAAGTTAAACAACTAATTCTTAAAGGCTTAGGCTATATGGAGGATTCACTTAAGGTTAATCCAAAATATGCTAACTGTTATAGTTACCGGGGATTACTCTATCGTGAGCAAATAAAGATAGAACAAGATCCTAAACTCAAAAAAGAATTAGAAGAAAAAGCTGCTAAGGATATTGAAGAATTTCAAAAGATTCAAAGGGAAAATGCTGCTGCTCAACAAGCTACAAGTTAATATAAATAAAATTAATTTTTTTAAGGAAGAAGCCCTTTGTGGCTTCTTTCTTTTTTGTTGTTTTAAGTTTTTTTATTATACTTAGTGAGCTAAAAGTTCTCTTAAAAATACAAGATTTAAATAGTTAATAATTAATTTTTATGATTAGATTTGAAGATATATTAAATAAGGTAGAAGGCTACTATAAGGCAGAAGATATACATTTACTTCGTGCTGCTTATCTTTTCTCTGCAATGGTACATAAGGGCCAAGTTCGCAAATCTGGCGAGCCTTACTTAGCACACCCATTAGAAGTAGCTAATATACTGGCGGAACTACACTTAGATGTAATTTGTGTTGCTACAGGTCTCTTACACGATGTTGTAGAAGATACAGCAACAACCCTTGAAGAAATTGAGCAGCGTTTTGGTAAAGAAATTGCCCACTTAGTTGATGGCTTAACTAAAATTTCTCAAATAGGCTATGCTTCGCGTGAGGAAAGCCAAGCAGAAACTGTACGCAAAATGCTTCTAGCTATGATTGATGATATAAGAGTTGTGCTAGTTAAGTTAGTTGACCGTTTGCACAATATGCGTACACTTGAATATTTACCAGCCGAAAAACGACGACGTAAAGCAGAAGAAACTCTAGATATTTATGCTCCTATTGCTCATCGCCTGGGTATGGGAAAAATACGAAGCGAGTTAGAAGATTTAGCGTTTAGATATTTATACCCTAATGACTATAGTAGTTTACAAGGAGTTGTTGAGCGTAGAAGACCAGAATTAGAAAAAAATATTGAAGAAATTAAATCTATCATTAGTAAAAAAATGGTAGAAGCTGGAGTTCCATTAGTAAGAATCGAATCTAGAGTAAAACGAGTATATAGTATATTTCTTAAGCTTAAGCGACAAAAAATTACTATTGACCAAGTTTATGATTTAATGGCAATACGTTTAATTACTAGTAATATTAGGGATTGTTATGGAGCATTAGGAGTAATTCATAATTTATGGAAACCTATTCCAGGACGTTTTAAGGATTGGATTGCTATTCCACGCGACAATATGTACCAATCCTTACATACTTCTATAGTAACAGAGTCAGGACAATCTGTTGAAGTACAAATACGTACAGAAGAAATGCACCGAGTAGCAGAAGAAGGTATTGCTGCACATTGGAAATATAAAGAGAAAAAATTAGGTAAACATACAGATGACGAGACTTTTGTTTGGTTAAAACGCTTGGTAGAATGGCAACAAGAAGTTCCTGATGCACGGGAGTTTATTGATGGTCTAAAGTTAGATTTATATCCTCAAGATGTTTATGCTTTTACTCCAAAAGGAAAAGTTATTGAACTACCTAGGGGGGCAACACCTGTAGATTTTGCTTATGCAATTCATACTGATGTAGGTCATCATTGTACAGGTGCAAAAGTAAATGGCCGTATTGTATCTCTGCGTTATCAATTACGAAATGGTGATGTAGTAGAAGTCATAACACAAAATAGCGCACATCCTTCTAGGGATTGGCTAAAGTTTGTTACTACAGGTCGAGCGCGAAATAAAATTAGAAAATACATTACTGATAATGAACGTGAGAGAGCTTTAGAAATAGGTAAAAAGTTATTTGAAAAAGAATCTGAACGCTTTAAATTAAGTTTAAAGAAATTGCTTAATGATGGAGAAATGCAGCGTATAGCTCCAGAATATGGGCTGCAACGGGCAGAGGATTTAATAGCTGCTATTGGGTATGGTAAAGTTTCGGCGCGAGGTGTTATTGCTAAATTAATGCCAGCAGAAGAGTTTGCCCGCCTGGATCAAGCTAAAGAAACTAAACTTGGTCAAGTAATAAAGAAAGTCTTTCGTATTGGTGGAGATCGCATTAAAGTTCAAGGAATTGATGATTTAATGCTTTACCGAGCGCGTTGCTGTAATCCAATACGAGGCGAAAAAATAATAGGTTATATTACTCGTGGCAAAGGGGTTGCCGTTCATACTATAGGTTGTCCTAATGCAAAAAATTTAATGGTCAACAAAGAACGTACAATAGATGTTGATTGGTTGGCCGAAGACCAGCAGGCTTCTTATCTAGTAACTATTTCAGTAGTTACAGAAAATCGCCAAGGCTTACTAGCTGCTGTAACTTCAGCTATTTCAAATATTAAAACTGATATTCGTGATGCTCATGCAGCACTATCTGCTGATGGACATGGAATAATGGATATTACTACAGAAGTTTATGATGTAAAACATTTAGAACGAGTAATTAAAGCTGTTAAGTCTGTAGATGGAGTGCTTGAAGTTGAGCGTACAAGTCATTATTAGGTAAAATTTACTATATATAAGAGGAACAAATGCAAAAAGAAGCTGTTAAAACGGATAATGCCCCACAAGCAATAGGCCCATATTCCCAAGCAATAAAATTAGGTGATCTAGTTTTCTTATCTGGGCAAGTTCATTTAGACCCTTCCACAGGGCAATTAGTAGAAGGTGATATCACTGCCCAAACTCAAAGAGTAATGGAAAACTTACAAGCTGTTTTACTTGCATCAGGCAGCAGTTTTGAAAAAGTAGTAAAAACAACAATTTATTTAGCTGATATGGATGATTTTGCTAAAGTAAATGAAGTTTATGGACGTTATTTTCCAGCACCTCAGCCGGCTAGATCTACAGTAGCTGTTGCTAGATTGCCAAAAGATGCTCGTATTGAAATAGACCTAATTGCTTACGTTTAACTATTAACTAGATCGATCAATTTTTTACGCTCTAGTTTTCCCATAAAGTTACGGGGAAGAGAGCTAACAAATTTATATTCTTTAGGTCGTTTATAAGGAGCTAGATTTTGCTGACAAGTTTTTTGTAAGCAGTTTTCTAGCTCTGCTAAATTGCAATTTTCTTTTGCAACAATACAAGCAATTATTTTTTCCCCTAAATCCTTGTCATTAATAGCTGTTATAGCACATTCTAAAACTTCAGGAACCAGAGCTAATACTTTTTCTATTTCTCCTGGGATAACATTATTTCCACCAACAATTATTAATTCTTTAATTCTGCCAGAGATAAATAAATAGTTATTTTTATCAAATTTTCCTAAATCTCCAGTCCTAAACCAGCCCTTGTAGAAAGCAAGTTGTGTAATTTCAGGTTCTTGCCAGTAGCCTTGAAAAACATTATCACCTTTAACCCAAATTTCCCCAATTTCATTAACTGTTAATTTTTCAAATGTTTGAGGATCAAAAATACCTAGCTCAACACCTTTTATAGCTTGTCCAACACTGCTTGCTTTAGAGTTATCTAACGGGTTAGAAGCATTAAAAAGGGTTTCTGTTAGTCCATAGCGTTCAACAATTGTAAAATCAAATCTTTGCTTAAATTGGTAAAAAGTTTCTTGATTAAGTGGAGCAGAACCGCAGGTAAAGAGGCGTATTGAGCTAAGGTCAAACTCTCCTTCTATTTGCAACATTCGATGATACATTGTTGGAACACCCATAAAAAAGCTAATTTGTTGCTCTTTTATTGCTCTTAAAGTTACAAGAGAGTCAAATTTTTCTAGAAAAATACAAGTATTTCCTATAAGTAAACTACCATAGATTCCTAAACCTAATCCATGTACATGATAAGGTGGTAAGACATGCAATAACCTATCACTACTGCTACATTTCCAAGTATCGATAAGTAAAGCAGATAAATTACTTATAAGGCTACTGTGAGTTATTCCAACACCTTTAGGTTTGCCGGTTGTCCCACTAGTAAAAAGCAGTAATGCTAAGTCATTTTTACTAATATTTTCTATTTCTTCCATTAGATTAAGGGAAGAATCTTTTAATAAATTTGCAAAGTTAAAGGTATTAGGCAAACTAACAATTTCATCACCTTCAAGCCACCAAGAAGCATTAGTAAAGTTAGCTAAATTAGGGCTATTAATTAATAAATCTGTTTTACTAATAACTAATTTAATATTAGCTATTAAAAAAATTTGTTCTATTTCTCTAGCACTTAAAGCAGGGTTAAGAGGAATGATAATGGCACCTATAGCTAATAGAGCAATATGCACAGGGACTAAACTAGCTGATTTTCCTAGAGATATAGCAACCATATCACCTTTAGAAATTGGGTAGCTTTTTAGTGCATTTATCCAAGAAGAAACTTCCAACAGAATTTCTTGATTATTTTTCTGCCAAATGACTTCTTGGTTAGGAGAAATTCCTAGAAAAGCTATCTTTTTTTCTTCTTTATGTAAAGTATCTAGAAAAAATTTTGCTAAGTTCATTTAATTAAATAAAATAGATGAGTAAAAATAAGAGAATTTTGCGAAATATTACACTTATTTTGGGAAAAATTCCATCTGCAAAAAGTATAAAAACAAATATAAAGAAGCAACTAGTATAAATTAGATCTAACTTATTGATAATAAACTAGATAGATCAATCAAAAAAACAACTTAAATTAACCTTATTTCTTAGGCATTGGTACAATGTTTGCACTAAATAAAGGTGACATTTCAGAATGAAAGGGGGTGTTAGCCATGACGAAAGAAATGGAAAAAACCACAAATATTGAGCCTAAAGAAGTTGCAAAAGGGTTCTTTACACCTGGATTTTTCCTAGCTCCACAAAATTTCTTTAATACAAACCCTTTTGAACTTATGAAGGAATTTACTAAAGAAATGGATAAAGCCTTTGAAGGCTTTGGTTTAGAAAAGACTGTTGATTGGAAGCCTGCAATGGAAGTATTTACCAAAGAAGGAAAATACTTTATTCGTGCTGAACTACCAGGGATGACAAAAGAAGATGTAAAAGTTGAACTAGAAGGCGATAAGCTAATTATTCGTGGTGAACGTAAGAAAGAACATAAGGAGGAAAAAGAAGGCTATTATCGTTCAGAAGTTAACTATGGTGAATTCTATCGAAGCATTTTACTTCCTGAAGGAGTGAAATTTGAAGAAATAGAAGCCAAATTTAACAACGGAGTCTTAGAAATTATTATGCCAGTTCCTGAAGTCAAGAAAGTAGAGCCAAAAGCAAAAGAGGTTCCTATTGGTGAAGCAGCCAAAGCAGCTAAAGTGTAAAGTCAGGCTTTAAGTAAGTTGGTAAGTTAGATAGTTTGTTTGAGGTTGTTGATTAAGTGATGTGGTTATGGCCGTCCAAGATTCTCTAAAAAAGAATTAAGGGCGGCCATAGCTTTTTTTAGCAAAAACTTAAAATTTTTCTACAGGACTAAGTAAAATACTAAAAACCATAATTACTAGTAATACTACGGCACTTATTGCTACAGCAACACGCATTTTTATACTTTCTTTTTTACGCCCCTTAATTAAACATACAATCCATTCCCAGTGAGTAAATAAATGCGTACTAATCACTAGTAAAATTGCTACTGCAATCCAAAAATGAATATCTCCCCATTGATGCCTGCTAAAGCCTAAAATACCTTTGAATTGACCGCTTCCAGGAGGGAGTAAATAACGAATGATTACCCCAGTTGTTGCTAATAACAAAAATAATAGAAAAGCTACCGAATCGATAATAAAGTTTATTTTGGGTTTATTCATGATATGGCCTCCCACAAACTATTTATTTGCTGATTGCTCTATCATAAATTTACGCAAAATAAATGCCATAAAATTAATCTGTAAGTAATATTAATTATAAGAACATGTTAAAGAAGCCTTACTGAGAATTTAATTCCATTGACCATTTTTATCCATCCACTTAATTGCTAAATAATACCAAATAGGAGCTACTATAAATAAACAACTTAGTAAAGTACCTTGTACCCATCCTAACCAAATAGTGTAAATAGCTACACTAGCCATTAGTAGGATAGAAAGCCAAAAACATATCCATGCAGTGATTCTACTAGAAAGACCAGATACAGCTAATTTAACCCAAAGAGGTTTTTTAATATCGGTTTTATCATTCATAATATTTTATTTATGTGCTGAATAAGCTTCTAACACTCGGCCAGCGTTACGTTTCCAAGTGTAGTTTGCGATTACATCTTGTCGGGCTTGTTCGCCTAATAGCTTACATTCGTTAGGTTTAGCTGAAAGTTTAGCAAGTGTTTCAACTAGCATATCAATATTGCCTGGCTCAATCAAATAGCCATTTCTCCCATCTTCTATAACATCAGCTATTTGACCTAAGCGACTAGCAACAATAGGTTTAGCCATTGCCATATATTCAAAAAGTTTTGTTGGAGAACCAAAAAAATCACTTCCATCTTCCATTGGAACGTGTGGAGAAACTAAAATATCACAAGCATCTAAATAAGAAGGGACAAGGCGATGACTTAACCTACCAGTCAAAGTCACACAATCTAGGGCATTGTTTTTCTTTAAGATTTCCTCAACCTTAGATTTTAAGCTTCCTTCACCAATTAATAGAAAATGACAATTTGCATTTTTAGGTAATCTAGAAATTGCTTCAGCTAAAACTAAAACACCGTGCCAAGGGCCAAATGTACCAACAAAGCCAACTATAGTTTTATCTGCAATACCAAGTTGAGCGCGCACTTGCTCGCCACCTTGATGAGGGCGAAATATTTCTGGGTCAACACCATTAAAATTAACGACTACTTTTGTGGCTGGCACACCAGCTTTAATTAAATTATTTTTTTCTACTTCTGAAACTACAAAAATTAGTTGTGCTGCTTGAAGATTGAGGTTTTCAAATTTTTCTAGTAACCATAGCAAACTTGCATCATCCCAATGACGACCAACCCAAACTTCCGAGCCGTTAAATTCAAGTAGTAAAGGAATTTTTGTTAGCCAGGAAATAAAAACTCCTGCCCAAGTAAAACGGCTATAACGCTGGTAGATAAAATCTGGAGGATCAGACTTTATTTTTCTAAGTGCTTGAAAAGAAAAAGTTAAGTTATTCCATAACTCAAAAATCATTCGATGAGCATTAAAAAACGCAGATGGTTCTATTACTGTAATTGGAGTTTCTTCTTTGTTAATACCAGAAATACCATCGTTAGAGATAAACTGCATTTTTGCACCATTATCAATAATTCCTTTAGTAAAACCATTGATATGGCTATTTGCTCCACCTGTTTGCGCTCCGCTAGTTGGAGTAGTACGAATAAAAGTAATTTTAGGCAGTCCTGATTTAGCAGTCCAACTTATTGGCTTTAATTTAACTAAAATTCCTAGCACTGTAGTTAAAAACCAAGAAACTCCAATTACTAGAAAAGATCCTACAGCTTCAATAAATAAATGTGGGATTTTAATAAAAATAATTTTTGCACGAGAATGAGTTTCTGAGCGACTATGAGCATCTACTAACCAACATTCTTTACAACCAATTAGCAGCCCAAAAATTAGCATAGGTATGCGGCGAGTTTGCCATTCTAAACGATCACAGAAAATAATAAAAATATCTCGTGGGGTGTTTCTCATTTGCCAAAGTCTAGATAGTTGAGAGCCAGAACGAATTTCAGCTTTATTAACTAAATCTAATTCCACATCTCCAAATTTACCTTTGATCCATTCAACGCCGGTTTTTGTATCATTAGACAAGTCAATCATTGTGATATGAGGTTTTTTATTTGTTTTCTGACAAACAACACGGTAGTAATAATAATGTAGAGTAAAATTACTAGCTGAAGCTACTGCTAGCATCCAAGCTGCTCCCATTGCTCCAAATCGAGGTAGAACAAAAAACAGACTAATAACATTAAGCATACCTATAAAAACCGAAATATTGCGTAGTTCGCTACCTCGTCCATGTGCTGAAAGAAAAGCATTATAAGGTTGGAACAAGCCGCCAAAGAATGCTGCTACAGCAAATGCAGGTAAAAGCTTGGTTGCATAAGCATATTCAGCAGAATAAATTAGTACCAGCAAATAAGGGCCAATTAAAACTAGACTAATTGCTCCAGCACTAAGCAGTAGTAAATTAGATCGTGCTATTACTTGTCTAACCGTAGACTCATTGGCAAAGGTCTTAAAGCGAGTAATTGCCATTGAGCGAGAAAGATTAGTCAATGGTTCAGCAAATTTTTGTGCTAAGTTATAGAAACCTAAAGTAGTTGCTCCTAAAAATAGAGGGATTAGTATTCCATCTAGCTTAGTGGAAAGCATCGTGGTAATACGACCAAAATAAATATCAAATCCAAACCGCTTAGTTTCTGAAATTATTTGTCTAATGTTTTCTTTTATTCCTGTAAAACTAGGTTTCAATAGCAAAATTACTATTCCACAAGAAATAATAATTGCTATTAGTGATGAAAACATTGCTGTTAGGACTGTTAGTTGATTAAGCAAAAATAGGATTATTATATTTATTAGGGTTGTGAATGGAAGTAAAACTCTTAGCAAAGATAATGATCGAATACGGTTTAAGCCTTGACAAATTTGCTCAACACATAGCTGCATAGGGACTATAGCACATAGAGGAGCAATAGCTAGTAAGTAATTTTCTATTTGTGAATTAAGAAATAAATTAGACTCTAAGTTTGTATATTTAGTTATTAATGCTATAGTTGGATTAAAAAGCTCTCCAATTAAAATAATTACAACACTAAAAGAAGCTCCTATTATTGCAGCTAAAACTAGTAATGCTCCTATTAGCTTACGTATATCTGTAGCTTTGCGCTCAATTGCTAAAAGACGTGTGCCAGCAGCAAAAACTCCAAACTCAAAAAAATAGTTAAAAAATTGGACAATAGAAAACCAGCAAAAGACAAATAAACCGTACTTTTCTTTTCCTAAAGAACGGGCAATAATGGCTGTTGCAGCAGCATTAATCACAGTGCTAAATAATTGTGCAATAAAGAGAAGGCTAGTTTGCTTAGAAGTTTCACTTGTGATTAATTGCCAAAAGGCTTGAGGTGTAAAACTAAATGTTTCTGTACTAGAAATTACGGGCTGTGCTTTACTCATTTTAACTTAAGAAAAATAAATTTTGATTTGCAACTCAACTAGAAAGTTAATAGTTAGCAAATCAGTAGTTTTTTTTGTTTATCCTTCGGCTTTAATAGGCGATGTGCTGGCTTCTAGACCTGCTAAACGGCCTTCTATCCAATGTTCATACCATAGACTTAGATTTAATAAACACCATAAATTAAAGCTATAGTCTACACGACCAGCACTATGCGCACCCAACATTGTTTGTATATGGTCATAATTGAAAAAGTCCCTTTTACGTAGCGGAGAACGAAATAGAGAATCTTCTATAAAATTTGACATTCGATCAATAAACCATTGTTTAATAGGTAGGCCAAAACCTTGTTTTTTACGGTAAATAATATTATCTGGAATTAAACCTTCTAAAGCCTTCTTTAAGATATATTTAGCTTGTCCATTTTTATATTTTAGCTCTCTAGGAATATTCATAGCAAATTCTACTAGCTTGTGATCTAAAAATGGTACACGTGCTTCAATAGAGGTTGCCATAGAAATTTTATCTACACGCATTAAAAGCAGTTCTGGAAGACGCATTTTTAGTTCTAAATAAGTCATTCTTTCTAAAAAGTCAGCACTAGGCTTTTCTCTAGAAATAGTATCTAGGTAATTTTTAGATATTGTGTAGGAAGATAAGCCACGAGTACGAGAACGGAAATTTTTTGATAAAAGGCTATTTTTAGTTACTTCATCATGAATAATTACACTTCCCCAAAATAAATCTTCTCCTGCTTCTAATCGTCGGACTAGTTCAGGGAAAAGCTTTTGACCACGAGGAAGGAAATTATTAGCAATTGTTCCAGCAAAAGGAGAAAGCATCATTCCCATTCCCCGACGTAGAGGACGGGGAAGGCGTTCTAGTTTCTGCCAGACTTTTTCATAAATATTTAAGTAATCAATATAGCTACTATAGCCGCTAAAAATTTCATCAGAGCCTTCACCCACTTGCACAACAATTGTGTCATTTTCACGAGCAAGCTTAGAGACATAATAAAGCGGCACACAAACAGGGTCAGCAATAGGTTCATCTTGATGAAAAATTAAATCTGGTAGGAAATTTACTACATCCTCTGGCCCAATCATTACCTCATGATGGTCAGTAGCAAAGATTTGAGAAATTTGCCTAGCGTATTCTAGCTCATTAAATCCGTCAGCATCCTTAAATCCTACTGTAAAAGTTTTTACCCTATCTGTCATACGTGCCATTAACGCAACATTAGCACTAGAGTCAACACCCCCAGATAAAAATACTCCAAAAGGCACATCGCTCATCATCCGTTTTTCTACTGCCTGAGTAAGCAGTAAGCGTATTCTTTCAATACAAAATTCTTCGCTATATTTTTCTGTAGGAGAAGGGACAATAGCATCCCAATAAGAGCTTACTTTTATAGTTCCATTTCGGTCACAAACTAGCATATGTCCTGGCGGTAGTTTTTCTATTCCTCTAAACAAAGTTTGTGGTGCAGGGGTGGTTAAAAAAGTTAAATAATGGTAAAGAGCTTCTTCATTGATATCTCTAGTTACGGCTGGATGTGCAAGTAAAGATTTGATTTCAGAGGCAAAAAGTAATTGTCCTGGAAGCTGCATATAATAAAGAGGTTTTACGCCTAAACGGTCACGTACTAAAACTAAACGCTCTTTATTACTATCCCAAATAGAGATAGCAAACATTCCTTCTAGGGCATCAACAAAATCTAAACCTCGCTCTTCATAAAGATGAACCAAGGTTTCTGTGTCGGTTTCAGAAAAATAAATATGTCCTTTATCAACTAATTCTTTACGTAGTCTTCGATGGTTATAAATTTCACCATTAAAGCTAATCCAAATAGTGTTATCTTCGTTGGGCATAGGCTGTTGACCTGCGGCAGAAAGATCAACAATTGAAAGGCGACGATGTGCTAGACCTACACGGCCATCAGAGGAAATATAAATTCCTTCATCATCGGGCCCGCGATGAACCATGCGATCCCGCATTTCTTCTAAAAGGGTTTCAGTTATTTCTGGTTGGACTGAGCCAAACTTAAAAATACCACATATTCCACACATAATTTATTTGCCCAATTAATTTTTATAGTTAAATTTTCCAATCTGGTATTTGCTCTATTAAAATGTCAATTCCAGATAAATCTTCACGCCCACAAGGGGCTATAAGAAAACGCCTTTTTTCAGGAGCAGACGCTCTTAAATTATACACTATAGCCCAAGATTTTGTCTTTTCTCCATAGCCTTTAGAAACATATCTTTCCACTATTTTTGCCGACATCCCTTTTGTTTCTATTGCAACTAGGGCTAGAGATAAATTATTTTCTTCATCTGTAATAATTACATTAGTGTTATCTATTAACTCAACTTGCAAGTTTTCATCAAAATTAAAGAAAAAATTAAATAAATGTTCTCCGCTACCTTCAAATAAATCTGTAATTAACCAACAGGCAGTAATTTTATTAAATAAAAATTGTCTCTTATGTATAACTGCTTGACTTAAGCGTAAATATCCATCGTGTTGAGCTTCTAAAAAATCAAAATCTGCGCTAGTTTTCCATTGATTAACTTTAGGTTTTGCTTGACTACCTAAAGAAAATAGCTGTCCTGGATAAATTTCATTAATTTCCTGCTCATCTATCATTACAGTGTTATGAAAAGCTGTTGATCTAAACATATTTCTTGCTGTAGGGTCAGATGTGTAAACATAACTACCAGGGTCAACAAAAAATGTTCGCTCTCGATAAAAAAGTTCAAAACTTAATAAATCATTATGAGCATGTGAACCACGACCCTTTATTCCTATATCTCCACAATCTGCAATAAGATAGAGATCTTTATCTCGTAATAAGTAAATACCTGTGTCAGGAAAACTACTTGAGCTTGGCACTTCTGTAATAGGTAAACTTGTAAGTGTTTCCCAGCCAAAATTACCAAAAATCCAAAGACTTTCCTGGTTTGCTTGTGACAGTATCTTAAACCGTTCATCTTGAAAAAAGGTTGCTGCTATTGCTAGTAAATAAGCTTGATCTGTTGCTAAACGCTTTTGCCAAAGAATTACCCGACCATTATCACAATCTCCAATTAATGGAGCAGTAGCATCAGGTTTTAAGTAAGTACGAGTAAATTCAAACATTTTTTCTAACTTATTCCAGTATTTATCATCTATTTTTATTTGGTTTTCTTTAGCAAGTAAAAAAGCATATAAATAAATTTCTGTTACTAAGGCATGATAGGAAATCGAAGCTTCCCAATTTGCTCCATCTGCATAAACTTGTTTGTCCATCTCACCTAACAGTTCTTTTAATGCAAAATCTGTCCAAGTGCGAGATTTCTTAAACTCAGGAAATAAAACCCCAATAAAAAATAGTCCTAATAGGTCAGATAAATAATGATTGCTAGTGATACGAATGGAAAATTCAAGGTTTGACTTAATAAATTGAGCATGTGAAAGTAAAAGTTTTAATAGCAACTTAAGTAATTCTAAATCAAAGTGTTTTGAGCTACGAAAAAAATAAAATGATAAACATAAACTAATGGCTCTAAATGCAACTTCCATTGCGCAAAGCCAATGAATACCTATTTCTTTTGGGCTGCTATGGGCAAAAGAAAAAAGTTGATTACGAAATTCTAAAGCATATTTTTCATCTTGGGTAAAATGATAAGCTTGTCCAAGTGTAATAAAATGCTGAAGCCTGGCTAGTTCCCAAGGAATTTTAATATCACTTCCAGGTTTTTTAGCAATAGTATGAATTTTGCTATAGTGCATAGCCAACCAGCGATAATCTATTGTTGGGTCATAATGCCAGTCTATTTCTTGATTATAAATTAGTTGTTTACCTAAAAAGTTAAATTTATGCTCACAAATCAAATTTGCTTCATCAATAAGCTTTTGTGTAGTTTCAGGGAAGTTATCCTGAAATATTTGGCAGGTTTCTGTTAAATTATTAATCCCAGAATAAATTTTTACATTTTTTCTATTTTGAAAGTATTTTAATAAATCTTTTTCATTGGGTAAATTTAAAGATTGTTCAAGCTTTTTATTAGTAATTTCTGAGTTAATTATTAAGCTCTTTATATAGCGATAATGTGGAGCAAAACGAGATTTAAGTATTAGTAAAAACTCTTGCGCTATTTCTTGATGGGATAATCCAGTAGTTTTGCGACGAATTTTATCTACTAATTCCATTAGTCTGTCTCCTTAAAAGGGTTACTAAATTTAGTAAAATACTCTTCACATAAGAATTCTTTAGGTTAAATTCCTAGTAATAGAAAATTAGTGAACTCGATCGCTACTATACCAGAAATAACTAGTAATAATAGGTTTATGGACAAGATTATTGCAAATGAAATTTTTGCGTGATAAACTATCACAACTTTTGTCAGATTAGTAGCTTACTAGTATTAATCTTGTTTTAGCTTACTGATTTGTTACTGAAACTATGTTATTTATACTTCAGTAATGCGCTAGTTTTAATAAATTTTTATTAACTTTAACTCCTTATATTAAAGACATTAAAATGGGTAGAATAATAGGGATTGATCTTGGCACAACTAATTGCTGTGTAGCAGTAATGGAGGGCGGAGTAGCCCAAATTATTCCTAACAAAGAAGGTGGTCGTACAACACCATCTATTGTTGGGTTTACTGAAAAAGGGGATCGTTTAGTAGGGCATATTGCTAAACGTCAAGCCATTACTAATACTCAAAATACAGTTTTTGCCGTAAAACGCTTAATTGGGCGTAAGTATAACTCCCCGGAAGTGCAAAGGGCAAAGGACTCTTGTCCTTATGAAATAACAGAAGCTCCAAATGGTGATGCACGGGTTCGTGTTCAGGGTCGGGATTACTCTCCACCAGAGGTTTCTGCCATTATTTTACAACGGCTAAAGTCTGCTGCTGAAGATTTTTTGGGTGAAGAAGTTTCTGAAGCTGTAATTACAGTACCAGCATATTTTGATGATTTTCAACGCCAAGCAACAAAAGATGCTGGTAAAATTGCTGGTCTTAATGTACAACGTATTATTAATGAGCCTACAGCAGCGGCCCTAGCTTATGGTCTAAATAAAGCTTCAAATGAAAAAATTGCTGTTTATGACTTAGGTGGAGGAACCTTTGATATTTCCATTTTAGAAATGAATGATGGAGTATTTGAAGTTTTATCTACTTGCGGTGATTCATTTTTAGGTGGCGAGGATTTTGACCAACGTATTATTGATTGGCTAATTGATGAATTTAAGTCAGAAACAAATATTGACCTTCGCGGAGATCGTCTAGCTCTTCAACGCTTAAAAGAAGCAGCAGAGAGGGCTAAATGTGACCTTTCTTTTACTTCAGAAACGCCTATTAATTTACCTTTTATTTCCGCTGATGCTTCTGGGCCAAAACACTTAGCAAAAAATTTAACTAGAGATCAATTTGAGCTTTTAGTAATGGATTTAGTCGAAAGAACTGTAGATCCTTGCCAAAAAGCCCTTTGGGACGCAAGACTTAAGGCTAGTGATATTGATAAAGTTTTGCTTGTAGGTGGACAAACTCGCTCTCCTATTGTTCAAAAACGTGTAGAACAAATCTTTAATCGTCGTCCTTCTAGTGAGATTAACCCTGATGAAGTTGTAGCAATGGGTGCATCAATACAGGGCGGCGTATTACTTGGAGAAGTTAAAGACTTAGTTTTATTAGATGTGATTCCTCTTTCTTTAGGTGTAGAAACTCACGGAGGACGTTTTACTAAACTTATTGACCGTAATTCCACTATACCCATTAAAAAGAGCTTAATTTTTACTACTTTAATAGATAATCAATCAACTGTAGAAATACATGTTTTACAGGGTGAGAATGAAAGAGCGTCGGAAAACCGTTCTTTAGGACGTTTTGATTTAGTAGGCATTCCTTCTGCTCCACGAGGAATACCACAAATAGAAGTTTCTTTTGAAATTAATGCTGATGGTATTGTGCATGTTTCTGCTAGAGATTGTTTAACAGGTAGAGAGCAAAAGATCACAGTTAGCCCAAGTGGTGGACTTTCTCCACAAGAAATTGCTGAATTAATGGCAGAAGCACGTAGCTATTAATTAGTTAATTAATAGCTTTAATCCTCACTATTTTTTCGTGTTTGATGAATATTGGTGCTGGCACTTTTATTGGACATTATGAATTGGTAAAAATGCTTGGCACAGGAAGTGCTGGCGAGGTTTACCGCGCCCAAGATAAAAATCTTGGACGTACCGTAGCAATTAAACTTCTTACCGAACAAACTGCTTCATTAGATACAGAACTGCGCCGCCGCTTTGTACAAGAGGCTAAAGCAGCCTCAGCCTTAAATCATCCTAATATTCTTACCGTATTTGAAGCCGGCCAATATCAAGGGCTAGATTATATGGTAATGGAATATGTAGAAGGCCAAACCCTTAGAGAATACTTAAAAAAAGGTAAACCATCATTTTCAAATCTGCTAAATATAGCAATTCAAATGTGCGTAGCTCTTGAATCTGCTCATGCTGCTAACATCATTCACCGAGATATTAAGCCAGATAATATAATGATTCGTAAAGATGGCCTGGTTAAACTACTAGATTTTGGATTAGCTAAAATTAAAGATAAACAAAATCAAGCGGCTACTAGCACTAAACCTGGTACTTTATTAGGTACTGTTGGGTATATGTCTCCAGAACAAGCTCAATGTGAGCCTAACACCGATGCTAGAACAGATATATTTTCTTTAGGTGCAGTATTTTATGAAATGGCAACAGGTATAGCACCTTTTCATCATGCAAATCATATTGATACTTTATATGCCATCCTAAAATCTGATCCAAAACCCTTTGAAGAGTCTCAAGAAATACCTGAGCAGTTACAACAAATTATCTTAAAAGCATTGGCTAAAGAGCCAACGGATCGCTATCAATCAGCTAAAGAAATGTTGATTGAACTACGCCGTTTAAGTAAAGAAACAGAATTTAAGAAGGTATTAGAACAAGTAGAAGAGAGAAGTGCTTCCCCAGAAGCAAAAAAACTTAGTTTAACTGATAGCCAATCTGTTCAAGGATATAATGTAGATCTTTTAGTTAATGAGACAAACAAGCTAGAGCAGCAAAACACAAAAAATAATTATCTTCCTTGGATACTAGTAGTTATTCTTAGCATAATAGTAATAATAGAAACAATTATTATTTTAGTTAAGTAAAAGAGAAAAAGCTTTGCAGGCTTGTCTTTTTTCTTCTAACTAAATTATACTTTTTTGTTTAACTGGTAAAACTTATGATAGAAAAAATAACAGAAATAGTGCATCAAAGCCTGGATATAAAGTGTCGGTTTTTTGCTGACTATACAGCAGAAATTGGTCGTGCTGGGCGTATGATAGTAGAATCCCTTAAAGTAGGTGGAAAGATATTTTTATTTGGTAATGGCGGTAGTGCTTCAGATGCACAACATATTGCTGCTGAGTTTGTTAACCGCTATGTTACTGACCGACCTGCTATTCCTGCCCTTGCATTAAATACTGACAGTTCAATACTTACTTCTATTAGTAATGACTCTTCTTTTATTCATGTTTTTAGCCGTCAAATTGCAGCACTAGGAAAACGAGGCGACATTGCTATTGCTATTAGCACTAGTGGTAATTCACCTAATATTATTGAAGCTGTTAAACAAGCAAAACAGCTAAATATGGCTACTATTGGGCTACTTGGAAAAGATGGTGGAAAGTTAATAAGAATGGTAGATAACGCTTTGATAGTACCTAGCACATCAACTCCCCGCATTCAAGAAGTTCATATAATGATAGGGCATATTCTTTGCGAATTAGTAGAAGAAGAACTTTATGGTATTGTGAATGATTAACCAATGAGCCGTTACAAGATTTCCCCCATAGATTTAACTAAAACTCAAAGTTACTGCCTTACAGAACGACCAAGCAAAGTAACTATTAAAGACTTTGCTCATCCCTACAAAGAAAATTCTACCTTTAGCAACTGGCTAGCCAATTTACCAAATATTTTAGCTATTAAAGAATTAAAAGGTTTGGCACAAGCTATTGTTGACGCTCGACAAAAGCAACGGGCTGTAATAGTTGGCTTAGGTGGGCATGTTATTAAATGCGGACTAGCACCAATATTAATTGATTTAATTGAGCGAGGTTTTATTACAGGAGTAGCAATAAATGGATCTGCGGCAATTCATGATTTTGAAATTGCAACTGTAGGTTTTACTTCAGAAGATGTTGACGCTAGTTTAGGCAAAGGTGATTTTGGAATGGCTGAGGAAACAGGAGCTTTTGTTAACTTTGCCGCAGAATTTGCCGCACAAGAGCAAATAGGTTTTGGGGAAGCTTTAGGAGCAAAACTTCAAAACGCAGCAAATGCAAAACTTTCTTTAATTTGTGCTACTTATCAACAAAATATTCCTCTTACAGTCCACTTAGCAATTGGCACAGATATTGTTCATATTCATAAATCGGCTAATGGTGCAAATTTAGGTGCTGCTACACATTATGACTTCCGGCTATTTTGTTCAGAAGTTATGGAGTTAACGGACGGCGGAGTTTATCTTAACCTTGGTTCAGCAGTGCTAATGCCAGAAGTATTCTTAAAAGCTGTTACTGTAGTGCGTAACTTAGGCTTACCGTTAAAAGATTTTACTACTGCTAATTTAGATTTTATCCAACATTACCGCCCTTTAACTAATGTTGTAAAACGTCCCGTTGCTGGTGTTGGACGTGGTTACACCTTAACAGGTCATCATGAACTATTAATTCCGCTACTAGCTGCTACAGTAATTGAACTTTCTGCCGACTTGAGTCTTTAACACTACTAAGCTACTATTAAGCCTTATAAATCAAATAAATAGCTTAAAAGACAATGTTAGGGTAGGTTAGTAATGACAAACAAATTACTTAGTTTCTTAGAGTTAAAAATAAGAATGGTTTTTATTTTTTTCCTTCTATCTTTGTTCTCACCAATTTTATTAGCCCAAGAAAAAACTGACAATATTTCTAATACTTCTCCAAATAATGCTCAAGAAATAAAACTAGAAGAAAATAAATTTCCTCCAATTAGCGAAACTGTACTAGAACAACGAACTAGCCTTTTACCAGAGCTAAAATCAAAGCTAGAAAAATTGCAAAAGCAAGACAAGTCAGACCTATTTTTAATCTTTAATGAGAAATTATTTTCTAATCTGTTAAATGAGCTAACCCAAAGTAAATTTAACTTAGGTAATTTATTTGATGTTAAATTGGTAAATCCTAGAATGGTCTTTCTTAATGGTTTAGCCTTAGCTCAACTTCAAGCAGACCTTACTTCTACTAATTCATTTATCAGCATAACTACTAAATTAAATATCACAGCTAAATTATTAGTAGAACAAACAGAAACTAATTCATTAGTGGCAAAATTTGAAATAGTAGATATTAGACCTGCTGCAACAGGTGAAAATACTACTGCTGCTCCTACTCCATCACCAGAACAACTTGCAAAACTTTTACCACCAGTTACATTACCATTAGAGCTTGATTTTGACCGAAGCCTCCCAGCAGATAAATATAGCCAAACCAAACCAGTTGCTTATGAAATAAGCACAGAAGCCCGACGAATTAGAGGACATTTTCAAATTATTGAACTGCTTCCATTAAATGGACGACTAGTATTACTGGCTAAGGTAGAAAACTTATCAATAACACAAGGTCAAGGCGAGAGAAAAAGAAAAAATAGAACACCTAAACCAACACCTGCAAGTTTTCAAACGCAAACAAATTTATTAAATACAAAGGAATTAGATAAACAAATAGACGAGCTTAGCAGCAATTTAACTAGCCAAACAGACTTTTCTGTTATGGTTAAACGACATTTTTTAGATCTGCTAGCTGATGAATTTGCTCAATCTAGCACACGAGACATTATCATTAAGCTAATGCGTAGTAGGGTAATGTCCTCTAAGTCTGATTTAGGTTTTGCCAAGTATGAAAACTATTTAGATATTGAAAATGGTGATGGGACAATGGATCTAAAAGATGCAGAGCTACAAAGCATTAAAAATGGGCAAATCCAGCTATTTATTGATGCTAGCGGACAAGTTCAGGCACAAGCACGAGGTAAACAAATTGGTATTGAATATCAAACTAGCCCGCAAATTGGGGTTAGCCTTCGGGATCAAGTTGCTTTTACAATTGAAGCAGTGGGATCGGAATTTCAATTAAAACCTGTTGCTAAAAAAGTTAATGTCCATTTAGATATTAAAGTTCCTGTGCAAATGATAGGACGAGATATTAACACTTCTCAAAATGTAGCTGTAGATGTAGCTAGTGTAATTAAGCCTATTATACTTCCTAGGGTAATAGGTACTAATTTAACTTTACCTCAAGCAACAAAAACCATAACACTTACAAATATTAATTATCGTGCCGAAGCAGAACAATTAGTTTTTGGAGCAAATTTAACTTTTAATGACAATAAATAAGCTATTTTTAGATATATTTTGTTAATTTGCGATTTGTAGCATTTAATATAGCTCTAGCAACATTAAATTTTGCTTCTTCTTCAATATCAAGTGCTTCAATACGTGCTATAGATGAGCCAGAAACAAAGCTTTTTTCATCTGTCTCAATAATTTCTATTACTACTAAAAAAACAACATGGTTTATGTTTGACAAGACTAGAGTTCTAAAGTCAAGAAGTCCAAATGTAATACTTTTGTTTTCCACTAATTTACTAAGTAGTTCATTAAGAGCTTGTACAGTAGCATGTGCAACAGCGCGTAAGCGGTGATGTTGTTCATTGGAAGAAACTATTTTGTTAGATTGTATAAATTCTCCATAAGAAAGACTTACTTCTACTTCTACTTCGTTATCTATATTTTCAACAATATGGACATTGGAAAGTATTACTCGTTTTTCATTCATCAACTAATAAACCCCTTAATGATTTGTAAAGAATCGTTTTTAATACGCTAAGTTGTTAGTGCCAGTCAAAATCTCTATTTAATAATTTATATAAGTTTTCATTGTGTGGTTTGAAGTATTCTACTAATTTCTCCCTAGTAGCACCATCCATTTTATCGTATTTGCCAACATTATAATATTGATCTTTTTCTATCTTAAATTCGGGAAATTCTGGTAATTGTAAAAATTGAAATATGTTTTTTACTATACCAGTAGTGTTTTTATACATATCTTCGCTTTTAACAATAAAAAAGCGTTCTTGAGGGAAATAGCTAAACCATTCTGTTAATTGTTCATAGTACCTACTACGAGCAAGATATGAGTAACGTTGATAGTTAAAACTATAGTAATTACCATTAGCAAGCATTTTTTCTTTTTCACCTGCTAAACGCTCTTCTTCTTTAGCAATAGCATCTTCAAAAGATAAGGTTTCTGTGCCTTTCCTTTTCTCATGATGATAATGAGAATATGAGCGTTCAACAGGATTTCTAATTAGCAACACAAACTTAGCATTAGGCAAATAATGGGCAACACGCTTTGCTGCTAGTGGATGAAAAATATAATAAGGGGTTGCTTCACCTGTTATAAAGTCTTGTTTATGTATTTGCTTAAAATAATGTTTATACAAATAAGAAGGAAAATGTGATTGATACCAAGTGATGCCTTTTTCAAAGTGATTATCAAAAAAGTGCATTTGTTTTTTCATTGCACTAATTATAAAAGGGTGTGAGATTAAGTATTGATACAGAGAAGTTGTTCCACATTTTTGACCACCAATAACCAAAAAATCTGGCATCAACCTCCAATTTGCTGTCATTGTTCGCAGGGTGCGATCTATTTTTTGTGGTGCAGAAAGCATCACAAGAGATTTAACTTTCTCTAACATACTCTATCCCTAAAAATAATTTTTGCTGATGAAAATAACTATTATTTAGTAGGATTTTCATTAGTAGGAGTAATTTTATAAATACAGTATTCAAAACTATCTTCACTAAGTCGAAAAAGGGAAATAGTCCACTCTTCTGTTACTTTTTTACCATCATGATCACAATTTATTTTTACTTCAAAACGGCCCACTTGTTGCGAAGTTGCCTTGTCATCGGTAATTGTCCAACTTTGGACACCGTAAATTTCATTATTAAAAATTCCGTCTCCGGGACAATATAATTCTCTTGCTTCTTTACCAGCAACTTGTTCAGCAAAAAAATCATTAATTAATTTAATTTGGCTTTTTTTCCATTCTAAGGATTCTTCCTCTTCCTCTGATTGTTGTTTACAAGCAAAAGAAAAGATTAGACATAAGGAAAGAATTAACAATAATAGCTTTGTTTTCACTAGTTACTCCGCTAGAGATTTGTTTTTTTGTTCAACTTGATAAGGTAGCCCATCAAGACTTAATTCCCAATCAACATAACCATATCCTGATGGTACTTTAATTAAACAATCAAACTCGCCAAAAGTTTGTGCAGTTAAATCAGGATTATCCTCTTGTTTTGGCATAAGTGATATTTTGCTCTCTGTAATTATATTTTTCTTCTCATCAAATACTTTTACATAAAGCTGAGGGTTATATTTTACAGGCTCTTTACCAATGTTTTCTGCAATTCCAGCTAACTCTAAATAACCTGGACGATAATCATAATGTGTTACTAATATGCGCACCTTTTTATTACCAAAATATCTAGGATATACATAAAAAAGTGCTGCAACTCCAATTACAAACGCAACTAAAGCGATTAAAACTTTTCGGTTCATAAAACTTCTACCAAGTTAAAATAAAATTTAAGTTAAATTATAGTGTTTAGTAAAATCTATCTACGTGCAAGTATTTGTTTATCAATATCAGCAATTTTTTCCTGATGCGATAGCCAAAATTCTTGGTCGCGTTGCTCATTTAATTCTTCAACAGTTTTATTTTGTTGTTCTACCCAAGTATAATACTTAAGGTTAAACCAAGATTTCTTAACATCCATTGTTCCTTCTTTAATCCAATCTAGTTTTGCATTATGGAAAATAGAAACTGCTCTGATGGCGGCTTCGGTTTCATCCATTTTCCCATAAGTATTAGTTAATTGTTGTAAAACAGAAGGATAGCGATCAATAGAATCTGTTGCTACAGTAACAATATTATCTCTGTTGCTTAGTTCAAAGTACTTAGCAGTTTTAATAGCACCAAGTACATTACAAATACCTGAAATACCAAAAATTTGTGATAGAGGTTCTAATACCTCATGAGCAATACCAAAGCGTTTAGATAAAACTTCTAGTCCGGTTTCTTCAGTCAGTAGTTGTAAGCCTTTTTTACATTCAACATCATCAACACAAATAATAGCGTCCATATTTAAGACATTATGAATCCAGGTAACGTGTTTATCTCCAATACCTTGAATGTCATGACCACCATAACCATTATTATAAAGGGTTGGACATTGAATAGGCTCTAGTCCAATGGTTTTTGCTTCTGAAAAACATTGTTTAAGGCGGTCACCAGCGGCAATTGTTCCAGATGACCCCATAGCAGAAACAAACGCTGCTACTCGTCCATTTCCATAACCTCTTGCAGCTAAGTCTTTTACTGCTTCAACAATGCTATTGCCAGTAATCTCATAATGAAAGCGATAATTACCAAATTCTTCAAATTGATTAAGTATTTTATTATGGGGGTCTGCTGCGGCTAATTCTTTAGTTTTGTCGTAGATTTCTTTGACGTTGCTTTCACAACCAACAGTTTTAATATATTTCGCGCCATAACTGGTAATTTTATCAAAGCGTTCTTGACTCATCATTTCTGGTAAAAGTACCAAAGAATCATAACCAAGTCTTGGCCCAACCCAAGCTCCACCAATACCATAATTTCCTGTAGAAGGCCAAACTAAAGTATCTCGCCCAGGCTCAATTTCACCTGCTAATTGCTTTTCCATTGCAATAGAATAAGTTGGGCCAACCTTATGGCTACCTGTAGGAAAGTGCTTGCCGTAGAGTACCACAATATTAGCTTCAATACCTGTAAGTTCTTTAGGTAGAACAATATAGTTTACTCGGCCTTGTTCATTTTTCCATGTAATATTATATAAATTTATAGGATCAAGCGGGTTAGTTAATTTAGCTTTTAGTGCCTGGCTACGGATTTCACTAGGTATTTTGCTTGGTTCAAGCATTTCA
This sequence comes from uncultured Clostridia bacterium, assembly GCA_964492845.1. Lineage (GTDB taxonomy): Bacteria > Acidobacteriota > Blastocatellia > Chloracidobacteriales > JADJPF01 > JADJPF01. The sequence continues at coordinate 199,302 of CAZBMZ010000005.1, forward strand.
GCAAATGTTGGCCCAAAAATCATTTTACTCATACTGGCTTGAAAATATCCTTTTCTTGATAGTTTAGTAGTTTTGGAAAACTAACAGATTATCACAAGCTCATAGTTTCGGGAAAGATCCCTCGCTCCACAAGTGAGCGACGAACTTTAAGAGGGTCGTTTAACTTGCGGTCAGGCAACAGAATATCTAAAGCATGTTTAGGAAAAGTTAGCCATGAGGAAAATACTACAGTGTCAATATCTATCACTAAAAGCTTAGGTTGCTTAATATCATTGGGATGGTAAATTTGTAGTCCATGTATTGCAATAAGCTCTTGATTAACAAATATTTGTCTTTGACTCCAATTGCATCCCTTTACTTTACAAGTTAACCAATCATCATTAGCAAAATTTTTAGAATCAACAAGTTGCTTATATAACTTGTCTATCTCATCTGCATAAACTCCTAATTGATTAGTCCCAGCCCATTTTAACAACTTAACGTATTGCCAAAGATTACCAGCCACTTTATTACTAGTCATTAAGTAATATATATTAATTATTGAATCTTTTGTTTCCTGTGGAAGTTGGTTAAAAAAATTGCTAGCACTCAAATTGCTATCAAAACTCTCTAAAATAGCTTTTAGCTTGTCTTGTTCCGTTAAGCTTAATTGCTCCCAAGAAAAAATTTCTTCACGCATAAAAATTTATTTGCTAGTTAATTTGCTACTAGGGCAAAGGTCTGATAACGCACAAGCCTGACATTGAGGATTAATAGCCTTGCAAGTTTGCCGTCCGTGATAAATCAGTAAATGGGAAAATTCTATCCAATCTTGGGCAGGTATAATATCTTTTAGTTCTAATTCAATTTTTCTTGGATCTTCTTTGTTGGTTAAGCCAAGACGCTGAGAAATACGCCTAACATGTGTATCAACAACTATTCCTTCTGCTTTTCCAAAACCTGTCCCTAAAACTACATTAGCTGTTTTAATTGCTACACCAGGCAAAGTTAAAAGATCCTGCATTGTTTCAGGAACTTGACCATTATAATGTTCTAAAATTCTTATTGCAGTAGCTTGAATATTTTTAGCTTTATTACGGTAAAAACCTGTAGAATGAACATCTTGTTCTAGTTCTGAAAGCTCTGCATTAGCATAATCAGCAACTGAGCGATACTTACGAAAAAGCGTAGCAGTTACTTTATTAACTCTTTCGTCTGTGCATTGTGCTGATAGAATGGTGGCAACTAGTAACTCAAAATTTGTGTTATAGTTAAGCGAACATTTTGCTTCAGGGAAAAGCTTTTTTAACCTAACAAGTAGTTCAGTAACATTTTTTTGATCAGTATATTGTGGACTAGATAAAAAATTTTGTTTTTTCTTTGGCATAAGAAAATACTAAATTGACAACAAGCCATAGAACAAGCAATTGTGGCATAAAATTATTAAAATAAAGTTTAAAGCTTCTTTTCTAATGGATAAAAATATCTTGCTGATAAATTCAGCTATGGTTACTATTGTTTATCTTAATATTTTTTTAATAATAAATTAACTCATTAACATAGCAATAAATAACACCTTTTCGGGGCGAACATGGAGCTAACAGGGCAGTTAAGTGATTTTCCTTTAACAGATATACTACATATACTGTCAATAAGTGGTAAAACCTGCACAGTAATTCTTAGGAGTGATCAAGGTCAACGTGGAATGTTAGTCTTTATTCGTGGAAAAATAGTACAAGCAAGCACAGATGCAATTCTTTATTCATTAGGTGAAATCTTTGTACAAAATGGAATAATTACAGAAGAAGACCTAGAGGAAGCTTTGGAAATTCAAAGCTCTATGGATAAACCTAGGCTTATAGGCTCAATTCTTGTAGAAAAAGCTAAAGTTAGCCGAGAATATTTGCAAAAAGCTATAAAACAACAAATTCAAGATTCTGTTGCAGAACTACTTTCTTGGAAACGAGGGACATTTGAAATTAAATTAAATGCAATTCCCATTGGTCGTGGACTACCCTATATTACCCAGGATTATGTTTACACAGAAGGCTTAAACATAGGTGAACTAGTTCAGGAAGCTACTAGACTGCTAGATGAAAGACGACGAGATGGAACCTTTATAGAAGTTAAAAAAATAATTACTAGTCCAACTAGTAGCGAAGACTTGCTAAAAGAATTAGACGATTATATGGAGCCATCACGCGCTAGGGATGATGCTGATAACATTAATTCTGTAGAAAAAGCAATATTGCACCTAAAATATTTACTTGAAGAATTAAAACAGCAATCTTTTCATGGTGAAGTGACTTTGCTAGTGATGAGATTAGCTAGTGAAGTTTGTAGTAGAGGAGTTTTGTTTTTAGTAAAAGATGATGAGGCTCAAAGTCTAGGTCAATTTGGGCTTTCCGTTGATAGCGTTTCAGCCGACAATAGCATTGTTTTTGATCTAAGTTTACCTTCTCTATTAAATCGTGTAGTAAGGAATTGTAAAACTCAAATTGCTGCTTTAGACCTAAATACTTATGATCGGGAAATTCTTAAGCAAATGGGAGGAGAAAATCTTAATTTAACAGGTTTTGGTATTCCTCTAGTAGTAGAAAACAAAGTAAGAGTCATACTTTATGGAGATAATTATCCAGGAGATCGTGGTTTAGGAAGTTTAGATGAGTTAGAAATCCTAATTAGCCAAGCTGGTCTTATGATGGAAAAAATGCTATTAGAACAAAAATTAAGTAATACTAAAGCATAAAACTAAATTACTTCAAATTACTTACCCTTCTTGTTACACAAATTTTCAATTTATATAAGCAAATGTTAGGTTGATGTTTACTTTTAAGTTACTTTGTTAAGTCCTTTTTTATTATCTTCCTTTACTATATTTATAACGCCAAAGAAATCAAAACACTAGGTTTATGCACTAGTAATATTTACTTGAAATATCATCTTTTCCTAACAAAAAAATAACAAAAAATTATGTTCTTGCGATACTTGTTGTTAATAGCATATCATCGCTATTTAGATAACAAAAATAACTAGCAAATCTATCTAAAAGTAAATCAATGACCACTGAGGAATTTAAACTCTTTCGCGCATTAATATATGATATTTGCGGGATTGATTTTCAACCAGATAAAAACTTTTTGTTAGCTAATCGTTTACGCAAACGAATGGAGCAATGCGGAATTGGTAGCTATAAAGATTACTATCGCTATTTAACTGTAAACTCTGCTGGTAGAGATGAGTTAGCTACTTTAGTTGATAGCATAACAATCAATGAAACAAGTTTTTTTCGTAATCAGCCACAATTTGACATTTTAAGCTCTGTAGTAATACCTGAATTATTAGCAAAGAAAAAAACTGATGTTAATAAACAATTGCGTATTTGGAGCGCAGGCTGTTCTTCTGGACAAGAACCTTATTCCATTGCTATGACTTTATTGGAAAATATTGCTTTTGTAGATCGTTGGGATATAAAGATTTTAGCTTCGGATATTTCTTTGAGAATGTTAGAAATAGCTTCAGAAGGCTTTTACAGTCTAATGCAAATAAAAGGAGTTCCGCAGGACTATTTAGACCGATATTTTATTAAAAATAAAGATGGCTATACGATTAAAGATAGAGTTAAAAAGTTGGTAACATTCGATTATCATAACCTTAAACATAACAGTGGATTGCAGGAATTTGACATTATTTTTTGTCGTAATGTAATGATTTATTTTGATCAAGAAGGCTGTAAACAATTAGTAGAACGTTTTGCTAATAGTTTAATATTAGGGGGATATATTTTTATTGGTCATGCTGAAACACTAAAAGGTATAAATGATCGGTTTAAGATGGTTTATGCTAATAACGGAATTGTTTATCGCCGGGAGAAGTAACTAAAAGATATGAAAGAAGATAGTGGTTTTTTTAGTCCAGAAGAATTAGAGACATTGATGCTGTTTTTTCTTGATCAAGCAGCAACGCTTTTGGACAATGCTAATCAATCTTTGTTAAGGCTAGAAACCAGATTTGATGACGTAGAATCTCTTAGTCAATTACAACGTACACTGCACACATTAAAAGGTGATGCTAATTCTGTTGGATTTGGCGAAATTGGCACAGTAGCACATAAATTAGAAGACTTAATTGCTTTATGGGGAGGGGTAAATGTTGAGTCAACAATAGAAATTTTGGATTTACTACTTTTTGGAATTGATTCTCTAACAGATATGTTAGAACGCAAACGTCAATGGGTACACGCTCCCCTGGAAATAGACTCTATAGTTGACCGAATCGAAAGATTTGTTGGTAAGCATGTAAAAAGTAGAAATCTATCAGATAAACAAATTGATATAGAACTTAAGTTAAATGAGTATCAAAAATTACGTATTAAAACAGCGTTACAAAATGAACCAGTAGAATTATGTAAGCTAGTAGCAAGATTTGATATAGATTGTTCAATGCATGTAGCAGGACTCTTAATATTACTTAGAGAAATAAGCAGAGTTGGAGAAGTAATAGCAAGCTTTCCTGATATTGAAGATGAACAAGTAGAAGAACTAGATAAAGTTATAATAATACTTTTGGCAGAAAATTTACTAGCAATAGAAAAAGCTGCTAATGTAGTTGGGGTAACTAGTGAAGTTACTATTACAAAAATAAAAGTTACAGATGTAGAAGGACTTTTTTCTGAGCAAGAATCAAAGTTATTTTCTCAGTTAATAGAAGAAGATACGCCTAAAGAAATATCTAAAGATATTGATTTATCAAACAAAACTGCAAAATCAAATAATTTAGCTAAAGAACAAACAATAGAAGCACAAAGTTTTATTCAGCAAAGTAAAGAGAATTTAGCGGTTGAGTTATTAAGAGTTAGTGTTGATAAAGTTAATTTATTGATGGATTTAGTTGGAGAACTAATAATTAATCGGTCAATGTTAAATCAAATAAGCCAACAATTAAAAGGCGAATTTTCTAAAAATCCTAGGATAAATCGTCTAGTAGATATAGATGCTCAACTAGGAAGGCTTTTAGGACAAATGCAAAAGGCTGTTTTAGAAGTAAGAATGATTTCTTTAGATCAAACTTTTAACCGGTTTTTTCGTGTAGTTCGGGACTTAGCTAAAGAAGGTGGAAAGCAAATAGAGCTATTAGTTATTGGCGAAGAAACAGAATTAGATAAACGTGTTGTAGATATTATTTATGAACCTCTGTTGCATTTAGTGCGTAACGCGGTTGATCACGCAATTGAACCTATTGAAGAAAGAATCAAAAATAATAAATCTCCTCAAGGAAAAATTATACTAGAGGCATATCATCAAAGTGATCAAGTAGTTATAAAGATTCAAGATGATGGTCGTGGTATTGATATAATAAAACTAAAAGAAAAAGCTGTAGAGAAAAAACTACGTACAAAAGCAGAGGTTGATTTACTAGCAGATCAAGAAGCTTATGATTTAATGTTTTTAAGTGGAATATCTACTGCAAACCAAATAACAAGCGTTTCTGGGCGCGGTGTGGGAATGGATGTAGTAAAAATGGTTGTTTCTGACCTAAAAGGGAGCATTGAAGTCAATAGCGTTTTAGGTAAATCAACAACATTTACTTTAAGACTCCCTTTAACCTTAGCAATTATTAAAGCAATGCTCTTTAGTTTAGGGGAAAGAGTTTTTGCTTTACCTTTAACTAATATAGTAGAAATAATTAGGCTAAATAAAGAAGATATTCAACAAATAGGCAATCATAAAGTATTAAGTAAACAAGATACGCTATATTCATTAATAGATTTAGGAGCAATACTTTTAAATAGCAAGCAAGATTACACTAACGCCATTACTCTAATAATTGGATTAGGAGAAAGACGAATTGGAGTTGTAGTAGAAAAAGTAATAGGTGAAAAAGAAATAGTTGTAAAAGCAGTTGATCAACAATGGATAACTTCTGATTTAGTTACAGGAGCATCTATTTTAGGGGATGGGCGTATTGTACTAATTCTGGATGTTGGAGCAATATTTAGACGCATTAGTTTAAGTGTTGCAGCTAGATGACTTTTATGAGTTTGGTAAAAGATAAAATTAAAGTATTAATAACAGATGACTCAGCTTTAATGCGTAAGCTAATTTCAGCAATGCTAAGTCAAGATGCAGAAATTGAAGTTGTTGCAACTGCTATGGATGGGATCTTAGCATTAAAAAAGATTGAGCAATATCAACCAGATGTAATTACTTTAGATATTATAATGCCCAATATGGATGGGTTAACCACACTTGAACATATTGTTGCTAGATATCATTTACCAGTAATTATTGTTAGTTCTTTAGTTTCACCAGGTGCGGAAATAACATTAAAGGCTTTAGAGTTAGGTGCTGTAGACTTTGTTGCAAAGCCTAAAAATCTTGTACCTGATCAAATAAATATTATTGCTCAAGAATTAGTAGCAAAGATAAAGGCTGTAGCTAATTATCGTAATAGAAAAACCATTAATTTATGGGATAAACAAATAGATAAAGAGACAAACAAAGAAGAGAAACTTGAAAAGAAGTTAACAGAAACAGTAAAGTCACAAGAGAAGGCAGCAAAATTAATTTGTATTGGTATTTCTACAGGAGGGCCAGAAGCACTTTCTTGGTTACTACCAAAGTTACCAAAAAATCTAGCAGCAGCAGTTTTAGTAGTTCAACATATGCCAGAAGGTTTTACAGCGCATTTAGCACAACGCTTAAATAAACTTAGTTCAATTCCAATAAAAGAAGCTGCTGATGGAGATTTAATTTTGGCAAGTAGAGTGTTAATTGCTCCTGGTGGTCGTCAAATGTATGTTAAAAAACGCCCCTTAGCTGCTACGGTTGTGGTTAGTGAAGCACCTCCTGTGTCTGGTCATTGTCCTTCGGTAGATGTGCTTTTTGCCTCAGCCGCTACAGAATATGGTGACAATACTATTGGGATAATTATGACTGGTATGGGTGAAGATGGTGTTATTGGATTAGGTAAAATAAAGCAAGCTGGAGGATTCACTTTGGCACAAGATGAAGCTAGTTGTGTAGTTTTTGGTATGCCTAAAGTAGCTTTGGCTAAAGGATATGTTGATGAAGTAGTGTCCCTAGAGCAAATACCAGATTATTTAGTTGAAAAAGTGGGGGTTTACGCCTGTGACAGAAAATAATATTGAGCAAATACCAATAGCTGCTTTTACTTGTTTAATTGTTGATGATTCTGAGTTTGCTCGTATACATTTGATGGAATTAATGATAGATCTATTGGGACAAGAAAAGATTTCTTTTGAAATGGCATCTGGAGGCATTGAAGCCATAGAAATTTATCAGAAAATAAAACCAAAATTAGTTATGATGGATATTGTAATGCCAGGGATTGATGGAGTTGAAACGGTTCAACAAATTTGTGATTTAGATCCAACAGCTTGCATTATTATGGTTAGTTCTTTAAGTTATAAAGAAAAAGTCAAACAAGCTATTATGGCTGGCGCAAAACATTTTGTGGTTAAGCCAATAAAAGCAGAATTACTAAAGCGTGTCATTATTGATGTTTTAACAAAATAATTTTTTAGCAATTAGAAATTTATGAGATTAGAATTTGTTAAAGCTTTTGTACAAATTACCAAAGAAATTTTTAGCGAAGTGTTAGACTCAAATGTTGCCACAGGCCCACTTAGTTTGGCTAATACTCCTAAAGTACAGGGTAAAGTAATTACCTTAGTTGACCTAGGTGGCGATGTACTAGGGAAAATTATCCTACAGATGGATCTTAATACTGCTATTAAGATGTCAGAAAAAATGATGGGTAAAACTACTTTTCCTAAAACAATGGTAGCTTCTTGTATTGCAGAATTAACAGGCATGGCAGTAGGTCGGGCTATATCCTGGATTAATGATCAGGAATGGAATATTGGTATAACTCCCCCAATAGTTATTATGGAAACTCCTCTGCAAGTTGCTACTGAGCAGGTAGAAACTCTGGTTTTTCCATTAAGTACATCTTGTGGAGAAGTAACACTAAATATAACGGTGGTAGATAAATTATAGATATTGCTAGATATTCTATTATTAGGAGCTTTAAGTAAAGTATATGTCCAAAGAGGATTTACTAGACTTCTTTTTCAGGGGGCAGATATTTTTATCAGAATTTGAACAGGCTCAAGAACTAGCAAAAGAGTTATTTGAAGAAAATGAAGCATTAAAATTAAAAGTAAATGAACTAGAAACCGAGCTATCAGAAAATAACTCTTTAGGAAAACATGCTTTACAGACAGAAATTAAAAAATTACAAGCAGAAGTTAAAAATTTACAAACACAAAATTCATCAATTAGAGCAGAAAGTAAAAATTTTATTAATCGTTATCTTGAGATGGAGAAACAAAATGAAGGTTTAATTAACCTCTATGTGGCTAGTTATCAACTACATTCTACTTTAGATTCTCAAATGGTGGTTAATATTATCGTAGATATTCTTAGTAATTTAATAGGTGCTGAAGAGTTTGCAGTTTTTACCTTAAATGAGGCAGCAACAGAGCTAAGCTTTATGGGAGGTGAACTCGCAGAATCAAAACATCAGAGCAAAAAGAAAATTTTACTGGGCCAAGGCGTTGAAGGAGAAGTGGCTGTAAAAAGAAAAATTTATCGTGGAGATAAAAATTCAGACATATTAATTGCTGTGCCTCTAGAAATTTCACTACCTGCTAAAGCTAGTAGTGAAGCAGTTAATGAATTAGTAGGAGTAATTAGTATTTACAAGTTTCTTAGTCATAAAAAAAATTTTACCTCAGTAGATTTTGAGCTATTAAATCTTTTAGCTGGACAAGCTGCAACGGCTCTTTTGTGTGCCAAATTATATCAAGGCACAGAACGCAAACTCCGTACTATTGAGGGGTTTATGAATCTTTTAAGACAAAGTTAAAACTATAAATTTTTTAGGAGATAAAATTAAGATGGCAGATAGAAAAGTATTAGTAGTTGATGATTCTGCTACTATGCGACAGTTATTAATTATGGCAGTTCGTAAATTAGATGGAATCGGGCCATTAACTTTTGTTGAAGCAGTAGATGGTAAAGATGGGTATGAAAAATTTGCGGCTGGAAATTTTGACCTAATTTTAAGTGATATAAAAATGCCTAATATGACAGGGCTAGACCTAGTTGCAAAAGTTAGGCAAGAATCAAATAACAAAAATGTTCCCATTATCATTATTAGTACCAAGGGCGAAGAACATGAGATACAAGCAGGTTTAACTTTAGGTGCTAATGAATATTTACTTAAGCCTATTTCTACAATTAGGTTAAAAGAAGTAATTACTAGATTGTTAGCCTAAGCTAAAAACGGGAGTTGGCATGGCAAACAAACAGTTAATTTTATTTAAAGTTGCTAGTGAAACTTTTGCTGTGGAAATTAGCTTAGTAAAAGAAATTGTTCCTTTTCAAAATATAACTCCAGTTCCAGATGCTTATGATTTTGTCGAAGGTATTATTAATTTACGTGGTAAGATAGTTACCGTCATTGATATGCGTAAACGCCTTCATACTCAAGTAGCAGAATCTAAGGAAAAAACAGCTAGGATTATTATTTTAGAAATAGATGATAAGCTGATGGGTATGTTAGTTGATGCTGCATCTGAAATAATACGTGTCGATGATAAAGCGATTGGCTCAGCACCAGAGTTAATTAGCGGACAAGGAAATAATTATATTATTGGAGTTATTAAACATAATGATCGATTGATTGTTATGTTGGACTTAAAGAAAATTTTAAGTTCTCAAGAAATTGGTAAGTTAGATGATTTAGTGAAAAGTCTTTATGGGCAAACAACCTAAACTTATTGCTTAAATAAAATAGTTGAAATCCCTGCCTAAATTTAATTTAATCTAAAGTTAACTTAAATATTAGCCTAAATATACTTTAAGAAAATATCTTATGGCCGTAAAATCACTACAAAACAAACAACTCTTAGCCTTAGTAATTAGTGGGATGCTGGTATTATTACTATGTTTATTTGTAATATTTCAAGTTAAAGAAAAAACTATACTAGCAATGGAAGTACAAAAAGCAGAAAGTTTAGTCAGTCAAATCACTACTTTAAGGACTTTTTATTCAGATAAAATTGCTACTAGGGCTAAAGAGTCAGGAATGAATGTTAATTATGATTTTAAAGATCATTTAGGCGAAAAGCTTTCTACAAAAATAAATGGTAGTCAATTATATCTATATAGCCGCTATCCTTTTGCTTCTCGTGCAGCAGAAAAAAAAGATGACTTTCAACAACAAGCACTAGATAAACTAGAAAAAGAACCTCAATTACCTTTTTATCGAATGGAAAATGTAAATGGTAAAATGTCCTTGCGTTATGCTGTTGCTGACATAATGAGTAAATCCTGTGTTGAATGCCATAATGCTCGTCCAGAATCACAAGAAAAAAATTGGAAAGAATCAGATGTAAGAGGAGTAATAGAAATAGTAGTTCCTGTAGATAAAACAGATAAAGAAATTACCAGTTTTATTTGGCAGATAATATTAGCAATTATCCTTGGTTTTGCTTTAGTAATTGCTTCTAGTATTTTTCTAAATCGTCAGCTTTTAATTCAACCTATAAATAAACTGATTAATATTGCTAAACATCTTGCAAGAGGAAACTTAAATGTTGTTGCTACGGAACTAAAAAATAAAGATGATGAAATTGGACTCTTAGCTAAAGAAATGAATCAAATGGTTATTTATTTGCAACAAGCGTCTGATATTGCAGATAGAATTGCAGGAGGCGATCTTAGCTTACAAATAGAGCTACAGTCTACCAATGATACATTTGGAGATGCTTTCCAAAAAATGGTGCAATTCTTAAGAATAGTTACTGTAAAAGTAAAAAATTGCTCTGATCAAGTAAAAGTTATGTCAGAAACTTTGGCTAAGTCTGGTCAACAACTCCAAAAAGATACAGAAATGGTTGCAGCAGCAGTTCAGGATATGGCTTCTTTAGTTGAACAACTTTCTACTAATATAAAACTTATTGCTAAAAGTGTAGAGTCTCAAGCCTCTAGTGTAGTAGAAACAACTACTGCAATTCAACATATGTCTGTTCGTATGCAGCGTATTGCTGCTGGAACTAAGGATTTAACGCAGCTAGTAAGTTCTGCTCGTGGAGTAGTTAAAGATGGCCGAGATTCTGTAGAACAAGCTTCTTCAGGTATGCGAGAAATTCACCATTCTATAACTAGCACGGCTGACACAATATATGGTTTAGGCGAGCATGCTGCTGCTATTGGAAGAATAGTTGAAGTTATTAATGCTATTGCAGAGCAAACAAACCTTTTAGCCTTAAATGCTGCAATAGAAGCTGCTCGAGCAGGCCAACATGGACTAGGTTTTGGTGTAGTCGCTGAAGAAGTTCGTAAACTCTCAGAACGTACTACAGAATCAGCCGAGGAAATTGGCGTTTTAATTGGTGGAGTACAAAGAGATGTTGCACAGGCAGCAAAACAAATGGGACTTTCTACTAGCCTGGTTAATGACGGGCTTACACAATCTAGCAAAGTTGTTTCTGCACTTTCACAAATAGAAATAGTGGTAGATAGTGTTTCTACTACATCAAGTTATATTGATAACATTATTATTGAACAATCTGTAGGCACAGAAGAAATATTACGAACTACACAAGAATTAACAATTGTTACTCATGAAATACAAGCTGCTAGCCAAGAGCAATCTATTTCAACTAGTGAAATAGTTAAATCTGTTGAAAGAGTGCAATCAGCCGCTGAACGTAATGCAAAACTTTCTGAACAACTTTCTGTAACTAGTCGTGAAATGTTATCTCAATCTGAGCAACTAGCTGTTACACTAGGCTCTTTCCGCTTACCGAATAGTTAAAAATATCTAAAATACGTTGGTAAATTTTCTAAATCAAGAGGTGTAAAACTATCATGATCATTGAACACGAGGGAAAAAAACCTATTATTGATCCTTCTGCTTATATCGCACCAAATGCAGTTATTTCAGGCGATGTTATTATTGGCCCAGATAGCCGGATTCTTTATGGCGCAGTAATTACATCTGAAGGTGCGCCCGTAAAAATTGGTCGTGGAGTAGTAGTAATGGAAAATGCTGTAATTCGTGGTGCAGGTGGAGCTATACGAAAATTTCCTTGTATTTTAGAAGATTATGTTTTAGTTGGCCCCACAGCTTATATTTCTGGTGCAACTTTAGAATATCGTGCTTTTGTTGGTGCTAATGCAACGGTCTTTAATGGTTCAGTGGTTGGTCGTAATGCTGCTGTGTCTTTAGGTGCAATTGTACATATCCAAACATATCTTCCAGCAGAAACTTTAGTTCCAATACAGCATATTGTAATAGGTAATCCTTGTAAGCTATTTGCTCCTAATCAAGCACATGAAGTAATTGATGAGCTTATGAGGCGTAATTTTAGAGAATATGTTTTTAACTTAAAAGATAATGAAATTTTGGCAGAACGTTATGCTATAAGTTTAGCCTCACATCTAAATGATAAAACTTTATCTTTAGATGATGTATTAGCTTCTGTAAGTACAGCAAATACATCAAATATAACAGAAACTATTAATCATGAGACTAAACCAGTACGTACAAATAGTCGTAAGAAACGAGCTAATTAATATTATTAATGTTATTTTGCCATTAGTTTTTCTAATGCTTCTGGCTCACTAGGAACATTTTGAGAAAGTTTAACTAGTCCAGTGCTAGTAACTAAGTAGTCATCTTCTATACGAACACCGATTTTTTCATCAGGTAAATAAATCCCAGGCTCGATAGTAATCACTGCTCCAACAGGTAGCGGACGACTATAATCACCTACATCATGAACATACATTCCTACAAAATGCCCAAGTCCATGTGGAAAATATTGATCTAAAGACCTACCTTTAGAATCTTTTAATGAGCTTTCACGCATTACTTGACGTGCAACCGCATCTAGGTCATGCATAGTAGATTTGCCATACTCAAAAGCTTTTGCTGCTGCTGTTTGTGCTGCTAAAACTAGTTTATAAATTTCACGCTGACGTGGGGTAAAACGTCCATTAGCTGGGTAAGTCCGGGTAATATCAGCCGCATAATAGTTATATTCCGCCCCAATATCTACTACTATTAAGTCATTATCTTCTATTTTCTTACGATTTTTTTCATAATGTAAAATAGTTGAGTTAGCTCCTGAACCAACAATACAAGGAAAAGCAGGACGTTGGGCCCCATTGCGGTAAAACTGCCCTAAAATAAGGGCTTCTAGCTCATATTCAAACATACCAGGTTTAACATTTTTAAGCACATCTTTATGAGCTTGCTCTGTAATATCAATTGCACGTTTAATTAATGATAACTCTGGCTCGCTTTTTAATATTCTTTGATCTGCTAAAAGCGGAGCTATAGGATTAAGATTTACTGTCGCACTAATTTTACGTAGTTGTTCAGTAAATTTTTCTTCTCTAACTAAACGAGTGTAATTGCTAGGGGGAACAACAGTATAAACTTTCTCTCCTGATTTTTGAAAATCAGCCGTGTGAATTATTTCACCTAAGACTTTTTGTAGGTCTTTTAAGCTTGCAACTCGTTCAACTCCAAAGGCTTGTGCAGTTTGCTCAGAGATATCTGGACGTGGGCCAGTCCATTGATCCATAAAAGGATTTGGGGTGGGCAAAAATAACCATTCTTTTGCACCTTGATAGCCTTTTGGCACAAGAACCAAAGCACTATCAGGCACATCCACACCTGTTAAATACATAAAATTATCATTTTGGCGAAACTTTGCCCCAACACCTAAGTCATCTTCTTCCGATGCTAAAACTACTACTATACCATCACGTACTTTTTCTAGCAGTTTTTCACGTCTAACTTTATATTCACTTAATGGCTGTTCTGCAAGTAGTACAGTGTTAGGAGTATTTGCTTGAGATGGATTTATTGTAAAAGCAGCAAATAATAAGGTAATTGATAAAATCAGGGTAATAAAGCGAATAGTAGAAGTTTTTCTTAAATACATAATTTTGCTTATCTCCCTAAGAGTGCAAAGTTTTAATCAGCTTTAAGCTGTTTTATTTATAATAACTTGGGCAGAGTGTATTTACTTGGCCTTAAAAAGTCTTTGCCAAGTAGACTGAAACATTGACATTATTCCTGTATAACCATAACCAAACAAAAAGATAAGTAAAAATGGAATTGTCCCTAAAATCGACCTAGTAAAAGCATAGTAGATAGTAACAACAAAATAAATAGCTGTTAATACCTCTAAATAAGGAATCAAGCCCATATTCCGACGATATTTCATTGCTTGGCTTAGCCAATTATCTTTACGACTTTCTACTTTATATTTAGGTGTACGTACAAAAGAAGATTGAACACCAAATAGGGCTTCTATTACTGCACGAGCATTGCTAAAAGTAAGACCTATGCCCATTCCCATAACTAGCGGTAAATATTTTAATCGTTTTTTCCATGTTGTAGGGTGTAAGTAATATTGTGCAGAACCATAAAATGCTATTACTGATAAAGAAGAAAATAGCAATATAGGAACATCAAAAAGTAGTAAATGGAAAAACCCTTGATTATAACGAACAATCAACACAGGTAAGTGAAGTAGTGCAAGTAGGATCATTAATGGTGCTGCAATATTATTAGTTAGTCGGAAAAACATCTCTACTTTAACTCTAGTAGGGAGGTTATCATTTTTCAACATACGGCCTAGAAGCTTTATAGCTACTTGAATTAAGCCCTTGGCCCAGCGTCTTTGTTGAGCCTTAAAAGCATTAATTTCTACAGGTAGTTCTGCTGGAGCATCTTCATCTAACAAATAAACAAATCGCCAACCCATTAATTGAGCGCGATAGCTTAAATCTGTGTCTTCTGTTAAAGTGTCGTGTTGCCAACCGCCAGAATATTCAATAGCTTCTCGTCTCCACATTCCAGCCGTACCATTAAAATTAAAAAAACTACCAGAACGATTACGCGCCATTTGTTCAACAACAAAATGCCCATCTAACATAATAGATTGGATTTTAGTTAACAGGCTGTAATCGCCATTGATATGACTCCATCGCATTTGTACCATACCGATTTTTTCATCAGTAAAATAATGGATCATTTTTTTGATACAATCTGGACGTGGAAGAAAATCAGCATCAAATACAGCTACAAATTGACCTTTAGCACTTTTAAGACCTGCTTCTAATGCTCCAGCCTTAAAACCTGTTCTATCTGTACGGTGAAGATAAACAATATCAAAACCTTGTTTTTGGTACTCTGCAACTACACGGGAAGCAATTGCTATGGTTTCATCTGTGGAATCATCTAAAACCTGAATTTCTAATAGCTCTCGTGGATAATCTATTGCTGCTACGGCTTCAATTAATCGTTCGACTACGTACATTTCATTAAATAATGGTAGTTGAACGGTTACTTTAGGTAGTTCAGGAAATTCTGATTTTGGTTTAGGAGCATGAGGAAGATAGCGAAAGAATAGATAAACTAATTTTAGTCGGTAAAATCCATATAAAGACAATATAAAAAGGATGCCAAAATAAAGTGAAATAATTACTATGTCAAATGTATCTAAGCTATATAGAAAACTTATATTGTTGGTTTGTGCAAACTTCTCTAGTCCTGGAAGTAGTGGGACTTCGGGGCGGTAAATCTGCTCACTCTCTTGAATTGCTATAGTAAATAGCTTAAGTAGTGAGCTTATTTGTGTAAACATAAACTTATCAAAACCTCAATGGTGCAATAATTTGGATTAAGCGCAAAACAAGTTAATTCTAGCGTTTTTACTTGAGGTGTCAATATCCTAACACATAAGGGATTTTACTATATAAGTAAATATAATATCGCTTGGTAGTTAAAGAAAAAAATATATAATTAGAACTTTCAAACATCTTTAAACTATGGATCATCAAAAAATACTCTAAATAGAGCTTGTTAGTTATATTTAGCTAAGTGGGAGCTAGCTTCATGGTCTTATTACGTTTTTTGCAATCAATATTTCTACTAAGTTTCTTAATCTTTTTCCTTAATTTAACTGTAATGGCTCAATTTAGCGGAGCAACTACAGGAACAATCACTGGTACAGTTAAAGATATAGATGGAAAAATTTTGGTTGGAGCTACAATTGAAGCAACGCAAATAGAAACTAATCTAAAACGCACTGTTCAATTAAATGAAAATGGGTTTTATCATTTGCTCCAACTACCTCCGGGTACTTATAAAATCAAAGCTGAGGCAGTAGATTTTGAGTTAAAAGAAGAAAATTTGGTGTTAACTATTGGAACAACTGCAATTATAGACTTTGAACTTAGAACAAAAGGAACTAGGGAAGTTATTGAAATAAATGCAGATAATTTGGTGGTATCAGATAAAACCGAAAGTAGCACACAATTTCGCCGTCAAGATATTGAAGCTTTACCTATAAATCAACGAAATTTTTTACAGTTTGCCACTATTGCCCCTCGTGTAGTAGCTAGTCGTACTCCAGAAGCTTCTGTAGCTGTTAGTTTATTGATTTCTATTAATAATCAACCATCCAGATTTAATAATGTTACTATAGATGGATTAAGTAATAATGATGCTAGTGTAGGTAATGTACGATCCACATTTAGCCAAGATGCTGTGCAGGAATTTCAAGTTATTACTGATAACTACTCAGCCGAATTTGGACGCGCACTTTCAGGTGTTATCAATATTGTTACTCGTGGTGGCACAAACAAACTTAAAGGCTCTCTTTTTGGTTTAGGTCGAACAAAGCAAACTTCTGCCAGAAATGTTTTTTTTGATTTTAGCCCACCTTTTCAGCGTTACCAGTTTGGCACTAACTTAAGCGGGCCAATTAAAACAGATAAAGCTTTCTTTTTTGTTGGATTTGAACGTTTTACACAAACACGTAGCCTACAAGTTACTATACCTAATACATTAATAGATGCTGCCAAAAGACGAGGTTTTCCTATTAGTAATGGATTTATTCCTGTTGCAGTTGCTAATACTTATGTATTTGCTAGGGCAGATTATCGCTTAACAGAAAATAACTCCTTATGGATACGTTATAATTCAGACTCTAACTACAATGGTGAATTTGATAGTTTTGGTGGCAAGTCAGATTTAACTAATGGTGGCTTTTTAATTTTAGATAATCAAGCTGTTGCATTAAATAACACTTATGTTAACCCTAATAAAAACCTAGTAAATGAAACACGCTTTCTTTATACAAAACTAGACACAAATATTCTTCCTTATGGAGATGGGCCAAGAGTTGCTTTAAGCTCGCCCGAAGGAGATGCTTTATTTGGTCGCTCTCGCCTTTTACCACAACCGCGCCAAGATTCTATTTACCAATTTGTTAATATTGTTAGTGCAGTTAAAGGTAATCATCAAATTAAGTTTGGAGGAGATTTTATTTATACAAAATCTAGGGGTCAAATATCATTTTTTAGCCAAGGTAGTACATCATTTCGAGATCTGGATTTTACAGAACTTTCAGGTATTCCTAACTTACCAAAATTTACCAGTCTACAAGCTTTTGACCCAAGTTTGCGAACACAAGAACAAAGAGCTTTTGTTACTTTTCTTTCTGCTGCACTTCCAGCAATGTTTCCTGGATTTCCTCAAAACTTAGATTTAAGTGATTTTTCTTTGCCAATATTTTTTACACAAGGCTTTGGCCCTAGTGAAACAAAAACACCAACAAAACAATTTGGTGCATTTTTTCAAGATGATTTTAGACTAAAACCAAATTTGGTACTTAAAACAGGTCTTCGTTATGACTTAAATCGAGTAGAAGGATCAATTAAAAATAATGGTAATCTTGCTCCAAGAATTGCTATTTCCTATCGCCCAATTTCTAAATTAAATATTAAAGCTGCTTATGGGCTAGTTTTTGCAGGATCTTTAACTGGGCCATCTACAGTAGTAAATAGTTTTAGGGATGATAAATTTAGCATATTAACCTTAGTCTTTCCCTTTTCTTTAATTCCTTTTAGTCTGCCTAACCGACGTTTTCCAGAAACAAATAAACCTCCTGCTCCATTCTCTGAAATTCCACAACTAAGTGTAGATTTTGTTTTTGAGCCAAATTTACGTAATAGCTACACACAGCAAGCTAAATTTGGTTTTGAGTATCTTCTAAATAACAGTACAAAACTATTTTCTGATTACACTTTTATTAGAGGGCTTAAATTATTTTCTGCTAGGGAGATAAACCCAATCATTAATCCCACTAGCGACCCGCTAGCTAGTCAACTTACTGGTAGACTAAACCCTAGCAAAGGTTCTATTGTTGAATATGAGTCAGCTTATGATAGTTACTATCATGCAGCTACTTTTGGAATAGAAAGAAATTTTTCCCAAGGTATTAGTTTATTTGCACATTACACTTTTTCTAAAGCAATAGATAATTTTATTGATTTTACTAATACAGATATTGCGCCAATGCTACCAAATAATGATAGAGGTTTGTCTTTACAAGATGCTCGAAGTACATTTATTTTTACAGGTGTTTGGCGACTTCAAAATAAAAATTTATTGTTAAGGAATTGGCAACTATCTTCAATAATGAATTTTACTAGTGGTAGACCTTATAACTTAACTACTGATGACTTAAATAGAGATGGTGTTAATGGCGATCGTCCTCTAGATCTAGGTCGAAATGTAGGTATTACCCCAGGTTTTGGAGCCGTTGATGTACGCCTAAGCCGTAGCTTTAATCTATCAGACACTATAAAACTAGAAATGCTAGTAGAATTATTTAATTCTCTTAACAGGGTAAATATTTTTACAGGCTCAGAAGAAACTTTTGTACCTGATGAACAAGGAAATTTTAATTTACCTGCTAAAAAGGGAGGTAGATTTATTTTACCTTTAGAAAAAAGAAATCGATCAAGTGATCCAAGGCAAGTACAATTTGGATTTCGACTTTCTTTCTAATAATTTACTTTATTTTAATTGTAATAACTCAACACGTCTTAACAGAAAATCTAGAGATTTTTCTAGGTCTTGTTTTTCTAGCAAAATTGCTTTAGGAAATGTCTGTGCTAAAACTAGCTTTTCTGCTAGTAAAAAACATAGATAATTGCCAGAGTCCACATAATTTTCGCTTAAGTTGCTATCTAATTTGCTACTTAAACCAAAACAATCTTGGTAAAACTCTTTTGGCAATGTCCCTAGGTTTGCTCTTAAGATTTGGGCTATTGTCTGTAAAGGGATAAGCGTAGTTTTATTGTTAAAATCTAGTTGTAAAATTTCACCTTTATTAGTTTCTGGATTTAATAGACTTGCAACATAACAAGCAAGCCCTTCTTGCCAAATAAAATCATATAAAGGCTGCTCAAAATTTAAGTGTTTAGCCTTTGGTTGAAATTGTTGATGATAAAGATGGAAAAGTTCATGATGAAAAATAGGCCAAAAACTAACATTTTCATTGCCCTTAAATGCTATAGAATCTAATCCAAAAATCAGCACTTCTTCGTTATTAATAATAGTTTGTTTTGAAATAAAACTAGTTAAAATAGGTAGAAAATAGATAGTTCCTTTCCAATTAAAATCAGGGAATCGGCTTAGAAAATTTTCTTCATTAATTTCAAAATCATTAGATAATTGCTCAATTAATTTTTCTAACTTAAGGGCATGTTTTTTTAAGTCAAATAAAAAAATAGCTAGTTTAGTCTTAGCTTCGGATTCAAAATTTTCTTGTGAAATTTCTAAATTATCAGCATTAAAAATATTAGGATATTGTTTAATAAATATCTCATAAAATTCTTTAGTTTGTTCTTTTATATCTTTGTCTTTAATTTGTTTATAAATTTGCCAAAATGCTGGCATTAAGTTTATAACTTTGTAAGGACTAGTAAAATTAGCTGGTAATATAGTTTTAGGCAAAATTAATTGATTATAGTTAATAAATGTTGATTTATTAGGATAATAACCTTGTCTAGTTCTAATTTTAATGTCTTCATTTTTTGCACTAAGTTTTAATGATATTTTCCGAAAATTTTCACTTGTGCTAACACTAGGAATAAAGGCTAAACTATAGCGAGTTCGTAAATGCTCAATTTGGGCATTCATTTTTTCTAAAAAGTTCTCTTTATTTGTAGTATTAACTTCTCCGCCTGTTTCATTAGCAAAAATGTTAATACTACTTTTAGAAAAAAGTTTGCTAATTAAAATTTGATCAGGTGTTTGCCTTACGCTTAATTCTGTTGCTAGCTTATTTCCAAAGCTACCAAAGATTAGTCCTGTTACAGTTGCACCAACTTGATAGAGTTGTTCAAGGGTTTCTTCCTTAGTGGCTAAATTCCCATTTGTAAGTAGTGGTTCAGTAGAAAAATTGCTAGTAATAACAATTATTGCACGTCGTCCAACAGGATTTTTAGCTCGTTTCATTTGCTGGGCAGCTTGAAAAATTGCTTCGCGTTGAAAAATTAGCTTGCCTGGAATTTCTGGAAGTTTAGTAATCTGTTTAATTACTGTTCGTCTATCTTTGGTAAAATCTTGTACCAGTTGAGTTTGTGAGCCGTAAGCCATTATTGCTACTTCATCTTCTGCACGAATATATTTAGTAATAGGCCATTCTTCAGGACGTAATTTTTCTAGTAGAGGTGAAAGCGTTTTGCTAACTTCAAAAAGAAAAATTATTGATAAAGGTAAGGATTCTTCCTTAAAAAAAGTTATTTCTTCTAAAGTATTCTCATCATAAAGGATAAAGTTTTCTTTCTGTAATCCGCTAATAGCTTTATTAGTTTTTTGATCTGTTACTTGAGCATCTAAGACAACTAAATTAGTGTTAAATTTAATTGTATCTTCTTGTTTTTCAACTACTTGGCTATAAGCTAAAGAAGGCATTAAAAAAATTATTATTGCAAATAGACGAATTATCATAAATTGACCTAATTTTAAGGTTAAAGGCTTGTTAATCAGGTTTTAACGCAGAAAATGCTTAACAGTTCATCAAGCGAGGGAGAATAAAAAATTAAAAACAAAATTAGAATTGAGGTTTTTTAATTTTACGGCTGCTTTTACGACAATCTGGACAAATAATAGTTGAGTTGGCTACTAAACTTCGTCCTACTTCTTGACCGCAAATCTCACAATTAACAGGATAGGTTTTGTTTGGCTTTTTGTTAGTTTTTGATTTATTTGTATTTGCTGTTTGTGTTTCTGACAAGTCTGCCATCATAGCTTGAAAAATTTCTGGCATAGGGTTACTGGGGCTACTTGGTTCTACTTTTTTATTTATTTCTAAACTAGGAAGTTTATTGGTAACAGCTTTGGCTTTATTATTGACATTATCAGCTAAATTATTGGCTTGTGCTGGAAGTGATGAAGGTGTTGGATAGCTTTCTTCTACAATATCATTAATTACTGGAGTATCTACATCTAGTAACTCCATATCTATTTGCTTATTATCCAAAGACTTACCCATATAAACATAAACCCTGCTACTAACAGAATTTAGTTCTTGAGCTAGTGTCATTACGCTTTGAGGTCTTTGATCTGGATTTTTCGCTAATGCACGCATTACTACCGCATTTACATCTATTGGAACATTTGGATTAATTTCATAAATTGGACGTGCTATTTCTGTAGTTTGTTTCATTGCCAAAGCTATAGGAGTGTCAGCATCAAAAGGTGGAATACCTGTTAATAATTCGTAGGCAATTACTCCTAAGCTATAAATATCTGATCTAAGGTCTACCTCTTTACCATAACATTGTTCCGGGGACATATAATGAGGTGTTCCTACTACCATGCCTTGACGAGTTAAATTTCTTTCTTGGTCATCAATTTGATTTTTTAGTTTTGCAATACCAAAATCTAAAACTTTTACTACTTCTTCTTCACTTTCTTTTTGAAGGAAAATATTGTCAGGTTTTAAGTCACGATGAATAATATTTCTTTTATGTGCTGCATGTACTCCTGAACAGACCTGTTGAATTACCCAATTAGTGTTTGCTACAGAAAATCTTGCTAATTCTCTTAACCTACGTCTTAAGGTACAGCCTTCTAAAAATTCCATCACCAAATAAACAGTGTTATCTTTGGTGACACCAAAATCAAGCACGGCTATTGCATTGGTATGACGAATTTGCATTGTAGCCTGTGCTTCACGTCGAAAGCGTTCTATAGAATTAACATCCGACACAAGTTCCTGGTGCATAATTTTAACTGCTACAGGAATGCTTAAATGTAGATGAGTAGCTTTATAAACATTACCCATTCCACCTTCAGCTATCTTGCTATCAATACGGTATTTATTATCTAGTATAGTGTTTAGATAGAGTTCAGTTTCAGTAAAATTAGTTAAGCGGTTGCCATCATAGGGGCAAAAAATGGTATCTTCTGGATACTCTCTTATGCAAGTTGCACAGATTTTCATAAGTTCACCCCGAAAAAATTGCTATTTTACCCAATTAGAAGAAATTTTTATATCTACCACTACAGGGACATTATGAATGAATTCTTGTCCTGCTGTCACCATTTCTTTTTCTATTTCTTTAGCTAATCTTTCTGCCTGCTCACTTGCTACTTCTAGAACTAATTCATCGTGTATATTGTTGATTAATTTAGCAGATGTATTAGTTAATGATTTATGTAGTAACATCATAGCGCGTTTGCTAATATCGGCTGAAGTGCCTTGTATAGGCATATTTTTCCCTAATCTAACGGTTGCTGATTGGCTTGTAGGATCATCACTATCAAAATCAACATACATTAACCTTCCAAGCCTTGTGCGACATTCTCTTGTTTCTAATGCGGTTTGTCCTGCCATTTTAAGCCAATTAGCAACCCCACTATAAGTATTAAAATAGCGTTCAATTAGTCGCTCTGATTCTGCAAATGGACGGTTAATTCTATTAGAAAGACCTTGCGCACCCATTCCATAAATTATTCCATAATTAAGTTGTTTAGCAGCAGCACGATGCTCAGGACTAACGGCACTTAATGGAATGTTAAACATTTGGCTAGCAGTAATACAATGAAGATCTGCACCACTACAAAAGGCTTTTATTAACACATCATCATCTGCCCAATCAGCTAAAATACGTAATTCTATTTGAGAGTAATCAGCAATAATCAATTTATGACCTGGTGCAGCTATAAAACAACTACGATAATCAATTGTGTGTGGAATTTGTTGCAGATTAGGCTCATGACAAGATAGTCTCCCTGTTGGTGTACCTATTTGAAAAAAACTAGCATGTATTCTTCCTGTTATTGAATGAATAAACTTTAACATCCCTAAACCATAGCTAGATAAAGCTTTTTGTAGACTACGATATTCTAAAAGCTGTTCTAAAATAGGAAATTCTTGGGATAGATGATGTAGATTTACGCTTTTGGTATCAATCAAAGGAATACCCAAACGTCTTAATGCTTCCTGAACTTGAGACGGACTATCTAAATTAATATTAGATTCACCAAAAAGGCTCATTTGTAGGTCAACCAGCTCTAAAGCTTGTCTAAGCACAGTAGCTACAGCCGAATGTTTTCTTTCCGTCTCAGCTACAATTGCTTGCCAATGCCTAGCATCTAGCAACACTCCAGCAAGTTCCATATCTGCAATAGCTTCAATTGAGTCAAATTCAAGTTCTGCTGTTTCTAAAATCCCTAACTCACAAAGCTTTAGCAGTTGGACTTTATAAAGTTGACAGGTAATTAATGAATCATTAGCAGCATATTCTATTTGGCTTTCGCTTAAGTCCTCTGCCCAATTACTAGTTTGCTCTGTTTTGTCTACTCCAATATTAAGAAAACGTAGTGCGGTTTGTGCCAAACTATGAGATTGTCCTTCTCGTCCTCCAGAAATTAATTTACTAGCTAACATTGTGTCAAAAATAGAGTTAATAGTTAGACCTAAATGATGTTTAATCATTTTTAAGTCAAACTTAGCATTATGTAATACTTTAATAGGAGTTTCTGCTAAAAATAAATCTTTTAATTCTTGAGCTAGAGCAGGAGTCTTAAATAAGTCTATAATAAAGGCTTGTTTGGTATTTGAAAGCTGGATTAGCCTTAATTTACTAGTGTAGGGATCTAGTCCAGTTGTTTCTGTATCTAGCCCAATTGCTTCAGATTGGCTTAATATTTCGAGTGCTGGTTTTAGTTCAGCCAAAGTTTTTATTATTTTTATTTCTTTCATTTTCTATTAATCCCAAATGATAAAACACAAAAAGCGATAATAAACTTTCTTATGTTTAACTGCCACTTAAAAATCAATGCACCAAAAAAAAAAGTAGGATATACTTGCAAAAGCATCAAAAAAGAAATTTTAAACAGGGTATTTTTGTGAGTAACGAACGTCGAAAATACTATAGAACCCCATTGCTTTTGCCTATAGAGGTTTATAGTTACGCTTGTGAGCGCAGCCGATTTTATGAACAAACGGAAACTATGAATGTAAGCCCACTAGGTGCGTCTTTTCGCTTACACAATATAGTTGATATAGATGATATTGTCCGCCTTGTTTTACCAATGCCTGCACAAATGCGGCTTTATGATCAGAATTTAGCTACATATCAAATTTATGCTCAAGTAAGACGTGTTAGACCAAGAGGAGATGGATTTGTAAATGTTGGTGTAGCTTTTATTTCTAAAGATCCTCCAGAAATAGAAGTTAGTGAGCCTGTCAGGGCCTCAGAACCAACACCAGAAATAGCTATAACTCCGCCTGTCGTTGATGAGGTCGAAAATTCAGATGTGTTTGCTACTCGTCCCTTAGGGCCACAAGGATTAGTTAGAACATCTTTAAATACTCCTAATCCCTTAGCCAATCGCTTAAGACCTCCTTCTGCTCCAGTGCCTGTTGTTCCTGCTCCACCTGTTGTTCCTGCTGCTGCAAAAATTCCTTCTACCCCCTTAAATAATTTACCTGTTAAACCTCCATCTATCTCTGCTTCACTACAAAATTCAATTGATGCACAAGATCCATTAACTACAAATCCAAATACCAAACCTTCAGCTATTTTAACCTCTGCTCGTGAAAATTCTTCGTCTAACTTAAAACATCCAACTATTGCCCAAAGTATGCTCAACAATGACCGCAATGAGCCAAGAGCAAAATTAAGACTAAGTTTAAGTATTCGTGGACTAGACAAAAGTGGACAGTATTTTGTGGAAGTGATTCAAACAGAAGATGTTAGCAAACATGGAGTCTGTTTTATGCTCTGTAAGCATGAACTAGAACCAAACTCTATTGTTGAAATAGTTGGTTTTCAAGGTAAATTTCATGCCCAAGGCGAAGTAAAACACATTAACTATAATCAGGTTGATAAAACCTATCGCATAGGGATTCGTCTTTTAGGTCAACCTAATAATTGGATAGTAAAGTAATTTTTCTAGGCTTTTATTCTGCAAAAGTTTCTTTAATTTGTACTCGTCCGCGTAAATGATTAGTTAATTGCTCAGATATGTTAGATTGCTCTATAGCTAATAACTTTATCGTTATTACTAGACCTTTAGCAGTATATGCAGTATTTACAATAGTTAATTCAGGATGATTTTCCATAAAATGATAAAGACCGTTTTGCTCACTAAAAGCAACTTCTACTTCTATAACTACAGTAGACTGGATTAATACACTTTGAGCCATTTTTAACACTGCTGATGCTCCACCTCCATAAGCACGTACTAGGCCACCTGTACCAAGTTTTGTCCCTCCATAGTAACGGGTTACTACTACGCAAACTTGCTCTAAATTTAATCCTAGAATTGCTTGTAAGATTGGCTGTCCTGCTGTCGCGGCAGGTTCTCCATCATCATTAAATCTATACTCATTAGGCGAAATTCTATAAGCCCAACAATTATGTGTTGCATCTGAGTATTTTAACTTAATTAATTGTATATAATTCATTGCCTCTATTGCAGAAGTAACACGCTCACAACGAGAAATAAAAGTAGATCCTTTAATATTAGTAGTAGCCTCAGCACTACTAGCAATAGTGAAATACTCACGATTTATTGACAATTTTTTACTCCAAGTTGTTTTAATTAGCCTATTATAGCTTACCTATCACAAATATATCTGCTATTGTTTTTTTCTGTTTTTGTTTAATTCTTAAAATGAGGTTTTTATGTCGTTTGCTCCAAAACAACCAAAAAATACACCAAACTTTAGAAATTTATTAATTTTGAGTATTTCTATTACACTGCTATTTACCACATCTATAGCATGCAAAAAAAATCTTTCTTCAAAAGATACTAGTCAAGATAAAACTAATTTAATTGAGACTGATAAAAAAAATATCGTTAAAAATTTAAGCTATTTTGTTGAACTACAAGAGTTTGTACAAGATAAGTATCAGGATCCTAAAATACTTTTACCAGGAAAAATATCTTATAAAGAAAAAGATCAAATTAGACTAAGGCTAAAAGCTAGTTCTGAAGGCTATATTTACTTAGTTCATGAGACTAGCGAACTACTTGATAAAGATCAAGGTCTAGCAAAATATATTTGGCTATTTCCACTAGAAAAAAAGGAAAATTTTTTAGACATTGACCAAGAAATCAAACTGCCTAAAGCAGATTTGCCAGGACTGCAACTAGCACCAAAACCAGGTGGAAAACTTTGGCTTGTTTTTGCAGAAAATAAATTAATGGGCCTAGAGATGATTAAAATGACTGCAAATGATCGTAAAGACCCAGCAGTAACAGACTTAGAAACTGCCCAAGCTCTAAAACAAATGCTAGAAAAATATTCTGTTGGTAAAAATGAAAAAACAAACTTAAAAATAGATGAAAAAAATCGACTTTCTGAAATTTCTTCTTCTGAATCAATAATGACTATGGCTATAGATTTAGAGAGTAAATAATTGAAAAATTATATAGAAGAAATAATCCCTCAAGAAAAGGAACAAATTATGCAAATAGTAACTTCCTGGATGGAACAAGGAATCCAACAAGGAATTCAACAAGGAATTCAACAAGGAAAAACAGAAGAAGCCTTATTGCTAGTATTGCGGTTGCTAAAAAAGCGTTTTGGTACAATTGATGCAGAGTTAGAAAGTAAACTTAGCCAATTAACTTTAGAAAAAATTGAAGAATTAAGTGAATCTCTCCTAGATTTTTCTAGCTATGAAGATTTAACAAACTGGCTAAATCTTCATAGCAAAGACAATTAAAACTTTTAATTATTTATTTTTTATCATTTACAGGTTGCTTTAGTAATTCAACTATTTCTGTACGACCATCACGATCAGCAATAGAAATAGCCGTTTCACCATTTAGATCTTGGATGGAAGCGTCTGCACCAGCTTTAACTAGTATTTTTACTGTTTCTGGATAAGGATATTTATCAATAGCTAACATTAAAGCTGTTTGTCCTAATGAATCTTGCTTATTTATATCTGCTCCAGCTTCTATAAATGCTTCTACTAGTTCATTTTTACCTACTAGAGCCAACATCATAAGCGGCGTTCTACCTTCTTCATTAGTAAAATTTAAGTCTGCGCCAGCTTTGATTAAAGCTTTAATAAGTTCTGGGTTTTCCTTTTCCATTGCTAACATAAAAGGATATTGGCCTTTAGAATTAGCTAAATTAACATTGGCTCCTTTTTCAATTAATTTTACTGCAAGTGGAATACGATTACCTTTAATTGCCTTAAATAAAGCACTACGACCTTGGTTGTCTACCGCGTCAATGTGCGCTCCAGCAGACACTAAAACTTCTATTGTCTCACTAGAACCAAACATAGAACCAAAAAAAGAAGATGCTACCATCAAAGGAGTTTCACCAAGATTATTTGGAATGTTTGGATCTACACCATAGCTTATTAACTTTCTAACCATGTTGGGAGTAGTAAACCATCCATTTGTTAATAAAGTATTACCTTGCATATCTAGTTTAATGTTTGGATCAATTCCTAAACCTAAAGCTAGCTCTAAAATTCTAGAATCCTTCCCACCCAGAAAAATAGCTTCTAAAGCAAATTTTTCTTTTTCTTCTTTTGGTAAATTTTGGGCAGCAATAAATAGTAATTCAATTACTGGGTTAAGCGGATATTTACCACTTGCGTTATCTTCCTGAATAAAAAAAGTCATGTTCTGTTTAGAAAAAATTTCAGAAAATGCACTGTGGTTTTTATTATTTCTAATCTGAATATCAGCATTATGTTTTATTAATAAAGAAACTAAATCTACGGCTTCTACATTAGTAGCAATAATTAATGCAGTATTACCAGCTTCATCTTGAACGTCAACATTAGCCCCTTTTTCTAAAGCTTTTTTAGCTTGATCAAAGTTTTTTAACTTAACAGCTTTTAAGAGTTCTATGTCAAAAGGAGTTTTAGCTTTTTTAGGGGTTTTAGCTTTTTTGTTAGGAATTTTAATAGATGTGGTTTCTGTAAAAACTTGTGCTGGTGTAAGTGTTGGAAAACAAAGAAATGCTAGTGTTAAAGCAAACGTTAGTTGATAAAAAGTTTTGTTTTTTAGAAAAAACATTTTTCTCACCTTCCCATAAAGTAGTATTAATGGTCTATTGTTAGACGGAAGAACATCAATTTTGCTTCAAAATTTTTCCGAAAAACTTGCTAACTATTGATTAATAGCTATTAACTAGTTATTTTTGATAAAAATAAGGATAATCCATTTGGGCAGCAATTTTTTCTCTAACATATTTTCCTGCTAATTTTTCTACTAAATATAGCCCAACGTCTATTGCAGAGGACACCCCACGACTAGTAATTATATTTTCTTCGTCAACAATTCTAAGGTCTTCTACTGCTAAACAATATGGTTTTAGTTCTTCAAATGCAATTGGATGTGTAGTAGCCTTTTTTCCAACTAAAAAGCCTGCTGCCCCAAAAATTACTGAACCTGTGCAAACAGAAACTTTTAGTTTTACAGTTTCAGCCGTCTTGATCCAGGCCATAAATTCGCTATCATCTTTTAACTCTCTAGTTCCAAATCCGCCGGGAATTATCAAAATATCATAGTCATTTAGCGGCTCTTTAACTTTTGTAGCTAAAAATTGTAGCCCTCTATCATCTGTTATTGTATTTTCTTCATAAGAACATATGTCCCAAGTCAAATTAGGCATAAATCCCATAGATTTTAACCTAGTAACAGGATCATAAATCCCAATAAAATCTAAAGATGTCATTTTATTAAAAATAATAAAGGCTATTTTCATGTGTTTGATTTAGCTTTCTTAGTTGCTAAAAATGGATTTTAGGTTTGCTATTAGCTCATTATTTTCTGCCACTGTTCCAACACTAAAACGAACAAAATTATTAAGCATTGGATAGCGGCTAACATCACGCGCTAAAATATCTTGTGACTCGAGTTTAGACATTAATTCTGAAGGGGCAATTGTTGTTTCTGTAAGAATAAAATTAGCTTGAGATGGAATAGGTCTTAACCCACTAATTTTACTTAATTCTTGAAAAAGTCTCTCTCTCTCACTAATTAAATTATCAATAATTGGACTAAGTAACTCAAAACGCTCCATTGCTACAATTGCCGCTGTAAGAGAGAAAAAATTTAAGTTATAAGGTAATTTGGCTTTAGCAATTTCTTTTACTAAGTCTGGATGAGATAGTAAATAGCCGACTCTTAGCCCAGCCATTGCCATAGCTTTAGAAAATGTGCGTAGTACAACTAAATTATTAAATTGTTTTAAGAGTGGTACAACCGTTTGACGGGAAAACTCATGATAAGCTTCATCTAAAATAACTAGCCCAGAAAAATTACTTAGTAGTTCTTTTAGGTCTTCATCTTTAATTACACAACCTGTAGGGTTATTAGGAGAGCAAATAATCACTAAATCAACATCTTGAGCAGATTGTTTAATTTTTTCTATGTCATATTCAAATGTGTTTGTTAAAGGAAGGCTAATAACTTCACCTCCTAAAACTTCTATTAACAGCCGATAAAGCGTAAAAGTTGGCTCAGAAATTAATACTTTTGTTCCTTGACCAACTGTAACTGTAAGTAAAGCTTGAATTAGCTCGTTAGAGCCATTTCCAGCTAAAATACCATCAGCCCGCCAATGAGAAAACTTTGCTAAAGCTACTAGTAGCTCTACAGGAACAAACGTCGGATAACGTGACCATGGACGATTAGCTAAACGTGTTAAAACTTCGGTTTTAATCTCTTCTGGCAGGTCGTAAGGGTTTTCATTTTGGTTAATTTTAATTCGACACTCAGGAGCATTTAACGTGTAGGCAGAAAGTTTTTTTACTTGTGATTTAATTTTATCTAGTGGATTAGGCATTTTGTCTATTGTTGGCGGATCTTGACACTTGTTATGCCAAGATCCGATTAAAATTTTGTGAAAATTTATTCGTCATCATCCATTAAAGGTAACTTAAAACCTGGAATAGCTGAAAGTGGGCGAGTGGCTCGCTGTTCGGCTTGTTCCATCTCAAAACGAACTAACGCAGCGCGAGCATGTCCTAAAAGTCCTTCGCTTTCGGCTAAACCTACAACACTTGCAATAGTTTTTTCTAATTTTGCTTTATTGTACTTAATTACATTGGTACGTTTAACAAAATCATAAACTCCTAAAGGTGAAAAAAAGCGAGCCGTTCCACCTGTTGGGAGAACATGATTTGGCCCAGCTAAATAATCTCCAACAGCTTCGCAGGAATATGGGCCTAAAAAAATTGCTCCTGCATTAGTAATATTAGTTGCTACTTTTTCTTCGTCATTTACCATTATTTCTATATGTTCTGGAGCAATATGATTTGCTAACCCGCAGGCTTGCTCCATAGAACTTACTACAAAAATAGCACCATATTTTTCTAATGATTTTTCGGCAATGTCTCGTCGTGGAAGTACAGCTAAACGTTTTTGAAGTTCTATTTGTACTTCTCTAGCATAGGCTGGATTAGTAGTAATTAGAATGGCTGATGATAAAACATCATGCTCGGCTTGTGATAAAAGGTCGGCTGCAACATACCTGGCAGGGGTTTCTGAGTTTGCAATTACTACAATTTCGCTTGGCCCAGCAACACTATCAATGTCTACTGTCCCATAAAGCATTTTTTTTGCAGCAGTTACATAAACATTGCCTGGCCCAACAATTTTATCTACTTTAGGAACTCTATCTGTCCCAAATGCTAAGGCTGCAATAGCCTGCGCTCCACCTATTGAGTAAACTTCTGTTAAGCCAAGTTCATTAAGTGTTGCTGCT
The DNA here is from genome assembly GCA_964492845.1 of uncultured Clostridia bacterium. Classification (GTDB taxonomy): domain Bacteria; phylum Acidobacteriota; class Blastocatellia; order Chloracidobacteriales; family JADJPF01; genus JADJPF01. The sequence goes on from CAZBMZ010000005.1 coordinate 230,395, forward strand.
ATCACAGGATTAGACATAAAAGTTGTAGGCGGTGTAACAACTACAATTCTTTTAACTCCAGCCATAATTGCTGGAACAGCATTCATAATTAATGTTGAAGGGTAGGCTGCTTTTCCACCCGGTACATATAACCCAACGCTATGAAGTGGAATAAGTCGTTGACCTAGTGTTACGCCATCTTCATCAGTAAATTCCCAAGACTCTTGTAATTGATATTTATGGAAGGTTTTTACATTCTCGATTGCACGCCGGATAAAACCTGTTAATTGTGAGCTTACTTGTGAGGCTAGTGTTTGAATTAAATCTGGATCAACACGTAAATTAGCAGGAGTAATAGCAATTCCATCAAAACTTTGGGTAAAATCACATAATGCTTCATCCCCTAAAGTACGAACTTGTTCAATTACATTAGCTACTTTAGTTAAAAGTTCAGGTTCTAAAACTAAACTGCGATTTAAGATAGCTGTTAAGCGAGGATGACTAGCAGTTTGGCTAAGGTTTACTATTTCTATCATAAGTTAATGGCCTATTTGACTTTGTGAAATTTGTTTTTCTTTTAATAAATCTATTAGCTCTATTATAGCATCACGTTTAAGTTGAAAACTTGCTCGATTAGCGATTAGTTGAGCAGTTGTTTCGGTGATGATTTCTTTTACTTCTAAGCCGTTTTCTATTAGCGTTCGACCTGTTTCTACTAAATCAACTATATAGTCTGCTAGTCCAAGTAAAGGAGCTAGTTCAATAGAACCTGAAAGCTTAATAATTTCTACTGACAGCCCACGAGACTGAAAATATTCAGTAGCGATACGAGGATATTTACTAGCAATCCGCAGCACAGAGAATTTACTAATGTCTTTTTCGTGTTTTTTTCCTGCAACAGCAATACGACAGTAGCCAAACCCTAAATCTAAAGGTTGATGTACGTCGGCAATAGTCTCTAATAATACATCTTGACCACAAATTCCAATATCTGTTATTCCATGCTCAACATAAACAGGGACATCGGAGGGTTTTACAAGTACAAAATTATATTTTTGGTTTTCGTCTGTTAGCAATAATCGTCTGGAGTTTAGTTGCTCTGAAGCAATATTAATACCTACTTTATTAAAAAGCTTCATTGCCTCATCTTGCAAACGACCTTTAGCTAATGCAATAGTCAAATTAGTCATTTATTTACTTTTTTCTAGCTGCTTTTTCTGCATTAGAATCTTTTCCTTGGTCTGGTGCTGCTGCAACAACTTCTGTACTGCTACTTGTATGTGAAGAAGGTAAATCATAATTAAAGATTTCTTTTACTCTTTGGTCATAGAATTGTTCCCATTCAACTAAAAAGCGTTGTTGAATGTCGGGCGGAAAAGCACGATTGGTACGGATTTGTTTAACACGTTCTGCATAAATTGCTTGAAGGGTGGCTAAAGTTTCAGCATCTTGATGAAATTCTGCTTGGATTTGTTCTAATGTTTTTTTCATGTTACCTCTTTTTTTATTTTATAAAAGTAAGCATCAATGAAAGACTATTTTTTAGCTTGCTTTTTAATATCTTGTTCTAAGCGTTTTATATCATAAGATTGATACCATTTTTCTAAATTTGTTAACTTTTCTTTTTGTTTTTCTGTTAAACGCTTTCGTTTATTTATGGCTACAATACATTGAGTTACTTTTTTAAGCCTAACAAACATATCTTCTAAAGGCATATCTTCAATAACTTCAATCTCATAGAGTAAACTCCATGCCAATTGAATTTGTTTATCTATAGATAAGTTACTGATTTGCATTAGCCCAGGCTCCTGAATTAAAAAAGATAAAATAACACGGAAATTTGTCTAGGAAAAATGGTCTGAAAGATATCTTTGCTGGCAAGATCTGTAAACATAATGTAAAATTTTTGTCAAATCATAAACCTACCTTTTGCAAGCAATTTTAGGAGCAAAAAATAATGAATAAAATCGTATGGGCTGCATTAATTCTAGCTGCCTCGGCTGTTGGTACTTATGCACAACAACCGCTAGTAGCTGAACAAATAACTAGAGATAACGCTGCAACACGCCTTTTTTCAGGCTCAGATCCCAATGGTGGAATTGGTGACTGGTATCTTTCTAATGGCAAAGTAGAAGCAATTATTGATAATGTCGCATTTCAAGAAGATTTATTAAGAATCGCAAATATTGGCCGACCACAACAAAACGGTATTGCTCCCACAGGAGGCACTCTAATTGATTTAGGGCTAGTGGGAAAAAATAATGATCAATTTAATTCAATGTTTCAAGTTTGTAATATTGACCCTTCTAACACATTTTTCTATACAGGTATTAAATCAGTTTCTACAGATAATCTTGCAAGTATTGTAGTAGATGGAATAGTTCTATTTACTGGAGTTTCTACTTTACCAGGTACAGGCGGCCCTGGCCCAACTTTGGTTGGTCAAACTGTTTATTCTATTGCACCTGGAGATGATTTTATTACCGTAACCAGTACCATTATAAATAATGGTACTGCTCCTGTCCCACTTTTTAATGTAACAGACGCTTTTCCTCTTGTTGGACGTTCAATTTTACCTTTTGCTCCATTTCCAGGGCGTGGCTTTAATGCACCTAATTTAATTCTTAATGCTACTGGTATTGCTGCTGCATTAGGAACATTTCCTTATGTTTCAATGGTAGGAAATGTTCGCCCAGAAGATGGAATAATGGACACTCTTACTAAAGATAGTTGTGGTGAAGTTGCTTATGGAGTAACAGCCGTAAGTAGTGCTATTGACCCAGATGGCCCGGCTGGCCCAAATGCGCCTGTTGTTACAAACCTACCAATACTTTTAGGTGTTGCAAGTGCTGAAGTTACGGCTACAGGCAATCCTTTTAATCCAGCACAATCTCCAATGGTTGGGCCTGGTGCCTCATTTAGTTACACTCGACGAATTTTTGTTGGTGAAAGAAATGATGTTGCTTCTGTGTCAGACTCTATTTTTAGACGTACTTTTCCTGCTGCTGCACTTGGTACTTTAACAGGTGATATTGATTCAATGGAAGGTACAGATCTTGAAGCTAACATAATTATTACAGGTGCTTTATCACCATTCTTTTCTGCTACAACAACTTTACCTGTTACTCAGGTACGCACAGACAAAACAGGTAAGTTTTCTGCTACCTTACCCGCTGGAGAATATACTTTAAGTATAGTTTCACCTAATAGAGATGACTTAAATGGAGTAAAAGTTACTGTAGCACCTGGCACAACTACAACAGCCACTATTCCAAAACTTAGCGCAGCAGGCTCAATAAGTTTTACTGTTGCTGAAAAAGGGCAGCCCATTCCAGCAAAATTAACTTTTGTTGGTATAGAAGGCACACCAAAACCAGATTTTGCTAGATTTTTTGATGCTAGAATATTTGACCCAATGACCGGTAATACAATGTTGGATCTGCAAGCTAGTACATTCACAAGTACACCCGCTGCTAATTTTGTTTTTACCAGTACAGGAAACGGTAAACAAATCCTTAAGCCAGGTCGCTATCAAGTGATAGCTTCTCGTGGCCTAGAATATACCATTGCTCAACAAACAATTACTGTTACTGCTGGTCAAGAAACTAGTATGAATTTTGCACTTGAACGTGTAGTTGACACTAAAGGCTTTGTTTCAGCAGATTTTCACGTCCATTCAGGTAAAAGTTTTGATGCTTCTGTCCCACTAGAAGACCGTATTCGTAGCTTTGCAGCAGAAAATGTTGAAGTAGTAGTTGCTACTGAACATAACTATATTGCTGATTACGGCCCAGTTGTTAGCAAATTAATGCTAAATAAATTTATGAAAACTGTAGTTGGCGATGAAATGACTACTAGCTTGCCTACACCACTATTTCCACAAGCTTTTGGTCATCATATCGCTTTCCCATTACTAGAAGATCCTTTTGCTCCTAGACGCGGCGCACCATTTACCGAATATGTCCCAGCAGCAACATTCTATGACCGCGTTAAAATGATGAACCCAGGAGTAAAACAAGTAATCCAACTTAATCACCCCCGTGCAGGTGTTGCAGGTCTAACCCTAATAGGGCTATTTAATATTGTTAATTATAGTCCTACTAGACCATTACCTATTGCTTTTACTGTAGGGAGCCAATTAGGTACAACAACTAAAAATATTGACTTTGATGCTATGGAACTCTACAACGGTGATAGCATTGGTGGCTATCAAGTAACTCGTAATGATTGGGTAGGGTTAATTAACCAAGGCTTTATTAAAACTGCTACAGCCGTGTCTGACTCACACCGTGCAGTAGTAGAAACTCCAGGCTTCCCAGTAAGCTATGTTGCTAGCCCAACTGATGACCCAACCGCAGTAACAGATGATATGGTGACAACTGCTGTGCTAGCTCGTAATGTTATAGGTACTTCAGGGCCATTTATTCGCTTTAATGTTCAAGGTCAACCAGTAGGCGCAATAGTGACTAAGAGAACAGGTAAAGTAAAAGTTGATATCACTGTTAGCGCGCCTGCCTGGGTTCCAGTTGAAGAAGTAAGAATTTTAGAAAACGGCAAAGTTATTATGACTTTTGACGCTAATAGCAAAGTAAAAGTTAATCCTGCACCCGCTGATCCTACCTCAAATCAAGGTGTAGAACGCTTTAAGGTGACAGGTCTTAAAGTAAAAACTACTAAGAAAGATTCTTTCTTAACAGTTGAAGCTGGCATTAAATTACCTGCAATTGCTGACCTAAATGGTGATGGCGTAGTTGATACAGGCGACACAAACGGCGATGGCACAATAAATGCGAGTGATAGAGGACTAGTCCAACCTCCTTCACCACCAATTTACGCACAAATAGCACCAAACTTTACTTCTCTAGGCTTTACCAATCCAATTTTTATTGATCGCAATGGTAATGGTAGATTTGATGCACCTGGCATTAGTGCTACAGCAAAAATAATTGATACTCCAGATCAACTAGTTGATATTAGCAATCGAGGCGATGAATCACCAGTTCATAGCCATCATCTTAATTTCCCTTGGTATCAACTAAAAGTTGGTGCTGAAGAAATAAACCTATTTCATAAGTTGTTAGATGATGCTACTCGTAAGTTAATCCAACCAAATGGAAATGAAGATGAGAAATAAATTTTTAGCTTTAATCCTTATTGTTACTAGTGCAACAACGATTTTTGGGCATGACGTTGCAAAAGAAGAAGTTGTTGCTTATATAAATAGTAAAGAAGTTAAAGAAAAAGCTTGTGTAGAAAAGGCTGAAATCCAAAAAGATTTGCCCCGACTTTTAGTTGTAGAAGTTGGTGAATGTTGGTTTAAGTTGGGTGAAAAAGAACGACGTGAGTTTGCTCAAAAATGGTATAAAGCCTGGCGACATAGCGTTGCAAAAGGCATTATTTCTATAGTTGAAAAAGGCACAAGTAATGCTGTTGTTAACTTTCGACCTGACGGACAAGTAGATCTAACTAAATAGCTATTAAGCTAAATCAAAGTAATTTTACAAAACTAAAGCGGGCAAAAAGCCCGCTTTTTTATTTGCTACCAGCATCTGAAGAGATTCTTTGACCAAATACAGAATCACCACAAGAACTACTAACGGAAGAAATGCTATAAGAATAAATATATTTTCCAACAAGATTTCCTTTTGAATCCATAGTTAAGCTGACTTGTAGATCATTGCTTTGAAACCCATATGTATTAGCTTTAATTTCGCTTAATATAACTGCACCTGGGCTATAAAGCCCTACTTCTTGTGGTGCTGCAAGATAATGGTTAGCATCTTTACGCTTAAGTATCCATTTTTCAGTTCGTTTTGTACCCATACAGCTTTCATTTTGGGTTTCAGGAGTAAATACTATGTTCCAAGTTCCTTCTAAATTGGGTTTATTATCTTGTGGAGTAGTGTTTTCTACTTTAGGGCTATTTTCTTTTGTAAAAGCAGCTAAAATATTTTCTGCTTCTTTTAGGCTTGGATCTTTTTGATAAGCTTGTTTGTAATATTCTTCTGCTTTATCTAAAGAGTTTTTTGCTTGATAAGCTATCCCTAAGTTATAAAAAGCAATAGCATTTTCTGGATCTAAACTTGTCACTTGCTCAAAAGTTTTTAATGCTCCGTCTATATCTTCTTTAAGTAACAAAACAACGCCTAAGATAACAAGCAGTTCAACAAGGTTAGGGTTAATTTTTTGGGCTTGCTCAATTTGAGAGTTAGCAGATTTATAGTCCTCTTTTTCAATATAAATTATTGCTAATATTACAAAAAACTCAACAAACTGTGGTTGAACCTCTAAAACATATTGAAGTTTTGCAATCGCTTCATCTCTCAGACCCAGTTCATAAAGTATTCTTGCATAGTTGTAAATAACTATAGGATCTTGAGGCGCAAGCTGTTGAGCTATTTCAATAAACTCTTTTGCTTGAGCATTATCACCTATAGCATTTACCATAATGGCTGCATCATTTTGGGCTTTATAGTCTTTAGGATTACTTTTAGCTTTAGTTATAGCTTTACTAACTTCTTCTGATGATGGTTTTTGTGAATTGGTTTCTGTTTTAGCTTGAAATGAAATTCCTTTTGGTAATTGTACGATTGGACGAGGAATTTTTACTGTTGATATTTTACTGCTAGTAAATTTATCTATAAAACCTAATTTATAAATAAAAATACCTATACCAAAAAGAAGTAGAAAGGGAATAAAAACACCAGCTAAAATTCCTAAAACAAGATAAGAAGGTTTAGCAGAAGGTTGACCTACTCTAGTAATAGGAGGCATTTGTTCTAGTTTAGTAGCAGGGGTTGACAGTTCTATTTTAGTTGATAGCAGTGGATCTGGAATTGTTTGCATAGCTTTACGAAGATCTGTTTTCATTTCTGTCGCAGATCTATATCTTTGAGACGGATCTTTATTAAGAGATTTAGCAATAATTTGTCTAATTTGTTGAGGAACGACAGGCGGTAAAGGATCAGGGTTCTTTGTCATAATAGAACCTATAAGAGATGTCATATCTGTATATGGAAAAGGCAGTTGCCCAGATAATAATTGGTAGAAAATTACCCCAACCGACCATATATCTGTTTGTTCATTGCGTTTTCCATCAAATGCTTCTGGTGCCATATAGACAGGTGTGCCGGCAACCGTAGCACTTTGGCTTGTAGATTTTAAAATACGAGATATTCCAAAGTCTGCTAGTCTTGGAGTTTCGCCTTGGAGCAACAAATTAGCAGGTTTAAGATCTCTATGAATAATTTGTCGAGAATGCAAATGCTCTAGTCCAGATAAAATGCCTAATATCATTTCTGTAGCTGTTTCAACTGAAGGAGCTATATTATTATGTTTTCTTAACCAATCCTCTAAAGAACCATCTGAAACATATTCACTAGCAATAATAACTTGGTCATTATATATATTTGCCTCAACTATAGGTAAAACATTGGGATGACCACTTGCTTCTATCCATAAGTCCGCTTCCTGTTTAATAGAATTTAGATCTATTTCAGTTTCTAAAGGTATTTTTAATGCAACTTTGGTTGTTGCAATAGCACTGCGGCGTTCTGCTAGCCAAACTTCACCAAAGCCACCTTTACCAATTTTATTTACTAAAGTATATGGCCCAATCTGATTACCTTTAGACAGCATATTTCACTTTCTCCTAAATGGTTATTATTCCTGAAGTTTACTTAAGATTTGGTAGGCTCAAGATATTTTATAGGCTAACTAATAAAAATACACTATAAATACTGTCTTAGTAGATTTATTTTATTACTTAGGTTACACAACATTAAAAATATTGCAGATATAGACAAGTTACTAGTAACTTAAAAGTAGATTAAAGGAAAGTTTTAAGGTAGAGTTGTAAATCTAAAAAATAACTGTTTTGCTTGTATGTTATTGAGAATAAACAAAATATAGTGTTTATAAAGTCAAAACTAAAACTACTTTTATAAAACGTCTTTTAAGTGTTTTAATCGTTGGTTTAATAGGTCTAAACCGGTATAAACTCTAGTTTTTACTGTACTTACTGGAAGGTTAAGAACTTCAGCTATTTCATGAAATTTTAGCTCTTGGTATTCTTTCATTATTATTGCCTGTTGCATTTCTGTAGGCAATCCTGCTAAAGCTTTTCTTACTACTTCAGACACTTCTTCACGTTGTAATGTGTCATTAATATGTTCAATGTTAGTCATAGGCTCAAAACCTTTGTCTTCTAGTTGTTGTTCTAAGGAAAGATCATTGTTTCCTGATGAGCGTAAACGGCTATGACAATAATTAATGGCGATACGGTAAAGCCAAGATGAAAATTTTGCTTCACCACGAAATTTGCTTAAATTGCGGTAGGCTGACATAAAGGTTTCTTGACAAATATCTGCTGCTTCGTCATCACGTTTTAAGATACGAAAAGCTAAAGCATAAATTTGGCGTTCCCAACGACGAACTAAAGTATTAAATGCTTCTACTTCACCATTAAGTGTTAATTCAATGATTTTGTTGTCTGTGAGTTCCATATATTTTTCCAAGTTAACCTTATTATATTTGATTTAGCTGCTTTGGCTTGCCTAAACATTTAGCAACTGCTGTTCCTAAGAAATAAAATTATTATTTTGTTTAATATAGTAATAATCCTATTTTTATAGACTTACTTACCTTAAAAAAAGCTTGTTGGTTTGGGTTTTAGTAAGGTTTTGGTTAATATTTTTGCTGTTTTTATAAAAAGTGTGGCTAAAATTCGTTATTTTCTTTTTAAGATGTAATATAATTATACATGTAACTTATAGTACCAATAATAATAATAACTTATTATTTATGTTATAATTATAGGAAAAAGTGTTTATTTATAGTATACACAATTAACAAGTATTAATATCTTTAGTTAGCTTCTTTAAGCAATGTGTTAGAATGAGGCAATCTTTTTAGCAAAAATTTGGAAAAATTTATGAATAGTGGTAAAGAACCAAAGCTAGATAAATCTTGGCAAACCGCAATGGTAGCGGTAGGATTAGCTTTTTCTTTGCCTGGAGCATTTGCTGGGCCTATTTTGATTGGTTATTTTTTAGACAAATATTTTGTTACTACCCCAATACTAGTAATAATAGGGCTTTTTCTAGGCTCCTTTACTGCAATAGCAGAAGTTTATTTAGTTATGAAAAAAATTAACACTCTGAAATAAATAGGTTTATCGGGAAAATAAAAGCATCTTAGCTTGACTTGCTTTTATAACTGCTGTTAGGATCAAACGCCTTTCAAAAACTTCTCTTCGGGGGTGACAGGCTTCGACGGGGATACATGAGATTGGTAGATGCATGTCGGGAACTATGTAACCCGTAAACTGCATAGAAAAACTAACTGCAAACACGCAGAATTTAGCCCTAGCAGCTTAATAGGCAGCTAGCGTTTTTAGGTTATCTTGCCCGTGGGTAGCTTAGAAACGTCACTTTAGCGGGCTGGTCGTTTAGTTGTGATCAGGGCTAGGCGACAAGAAATACTGAACTAGTTGCTTATAATGCTTGTCCTTTCCACTGTTATAAGCAATGAAATTAATAGGAAAGGGATACACATGTAGATTCTACCGTTGAAGATCTTCGGACAAGGGTTCGATTCCCTTCACCTCCATCATTAAAATATACAAATCTATAAATCTAATGTTTTCTTAAAATCTTTATTTCTAAGGGATAAAAAGAAGAATTTAGCTAGACAGCTTATTTTCTATTGTTTATCATTTCTCGCCCGTTAAGGAAAATTTTATGTATAGTGCAGAACAATTGCCAGGGCTAATCCTAGACCGAAAATATAAGATAGTTCGCCAACTTGGTGATGGCGGAATGGCTTATGTCTTTGCGGCTGAACGCTTGCACATAGGCGATATAGCAGCAATAAAAATACTGCACCCAGACTTAGCTAAAGATGCTTTGAAAAAAAGGCGTTTTCAACTAGAAGCCTATACTACAGCAGCCGTTAAGCATCCAAACGTTGTTTCTATTTTTGATTATGATGAAACTGAAACAGGCCAACCTTATTTAGTTCTAGAACTCTTAAATGGTTCAACCCTTTCTAGTTATATTAAGCGAGGACGAGTCTTAAGTGTTGGACGCGCAGTAGATATTATTACTCCTATCTGCGCAGCATTAAACCTAGCCCATCAAAAAAATATCCTACATCGGGATCTTAAACCTAGTAATATTTTATTACATAAATTAGAAGATAATACGGAAGTAGTAAAATTGATAGACTTTGGGATTGTGAAAATGCTAAATGATGATAGCAATCCCTTAACACAACAAGGTTTTGTAGTTGGTACACCAGAATATCTTTCCCCAGAACGCTATATGGGTCAACAACTTGATGCCCGTTCAGATATTTATAGCTTAGGTATTTTAGTTTATAGAATGTTAAGCGGACGAGTTCCTTTTAATGGTCAAACAGCAACGGAAATTCTACAAAAACACCTAAAACAACCTGTTCCCCCCTTAAGATTACTTAATAGTGCAGTTTCGGAAGAAGTTGAAGCAGTAATACTAAAAGCTTTAGCCAAAAAACCTACTGACAGACAGTCTTCGGCTGTAGAATTTGCATCAGAATTAGGGGAAGCGCATATTAGTTCTGGAGATACACTGGATCATTTCTCATCTATAGATAATAATTAATTTTTGTTAACTCAATCATTTTATTATGCTTAAGGAGAATATACTAGTATGGCACTATCATCTGATGTTGTAGAACGACTTTATCAAAAAATAGACACCCTAACACCAAAACAATTAGATGAACTTCCTTGCGGGGCTATTCAACTAGATGAGCAAGGGAAAATCTTAAAGTTTAATGAATATGAATCAAATCTAGCTCAACTTCAAAAAGAAAGCGTAATAGGAAAAAACTTTTTTACAGAAGTTGCTCCATGTACAAATGTAAAAGAATTTTATGGACAATTTAAGCAAGGGGTAACAAAAAAACAACTTAATGAAAAGTTCCGTTACCACTTTGCTTTTAAGCAAAATCCTAGAAATGTTTTAGTAAATCTATTTTATAGCGATATGACCAGCACTGTCTGGGTTTTTGTCCGTCCAATAGAATAAGTAAAGAAAGTTTTTAGAAATAATTAAAAATGAATTTCTATTTATTATTTAATTTTGTTGGGCTATTTGTTTTTACTGGTCTTTTAGCCCAAAATTCTTCTGATGAACTTATTGCAGCTTATAGAGAAGCTCATAAAGAAAAAGATTTATCGGCTGTTTTAGCCCTTTATTATTGGCAAGGGGTTGATGAAAAAGTAAAAAACTCAGTTACAAGTAATCAAAAACGCTATCTTGACTATAAAATAATAGATATAAAAATTTCTAAAGCTGCACCAAGAAAATATAAACCTTTTATTCTCAATGGGAAAAGATATATAACTACTTTAGAAGTAACAGAGGTTCTAAAAATAAACTTTACAAATGGTCTTTCTAAAGAAGTTACCATCCCTGTAGGCCAAAAGTCAGGCAAATATTATTTTGTCACTGCTAGACCAGAATAGCTTAGCTATCCTCCAAATTGTCTTAAGTGATGATCTATATGTAAATAACCCCATCTTTGCCAATCGGAGTAAGCCATTTTACCAAAAATAGGATGTTGCCAATTGGCAAAGTCTGAGGAAGTAGAAAATACTTCTGTAAGTTCTTTTAATCTTTGTTTATCTCTCTCAAATTCCTTGGGCTTAGTCCCTCCTTGCAATTGATCTAACTCAGGGCGCGTTTGAATGCCTTTAGGCCAAGCTATTGGTACTTGTAATGCTACCCATTTGACTATAGTTCGAGTAAAAATATTATCAGCAGGAATAAATTCTTTTTTACCCATTACTGCTTCAAATGAGTCTGATAAATGACAAAACATTTGATTAATATTCATTTTTCCCCATTGGCGTTGTGCATTTGGAGAAAGGTTTTCTAGCCGTTTTAATACTTCCGCTTTATCTTCCATATTTTCTAAACTTTTCATTTAGCCTTTTCCTTTTTATTTAGCTTTGAGCGAAACCGCCGTACTTTTGCTAAATTACCACAAACTTGCATATCGCACCATTGACGCATCTTATTTTTACTACTGTCTTCAAATAACCAACAACATCCATTTCCTTGACATTCTCGTAACCTACTTAAATTAGCAGTAGTTAAAAGCTCTGCCATAGAATCAGCTATTAACCAAAGCATTTTCTCTAAAGAAATTTTGTTCCATTGCCAAAGAAATTTTCCATTTTCAAAAACTAATTCTATGTTGCTGTAACCTGTAGATAAGACTTGATTTAGCAAAACTAAATCTGAGTTATTAGGCACTTGGTTATTTATAAGATACTTACAAATTCTATAAATGGCTTCACGTAACTCTAGTGCTTGCTTAAAGATATGCTCTATTATTTCTTTATTTTTTTCTAAGTTGCTTTCTTCCAATAGTATTTGAATTTCACTTGCTGAAAGTATGTTAGTTAGCTGACACCATGCCAGCAAATCATAGTAATGTGATAACGTATCACCTTTTACGATATAATCACTAGATAAATTTTCATTAAACTTTCGTGCGCCAACAGTATTAACAAAATCTAAGCATAATCGTCCGCCTATTAAGTTTAGTGATAAAACAGGGCTGTCTTTAAGGTTCATAAAAAATTAGTTGTGTAACCAGTAAAATTAGTTTGACAGGTTACTAATATTATTTTATTGTGTAACCACTTAAAAGCAAATAGCTAGTTACGCGCAATTTGGCTAAAGCAAAAGCAGTTTTAAGAAAGTATAAAAAGCATTCAGAATCAATATGTTACCAAGATAGTAACATTGAGCTTTAGTCTTTGCCAATCAAACAAAGTTTTTTGCTAAAAATTTTATAGGATAAGGAAGAAATAAAAATGTCAGAGATAAAGAGAATAATTAATGAATTACAAAGCTTTTATTATGGGAATGCCTTTCATGGCCCAGCATTAAAAGAAATTTTAGAAGGTGTTACTGCCAAACAAGCTTTAGCAAAACCTATCCCTAATGGACACAACACTTGGGAACTTGTTTTGCACATTGTTGGCTGGAACAAAGTTTTTTTATTAGGACTTGAAGGAAAAATCCTTGACGTGCCTGAAGACGGAGATTTTCCTGTAATCAATGATACTAGTGAACAAGCTTGGCAAAAAACTCTTGTTCAACTTAAGGAAAACATTGATGAAATGCTTGAAAAAATTTCAAAATTGTCAGAATCTCACCTAGACGTAAATATTCCAGGCAAAGACTATAACCTACGATTTGTAATAGGAGGAATACTTAATCATATTGTTTATCATAGCGGTCAAATTGCTTTATTAAAGAAAGCCTAATGCTAGTTGGTAGATAATTTTAAGGTGGTAGAAATTTGATTTCTGTCACTTTTTTGTTTTTATAAGCTATTTTATTGACCAATATATTGAACAAATCGCCAATTTAATAGCAATATACATGTTTTTGCTTTTTCTTTTAGTTATTATTCAGGCAAAAGTTAAATCTTAAAAAGGGGATTATATGAGTAAAGAAAATTTTATTACGGTATTAAATAACAATGATTTAGCAGTTGGAAAAGCAAAAGTTGTATCTATTGAAGGTAAACAAATAGCGATATTTCGATTAGGTGAAAATAATTATCATGCTGTAGATAATCGCTGTCCACATGAGGGTTATCCCTTAGTCCAAGGAACTATAACTGACTGCACTTTAACTTGTGATTGGCATAACTGGAAATTTAACCTTAATGATGGTCAATGTTTGCGAGGTGGTGAAGATGTACGATCCTACAAAACGAAAATCGTAGATGAAACAATACAAATAGATGTTAGCGATCCTCCAGTTTTAGAACAGCAAGAAATTTATTTTCAAAGTTTAACAAGTGCAATGGTGGAAAATGATGATTCGCGCGCAGCACGCGATATTGTTCGACTTTTAAAACTAGGTTTTGATGAAAAGAAAATTATTGCCGCAATTGCTTCTTATGGTGCGACTTACGACGGCGAAGGAAATGATTTTCATGGCTGGGATCATGGAATGGCTGTAATGGTTGATTGCGCCCGAATGCTAGATTATTACCAAGGTGTAGAAAAAGTTGTCCCACTAGTACAAGCCTTAAGTGCTGTTGCTGAGACTCGTTTAAGACAAAAAAAGCGAGATATTCCTGGCCCAATAGATTTTTCAAAATATGAATCTTTAGAAACAGCTAAAGCGGACTTTCTACATTTAGTAGAAACTGAACAAGTTGCGGCAGCAGAAGCACTTTTTCGCGCTTTTTTAGAACAAAACCCAAGCAAAGAGCAAATAAGAGCTTGGTTATTTCCTACTGTAACAAGTCATTTTTTAAGTTATGGGCATCGTCTAATTTACTCTGTAAAAGCTTTTCAACTTTTAGACATTATTGGTTGGGATTATGCTAAAGAAATCTTACCTGTTTTAGTACCAACAATAATTTGGGCAACACGTGAAGACCGCCTGCCTTATATGCGTAGATTCCAATCACGGCTTAATAAAGTAAATTTTGAAGAACTTTTTGCACTTCAACAAAATGCTAATGCTAATTTTAATGAAGAAGAATTTTGCAAAGTTTTGCTAGATGGTTCATTAGACGAGACTTTTAATGTTGTAGACCAAGCCTTAAATCAAGGTGTGCCAATGATAAAAGTAGCTCAAGCAATTGTTTTAGCAGGCGCAGAGCGTTGTTTACGCTTTAATATTTTAGTTGACCAAAATCGCAATATGGAAGAAGGTTGGTTAGATGTAACACATTGCTTTACACATGCTAGCGCGATTAGAGAAGCGTTAGAAATTTATCCTAGTCCAGAACTACTACGAGGGCTTTATCTAGCTGCTCGTTTTGTACAATATACCCGTAAACCTAACCATGACATTTTAGATTTACCGCTTAATGAGCGTGAAAAAGTAGCTGATTTAAGCCAAAAGCTAGAATATGAAAATCTAGCTACTTATACTGAAAAAAACTTGCTAGAGCTTTTGGTTAGCCAAATAGATAAAAGACAGCCATCATTAGCCCTAGAAACTACACGAGCTTATTTAGAGCTAGGACATTCTGACAGTAAATTGCTGACAGAACTAGTTAAGTATACTTTAGCCGATAGTGCAGAAATTCCAATAATGCTTGCTCATACAATAAAAACAACTTTTGCTGCAATTGTTGAATATCAAGGGCTTAAAGATCATAAGTTGAAAAGCTTACCATTGTTAGCAGCCATTAGATTTTTAGCTGCACCAAAGCGGCAACGCTGGGCCTACTACAACGCTTTACAAGCAATAGATTTTGTTGCTAAAGGACAAGCTAAAGAATAGCCACAAAAAATAACTAAGGAGAGTAACTACTAGATCTTAACCTAGTAGTTACTTTAGCAATTTTTGCTTATAAACTTTTTTGTATATTTAATAAAAAGCTTAAAAATCAACAACTGCAAAATTGATGTAAAATTTCTCTAATCAGCAGTTCTCACTATCGCTTAATCACTAAATTTAGATTATACTTACCAACAACTGCACGCAATTTTTGTACTTAATCCATTAACAAATCTGTTGTTTATCTTAAGATAGTTCACTTTGCAAATTTTATTTATTGTAGGGGCAATTGCTATGAGATTACTACTAAAAATCTCCTTAAGTCTCTTTTTAAGTTTAGTTTTTTTTGTGATACCAACCTATAGCCAACAACGTGTAGTTGTTCATAGGTTAATTGTTAGTGTTATTTTACCTAATGGAATAGCTCCACCTCAAGTAATTGAAGTTAAGATAGATTCTGAGCGTAATGGACTACCGCTATTAACAAAAACTTTAGTTAGGGAAACACGAACAGATTTTACACAACTACCAAATGGGGAATATATTGTTACTGTTACGGCTGATAATGATAAATATTTAGAAGCTTATACGGAACGTGTTTCCTTAAGAGGATCTTTTTCTATAACAAGACAAATTAATGTATTGATGTCACCAAAAATAAAAATGGCAGGGGAAACAGTTGCACCAGGAACACTAGCTGTTCCTGGAACAGTTAGTGCTAATGCAGTTAATGAAGATATACCCAAAAATGCTAGAAAAGCCTTTGAAAAAGGATTAAGTAAATCTGGACAAGGTAAATCAGATGATGCAATTAAAGCTTTTTTAGAAGCTATTAGGTATTACCCTACGTATGTTGATGCAATTAATAATTTAGCAGTAGAATATATGCAGCTTGCTCGATATGATGAAGCAGCACAACAATTAGAATCAGCACTAAGACTACAACCTAATTTAGCTTTAACAAACTTGAATATGGGAATTGTTTTAGCAGAAAAGAAAAAATTTGCTGAGGCTAAAGAATACCTAAATAAATCTATAGAGGCAGATTTTCGTAATCCATTAGCACATTTTCAACTAGGTGTTTGTGCCTTTCAATTAAAGGATTTGATGCAAGCACAAATGGAGTTTGAAACTGTTGTGACTAATGCAGCCCAAAAAATTCCACTATCAAGACTTTACCTTGCAGAAATTTATAAACGTAGCTCTCGATCAACAGATGCAGTTGTTCAGCTAGAAAGTTTTCTTAAAGAAAATTCAGCAGATAATCCTTATACTCAAGTAGTAAAAGAAGAACTAGCTAAACTTAAAAAAACTAATTAACCACAGCGTAACTTAAGTAATCTTGCGTTTTTGGTCTAAATATGAAAAAATAAAAGGATGAAAAAACAACACATAAACCTAAAAGAAGAAGACAAAAAATACCTAGAAGAAGTACTAAGTAAAGGGAAATTAACAGCGAAAAAGTACAAGAGAGCAACAGCATTGTTAGAAATGCAAAGAGGAAAAACGCTGCAAGAAGTAGCGTTGACGCTGGGAATAAATTACAACACAGTAGCCCAATACAGAGACAAGTATAATAGAGAGGGGCTAAAGTTTATGGAAGACTTGCCAAGACCAGGCAGGCCAATAGAAATAGCTGGAATACAAAGAGCAAAAATAACAGCCCTGGCTTGTAGTGAAGCACCATTAGGGAGAGCAAAATGGGGATTGAGGCTATTGGCAGAAAAAGTAGTAGAATTGGGATATTGTGAAGAAATATCCCATATGCAGGTAGGGAGAATCTTAAAAAAAACGAATTAAAACCACATCTGAAAAGGAGTTGGTGTATAGGGAGTATAAATGCAGAGTTTATGGCAAAAATGGAGCAAATATTGTGGTTATATCAACAACCACACGACCTACTCTATCCATTTGATGAAAGACCCTGTTTTTTGATAGGAAATAAAGTAGAGCCAATAGCGTTGCAAAATGGGCAAGTAGCTAAAGAACATTACAGTTATGAAAAAAATAGTTCGGCAGCACTTTTAGCAACAATTGAGCCAAAGATTGGCAAAAGGATTGCTGAAGTTTATCCACAAAGAACAAGGCTAGAGTACACACTCTTTTTCCAAACATTGGCTAGGGCTTATCCTGATGATGTGAAAATAAGAGCAGTTCAGGATAATTTGAATACTCATAACACTAGCTCTTTTTATCAATATTTACCAGCAGATGAAGCTTTTGCTTTAGCTCAAAGGTTTGAGGTTTTCTATACTCCTAAGTCTGCTAGTTGGCTTAATATGCTTGAATTTGAATTTTCTGCTTTAGCTCGTCTTTGTTTGGATCGTATTTCTTCTATTGACAAGATTAAGAAAGAAATCCTTTCTATTGTTATCGAGCGTAACTTTAAGAAAATTAAAATTGATTGGCAGTTTTCTATTGACTTTGCCAAATCTAAACTTAATTCTCATTACGTTAAGGTTTTTGCTGCTAATTCAAAATACAAGATTACTTAAGTTACAGTGTACTCAGTAAATATGAGAAAAAACTTTAGGTTTAGAACACTAATTATAGTTTTATTATTATTTTCTTTAATTGCGTATGGAGTTTATCAGTATTTTGACAAAACAAAGTATGTTGTTGAAATAGATCCTGGGCGTTTGGCTACAGTGGAACGTAGTGATATTGCTCGTTCTGTAGTTGCTACGGGTCGTATAGAACCAATTACAAAAGTAGAAATTAAGTCAAAAGCTAATGGGATAATTAAAGAGTTAAAAGTTAAAGTAGGTGATTTAGTTGAACCAAATCAAGTGCTTGCTGAACTTGATAAAGAGAACTTAATTGCTAGAGTACGTGAAAGCCAAGCAGCTTTGATGGCTTCACAATCAGGATTGCGTGCTTCAGAAGCAGAGTATGAAAAAAACAAAGTAGAAGCTGAAAACCCAGAAATTGTTTTTGTAAAACGTGATTTTGAACGTGCCAAAAAATTATTTGCTACAGGTTTAATTCCTCAGCAAACTTATGATGAATCTCAAAATGCTTTAGAGAAAGTGGAAAATCAAGAAAATGTTGCACGTATGCAATTAAATGTCAGCAAAGCACGAGTGACAGAAGCAGAAGCAGCTGTCGAACAAGCTAAAGCAACTGTTGAGCGTGCTAATGAAGAACTACAAAATGCAACAATCCGTGCTCCTATAAAAGGTATTGTTTTATCCCGTGATGTTGAGGTTGGAAGCCCGGTTTCTTCTATTCTTAATCTTGGAGCGTCAGCAACTCTAATAATGGTATTAGGTGATACTAGTGAAGTCTATGTTCGTGGTAAAGTAGATGAGTCTGATATCGGATTAGTACAATTAAACCAAGCAGCACAAATAAGGGTAGAGTCTTTTAAGGGCAAGGATTTTGAAGGAAAAGTAACTCAAATATCACCAATGGGTGTAGAAAAAGATAATGTTGTAAGTTTTGAAGTTAGGGTTTCTATTAATAATGAAGCTGGTATTTTACGTGCTAATATGACAGCTAATGCAGAAATTATTTTAGAGAAACGCAAATCTACACTTGTAATACCAGAAAGTGCCATAATTTACGACTTAAATCGTAATGCTTTTGTAGAAATACCAGATAAAGAGCAAAGTAATGGTAAGAAAAAAGTACTTGTAAAACTAGGTGTAAATAATGGTAATCGTACAGAGGTTCTTCAAGGTTTGGAAGAGCATCAAAAAGTTGTTTTACAATAAAAAGTTAAGTAATTGATAAAAAGAAAAAATAAAAAGAAATGTTAAAAAGGTTAAAAGAAAGTCGCTACAGAGTTGCTCCGGCCTGAGCATAACAAAGACAAGGGCTAGAATTAAGAGAATCATCCATATAAAAAGTAAGTAAAGAGTGCCAAG
>CAZBMZ010000006.1:0-58213 GCA_964492845.1 uncultured Clostridia bacterium
TTCCTTTTACTCTCTTATTTTCATATCTTTACATCCCTTTTTTGCTTATATTTCCGAGGAAGATCCGTTAGATATAAAAGTTGCTAGAGGAGTATCAATAAACTTGCCATCTTTTAAGCAGCTAATTCCGCCTTCTGTCCCAATCCAAATATTACCGCTTTTATCTTCAAAAATGATTCTAACAAGATTATTGACTAAACCCGTTTTAGTATCATATCTAGTAAATTTACCATCCTTAAAAAAAAGAAGCCCTTCTTGAGTACCAATCCACAGATCACCATTATGGTCAGTGTACAAATAAAAGACATAATTACTTTTTATTTCTTCAGTATTGTACTTATTAAAGGTGTAAAAGCTAACTCCATCAAAACGCACTAAACCTTCATAGGTGGCAAGCCATATATAACCGTCTTTTGTTTGAGTAATGGAATGAATAGTATTTTGAGGTAATTCATCTTGCCAAACTTCATGGACATATTGAGTCAAAGCTTTGTTTGGATCCAAGGCAAAAGCTACAGGGCTAAATGCTAGTGTTATCAATAAATAACCAACTATAAAAAATAAGATTTTTATTTTTGTAAGAAGGGTCATTTTTCACTACCTTAAAACTAAAGGTAAAAACCTGGAGCAAACATTTCAGTCATTTGTTCAACGTTGCGGATTTTTTGGCTTTTCATCCAATTATTAGCCGTTTCAATTAATTTTTTTCCCTTTTCGCCTTCTATCAAACTTCCTAGACGACGTTGGACGGCTGCTTTGTAAAGTTCCATGTTGAGTTCTTCAAAATGTTTTTCTGCTTGTATCAATAAATTAATTGATTGATCTTTTTGACCACGATTAAAGGCAACAGCAGCTAAAAGTAGTTCGGCAAAGGCTGTAGCCGTCCCAACTTTTTCTTTTAATAATTTATTAGCATCTTTTTCAACACTTGCTAAAACTGCTTTTGAATTATCAGAGGTTTTTAATGTTGCTAAAGCAGCGCGGGCGCGTAATTGAAGCATTTCTACCAGAGAATTTTGCACTTCTAAAAGTAGCCCTTTAACCATTGGTGACCATTGAGCATTAATAATTTTAAGTGCAGTATTACCCTGACCAGCATAAATTTCTACTTGAACCTGTCCAAGTAATGCCCAGTAATGTTGCAGGTGAAAACCTTCGTGTGACCATTTTTCTATAGCTTCCCACATATTTTTTCTAGCCTTGTCTGGGTTATCTTCAATTATACAAGGCATATAGGAAAGAGCCGTCCCTAAACTAGTAATTGCATAAATATCCCCGCGTTCATAAGCTTGTTTAACTATAGCTGGAAGACGCTCACAAAGCTTATTTAACTCTCCTAAATAAAGTAAAGAACGTAAGGAAAATAGCTGAGAGTTATCAATCTCCCAATATACCCCAGTACAATTTTGGCTAAAAATGCTTGTCGCTTGTTCTAAATGCTTATGAGCTTTTAGCCATTCGCCAGCTAAAAACGCAGCAATACCAGCCATTAAGTAAAATAAACCTTGTGCATGAGGAACCGTTATTTTATCAACTAGCTCTTTTGCCATTTCAAGCAGCATTTTAGTCCGTTTTTCGCTACGGCTACCAGCAGTTGAAGAAAAGCCAGCCTCTAAAGTTAGGGCGCGAGCAACTCGGTAAGGTTCTCCAGCCGTTAAAGCTAATAACATATGCCTAGCTTGAAACTCAGCACCTCGAATAGTGTCAACTATTGCTAAACCTAGGGCTGCCGACCAACAAGCATCTATTTTAAGTAATTGACTAGCAGGGATTTCCGTTTCTGTGTGAGACTTAAAATTTAATCCTCTAAGACGAATCTGTAAACGTCTAAGCAGCAAAGAAAGCAATGCTCGTTTTGGTGTTGGGGGAACTTTAATTCCCATAGAACCCATAACGGTTTCTAAAACTTTTAACCCTTCATCAATATGCCCACCTAAAAGAAACTGCTCAGCAGCTTTTCGTCTTAGTTCAAGGGCTTGCTCAGCTTTTGCGCTATTTGCTGCTTTTAAGAAAACTCTTGCACCTTCACCGCTACGACCTGTATTAACTAAAGCATTGCCTAATTTTGCTTGCAAAGAAACTAGCTCTCTTGGAGGTTTTTTTGCTAACGACAATGCTTGCTCATAAAGATTTACAGCATGATCAAAAGCTAGAGCTTGAGAGGCTTGATCCGCTGCCTTTAACGAATATTCCGCCGCTTTTTCTTGATTTCCTGCACCTTGAAAATGTGTTGCTAAACTTTCTGGATCATCACCTGACACTTCAAGTGCTAGAGCTAAACGCTGATGAATGTTTTTGCGGGTTTCAGTAGCTAAATTATCAACTAAAGTTTCTCTGATTCTATCGTGATAAACTTCTATTTCTTCTTTTTTATCTTTTTCTCTTGTACGTATTAAATGATTAGCTCGTAAAAATACTAGTGCAGTTTGTTCTTCATTTTCTATTTGTGATGCTTGTTTTGCTACACTTCGCTTTAATGGCTGTCCTGCAACGGCTAAAACTTCTAATAAATTCTGCGCACTTGCAGGTAATTGCCCAACACGTGCAAGAATTACTTGTTCCAAAGTTATTGTGCTTGGCTTTTCTATAATATTGCTAGGGTCAATTTGTGTGTAACGTACTAACTCATCAATAAAAAATGGACTCCCTCCAGATTCACGCAGTATCATTTCTATTTGCTCAGAAGGGACATCTTGCTCT
Organism: uncultured Clostridia bacterium; assembly: GCA_964492845.1. Taxonomy (GTDB): domain Bacteria; phylum Acidobacteriota; class Blastocatellia; order Chloracidobacteriales; family JADJPF01; genus JADJPF01. Next base: position 2,701 of record CAZBMZ010000006.1, read on the forward strand.
GCATCGGATAAAGCAGTAATAAGCTCGTTAGTCTCACTTGTTGATAGCTGCTCAACGGAAATTTCTTCTATATCAGCTATTTTCTTTTCCCAGGAAAGAATTGTTGTCAAAATAGGGCTAGTTTCTCTTTCTTCGCTTCGGTAAGTAGCAATTAAAAATAATGATGGTGCATCAGGTGGTCGAATTAATTCTTGAAGTAGCGCGGCACTATCAAGATCTCCCCATTGCAAGTCATCAATAAATAAAACTACGTCCTTTTCTTTACATAACTTACTAAATAACTCTCGCAACGCGCTAAAGGCTTGTCGGCGTAGCTCTTGAAAATCAGGGGTGTCAATAGCCTTATATTCTACGTTAGTAATTTCTATTATTTGTTTTAATACAGGAAATAATTTAACAATAGCTAATATGTCTTTTGGCAGTAGAGAATTTATTTCCGAGGTTGTTAGAGTTTTAAGATATTGGCTTAAATCGTCTATAATTCCGTCAAAAGCCTTATAAGGAACGGATTCTTGCTCATAACATCGACCAGCAAAAATTACTATTTTTGGATTTTTTTGTCTAACTACATCTAAAAAGCGACGTACCAAAACAGTCTTACCCATTCCAGAATAACCGCTTACATATCTAATTACTGTTTTTCCATTTTGACTAGCTTGTAGTGCTTCATTTAATTTATCTAAATGTTTTTGTCGTCCAACAAGTCGGCTAGCTTGTGAACCAAGCGTAATTACTTTGTGGTCTTGAGTTTTAGTTTTTACTCCTAAATATTGTAATACTTTTTTACCTGTTGGACGTTCTAAGCTATCTCTCTTAAGTAAATTTTGGCAAAGTGTGTCTAAATCTTCAGGTAAACCTTCAATTAATTCACTAGGCGGGGTAGCATCATAGCGTAACTTTTCTTTGATGACATCGCCAAATGAACTATCAAAAGGTAGTTGTCCAGTCAAAGCTTCATAAAGCATTACTCCCACACTATACCAATCACTAGCTTCAGTAAGCACTTTTCCTGCTCCATGTTCAGGAGACATATAATCTGGAGTTCCATGTTCATTTGTATTATTGCTAGCAAGTTCTGTAATTAGACCAAAATCTAGAATTACTAAACGACCTTCATCGCTAACTAAGACATTGGAAGGTTTTAAGTCACAATGTAACTTCCCAAAACGATGTAGTGAATAAACACCTTCAGCTAGCTGTTTTAGTGCTATTCTTAAGCGATCTAAATTAAGTGGTTCTGATAGTATTTGTCTTGGCTGAGAGGGGCGAGTTTCTGAACCAAAGTCCTCTTGGTCTTTTGTTTGGCGTTGGTCAATTTTACGGGAAAATGTGCTATGTCCAACTCTTTCAGTCCGAGGATTATCAAAATTAGCACTAAGTCCCCTTACATATTCTAAAAAATTTACTCCTGGCACAAGTGCCATAGTAAAAAACCAATAATCTTTTTCAGAAAGTAACTCATATAAAGTAATTAAGTTAGGGTGTGTAATATCGGCTAAAGCACGAAATTCTTGCTTAAACTGATAAAGTGCAGTTGCTTCGCTTTTATGGAGTAATTTTAAGGCTACTTCTGATTGACGTTCCTGATCATAAGCATGGTAAACAATGCCAAAGCCGCCAGAACCTAAGCGACGACGTAAAAGAAAACGTTTTGTTCCAGTAAACTCTGTACTTGTTGCGCTTTGCATTATTGTTATTTTTATTTAGGGGGTTATTGAAGGATATTGTCGCAGCTTTTTAAAAATATAGTAAGTGAAATTTTTGGGTAGGAAAATTTTCTAGCTAAAACATAGCATTCCAATGTGCTATATTAACCAAAAAAGAGAGGTAAATAATTTATGACTAATGAAGAGATCCAAAAATTAATGGAATTTATTGTGACTCAGCAAGCGGAAATAACTGTTCAACAAGCGGAAATAACTGCCAAACAAGCTAAGTTTGAAACCAGGCAAGACCATTTTGAAACTAGACAAGCACAAATCCTAGATATTCACTTTGAAACTGCGAGAAGACAAGTTGAACATGAAAAATATCTTGCTGAATTTGAAATCAAATTTAACAACAAGTTAGATGCTTTGCTAGATTGGCAAGCAAAGTTTAGTTTAGATTTAGAAGCTGGTAAAGAAGAAATTAAGGAAATTAGAAATACCATTAAAGAAACTAATGATATTCTTAAACAAGTTTCCAGTCTTGCTAATGAAACTTCTAAAAGAGTTGATAAGCTTGAAGATAAGAAAGAAAGCTAAAGAAGCTTAAAACCAAAATTCCGCCTTTTCCCTAGCTACAATGGCCGTTGGAAAGACCTCTCGCGCTTCTGTTTCTACCTTTTCCATATAATTATCATCATGTGTAGGTTCATGATGGGAAATAATCAAATTTTTTACACCGCCTGCTTGAGCCAATTTAACGCCTTGTTCCCAAGTGCTATGTCCCCAACCCTGTTTAGTTACATATTCAGCTTCATTAAAGGCTGAATCATAAATCATAGCATCAACACCTTTTACAAACTCAATTAGTGGTTCATCTTCACGGTCAAAGTGTTCATAATCAGTAATATAAGCTACTGAACTGCCTTTATATTCAACCTTATAGCCCATTGCGTCAAATGGATGATTAAGACGATGAGTTTTAATGGTTACATCTCCAGATTTAACACTTTTACCAACTTTTAGAGTATGAAAAACTAGCTTTGCTCGCATTGCTTCAAGTGTAACAGGGAAGTAAGGGAAAACCATTTGTCCGGCTAAGATTTGACGGGGTGAACGGCGGCGTTTACTTTCTCCATAAATATGAAATTCATTGCTAGGAATATATGCAGGTACAAAAAAAGGAAATCCTAAAATATGATCCCAATGATAATGAGTAAAAAAGATTTTTGCTTTTAGAGGCATAGATTTTAGCAGGTCTAAACCTAACTCTCTAATTCCACTCCCAGCATCAAAAATAAATAGCTCATCACCACAACGCATTTCAATACAGGAAGTATTGCCACCAAAAGTTTTTGTCTGATGTCCTGGAGCAGGCAAACTTCCACGTACTCCCCAAAGCTTTAAACGAATATTTTTTTTATCTGATGAATTTGTCATTAATTGATTTTTATTATTGTAAAAAGAATGTTTTAGGTATTACCAATGGCTCGAGTATTATCAAGGAAATTTATTTTCTAGTAAATGACTTTTACCCTGAGTAATTGTTAATAAGTAAAACAACTATTTTTCTAATCGGTAATAGTGCTTAATGAAACCTGTGTTTCCACTTTCAATAGATGTAAATTTTAGCATTGGCAAAGAGTCTTTAACTGCTTGATAAGTATCAGGAGTAATTAGAGTTTCTTCTGCTTTAGCTATATCTTCGCCAAGCTTAAAAGCATAATTTACTTCTTTGCCAAAACAATCTTCATCTCCAATTTTAATTACTTTGCCATAGCCAATACCAATACAAATTTTGATCTGAAAATCTTGAATTTTATCTTTATTATAAAAATAAGTTGAATCATGCATTGCCATAGAGCAACGAACGGCTTGAACTGGATCACGAAAGATTGCAAAAAGATTGTCAGCTTCTGTTTTTAGTAAAAATCCATTATGAGAAAGAATAATTGGGGTAAGAAGTTTCTGCATTTCATGAATTAAAGTTAAAAAATGAATAATCCCAAATTCGTCTGTTCGCTCAGTAAAACCTGACATATCAGAGCAAAGTATTGTCCAATCTTCGCCAAACATTGCCCAGATTTTTTCATCAATAGCTTGAATATTTGCACCTGTTTCAAGACGTTGCTCTATTAGTTCTACTAAAGTTTCTCGTGATTTTTTCATAAATCCTCCTTAGTCAATTTCAGCTAAAGCTAGAATTAATAATAATGTGCGTTTTAAGCTAAGAGTGCGATCAGTTTCTTCATACCATTCTGATAGGGTATGAAATGCTCCACAACTACCACCTGTTCCTAAAGTAATAGCTTCTAAACCCAAAGAAATAGGGATATTAGCATCCGTTGAGGAACAATCTAAATAAGGGGTAATTCCAAAAAGCTTAGTTGCTGCTAGTGCAGTTTGAACTAATTTGCATGAAGTAGAGAGTGTTCCAGAAGGACGATCTCCAATTAAATCTATTTTTATAGTTAGTTGGTTATCTGTAAATTTAGAGGCTTGATTTTCTTCTACTAAAGCTTCTTCTAAAGATCTAAATAAATGTCTTTCTAGTTTTTCAAGTTCTGAAGCAGCAGTAGAACGTAAATCCACCTGCATTTGTGCTTGTTCGGCAATAGTATTAACACTACTACCACCTTCAATTACTCCAACATTATAAGCAGTAGCAGGTAGACGAGGGGCTTTATAGCTAGCCATTTTAGCAACTGCTCGCCCTAAAGCATGAACAGGATTAGCTATACCAAAGTCAGCCCAAGAATGTCCCCCTGAACCAAAAAAAGTAATTTTATAGCGTTTTGAACCTAAAGCTTGATGTGTGATTCTTGTTAAACCAGCCCCATCAAAGGAAATAAAAAAGCGAATAGAATTTCTGTATTCACTCTCATTAAATAAATACTTAACACCTCTTAAATCTCCAATTCCTTCTTCTCCAACTGTTGCAACAAAGAGTATTGAAATATTTGGGATTATGTTTATTTTTGTAAGTATTTGAGCTAGTGCAAGAAGTTCTGCTAAACCAGCAGCATTATCTGCAATACCTGGTGCAAAATAACGCTCACTTACTTTTTTTACCTGACAATTTGTATTAATAGGAAAAACTGTATCTAAATGAGCAGAAATACAAATGTAACTGTCTGATCTTTTAGGCCAACAAGCTATAACATTTCCAACTTTATCTATTTTTACATCCTTTAGCCCTAGTTCACAAAATCGTTGATAAAAATATTGGGCGCGTTCTGTTTCTGCAAAAGTTGGTGCAGGAATTTCACAAATCTTAATATGCTCTAGCATTATTTCTTTAGACAACTTATCTAATTCTTGAAAAGCCATATTTAACCAAGGCTCTTTTAAGACTGTATTAATACTAGTTTCAGGGGAAGAGCTAAACATAAACATTAGGATTTAATACTCTTATAGTTTTGCTAGAAAATATTAATATTAAGCTTTTTTGCTTGCATCATCGCTTGATGTTGCTGTATTAGCTTTGTTTTCTTCTAGATTATTAGTGTTAGTTTTTGGCTTATCTAAAGATTCAGGACTGATAAAATCTACTTTTCTTAAACTGGAATTGCTTGTACTAGATTCGGGATTAGTAAAATCTACTTTTCTTAAACTAGAGTTGCTTGCCTCTAGCTTTATTTCTGCGGTGAGAACTTCTTTAGTTTTAAGTGTTTCTGGTTCTAATCGTGAATAAACATCTTGTAACTTGCCAAGTAAATCTCTAGAACGTAGTAGGGAGTCTTCTAAAGAATTTATTACTAAAGTAAGAGAATTTCCTTCTGCTTCTATTGAAGCTCTTAGAGAACGATCCTGAATTATTTGATCCGTTAAATTACGTCTTAGATCTTGAATACATTGTTGTAGTTGAAAAGTTAAACTATTAAGTTGTTGAATTAGTGGATTTTGATTTTCTTTTACTGCTAAATGCCGTCCTGTTTGTAGAGTATGTAACATACGGGCAGTTTCCATACGTAAGCGGGCTTGTTCAGAAAAATAAAGCTCTTGGAATTTGTTATGAACTGCAATGTTCATACGAATTATTTCTTCTAGTACAGCAGGAACATAAAACATATCTCCTAAACTAATTTTATAGTCTCGTAGTTGGGAGATTAATTTTCCTTCAATTAAAGTATTAAAACTTCGTGCTTCGATAATGAGTCGACAAAGTTGGCGAAGTTTAGCTACAACAGCAGTTTGAACAATTTCAAGTGTTGGGCCAACACTACTACATAAATCATTAAGAATTTCACTAATGTTGCTTTTTAGTTGTCTCTGCTTAATATTATTAGGAGAAGTAACAGCAACAGAGCAAAAACGAGTAATTAAAAGGTCTATTTTATCTCTGTCGCTTTCGTCTTTTACAGGTTTATTAAAATAATACTGGATAATATGCTTTAGTGAAGTTGCTTCATTATCACTAGTTTTTTCAAAAAATCGCCGCATTACAGAAACAGAAATTCTTGCATCTGTAAGGATAATTTGAGCATGAGCATCTTCTAATTCTTCTTGAATTTTTTTTAATGTAGTTTCTTGAACAGAAGCCTGTGTAGGTAATTCCTCTAGTTGTTTTCTTAACCCTGCTAATTCCAAATCTGGGCAGGTTTCTTTTTCTAACATTATATTTTGCAGTGAGGTAAAAAACTGAGTGGTTGCCCAAAATGTTGCTAATTGGGCTAAAAGGGCTTCTTTAGTAGGCTTCTGCACTTGTTCTACCATAGATTTTAATCTCTATCCAAGAGTTAAATTAAAGCCATAATTTCTTTATCAGATAATATTGTGGCAGATTGTTTAGCTGTTTTGAAAATTGCTTCTACACGCTCTTCCGTTACAGGAATTTTGCGTCTTTCTAACCAAAAGATAACATTAGACTTACCACTCATTGGGCCAACTTCAATGATCTGTTCTAGCCCAAACTCATGCGCAGGCACGCCGGAGTATACCATATTTGCTAAGTATTCATCATTTTTTCGGAAAGCTTTTATTACTGCTGAAGCATGTACTCCGGTAGCTGTTCGGAAAGCATCTCGCCCAAATACTGGATAATTAGGCGGAATTGCTACTGTAGTTGCTAGTGATGATTTTTGACAGTATTCCCCTAATTTTTTTAAGTCTCTTTTAATATATCCCATTAGTTGACAGTTAACTAACAATTGATCCATAGGTGTATTACCTACACGTTCACCTACACCTAAAGCAGAGCCATGAACACGGTTTGCGCCTGCTTCATAAGCTGCTAAGGAATTAATTACACCTAAACCACGATCTTGATGACCATGCCAATCAATTTTTACATCTGCACCAGTTTCTTTAATAATTTCTTTAATAAATTTAACTAGGGCTGCTGCTCCAATAGGAGTTGCATGCCCTACAGTATCAGAAATACAAACACGTTTTGCTCCACATTCAATAGCAGTTTTATATAGCTTCCTTAAAGTGTCTGGATGTGCGCGGGTTGTATCTTCTGTAACATACATAACAGGTAAGTTATTTTCACTAGCAAATCTTACAGCATCTTCGGTTGCATGTAGCATTTTGTCTAGTGTCCAATCTTCAGCATATTGGCGAATAGGGCTAGAACCAATAAAAGTACAAGCTTCTATGGCAATACCAATTTCTTGAGAAACATCAATAATAGGTTGAATATCTGCTCTAACAGTTCGTGCAGCACAATTTGGACGAATTTTTAGATGGTTATTAGCTATTTCTGCTGCTAGTTGCAGGACATCGGCACGCGCTCTTGGCCCGGCACCAGGTAAGCCAATATCAGCCGTATCAATACCTAACTCATCCATTAAATATAATAATTCAATTTTTTTCTCAATGCTGGGATCAATGACTGATGGAGATTGGAGTCCATCGCGTAGTGTTTCATCGTCAAACTCAATTGGATGAGTAGGTAAATTGCTACGGCCAATCTCGTTCCAGTCATAAATCAGTTCGTTAACAGACATTTTTCACCTCTAGTAATTAATAAAAACAATTATTTTTTGCTTGATTTGTAAAATATATAAATTTACCCTAGATTGATAATCTGCGCTAGACTCTATAGCTATTAAACATAAGCTTTAATCAAATATCTTAAAAAGTACTTAACTCAAAAAAAGAACTTTATGAAAAACTTAAATTTATATGCTTTGTGGCTTTTCATTAGTGGCTTTACTTTGCCTGTTATAACAATGATTTTGGCAAGGTTTTTGGATAAGGAAAAAGAAATAGACTCTTTAGCTGGTGTTTTGGGCTTTATTTGTGAAATCCTAGCAGTAATTTTTGCAATTTTTAGCTGGAAAGAGAAATTTAGTAAATTTATAGTAATTAGTGTAACGTTAGTTATTATTCTGCTTTTTGTTATTTTATTCTTTCCATCAAGAGGCAATTTCTAAGATTAGAAATTAAAACTTAAAATTAAATTTTTCTTGCCAAAAAAGTTATCCAAAAGTAGTTATTTAATGACATAATTACAAAAAATTTTTCTGGAGGGTAGGGTGTCAACTGCACAAAAACATATTGAACAAGCAAAAGCTTTTTTAGCTGCAAGTCGCTTTAGTGAAGCAGAAGCGGAACTTCGTCAAGCAATAAAATTAGACCGTAAAGAAGTGTCAGCACGTGTAGAGCTAGCTAGATTGCTTGGAATGAATGGAAATTTAGAAGAATGTGAAGCAATGGTAGACGAAGCTTTACAAATTTCTCCTAGTGATTCTGACGCACTCACGCTTAAAGGTATGAATTTAATTATGCGTGAACAATTTGAATCAGCTATTGATGTGCTGCGCCAAGCTTTAGAAAAAAATCCTCGTCAATTAATGGCTCAAGTCCATTTAGGCTTAGCACTACGCGAAACAGACCATATTGAAGAAGCAGAAAGCATACTTCGTAAAGCTGTTACTACTAATCCTCGTTCGGCTCAAGCCCTTTTTGAGCTTGCTCACACCCTAGCCGTTAAACAACGTGATGAAGAGGCTTTAAGAATGCTAATGCAGTTAGTAAAAGCCCATCCAACCTTTACACGCGGCTATATTGCAATTGCTGGGCTTTACCGTAATGCAAACCGATTAGAAGATGCTATAAAAATTTGTCATCAATGTTTAAGTGTAACTCCTGCCGCTTTTGATGTAGCCAGTCTTTTAAGAGATTTATATTGGCAAAATGGAGATGTTAAATCTTCTTTACACGTTATGGGAATGATTTGTGAACATAGAGGTCTGCCAGATGACTTTATTGAGTTAGGGGAATTAGCCGCTGCCGCGGATCGTCCTGATGTAGCAGAACGCTCTTACAAACAAGCCATAGAAAAAGCTCCTAATGATTGGCTAGCTCATTGTTCACTAGGAGAATTTTATACAAGCCTTGGTGAAACAGAAAAAGCTATTGCAGCCTTTGAATCTGCTATTGCGGAAAATGCTAATGCTTATCGTCCTTATAATAGTTTGGGAATGCTTTTAGTAAAAGAAGGTGAAACAGACTCAGCCGTTGAACAGTTTCGTAAGGCTTGTTTTTTAGCACCTGGTGAATCAACACCCCGCTATAACTTAGGTTTAGCACTAGCAAAATTAGATTTATTAGAAGATGCCCAAGAAGAATTAAAAATAGCTCTTGACCAAACTCCGCCAGGAGAGTTTCGCAATCAAATTTCCAAAGTCTTAGAAGCCGTAGAAAGAGAATTAAGATAATTACGTAGGATATTTGCATTAATGTTTATCAGGAATCAATAAAATCCTGATAAACAAACCCTTCTTTATCTTATAAATAAATCTAATAAAAACACAATAAATTATTAATGAAAATTGGGCTAAATAAACAACCTTTTAAGCTTTAAGCCCGATAATGCTTGGGGCCGTCTTTTTTTCTGTCTCGACGATCTTGCTAAAAATAATGAGGATACATGTCAATTAAAAATATCTCAACAACAAATATTAATGCTCCTGAAACAACCAATCAAAATCAACCAAAGCAACAAGTAGAAAAGCAACAAGTAGACAACAGTGCTTTTCAAACCTCAGATCCTAATATTAGCCAAAGATTAAGCCAGCAATTTGCTCGCTCACGTAAAAGTATTGGTAGCCTAAAGCAGCAACAACAAATTGCTAATCTTTTAGAAGTTAAACCAAAAGCCTCTCCAGAACACCTACAAAAACAACTAAAAACTATTTCATCTGCTGCTCAACATACTGATTCTGTTAGACAACAACAAACAGAACAATCTGTTGCAAAAAGTAATAAAACTATTTTAGGTGGCGTAGATAAAGAAATTAATGCTATTAGCAGGTCAATTAATAAGGCTGCTGACGCTTTGACAGGTAAAGACCAAACTGAGTTAGAGCTAATCAATAAAACTTTAGATATTTTTAATCAAGTAACAGAACTCTTACAACAAGTTATTGAAATAGTAAAAAGCCAAATTTCTTTGCCTCCAGTACCTTCTACACCAAGTAGAACCACAGACCCAGCACTAGCAAGAACAAGGCTGTCAGAAATGGGACTAGCAGGCAGTACATTAAGACAAATTACTGATAGTGCTGCACTTCGTTTAGCTGCTCTTGATGATAAATTACTACAAAATTTAGGTAGACAAAATGCAGACAATGAACGTGCTTTTGCTCGTAAAATAGACAGTCTTCCACAAGATACTTTTGACAGGCTTAAAGGCTTAGGCAGTAGCGAACAGCAACGAATTACCAAATTAAGTAGCCAGCAAATCATTAATGAAATTAAAAAGCTCCCAACACCCGAACCAACGCCAGAGCCGGTTCCAACACCAACACCCGAACCAACGCCCGAACCAGTACCAACACCTACCCCAACCCCTGAGCCAACCCCTGAGCCAACGCCCGAACCAGTACCAACGCCAGAGCCGGTTCCAACACCAACCCCTGAACCAACTCCAGGGCCAGCACCAGACCCAGCATTAGCAAGAACAAGACTGTCAGAAATGGGACTAGCAGGCAGTACACTACGACAAATTACCGATAGTGCTGCACTGCGTTTAGCTGCTTTAGATGATAATTTGCTACAAAATCTAGGTAGACAAAATGCAGATAATGAGCGTGCTTTTGCCCGTAAAATAGACAGTCTTCCACAAGATACTTTTGATAAGTTAAAAGGCTTAAGTGGTAGCGAACAAAGTCGGATTACTAAATTAAGTAGCCAACAAATTATTGATGAAATTAATAAACTAACCCCAGCACCAGTACCAACCCCAACCCCAGAGCCAACTCCTACACCAGAACCGACTCCAACGCCGACACCAACCCCAACCCCAACGCCAAATCCCAACCCTTCAGGGAATGTAAATATTTTTCTAGGTAATCCAAGCAATGCAGTTACAGATGTAAATAACCCAGGTAATTACTTAATGGAGAAACAGCAGTATACAATTTCTTATAACCGGGATAAAGGCATTCCTAATTGGGTAAGTTGGCATTTAGACAGTACAAATTTAGGCAATTCTGGTAGAGCAGGTTCTTTTGCTGCTGATACTTCTTTACCTCCGGGTTGGTATCAAGTTGGCCCAAAAGATTATTCTGGTAGTGGTTATACACGCGGTCATATGATTCCATCTAGTGATAGAACGGTAAATAAAACTGCTAACTCAGAAGTGTTTTTAATGACTAATATGATTCCACAAACAGCCGCTAATAATTCTGGCCCCTGGAATGGTTTTGAGAATTATTGTAGAGGTTTAGTTAATTCAGGAAATGAGCTTTATATTATTTCCGGCGGCTACGGCTCAAAAGGCACAATAGCAAATGGCAAAGTTGATATTCCAGAAAGAACTTGGAAAATCGCTGTGATATTACCTAAAGGCGATAATGATCTTGCTCGTATTGATGCTAATACTAGAGTAATTGCTATAGATATGCCAAATGAAAATAGTTTAGATTTTAAGGATTGGCAAAGCTATAGAACTAGTGTTGATTCAATAGAAAATGCTACTGGTTATGATTTTCTTTCCAATGTATCTAGCGTAATTCAAACGGCTGTTGAAGCTAGAGTTGATAACTTATAACTGCTGTTTTTACATTAATTTAGCTTTATTGTTTTGAAAGGACACACTAAGTATTTTTTTAGTGTGTTCTTTCTCTTAAAATACCCACTTATTAGCCTACCTCACAAAAATCTTCTATAGTTCTGGAAAACCTTTTTTCATTTGTATTAATGCAAGCGTATATTTTTGCTACAGTTTTTTTGCTTTATGTAGACAGACTTTTCGTTTAAGAACCACAAGAATTTTATGGATGACAATATTACCAATAATGATATAAATGACCCAATAATTGGACGAACCTTGGGAGATTTTTTAATTAAAGAAAAATTAGGAGAAGGTGGTTTTGGTACTGTTTACAAAGCTAGACAAATAACTTTGACACGTGATGCAGTAATAAAAATCCTTCATACTAGACACAGAACAGACCCACAAATAATTGAAAGATTTAAGCGAGAAGCCCAATTAGCATCAAGACTTGAACATCCGTATTGTGCGCATATCTACTCATTTGGAGCAGAATCAGACGGCCTACTTTGGATTGCTATGGAACTAGTTGCTGGTACTCCCTTAGATGAAGTGCTTAGGTTACAAGGAGCATTTTCCCTAGAAAAATTTATTCCACTGCTAGATAAAATTTGTGAAGTAGTTCAAACAGCACATGACGCAGGCATTATTCATCGTGACTTAAAACCAGCTAATATTATGATTATTTCTCGTGCTGGGCGACTTCTTCCTAAACTCTTAGATTTTGGTATTGCTAAAGACTTATCTTTGCAAAATAACTCCACCAATAGCTTAAATAAGACATTTAATATTGAGAGCGAGATAAACACTTTAATAACTAGAAAAGTTACTTCTCATTTAGATGATTCTAACTACATACCAAACACTGCTATTGAGATAGTAAAAAATAGAATCACTACTAAAGAAGAGAAAACTTTACTGCAAAATGAATTGGACAAAGAAATTGCTAGCCAAATTCCTACTTTAATTGGAATAGACAATGATACTAAAGAAAATCGCTATTTTGTAGTTACAGAAGGCATGATGGGGTCGCCTAGATATATGGCTCCAGAGTTATGGGAAAATGCAGTTAAAGCAGATACTCACAGCGATATTTATTCTTTAGGTGTTATTGCCTATGAATTACTTACTGCTCGACCTCCTTTTAGTGAAGTTGGATATGATTTAGCACTTGCTCATAAAAGTAAGCCTGTACCGCCTTTGGACAAAGCTTTTTCGCCAGTTTTAGATAGTATAATTGCTAAAGCTATGGCTAAAAGCCCAGAAAAGCGTTATCAATCAGCTTTAGAGTTTGCTAAAGAATTTCGTGAAGCAGCAGGCTTTAGCGAACAACAAATAAATTTACCTCAACTAAATGAATTCTTAAAAGAAGACCTTCTAACAAATGCACCTAAACCCATAGCAGACACGGTTGCTAGCCTTTTAGCCGCACGAAATGTTTATCAATTTCGGGATAGGGTTTTACTAGTTTTTAGTGTTTTAGTTAGATATGTAAGTATTTTGACTTTAGCAAGTTATTCCCGTATTAATAGCAATCAAGAAAATAATGAATTAATAAATAAAGCTCTAGCAGATTTACGAAAACAAAGCTTAAGCAATTTACAATGGGCAGAATTATCTAGAGAGTTATGCCGTCCTTTTGCTAAAAAAAGAGATGTTTATCCTATTCCAGAACTTGTAAACCTATTTTTTGCTTCAGATAGTGAAAATCTTAGCTCTTTTACAGGAGTCTTTGCTGACCTGTTACAACTACATCATGAAATAGACTCTAGTGCCTCTTTAGCTGAAGAAGAACTAATTAATTTATTAAATGAGTTTTTAACTAAATTAAATATTTTGTTAAAAGAAACAAATTGGTTAAGTAGTTATTATTTAGTGCTTCCTGAAAACCAACAAGCAACAAAATGGATGGGGAGCTTAAAAGAAACTGGCACAATAGCAATAAAAAACAATAATTTAGATAATGCCAAAGTTGTTTTAGTAGACTCACAAGGTTATTTTGTATTATCTCTTTGGCCCCTAGTACAAATTACTAGACCAACGCCAGGCGCGATGCCAGAAGTATTTTTACTAGAAGGTAAGGGACGAACTGGAACAAAACTAGTTTCCTTTCCAAGTGGCTTTGAAATAGAAGAGGAATCCCCTTGGTTGTGGTTTAAAGAACATTTCCTAACAGAAGAAGAAAAAAAACAAACAGGAATGTTGATAGAAAAATCTCCTTATTTAGGACTAACAACATTTTCTTCAATGGATTCTGCACTATTCTTTGGACGAGAAAAAGAAACAATAAATTTCCTTAATCGCTTGCGTATTCAGCCACTTCTAGCAGTGGTTGGGCCGTCTGGAGCAGGGAAAAGCTCCTTTATTCAAGCTGGCGTTATTGCTTCACTTGCTGAAAATTGGCAAGTTTTAACCATCCGCCCTGGACTATCTCCTTTGGCTACACTTGCTGCAAAGCTCTTAAAACTTGGAGTTGAACTAACAGACTTAAGAACAGAACTACAAAAAGATAAAAAATACTTAGCTAAAATCCTAAGACAATTTGCTAGCAAACAAAAATCTATGTTATTGCTGGTAGTAGACCAATTTGAGGAAATAATTACGCTTTGTTTAGATAAACAAGAGCAACGCCTTTATGTAGATGCAATAGCCCTAGCAGCAAGTTCTGAAGAAGACCCAATCAGAGTAGTTTTAACAATGAGAGACGATTTTCTTGTCCGAGTTAAAGAATTAAAAGGTCTAAAAGACCGTTTAACTCAAGGTTTAGAAATACTTACTACTCCTGATACAACAGAACTACTTAGAATACTTACAGAACCAGCCAAGCGAGCAGGCTATGAATTTGATGATCAAGAACTTCCTGTAGAAATAGTGGATGCTGTTGCTGGTCAAACAAGTGCGTTGCCTTTAATAGCCTTTACAGCCTCAAAGCTTTGGGAGCAACGAGACAAAGAGTTTAAGCAACTACGCCGCAGAAGTTATGAATTGATGGGAGGGGTAGGAGGTGCTTTAGCTCGTCACGCTGAAGAAATATTGATGCAAATGTCTCAAACAGAACAACTTCTTGTAAGAGAGGCTTTCCGTCATTTAATCACAAGTGAAGGTACAAAAGCAGTTCTTACACGTCCCGAAATTTTGCAACTACTTGGAAAAACTAATGATAGCGAAACGGTGCTAGAAAAGTTAATCTCAGCAAGGCTTTTAGTTGCTACCGAAGGAGAAAAAGAAGTAGACAAAATTGAGATAGTTCATGAAGCATTAATTTCTGTTTGGCCTCGGCTTGTTAAATGGAGACAAGAGACGGCAGAAGGTGCAAGACTTCGTGATCAACTTCGTAGCGCGGCACGTCAATGGCAAGAGCGAAAACGTCCAAAGGGTTTGCTATGGCGTGATGAAGTACTCACAGAATATCAACTTTGGCGAATACATTACAAAGGAAAACTAACAGAACTAGAAGAAGAATTTATTGGCTTAAGTTTGTCAGACGCAAACCGTAACCAACAGATAAAAAAAGCTTTAGTCATAGCAGCAATTTTGATTTTAACATTTGGCTCAACACTGCTTTTTTATCAGCAACAAAAAACAAAACAACAATTGCTAAGAACATTAGAACTTTATGAAGAGCAAGGACGGCAAGAAATTCTAAAAGGGAATTTAGATAATGCAGCAGTTTATCTTAGTGAAGCTTATGCACAAGGGGCCAGCACCTTGCCTTTAAGATATATGCTTTCAATAGCTTTAGCAAAAGTAGAAAGTCGTCCTCCTATTGTTCTAAATAACCATACTGACGCGGTAATGATGTCAGCTTTTAGTCCAGATGATCAGCTAGTAGTAAGTGCTAGTGCTGATAAAACTGCTAAAATTTGGCAAGTTACTGATGGAAAAGAACTTTTCACCCTTGCAGGTCATAAAGATACATTACTAACAGCAGAATTTAGCCCTGATGGAAAACTTATTGTTACTGCTAGCTTAGACAACACTGCAAAGATCTGGAAAACTCAAGATGGAAGTTTGATAGCAACTCTTGAAGGTCATACCGACGGTTTAAGAACAGCTATTTTTAGCCCAGATGGAAAGCAAATATTGACAACAAGTTATGACAACACGGCTAAAATCTGGGATTCTACAACAGGTAAATTAATAAATACTTTAACAGGCCATAAAGGTGCTATTTATGCTGCAATTTATAGTAATGATGGTAAGTTAATAGCTACTGCTTCGGCAGATAAAACCGTCAAAATTTGGGATAACAGCAATGCAAGCTTAAAAGCGTCATTAAATGCTCATCAAGCAAGTGTGAATAGTGTTATGTTTAGCCCAGATGACAAACTACTAGTTACAGGAAGTGCTGATAAAACCGCAAAAGTTTGGCAAATATCTGATAATAAATTACTTCCCACATTAATAGCTCATAAAAATGGAATCACTAGCAGTAAATTTAGCTTGGATGGAAAAACTATATTAACTACCAGCAAAGATAAAACTGCCTGTCTTTGGGACACAGAAACAGGTAATTTAATTAGTACATTGCTAGGGCATGAGCAGGATATAGCAACAGGAGAATTTAGCCCAAATGGAGAGTTAATAATTACTAGCTCTTATGACAACACGGCTAGGATTTGGGATAAATCAACAGGGAAATTTTTAGTAACTCTCTCAGCACATGAAGCGGGGTTGGTTAATGCAAAATTTTCTAATGATGGAAAAAAAGTAGTTACTACTAGTTTAGATAAAACTATAAGAATATGGAATGTAGTTGTAGAAAATAGATCTCCAGAGGAAGTAGCTTTAATTGTAAAAGAAAAAGTTCCTATAGACTTAAAAGAAGGAAGGCTTGTATTAAGAGAACAAAAAACAAATATTAAAGAAGTAAAAAATAAAATAGAAAATACTCAAATAGAAAATAAAGTAGATAAAAATATAACTGTAGAAACATTAGATAATGGTGTAACATTAGAAATGGTGAAAATAGAAGGAGGTGCATTTGAAATGGGATCTCCTTTAAGTGAAGAAGGGCGTAATGCAGATGAAAAGTTACATCCAGTTACAGTTTCCCCTTTTTACATAGGAAAATATGAAGTCACACAAGCACAATGGAATGCAGTAGCAAATCTACCAATGATAAACACTTTTTTAATAGCAGATCCTTCTGATTTTAAGGGGGCAAATTTGCCTGTAGAAAAAATAACTTGGGGCGAGGCTGTAGAGTTTTGTGCAAGGTTGTCAAAATTCACAGGAAAAACTTATCGTCTGCCTACAGAAGCAGAATGGGAATATGCTGCTCGTGCAGGTAGCAAAGGTAAACATGCCGGAGATTTAGATAAAATGGCTTGGTATGGAAAAAACTCTGAAGCACAAACACATATAGTTGGACAAAAACAACCTAATGCTTGGGGACTATATGATACACATGGGAATGTTTGGGAGTGGTGTCAAGATTGGTATGGAGACTATTCAAGTGTGGCAGAAATAGATCCAAAAGGGGCCAAAATGGGAACATCTCATATTGCTCGCGGCGGTAGCTGGCTTCATACAGCTACCCATTCTCGATTAGCAAATCGTGCCACTCTTACGCCTGATGTTAGGGTTAATGGTGTAGGGTTTCGTCTGGTGAGAAGCCTTAAATAGCTTGTTTCTCCTTTAAGTCTTGAATTTCCTCCAAAGAATAGCCCAACTCTTTTAGTATTTGCTCGGTATGTTCACCTAATGACGGCGGAGCAGAATGATAGCTAACAGGGGTTTCACTCATTTTTATAGGCGATCCTGTTGTTGGAATCTCTACGCCAAAGCTATTAGTTAGCTTAACAATCATTTCTCTAGCTTGTGTTTGTGGGTCTTGAAAGGCTTTAGCTACAGAATTTATTGCACCTGCTGGAATTTCTAAGCTATTGCAAAGAGAAATAATTTCTACTTGCGTCATTTGAGAGAAAATTTCTTGTAATAGCTGGACACATTCAACTCGGTTTTCTACCCGTAAAGCATTGGTTGAAAACCGTTTAGCTATATCTTCTTTTCCAAGTTTTTTACAAAGTAGCTCAAATTGACGGTCATTTCCTACAGCCAAAGCAAAAAAACCGTCTTTGCTATTAAATGTTTGATAAGGTACTAGGTTAGGGTGAGCATTTCCATAACGTTTAGCGTCATTGCCTGAAATAAACCAATTACTAGCAACATTGGCTAACATTGCAAGTTGAGAGTCAAATAAGGCTAAATCTATGTGTTGACCTCTGTTAGTAGTATGGCGTGCTTGAAGTGCTGCTAAAATCGCTACACTAGCCCAAAGTCCTGTAAAAAGGTCTGTTACCGCAACACCTACTTTTAAGCCTCCTTCAGTCTCATTTGGTTGACCTGTAATGGACATAAGCCCACCCATTGCTTGAATTAAAAAATCATACCCTGCTTCGTTCTTACGTGGGCCATTTTGCCCAAAACCTGTTATTGAACAATAAATTAAACGTGGATTAATTGATGATAACGTCTGATAATCTAAGTCTAGTTTTGCAAGTTCTCCAGTTTTATAATTTTCAATCAAAATGTCACTTTGTTTTACTAATTTAAGGATTATTTCTTGTCCTAAATTGGACTTAAGATTAACAGTCATTGAACGTTTATTTCGGTTGGTGCAAGTAAAATAAGCTGCTGTGCCGTCAGGGGTAAAGGGCGGGCCCCAGTATCTAGTGTCATCACCTACCTTGGGACGCTCAACTTTAACTACATCTGCGCCCAGATCAGCTAAAATCTGAGTACAAAACGGCCCAGCCAATACTCTAGACAAATCTAAAACTTTAATTCCTGTTAATGCACCAAGTTTATTATTCATAAGTTATTTTGCTGGTAATTTATGTAAAGCATTTTGTCCTTGTCGTGAAAAGTCTATGGACTCGGCTAAAATCCTTGCTGCTTCTTGTGGAGCATGAAAACCTGTTGAGTTTTCTGCCTCAACAAAATCTAGCCTAAATTGTGCTTTACGTTGAAAATCTCGTGCAACGGCTAGCTCTTCTACTGTTCTGCCAAGGCTTTGAGCCATTTTTATATCATTAATTAAGTCTACTAGAGCATCCATAGCAATATTACGCATTTTATAAGTACGTTCTTGGATTAGCTCTACACGCTCTTTTAGCTCTGTTTCAGGCCATTTATGACAAGTTTGGCAAGAGGTGTTGATATTAAGAAGCGGGCTACGAACATGATGATCAGTAATTTTCATTGCACCTTCGCGTTTATAAGGCATATGACAATCAGCACAAGAAACGCCTGCACGGGCATGAATGCCTTGATTCCACAGTTCAAACTCTGGATGTTGAGCTTTTAATGTTTCTGCTCCAGATTCAGCATGTGTCCAATCCTTAAATTTAATTTCATCATAATAAGCCATTATATCTTCAACTTTTAAGCCTTTTGACCAAGGGTAAGTTAGGCGTTTTTCTGGCCCTTTGAAATGATACTCAACATGGCATTGACCACAAACAAATGAGCGCATTTCTTGACGAGAAGCCATTTTATTAACATCATAATCAGCAATTCCTTGAGAAAGCTTTAAGGCTCTCATCCCTTCAATAAAAGCAGGGCGAGTTACTCTTAGCTGCATTGTGTTACTGTCATGACAATCTATACAGGCAACAGGATGTTTTACAAGCTTACGACCTTCTACAAAAGACATTTGATTAAGCTGCTCAAAACCTTTAGTAATATCACCGCTACCTAATTTTTTATAAAGAGTATAAGTCGAAGAATGGCAATTTAAGCAAGTGCCAGGTTGTTTAACAACTGCTTGTCTTTCTGTATATGTTTGATCCTCAAGCATATAAGCGTGTCCGCGCTCTTCTCGAAAATCTACAGAAAAAGCATAGCCAGCCCAAATGGTTTTTAAGCGGGGATCTTCTTCTAGCCTAGATTGAGCTACAATAGAGCGGGGATCTGCTTTTGTTGGAGTGCGTTGTAAGGCTTCACTACCTCCAAACCGAGTACGAACTTGATCCACTGTTCTAGCATAGCCATCATATTGCAGTGGAAAGTTTTTTCCCCAAATAGCAGGATCGTCTATATCATCATTAAGTTCTGTAACGAGTTGGAAAGGTTTTTTAGCTTCTTGTTTATGTTCTAAAATATTTATAAGCAGTGCAGTGCTACCAATAGCTACAACAGCCGCAACTATAGCTAAAATATATAGCTTACGTCTTTTAGTAAGAAAAGTAGATGAGCTTTCAGACATTTATCTATTGCCTCCAAAAATTTAGTGCATATGTCCAACAGAAGAATGACAGCGCAAACAGGAAAGACGGTCTTTTTCTGAACTACCTAGGATAGTTTCTACCATTTCTCTATGGCATTTTTGACAAGCTCTTTCTGTAATATCTCGGTTATAAGCTTTGATTTGTATTGGTTCATGAAAAATTCCTGTAGTAAAAGCAAAGGAATGCCAAAAACCATTAGAAGCTTTTGAAACATATTTACCTAAAAAACTATCTGGAGTATGGCAATCATTACAAGTTGCTACTGAATGATGACTAGATTTAAGCCATCCATCATATTGCTCGTTCATTATATGGCAATTAGCACAAGCCGCAGGGTCATTAAGTAAATATGATGCACCTTTGGCATAAACAAAAGTGTAAAGACTAATACCTATAGCAATGCCAATAAAGACACTAGCAATAATTGCAATAATTCGAGACTTCATCTTTTGTTGGAATCCTAATTTTTTATGACGTTACTAATAAGTCGTTTCAGCAATAACTATGCCAGTAGATTATTATAGGTTTAGTGGGGAAAATTTACCACTAATGTAAAACACTGTTAGTAAAAGTGAGAAAAATTTCTTTAGTAGTATTATTTGTTAAGCCGCGCAGCGGATTCTGATAATAGCCAAGTCCTTTAGGGCTTGGCTTAATTAGTAGGTTGTTGATTATTTTGATTCGCAGATTCTTGTTCTAGTTTAACAGCAACACGAAAATCTGATACGCTAGATTTATAACTTAAGGGGACACGCTTTGGTGAAAGAGGAATAACTTTCCAAGTGTAAAGCTCGCCTGTTTCTAGGCGTTCTATTTCTTCATAAGAAAGTGTATAAAATGAGTTGCTAGTGAAACGTTCAACAATAGTTTTACCTTCTTTTTCTACTACTAAAAGAAAACCTATATTTTCCATATCTACATCCCATTGAAATTCAGGTTGTTCTCTAAAAAGTACGCCTTGATCATTTGGATGTAAAATTTTTACAACTAAAGCAGTTTGTTTTTGCGCAATTGGGAAAGAAATTAGAGTAATAATTACTATTCCAATAAGAATAATTATATCTCTAGTTTTAAGACGGTTTGACAGATTTGAGACACTTTCTTTACTTTTTGCTTTAAGTCTACTAACACGGCTTAGGGGTCTAGTACATCGTTGACATTTAACTTGGTTTATATCATTGAGTTGTTTGCACGCGGGACAGCTTACTTTGCTATTAGACAAATTATTATCAGGGCTACTTAAAATAACTTCGGAATCATCTTTGACTTTGGTTTTAATAGGTAAAGGTTCTGTTTTATTGGGAAGAGGGGCAGGTTTACTAGTATTTAATGTATTTGATTTAGGTTTAGGTTTAGGTTGTAGTTCTGCTAATTTGGCAGTAATTTCTGAGACATCAGAGACTTGTTTAAGAGCTTGATTAAGAATATTAATTGCTTCAGGTTTTGAGTTTGCAGCTAAAACATCAGCTAACTTTAGGTAATAAACTGAATTTTCAGGAAAGTTCTTTATAGCTTCATTAAGCGCGTTAATAGCACTATCTTGATCACCTCGTTCTAAAGATTCTTCAGCCTCAATAAAACTCATTTCTGCTAGGGTTTCTTTAAGTCTACCTGTTTGGGATTTTAACTGTTTTCTTCTTTCAGCAAATGAAAGCTGAGGTTTTGTTTCTGCTCCTTCCAAATTATTTGTTTTAACTTGAGTTGGCATTATTTGAGGGGTGTTTATAGATATAGACTTGGGTTTTTCTGGAAAAGATATAAGTTTTTTTGCTGGCTCTTGGGCAAAATCAAGCATTGTTTCATTTAAGTTATAGTCAAGTTGTGTTTCATTAAAATCAGGATAGGAATCTTCTAATTGCTTTAATTTATTATTAAGTAGTACATCGTCAGGAAAAAATTTTAAAGCTGTATTAAGAATATTGATTGCATCTGTTTTAGAGTTTTCAGCTAAAACTTCAACAAGTTTTAAATAGTAAGTAGAGTTTTCAGGGCAATGTTTTATAGCTTCATTAAGAGCCTTAATAGCACTATTGCGATCACCTCGTTCTAGTGCTTCTTTAGCTTCAATAAAGCTCATTTCTGCTAAAGTTTCTTTTAACTTAGCAGTTTGCCCTTTATTTTTTCTTTCTTTAGAAGAAAGTTTGTTCACCGTTTACCTACCTTTAATTAGTATATTCTTCTTACTTGGGTTTGAGGTACAAAGCTAAATACTTTTGCAAAATTGTTAGATAGTTGGCGATCAAAATGAACACCACTGTTTTGTTGTGCAGAGCCATTACCTTTTCTATGGAATTTATCCGCAAATATTGCTCCATAAAAGGCAGGGCTACCATTATTTATAAAAGTAGCATTAGGGGCAAAAAGCAATCCGCTTATTTCTGGGTTACCGCTTCCAGCTAAATCTCGCTCTCCAGAAGCAATGTAAAAAACTTTTACTCCAGCAGCATTTTCTGATTGGTTAAATTTAGCGTTTCCACCAAAAGAAAAATTAGTAATAACATAAAAATGCACAGGGTTTTGCACACTTGAATTGACAATTATATCTTTCCCATTAGTGTTTAGACTATCAACAAAAATATTTAGTGTACCTGCACCTGTGCGATTAGCAAGATTATCAATTGTAAGGTCAGCTTGACCACCGTTTCCCGTTAAGTTTTTTACCCAGAAAGAATAATCTCCAGCCGCATTAGCAGGAAGTTGTATTTTTTGACTAGTATTACCCCCAAGATCAATATCACGAGCGCAAGCAGTACAAGTATCCAAAGTTGTTGGAGCAGAAGGACAAGTAGGAGAGCAAGCCGCAGGTGTAGACATAGCTGTATAGGTTGGGGCAGAGGCTGCCCCTTTGTTAGCAGGAGCATTTCCAGCAGTAAATGGAGGTAAAGAAAATGCTGGAATAGGTGGTGGATCTGGGCAGAAATTAGTTCCACAAGCTACACCTGGTTGACCACAACCAAAGTTAGCAGATGGAGGTGCTGGAATATCAAACTGACCTCCAGGAAGGGTTTGCCCGCCACGAATAAAATCTTGATCAGGATTAGTGTTTGGAGTGCTATTAAATACGCCTATAGCCGTTGTTCCATTTTGGTTTGTACCACCAAAAGCACCATCACCAGAATCATAACTGTCTACATCTGTACCAGAATTAAACTCGAATTTATTGGCACAAATTGCATGGCTTAATTCTGGTTTAGTGAGGGTTTCAATTATTGCTACATTTTCTGCGCTTGCTAATATAGCATTAGGAGTAGTTGAACTGCCTGGATAGTTTGCCCAAGTACCAACAGAGGTAATTTTCCATCTTTCTACTCTTTGGGATTGTCCTGTAAAACCAGAAATTAGTTTAGTAGAAAGCAGTGTTGCAGTTACTGAATAACGACCTCTTAATGCTCCCGAAGCAGAGGTAGTTGCACTACTAGTAAAATTATTGGTTTGATTTAGGTAATCACGAAAATCTGAAACCATATCTACTTGTGTTCCACTAAGCGGGCCACCTGTTTTAGTAATTATAGGAAATGTTGCTACAGGGGTGCCTACCTCACTAGTTAAAATCACCATATTGCCATTTCCCATTCTATTAGGATAAAGGGCATCTCCTTGACCAGAGGTTCCTGTAGGAATTTTTTCTGTTGTGGCAATTGCTGACCAATCAGGTGGGCTA
The DNA here is from genome assembly GCA_964492845.1 of uncultured Clostridia bacterium. GTDB lineage: Bacteria > Acidobacteriota > Blastocatellia > Chloracidobacteriales > JADJPF01 > JADJPF01. The sequence goes on from CAZBMZ010000006.1 coordinate 26,248, forward strand.
GAAGGACTAGGTTGCAGTCCTGCTTGAGTATAACGATGGATAAACCAATCTAAAGAGCGTTGAATACCAGCTTCTGCTACATAAAATGCTTGGGTATTATCACGGTAACTTGCGCTAGAAGTTGTTTGAACAATTGTAGTGTAATGGGCAGAAATAATTAAAATAGTTAATACAAGCAAAATTAAAGAGACAATTGCTAGTGCTGCACCTGTTTGTTTTTTGATTTTTTTAAGATGTTTTTTTAATTTCTTTCCTATAAGTTTTGCAGTTTTCATATTCATAATTATTTTGCTCCTAAATTACTGAAAAATAAGTAATTAAATATATAGAATAATAAATTTTATGGTAAATCTTGTGACATACCATTAAAAGTTGTTGCTGTAAAATTGGTTATAACCCGATTCCACCAAGGCCAATTATTAGTGTTCCACCCATTGCAAGGCGGGTATCCTGTGCCTGTTCCTGTACCATTACAAGGGGGGGCCATTGCTCTTAATGGTTGTTCTCCACCATTAGCAAAAATTAAAGCTGCTGCTGCTGTTGCGCGAGGGACTATTTCCAAAGTGCTAGTTATTTCATTAAAAGTTGGTGTTCCTGTACGCCTTTCTGCAACATTACTTCTTACTCGTACAGAAACAAGAACTGAAACAGGAATTGGTACATTAATACTGTAGTAATTAATAGTAAATGAAGCATCAAGGACATTATCAAGCAATACTGTAGCAGGTGCTTTATTTGGAGCATTAGGATTAAGTGCTGCATTATCTGGATCATTAGGATCAAGTGGAGTTAATGAACGATATATTCTATCGGATTGGTCATCATATGTATATTCTACATAGTGAAGTCTACCATTACCTAAAATATCACCTACAAAGCCAATCCTTGAAACAGGTGCTTTACTGGTTGTTGTAAGAGGTAAAATTCCTCCAGTAGAAAGAGGTGGAGGATTAAGAATACCAAACATTAATGGTAGAGAAGGAGAACTTACAGGAGTAGCCGCAGGATGATTTTTTGCTCCATTGTTTGTAACAGAAATTGCACAAGGATTGGTACAATTATTAGGCAAAGATGCTATTTGAAGGGTTTGGGAATTATTTGAGCCTTCAGGTAGTCCTAAAATTAGCCGACGACCAGGATAAAGTCCTCTTATTGAAAAACCGCTAGTTGCATTGCTTAAAGATAAATTATTAAAAGTAGATGGATAGACTGTTGCAGTTACATTAGTAGCATTTTGTAATGTTGTAGGTGTAGGGTTAGCAGATGTAGAGTTAAGAATGTCTGGACTTGTGCCAGCTTGCTCAAGTTCCAAAGACATAAGTTGTAAAGCTCGTTTAACATCAGAATCTCTTTGAGCAATACCGGTTTCTCTGCGTAGAGATTTTACTGTACTAGTAAATGCACTAATAATAACAGCAGAAACTATTAAAAGGATTGCTAAAGTTATTAGCAATTCAATTAAAGAGAAGCCTTTATTATTTTTGTTTTTCTTTAACATAGTTATTCCTGCTTAACCAATCCTAGATCTATATGCTGATATTGTAACGGAAGGTAAATTATTTCTTAGAGTTGGGCTAAGAGCCGTGACTGTTACCGTAATTTTCTTTAGTACAGGTGATGGTGTACAAGCTGTTGATGTTGGGCTACAACGGTCTGTTACACCTCCACAACCATCACAAACTTGCCATTGACGGATAAAATAAGTTGTATTTGGCGGTGCTGTTATTGAAGTTCCTGCTGATGGAGGTGTATAGGGACTTACGGCTGTACCGTTATATTGAAAAAACTCTACATAACCTGAAACAGGAGCCGTATTTGTTGCAGCAAAAGGATTAGAATTAGGGCTATTAGGTATTATTCCACCTCTATTAAGAGGTGCGCTTGTCCAAATAATTTCTGGTCTTAATAGCTGATCTAATTTTTGTTGTGCTAAAGATGTAGCTAAAGCAATATCTCGGTTACGTTGGTTAGAATTAATAGTTATTACTATTAGTTGTAGTAGTCCAAGGATGCCAATAAAAAAAACCAATAAAGCAACGGATAATTCTAGTAAAGTAAAAGCACGAGAATCTTTTAGTTTTGAACGCAAGCGCATAAAAACTCCTAAAAAATAAGCTATCTACCAGTACCTGAAATAGGTATCCATTGGTTTGAAAAACCACGATCATATGCCCAAATTTGTATCCTACCTAAAATATTAAGTGTTACAGCATATGAGCTTCTACCATCATTAATATAAATGGCATTTGCTGCTCTAGGTGCTGAAGGTGGCGCAGCAGTGTTGGTAGCAACTGGAAATCCTTGGCTATTAAAACGTATTTCGCCTTCTTGAATGGTCGAATTGCAAGCCTGGCCTGCTTGTATTGGTTTTGATGGACTACAAAGAGGTTGATCAACAGGAATGGCTGTAACTGTTGGAGTAAGTGCGTCTATCCCAAAACGTACACGATTACTTAATGGTATTGGAACACCGCTAACTTCTGGTGCCGCTACCCAAGCAGGAGTAGTAAGACTAGTGTTATAATACTCTGCTACTAAACAATTACAATTAACTCCATTAATGACAGGATTAAAACGGATGCGGTATTGTGTCCCACGACTACTAGGATCTGTAGCACTAATAACAACACGTTTTTGTGTTACAGCAGCATTTCTAAGTTGTTCTAGTCTAGTAGCAATATTTATTGCTTCACTTTGTACAATGTTACGTCTTGCTATAGAGCGATAACCATTAGCTACAATTAAACTAAAAGCTAATATTAGTAAAACTACAATTAAAAGTTCTACTAAGCTAAGACCTTTATTTTGTTTTAATTTGTTAAAGATAATAGAGTTTTTCATATTGCTTAATGATTTACTTAGAATAAATATATCAATATAAATGTAATAAGAATAATGCCTAGGTAATTTTAACTGAAAATATAGTTAACCTACTTAAGACAATTATTAGTGAATTATTAATTATGGATTATATTACTGTACTTAAACCTAGTTACAAACCTAGTGAGAATGATAACAAAGGGATGTATATTTTACATAGTTAAAAGATAGTTAAAATCGGCAAGAATTTGTTAGGATCTTAATAAAATTTTAACGCTTAGTGATCTTTTTTGAAGAAGTTATGGTAATTATAGGCCAACTAATCTAATTAAAATGTTAATTTTTTATTAAGATTTTAATTATTAGGGTTTTTTACAGTAAAGTTATCTATAAGTAATTTTTTCCAACTAACATTAACGACCAAGTAATTTATTAATGACAGGGGTTAAATCGTTAACTAAATTGGCTTGAGGATCAATTCCAGCACGGGAACGACCAACCATACGGCCATTTTGATCTAGTACAAAGATAGTAGGGAGAGTATTTCCGCCAATTTTTTGAAAAATAGTTCCTTCTAGATCTCGTAAAACTGTTAAATGTGGATAGTCATTTGCAATTTTTTCTAAGTCTTGGCTAGAAGCAAAAACAGATGACTTTTGGCGATTGCTATTAGTGCTAATCCAAATTACAGAAACTTTTTCATTAGCAAATTTAGAAGCTAGTTTTTCTAATTGTGGTAATTCAAATTGTGTAAGAGGAATGCCTTTGGCACTAAAAGAAATAATTACTATTTGGCCCTGATATTGAGTAAGACTAACATTACCCCCATTTAAGGCTTGAAAAGTTAAAGTATTATTAATAGTTTGTCCATAGATAAATTGACAAATGGACAAGCATAATAATATAAATAGTAATATTTTCCATAATTTAATAAGCATAGTATTTTTGGGATGAGCAGTAAAAAAGAAAAGATGTACAAACTATATTATTAACTTTGAGATTAAGCTATAGTATTACTGTAAAACCCATATATATATCAAAATTTTTCTAAGTAAATCTAAAAATTTTGTAATAATAGGTTTTTTCTTAGTCTAAATACCGCTATTATAGCCAAATTTACAATAGATTAAATTAGTAGTGACGGACTTTAATTTGGTATGAAAATACTTGTTACTGGTGGAGCAGGCTTTGTTGGTAGTAACTTTATTCGTATGTTACTACTAAATCATCCTGAACATGAAGTTATTAACCTGGATAAACTTACTTATGCAGGTAATTCTGAAAATTTAGCTGACGTGGCAAATAAGCCTAAGTATAGATTCTATTTAGGGGATATTTGTCAGCCTGATCATGTAGAACAAGTACTAAATGGAGTAGAAGCAATAGTTCATTTTGCTGCTGAAACACATGTTGATAGAAGTATTTTAGACGCTGCCCCTTTTGTAGTCACAAACATTTTTGGGACACAACTACTACTAGATTTTGCCAGGGAAGCAAAAGTTTCTCGCTTTATTTATGTTTCAACTTATCAAGTAGGTGGCAATCTACTGCCAGGTATTTTTTTACGGGAAAATTCTCCTGTATCACCTAGTAACGCTTATGCAGCAAGCAAAGCTGCGGCTGAACATCTAGTATATGCTGCTTACAATATTCATCAATTTCCAGCACTGACAGTTAGATTACCTAATTGTTATGGGCCTTGTCAATTTCCAGAAAAACTTATTCCATTAATTATTTCTAATGCTCTAGAGTTTAAGCCCTTGCCGGTTTATGGTGATGGACTACATATTAGAGACTGGATTTATGTTGAAGATGCTTGTCAAGCCATTTACCAAGTGTTACTTAAGGGTAAATCAGGGCAAATTTATAATGTTGGTGCAAATTGTGAAAGGACTAATTTAGAAACCATTCGCCGAATATTAAAAATGCTAGATCGTCCAGAAAAACTTATTACTTTTGTTAATGATCGTTTAGGCCATGATCGTCGCTATGCTTTGGATACAGGAAAATTGCAACGTGAATTAACCTGGCATACCCAAATAGATTTTGAAGAAGGCTTACGACGCACAATAGATTGGTATTTAAGAAATATTGAATGGTTAGCAGATACTCGATCTACTCAAGCTTATCGAGAATATTACGATACTGTTTATAGCAGCCGGTTTGCTGTTAATCCAGCAAAAACAGACTTTTAAACAAGGTTACTTTTTAATCCAAATCAAACTCTAGCAGTTTATTTACTTTTAGTAATAAATGCTGTAATAAGAATGACTTAAACCTTCAATATAAGCACCAAAAATCTAACAAAATTTTATTTCCACAAATTCAAAACGCAAATCAAAAATCTCCTTAATTGCACCAAAATCTTTAAAACCAAAAAAGCGGAAAAATTTACAAAAACTTAATTATTTTTTGTATGTAATTTAAAAGCTTTTACGTCTATCTATCTTATATTACACCCTAAGCAAATATAGCGTACTTATAAAGTATTAATAATATTATGTTTATATATATAAATTAATGTTATTAACTTATAGTGCTAAATCAAAACGGAAAACTATATTTTTCAACTAGTTAGTTTGGCAAATTACTTGTCTTTACCTAATGACAAGTAAAAACAAACATAACCTAATTTAATTTCAAAAGGAGATAAATATGCACGACATAGATCTTACAAAAAACCATTTTGGAGCAGGTGCCGATGAGCTTGAAACAGATAGTTATGAAGAATTGGAATTTGAATTTGGTCAAGAATCTGAAATGTTTAGTGATTCAGAGCAAAGCCCTTTTAGTGAAGATGAAGAAATGGAAATGGCAGCAGACCTGCTTGAGGTTTCGACAGATGAAGAACTTGAGCAATTTCTTGGTGATTTGTTTAAGAAAATAGGACGAGGTGCTAAACGATTTTTCAAATCTTCAGCAGGAAAAGCATTAGGAGGAATCTTAAAAGGTGTAGCTAAAAAAGCTCTTCCTATTGTTGGAGGTACATTAGGGAATTTAGTTGTTCCTGGTTTAGGTGGAGTAGTTGGAAGTAGTTTAGCCTCAAGTGCAGGCAAAGCATTTGGTTTAGAACTTGAAGGTATGAGTCCAGAGGATCAAGAGTTTGAAGTAGCTCGCCAGTATGTCAAATTGGCTGGAAGTGCGGCTCAAAAAGTAGCTCAAATGCCATCAAATATGGATCCTCGTAGCGCAGCAACTGCCGCTATAACTGAAGCTGCAAAACAATATGCTCCAGGATTGCTTAAGCAAAAAGGTAGCTCGCAAACAAGAAATAGAACTGACTTAAAAGGAAGCCGAAGTGGTCGCTGGGTACGCCAAGGTAACAAAATCATTCTTTTTGGAGTTTGATATATGATTACCCTAACTACTACCAAAATACTAGAGCGAGAAGCATATGCCTTGCTCACTAGGCTTACAGGAATAAAACCTTTTGTGTTGCATACACCAATGGTAATAGCAGCAGCAATTTCACCAAATGCCCAATTTGCAATAGAAGGTTATTTATCTAGTGAGCGTAGAAGACTGCGTGAAATGATTTTGCAATATATTGAATGGTTAAGAAGCTTTGAATGTCTTGATGTTCCTCCTTCTGAAGCTCAAAGAAGGTTTGCCTTCTTAAGGTTAAAGTTTAATGAAATACTTTCTCAATTCGATATTTTTGCAGATGTCCTTACACAGCGTAGTCAACACGATCTAGGTGTTTTGTTAGCAGGTTTAGATATTGTTGCTGCTGACGCGCTTTCTTTACCAGGAGATTACTATAAAGCTTTACCTATTATTTGCTATTTAGATAGGGGCTATGGTGCAGCTATTCGTCGTGCAAAAACAAAAATGCCTGGCGGCGGAGAAAATCCTGTAGGTATTATACGTATTCCTTGGGAACGTATGTTGTCTAGTACCATAGTAGGCTCTCTATGTCATGAAGTTGGTCATCAATCTATGGCACTTCTTGATGCTGTCAACTCTTTACGCTCAGTTTTACAAAATATCCAGAGAAAAAATAACAACAAACTTGCTTGGTTTTTATATGACCGATGGATTTCAGAAATCTTAGCAGATTTTTGGTCAGTAGCTAAAGTAGGTGTTGTTTCTGTACTTGGGTTAATGGGTGTAATCAGTTTTCCTAAAGCATTTGTATTTCGTTTGAATGTAGAAGATCCACATCCAATCCCTTGGATAAGACTTAAGCTAAGTTGTGCAATAGGAGATGCTCTTTATCCGCATCCACAATGGAGAAACATGGCGGAACTTTGGGAGTCATTGTATCCAGTAGATGGCCTTAGCAATGAAAAACAAAGCATTCTTAACATTCTTGAAGAAACTATGCCTGAGTTTATTTCTGTGATGTTGAGCCATAGACCGCAAGCTTTAAGGGGAAAATCTTTAATTGAAGCAATATCTTCAGCAAAGCGTCACCCACAAATTTTAACCAAGTATTATCAGTTTTGGCACCAACGCCCAACAGAAATGCGTAAAGCTTCGCCCACATTCTTTTTTGCTGCAATAGGTCAAGCACTAGCTGACGGTATGATTGACCCACAAGAAGAAAGCCAATTAATTGGAAAATTTCTCACACATTGGGCAGTGCGAAACTCTTTAGATGTCTCAGCAAATTGCTGCATATAGCTGAGGACTACTTTTTAAAACACTTACGCAAATTCACTTTAAGGAGATAAATATGAGTACATCTGTTATAAAACAAGATGAAGGAACTGAGCTTTGGAGAGCTATAAAGGTTCGTACAGAGATATCATCTTTTGATATATATTGTAAGTTTATTAACAAAATACTAGGAGAAGGCACAACAATTCCTGAACATGATGTGATGAGCAGGGCTAAAAATAGTTTTAACCAAGTTGATGCTTACGATCTGCTGAAATGCGCAACAGAAGTTTTTTTACTTTTGCAATGCGGGGTTCTTAATCAAATAGACCCAGGAGGTAAGCTTAGATCAGCAGGCTTAATTAGTAATCCTACAGATATTTATAGATCAATAAAAGGGAATGACTATGATTATCCTCCAAAGTCTTTGGATGATATAGCTAAAGAATTAGCAAAGTACCTTGGTAACAAGAATCAGAATTTCATTCAAACCATTTTATTTAAGCTTACAGGAGATAAGATACCTTCAGTAGCAGATGGAGAAATCCAAAAAATATTGGACAAAATGGAACCTATCAGGAAAGACTTTGATCCCGCCACCTTAGATGCAAAAGAAGAACAAAAGAAATTGATTGATTTTAAAAGCAACTTTGACTCTGCAAAAGACTCAGCAGCGAAAGTTGGTGTTTTTACTAGTGCGGTTGCAGCGGGTAAAACCATAGTAGATTCAAAAGGAATGGATAAAATAGAAGGAGTTCTTCAAGGCATTGAAAGAGAATTCCCCAGCATAAGTGGAATTAGTGATGCGAAAACTTTTGTGGCAGCAGCAAAAGGGGATTTAAAGGCTTTGGGGGCAACTGCTAGCAAAACCGATGATCAAAAAGTTAAAGAAATCTCATCTGCCATAAGTAAAGCAGAAGACTCTATAAGAAAGTCTATAAATAGTTTTGATGCGGTTAAGTTTGAGTTTGAAGCAGTTTTTGGAAAACTAAAGAAATCAATTTCCAAATTAGAGCCATTTTCTAAATTACCAATCAAGCCTACTACAATAGAAAAATGGGAAAAATTATGTTTGCCTGAATTAATTTGGTCATACTGGCATGAAGAAGGTATGTTAGTACAAACTATAAATGCAATTAGTCTAAGGTTTCAAAACCTCAAACGGGGCGATAGTGCTGATCCTTTAGCTGAACTTGAACTAGATCCTTTATGGTCTTTGAACAATTTTTTGTGGGGTTATATACAAGACAAAAATAACCACTTAACAATTATTAGACGTGCATATGAGTATGATCATCACTATGGAATAACTCTTGTTGGAAAAGCTATTCCTAAGTTAAGGTCTGCTGATAGTCGGTCAAAATTTCTTGAAGCTTTCCATAATCTTCTCTATCAGTGTTCCATTTTCTTCAAAGAAGATGATAACAAACAAGTAGTTTCTGATGCGTTTCCCCTATTTAATGCGCTTAAACAAGTTCATCTTTTACTGGCCGAAGGTGCGCATAATCAATATGGTGATTTACCCTGGACAGCTAGAGCAGAAATGTTAATACAACAATGGTTACTTGGCCGACCAGAAATACAAGAATTTTTGCGCGGTAGAAAAATGATACCTTATTCGGAAGCCTGGATGGGTACTGTAGATGCAATGAAAAGATTACAAGGCTGGACAAATACTAGTGTTACTCATTTTCATGATCTTGCAACTCATGGAGAGCAATTAATACTTTCAATTCGTCATGGTAATTGGAGCCAACTTATTTCTGAGGATGCAAAAACTTGGGCAAGATATTGGCGCGAACAAATCCAAGGCTATGTTTATGCTTATCAAATCGCAACTAGTGTTGATTTAACCAATCCTAATGCACAATATAGAAGCGAAAAACCTTCAACGCTTCTACAAAGACAACTAGTAACACAGGGTGGTAGATGAAACAAACAGCCAATGCTCGACTTTACTTCTTCGCTTTATCTTGGTTTGCAACATTCTAGCTGGTCACTTAAACCTTGGGAAACGCTTTCTTTAGGCAAACCAGCAGCTTTGGATGAACCGCTTATTACTCATAAGTTGGCAAGTAGATTAGCAAAGCTAATAGGTTGTGAGCGTGCAACACTTGCAACCTCTACATTGCATCTTTTTTGGGATTTGTTTGGGATAACAAATAATAACAAGGTTTCTATTTATCTTGATAGAGGTGCTTATCCCATAGCGCAATGGGGTGTCGAGCGTGCGGCTATGCGCGGCGTGCCTGTGCATATTTTTCAACATCATGACCCTAACGCCTTAGAAATACATTTGCAAAAGGATGCACTCAAAAAAAGACTTCCTATAGTAATAGCTAATGGGTTTTGTCCTGGTTGTGGTAGTCCTGCACCTATCAAGGAATATTTAGAATGTATTGAGAATTTTGGCGGTAGATTGATTTTAGATGATACTCAAGCTATTGGTGTTTTGGGGCAGCATCCTTGTTCAAAATCACCTTATGGTAAAGGTGGCGGTGGAATACTTAATTATCTTGCTGTTGATAACCCTAATGTCATGGTAATTTGCTCACTCGCTAAAAGCTTTGGAGTTCCTATTGCAGTTCTAGCAGGAAATAGTAAAGACATAAAAGGGTTTGAGGCAAAAAGCAAGATACGGTTACATTGTAGTCCACCTGCTATAGGGCTACTGCATGCAGCCGAACAAGCACTTGATATAAATGAGAGTAACGGTCATAACCTGAGACAGCGTTTAGCATTGCTGGTTTACCATTTTTTGAAGAAGTTAAGAAAATCAAATCTACCTATTACAAAAGGTTTTTTTCCCGTAAAAACAATGTCTTTATCATCTGCAAACAAAGCAGATATTTTATGGATACATAACAACTTACTTAATCTAGGAATTAAAACTGTTTTGCATACAAACCATAAGGAGCAACAGGAAAGTATTAGCTTTCTAATTACTGCACAACATTGTATTGAAGACTTAGATTATCTTGTTGAAAAACTTTTGCTTACAACAAAAAGGTTAAATGGAAAAATAAAGGATAAATTTTATGATAACTAGAAGAAAATCAGCACCTTCTAAAGAGTATTTTAGTTTTGACGATGAATTTGATCTTTTTAATTATGAGTTTGAAGAGAATTTTGCACCTACAACCAGTTTTAGTAAGCTATCTAGCTTAACACCAATTCAAGAAAAAGCTTTACGTATAACAACTATGTTTGAAACGGGCAAACCTTTAAATTTTGCCGCGCTTGCAGGAAATTTTGATGGGCAAGGTTTATCTTTTGGACTACTTCAATGGAACATTGGAACAGGATCACTTATAAAATTACTAAGAGAGTTTGATAAAAAATACCCTAAAAGTTTTGATATGGTTTTTGGCTCTCATGCAAATGTTCTTCGTAAAGTATTAGTAATGCCAAAAAATGAGCAAATAAAGTTTGCTTATTCTATCAATGACAACAAGAAAAAAATCATTGAACCTTGGGCAAGTTATTTTAAGCAGCTTGGCAATGATCCTAACTTCCAACAAATACAAATTGCTAGCGTTCGCCAACTGATGAGTTATGTTGGTAATCAAGCACGCAAATTAGGTTTAAAAAGTGAGCGAGGGTTTGCATTGATATTTGATAACGTAACTCAGAATGGGCAAGAGTGGCTTAATAAGGCTGAAAGGGCTAGTCTTATAAGTAAAGCTTACTTGGAAGTAGAAAAGAAATTCTCCCGACCTCCTACAGAAAGAGAAAAGCTTGAAATAATAGCCAATGTTGTTGCTAATACTGTAAAACCGGAGTGGCGAGAGGATGTTAGACAACGACGTATGACAATAGTAAATGGTGTTGGTGTTGTACATAAAACTAATTTTGATTTGAAACGTCAGTTCGGTTTAACTGATCAACCTTGGGAAACAAATCAAAATGAAGTGTCTTCTCCATTGACAGATGAAACACAACTTGCAGAGTTTTCTAACGCTATATCTTCTCAATCTATTGATCTGGATAAAGCAATAAGACTTAACAAACAATATGGACAATCTTTAGGCTGGCAAAATCAGTTTGATAATATAGTAAGCTTTTTAACTAGTCCTGATGAAAAAGCTTTTGCCAAAGCTATTGCACATTGGCAAAAATCAAAAGGGTTAAAGGCTGATGGTATTGTTGGGCCTAATACTTGGGCCAAAATGCGTGCATCAATGGCTAGCTCAAAACGTTTTGTTGTAGATAACACAAGTAACCAAACAGATCGGGGTTCATCTGATCAAATAAATAATACTCCAGAAATTTTAAGACGCGGGACTATTTCATATAATGGTAAAACCGTTTCTGATCCTATATTGAAGAAAAAGCTAGAAGAGATAGCAGCTTTTTTTGGTCGCAATATTTCAGTAACTAGCGGTGATCGCAACTATGTTCCTTTAGGAGGAAGCAAAGCAAGCCTCCATCTTGCTCGTCGTGCTGTTGACTTTGGCGTAGATGGATTAAGGGATGAAGAAGTTTTTTTTGCTTTAAGATCCAGCAACCTAGTAAAAGATGATTACGAAGTAATTTGGCATGGTTCAAATACTGCAACAGGTGGCCCACATATTCATCTAGGCCGTTATGCAGATGGTCGAGCTAGCCGATTTAAGATAGAAGGTGTTCCAGGTCGTTCTAACCCAGGTGTTTATACTCGGGTTTAGCTAACAAAAATTAACAAAATTGATGAAAGGATATACTAATGAAAAAAGATACAGTTCCTATTTCAGAGCAAACTAAAATGAAAGCACTTATTATTGAGCCTTCAGATAAAACAACTGAAACGCCTGTTCTTCTTTTCCTGCATGGCAGAGGAGAAGCTAGCGAAAATGATATATCACAAATCGATAATCATGAATCTCCTTCAGTTCAAGTTAGGAAAGGATACCTTCAAAATGTAATTCTTGTAGCTCCACAGTGTCCCGAAAATCCCAAACCTAACAAAGACTGGAACTGGAAGGTTTACTTAAAAGATATTAGTAGTTATTTAGAAAAGAATTTTAGCCAATCAAAAGTCTTTGCTGTTGGGTTTAGCAGAGGTGGGTTAGGAGTTTTACAACTTCTTCAGCAATCCCCAAACCTTATATCAAAATGGGCAATTATTGACCCACAATGTCTTGATCACCATCAGCTTTGTCTAAAAGAAGAAAATGCCACTGAAAAAAGAATAAGAGAAGAAGAACTTTTCAAATCAATTAATTCATGTGGTTGGCTTAGGTATGGAAAACAATATTCAGGAATTAAGGCATTTTCTGAAAGACTTTCTGATTGTAGAAAAGATGTCTTAGGCAAAAATAGTCATTATTATGACTTAGAGCATACTCCGCTTGCTAAAGCTGCTTTTAATGGGTGTAAGCTTGGTGGAAGTGAAAACCTATATGATTTTTTGGGATTAACGTATAAAAAACCAGATGTATCCGAGAAATTTACGTAAATTAGATTACAAGGACTAGAATAAGTATTTTCTTTTAGCCGCTATTTTATTTTTCTGTTAGGTTTAGTGTTTTTGCACTAAACCTAAGTTAGTACAGCGTAACCTAAGTAAATTAGTAAAATCTTAGCTCTTGAGTACCGAAGGTACGGCATAATTGTAGCCCAGGGTTTTAACCCTAGGAATAGTATAAGTAATTAGTTAGAGTCGCGGAGCGACGGCATAGCAAATACAATGAATGCAATAATTTAATTATGTCGTCACTCCGTGACTCTATAAATCTTACACTATCATACGTAGGGCTTAAGCCCTACGCTACAATTATGTCGCCCCGTTGGGGCTTCAGAGTTAAGAATATAAGGTTACTTAGTTTACAGTGTAGTTAGCCATAAAAATTTATTTACACAAAATAAGAAACAACCCCTTTAGAGAGAAGAATCTATAATTTATAATCTATAAATCTAAATCTAAATCTAAATCTACAATCTTTTTCTAGCTTAAAAATTATGGAAAATACTGCTCAATGGCCGTTTATTAAACGTCTGGGTTTTCGTTTTATATTTTCGTACTTTCTTTTATATTGTTTACCTTTTCCTTTTGCTGCAATTCCTTTTACTGGACAAATTGCAAATTATTATGGTTATCTTTGGAGTCAAATAACTCCTTGGTTAGGTATTAATTTTTTAGGTTATGAAAATGTTAATACAGCTTTTACTTCTAGTGGAGATACTATACACAACTATATTTTTTTAGGCACTGTTGTTGTATTAAGTATTTTACTTACATTAGTATGGTCAGTTATTGATTACAAACGTAGTAATTATGAAAAATTAGACCAATGGTTAAGGGTTTATGTCCGCTTTTTTCTAGCAGAAAGAATGATAGTTTATGGATCAATAAAAGTTATTAAATGCCAATTTCCAGATCTTTCACTTCATAGACTTGTGCAGCCTTTTGGAGAAGCCTCACCTATGGGCCTGGCCTGGGCTTTTATGGGTTATTCCGAACCATATAATATTTTTACTGGTGCTGCTGAAATGCTTGGGGGCATACTCTTAGTTACACCTACTTTAACGACATTAGGATCCTTAGTCTGTATAGGTGTATTAAGCAATATTGTTATGCTTAATTTTGGGTATGATGTGCCTGTAAAAATAGGTTCTTCTAGTTTTATGCTAATGGCAATTTTCTTACTTTTTCCAGACTTAAAACGCCTAGCAAATGTGTTTATCCTAAATCGTAGTGTTCAAGCAGTCGAATTTAAGCCCCTTTTTACCAAAGAATGGCTTAATAGTGCCGCAAGGATATCAAGAATTGTACTTATAGTATTTATGGCTAGTCAAAATTTGATTTATGCCTATCAAAGACGACTAAATGAGGATCTTTCGCTTCCTCCTCCATTGTATGGAATTTGGCAAACAGATGAATTTATTGCTAACAAAGAAGTTTTGCCCCCATTAACAACAGATAATATTAGATGGAGGCAAATTATATTTGATAAATTTAATAAATGTACAATTTTCTTAATGGATGATACAAGGATACCTTTGCTTAATATTGTTAACACAAGCAATAGTACAGTTATTTTTGGAGAAGGTTATACTCCAAAAGAAGTTATCACACTTTCTTTTCAACAATTAGAAACAGGCCAACTCCTATTAGAAGGCTTGTTTAGAGATAAGCAAATTAAAGTAACGCTAACTAGAATTGATGAAAATAAATTTACAATCAAAAGTCGTGGGTTTAATTGGGTTAATCCATATCCTTTTAACCCATATTAAATTTATTTTTCATAACCAAACCAATTACATAGTGTTGGCAAAATAAATAAAGTAAGTAAAGTAGATGTGATAAGTCCACCAATTACAACAGTTGCAAGTGGGCGTTGAACTTCTGCGCCAGCAGATGTTGCCAATGCCATAGGAATAAACCCTAGGCTAGCAACTAAAGCTGTCATTAAAACAGGTCGAAACCGACTTTCAGCACCTTGTTTTATAGCTTGCTCTATGGGTACACCTTCTTTTTTTAGAGCGTTTATTGCGCTCATCATTACTAAACCATTTAGTACCGCAACCCCAAAAAGAGCAATAAATCCAACTCCTGCCGAAATAGAAAAAGGCATTCCTCTAACGGCTAAGGCTAATATGCCACCTACAGCAGCAAATGGAATACCTGTATAAATCAGTAATGCTTGTCTAGTTGAACCAAATGTTGTAAAAAGCATTACAAAAATTAGTAACATTGCTATAGGTACAACTAATAGTAATTTTTGTGTGGCCCGTTCTAGGTTTTCAAACTGACCACCCCAAGTTAAATAATAACCTGCTGGCAGTTGAAGTTCTTTATCCATCAGGGTTTGAGCCTCTTTTACAAAACTTCCAATATCCCGACCTCGAACATTTAGTTCTACTACAATTCGACGGTGTGCATCCTCTCTTGATATTTGTAGCGGGCTTTCTACTAAAGAAACGCTTGCTAGTTGTGATAAAGGAATTTTTGCCCCGTTGGGCATAGGCACAAGCAAAGTTTTAATTGTTTCTAAACTCTTGCTACTTTCTTGAGACATTTTTACAACTAAATCAAACTTTTGTTCACCTTCAAAAACTTGACCTGCAAGTTTACCCGCTACTAGAGATTCTACTAATATGTTTATATCAGAAACATTAATTCCATAACGAGCAATAATTTCTCTATTTGGTTTTATTTGCAGTTGCGGAAGACCTGTAACTTGTTCTACTTTTACATCAGTAGCACCAGCAACTTTACTTATTATTTGAGCCATTTCCGTCCCTTTTTTATTAAGTATTTCTAAATCTTCTCCAAAAAGTTTGATTGCAACATCAGACTTTACACCTGAAATAAGCTCAGAAACTCTTAATTCTATAGGCTGAGAAAAACTAATTGCTGCTGTAGGAACTTTTGTTTCTAAAACTTCAGACATTTTTGCTATTAATTCTTCTCTATTTCGGGTAGTCGTCCATTGACTAGCGGGTTTTAGCCCAACATAAATATCACTTGTTTCAATTCCCATTGGATCATTGGCGATTTCTGGACGACCTGTTTTAGAAACTACTGCGGTAACTTCTGGAAACTGCTGCAAGGCTTTTTCAATATCTGTTGTAGTGCTAACAGCTTGAGTTATTGAGACACTTGGAAGTTTTTGCGCTTGAACCGCCAATGCTCCTTCATCTAACCTTGGAATAAATTCTGAGCCAAGCAATGGAAATATACTTAAACTAATTACTACTAAAGATACAGAAATAGCTAAAGCTTGATGTCGGACATTCATTACAATGGCTAAAGTAGTTTTATAAAACTTTTTACCATAATGAATTATAAAGCTTTCTTTTTCAGATACTTTGCCACGTAAAACAATTGTCATTGCAGCAGGAATAAATGTAAATGAAAGCAACATTGCCCCAGCTAAAGCAAATATAACTGTCATTGCCATAGGCTTAAACATTTTTCCTTCTATCCCAGCTAAACTAAGTATTGGTAGGTAAACTATTGCTATGATTAGCTCTCCAAAAAGCGTTGCTCTACGAACTTCTGAAGATGAACTACAAATTGTGTCTGATAACTCTTCTTTAGTAAGACTTCGACCTAGTAAATGTTGACGTTCAGCTATTCGACGAATAGCATTTTCTACCATAATTACTGCACCATCTACTATCAAGCCAAAGTCTAAAGCTCCTAAACTCATCAAGTTACCAGAAACCTTAAATCTTTCCATAAAAATTGCTGCTATCAACATTGACAAAGGAATTACAGTTGCAACAAGCAATGCACCACGCCAATTTCCTAGCAGCAAAATTAAAATTATTATTACAATTGCTGCACCTTCAACTAAATTTATGGTTATTGTTGAAATAGTTCGGTTTACAAGCTCTGTTCGGTCATAAAAAGGCACTAGCTCAACACCTTTTGGGAGCGACTTTTTGACCTGTTCAACACGTTCTTTTACTCGGTCAACTACGGAACGGGAATTTTCACCTTGAAGCATCATCACAATTCCAGCCACAATTTCACCTTTTCCATCAGCCGTAACTGCACCTTGACGCACATTTGACCCAATTGCCACATCTGCTAGGTCACGGACATAAATTGCAACACCTTCTGGAGCGGTTTTAACTACAATGTTTTCAATATCTTCTATTGACTCAATTAATCCTATTCCTCTAAGCAAATATTGCTCAGAAGTATGCTCAATATAAGCACCTCCAACATTTTCATTATTTTTAGTTAAAGCTTCTAAAACATCTCTTAAAGTTAGGTTGTAAGCCTGTAGTTTTACAGGATTTAGCCTAACTTGATATTGCTTTTCTAATCCTCCAAAACTATTAACTTCAGCTACTCCAGGAACGCTAATTAATTGTCTACGGACAATCCAATCCTGAATAGTACGTAGTGCAATAGGGTCATAGCCATCCCCTTTTAGCTCATATTGGTAAATTTCTCCTAAACCTGTAGAAATTGGGCCTAGTTCAGGAAGTCCAATTGACTGCGGAATCTGCTCTTTAGCCTCTGCTAGTCGTTCAAGAATTAATTGACGTGCAAAATAAATGTCTACAGAGTCCTTAAAAACAACGGTTATTGCTGACAAGCCAAATTTTGAGACTGAGCGAACTTCTTCAAC
The DNA here is from genome assembly GCA_964492845.1 of uncultured Clostridia bacterium. Taxonomy (GTDB): domain Bacteria; phylum Acidobacteriota; class Blastocatellia; order Chloracidobacteriales; family JADJPF01; genus JADJPF01. Next base: position 43,740 of record CAZBMZ010000006.1, read on the forward strand.
ATTTGGAAGCCCTGAAACAGCTATTTCTATTGGAAAAGTTATTTGTCGCTCTACCTCAAGTGGTGCTAGTGATGGTGCAGAAGTAAGAATTTGCACTTGAACATTGGTCACATCTGGAACTGCATCTATAGGTAGTTTTTGCAGGCTATAAACACCCATTCCTATTAGCAATAAAACTAACAGGAAGACCAATAATCTTTGTGAGACAGAAAATTGAATTATTTTGTCAATCATTAGTGGTGATGATCCTCCCCTAGTTCGCCTTTTAAGAGTTGGGTTTTAAGAGCAAAACTTCCTTTGCTAACAACTTTTTCCCCTTTTTCTAAGCCGCTTATTACTTGTCGATAGCCGTTGCTAGTTTCATTACCTAATTCAATTTCTCTTATCTCAAAATATCCTGGCTTATCATTTTTAGGAATAAAAACCATTGTTCGTTGCTCTATTTGCTGAATAGCTTCTGATGGAATAGCAATAATTTTTTTAGAATTAGCATGAGCTATAAAGAAATTAACTTCAACAAACATACCTATATTAAGTTTATTTTTAGGGTTAGAAAGTTCAATTCTTACTTTTGCAGTCCGGGTTTCTTCATTTAACCTAGGGTCAATATAAGTAACTTTGCCAGTAAGTTTTTCTTCACCTAATATTGCAGCTTTAATTTCAGCCTTTGAACCTATTTCTATTTGGCTAAGTTGTGATTCTGCAACATTTGCAATTACCCAAACATTACTTAAATCAGCAATAGTAAAAAGTGGTTTGCCTATTTCTATCCCTGCACCAGCATTGATCATTCGCTCAACAATTGTTCCAGAAATAGGAGCGCGTAAAGGTATTAAAGATGTGTCGGTTTTATGATCAACATGCTCTTCGTCTGATATTGGAACGCCATAAGCCCTCATTTCATCACGAATATGTGATAGTTCTACTTCAGCCGTTTCTATTGCAGCTTTTGCTTCAGCGATTTCACGATTAAGAGCTATGTTGCTTTGAAAATCATATTCAGCCTTGGCTGTTTGATGGGTAGTTTCAGCAGCAATTAAATCTTTTTCTGCTCCTGCTTGTAGTTCGACTAACCTTTGGACTCGTTTTAATGATTTTTCAGCTTCGTTTAATTTAGCTTTTGCCGCTAAAACTGCTACACGATTTTCAGCCTTTTCTACTCTTTGCAAATTTCGTTGTGCTAGTGCAAGTTTAGTTTCTGCTTCGTGCATTTTGCCGTGTATTTGGGCAATTTGTGGGCTAGCTATTACAGCTATTATTGAACCAGTTTTTACATAATCGCCTAACACTACATTTATCTTTTCAATACGTCCTGAAACTAAAGCACTAGCTTGTTGTAGCTGCATTTCATTAGCTTCAACTGTTGCAGTTACTTTTAGAGAGATGGTCATTTCTTGATCTGTAACTTCTATTATTTCAATGTTTGCAGCCGTCAAAGTTTCTTCGCTTAATTCTAATTCTGTTAGATTTTCTTTGTGTTCGTCGTGATGATCTCCATGTTCGTCTGTGTGGTCTTCAGAATGGTTTTCTGTTGAGTTATTAGCTGAGAGAGTAGGCTTTTTATATGTCCAAATTGCTAGCACAATACCTAGTGTAACTACTCCAATCACAATTAATGTAATTATTCCACGACTATTTAAGCTGTTGTTTTTTTCTAAATCTTGACTCATTTTGTTGCACCTCCAACAAAACCTATTGCTGTATTTAACTCAGCTAATGTGCGGTAACGCTCTGTAAGTAGCTCTGTATATTCACGTTGTGAATCAACTAGGCGGCGTTGCTCTGAAATTAAATCAGTAACTTTTAGCTCTCCTAAATTATAAACTTCCTTAAAGATACGTAAGTTATTAGTTGATTGAGCAATAACACCTTGTTCAAAGTTGCTAGTAGCAAGTTGTGCTGCTTGATAACGGGCATAAGCAGCAGAAACTTCTGCTTTAATAAGTTTTTCTAAAAATTCTCTTCGCTGTTGTGCTTGAGTGATAGAAATTTTAGCGTCCGCTTGACTGCCTTGGTTACGGTTAAATATTGGTAGGGTTATTGATACACCAAAAGTTAATAAATCATCTTTATCTTTAAGTATGCCAACAGGAGTTTCATCAAATCCAGAATTTTCCCTTGAATACCTGGTAGAAAGAACTAAATCTGGTACAACTTGAGATTTTGCTAGTTGAAGCCCTGCTTGTGCTGCTTGTTCAAGGAGTTGAGCAGTTTTTAAGTCTGGCCGGGTTTGTAAAGCTAATGTTACAGCGTCACTTAAGGAATATTTAATTTGAATGTTTTGAGGGCTAAAAAAATCTTCTTTTAATTCTAATTCCTGGTCAAAAGCAATGCCTACAACACTTTTAAGACGTAGCATTGTTGCTTGAAGCTTACCTTCTGCTAAATGACGACGCGACTTTAGCCTTTCTAGCTCGACTTTTAATAAATTAAGCTCAAGTGGTGCAGAATCGCCTTCCTTTATTCTAACCTCAACAACTTTTAAGGTTTGACCATCTAGGTTATTAAGTTGTTCTATAATTTGCAGTTCTCGTTGTGCTGCAAGTGCTTCGCTATAAATAACACAAATTTCATTAGCTAGTCGTCTTTCTCTATCAGCAACAGTATTTTCAGCAATAGCGATTTCTATTTGTGCTAAATCTATTCTTTTCTGACGCTTACCACCAAGCTCTAAGGGAAGTGAAACCCCTACAAAAGTTTTTTCCTCATTGATTGAGTTAGTAAGTTTTCCGGTTGTATATTCAAAATCAACTGATGGATTAGGTCTAAGACCTGCTTGTTTTAATCTAGTGCGAGCTTTTTCTATCTCTAGCCTAAAAGCTACAAGCTCTAAATTGTTTGCTAAAGCTTTTTCTATCAGTTTATTAGCAGTAATTATATTATCTTTAGATTGGGCAAAACTACTTACTACACTAAAAGCTAGCAATACTAGCAAATAGGCAGCAAAGTAGCTCAAAAAGCGAACAATACGAGCTACCATAATTCTCCTTAAGTTATAAAACAATAATTAAAATTAGTGTTGATTAAGTATTATTGACAGAAGTTAAATAGCTCGTGGTGGTCGGTAAGTTTTGCGTGGTGGTGATTCAGGCAAATAAATTTTATCTGGTGCTTGCATTGGTAAAACTGTTTCAGTTTTATCTAAATAAAGTTTGTTTGTTAGAACCCAATGCGCACAACAGCAAAAACAACAATCTTTGTCAGTGCTACAAGGTGTTTGTTTATCTTCTGTGTGTTCTTGTTCAAGAGTAATTGATGCAAATATTTTATTTTCTACAGTTTGCGGAATTTCTATTGAAGAATTTTCAGTTACTTCTGATAAACAATTATCTGCAAATGGAAGTTCTTCACAACAATATCCAAATAAAACAATATCTAAAAAAGTAAACATTACAAAAAAAAGAGCTAGTGCCTTATATAAGACATTTTCTTTAAGTAATTTTTTAAGTAAGTGTTTTTGTTTAGACATAAGTTGATTGATATTAACAAAAGGCAAGTTGCTAATCAATTTGCTAATTACTTGTAAAAGCTTTCTACTACTCATTCAGATTGACCTATTTGGAATCCAGACCATAAAATAACAGGATATTAATATACTAAGTTATTAAATATCTTAATTTTGTTTGTTTTTGCTTTGAAAGGAGATAATTTTATTATGAGTACCGCCCATTCCGTTTCGCTTAAAGTTCCAGATTACGTAAAGAATCCCAGGTTAGTTTCTTGGGTACGTGAAACAGTAGATTTATGCAAACCAGATGATATTTATTGGTGTGATGGATCAGAAGAAGAATATAACAAGCTTTGCGAACTGATGGTGCAAAACGGAACTTTTCAGCGGCTCAATCCTGAAAAACGTCCGAACAGTTTTTTAGCTCTTTCGGATCCAAGCGATGTTGCCCGAGTAGAGGATAGGACATTTATTTGTAGTATCCGTAGACAAGATGCGGGGCCAACAAATAATTGGATAGATCCTAAAGAAATGAAGTCTACTTTGTTAAGTTTATTTGAAGGGTCTATGCGCGGACGTACAATGTATATTGTTCCTTTTAGTATGGGGCCTCTAGGATCGTCAATTTCACATATTGGTATAGAGATTACAGATTCACCCTATGTTGCTGTCAATATGAGAATAATGACTCGTATGGGACGTAAAGCTTTAGAAGTTTTGGGAGATGGGGAATTTGTTCCATGTCTACATTCTGTGGGTATGCCGTTACTTAATGGTCAAAAAGATGTAACTTGGCCCTGCAATAAAGACCAAAAATATATTGTTCATTTCCCAGAAGAACACTCTATTTGGTCTTATGGTAGCGGTTATGGTGGTAATGCACTTCTTGGTAAAAAATGCTTTGCTCTAAGAATTGCTTCAGCAATGGGACGTGATCAAGGCTGGTTAGCTGAACATATGTTGATTTTAGGAGTTGAATCACCTAAAGGTGAAAAAACCTATGTAGGAGCAGCTTTCCCTAGTGCTTGTGGTAAGACAAACTTTGCTATGTTGATTCCACCTAAATCATTTGATGGATGGAAAGTTACTACAATTGGAGATGACATTGCTTGGATTAAGCCTGGTACAGATGGCAAATTATATGCTATTAATCCAGAAGCAGGTTATTTTGGAGTTGCTCCAGGAACTTCTTATAGTTCAAATCCTAATGCAATGGATTCTATTAAAGAAAATACAATTTTTACCAATGTTGCTTTAACTCCAGATGGGGATGTTTGGTGGGAAGGTATGACCGACACTGCACCAGCACAATTAACTGATTGGCAAGGCAAGGCTTGGACACCTGATTGTGGTCGTAAAGCTGCCCATCCAAATGCTCGTTTTACTGCTCCTGCTTATCAATGTCCTTCTATTGACCCCAATTGGGAAAACCCTAAAGGCGTTCCAATTAGTGCTTTTATTTTTGGAGGCCGTCGCGCTAGTGTTGTTCCTTTAGTTTATCAAGCAGTAAATTGGAATTTTGGAGTTTATTTAGCTGCAACAATTGGTTCTGAAACAACTGCTGCTGCTGCTGGAGAGATTGGTCAAGTAAGACGTGACCCTATGGCAATGTTGCCTTTCTGCGGCTACCATATGGGCGATTATTTTAACCATTGGCTTAAGATGGGCCGTGAAATTGTTAATCCACCTCGTATTTTCTGTGTCAACTGGTTTAGAAAAGATAAAAATGGCAAATTTATTTGGCCCGGTTTTGGTGACAATATGCGTGTACTAAAATGGATTGTTGACCGTGTACATGGTAGAGCTTATGCAACTGAAAGTCCGCTGGGTTGGATGCCTCGCTATGAAGATTTAGATTGGAATGGACTAAACTTTACAGCCGATGATTTTAACCATGAGTTAATGTCTGTTGAGCGTGAAGCTTGGAAAAAAGAAGTATTATCTCATGAAGAATTGTTTGAAAAGCTTTATGACAGGCTACCTAAAGAATTTTTACTGATGAGAGAAATGCTACTTTCTTCACTTTGGCGTTCTCCAGAAGTTTGGGAACTAGCTCCAGAAAGATATGTATAAATAAGAGTATAAACTTAAGTAAATAAGGTTACAAACTGTAGCCTTATTTACTTGCAAAAATTCCGCTAATTGTTTTTTTCGGGGATGCAAACAACCCGAAAACCAAAACAATCTAAATTCTCATCAGCCTTATAACCTACACGATAAGCTGACCTGCTATTATAAGCACTTAAGAAAAAATTCCCGCCTCGAACTACTTTACGTTCTGTATCATTGCCATTTTCCCAGGCTACCCCATTGTTAGGAGCATTATGATAATTCTCATGGTAAACATCCTGGCACCATTCCCAAACATTTCCATGCATATCATAAAGTCCAAAGCTGTTAGCTACTCCAAAATTACCTACAGGTAATGTTTTTCCTCGATAAGAGCCTAAAATATTTAGCTTTATAGGGTAAGGAGTCCCATCATAATTAACAATGCTTGATAAAATAGTCTCTCCAAAAGCAAATGGTGTAGTTGTACCAGCACGACAGGAATATTCCCATTCTGCTTCTGTAGGTAAGCGGTATTCTCTACCAGTAATTTTTGATAATCGGCGACAAAAAGTTACCGCATCATTCCATGTAACACTATCTACAGGCAAATCATCGCCCTTATAGCGAGAAGGATTTGCTGCCATTAAAGTCTTCCATTGAGCTTGTGTTATTTCATATTTTCCAATATAAAAATCAGATACTTTTACTTTATGTTGTGGCCCTTCGTTTTTGTTTCTACCATGTTCCTTGCCATCAGAACCCATTAAAAACAATCCACCTGTAATTTCTACCATTTCTAACTTAATATCATCGCCTAGATCTTCTGCATAATAAATCGCTTGTCTTTTAGCTCTACGAACTTCTTTAGCCGCAGAATTAAGTGTAACAGTCTCAAATTCAAATGTTTTTGTTTCTAAACTACCTCCCGGCGGGGTGCTAGCAGCAGTAAGAAAAATATTAGTTATTTTATTAATTTTAGGAATAGGCAAACAAACAGCAAGGCTAATAACAACAATGATGGCGACAGTCCAATAAGCTTTCATAGCTAAATTCCTTTTTGTTACTTAGACTTTTTAACTTGCTGTGGAATCCGAGCAAAATCTGGATGATCGCCAACATGCTGAAAGTCATGTTGCCAAATAATATTTTTACTTTTTACTAAAAAAATTCCTGGCATCATCCAAACATCGCCTACAAACTTGCCAACGAAATTTCCCTTTAGTGTAGTTTGGATATTACGTAACCACACACCAGGTTGTACCATTTGGGTTAATGAGGCTTGTTTTAAGCCAAAAGCCTGATAAAAGAAATGCTCTTTATCTGAGACTGCCCTAGCCTCCGGCCAAAAACTATTAAAGAAATCTTTTGCTTCTAGTTCAGTTGCTTGACAAAAAAAGAGTACAGCAGGGTAATCAGCTTGGTTTGCTACAAGATTACGTAGATCTTTAACAGTTTCTCGGCAAAAAGGTCAACCAAAATGCCTCAGAAAAACTAACAAATTCGCATTATTGCATAATTCTTCCTTTAGGTTTTTTCCAGAAAGATTTATTCCAGAAATACTTTTCTGTAAAACATTAACACTAAGTTGTGACATGGATTTTCCTAAATCGGGGCTAATGGTTTTGCACTAAGTGTGACACATAAATAAAGATAAAACAACTACAGATAAACATTCCCATAGAAATCTTTTTCAAGCTATAATGCAAGAGCAATCTATCCTTAAGGGAGAAAAAAATGTCAGATAATCCATACCAACCCTATCAACAACCACAACAACCAAACCAACAACCAAACCAACAACAACCCTATCAAGGGGGGTATCAACCTGGACAATATCAATCTCCTTATCAACAAGATTACCAACAACAGCAACAATATCAAGGAGGTTATCAACCCGGACAATATCAACCTGGTAATAGCTTTCAACAACAACTAGGAAATAAAACTCAACTTCTAGGATTAGATTCCAATATTGCTGGCCTTTTATGTTACTTACCTTTTATGGCTATAAATCTAATCTCTTCTATTGCCTTTGTTGTGACAGAACCTAAATCTAATTATTTTGTTCGCTTTCATGCCATACAATCTTTGCTTCTTACTGCTGGAGGCACGATATTAGGTATTGTGATAGGAATAGGTTCAATGTTACTTATACCTATTATGGCAATGATGGGTAGGGCAGGTGGAGCATTAGCAGGACTTGGGTTTTTGTTTGTATTTGGGTTTGTTCTTATTTTTAGTTTATCAATACTAGTTCTACATATTATGGGAATGTATAAAGCCTATAATAATGAAACATGGGAAATGCCAATAGTAGGCAAATATGCCCGTCAATTTTGTCAAAAAGGTTAGTTAAAATTTGGTTTTATCTTAAAATAACCTGCTAAGAAAACCTCTTTTTCTTACTTGCAGGTTGTTTTATTTTAAGGAGTCTATAATTGAGTCGTCCAACTTTTGAAGATTTAGTAGCAGTAATTCATAAACTACGTAGTCCTGGTGGCTGTCCCTGGGATCGTGAGCAAACCCATAACAGCTTAAAGCCAATGTTAATAGAAGAAGCCTATGAAGTTATTGAAGCTATTGAAGAAGAAAATGATCAGCAGTTAAGTTCTGAACTAGGGGATTTACTACTGCAAATAGTATTTCATGCTGATATTGCTAGTGAGACTAATAGATTTAACCTAAGTGATATAATTGAAAAAGTACATAATAAAATGATTCGTCGTCATCCTCATGTTTTTGGAGATGAAAAAGCAAGTGATTCAGCCGAAGTTTTACGTAATTGGGAAGCTATAAAAGCAGCAGAAAAACAAGCCGCAGGTGAAGAAAAAACTTCTATGCTGGATAGTGTGTCAAATGCTATGCCAGGACTACTAGAAGCTTTTCAGCTAACAACTCGTGCTGCTAGAGTTCGTTTTGATTGGCCGAATGTAAAGAGTTGTTTTGATAAACTTTCTGAAGAAGTTACAGAACTACAAGCAGAAATAGACAAGCAAAATAGCAGTGTAAATAATGAGAAAGCCATTGCTGAAGAAATAGGAGACTTGCTTTTTATGGTAGTCAATATAGCACGTTTACTTAATGTTGACCCAGAAAGTGCCTTAAAAGGAGCTAATAGAAAGTTTCGTCGTCGCTTTGGTCATATTGAAAAATCACTAGCTAATCAAGGTAAAACTCCTAGTGATAGTAATTTAGAGGAAATGGAAGCCTTTTGGCAAGAAGCTAAAAAATTAGAAAAAGAAGCAGTTAAAAAATAAGGAGATAAACTTATGAGATATGAAATGTTATATCCTGGTTCTTCATCGCTATTAAAAGTTTATTTAGATTATGGAGAATCTATAAAAGCTGAATCAGGCGCGATGGTTGCAATGAGTCCTACAATAGATGTTAGTGGACAAGCTGAAGGAGGAATACTAAAGGGTTTAGGACGAATGCTTGCAGGTGAAAAATTCTTCTTTCAAACCCTAACGGCTAATCGTGGGCCGGGTGAAGTTTTACTTGCTCCTGCTACACCTGGAGAAATTTGCCCGATAGAGTTAAATGGTACATATTCTTATACTTTACAAAAAGATGGCTTTTTTGTTGGAACAAGTGGAATAGAAATTTCTACTCAAATGCAAAATTTAACCAAAGGTCTATTTTCTGGAGAAGGCTTTTTTGTAGTAAGAGCTAGTGGTAGAGGACTACTTTTTGTTAGCTCCTTTGGTGCTATTCATGCTTTAGATATTCCAGCAGGTCAAGAATTTATCATTGATAATTCTCACCTTGTCGCCTGGCCAGAAACTACTCAATATAAAATTGAAAAAGCTTCATCAGGTTGGTTTTCTTCCTTTAAGTCTGGTGAAATGTTGGTCTGTCGGTTTCAAGGGCCTGGACGGGTTTTAATTCAAACACGCAACCCTCAAGCTTTTGGTAGCTGGATTAGGGGTTTTGTCTCTCCAGGAGGTTCTAGCGGTGGGGGGGGCGGGTTATCTTCTTTAACTTCTTTGATTGATTAATAAGTAAAGGCTTAGAGATTATATTCTTAATTTCTAAGCCTTCGCCATTATGTTTATTATGCTAAACTACCTTGAAGGGCTAATCTAAGCCTACCGCTTAAGTCACCAAAAGCAGCATCATCAATTACCCAATTTTCTAATTTGCGTTTGCCTACAAAAATAGAACGTTCACGTCCATCTTCACTAGTGAATTTTACGCTACTGCTCTTACCATCATAATTAGCTGTCCAAGTTTGACCATTGAACTCAACTTGTCGAGAAAAACTAGTATTTTCTGGTAGAGGCTTAATATTAGTACCTTTTGCGCCAGGTGTTGATAAATCACCTAAGAATTGCTTAAAGAAATTTTGAGTAACTGAACGAGTTTGTAAATCTATTTGACCATCAATTGCTGGATCATACTTAAAGTCTAATGCGTCATCAGCAAACTTAGGATTTTGCAAATCCCAAATAGGCACACTTAAAATAAAATTATTTGCAGGTGGGTTAGTTCGTTCTTGATAATCTTTACCTAAGCCGCCACTTTGAGCTACAAATAAACCACCATAAAGAGTATTAAGTAAAGTGTTGGAAGCAAATAAATTACCTTTTGGTGCTGGAATGGTTGGTAAATTATTTCCAATATACTTAGGATGATTAACATTTGGCTCTTGCAAGTTAAGTGCTACGGTTGGAAGTCCATCTTTGTTATAGCCTAGGGGCAAATTATTTAATGTTCCACCATCAGTTAATTGAATAGTTCGGCCTGTAGTAGGGTCAACCATTTCTACAGGGTCAAAAATTCCAGGAATTGACATAGATGCCCGCATTGCTAGAGCTACAGGAGTGTTTGGAGTTGTTTCTGGGCCAAAAACAAAAGTGCGGTTTTCCCATTTAGACATATCTTGTCCAGCAGGAGGATTACTATCAGAATATTTTGCTGCAACAATATGTAGCGGAATTTTTAAGTCAGCAAATGTTACCGGACGATCTGTTATGCCAGTTAATTTACGTAGAGTTTCATCTATAAATTTATAAGCTTCTTCACCCTTAAATATTCCACCACGTCCACCAATGCCAAGATCTAAGAATTGAGCAATTCTTTCATCTCTAACAATTTCTTCTACTTGTTTAGGATCAGCACCAGCAGCTAAAATACCAGCCGCAATTGCTCCAACCGATGTTCCACTAACGCTAGAAGGGATAACACCATTGTTGTACATTTCTGCAATTGCTGGGATAAAACGTTTACCTTGACCCCCGCCACCTTCAAGCGCGACGTGTACTTGAGTAGGCTTTCCATCATCACCAACACGACCTAAATTAGTAGCGCGATTTTCTGCCACAATTCTTTGATAGTCTTCCATATTTGTAACTTCAACCCTGCTTCCATCAGCTTTAGTTAAAGTAAGGGTTTTTCCATTTCCAAAAAGTTGTTCATTAAGATTTGGGGCAGAACTGCTAGCTTGACCTGTAGGGAATTTGCTAGCAGTAACTTGACCATTAACTAATTCACCTTTTAAGAAGTTAGGATCTACAAACTGTGTCCCTGCCGGTGGTAGTGTATCTAAAGTATATCCCCAGCGATTTTGTAGCATTGTTATTGCCCGGCTGTCTCCTGATTTAGCTGCTGCCACTACATCACGAAAAGTTTTAGTATCGCGTGTAAATTGCTGAGTTGTAGCATTAACCCCAGTAATACTACTAGAAAGTGATTGTGCAGCTTCAGCAATTTTGCCCCAAGTCCCATCAATATAACCAGTTAAGGCAGAACTTAGCTCATTTGTTCCTGATACCATATTTCTAGTTGAATACTCGGCTGTATCTGCTAAACGGCTTACTCGGCCATTGATTGTACTGTTAATGCTACGAGAAATAGAATTAGCTGCTAATAAATCTGCGCCTGATAATTGATTACGGTTATTTTCTAAAACAGAATTAAAATCATTACTTGCTGATTCAATAGATTGCAAACTTTCAGCAACCAATTTAGATAGACTTTCATTAGCTCCACCAATATCAGCTAAAGCTTGCATAATTTGGCGTTGTCCGTTTTGCAATTTGGCTAAACCTTCGCTTGAGTTTGTCACCATACCAAGTAAGCCAGATGTTAAGGTTTCTATTCCTTTGCTAATACGCCCTTTAGCGGAATCTGCTGTAGTTGTATATTCATTTAAGACATTTTTTAGAGTATTAATTGCTTGGTTGGTTTGATTAGTAAAAGTTTTAGTAGCTTCTCCAACTTGGCGGGCTGCTGGATTGCTAGAAGCCATTAAACTAGAGGCTTTATCATTAACTTGTGTAAGGGTACGGCTATTATCATAAGAAAAATTACTAATACCAGATTTTAAGTTGCCTAAACCAGCTTGGACTAAATCAGTCATCCCTTGGCTAGCATCAAAAAGAGCTTTTGCCCCATTTCCTAAAGCTTCAGCTACAGAAACACTAAATCTAATACCACTTAGACCAAAGTTCTTTACACCTTCTAGTAAAGCTTTGCCTAGTACCATAATAGTTTTAGGAAAATCTATCATTCCTGCTGGGCTAGGGATACGGGGAAGTGGTAGAGGAAAAAATGAAAAGCTGTCTTGTAGTTGGTCTTGCACCATAGCACTATCAAAACTAGTGCGGGATTGGGTAAATTGGGTTTGTAAGCGTTCGTTATGTGTTTCAGAAGAAAAATTATCAGTTAAATTATTGACTGTGGTTTCTGTGCTTTTTGGAACATCAGCAGTTGGTTTAGTTTGGTTTTGAGTTTCGGTATTAAGATTTGTATTAATATTATTGTCAATATTGCGAATAGCCATAAAAGCCTGCTCCTTAAGAAACTTACACTATAAAAATTAAAATTGAAAAATTTAATGAAAAATTAAAGAAATGTGTTGCACTGATTATCGGAATTGGTTAGACCAATGTTGCTATAAGTTGACTGAGCAGTCAATCATTTTTCCAGTTTATAACGGAACCTGTTGACAAATCAATAAGTTATAAGTTATATAAATAAAGAAATTTAAAAATCATAAGGGTAAGAATTATTTCCTTACCCTTATTAACTACTCTATTAAATTAGCTTAAATGAATTAACGAATACCAACTTCTAAAGTAAAACCTTGTGCTTTATATTGGTCAGTAAACACTAAAATTTGAGTATCTCCACTTTCTGGTAAAGGGCCTTCCCAATCTTTAGTAAAACCACTATCGTTGTGTGTTACATCTTCGCCGCTAGCAGAATAAACTTGGAATGCTACAGAATCACTACCGCTAATATGAACAGTCATATATTGACCTCTTTTAGCACCAAGTAAATACCTAATATCATTACTACGGACAACAGAACTTTTAATGACAGCAGTTGTGCGACCCCTTTCAAATTTTACTCTTTGGACTTTTTCATCTGCATTAACTAATGGGGCAACTACTAAACAAAGTAGCAGTAGCAAAGAATATTTTGCTATAAATTTTAGTCCTATTAACATAAAGAAATGTTCCTCTCTTTGATTTTTGATGGAGATCTTAGTTTTAGCTAACAAATTAAACTACTTTATTTATTAGGTTGCAACAGCAAATAATTGTGTTGCAAGAATAAATTATTTTTATTTTAATACACCATTCCATTAAATTTTTATTTTAATAAAATATTTATTATAAGCTAGTTAGGAAAAACTATGATTATTTATGATGATAAGTTTAAGAATGCAATTTTGGCTTTACGCAAAATATTATTGGACTGTAATTATGATCTTTTAGTCAAAGAAATGAAATTACCTCTTTGGTATTTTCGAGATCCTGGTTTTATACACTATGGTTATAGCATCAATGATCGTCTAAATAAGCTAAACAAGCCTTATGAACTGCTTTTGCGGATATTTTCCTTAAATCAAGCTGTTAATTATCACGAAGTTTCTACTAATTTATTTTCTAAAGAATTAACAAAAGATTTGGTAGATCTAGGCTTATTGTTGGAAGAAGATGACAAGTTGCGCACAGATGCTTATGCAATTGTGCCATTTTTGGGAAGTTATTTAATTGCTACTAGTGGAACGGCTAGATCTATTGGTGCCTATATTGGACGGCAATCTTACTTTTTAGCAACAAAACTTTTTGAGCAAGATTTTGATAGCTTTTTAGATATGGGATCGGGCTGTGGACTGCTGGCTATTTTAGCTGCTCGTCGTGCTAAAAAAGTTGTTGGAGTTGATATTTTAAGTGAAGCGGTTGAGGTAGGAAAAACAAATGCTGTGCTTAATCAAGTTGATGATCGGGTAGAGTTTTTTTGCGGGGATATGTATCAGCCTGTAAAAGGACGCAACTTTGATGCAATCTTTTCTAATGTTCCTTTTCTTGCTCTACCAGAAAAATATAACCTGGTTTCTATTTCTTCTGGTGAAGATGGACTAAGATTTCTTCAGCCATTAATTGATGGGCTATTTAGACATCAACCTAAAATTGCTACTATTATTGCTAATGGACTTGGTAATGAGCAAGAGCCATTACTAGTTAATTTATTAAAAAATAAGCTACTAAATAAACGAGGCTACCAAGCAAAACTGCTTGTTTATTCTAAAGGGTTAATTGATGACGCTTTTATTAATAGTGGAGTAAAAATGGTAGTAAGTGCTTGTCGTGATCGAGGCGAAAAAATTTCTGATAAAGAAGTTATCCATGAATTAAAAGAAAACTACCAAAAATTTAAAGTAGATCATTATTATGGAATTATTTTGGAGATTGAAAACAAAACTGATAGTGTAGAGATCGAAACCATAGATATTTCAAATAAATATAACTTAATTATGTCGCCTTCTTTACGGCAAAAAATTAGTGTTGATCTAGCAAAACAAGTCTTATTAAAACGTGGTAGCAGCACTCTACCAATAAGCGATCAAGAAAAAGAAATATTTTTAGCAATAAAAAATAAAGAAATTTCCTTAAAAGAGAAGACTGCGAGTTCATTGGCTTGTAGGTTAGAATTAGTTTTAGGTGCTAAATCAATATAAGGT
>CAZBMZ010000006.1:58313-224690 GCA_964492845.1 uncultured Clostridia bacterium
ATAAATAGTATTTTTTGTTAAATTGTTGTGTATAAAAAGGAAAAAGCCCAACCAATTTGGTTGGGCTTTTGAAAACCTTTTGTAGACGTTTAAGACTATACAGACAAGTTTTGTGCTGTGGTCTTTTGAGCATCTGATTGTGAACGGGAAAGATTGGTTACTGTTTCGTTCACGCGATTTAAGGTTTGTTGAATTTGTTGTAAATTGAAGGTCAATTCTTGAATCTTTTGGTTTAATGCTGCGGTTGGGCCACCAGATGAAGAAGCACTATCAAGTTGTTTTGCTGCATCTTGTAATTGCTTCATTGTGGATTCGATAGATTTTACTAAAATACCGCCAACCATTGCTAATAAAGCACCTAAGGACATTGGGCCGCCACTAGCACCACTACCAGCAGCTTTAGCAGCAGCTTTCTTTTCATTTTCTTGTTGGGAACTGAAATCTGTACCAAATAATTTGGACATATCAGGCATTGGATTGGATTTGGATACATTACCGGGTTGGCTACCAACTAGGTTGCCTACTTCTTTGAACATAGTGCCGATATCTTTAATCGCGCCAGCGACGTTGCCGCCTTTTAAGTCAGCAGCTAATTTAACTGCATTGTTTACTAATGATGAAGCTGAATTTAGAGTTGAAGCAAAATTATTGTTAATACTATTGATAGCCATTTTTTAATCTCCCTTAGATTTTAGATTTTATAAAATTTGATGATTTAATAATTGCGTGATGTGTAAGGATATTACATTTGACTTACACCTTAATTATCGAGATGAGCTTAAAAAAGTTGCTTGGAAATTTAAGTTTTTGGAGAAAAATTTTACCTTTTTTCCTGGGCTAACTAAAAGCCCTGCAACCTTTTAGCGGTATTTAATAGACCTTGTGCGCGTCTAATGGCCTGGTTTCTCATGCCTAGGGTCGTACCAATTTTTATAGCCATTTCTAGGTCGGCTTGGGCCTGTTGAAAGCCTTTTTGTTTCATAAAAAGTTCTGCTCGGTTAATATAGGCCGAAATGTCCTTAGCATCTAATTGTAGGGCCATATTTAAGTGAGTTAGGGCATTTTCGTCCTGCTCTAGGCGCATATAGGCCGCACCTAATGCACTATGACAATAAGCATTGCGTGGGTCAATAGTAACAAGACCTTCAAAAATGATAGCTGCTTCTTCTGAACGGCCTTGCTCATGCAAGGTAAACCCTAGCATAAGCAAGAGTTGATACTCATCAGGTTGCCATTCTTTAACACGTGCTAGTGTTAAACGGCCATCCATCCAAGCTTGTAGGATAACATCATTCATTGTAGTGAATTGTCCCTTATCCTTTGGTTTGTGAACCCATACGAGCTAGGATTCTATCTTGAATTTGTAGCAAGTGTTCAACTAGGTTAAGCATTCTGGCTTCTTTTTCTAGTTGGCTAATCAATTTTTGTTGTAGGGTGCCTGTACCAGGAGCTTTTTGATTAATTTTTTGTATAAGTTGGTTAGTTTTTCCTTTTTGACCCTTAGAAATTTTTTCAAAGGACATTTTACGTTGTGTTGGGTCGCCAAAAGCATAAAGGACAAATTGAATAGAAGGGGGTTCAAGTTCAGCATGTGTTGGAGGTGCTTGATCTAGCCTCATAGCTTCCTTAAAGCTTAAAGCTTCAGGGCTGTAATCTACAGATATACCTTCAACCGTAGTTCGTCCGCGAAGTTCTGCTTGTTGGACATCATTATAGAGGACTACTTGAGTATCAAGGTCTTTTTCTATACGTTGATCGAGTACGCGGTCTAAATTTCCACCTAAACCAGTATTATTTAATCTACTTTTAATATCATTAGCCATAACTAGCACCTTTCTTAAACAGTTATAAAATTATCGATTAGCGTTATTAGGATTATTTTGCTTTGACATCCGATAAACCCAATTTAGCACTTCTGCAACAGCTTCATAAAGTTCTTCAGGTATTTCTTCGCCTTCTTCTAGTTTATTAAGTGCATGGGCTAACGGTATATTACGCATTATAGGAATATTATTTTCACGAGCAATTTCTAAGATTTTTTCTGCCATTAACATTTCGCCCTTAGCAATAATTTGCGGGGCTGGACTTTCTTCTTTATTGTATCTGACTGCAACGGCAATGTGTGTTGGATTCACGATGACTACATCCGCCTTTTTTACGTCTTGAACCGCGTTGTGTTGTAACAATTCGCGGTGCAGGCGTTTACGAGCCGCTTTATTATGCGGGTCGCCTTCGTCCTGCTTATATTCTTGTTTTACCTCATATTTAGACATCATTAGATCTTTCATCCACAAGTGTTTTTGCAGACCAAAATCTACAACGCCAATGACTAAAAAGAGGCCACCAATTTTTACTGCAATATCAAAAAGAATGCTACCTGTTAGGCTAGCAGAATACCAAAGTGAGCGACGACCAGAAACAATTAATTCTGGTAAGTTATTTTTGAAAATAACATAGAACATCGCGGTTAAAATCACAAGCTTAAAGATGGTTTTTAGTAACTCAATATAAGTTTTTTTCTGAAAAAACATTCCCTTAAAACCATTGACAGGATTTAATTTATCAAATTTAGGTTTTAAGGTTTCAGTAGTAAATAGCGCGCCTACTTGCATAAATTCTACTGACATAGCCATAACAAAGTTGACGGCTAATATAGGTGCAAGTACCTTAAACATTGCCATACCGCCGGCTGCTAAAGCATCAGTAGCTTGGGATAAATCTATTTGTTTTATGGAAAAGGCTAATTTAAGGGAATCTTGCATGTAATGTACAAGCACATCAGCATTAAAGCTATTAAGTGCTGCTAATAACATTACTGTAATAAGAAAGAGAATCGCGCTAGATAAGTCTTTACTTTTAGATACATTACCTTTTCTGCGAGCATCTTTTATACGCTTAGGCGTGGGTTTCTCTGTCTTTTCTCCGCCTTGTCCTTCTGCCATTAGACTATTACCTCAAAAAGTTATCGGCAAAATAAAATAATTAGTTCCCAAAAGTAGCCTTAGCAATAATTGTATAAAGCACTTTAAGGTAATCTATAAATCTTTCTTGCATTTGAGCAATAATTGATGTCCAGATTATAAAAAGCATGCCACAGCCTACTATCATTTTGATTGGTAGTGAAAGGAAAAACACATTCATTTGTGGAGCGACACGGTTAAAAATACCAAAAACAACATCTGTTAAAAACAAACAAACTAATACAGGGGCGGCTAGCTGCATACTGACTACTAAAACATCGGCTGACATACGAATTATGTCACTAACAATTGGGCTAAGTTCTGTACCTACTACTAAACCAGTAGCTATTTTTGGAAAAGCATTAACTGGCAGACGTTCAAAACTATAAAAAAGTGCGCGAATATAAAGCAAATGCCCATCTAAACAGAAAAAAAGAACTATTGCTACTTGTAATTTCATTTGACCCAACAAAGAAGCTTGGGTATTAAGTTGTAGATTAAGTAATTGTGCAATAGTAGCACCACGAGCGTTATCAACCATTTGGCCTGCTGATTGGATACCATAAAAAATTAATGATGTTATATAGCCAAGAGTTACACCAATAAGAGCTTCTTTAATCATCATTAAAACAAAAGGAATAAAAGCTGTAGGAATTGCTTCTAAAGGAATAGCTGCGGCCATTGCTGGATAAATTAAGAAAGTAAGAGTAAAAGCTAAGGCGATTTTAACAGGTGCGCTAATTGCACCACCGCCTAAAAATGGAGTGTAATTTATTGCAGGGACTAGACGAGCCATTATTAATCCATAAAGTGAAAGAAATACAACAGGGGATTGAGTAATCCCCAATGCACTTAAAACTAGCTCTATAATGTTATAAATGGTGTTGTCCATAAATTAACTTTAGGGAACTTATTTTACTTAACTTTTACTTAACGAATTCCAGGTATTTCGCTAAAAACAGCTTGGGTAAAGCGAATTAAGGTTGCTAACATCCAAGCACCTGTTACTGCTAATACTACAAATGTAGCGATAATTTTAGGCACAAATGTAAGAGTTTGTTCTTGAACCTGAGTAACAGCTTGAAACAAGCTAATGATAAAGCCTATTGTCATAGCTGTAATCATTGCAGGTGCAGAAAGAATTAAAATTAATAATAAAGCCTGTTTAGTAAGCCCAATTACTAGTTGTTCCATAATATAAGCTCCAAAATTAGTTATATCAGAGATAACTTAAAACTAGCCCTTTAACTAGTAGATACCAACCATCAACTAAAACAAAAATTAGTATCTTAAATGGTAAGGAGATAGTTACAGGTGAAAGCATTGTCATACCCATAGAGGTAAGAATATTAGCAACAATCATGTCTATAATTAGAAATGGGATAAAAATTAAAAACCCTATTTGGAAAGCTTCTTTTAATTCGCTAGTAACAAAAGCAGGAATAATTACCCGAAAACTACCAGCATAAATAAAGCTTGTATCGCCTTTGGTCATTCGTTTAGATAACTCTAAAAACAATAACCTATCTCGGTCATGACAATTACGTACTAGAAAATCCCGTAAAGGTTCTTGACCTCTTTTAGCTGCTTCATATAGGACACGCACATTAGCTTCAGAAAGTAATGTATTAGTTTCTGGAACTTGACCAACTGCGCTATAAATATCTTGTGCTACTGGGGTCATAATAAAGATGGATAAGATAAAAGCTAGTCCAGTAATTACTTGATTAGGAGGGGCTTGCTGTGTGCCAAGCGCGCTACGTAGAAGTGATAGCACTACAGATATTTTTACAAATGATGTCATTGTAATAGCAATAAAAGGTGCTAGTGATAAAGTACCTAGCACTATTACCATTACTAATGGGCTAGGGATGCCACGATTGCCATCTTGGGCTAGTGTGATATTAGGTAGAACTAGCATCACAAAAAGTATTGATAATAAGCTTATGGCGCGGCGACTGGGCCTATAGCTAGTAATGGTTTTGAGTAAGTGCTGCATTTTACCTCCTCAAATATTTACTAAATTCTTTAATTGCACTTGATCCAAGGCTAGGTTTAGTAGTATTTGCTAAACTAATTGCTTCCATAGCTTTTTCTATAGAAGTAGATTCGAGTTCAGAAATTAACTCAATTTTTTCTTGTGTAACACCTAAAAGTAAGTGTTTTCCTGCTACTTCTACAACATAAAGAGATTTTTGCGGCTCTAAAGTGTAGCGAGCAACTACTTTCATTAGCTGGCTTTCTGCTGGCATTCCCATTAGTTTAGGTAAGTAACGTAAGCTAAAAAAGGCCAACAGACAAACAAAACCTAGCATTAAAAATGTTTTTAGTAGCATTACAAAAAGCGACCAGCCATCTCCAAGAAGAGGGGCATTTAGGGTCCCAGGCTGTGTTGGGTCGATTTGTTGCCAAAGAAATAAATACACTATGGCTAACACAACAATCTATCCTCTCATTATGAAAAGTTTTTGGCTGGATAATTTAACTTGATTTTGGAATGTTAATGCGCTTTGCTTGATAGGGCAAGAGAAGTTTTTAACTTATTGATTATTAAAGTGTTACTTAAATAACCTTAAAATTCTAACTCCTAATTCACCATCAACATCAACTAATTCACCTTTACCAATAATTTTCCCATCTACACTTAGTTCTACTGGTTCAGATGGGGTACGGTGTAAATCTATAATTTGACCAATACGTAGTCGTGTTACATCCGAAATAGTTAAATTACGTCTTCCTAGTTCAACTACTACTGTAACCGGTACAGATTGAATAAACTCTGCACTTTGTGACAGATCTTCTTCTTCCATTTCTTCGCTTTCACCCTCCAAATTTCTTTCCTTTATTTTATTCTCATTTTCCTGGCTATGTGGTCTAGGATTATAGGAAACCACATTAAGCATTACTTTTATAGCTGATTCTTCTGTAATTATTTCACCCTTAAAACCTAGTTCACCCCATAAACCTAGCCTAATATAAACCTCACCTGCAAGTTCTGAACCATATAGTTTTAGCGCGACATCTGGCAAAAGTATAATATCAGAAGGCTCTAAAGAATAGAGATCTAAGGATGTTAGGTTTATTTCTCCCACTTCTACAATCAGCTTGGTTTTTAGCATTTCTAAATTAGGAAGCCAATCTCTTAACAACTCTAATCTATTTTGCTCATTTATTTCTGATTTAGTTACATCATTAAGTAAACCATAGGGTAAATAAAGATTTAAGTATCCTAATGCTTCTCCTACAACTACCCTAGTACATAACTGTAGTACAGGCTCGTGAGGCTCGGCTAGGCTATCCATAGCCTTAAAAGCTTGTCCACCTTGAGTAAATAGTTGTTCAAGTCTAATTGTAATACCAGCAAACTCGGCCATAGTATCACTCATAGCTTTAATAATACGTAAGATAAGAAACTCTATTACCCCGGTTTCAATATTAGATAAAGCTCGTAGCAATTTATTAGTGTTAGCACTTTCACTACCAAAAATTTGATCCACCATATCAATAATAAAATTAGGATCTATTTCTAGTAATGCTTTACGTCCTGAAGGTTCAATGCCTACAACTGCTAGAGGTACAGGAGTTGCTAATTTTTTTGCTACTTGTTCAAAAGGCACTTCCACAACATTTTCAATCTTAAAATCAATATGAGTATCTTCATTAGAAATCGTTTGAGAAAGACTAAAAATTATTTGAAATGGATAAATACCAATTAAATCGCCTTGAGAAAGAGGTGTTAATGTTTTAGCTGCAATCTGTCTACCATTAAGGTATGTTCCATTAGCACTTTGATCAACTAGAAAAAAACTACCTTTACTAGCAACTACGCGAGCATGTTGACTTGAAACAACTCTGTTATTTAAATGAAGGTCACAAGCAGAGTTGCGCCCCATTAAAAGAGATTCTTTTTCACCAGCAACAAAACTTTTTTCCCAAAGGTCACTTGTTTCATCACTGCTAATTTGAAAATTAATATTAAGCTGACGTTTACCGCGAATATATTTACGTAAGGTGTTGCCTAGTAAATCGCGGAAAGTTTCCTCCCATCGTGGCCCAGGTAAACAACATGACATAGTTGCAGATAGTTTGACACGTTCAGGAGAAACTTTTGGTAAATTAGTAAAACTAAACGGCGTAATCCGTTTCATAGAATAAAGTAAAAAACCTTGTTAATTTAAGACACAGAGAATTTTTAGACCGTATAATCAGTATTAGTAGTATTTATAGAAATTTGGCTTTCATCAACACTATTACTAGTTTCACTGTAAGATTGACGGCGTTGGTTTTGTTGTTGGTTAGAATCCCCTTGATTAGAACCACCAAAACCACTATTTCCACCGCTATCAGCACCAACAGAAACTTGGAAGCTAGCTACTTCTAAACCTTTGTCTTGTAATGCTTTAATTAATTCTTGCGCACCTTGGTCAATATTATCTTTTACATGAACATTTTCTGCAATGAAAGTAGCATAAACTTGACCATCTTTAGTACTAATTTTTAGTTTTAAGCCATCAAGAGCATCTGATTTTAGGTCAAATTGGAATTCTGCAACGCCTAATTCATTAATGCCTAATCTTACATCTTGAACAATTTGTTCCATCATTTGAGGAGGAATTACTGTACTAGTAGGTTGGATAGGAGCAGGGCTAAAGCTACGTTCAATAGGTGCTGCAACAGAAAATGCGGCTAAGGGATTTACTTTAATTTCTTCATCTTTAAGCTTTTTGGGTTCTTCTTCACCAAAACCAGTAAATTTATCAAATTCAATCTTGGGTTTTTGTTTTATTTTATTGGCGGGTTTGCGATCATCGGTTTCTGTTTCTGAAACATTGCGATCATCAGGACGTGGACGAGAAGAATTACTTCGGCTAGATCCACTATCATTATTTCTGCCAGAAGAAGATGAGCCAAAACCAAAAATAGTACCTAAATCATCAGCGAGTCCACCTAGATCTTCTTCTGAAGACTCAGCTTGTGGGTTAATATCGTCGTCTTGATCTTCAACTATAAATTCTCCAAATTGTTTAGTGGCTGCGGCTTTTTCTTTTTTAGCTTCTGATGAATAAGGGTTGCTTGCACCAAAGGGGCCATTAATTCTATTACTCATAAATTCCTCCAATAAAATATTGAAAATAAAGTGTTAAATAAAAATGATTCTTAGAAGTCATCATTTTGTCGGTTCATTTTTGCCGAGGTATACATTATTTGGGCAATTTCCTCTAATTGTTTAGCTTCCTTTTTTCTTTCTTCCTCTTTTAAGGCTTGATGCCAGTTTTCTTTATGTTTTTCCATTACCTGAACTTCTTTAGATGCAGCAATTAACGCATCTTCTGCCTTTCGTACTTCTCCTTCTGCACGTGCTACGGCTTTACGTTGATTTTCTACAGCTTGCTTAATTTCTTCTATTTTTAAGATCATATCTTCAATATGAATTTTGCGAATTTTAATTTCATCAACCGTATATTTTCCGCTAAACATTTTATCGTTATACTCTTGAGTCATTAGGTTTTTGCGCTCAATAGCAGCGGTTAGCTCTTCTTTAATTTGCTCTAATTTTTTTTCTTCAGCTTTAAGCTCATCTTTCTTTTTATTAAGAAATTGAATTGCTTCTTCTCTAAGACGTTCTTTTTCATCTAATATTGGTTGTAATCTATATTTAACCTTGGACATTAATGCTCCTTAGAGAATTTGCTACTTACCTGCTGGAAATAGTTTTATTAGTTGATTTACAGCATCATCAAAGCGAATTTTGTCATGAGTACCTTGTTTTAAGTAATTGTTTACTGCGTCAATACGATCAATAGCAAAATCAACTTTAGGATCACTACCACGTTTATAAGCTCCAATTAGGATTAAGTCTTTTTCTTTTTCATAAGTTGCTAGAACTTCTCTAAGTTTAGCAGCAGCAGCAATATGAGGTTTGCCAGCAACAAAAGTTTGTACCCGGCTAACGCTATCAGAAATATTAATTGCTGGGTAATGGTTACGTGCAGCCATAGCACGAGAAAGGATAATGTGACCATCCAAAATTGAGCGAACTTCATCGGCTACAGGCTCATTCATATCATCACCTTCTACAAGTACAGTATAAAAGGCAGTTATAGAACCTTTGTCAGAATTACCAGTGCGCTCTAATAGTTTAGGTAATTCAGAAAATACTGAAGGAGGGAAACCGCCTCTAGCAGGGGGTTCGCCTGTTGCTAAACCTACCTCACGTTTAGCCCGAGCAAAACGAGTGGCAGAGTCCATCATTAACATTACTTTTTTGCCTTTATCGCGGAAATACTCAGCAATTGCTGTTGCAACATAAGCAGCTTTTAGACGAATTAATGATGATTCATTAGAAGTTGCAACAATCACTACAGAACGTTTTAAGCCTTCTGGCCCAAGGTCATTATCTAAAAAGTCTCGGACTTCACGGCCACGCTCACCGATTAGTGCAATGACATTGATTTCAGCTTCTGTATTACGGGCTATCATTCCAAGCGTAGTAGATTTACCAACACCAGCAGCAGCAAAGATTCCAATACGTTGGCCCTGTCCAACTGTAAGCAATCCATCTATTGCCCGGATGCCTATTTCCATTGGCTTTAATACACGTTCCCGTTTCATTGGGTCAGGTGGGTCATTATGAACAGGATATTCCATAGAACAATTTAATGGGCCTTTAGTTGATACATCTATAGGCTCACCTAAACCATTTAGTACCCGTCCTAGTAATTCATCACCAACTTTAACTGTTAAAGAATAGCCTGTTGGTATAACTTCGCAATTCATACCAATATTATTAAGATCTCCTAGGGGCATTAATAAAACTTCACTATCACGAAATCCAACTACTTCAGCTTTAACAGGCTTTGAACTATGAGGAGTATTTATTAAGCAAAGTTCCCCTACCCATACTTCTGGCACAGCGGCTTTAACAATTAAGCCGACTAGACCAGTTACTCTACCACGAACTTCTACTGGAGAAATAGTATCTATATCATCTAGATAACGCGAAATATCAATACCACTATCTGTTATTGGCATAAATCACCTAATTACCTATTTACTTAATGTGACCAGCGCGTTTAAGTAGCACTCTTTCCATAACTTCTAACTGTGTTTTAAGTTGTGCGTTTACAACTCCGGCATCAGATTCAATAATACAGCCGCCTGGTTGCACTTTAAGATCACTTTGAAAATCAATAATTTTTGATTGTCCTACTCGATTAAGTAGTTGATCTCGTGCTTTAACTAAATGCTCTAAATCATCAGGATTAACACGAATAGTAATTTTTGTTTGACTTCGTACTGTTTGAATTGCTTGTGTAACAATATCTGCAATAGTATCAGGATGTTGACGAAGCTCACGTCCGATAATACGTGCTGCTACACGAATAGAAAGCCGAATCATATCGGATTCTGCTTGAACTAGGACATCACGTTTTTTTTCTGTTAAATCATAAATTATTTCATTAACTTTGGTAAAACCTTCTTTATAGCCTTCTTCGCGGGCAGCTTCTAGGATGGATTGGCGTTCTTCTTCAATAGCAAGGCGTTCTTGGTCTAATCTTTGCCATTCTTCTTCGATTTGAAGGCGTTGGGCCTCGATTTCTGGTTGCGCACTTTCAATAATTTGTTGGGCTTTTTCCTGAGCATCTCTAATAATGCGTTGGGCTTCTCCTGTGGCATCATAAACAACACCTTTAATTACAGAAGATTCCACAGCTTTGCTAAAGGGTTCCTCTGGTACAGAAGGACGTTCAGCACTTTTAATTATTTTACCTTTAACAATTCTATTTTCACTCAAAGTTTTAACTTCTCCTTATTAAGCTGATGCGCTGGTAGTTTCACTTTTAGCAGTAGCAGGAATTAAAGGTTGGCGTGTTTGTAAAATATTTGCTAATGTTTGGTCAACTTGTTCTTTAGCAAAATCTACTAATTCTGGGTCTGCTTGACGAAGTCTAGAGAGCAGATCATAAAAACGCCCAGATTCTTCAATAGAAAATTTTTGGGTTATAAATTTCTGTAAAGTTTCGCTTTCTTTTAATAATCCGCCTGCTAGCATCATCAATCCAGCATCTTCAGTAATAGAGAAATTACGTAATTGTTGCGTAGTTAACCAAACTAAAGATTTTTCTGCTAATAAAACATTTTTTGTTTCTACTTCACGAAGTAATTTTAATCGTCTAACAATTTCCTTAGAAAAAACTCTTGGAAAGCGTTGTAGTGATGCAACTAATTCATCTCGGTTTATTCTTCGCATTGCTATAGAAATAACTTGCAAGCTCATTTCTCTTAACAAAGTACGTAGTCGAGGTGTGTTAAGGCGGGTAAGGGGATTTTCTCCAGCTAAGATAAAAGTAAATTGACGCACAAAAGCATCTTTTACTACATCTAGCAAATCAGGAGCAATTTGTGGAGGTTCTGTATAGGTTGAGAGCTTACGAATAGTTCTTTCTGGCAAATGCTGCATTACTTCATTAACTAATTCTGCTGGTAAATGGTGAAAAATTACTCGAATAATCGCTGCTGGTTCATTAGCTAGGACAAGAGCAATATGTGAAGGATGAACATCTGTAATTTGACGTAGTAGAAATTCACTGCGTAGGGCTTTAAGTCCTGAACTTGAAGCATTGCGTCGAGCTTCTTCAGGTAGATCTAAAAATTTTTCTACACGAGGTTTAATTAATTCTTGCTCTTGGCTAGGTAAAAACTTAAAAAGCGATACTGCCTCATCTTTATCTAAGATAAGGGAGATAGTCATTAATGCTTGTAGGTGGGCTGGAAATTGAGTTTCCATAGCTTATTTTGCTGCTACTTGAGCAGGTTGTCCTTTAGCTCTAAGTGCTACACTACGTTCACGTTCTAATTGTGCAACGGTTTCAGCTAGTTTACGCATACGAATATAGCTATAAATAAAAAGTCCAGCAAATACAGCAATTGCAGCCATTGCACCTAAACCAATATATTTAATCATATTATTTTTTAGATTATCAAACTGAGCCGCGTTTGGTGCTGCTACTGCTTTCATTACTACTTGAACCCTTGTTGGATCTAATCCTTCAATAGATGGAGCAACAATATTGCGTATTTCTGCTATATCTAAAGGAGGTGTTTGAGTATTATACTTTAATAGAACTGACGCACTAGGTTGAGTCTGTTTGCTTTCTTCAACTAAAGGATTTGGATTTGGTAAAACTACGTGTATTTGCGCACTAACAATACCTGTAATTCTTTCTAAACTTAATTCTAAAGATTCTTGAATTGCAGCTAGTTTTCTTAGTTGTTCTTCAGTAGGAGTAGGAATTAATGCACCTTCCTTAAAAGCATCTTTAAGAGGATCTTTTTTAGAACGAGGTAAATCATTTTCATTAAGAATATTTAATGCTTCTACTACAGCTTTATCACCGATTATATAAGGAGTTTCTAGTACAACTGACCATGTTATTTGATCTTCTGCTCCTACCTTAATTTTATGGGCATTTAGTCCATTACGTTGTAATAATACGCAAATACGTTGGGCTTCATTTTCTGTTATTTCAGTACAAAGATCCTGGTTGCGGTTACAAGCACTATTAATAAAGGTAGCAAACAGAATAAATAAAATAAGACTAAGCTTTCTGAGCATGCTATCTTCCTTTTATGAGAAGTTACTAGGAATAACCTTAAATTTATTCCTAGTAAAAATTTCAGGATTAAACATTGGTTTGCAATATAGTTTTAATTCCAGAAGAAATTTGGTCAACTACTTTGCTAATGATAGTGACATGTTCTGTAATATGGTGCATTTTGGTTTGGAGTTTAAGCATTTCCATACTGTTTACAGGAGTATTAGCATCAACATTATTTAGGATACCTTCTAGGGAAGCCATTTCCTTATCAATACCTTCTAAATAATTACCTACTTTGCCGGTTTCACCTGATGCGCCAACACGGTCTAATTCGGCTCTAAGATTTTCTAATTTAGAACGATTATCATAAAAAATGCTTTGGTAGCCATTAACCTCATTGCCTTGATTTACAACACGGTCAAACATTTCTTGGGCCTCACGTGAAGACATTTGTAAGAGATCGCCATTGACATGACCAGTTTCTTTTAGGTTTTCAACATGTGTTTCTAGCTCTACGCCTTTAGTTCGAGTGGTTTCAAAATCTTCATTAGTAACAACTTTTTTAGTTTCGGTTGCCTGAGAAGTTTCTGCTACTCTAGTAGCATTACTAACACTAATAGGGTCTACCATACTTTTTCCTCCAAATTAATAGTTCTGATTAAATTTAAGTAAATTAAAGAATTTTTCAATAACTAGGAAATAATTCTTAATACAACTGCAAATTCAGCAGGTGCTAAGCCTAGCACTTACTGAATTTATATTTGCATTAAGTAGCACTAACAATACCCCGATTTTTTAACATCTGACATAAATGTTGGAGGCATTTAGTATGCAAACGAGAAGTCCAAGATTTAGATAACCCAAGTTTATTTCCTATTTCCTCCAAAGTTAATCCTTGATAGTAATAATATTCTATTAATTTTCTTTCTGTATCTGGTAATTGTTCAATGGCTTCACGGATAATTTGACTATATTCTTTAGTTTCATAATCTTGATCAGGTGTAGCACGATTTTCTGGAGTATTAAGAGATTCAGATGATTCTAAAGAAAGCATATAGGCTGAAACAATACCAGAAAACATAGCTTCAATTTCTTTTATTTCGTCTTCTGCTCCCTGGCTACGTAGTTCACTATTAGAGTCTGAATAATGGTGCATTAGTTCATTAGCACTTTGTTCAAAGCGAATCCGAGCAAATTCAGAGCGAGAAAACCAACCTATTTGACGCAGTCCATCATAAATTGCGCCTTTGATACGATAATAAGCAAAGGTCTTAAAGCTTACTCCACGACTACGATCAAAACGTTCAACAGCTTCAATCAAACCAATACGACCATACCCAATTAGATCATTTATATCTATTTGGGATGGAAGTTTAGATACAACTGATTGAGCAATTGAGCGAACATAGGGTAAATAACGCTCAATTAATTCGTCTCGCTCATCTTCATTGTTGAACATTAAGGCTTGACCCATATAGCGCGCTCACCGCGTCAAAAAAAAATTATGGGATAAAAAATTTTTTCCCCAACATTTTGTTGAATGTTTTAGTAAATTTTAGGGAATTAAATACTACTTGGATTTTAGTTGTTTACTAACCGCAGTATAACCGCAAGGTTAGGTAAACGCAATAACTTTGACAACAAAGACAGGGTTTAAAAAGATGATACCTTTTAATTTAATTTCTTAATTTTGCTCCACAATACCAACAAAATTCTGGTTCTGAGCCGCTGCTAGCATAATCATTAGCTGCCGCTTGTGGACTACCACAGAGTGAACAAAAACCATCAACCAAATTTCCTTGCTGTCCTCTATTGATGGCTGCTTGCATAGCTGATGGAGCAGGTGCCTTAAAAGATGCTGCTGAAGGTACTGATGTAGAAAGTGGTGCTGTAGCATCCATAAAAGCAGGTTCCTCAAGACGCTTTATAGGTTGTGGGGTTTTAGACAAAGAAAGACCCATAAATGTTTGGTAGCGTTTACGTACACCTTTTGTTGGAGATGGTTTGGGCATTGGCACATTAATATTTGCTTGTTCATTAATTAAGTCTTCTTGGGAAACTCCTGTCCCATCAGTATTTTTAGAAAAACCTAAATTAGTAACTGTAGATGGAGTCAATGAATTTGCAGATTTAGAAGGGCTTGGATAAGGGGCAATAGAATTTTTAGCTAAATTTTCAGCCTTTTCTGGTGCTTTAGGAGGCTCATTTAAGGATAAACCAGCAAAAGTGCTATAACGCTTCTTTTTTAACTGGCTAGGTGGAGGTGGTGCAGGGGGTGGAGTTAAAAGATCTTCTTTATATTGATTTAGATCTTGACCACTTTCATTTAATGATAGACCAGCAAAGGTGCTATATCTTTTCTTAATTTTGCTATGAGTTTTTGAAGGGGTTTTTGGCTGTTCTAAATATTCATTTACCCGGTTAAGATCAACAGGCGGTATTTGGCTAGAAGCAAAACCTAATGTTGCATCAGGAGAAAGATTTTCTGAAGTCTCAACAGGAGGATTGTTATTAGGTGCTGACCAACCAGCTTGGTTAATTGATGATGAAGAGGGTAGAAAAGATTGTGTGCTTTCCATGTCATGGCTAGATGTATGGCTAACAGCTTGATTAGGAGAAGTAATTGCGCTTTTTGGAGCATTAACAGAGGCATTAGTACGATTTGGATCATCCAAATTTAAGTTGGTAGTATTTTGAACGGGTTGAAAACTAGGTGTACTCAATACTGGGGGAGATATTTCTTTACGACTTGTTAGATTCAGGGGAGTAGGTTCAGGGTTAGCTGATAAAGGTAAACTAATAACACCGCTGTTTGTTGGTTGTGTTGAAATATTAGCTACAGCACTAGATATAATTTCAGAAGCTTTACTACTAAAGTCTAGCTTAAGATCTTTAGTAGAGTTTGTTAAGGTAGAAAAGTTACGAGTAGCTTCTTTTTGTAACATAGCTATATCTTGGCGAAGTTCCTCTATTTGATTAAGAACATTTTGTGCTGCAAAAAGGGCTGAAGCAAGCCCTACAGTAATAGTAACTACTAGTAACGTATAAGCTATACCACTACTAAAAATTAAACCTGTGGTCACTAAACCCAAAAGGACAACTGCTATAGCCAAAAAACTAGCGGATGAGCTTTTCATAAAAATTTCTCCAAATAGCCATAATAAATAGACAGTTTATAGTAAATAATTAATTTATAAAACTATTGCCAACAGACTTAAATTATCAATAGATAAACTTAGGCAAAAATTTTTCTTAGATTTTATTTGTGAAACGTTGGAAATATATTAGAAAATTGAAAACGTAGCCGAGATAGTCAAGAATTATAATTAAATTTAAAGTTTGATACTAATATATTTTCAATAGTTCTTTAACTTATAGAGAATAAAAGAATTAGATTATTTATAAATAACTTGATAGAGTTTGTTATAATTTTCTTGCATTTCAGACTCTATTATCGGTTTAGCACGAAAAACATTTCCTATTAATTGATAAGTGCTATTACTAATTAATATTTGTTGTCCTTTTGCTTGAGACATCAGACGATTAGCTAAATTTACAGTATTACCAATAGCAGTATAATCTAATCTCTGTTCTGAGCCAATACAACCTACGGTTACTTCTCCTGTATTTATACCAATGCCTATTTCAATAGGTGCAAAGCCCAGCCGTTTAACTTCTAGATTTAGTTTGCTTAAGCGTTTTTGCATACCAATTGCAGCATTAACAGCATTTATAGCATCGTCATCATTATGATAAGGTGCGCCAAAAATTGCCATTAATCCATCGCCTAGGTATTTATCTAGTGTGCCTAGGTTAGCAAAAATAATCTCTGTCATAGCACTAAAAAATAGATTTAATGCCTTAACTACTAGTTGTGGGCGGCTTTTTTCTGCCATGCTGGTAAAACCACGAATATCAGCAAATAAAATTGTGGCAGGTTGTATTGTTCCACCAATTTTTAGTCCTTCAGGAGATTTAAGAATTAGATCAATGACATGATTAGGCATAAACCGTTGATAAGAAGCACGGGCAATAGCTTCTTGGGCTAATTGTTCATAGGCGCGAGCATTGTCTAATGCAATAGCAGCCTGTGCCGCAACAGCATTAAGCAAATCTAGATCATCAGAGCTAAAGCTATCATGTAGATCTATTTTATCAACATAAATGACTCCAAGAACTTCATTTTTTCCTAAGAGTGGTGCGCACATAACAGAATGTATATGTTGTATGGCAATACTTTCTGAAGTTAAGCGGCGATCAGTTTGAGCGTCTACAGAAAGAAGTGATAACCGATCAACAATTACTTTACTTGCAATAGTACGGCTAATAGCAAAATCCGTTTTTTGGGATTCAGTCATTTTTTTACTTGGATTTATATTAATTAATCTTGGCTCTAGTTTATTAGTATTTGGTTGGCAAATTAAAATAGCACATCGATCAGCAGGGGTAAGCTTAAAGAGAAGTTGAGCAATTTGGATAAAAATTTCATCAATATTAAATACAGAACTAAAAGTTCTACCTAGTTCATAAAGGGTTTCTAATATTTTAATTTTTTCAGCCAAGCGATTTTCTAAATCACCTTGTTCAAACTCTTTATCCAGCATTCTAGTTTGATAAGGATCTCCTGATACTGAGCGAGTTAAAACATTTTGTCCAATAGGGGATTCTTGGTAGTTAATATCATTGTTGCGGGCTGAACGATCAAGTAATTGTATAGTGAAAGTGCCTATAGAAAATAAATCGCCATCTTTTAAAGAAGCCTCTGTTATACGAGAATTTTTAATTACTGTGCCATTAGTACTATTGAGATCTATTAGTAAATATTCTGTTCCAATTCTTTTTAGCAATGCATGAGATGCAGAAACTTGTTTAGTTGGCAAAACTAAATCGTTTTGGCTTGGATGACGACCAATTTTAATTTCTGATTTAGAAATAATATACTCAGAAGTTTGATTATTTAACTCATTTGTAATTATTAATTTGGCCATAGCCAATAGAAAATGCCTTATTTTTTTGGGATGAAGCAAAATTCTACGCCACTTAGCTAAGAAATGCACGAAAAATATTTAGCCGCCACTAGTAATAATTTACTAATGACGGCTAGTTACTTAATAAATAAAGATTAATTAAACATGAGTGTCATCAAAAAAGGTTTTTAACTTACGACTTCTGCTAGGATGTCGCAGTTTACGCAAAGCCTTAGCTTCAATTTGTCTAATACGTTCTCTAGTAACGGAGAAATGACGGCCAACCTCTTCTAATGTACGTTCATGACCTTCAGCATCTAAGCCAAAGCGCATCTTTAAGATTTGTGCTTCGCGGGGTGTAAGTGTATTTAGCACTTCCATTGTTGCTTCTCGAAGGCTTTTACCTACTACCATTTCAGCCGGGTTTAAGCTAGATTGATCTTCTATAAAACTACCTAAAGAAGATTCTCCGTCATCTCCAATAGGAGTTTCTAAAGAAATAGGTTCTTGAGCAATTTTTAGTGCTTGACGTACTTTTGACACAGGTAAATCAGTACGTATTGCTAATTCTTCGTGAGTTGGTTCGCGTCCTAACTCTTGTACCATCAACCTAGCAGTACGGACAATTTTATTAATTGTCTCTACCATATGAACTGGTACACGAATAGTACGACCTTGGTCAGCTATGGCACGAGTAACAGCTTGACGAATCCACCAAGTAGCATAAGTAGAAAATTTATAACCACGACGATAATCAAATTTTTCTACTGCTCTCATTAGTCCAATGTTGCCTTCTTGAATTAAATCAGCAAATTGCAAACCACGACTACGATTAATATAATTTTTAGCAATAGAAACAACTAATCGTAAGTTTGCTTCAATCATTTCCTTGCGGGCATCTGTAGCTTGTTCATGAGCTTGTTTAATTTGTTGTAAACTACGTTTAAGCTCTGTGTAATTACTTAAATAATGTCTCTCTATGTCATTAAGACGACGACGAGCAATTCTAGCTTGTTTACGAAGTTCTTCATCAGATGAAGGCACTTTTTTCTTACGAGCAGAGGTTTTTTCAGGAGAAAGAGAGTTTTCTAAATTTGAGCTTTCAGGTGCTTGTTTAACAATATTTTCTTCTTTCTCTACTTCATTAACTACTTGTTGAATTGAATCAATAAAACTACGTTTAATCTCAGAAGAAAAAGAAACAGTGCGAATTTGTTGGCTTAACTTAATACGTAAACGACGAAGTTTTGACAGGTTACGCGAAGATTTAGCCCTCTTATCTTCAAAGATTTTTTCACTACTTTTTCTTATTACTACAAGTAGCTTCATAGCTTCCTGTAGCTTAGTGATAGTTTCTTCTAGGTAATTATTCTCGTTTTCTGCTGTAATATCATCAAGTTCTGAATCAGAAGTATCAATAACTTGACGAATAGAAATTTGACCTTTTTTTAATTGAATAAGTAAGTTTTCTAGGTCTTCAGCAACTACCATAGAGCGAAACAATGCTTTATCCATACGGCGTGTACCACGCTCAATACGTTTTGCAATATTTACTTCATCTTCACGAGTTAGTAGACTGACGTTACTCATCTCACGTAGATAAAGTGTCATTGCATCTAAAGATTTATCTGCTTCGGCTGCTAAATCTGTTCGACCGGCAGTACCAACTTCTAAATCTTCTTCTGCTATTTCTGGAGGTTCAGTTTCTTCAATCCAAAAATCGCCCTGTTCTTCAGCAACAGAGTCCATTTCGGCAAGAAATTTCTCCAAGTCGATGCCAGAAACCATTGATTCACCCCCCGATGAATCTAAGTCTGTTTCTAACAGCTTGTCATCCAAATTTGTTCTCATAGAGTTTCGATCCTTCCCAGTATTCCCATTATAGCTTGGGATTTTGGCTTGTTTTTTGTTATTTCTTTATAGTATCCTAACGATTTAGGAAATAATACCAAGACTAGCAAATGAATTATATCACAAATTTTTGTAAATATCAAGTTATTTATTACAATTAATTTTATTAGTAAAAGTTATGTTGAAATGGTAGTAGGTCAAGTGGCACATATTAGGTAAGTTATTTTTATCTATTTAACCTCTTTACCAAGATTTAGTTTCTAAAAACATATAATAAATTTGCTTTTCCGAGGAAATTAGATGAGGCATTCTAAACTTCTAGTTGCAACAAAAAATGCTGGTAAAATCAAAGAATTAACAGAGTTATTAGCTAATTCTGGGTTAGAAATCATAAGCCTAAGCAGTTTTCCAAGTCTAGCCGATGTAGAGGAAACAGGGCTAACATTTACCGAAAATGCTTTAATTAAAGCTCATTACTACTATAAAGAAACACAGATACTTTCCTTAAGTGATGATTCTGGTCTATCAGTTGATGCTTTAGATGGTGCGCCGGGTGTTTATTCGGCTCGTTACAGTGGGCCAAATGCTTCTGATAAAACGCGTTATGAAAAATTATTAGCCGAGTTAAAAGACATACCATTAGAAAAAAGAACTGCTCGTTTTACTTGTAGTCTAGCTTTAGTAGGTAAGGATTTAGAGAAAGTTTTTAGTGCAAGCACTGAGGGCCAAATAATATTTTCTCCTCGCGGGGAAAACGGTTTTGGGTATGATCCAATTTTTGAATATTTACCTTTATCAAAGACCTTTGCTGAATTAAACAGCCAAGAAAAAGCTAGTGTTAGTCATCGTGGTAAGGCTTTAGCCCAACTACGCGAATATATTACAAATAAACTATAAAGTTATTTAAAATTTTGTTTTTAGTTGCTCTTACATGACGCAATAAATGAGTGGTCAGTTCCCAAATTTTTCTGCTTTTTTTAGACTATTTTGCTATTGATAAAGTTTGATAAAGATTTGCAATTTATAGAAAATAAAAACAAATTGCTAACATTTCTTAAGGAGTATTTTTTATGAAAGCTGTTTGGAATGGTGCTATTTTAGCTGAAAGCGACCAAACTATTGTTATTGAAGGAAATCATTATTTTCCACCTGCTACAATCAATAAAACTTATTTTCATGATAGTAGCAACCATACCTATTGTGGTTGGAAAGGACAAGCTAGTTATTATGATGTGGTTGTAAATGGTGAAGCTAACAAAGATGCAGCCTGGTATTATCCTGATCCAAAAGACGCAGCTAAAGAAATTAAAGGCTACATTGCTTTTTGGAAAGGTGTTCGAGTAGAAAAGTAACTAAAATAGATTAAGTGTATATTCTAGTCTAGCTCTAACATTTACTGTTTTTCCATCTTTGGTTGCAGGAATAAACTTAATTTGTGAAGCGGCTTTTATAGCTTCCTCATCTAGTCCATAACCTAAACCTTGGATTATTTTAATTTCTTTAACTGAGTTATCTATACTAAAAATTATTGATAAAACAATTACTCCTTCTATTTTTTGCTCTATAGCTTCTTTAGTATATGAAGGAGCTTTTTTAGATAAAATCCTTGGGGGTATTACTCCAGTATCTTTAATGTTATAAACTTCCTCAGCAGGAACAATTTCAATTTCTAAACTACTAGCATTTCCAGTTCCTAAAGCACCTCCAGAACCAATTCCGCCACTAATTCCGCCACCATTTCCACTACCATTAGCTGTAATTTCACCTAAATTTTTATCTGTAAACGTTAAAAAATCATTTTTATTGCCACTTATAGAAGGTATTTCTCCTGCTAACAAAATACTTGGCAGTACCACAGAATTATTTTTAACAGCAGAATTTTTAGCAGATATCTTATTAGAATCAACAATATTCTTAGGTGAATTATCTAGGTTAGTATTTTCTTTAGAAGGATTTTTAGCTAAATTTTGGGGAAAAGTAAGAGGAGCTAACTCAACAATTTTTGTTAATTTTTTGGACTCAGAAAAGCCTTTAGGCATGTCCTGCAAAATACTAACATAAGAAAAAGCACTAAATAGCCAAAGTACTACTGCAACAGCTTTTCCAACGCGCCAATTTTGCGCATCACGCCCAAGAAAATCTTCTATTTGGAAAAGCTGCTCAAAAAACCTCATAGGGCTAATAACAAAATCTCTATAACTACTTAATAAGCTAGTTGTTAACCGACTTAAAAAACTAGGGGTTGTTAAAAGAGATAAATTATTAAAAATCGTTGGTCTGATAACGCTAGAATTTGTTGTTATATGTGTTGGTAAATTAGGTTGAGAGATGTTTTGTTTAATATTTTCCCAAAGCGTTGGACTAACATCAATGTCTACAATGTTTGTCTGATAATCAAAAAACATTTCATTTTCTTTTAGAATTAACTCATATTCTTGCTGGCAACTTAGGCATTTATCCAGGTGTGCTTCAATAGAAACATTTTCTTGTGTAGATGTTTCTTGATAGGAATAATCAGCTAATTTTAGTAGCACTTCTGCACACTTCATAAATTTATCCTGCAATTAATAAAATCGGCTTTCCAATTTGCTTCTTAGAGCAAGCCTAGCCCGATGTAAGTCAGTTTTAATTTTACCTATTGACCAACCAGTTATTTCAGCAATTTCTTCATAGCTTTTTTGTTGAAGCATTTTTAACGTAAAAACTACTCTCCAATCTTCTGATAACTCCAAAATAGCTATTTTTATAGCTTGGTTGATTTGTTGATTAAACACGTCTTTATCAGGAGTTTGTTGATTAGTTAAATTAACTTGGTCTAATTCAAGAAATTCATTTCTAGTATTTTCTTTTAAGTTTTCCCTAACAATATTTTTAGCAATACCAAATAACCAGCTAGAAAACTTACTAGTGTCTTGAAGCTTACTTAAATTTTGATAAGCTCTAACAAAAGTTTCTTGTGTAAGTTCTTCTGCTAGAGACTTATTACCTGTTAAGTTATAAATAAAACTAAGAATTGGTTTGCTATAACGCCTAAATAAAAGATGAAATGCTTCTTGATCACCTTGTTGACTCAAAGTAACAAAGTCTGATGCTTCATCAGTATAAGAGGCTTCAGCTTTATCTAGTAATGTTACTTTAAGCAAATTTTATCACCTAATAGATTTATAACTTATCAAACAAAATTTATCAAAAAACTCTCTTTTTTATTTTTATTAAAGTAGCTGAAAAACAAACTCTAAGCGTACTCTTACATTAATTGGTTGGTCATTTTTTTTGCCAGGAACAAATTTAATTTTATAAGCAGCCTTTATAGCTTCTTCATCTAGTCCATATCCAAGACCACGTACAACTTTAAGTTCGCTAATAGTTCCATCTTTACTTAGTATTGCTGATAAGATAACGCTACCTTGAATTTTATCTCTTTGTCCTTCTGTAGTGTATTTAGGTTTTTGTTTATAAGTAATTACAGGATTAACAATGCTTTTACTAGCGTTATAAACTTTATTATCACCTATTCTACTTGGGCCACCTCCAGTATTATCACCGATGCCTGGGCCATAACCATAACCAATGCCATCACCTACAGCACCACCGCGATTTGTTCCAATTCCACCACCACTTCCAGTGCCACCAGAAAGTAAATCATTGGTAGCATTAGGAATACCAAATGAAAGGTTTTTATTTTGTGCTTCAATCAATTCTGGTTGTACTTTAATAGTTGGCAAAACAGGTAAAACAGGATTTTTTATTTCTGGAGGCTTGACGCTAGGAGAAACAATTGGATTCTCAAAAACTGCTTTTGGCAGTTTTCCCTTGCTTGGTGCGGTCATAGAACGGTCTCCACCACCGCCACCACCACCAGATTTGTTGCTAGCTTTAACATGCTTGGGTTTTACTGTTGGTGGTAAGGCTACAAACATAATAAGTTTTTGACTTTGAGTTGTCTCTACAACTTCTTGAGCAGGAGAGTAAAAATAAATTCCAACATAAATAACTATCATTAATAACCAACAAAACATTGCTCCTGCCAGACCTACTTTAATATACTGTCTTTGTTTGCTTAGGTTTGGATCTTTAGCTAAAAAATTGATAAAAAACTGTTTAGGGTTTGTCTTAAAAT
This sequence comes from uncultured Clostridia bacterium, assembly GCA_964492845.1. Classification (GTDB taxonomy): domain Bacteria; phylum Acidobacteriota; class Blastocatellia; order Chloracidobacteriales; family JADJPF01; genus JADJPF01. Next base: position 81,811 of record CAZBMZ010000006.1, read on the forward strand.
CCTTGTAACTTTCACTAACTACTTTAATAAATCTTTGACCCATGGTTTCTTGTTCAATAAAAGTAAAAATTTTTTCCTGCATAAAATCTCCCCCTAAATAATTTTGTAGTTGAATTTCTGCTAAGTAGGTGGGAGTTTTTAAGAAAAGGTTTCAAACTTTTTCCAAAAAAATGGATTTTTTTGCTGCTTTAATTTAGGTCAATCAGTTTTTCAAACTTTCCTGGCTTATGCTAACATCCGATTACTTTTTCTTACTTCTTATTAAGCTTAAGTATTTATTATAGGATTAACTTTATGGACAAGTTTAGAATTGTTGGAGGTAAGCCTTTAGAGGGTCGTATTAGCATTAGCGGTGCAAAAAACTCGGCTTTACCTTGTATGGCTGCTGGACTACTTACATCAGAAACCGTTGTATTACATAATTTACCTTATGTTAGAGATATTATTACAATGCGACGCTTGCTTGAAGATATGGGTTGTATGGTACTAATGCCAGAGCGCAATACCTTAAAAATAAAAGCAGACGACATAGAATTTTTTGAAGCACCTTATGAACTAGTAAAAACAATGCGTGCTTCTGTGCTAGCTCTAGGCCCGCTAGTAGCTAGATTTGGACAAGCAAAAGTTTCACTTCCTGGAGGTTGTGCTATAGGGCAACGTCCTATTGATATGCACCTCTCAGGACTAGAAAAACTTGGAGCTAAAATTGAGTTGGTAGGCGGAGATGTAATTGCTTCTGCTGATAAGTTGCAAGGCGCGGAAGTTACTTTTGATAAAGTAACTGTAACAGGAACAGAAAATTTAATGATGGCGGCTGTTCTAGCTAAAGGTACTACTATCTTAAATAATGCTGCACGTGAACCAGAAGTTGTTGATTTGGCAAAGCTTCTAAGCCGAATGGGAGCAAGAATCATTGGAGCAGGAACAGAACAAATACGCATTGAAGGAGTTGAAAAACTTCGAGGTGCAGAACATACAATTATTCCAGATAGAATTGAAACAGGTACTTTTATAGTTGCTGCTGCTATTACAAATGGATCTTTAGAGATAACGGATTGTAATCCAGAACATATTAGTTCTGTAATTGACCACCTTACTTTAAATGGTGTAAAAATTGAGCGTTTAAGCGATGTAACTTTACGAGTTGAAGCTGGAAAACAACTTCAAGCTAAAGATATGATAACAGAGCCTTTTCCGCTTTTTCCAACAGACCTTCAAGCTCAATATATGGCTCTAATGACCCAAGCTGAAGGCACTTCAGTAGTTACAGAAACAATTTTTGAAAATCGTTTTATGCATGCTAGCGAAATGATGCGAATGGGTGCTAATGTTGCTATTCGCGGCAATCAAGCTGTTGTTACTGGTAAATCTAAGCTGACAGGGGCTAAGGTCTTGGCTTCTGACCTTCGGGCTAGTGCTTCACTAGTTTTAGTTGCTCTAGCTGCTGATGGGGAAACCACTATTGACCGTGTTTATCATATTGACCGAGGCTATGACAAAATAGAAGAAAAGCTGCAAAGCCTTGGTGGACAAATTGAGCGTTTTAGAGAAGCATAAAAATCTACGAAAATAATATGAGGTAATAATGTCTAATACAAATTGCATTTTCTGTAAAATAATTGCAGGCCAAATTCCAGCCAAAATTGCTTTTGAAGATGATAAATGTTTGGCTTTTCATGATATCAATCCTCAAGCACCTACACATATATTAATAATACCTCGCCATCATATTGCTTCATTAAAAGAAGCAACCACAGTAGATAATGAACTTTTAGGACATCTTTTAACCGCTGCTTCAAAAATAGCAGGTCAACAGGGAATTGATGAAACGGGATTTCGCACAGTAATCAATACTGGAGCATCAGCAGGGCAAACTGTCTTTCATATCCATGTCCATCTTTTGGGCGGACGGGATTTAACTTGGCCTCCTGGCTAAAAGTTAGAATATCTAAATACCTGATAAACATTAGTTTATTAAATATTTATTAAATATTAAAAATTTTTCTAGCAATTACGCAACTTAATTTCTAGTCTCACGATAATATGAATGCTCATTCATTCAACACTTCTTAATTTTTGAAAGTCATTAAACTTTAATGAAAAAAAACTTGCTAGTATTGCTAATTTTATTGCTTCCAATATCAATATTTGCCGAAACAAATAAAAACAAATCCTTAAACCAACAAAAGAGTGTTTCTGCTAGTAAGAAAAAAGCTAAAGAAGCTAAAGAAGCTAAAGAAGCTAAGGAAACTAAAGAAGTCAAAGAAAATAAATCTGATAGCAAATCTGCAAATCAAGAAGAAATAATAATAGATATAGTAAATTACCCAACCAATTAATTACACCTCATAGGAGATAGCCATGTCTGCCGTTGCAACAGTAGCAAAGAAAGTTTATGAATCTCGCGCAGCAACAAGAGTAAAAATAGCTACGCCTTTTCTACTACGTTATGAAAAATCTGCCCCTTTTGAATATGAAACAGTAATGACTGAAAATGTTAGTAAAACAGGACTTTGCATTACTACTAAAAATTCTATTCCTGTACAAACAAAGGTTTATTTAGAAACCCCTAATCATCGATTCCGTGCTTTAGCTGTAGTAGTTTATACTAATAAAACTAGGATAGGTTTGCATCTTTTGGCTAGTAAGGGTGCATGGCTTGTAAAATAAGTTCTTGGCACAGAAATTATAATCTAAGGAAGTTAGTTTAGGTTATATGTTTTGTTAGGTTTTTACTTAAGATAAAAAAGTTTAATTGTCAAAATTTTCCTTCAGGTATAAAGATAAACTAATCTTTATACCTATTTTTAGTTTAGGAGTAATTTAATTTTCATTACACGAAACGACTTGACACTACAATCAAGTTTGCTCACAATGACAAGGCTATCTGTTTTATTTTTCAGTCAAACTATTCAACTAAAATTTTTATACAGGTGGGTGGATGAGGGCAAAACTTCAAGTTACCAATTTGACCTCCAATGAAAATGTATTGGAAAAAGTTGTTCCGCCAGAGTTAGATATTGTTACGATTGGTCGTCATCCATCTAGTTATGTTTATCTAACCTCAGCACATGTTTCTAAAGAGCATGCACTTATTATCCAAGATAATGACAGCTTTTATTTAATTGATAAAAGCTCTAATGGCACACTACTTAATCAAACCAAAGTGGAGCGAGATAAACGTATAAGACTAAAAAGTAATGATGTTGTTACAGCGGGCGAGTATCAAATAACTTTTACTATTGAAGAAGATCAACCTGTTCCACAAATGATGAAAGCTCCTGCCGCTACGCAAAAGGCTGCCACATCCGCTACAGTTTCAAATACAACAAATACAGGATTTACAGCTAATGCTTCTCGGCCATTAGAGGCAATTAAAACCGATGCTTTAGGTGCAAACGACGATCCAGGAGCTACTTTTGCATCTCTACCAACAAGTTTTCAAGATGTTATTCGCGGCTTAGAACCAGGTGAAGAAAGTTCTTATTTAGTAATGGTAGGTGGAAAAAGAGATGGTCAAAGGGTTGAATTAAAAGGAAGCACAAGTGAAGTATTTGTTGGACGTGGTGCTAATTGTCAAGTCCAAATAGATCATGCTTCCATTAGTCCTACACATGCTAAAGTTAGAATGGATTGGGCTGGAATTACAGTTTATGACTTAAATAGCCAAACAGGTGTTTTTATTAATGGAGTACGTATTGCTAGTAGTCGTAAACTACATAATGGAGATGAAATTTCTTTTGGTATTCCTACTAGTGTTGGTGGTGTAAAATTAATACTTTATGACCGCAACTCTATTTCTGGGGATAATTGGATAGGTGTTCCTCCACCAATTACAATAAAAAATAATGAACCAGCAGAAAACAAAGCTTCAGATAAAGCTAAGATAGAAGAAAAACCGACCAGCAAAGATGCTGCTCCAGCAACAAAAGCAGAACCAGCAGCAAAAGAACCAGAAAAAATAGAAAAAGCAGCAGCAAAAACAGAAGCAAAAGCTGATGAAACTCAAGTAGAAGCAGAATTAGCAGAAGAGCCAGCGAAAAATATGTTGAATATGAACAGAGTGTTAGTTGCTGGTTTAACTATTAGAGATATTTTATTTATTAGTATGCTACTAATTTTTGTTCTAATTTTCTTTGTTATAGGCTTAAGCTTTTTATAAGGTTTATTTTCTTTGTCTTGTTAAAATTTCCAAAAGCTCCATATTTTCTTTATTTAAGTTGGACACAATAGAAAAAACATCTTCGCCTTGAGAAGTTTTATAACTTGTAGATGCTCCATAATTTAACAGTATTTCCACTAACTCTTTATTACCAAAACTAGCTGCAACCATTAATGGGGTTTTTTCATTTGTATTATTTTTAATTTCTGTTGCTGGGTTGTTGCTATCTACTTTAGCTCCTTTAGCAAGTAAACTTAATATTATTTCTGTATCTTGATTTACTGTTGCCCAATATAAAGCGGTTTCATTCCAGTTATTAGAAATATTTACATCTACAGGATACTGAAGTAAAAACCTTACGTTCTCTATTTTTCCTCTTTTACTTTCATGTATCAATGGGGTCATTCCTAGAGGATCTTTTAAGTTTGGATCTGCCCCATATTTTAATAATATTTTAGCAATATCAAAACGCTTGTTTTTTAATGAAGTGGTTAAGGATGTTGAATTTAGAGTAGTATTAGGATCTGCATTATGTTGAAGCAGAAATTCTACTAATTCTAAATTTCCTTTAGAAACAGCTAAAAACAAAGGGTTATTAATTCTAGCTAAATTTGGATTAACATCTGCTCCAGCCAAAACTAAAATCTTTGCTAACCAATTTTGGTTTCTATCTACAGCATAAATTAAAGGTGTTTGGCGAACATTATCAGGTTTGTTTAAGTCAGCACCAGCAATAATTAACCATAAAGCCGCATTGTAATTTCTAGCATCAATTTGACAAGCAAGGCAGTTTTTGTTTAAAAAACTTTGTCCAAATAACCGCATTCCAATCACACTACTAGACAACATCACAAACAACATCACCAAAACAACAGCAAAGCGTTGAAAAATATGTTTAATAATAGGAGTTGGTTGGTTATCTTTTGTTTTAGGAGTAGGAAAAAATTTTTGTGTAAGTGATTTTAAGATTATGCTACCTGGTAGCATTGCAATTACTATTACGAATAACCAAATAAAAACTATTTGTAACCAGCTAGCCGACCCATAATAAACTGCTGGGATAATAGCAAATATACTTATTATAGTTAATAGTATTTTTTCTAAAAGAAAATTTACTAAACCATTTGAATTATTACTAGATTTTTTTACTGTTGATTTTTCAAGAGATTGTTCTTGACTCATAAGGCCCTCAAAATAAATAAGATACTATCCCACACTAAATTAAAACAAACAACAAACTTTAACTAATTTTAAGAATATTTACTTACTAAAATAAGAGTTATTATTTGAGGCATGTTGGTCGAAACGAAGTTTACCATAATTTATATTCATAAGAGATGGTTAAATCTTGAATAATGGATAAGAAGTAGCATATTAATTAAAAACATTAGAAATTGGTTAGCAGATGTTTACACTCTTATAGAATAAGAGTTAAATTAAGGGTTTTCGTACTGCCGGCCCCATCATTTTAGCTAAATTTAACTTGCCCTAAAAAATTTAGCATTCCAATCTAGCTAATGCGGTTGTACACAGAATAAGGAGGGAATATGTCAAAAAGTAAAAACACTATGACTCCTGATCTGCTAGCGCATCTTCGGGAACAAGTTAAATCTAATCCCCAAACTGTTACAGAAGTAATTGATCAAATTAAGGCTCCTGATGCAGCAGAACTAATTAATGAGCTTAATTTAGAAGATGCTGCTATGACATTGATGATGTTACCTATAGAAGAATCATTAGCAATTTTTAATGAGCCAAGTTGCGAACGCCGCCATGAAATAATGGAGATATTAGAAATAGATCGGGCAGCAGAAATCTTAAGAAAAATGTCTTCTGATGAACGTACCTATGTAATTAGAAGAATTTCACCAGAAAATCGTGCAAAGTTAGTTCCAACGCTTCCAGAAAATTTACAAGCTGAAATGCGCTTACTACTTCAATTTCCTCCTACTACTGCTGGAGGAATTATGTCTACAGAATATGTCCATCTTAGCCCAGATAGCTCTGTTGGAGAAGCTATTAACCATGTTAGAGCTAATAGCAAACAACGCCTTCATATCTATTCTTGTTATGTTTTAGATGATAATGGTCAACTACTTGGAGCAGTTTCATTACGTGATTTAGTAGTAGCAAATCCATCTAAGTCTATCCGGGAAATAATGCGTAAATATCCTATTTCTGTACATTGTTTAGATGATCAAGAAAAAGTTGCTCGTGCTTTGGCTAAGTATAATTTATTAGCTATTCCTGTAGTAGATGATAATAAAAGGGTACTAGGATTTGTAACTATTGATGATGCTTTAGATGTGATTATTGAAGAACATACAGAAGATTTACATAAAATGGGGGGAATGCAGGCACTAGAAGAACCTTATTTAGCTAACTCTGTTTTTGATATGGTAAAGAAAAGGGCTGGCTGGCTGGTAATTCTCTTCTTAGGTGAAATGCTAACAGCAACAGCAATGGGATATTTTGAGGAAGAATTGTCCAAGGCCATAGTCTTAACTTTATTTATTCCATTAATTGTGTCTAGTGGAGGAAATTCTGGCTCACAGGCTACAAGTTTGATTATTCGAGCTATTGCCTTAAATGAAGCTAAAGCAAGTGATTGGTGGCGGGTAATGTGGCGGGAAATTTGTTCTGGTTTAATGTTAGGTGCTATGTTAGGTGGACTTGGGTTTATTAGAATTGCAGCAGTCTCAATGTATTCAACTGCTTATGGCCCATATTGGTTTTATGTTGCGTTAACTTTATCTTTTACTTTAGTAGGAATTGTTTTACTTGGAACTTTAGCTGGCTCAATGCTTCCATTTGTACTTAAACGGGTTGGTTTTGACCCAGCAGCGGCTTCTGCTCCATTTGTTGCTACTTTAGTTGATGTAACAGGCATAGTAATTTACTTTACTATTGCTTCGTTAATTTTAAGAGGGAAATTGTTGTAAATATTCGTGGTGCTATTAAGCTTGTAATTTCAATTAATTACAAGCTTAATAGGGTTCTTAATGTCGGGTTGTCATAAAGCTTAATTTTTATCAACATTAATAGGGTTAGATGGATTTTGTGCTGTAGCATTTCGTTTACGCCAAGATCTACGAACTAACTTAAAAACAAAATATAAAGGCAAGACAATAAAGATAAATAGTGGAACCAGTAAACCAACAAATCGAATCAAGCCTAAGAAAACGTCTTGAGCTATTTCAATAGCATCTGAAACAGCACCTTTTAATTTGTACATAAACCCTCTACTTGTCCCACTTACTAAAGGTTGAGGAGTTTGTAATGTTATGGTAATAGTTGAAAGGCTAGCTTGGTTTTCTAAAAAGCGCATTCGTCCTTCAATACGTTCAATTTCTGTACGAACATTATTTAGGTTATTTTGCACATCTAGCATATCAGAAACTTTAGTAGCTTTTTTTAAGATTTCTAAAAATTGGTCTTCTAGGGCATGTTTAGCCTTAAGACGTGCTGTTAAATCAACAAACTCTTCTGTAACATCTTGACCAGAAGCTTTTTCTCGTAACACCCTGCCAGCCAAAACACGAATTTGCTTTAATGTATCATCAAACTTAGCCGAAGGAACCCGAATAATTACAGTCATTCTTTGACCATTTTCTCCTATTTGTTGGCTTTCAGACGTGACAACAAAGCCACCTTGGGTATTAGCAATTCCTGAAATTTGGGTATAAGCTTCTGAAGGTTTTTCTAATTCTAGATCTAATTCGGCATTACGAATAATTTTACGCTCAATAACTTGACTGGTTGATGCTTGAACCGTTGATGATGGAAGAGATTCTTCATTATTTTGAGGTGGGGGAGGAGGGGGTTCTGCTATAGATGAATTTTCACTTGCTACACCGCCTATAACACCACCTGCAAAACCTTCTGATGGTTTACTCATAGGAGCAGGCATACTTTTTGGCATACTTCCGCTACTTTTATAAGAGCTATAACTTTCATTTGAAGGAGCAGAAGTTTCTTTAGATGAACTACTACAGGCAGTTAGTAAAGTTATTAATGCAATAAAAAGAATAAATTTTTTCATGTTGCCTCCCTATAAACTTAACTATAAACCTGACTATTAGGATTAAACATTTTAACCATCTTAAATTATAGTTAACTTTTCACATAGTCGCTTAAGTAAAAAAATAGTTCCTAATTTATTGCAGGAGAATTTATGGATATCTTAACCAAAATTGTTGCTAAAAAGCAGGAAAGATTAATAGTTGCTAAAAAGAAAATGCCTCTAGATGAACTAAAAGAAAAATGTGTTAAGCGTAGTGAAGCACGTTTTTATAGTGCTTTAATAAAACCTCAAGTAAATATAATTGCAGAAATAAAAAAAGCCTCACCATCAAAAGGTATTATTTGTGAAAATTTTAACCCAACTACAATTGCTAAAGATTATGAAAATGGTGGAGCAAGTGCAATTTCTGTGTTAACAGAAGAAGATTTTTTTCAAGGATCCTTAGATATTCTTAAAGCTGTACGCAATGCAGTTAGACTACCAATTTTACGTAAGGATTTTATCTTTGATTCCTATCAAGTTTATGAAGCAGCCCTAGCTGGAGCAGATGCTTTTTTATTGATAGCAGCAATTTTAGAAGAAAAAGAAATTATTGAATTAGTTGAATTAGGTAAGGAATTTGGATTAGATGCACTAGTTGAAATTCATAGTGAACAAGAACTAGAAAAAGTGCTAAACTCCCAAGTAAAGATAATTGGTGTTAATAATCGAAACTTAAAAAATTTTACTGTGGATATAGATGTTTCCTTACAACTTGCAAAACGGATGCCAAAAGATGCTATTTGGATAAGCGAAAGTGGAATAAATAACGTAGTAGATATAACTAAATTGCAAGAAGTTGGCTACCACGCTTTTTTAATAGGAGAACAGTTGATGCGCTCGCAAAAACCAAAAGAAGCTTTGCAGGAATTATTACTCAAAAAGCATCTATAGCTAACTAAATAATCAAATTAAGTTGTAAGGAGCTAAAAGTATGCCAAATACCCCAATTCAATTCTCTGAGGATGATCGTCAACTACTAAGACAAGTTTTAGGTTTGGTTCAAAACCTAGATGCAAGACTATCAATAGTAGAAGATACTCAGCAACAAATGTTACGTATGATTCAAAATCTAGATGCAAGACTAACAGTAGTAGAAGAAAGGTTAACAACAGTAGAAAACAAATTAACAGTAGTAGAAGAAAGGTTAACAACAGTAGAAAACAAACTAACAGTAGTAGGAGAAAGGTTATCTATAGTAGAAGAAGACAAGAAATATCAAACTACACCTAGTTTGTTAAATGCTTTTCGGCATCTTTTAGAAGAACAGCTAGAAGCACATCTAAAACCAGTCAAAGAGCAGTTAAATAAATTAGAAAAAGAATTTCGTTACTACAAAACACAAACTAGATTAGAAATAGCTAGTTTGAGTGCAGATTTAAGTATTGTAGAAGAACGTGTAGGAAGCTTAGAAACAACTAATAAATCCTAAGTATATGATCAGTAGTAATTATATGGTATATACTATTAACTTGTCTGACAAGGAGCAACTATGGTGAAAGTAAAAGTCTGTGGAATAACTAGTTATGATGATGCTATCGCCGCGCTAGACCTAGGTGCGGAAGCAATAGGTTTTAATTTTTATAGTAAAAGCTCTCGCTATATTGCTCCAGCGAATGCACGCGAAATTGTAGATAAGTTACCTCCATTTGTAAATTTAGTAGGTGTATTTGTTAATGAATTTAACCTAAGCGCAGTTAAAAGTATTGCAGAAATGGTTAAGTTAAGCACCATTCAACTTCATGGCAATGAAAATGCAGAATATTGTTCACAATTAACAGGTTGGCGGGTAATTAAAGCTTTAAGGGTAAATGAAAATTTTGATCCAGGACATGTTAAAGATTTTCGTGTTAGTGCTATTTTGCTAGATGCTTATTCAGCAGATACTTATGGAGGGACAGGAACACTTTTTGACTGGCGTTTGGCTTTGGCAGCAAAACATTATTGTCCTAGAATAATTTTAGCTGGTGGCTTAAAACCAGAAAATGTTGTAGCAGCAATTAGAACTGTAAAACCTTATGCTGTTGATGTTTGTAGTGGTGTAGAAGAATCTCCAGGACGAAAAGATAAAGTCTTGCTTCATACCTTTATGCAGGAAGTCCAGCGTGGTCGTCAAGAAATGATGAAATCAACTACATCAAAATTATCTAGAGCTATTATTGATGAAGCACTTAGGTAGGTTTAATTAATGGACATATTAGAAAAAAATACTGACAAGGAAATAAAAACAGATGATTTTACTAGCTGGCCTGATAGTAGTGGTCATTTTGGGCGTTATGGTGGTTGTTATGTCCCAGAAATCTTGATGTATCCATTGGAAGAGTTAATTTTAGCTTATAAAGAAGCGCAAAAAGATCCAAAATTTATTACTGAACTAAGACATTTACTTAAAGTTTATGTTGGTCGTCCTACCCCATTATTTTTTGCCAGTCGTTTAAGTGAATATGCTGGCGGTGCAAAAATCTACTTAAAACGAGAAGACCTTAACCACACTGGCGCGCATAAAATTAATAATGCCCTTGGGCAAATTTTGCTTGCTCGTCGTATGGGTAAAGAAAGAATTATTGCTGAAACTGGTGCAGGACAACATGGAGTTGCTACAGCAACAGTTTGCGCTTTAATGAACATAAAATGCCGTATTTATATGGGTACAGAGGATATGCGCCGACAAGCATTAAATGTTTTTCGTATGCGTTTGCTAGGTGCAGAAGTTGTGGGAGTAGATTCTGGTAGTCGTACCCTAAAAGATGCTATTAATGAAGCTTTACGTGATTGGGTGACTAATATTAATTCTACTTATTATTTATTAGGTTCTGCCCTAGGCCCTCATCCTTATCCTCAAATGGTTAGAGATTTTCAAGCTATTATTGGTCAAGAAGCTAGAATGCAAATCTTAGAAATAGCTGGACATCTGCCAGAGCTTTTAATTGCTTGTGTTGGTGGGGGAAGTAATGCCATAGGACTGTTTTCTGCCTTCTTAGCTGATAAGGAAGTTTCTATTGTTGGAGTAGAGGCTGGCGGACGAGGTAACCAACTTGGCGAACACGCTGCTAGATTTCATACTGACGGCGGAGGACGACCCGGCGTTTTACAAGGCACTTTTAGCTATTTGCTACAAACTGAAGAAGGGCAAATTGCTACTACACATTCAATTTCTGCTGGTTTAGATTATCCAAGTGTTGGCCCTGAACATGCTTATTTGCACGACATAGGAAGGGTTAAATATGTTAGCGCGTCCGATAAAGAAGCTCTAGAAGCATTTCAATTATTAGCTAAATTAGAAGGAATAATTCCTGCTTTAGAATCTGCTCATGCTATTGCTTACTCAATAGAATCTGCTGCAAAATTAAGTAAAGATGCTAGTATAATAGTAAATTTATCTGGACGTGGTGATAAAGATGTTCATACTGTAGCAGAAATTTTAGGAGTAGGTTTATGAGTAGAATTGCAGCAAAATTTCAAACACTAGCAGAAAAAGAACGAAAAGCTTTAATACCTTATATTACCGCTGGAGATCCTGATTTAGAGACTACAGAAGCTTTAATATTAGCAATGCAGCGTCAAGGAGCAGACATTATTGAGCTAGGAGTTCCATTTTCTGATCCAATGGCTGATGGGCCAGTAATTCAACGTGCTACCGAACGAGCATTGACAAAAGGAGTAAAATTGATAGATATTCTCCGTTTGGTTGAACGAATAAGAAAAGTTAGTCAAGTACCAATAGTTTTATTTAGCTACTTTAACCCATTACTACAATTTGGATTAGAAAAATTGGCTCAAATGGCTAAAGAGGTTGGTGTAGATGCTATTTTAGTAACAGACCTTGCTCCAGAAGAAGCAGGGGATTTTTTAAGAATATTAAATAAATACCAATTAGATATGATTTTTTTACTAACACCAACTAGCAATGATCAAAGAATTGAAAAAATAGTAAAACTAGCTAGTGGCTTTCTTTATGTTGTATCACGCACAGGTATTACTGGAATACAACAAACCCTTTCAGATTCTATTAGTCCACTAGTTAAAAGAATTAGACAATTTTCTTCTTTACCAATAGCAGTGGGTTTTGGTATCTCTTCATCAGAACATATAAAAGAAGTTTGGCAATATGCTGATGGGGCAATAGTGGGGAGCAGAATTGTTGCAGAAATAGAAGCTTGTCAAGAAGCAACAAAAGTAGTAGAAAAAATAGAAGTATTAATTAAAGAGCTACTAGGAAAATAGCCTAGGTAGATAAGTAAAATTATAAAGTATTAAGCCCATATTTATCTATTAATTATAATAAAGAGGGTTTTTTAATATAAAGATGGGAAAATTTTTCTCGCTATTAGTAGGAAAATAGTCTAAATTCTATAGTTTCAGGCTTGATTCTAAGAAATTCTAAAGTTTGTTTATTTAAGCTTGAAAGTGTTATTGAAAAGTTTACAAAATATCTACCAGCTAGTAGGGTTGCGTAAAGAAAATTAATAGGCAGCATTTGGCTTTGAGGTTATGACTGGTCAACAAATCTTAAATTACAAGATGGGCAAAAAAATAGGCGAAGGTGGGCAAGGGCAAGTTTACGAAGCTGAAGATATAAAGCTACGCCGCAAAGTTGCAATTAAATTTCTTCCTTCCGAACTAGTTGCCGATGAAAAATCCCGCAAACGTTTCTTAAGAGAAGCACAACTGGCTTCTGCCTTGGATCACCCAAATATATGTACCATTTATGAAATTAATGAGTTTGAAGGTATGCATTTTATTGTAATGCAATACCTGGAAGGCAAACGATTAAAACAAATGGTACGAGGTAATCCTTTAGAAATAGAATTTGCTATTTCTATTGCTTTACAACTAGCTGATGCTTTAGCCGCTGCACATGAAAAAGGGGTTATTCATCGAGATGTTAAAGCTACAAATATTATGGTCAATGAGCGGGGTCAGGCTAAAATTTTGGATTTTGGTTTAGCTAAAGCTACTAGCAACATTGGAGATCATGCAGTAAGAGATTTAACACAACAAGGAGTTCCTTTTGGTACTGCTGGTTATATGTCCCCAGAACAAGCTAGAGGACTTAATATTGATAGCCGTACAGATATATTTTCTTTAGGTGTAGTTATTTATGAAATGGTGACAGGAAAATTGCCATTTTTAGGCAAAAGTAGTGTAGAGATAATGCATGCAGTACTACATAATGAACCTATACCAGTAATGCAAATAGTCCCTGATCTACCAATGCGGGTGCAACAAATTATTGAGAAATCAATGGCTAAGGAAGTTAACCAACGTTATCAATCAATTAGAGAACTTTTTAATGACCTTAAAACACTAGAACGAGAATTAGGTAAAACAGGGAAATATTATGAACCTACACAACTAGTTAGCCCAAAACATAAAAAGAGTTCTTGGTTAAAAGATGGAATGATGAGTTGGTTATATAAACGCTTTCGTACCTCGCGTGAATCAACTATCCCTTCTCAACCAACTCCAACACCTTCAGGTATAGGAGCAAGCAACACCCCTCCAATTCCTACAAACCGTTCTACAGTTGATGAACTACCACCACTTTTTGATACTAGCCCACCTTCACAGATTAGGACTAATGATGTAAAAACTAGTGGTACAGAAAAACGTCGTACAGTAGCAATAATGCCTTTTAAGAACTTAAGCGGCAATCCAGAAACAGACTTTTATAGTTTCTCTTTAGCTGATAGCGTTATTACAGAGCTAGCTTCCTTAAAATCTTTAGTTGTCCGTCCTTCTAGTTATATTGCTCGTTATCAAAATCAGGAAATAGACCCACAGCAAGTAGGTAAAGAATTAGCTGTTGATGCAGTATTAATTAGCACTTACTTAAAGGCTGGAAATCGATTTCGTGTAACTCCGCAACTTGTTGATATTGCTAATAATGAAATTTTGTGGAGTGATAAAATTGATGTAGATTACGAAGATATTATTACAATTCAAGATAAAATTTCTCATCATATAGTACGCGGTTTATGTATAAATATTAGCGATGCAGAAAAAGGAAATCTATTTAAGGCTAGCACTACTAATGCAGAAGCCTATGAACTTTACTTAAGAGGTCGTAGTAGTTACTATAAATTTGTTTCTCAAACTTTAGGCAAAGAGGATATTGATATAGCAATAGACTTATTCCAAAAAGCTATTTCCATTGATGAAGCTTTTGCGCTAGCTCACTCTGGACTAGGAAATTGTTATGTTGATTATGTACTAAAAGGTATTGGTGGAGCTAGTTACTATGAACTTGCAGAAGAAGAGTTTAATAGAGCTTTAGAACTAGATTCCCGTTTAGTTGAGCCACAATTAGGAATGGTTTATGTCTCTTTGCTTAAAGGACGTAAAGCACGCGCACGTGAACAAATTAGAGTTTTGTTGCGCACTGCTAGCAATGATTCTAAAGTACATGAAACAGCAGCAGATATTTTTCGCCTAGATGGACTTTATAAACAAGCAATGCATGAATATGGGCAAATGTTAAGAATGAACCCTAATGATATTGTTATGGTTAGTTATAATCGGGCTAGGGTATTTCTTTATCAACATTTGTTTTCTGATGCTGTTGGAGAATTAGAATCTTGTTTAGCTATTGAACCAGGCCATGGATTTACCCGAATGTTTTTAGGCCAAGTTTATTACCACATGGGAGACATAGATCAATCTATTGATTTACTTAATGATGTGCTAGATAAAAATCCTGCAATGTATGGTATGAGACCACTTCTAGCTGCCTGTTATGTTTCTCGTAGTGAAACTGATAAGGCTAGAGCCTTAATTACTCCCCAAGTTATTGATGCTGCCTCGGCTGATCAAGATGTATCTTATTGGCTGGCTTCTGTTTATGCCTTAGAGGGTGCGAAAGATAAAGCATTAAAATGGCTAAGAAAAGCTATTGAATTAGGCAATGAAAATTACCCTTGGTTTACTAAAGATCGTAATTGGGAAAACTTACGCAAAGATCCTGATTACAATCAAATTATAGATGATTTGCGTAAGCGGTGGGAAGAGTTAAAAAGAGAATTCCAAGAGTAGTTAAGGTTTTATTAGGAAAAAACGCGGAAGTAAAAAATAATTTTTCGTGCAATAAGTTCTAAAAACCGTTAGAATAGCGATAATTACACTTTTCTCAAAAAATCAAAAATCAAAAAATTATTATTTATAGTATATGCACTAGGGGAATCCCGCATGAGAACCTATGTAATCGGTGATATTCACGGCAGATTGAGCCAATTTAAAGCTTTAGTTAATAGTTTAGATTATGATCCACTAAAAGATAGAATAATTTTATTGGGAGATTTAATTGATCGTGGAGAGGATTCTCCAGGAGTTGTTAACTACGCCATAGAATTACAAGAACAAAGTCCAAATTTTATTTGTTTGCGAGGCAATCATGAACAAATGCTTTTGGATTTAATTGAATATGGAGATTTACTTTGGTTAGTGCCAGAAAATGGAGGTTCTATTACGATTGCCCAGTATGGTTGTAAATATATTGAAGAAACCTCAACGCTTAGCCTACAAATTCCTGTTGCCCACCTAGAATTTTTTAGTTCTACACACCCATATTTTGAAGATGAAAACGCTTATTATGTACATGCTGGGATTGCTGTTGGTAAACATCCTGGTGATTGTGATGAAGATACTTTAAGGTGGAAACGAGATCCAATGTTTTTCCGACGTTATAATGGGAAACCTTGTTTTTTTGGTCACACTCCAACCCGTTATTTACCAGCTAATGGACGTAAACCACATGATATCTACATTTGTGGCTCAGCCGTAGGCATTGATACAGGTTGTGGGCCTGAAGACCCTTTAAGTTGTGTTAATGTAGAGACTATGAAGGTTTATCAATCTTATATAGATGGGGAAGTTGTTAGTTATCAAGCTAAAGTGCTTAATCTTCCTCATGTAGCAGTTTCTTAAAATAATCAAGAAAGCACAATAGGAATTAACAAAGGTTTTATAAAAAACTGAGGCGTGTCCTCAGTTTTTTCTTTTTAAGACAGGTTTTATTGAAAAAGTGACTTTACATGACTATTAAATTAGTTGTTTAATGTCTCTTTATTCTTTTTAATATCTAAAAATAACAAATCCCCAAAATTTTGTTAGGAAGGTCTTTTTATGGCTAGCAATAATAGTCAAATTCTGTCCTCTATTGAAAAATATATTACTGATACTGTACGTCAGAATAATTGCTTAAATTTTGATGATGTAGATCCTGTTTTGCTTGTGCAGCATTTAGCAAATGATTTAGTTACAAAGCGTTTTATTTGGTTAGGTAATGAAACTTATGTTCCAAGTAAATTGCTAGGTGTTTTACCGATACCCGACGCAGACAAACTAGAAGAATTAGAAGTAATGTTTAATTCCAACAAATTTGTTACCTTATTAAATGCGTATATTTCCCAGTCAGGATTTAAGATGTTTGGAGTGCTAAAAATAGAAATAAAATTTGGCTCTCAGGACAGCACTAAAGATGGCAAATTTGCTATGGAATTTTGTTGGCCCGGTGCTGAAGAAGCTGTTGAAGACGTAACTGTTAAACTAGATGAAAGCCAAGGCCGAATATTAGAAGTCTATAACCTTAAGCCAGAAATACCTCGCCTAGCTCGTTTATCTTTAATTAGTGGTGAAGTTTATCGAGATAATTACTTAATTACTAAACGAATTACTAATATAGGTAGATTACGTAATGTTGTAGATAGAGAGACAGGAAATTTAATTAGACGAAATGATTTTGTATTTGCACGTAATACAGATGATAGCTCTCCAAATAATTCTGTTTCTCGTCAACATGCTACTATCAAATTTCAATCAGAAAAGTTTTATGTTTATGATAATGGTAGTGCTAATGGTACTGCAATTGAACGGGCTGGAGTTGAGCCAATAGATGTACTTCCGGGAAACCCTCTAGGTATACAATTAGAGCATTATGATATTGTTCGCTTTGGAACTGCCTTAGTACGATTTGAAGATAATGCAAAAATTGGAGTTACTATTGATAGAGATGCTGTACAGCCACAAGCTGAAAGTGAAGGGCCTGTAGAAACACAAACAACTATTAAGTTGACTAGAGAACAAATTGAAGCAGAAATGCGCAAATTACTTGATTCTGAATAGTAAGACATTGGAGTAATAATGCCTAAAAAACCTTTCAAAATTGAAGAAGGAAGTTGTGTTGTACTGCACTTACATAACCCTAGGGAAAAGTTATGGGGATTAATTACAGATATATCTGTTTCAGGTATACAAATAAAAGGTATTGACCTACATACTTTTGATGATTGGGTTCGCATGATTATGCGTAATGAGCATAACATTGCTTTAACACATGTTTTTTTCCCAATGTGGAGAGTAGAAAG
This sequence comes from uncultured Clostridia bacterium, assembly GCA_964492845.1. Taxonomy (GTDB): domain Bacteria; phylum Acidobacteriota; class Blastocatellia; order Chloracidobacteriales; family JADJPF01; genus JADJPF01. Next base: position 99,398 of record CAZBMZ010000006.1, read on the forward strand.
AATAACTTTAGATGAGACAGTTGGCGAAATACCATCTCTGCAAAAAGTTTTTGAACTTAGAGTAGGAATGAGTTTGCTTGATTATTTAGGAGAAGATGAACTAATTAGCTAGAGAAAAATTTTTATTCTTAAAATATAGTTTTTATAAAAAAGCTCTGGATTATATTTTCCAGGGCTTTTTAGTTTTATAGAAAAACTTGGGAACTTTTTTACTTACTTAGTTGTCTATTGGAGACAAATAAAACAATAACCTAATTATTTAATATTGGAGGATTTATGGCACGACGAAGCATCCGACTAGAAAGTATTAGTGTATCTGCACCTTGTAAAGCTGACTGGAACAAAATGTTAGGCAATGACCAAGTAAGATTTTGCCAAGAATGTAAACTTAATGTTTATAACCTTTCTGGAATGTCGCGCGAGCAAGCAGAAGATGTTGTTCGAGCTAAAGAGGGCAATCTATGTGTGCGGTTTTATCGTCGTTCGGATGGAACAGTGCTAACTCAAAATTGTCCTGTAGGAATTAAAGCAATAAAACAAAAAGTTGCTCGCACTGCTACAGCTATCATTTCAGCCACAATAGCTTTTTTTACTGGTTTAGGCGGTTGGTATAACTTACAGCCAAATTTAGAGTTAGAAGATCCTTCTTCAGAGCAACTTCTTATCATGGGTGGTACGATGTCTCTGCCTACAGAAGATAAGCAAGCTGATGAACCACAAGGAGAAATGCTGATGGGAGCCTTCATAGCAGACACTTCTGTTCCACCACCACCTATAGATAATACTATAGATAATACTGATGAACTAGTTAATGAAATTCCTAACCTTGTACATCGGAGTGAAGGAGTTATTAGAGGCAATGCTATTAAAAGAGTTAACCCAGAATATCCAGCCTTAGCAAAAACTGCTCATATTTCAGGTGATGTTGTTTTAAGTATTGTTATTAGTGAATCAGGAAAAGTTATAAATGCTTATATAGTATCAGGTCATCCTATTCTACAACGTGTTGCGCTTGAAGCTGCCCAACAATGGGAGTTTAAGCCAACTTTACTAAATGACACCCCTGTAAAAGTACAGGGTAAATTAACCTTTAGATTTGTTTTGTAAAGCCCAAAAAGTTTGCTAATTAGTGATTATTAAAAGACAAGCGACTAACCCTTGAGCAAAGGTAGATAGAGTAACTATCTGCCTTTTTTGTTTTTAAAGAACTTTAGATTTTAAGTTAATTATACTAGGTCTATTCCCTAGGCTATAGAAGTAGGTTATTTACATAGTTATAGGATACTTTATAGAATACTTTAAATATTAATAATTTATGTTGTTTCTTAGTACAAAATGTTTATACTGGTTGTTCGGTATATTATCATTATGTTAGGATTGTTGGTGATTTGAGTAGGGAAATAAACTAGGCAGTATCGAATAATTTTAGGTGTTGTGAGCAAAATTGTCTAACTAAAAATAGAACCTATTATACAAATAAAAAAAATAACTTGTCTCCAAGACTAGGTATTTTGACTAAAGAATATGAGAAAACCGCAACTTTAAAGTTGTGGTTTTCTTGTCTAAGGAGGATGAAATAATGATCATCAGTCCGTTACAAATAGAGGCTAGGGAAGCCATAGGAGCCATTGAAACTATTGAAACAGAAGAAGAAGAACGTTTAATACGCCAGTCAAAAATAGAATGGAGAGAAACAGTAGATACTATTAGAGATTTAATAATAGTAGAAAATATAGATGGAACAATCAGAAGGTGTAATAAAGTAGTTTGCAAATTTTTTAACCTTAAATTTCAAGAGTTAATAGGCTCACCACTGTTAGAACTTTTTAAGAATCATTTGCAAATCCCAACAAATTTTGTAGAAGCATTTTGGCCTAATGGAATATTTCGTGTAGGAGCTTGTCAAGTTCAAAATATAGAAGGTAATAAATGGTATGAAATAAATAATAATTCTATTGTTCATGGAGGATTTAAAAAAACAGCGGTTAATGGATGGGTACATGTAATAAAAGATATAACTGCTCATAAAACGGCTGAAATGGTTATGAAACATTTAGGTGCAGCTATTGAGCAAACAGATGACTCAGTATTAATTACTAATATAAATGGACATATAGAATATACAAATCCTTCATTTGAAAATTTAACTAGTTGGGAATTTGAAGAAGTAAAAGGGCTACATTTTCTTTGTTTACTAGCTCCTTCTTCTGGAGCAGCAAAATTTGAAGCTCTAAACCAAGCTATTGAGCTTGAGCAAGTATGGCGTGGAATTTGCGTTTTGCTTCGCAAAGATGGTTCAACCTATCAGGCTGAAATGACTGTTTCACCTGTGCGCAATGAGAAAAACGATTTATTAAATTTTGTTGTTGTTGGACGAGATGTTACAGAAAAATCTAGGCTTGAGTCTATAGCTGAGGCTGTAAATGCAATGGATAATGTAGGTTATATTTTTTCTGGAATTAGACATGAATTAGGTAATCCTATTAATTCAATTAAAACCGCTTTAACTGTTCTTAGATCTGATATAGATGCTCTACCTGCGGCACGGATTGCTGAATTTATTGATAGGACTCTTATAGAAGTTGGGAGAGTTGAGTATTTATTAAAGTCATTAAAGACTTTTAGTATGCATGAAAATCCAAATATTCAAAGTACCTCCCTTGTAACATTTTTTGAAAAATTCTTATCACTTATTAAAAATGATTTTATAAAACAGGGTATTTTTATTAGCCATTTTATTGAAATACCCATTGCAAATTGTCTTGTTGACCAAAGAGCTTTACATCAAATACTTATTAATTTAATAACTAATGCAGCAGATGCTCTAAAAGAACAAACTGATCCTATAATTAATATTGTTGTTTACCAATCTGGTTCTCAAATTACAGTAAAAGTTAAAGACAATGGTTGTGGTATGAGTGATAAGCAAATAGGGAATTTATTTAAACCTTTTTATACTTCAAAGCCGCATGGAACAGGCTTGGGGCTTGTTATTGTTAAAAGAATGATAACAAAAATGAAAGGAACAATAGATGTAAAAAGTTTGTTGGGAATAGGAACAGAAGTAACATTATCTTTGGAGGCTTCACTAAGTGACTAAAAATCTTGTAACTCCAAAAATGCTTATTATAGATGATGATCAGTTATTTTGTGATTCCTTAAAATTGTATTTTCGACAAGATCTAATAGTTGTTTCATCTGTGCATTCTATTGAACAAGCCAAACAACTTTGTTTAGAAAATAAATATGATGTTGTACTCCTTGATAGTAACCTTCCTGATGGCAATGGACTAGATATATTACCTGGTCTTTTTAAGGTCAATGAAAATACTAAAATTATTCTTATTACGGCTTATCCTAACTTAGATAATGCTGTTGCGGCAATTAAGTTAGGAGCATATGACTATATTTCTAAGCCTATTCAAATTAAAGAATTACGTGTTGTAGTTGAAAGAGCCATAAGAGCAGGACAACTTGAACAAATCGAACAAGTACAACATTATAAAGATAGCCATGAGGGTGAAAATAGTATTTTAATAGGTAATACTGATGTTTTTGATCAAATTAAGCAGATGATAAAAAAAGCTTCAAATAGTACGGCTCCTGTTCTAATAACTGGTGAAACAGGAACAGGAAAAAATATTCTTGCCAAAGCCATTCATTTTGGACGTGCGGAAAAATCAGGTGCTTTTATTAGTGTAAATTGTGCTGCAATTCCAGAAAATCTTATAGAGGCTGAACTTTTTGGTGTTGAAAAAGGAGCTTTTACAGGAGCTATTCAAACACGTAAAGGAGCTTTTGAAATAGCAGACAAAGGAACTCTTTTTCTTGATGAGATAGGAGAAATGCCATTTTCTTTACAAGCAAAACTTCTTAGTGTTTTAGAAGATAATAAGATAAAGAAAATAGGTGGAGAATTAGCAAGAAAAATAAATGTAAGAATTATTGCTGCTACTAATGTTAATACAGAACAAGCTATTGCTAAAAAACAACTGCGTAGCGATATATTTTACCGTTTGAGTGTTATAAATATACATTTACCTCCTCTTAGAGAACGAAAAGATGATATAGAAGATCTATGTAAGTTTTTTATTAGGAAACTTGCTCCAGGGCGAAATGTAAGCTTGCATAAATCAGAAATAGAAATCTTAAAGGATTACTCTTGGCCTGGCAATATACGGGAGTTAAAAAACTTAATAGAACGTTCTTTAATTCTTCAAGAAGGAGAATATATTTATCCATCTTCTTTAATATTCAACAATAAAAAAATATTAAAAAAAGAAATAGAATACCAATCAACAGGGCCAGAACCCTTAAAACTTGAAGAGGTTGAGCGTCAACATATTCTTAAAGTACTTGAACTACAAGGAAAAAACTATTCTCGAACAGCAGAAGTTCTTGGAATATCTTTTTCAACTCTAAAAAGAAAATTAACCTTATATGGAATCCGCGTACCTGTTCAAAATGAACACCTAGCAAAATAGCCTACTCATTTTGAATAGGTAGAATAGAATAAATAGCTTGTTTTACTAGATTCTCGAAAATTTTATAATCTTACCCCACAAAAAATAGTCTTTATTAGCCATTATTAATCAATAAGTTACACTATTAAACTTAAAAAATATTACTATGTTTTATCTATGGCATAAGTATTGCTGTAGATAATAATATCATTAAACTAGCAAATTATATTTTAGGGAAGATAAATAATGATAACTGTCTTAATAGTAGATGATGAAGCATTATTCTTAGCTAGTTTAGTAGAAGGTCTTTCAAAATATTCAAATGAGTTTCAAGTAAAAACAGCGTCAAATGGGCTTGATGCTTTATCGATTCTTGATACCTATAACATTGATTTAGTAATAACAGATCTAAAAATGCCAACAATGGATGGCTTTCAATTAATAGCAGAAATGATGGAAACCTATCCGTTAATTCCAGTTGTTGTAATGACAGCTTTTAGCACTAGTTCAATGGAAGATCAGCTTTCTCAATTTGGAATTCTAGGCTTTCTTGAAAAGCCTATAGATCTTTATGGGCTTACAGAAAAAATACGAAGTTATCGAGCTATTGCAATAAAAGGTCATATTCAAGGAATAACACTTTTTAGTTTTCTTCAACTTGTTGAAATAGAACAAAAAACTCTTTCATTAAAAATCTTATCCAAACAAAAAGAAGGATATCTTTTTTTTGTAGAAGGAAAACTTATACATGCCCTGTATGAAATTTATCAAGGAGAAGAAGCAGCTTGTAAAATAGTTTGTTGGGAAAATGTTGAAATAGAAATAATAGAAAAATTTAAAAAGGTAAAACCTACAATCCAAAATTCGCTTACCAATCTTTTGATGGAAGCAGCTAGGTTAAAAGATGAAGCGGACAGGCAAACAGAAAATTTTGAAGAAAAAGATTTAATTTTTTTTGAAGATTCTCAAATTAATACAGAAGATTACTCTAAGAGTATTAGCGAATTAAATTTAGTATCGGAAAACACAATAGGAAAGGAAATAAACATGGCAGGTAATATTAATCAAACTCTCAGCGAATTTATGCAAATAGACGGAGCAATGGCAATGGCTCTGGTTGATTCTAAAAGTGGGATGGCACTAGGAACAATAGGTAGTGGTATAAATCTTGAGCTTGCTGCGGCAGGCAATAGCGAAGTAGTACGTGCTAAAATGAAAATTATGGGAAATTTAGGTCTAAAAGATAGACTTGAAGATATTTTGATTACTTTAGGAAGTCAATATCATCTTATTAGACCATTATCAAATCACCCTCATCTATTTATTTATATGGTGCTTAATAGATCACAATCAAACCTTGCTCTTGCACGCCATAAGTTAGCAGAAGGCGAAAAACAACTGGAAGTTTAATTTGATAATTGTAAAAAATAGACCAGCCGCAACTGGTCTATTTTTGTTTGGGTTATTTATTAACAGTTACTCTAGCTAAAATCCAATCCCCAACTTCCTTTAACGCAACAGGGGCAAAAGTTTCTTCTATTGAACCATATTCAGTTGGTGAGCCTGTTTTAGAAGTTTGAAATAAATGATTTAAGTCAGGAAAACTTTTTATTTGAAAGTCTTTATTTCCAGATGCTTTTAAAGCTTTTTCAATTTCTGATAAATTTTCTTGATAAGGGACTTGTAAGTCTTTTTCCCCATTAACAGCTAAAACAGGGCATTTGACATTTTTTAATGTAGGTCTTGGATCATATTCTAAAAAGAAACGAAACCAACTAGATACAAAACGACCTAGACTAGACTCTATTTGCTCGTCGGTTATGTCTGGCGGAATGCCAAGAGCTTGTTTTTCCTCTTTGCTAAACTTAGCATAAAATTTCTTAGATTCTTCTACTATCCTCTTTTTAGCTATTACGTTATCTTTTTCTGTTTTTAAGATTTGAAAAGAAATTTCTTGTAATTCACGGCTGCTTGCAATAGCCTGATCACTGGCTCCACCGGCTTTAGCAATTAACGCTCCTTGAAGTTTAATAATCTCACCACCTGTTAGGCCTGGGCCAGCTAGTAAAACTATAAAAGCAATATCTGTTGACTTAGTTGCTACCATTGGGGCAATAAGGCCGCCTTCACTATGACCAATTAAGCCTATTTGTTTTGGATTTATACTTTTATGAGACTTCAAAAATTCAACACCAGCTAAAACATCTTCAGCATAATTTTCACTAGTTTCTGTAGCAATATTTTTGGATGACCCACCAACACCCCTGTCATCAACTCTTAGAACAGCAATTCCTTGGCGAGTTAAATAATCAGATAAAACTAAAAAAGGCTTATGACCAAATATTTCTTCATCCCGATTTTGAGGGCCTGAACCAGTAATTAAAATTACTGCTGCAAAAGGGGCTTTGCTACGTGGTAAACTAAGTGTACCTGCTAGCTTAATCCCATCTTTTTTATTCTCATAGCTAACTTCTTCTTCATCATAAGGATATGGTTTGTTAGGATGTTGGGGGCGATTTAATGTAACTGGCGCGTCTTGACGCTTAAAAGTAAGTGGAAATTTACCTTGGCCTTGCTTAAATTCTCCTACAATATCCCCATTTTCTAGTTTTCCATTAAAAGTAATATCAAATTGCTTGGCTTCAAAATTTACTGCTCCTTCTTGATAAGTAATTTTATCTATAGGCAGATCTTTTGCTCCTTGATCAATGCTGTCAAAAGTTGCCGTAAAACTTCCATCATCTTTAGCTACAATCTTTAATCCTAATCGTAGCTTAATAGTATTTATCTCTAATGTACCTAACCAATTACCAGCAATGGTTTTTTCTGCTGGCTGTGCTAGGGTTATATTACCTAAGAGTAATATTGTAGATAATATAAATAGGGTTAAAATAACCTTAGAAATTATTACTGAACTAGTTATTTGCATTTGCTTTACCTCCAATTTTTAATTGCTATTTTGTATGGTGTATGTGGACACTATACACTTAAAATAATTAGAAGGCAATGAAGATATTTTAGAAACTACTGTAAAATAATAAAAATTTCTGTAATAGCTAATATAACTAATTGATTATAAATTGTTTAGTATAAAAACTATTTTTCAAGAACAGTCCATTTAGCATCTTTAAGTAAAAATCGCTTTTTCATCTTTTCTAAATCACTTTCTTTATCAACAGGAATACCAGCTTTAGGTAACTCATTTTCTTTAGGTACAAAAACAGGTAGGTCATCTTTTTCAATTACTACACCTGTAACACGAAGCTTTTTACCTTGTCGCCCGCCTAAATAAAAGCCTGAGGGCCAAGCATCCAAATTATCAATCCAAATATCTGGGCCATCACCTATAAGTAAAGCTCCTAGTTTAGCGTCTACTGCTGTGCCTTCTACAGTAATTTCTTTATTAAGATAATTTGCCCAATTCATAGGCCAGGCGATCAAGGAAGCACCATTGTTAATATTATTTACAGGCTTATTATTAGCACAATTGCTTAAAGACATTGCTAAAATAGCTATTAAACTAATAAAAAGTAGTTTCATAAAAGTTTTTCCTTAAAATTTATCTATAATGTTTTCATAAAGTAACAAAAATTTAACAGTAACACCAAGGGAAATTTCTGTTAAAATCCTTTTGTCATGTAAAAATTTGTTGGGCATTAGTTGACAAGGTCTAAATTTAAATTGTAAAACTTACTTTTCTTAAGCAACCTTTAACTAAATCCAGCAATATAAATAATAACAACTAGTAAATTGAGATATTACATGAAGTTTTATAAAGTCGCCTTAGTAATATTATTTTTATGTTCAATCACTGCTTTAAGCGGCTATTTTTGGCATTATCATCATATTCATCAATATGATCCAATGATTACACGTATTGCTAGCCGATATGGACTTGACCCATTGCTAGTAAAATCACTTATTTATGAAGAATCATATTTTAAGAAAGATGCTCGTTCTAATGCTGGAGCCGTAGGATTAATGCAGGTTACTCCAATTACGGTTAAAGAATGGACTAGACTAACTAATCAACAAGACTTAAATAAGGCTTTTCCTAATATTAGTGAAAATAGAAATATTAAGACTAATTCTTCAGATGTAGAAAAATTACTGACATATCCTGAAATAAATTTGCAGGTGGGATGCTGGTATTTAGACAATTTGATGAAAAGATATTCTAATTTAGAAGATGCTTTACCTATGGTTTTAGCTAGTTATAATGCTGGGCCATCACATGCTCAACGCTGGCAACAACTTACTTATCAAAAGGAAAAAAATAGAAAAAATAAATATAGAGAGCTTTACTTAGAACAAATAGACTTTCCAGAAACCAAACGCTATGTTAATAGCGTTTTAGTACGCTACAACAAACAAAAGCAAACTATTGAAGATTCAAATACTATTAGCTGGATTTTTAAGCAATAGGTTTGTCACCCCATTCTAAGCTGTGCTATATTGGCAATTTAACTAAATAAACATATTGTAAATAAAAGAAAGAAAAACTAGTGTCTAATAGAGTAGAGATTCTTCCAATAGGCGGCCTAGGCGAATTTGGAATGAATTGCCTAGCAATTCGTTATCAAGATGAAATTATTATTGTTGATGCGGGACTAATGTTTCCTGACCCTCATTATTGGGGTGTTGACATTATTGTTCCAGACTTTAGCTATTTAGAAGAAAACCGCGATAAGGTTCGTGCATTAATTCTTACACATAGCCATGAAGATCATATTGGATCAGTTCCTTTTTTGCTAAAAACAATAAATATTCCTGTTTATAGCACTCCTTATACTGCTGCTGTACTAGCTTCTAAATTAGATGAGCATGACTTACTTGACGAAGTATTAGTACATACTGTTAAACCAAAGCAAATTATTGACCTTGAACCATTTCAAATTGAATTTATTCGAGTTTCTCATTCAACTACAGACTGTGCTGCTTTAGCTATTCGCACTCCTGTAGGGGTAATTATTCATACAGGAGATTTTAAGTTTGATGAGACTCCTGTTTGCGGTAGTCCAATAGATATTGCTTCGCTGCGTCGTTATGGGGATGAAGGGGTTTTAGCACTGCTTTCAGATTCTACTAATGTTGAGCGACCTGGGCGGATGTATTCAGAAAAAGATGTAATTCCTGCACTTGAAAACATTTTTGATAAAACTACAGGTAGAATAATTGTTAGTTGCTTTACTTCTAGCATTCACCGAATACAAATTATTTTTGATTTAGCTAAAATCTTTCGACGTAGAGTAACTGTTATTGGTCGTAGCATGATCCGTAATATTGATACAGCAGAAAGTATGCGTTATTTAGATATACCTGACGGAATTTTAATTACTCCTGCTGATGCTCAACGTCTTGCACCACATCAAGTAACAATGCTAGTAACAGGTTGTCAGGGTGAGCCAATGTCAGCACTTTCACGCATGGCAGTAGATAATCATAAACAAGCACAAATATTAGCAGGTGATACAGTTGTTCTTTCTGCTAGACAAATTCCAGGTAATGAAAAATCTATTTCTCGTCTAATCAATCATTTATATAAACATCATGCTAAGGTTTATGACTCAACAAGCGGACGAGTTCATGTTTCTGGGCATGGTTCACAAGAAGACTTAGAACTAATGCTAGATGCTGTAAGACCAAAATATTTTGTCCCTATTCATGGTGAATATAGACAACTATATCAACATAAACAATTTGCTTGTAAGCTTGGTTATAAACCTGACGAAGTTTTGCTGACTGAATCTGGAGATATCATTGAGCTACAAAAAGACTCTATTGCTATAACAGGTAAAATTCCTGTTGGACGTAGATATATTGATTCTACAGGTGTTGGAGAAATAGAAGATTTAATTGTTCGTGACCGTAAGCGTTTAGCTTATGATGGAATTGTTGTTCCTATTGTTGCAATTAATAAAGCTACAGGTCTTATTGATGGAAAACTAGAAATTGTTACTAAAGGAGTTAATCTTCCTGATCAAGAAAAAGAATATATAACTAAACTATCAAACTTAATTAGTCAAACAGTTGCTACTTCTAGCAAAGAAGAAAAAAGAGATGAAATAATAATTAAGGAAAAAATTAGAGTGGAGCTAAAACGCTTTATTCAACGCGGAACAGGATATAGACCAATGATTATTCCTGTTATCTTAGAAACTTAAAAGCCCTAGCAAACTTACTAGGGCTTTAGAAAAAACATTGCTTCCTAACGCTTCCAAAATTATGGAGCATTTTCTACATTGGCTCCCTTATCATTTTTCTTACTATCTTCAGAAGTTGAATCTGCTGCTACACGAAAACCTACTTTAACATCTTTATAATCTACAGCATTCCAACTACGAAAAGTCGTAGTAACTGATTCTGTAGGAGACTTAAAATGGCCTCCACGAACAATTTTATTACCCTTAAATTTATCTTCTGCTGTAGCTTTTGAGCCTGGATATATTGAATAATCTGAATTTGTCCATTCAGCTACATTACCAGCCATAGCAAAAATACGAAATGGACTTTGATCTTGAGAAAGCCCAGAAGCATTTACAGGTGCTGCTTCACCTTTTATTGCAGATTCACCTGATACGGTTCGATTAGAGGCCCAAATCTTACCCCAAGGATAAACTCTTTCATCTGTACCACGTGCAGCATATTCCCATTCTTCTTCCGTAGGTAGCCTAAATTTACGACCAGTTTTACCTGATAGCCATTGACAATAGGCTGTAGCATCAATCCAACTTATATTTACTACTGGATGATTATCTGTGCCTGGTGCAAACTCATTATTTTGCCACCCTTCAGGAGCTTGATACTTAGCTTCATCTACAAACTTCTTATATTCTTTATTAGATATTTCATAAGCACTTAGCCAAAAATCTGATACAGATATTGGATGAACAGGTGTTTGTACTAACTCTTCTTTAGCCGTAGATTCTTTACCCATCTTAAAAGTGTTACCCTTGATCCAAACCATACCTAGCCTGTCAAATTCTGCTGGTAAATCGCTAGAATTAGTATTTGTTGTTTGACCGGGTTTAATAACAAAAATGTAAACGGCTCCTGCTCCAATACCTATAAACAGTACTAGTAATATTACGGCTATCAAAGCTTTTGAGCTTTTCTTTTCTTCCATTGTTTCCGCTTGAGAACTCATTTTAGGAAGCTTACTTGTTTGACGTGGTGTAGGTAGTGGTCGAGGTGTATTAATAGGTTGTAATGGAGTATTGCCAGTAGTAGGTGGGCCACCACCAGAAGTAACTGCTGCTAAACCGCTTCCAGAACTAGTAGTTGCTGATTTACCACTAGCAATTAAAGCTTTATCAAGCTCATCTGCAAGCTCATCTGCTGTTTGTTGGCGATCAGTAGGACGTTTTGCCATTGCTTTCATTACCACAGTTTCCATTTCTAGTGGTATTTTGGCGTTTACTTCTCTAAGTGGGCGGGGTAAAGCATGAATATGTTTTAGTGCTAGTGCCATAGAAGAAGCAGCAGTAAAGGGTAAGTTACCTGTTAAAACTTGGTAAAGTGTGACTCCAAGACTGTATATATCTGCACGTTTGTCTAAATCTAGTCCTTGTGCTTGTTCTGGAGACATATATTGAGGGGTTCCTACTACTAAACCAACTTCTGTTAATGCCGCAGCATTTTTATCAGGAGAAGAAACCTTAGCAATAGAGAAATCTAAAACTTTTACTTGCTCATCTGGTTTATCATAATTAAGGATAATAACATTATCAGGTTTTAAGTCCCGATGTATAACATCTTTGTTGTGAGCCGCACTAACTGCCGCACATATTTGCTTAAAAATTTTAACTGTTTTTGAAACAGAGAGAATTTTTTCTGTTTCTATTACTTTTTGTAAACTAACACCATCAAGCAGTTCCATTACAATAAAAACTGTTTGATCTTCTGTTACCCCAAAATCCATTACTTGTATTGCATTAGGGTGATTAACTGCTAAAGCCGCACGAGCTTCCCGACGAAATCTTTCTACTGCTTTAGAATCAGAAACTAAACTAGCATGTAGTATCTTTATAGCTACATTAGTTTCCATTTTAGTATGTCTACCACGATAAACATTACCCATACCACCAGCACCAATACGAGTAACGATTAGGTATTTTCCTTCTAACACTTTGCCAACAAATGGATCGCTTTCTGTTGGGGCATCAATCAAAGGCGTGCCATCATTAGCACAAAATGTGTTGTTTTCGGCATAGGTGGTACTACATACGGGACACTGTTTGCTCATAGACTCTCCTGGATAGAATCATATAGATAAGAGATTTTTTAAATAGCTAAATAGAAAAATTAGTAACTTATCCCTCTGTTATATTACTTGATAAAGTGGTAAATATATGTTTTAGAAGATTTAATAAAAACATCATAAATTGATTTGGTAAAAATATATTTCTTAAATAGGCAAATATAATAATCTATTAAAACCTATATTGCTACTTTAGTTTGTATTTTAATAAGGGGTTAATAAGTTTTTATCATAATCTAGGTAAAGGCTCTTTTCAAAACAAATTAATACTAAATTAGGCATTATTGGGCTAAAAAATAAAGACTGAACAGGTTTTAACCTTGTTCAGTCTTTATTAAATTATCAGGATTTTACTTATATTCCAAATATAAATTTTTCACGTGCTACAACAACATCACGTAAACGGAAACTAAGATCTCCAAAAGAAACATCATCAGCCATCCAATCATTCATTCGATCATTTCCTAGAGCTAAATTATAGGTTTTACCATCGCTACGTCTAAATGTTACATTGTCAGAGCCTTTTTCATGTGTTGCTGTCCAAGTTGCTCCATTAGCTGTAAATGTACGGTTAAAAGCATTGCTAGCTGGACGTTCACGAAGATTAGTTCCACTAGCTTTTGGATCATTTAATTTACCTAAAAATTGACGGAAGAAGTCATGAGTAACTTTTACAGTTTGAGTATCTAGACCTGGATCAATTTTTTGGTCATATTCAAAACCAAAAGTAGAGTTTTGTTTTGAGAAATCTTGCAAATTCCAAGTAGGAACAGCTAAAACAAATGTCCCTGGCTTAGGACGCATTGAATCATGGAAATCTCGTTGATCTGTTGCTGCTTTATCTAATAAATCTAGTCCAATTTTGGCATTTCCTATTGGATTACCAGAAATTAAATTGCCTGGAGGGAATGGTTTTGGACTACCAACATTATTAGGATCTTGGTTTGCTCCATTTGGCCCATTTAATGATACCGCAATTTGAGGTAAGTTGTTTTTGTGAGAATTAACTGGAAGATTGTCTAATACTCCACCATCACATAAACGAATTGTGCGACCTGTTGCAGGATCAACCATTTCTATTGGGTCAAATGCACCAGGTATTGATGTAGAAGCTACAACAGCCATTGCTACTGGTGTGTTTGGAGTATTTTCTTTGCTAAAAATAAAGAGTCGATCTTCAAGTTTAGTCATATCGTTAGTTGCCTGACTATCAGCAAGCTTGGTTGCTGTTAAATAAAGGGGCATTGGTAAATCTGCAAAAGTGACGGGACGATCTGTAATACCAGTAATTTCTCGTAGTTTTTGATCCATATAGCGATAAAGCTCACGGCCTTCAAGTAGTCCTGGGCCAGCTAAAGTAGCATCAAAGAATTTCTTGACTGCTGGATCTTTAGCTACATCATCAACTTGGCGGGGATCAATTCCGCCTGCTACTAATGCTGCCGCAATTGCACCAGCAGAAGTTCCACTTACACTGGCAGGAACAACGCCTAAGTTATACATTTCTTCAAAAACAGGAGCATAACGCTTGCCTTTACCGCCGCCACCTTCTAAAGAAAGTTGAATAGGAATTGGTTCTCCACCTTGAAGCGGCATCCCTAATTTAGCGCGGTTTTCCGCTACTACCTGTTTATATTCATTCATTGAACCAACTGCGCGAGTTTTACCATCTTTATCAATTAGGGTCATTCCCTTAGAGAAAGTTAAGGAAGAAACATTGTCCTTATTTTCAAATAGCATCTTATTGATATCAGCAGGTTTATGAGGATCGCTTACTGCTCTTTGACCTGCTCCGCTAGATGGGTTGCTAGTTGGGAAGTTATTAGCAGTTACTTTACCATTTTCTAGCTCACCAGCAGCAAAATTAGCTGCTACCCACATTGTACCAGGCTTAGGAAATGTTGCTGTAGTATAACCATAAGTGCTTTGTAATTTAGCTGCTGCACTAGCATTACCATTTTTAGCAGCATTAGCTAAATCTCTCATCTCTTTAGTATTATCTACTAGTTTATTTAGATCTATTGATTTTCCTACAGGGTTTTTATCAGAACGAAAAATATTAATGATGCCTGTTCCAATAGCTTTGCTAATTGGCCCTACATACTCATCAATATAAGAACCAGCTTTTTCCTTAACGTTATAGACAAACTTAAATGCTTTGTCTGCTAGATCACCTAAAGCATCTTTAGCCTTGTTAAATACACCAGTTACAGCATTTTTAGCTTTATCTATTAAGCCCTTAAAACTAAATGAATCTACATCGCTAGCTAAGTTTTGAGCTTGAGTAGCTACAGGTTCAACAGCAGTTTGGATATTTTGAGCATAGTTTTTTGCTTGAGTATTGATTTTAGCTGGAGCAAGTGCAATTTCATTGTTAGCTGCCAAAGCTTTTGGCAACGCCATTGCTTGACCACTAGCAATTAAATTAGTAGATTTTTCTAGTCCAGCTAGCCCAGAATTAAGATCGTTTAATGCACGATTGACACCAAAATTAAAATCACCTGTATTAACTTTAATTAAATTGGTTAGATCTTGGAGGTTTTTAAGTAAATTATCTAACCTACCAGCTAAATCTTGTGACTCATTAGCAATAGTTGGGCGAGTTTCAGTCAAACTTTTTTGAGCATTAGAAGCATGATGAAGAAAATTGCTTGCATCTGTTCTAGTGCTATTTAATGCTTTTTCAATGTGGGATTGATATTTTGATACACCAACAGAAAGACGATTTACGCCTTGAAGTAGATTGTTTATTGCAGGTTGAAATTCCCGACCAATGTTCACACGTGTAGCTTCTTTGCTACCTAACTTGGAATCTAAAGCTGATCTTACCGAACTACTACCTAATTCAGTACGAGCGCGTAAGGATTTTTCTTGTAAGTTAGTTGATGAAGGAGGTGCAGATTGCTTTTCTGCTACATTTTGTTGAACATTTTGTTCAGGAGTAGGATTTTTAGCCCCTTTAATATCATTTTGAAAATCGCAAATCCTGCTCTGATTGTCATTATTGCTGCCCACACGGTTTACTGACATGAAATACTCTCCTTAGTTATAGATAATTGTTATTAATTAAGGGTCAATTAAAGTTAATGAGTGAATAGCCATTCATCGGCCTGACTATAGTATCGGGGAAAAGGAAAAAAAGTTGTCAAATCAATGGTATTTTCTTTAATAAAAGTTCTCTAACTTTAACAAGTTATAAAAGTGAAAAATCTTATTTTTTTAGGAGTAAATTTTGAAGCCAAAATTTTTTATTATTTTATTTTTATTTATTTTATTAGCTTGTCAAACACCATCACAAAACAATAATTCTATTGCTACTAATGAGCAAGTTGTGATGGATGAAATTGGCCGACAAGTTAAAGTGCCAAAAGATCCTCAAAGAATAATTTCACTTGCTCCTAGCATAACAGAAATGCTTTTTGCCCTAGAACTAAGTAACAAAGTTGTAGGTGTAACTAGCTATTGCAATTATCCAGAAGTTGCAACAAAAATTCCAAAAGTTAGCGACACACTTCACCCTAATTTAGAAATGATTATTTCACTAAAACCTGATCTGGTTTTAGTGACAACAGCTAGCCAATTAGAGCAGTTTACAGCCAAAATGTCAGAACTTGGAATAGCAGTTTTTGTAATTAAGTCCGACTCTGTAAAAGGCGTTTTAAGCTCTATTGAATTGTTAGGAAAAATTACAAATAAAGAGCAGATCGCTAAAAATTTAATTGACTCATTAAATGCTAGATTAGAAAAAGTAAAACAGCAGCACTCAAACCAAATTGCAAAACCAAAAGTATTTTTTATTGTTGGTACTGAGCCATTGATCACGGTTGGACGCAAGGCTTTTGTTACAGATGTAATTAATTTAGCTGGAGGTCAATCTATATCTGAAGATGTAGAAACCGAGTGGCCTGCATATAGCATTGAAACTGCCATTTCACGCGCTCCAGAAATTATTCTATCTCCCGGCTCACACTCAACGGAAAATGAGCCAAGCAAACTAACTTTACCAAAAGGTTTAGAAATTACTCCCGCAGCACGCACAGGAAAAATTTATAAGATTGATGGCGACCTGTTGTTAAGACCTGGGCCAAGGATTATTGACGGACTTGAGCAAATAGCAAAATTACTTTATCCAGAGGAAAAACGCTAGCTTTGAAAAAATTTGTTTACCTAACACCAAAACTTTTTTTTGCTACTCTTAGCTTGCTAATTTTATTGCTGCTAATTTCTTTTTCTATAGCAGTTTTATTTGGTAGTGAAAAAATCCCTGCCTTAAAAATTTTAGTTGCTAGTAGCAATTATTTGTTAGGTTATCCAAGCGGTTTATCCTTAGAATTTGAAACAATTCTTTTTAGTGTCAGACTTCCAAGAGCTATTTTAGCTATTATTGCTGGTGCCGCGCTTTCTGTTGCAGGTGCTGCACTACAAGCTTTACTTCGTAATCCACTAGCAGAACCTTATGTTTTAGGTGTTTCAAGCGGTGCAGCACTAGGAGCCGTTTTAGCAATTATTTTGGCGGAAAGCCTTCCTGTTAGCCAACCTCTAGGGGCTTTTCTTGGTGCAGCCATTACAATTTTAGTTGTTTATTTGCTAGGACAAGGTAAAAGAGGCACTTCAACAGACAGACTTATTTTAGCTGGTGTAATCACCACGTCATTTTTATGGGCAGCAATTATTTTTCTATTAACCGTAGCAAGTAGCGCAAAACTAAGAGGCATAGCTTTTTGGTTAATGGGTGATTTAAGTTCTAGTAATAACACGTTACTTGGTATTACCCTGGTAATTAATTTTTTAGGTATAACAATAATTTTTCTGCTTTCACGCTCGCTAAATTTATTAATGGTTGGCGAAGAAAGCGCGTTAAGTTTGGGCGTAAGCGTTGAAAAAATTAAAATCGCGCTCTATTTGCTAGCTTCTTTATTAACAGGTGCAACCGTAGCCCTAGTAGGTTCAATAGGTTACATAGGTTTAATAGTCCCGCATATTATTCGTATGGCCGTTTCTAGCGATCATCGTTTGCTAATACCTGCCTCAGCCTTGCTTGGAGCAAGCCTTTTATTACTGGCTGATACTTTAGCAAGAATAGTAATTGCACCAAGAGAACTGCCTGTTGGAGCCATAACAGCTTTAATTGGCGCACCATTATTTGTTTATCTTTTGCGTCGAAGTGCTTGATTAGAAAAACTAAGACAGTATAATTGATTTTATTTCAAGCAAACTTTTTCATTTAGCGAGGCGAAACAGTGAGTCCAGTTCAGGCTTCTTGTCCTGCGTGTGGTGCGCCGGTTGTGTTTAATGTTGACACGTCCGTTGTGGCAATATGCGAGTATTGCAATTCGGCCCTAGCTCGTAAAGATCGCAAACTAGAAGACTTAGGAAAAGTTGCTGATCTAACAGAAACCGACTCACCTTTAGATATTGGACTTCGTGGAGTTTATCAAAACATACCTTTTGAAATTACTGGACGCGCTCAACTTGGTCATCAAGCTGGCGGAGTCTGGGATGAATGGTATGCTGCTTTTGCTGATGGGCGTTGGGGTTGGATTGCTGAGGCTCAAGGCCGATTTTATGTAACTTTTCCTTCTAATAATATTTCTCCTCAACAAATTCCAAACTTTGAGCAATTAATTTTAGGTCAAAATATTTCTTTTCCTAACACAGCCCCTTTAATGGTTGCAGAAAAAGGTGTAGCCACTGCACTTTCCGCTAAAGGTGAAATTCCTTATCGGTTTCAACCTAAAAGCCAATACTATTATGGAGATCTTTCCG
The DNA here is from genome assembly GCA_964492845.1 of uncultured Clostridia bacterium. Lineage (GTDB taxonomy): Bacteria > Acidobacteriota > Blastocatellia > Chloracidobacteriales > JADJPF01 > JADJPF01. The sequence continues at coordinate 117,887 of CAZBMZ010000006.1, forward strand.
GTCAACAAGGACTATTTGCAACTATTGATTATAGCGAACTACCGCCACTAGTTTTTATTGGTCGAGAAGTACCTTTAAGCGCGTTTGGTTTCGCGCCAGGCACAGTTAAAGAAAAGGAACTTAGGCAAGTCTCAGCACTTCAACTAAGTTGTCCTCATTGTGCAGGCCCACTTACTTTACAAGTGCCTGATAAAGCGGAACGTGTTACTTGTCCTAATTGCGGATCTTTTTTAGATGTTAACCAAGGCAAGCTGCAATACCTTAACTTACCTAAATTACAGCCCTTAACGCCAATTATTCCACTTGGTAAAGAAGGCGATTTTGAAGGTAAGAAAATGAAGGTGCTAGGCTTTGTTGAGCGTAGTGTTACGGTTGATAACATTCGTTATCCTTGGCAGGAATTTCTGCTCTACAATGTAGAAACTGGCTTTCATTGGCTAACTTTTAGCAATAATCATTGGAATTATGTCAAACCTCTGCCACCTGGCACAGTTCAGGCTAATAAATTAATTGGACAAATTAATTTTAGCGATAAAACTTTTAAGATTTTTGATAGTGGTAAAGCTTTTGTTGACTATGTTGCAGGAGAATTTTACTGGAAAGTAACCGTTGGAGAAATGGCAGAAGTAGCAGATTATATTTCTCCACCTTTGATGCTATCAGAAGAAATTTCTGACACAGAAATTAATTGGTCACTTGGTGCTTATTTACCTAAAGATCAAGTAGAAAAAGCTTTTGGCTTGCCTGCTGGAACTTTGCCTGAGCCAATTGGTATTGGCCCGACACAACCCGTTTATGATCCAAATGCTGGTATTGGAAAATATTGGTTAGCTCTTAGCGGAATCACAATATTTTTATGGATGTTTTTTGCTATTACTTCTAGCAATAAACAAGTAATTTCTAAAAATTATACCTTTCCACCTCTTGCTAATAACACAACTGCAACACAAATAATTTTTACAGAACCCTTTGAACTACAGGGAAGAAAAAATATTTATCTTACAGCTAAATCGTCTGTAGATAACGCATGGTTTTATTTTGAAGGTGATTTTATTAATGAAGAAACTGGACTTGTGCAAAATTTTTCTATGCCAATTGAGTATTATCATGGCGTAGATGGTGGTGAGTCCTGGAGCGAAGGCAGTCAAATGGCTGATATGTTTATTTCCGCTTTACCAGCAGGTAAATACACCTTACGAATAGAAGCACAATGGAGCAAATGGCAAGAACAAGCACCACTTTCTTTAGAAGTACGTCAAGGCAAATCCAGAGCTTGGCACCCTATTTTAATTTTAATTTTTCTGGCAATAATACCTATTTATGCTTTGATTAGAAGGGGCAGTGTTGAATCACAACGTTGGAAAGACAGCCCTTATAATCTAAATAGCAGTAGTTAATAAATATCTTAAAATTTTGGAAATTCTATGAATGCAAAAAGACTTTTTTTAGTATTTGGCGGCTCAATAGTTTTTCTTTATGCCGTAGCAGGCTTTTATGGCTGGGAGTTTGGAGACAATAAACGAGAAGTTATCCCGCCTAGCGTTCGTCAATCACCTGGTGGTTATAGATCTTTTCATTTCTGGCATTCTGGTTATAGCGGAGGAAAATAATGTTATTATTTTTAGAAACAATTAAACTAACGAACGAAACTTTTATAGCTGCATTAGTTTTTGCTCTAATGGGAATGGTATTGTTTGGGGTAGCATTTTTTATTATTGTAAGAATATGCCCATTCTCTATTCGCAAGGAAATTGAAGAAGATCAAAATATCTCTCTTGGTATTGTTATAGGTTCGGTTATTTTAGGTATTGCTATGATTTTATCAGCAGCAATTCAAGGCTAATTTACTAATGATTCGTACTCCAATACTTTTTCTTAATGTGCTGATAATTGCTACTTGTGGTTTAGTTTATGAGTTGTTAGCTGGCACATTAGCGAGTTATGTTTTAGGAGACTCAGTTACGCAATTTTCTTTAATTATTGGAATTTATCTTTCTGCTTTAGGTGTAGGTGCTTGGCTTTCTGGTTTTATTGAAACAAACCTAGCACGCAAGTTTATTGAAATAGAAATTGCTGTTGCAATCCTTGGTGGCACTTCAGCCCCGCTTTTATTCCTGACTTTTGCAAAATTAAGCTACTTTCACATAATCCTTTATCTAATAGTTTTTCTGATAGGTACATTGGTAGGCTTAGAACTACCTTTGCTAATGCGAATCTTAAAAGATAACCTGGATTTTAAGGATTTAGTCTCTCGTGTCTTAACTGTTGATTATATTGGGGCTTTAGTTGCGTCGCTACTATTTCCTATTTTTCTTGTTCCAAAACTAGGGTTAGTTCGCACCTCGCTAGTTTTTGGTATCCTTAATGCTGTCGTAGGTTTATGGGGAACTTGGACTCTACAATCATTGATAGCAAAGAAAAATTTATTGCTACTAAGAATAAAGGCAATAATTGTTATTGTATTGCTTTTAGCTGGGCTATTTGCGGCTAATAAACTTACGTCTTTAGCCGAAGATAATATGTTTGCTGATGACATAATTTATTCACGTACAACACAATATCAGCGAATTGTAATCACAAAAAGCCGTGCAGGGTTTCAGCTTTTTCTTAATGGTAATTTGCAATTTAGCTCGGCTGATGAATATCGCTATCATGAATCGCTAGTTCATCCAGCAATGACGCTTTTTAGCACACCAAAACGAGTTTTGGTTTTAGGTGGTGGTGATGGTTTAGGACTTAGGGAAATACTTAAATATAAAGAAGTTGAGTCAGTAACCCTTGTAGACCTTGACCCAGGTATGACTAATCTTTCATCTAGCTTTCCTTTACTAACTTCACTTAACCAAAATTCTTTTGCTGACCCAAGAGTAAAAGTTATTAATCAAGATGCAATGATTTGGCTAGAGGATCAAAAAGAAAAGTTTGATGTAGCAATTATTGATTTTCCTGACCCTAATACTTTTGCTTTAGGAAAACTCTATACAACTAGGTTTTATCGTTTGCTAAAAAAATCCTTAAATGAAGGTGGGACAGTAGGCATTCAATGTACTTCACCGCTTTTTGCCAGGACTTCTTATTGGTGCATTATTAAAACCATTGAATCTGCTGGATTTGCCGTCAAACCTTATCAAACGGCTGTTCCTGCTTTTGGTGTTTGGGGCTTTGCTCTAGCCAAAGTTGACCAAGATTTTGAAATTCCAAAAGAATCTCCAAAAGATTTGCGATTTCTTACCAACGAAACTTTAGCCTCTTTATTTGTTATTTCTGCTGATATGGCTGCTGTTCCAGTGGAAATTAACCGACTAGATAACCAAGTTTTAGTCCAATACTATGAATCTGAATGGCGACGCTGGGAATGAAACTTACACGGCGCGAACTTTTAACAGCTTTTCTAAGCACCCCTCTAGCTTTATCTGCTTGTCAAAATAAGAATCAAAATATTTTTCCTGAAGGTGAAATTGTTGGCCCATCAGACGATCTTGGTCATAAAATCCGCGATGGACTAAAAATCACACCAGATAATTGGCAAAAAGTTTCACTTGTAATTGTTGGCGCAGGTGTAGCGGGTCTTTCTGCCGCCTGGCGACTTCTAAAAAGCGGTTTTGAAGATTTTATTTTGCTTGAGATAGAAAAAGCTCCCGGCGGTACATCTCGCAGTAGTGATTCAAAGTTAGTCTCTTATCCCTGGGGAGCGCATTATATTCCTGCTCCAATGAAGGAAAACACAGCTTTAATAGAGCTTTTTAATGAAATGGGACTCTTAGAAGGTCAAGATAGCGAAGGTCAACCCATTGTAGCCGAGCAATACTTATGTAGAGATCCAGAAGAAAGACTCTTTTATCGTGGGCGATGGTATGAAGGGCTATATCTTTATGCAGGTGCTACAGAAAAAGACTTAGCTGAATTTAAGGCTTTTCAACAAGAAATCTCTCGCTGGGTTGTCTGGCGAGACTTGCGCGGACGTAGAGCTTTTACTCTACCTATAGCAATGGCTTCTGATGACGCAGAAGTTACAACACTTGATAAAATTACTATGGCTAGTTGGCTGGACAAGCATAATTGGACATCTTCAAGACTTCGCTGGTTAGTAGATTATTCTTGTCGGGATGATTATGGCTCAAACCTTGAAAACACAAGTGCTTGGGCAGGAATTTTTTATTTTGCTTCTCGTATGAAAAAGCCTGGTGACGATGCCCAACCCTTGATGACTTGGCCTGAAGGCAATGGACGGTTGGTTAATTATCTTTATGAAAAAGTAAAATCTAAAGTTCGTCTTGGGCTTGCTGCTGTAGAAATAAACCCTGACAAAGATAAAAATATAGTTGAAGTAATTACAGTTGAAAATAACACTAGTCAAGCTTTTGGATTTCAAGCCAAACAAGTAATTTTTGCTGCACCACAGTTTTTAACTCGTTATATAATCAGACCTTACCGGGAAAACCCACCTAAGCATATAGCAGAATTTCAATATGGAGCTTGGATGGTGGCAAATCTTTTCTTAAAGGATCGTCCGATAAATAAAAATCGTCAAATGTTTCCTTTATGTTGGGATAATGTTTTTTATGAAAGCCCATCGCTTGGTTATGTTGTAGCAACTCATCAACGAGGCTTAGATTATGGCCCAACAATTTTTACTTATTACTATCCGCTAGTTGACACAGATGTAAAAGAATCAAGAAAAAGATTGTTAAATAATGATTGGCGGTCTTGGGCAGACATTGCACTTACTGATATTGAACAAGCTCATCCTGAAATTAGAAGCTTGACCGAACGCTTGGATATAATGCGATGGGGTCACGCAATGGTTAGGCCAAGGCCAGGTTTTATATGGGGTCAAGCCCGACTTGACGCAGCAAAACCTTATCAAAATATTCATTTTGCACACGCTGATTTAAGCGGGGTAGCACTATTTGAAGAAGCTTTTTATAATGGAACTAAAGCGGCAGAAGCAGTGCTTACAGCCGCTAAAGCTTTTCAATAAACAAATAATTAATACACTGTAACTTAAGCTAAGAAAAAACTCTATCGCCCCGTTGGGGCTTAAGATTAAAATATTAGAGCATTTAATTTACAGTGTACTAAACTTTGTTTTTGTTAAAAATTTAGAAGAGTAATTTTAATCCTAATTGAATGTTGCGAGGGCCACCACCGCCTAAGAATGGGTTGCCAATCCCAACATCAGGAGTTGCAGTTAGTGGTAAAAATCCAATCCCTCGGCCTGTTTGAGGGTCAATACCATTAAAGCCAGCATCAACAGCAAAATTTGGTACAAGTGGAGAAGCAAAGTTAGGATGATTAAAAATATTGTAGAACTCTGCACGAAATTCTAATCTCAACTTTTCTGTTAACTCCGTCATTTTAGATACAGAAAAATCAAAGTTTTTATAATCAGGCCCAACTAAAGCATTACGTCCAAGTGTTCCAAAACGCTGTGTACCTGCTAAACAATCTGCTGCACTGCCTGAGCCATTTGGATTTAATATACAGGGGACTCGGAAAGCTGATAAATTCAAGAATCTATCCGGGCCCTTTGTTCCTGCAAATGGATCTCCAACTAAATCAGGTCTTGGGAAAAATTCTCCTGTGCCATTAAAGTCATCAAAAAGATTTACATTAAAAGGGTTGCCACTTCTTAAAGTGACAAGTCCGCCAATTTGCCAACCACTAGTTAATTTCTTAAATCGTTGGCTAAGTGTTGGTAGTTCATAATTGAAATTAAAAACAAAACGATGACGGCTATCAAAATTAGAGTTAGCTCTTTCTAAATCAGGTCGGTTGCTATCATCAGGTTGTGAAGCATTTGGAACATAGTCTTGTCCATCACTAGCATTATCAATGGAATGTCCATAAGTATAAAAAACAGAAGCAGTTAAACCACGTAGATTGCGAGTGCTTAAACTAAGTTGAAGCGAGTTATAGCTAGAAATTGATGTAGTTTCTAGTTGGTTAACATAAAAGAATGTTCCACCAGAAGGGGCAAATGGCCCGTTGTCAAATGGACGTGATAAAGAAACGGTTGGGTTAGGTTGGTTAATATCTCGGTAACGGTAGAGTTTACGACCTTGTGAACCTACATAAGCTATTTCTGCAACTACATTCTTAAAAAGTTCTCTTTGCAATGTAAGGTTGTAGTTTTGTACATAAGGAGTACGTGAACGACGGTCAACAGCAAAAACATCTGAGTCCGTAAAGTCGCTAAATACTGGTGCGCCAGGAGTTAATTGATTTGTTGCAGAAAAAGAAAATAGTATTGGAGATTCTCCAATTGGATTATAAGCAGGCCCAGAATTAAAAGTATTAAATGGTAGTTGTCCAACAAAGAAATCTTGTGAAAAACTATCATAAAATAGCCCCCATCCAGCACGCAGCACGGTTTTTCCTTTGCCGTTTATATCCCAAGTAATTCCAACACGAGGAGCAAAATTATCTAAGTCCCGCTCATAAAGGCGTTCTATATCTTTACCAACTTGGACTAGGCCACGAGCAGAGTCAAAATTACTTAAGCGGTCACGTTCTTCACCAAGCACGCCAAAATAATCATAGCGTAAACCATAATTAATAAGGACAGTTGGTTTAATACGAAAGCTATCTTGGAAGTAAAACCCAACAGAATTTTGGAAAGTCCCACGTTGAGAATCACCTATCGCGCTACGTCCGCCGCTAGGCATTCCTGCTAGAAAATCGCTTAAAGAAGCAAAATCAATTCTTCCACGATATCCAGCATCAAAAAAGCCATTAACAAATGTTCGGCGAAACTCTACGCCAAACTTTAAGTCATGTTTAACAAATTTTGAGGAGAAATTATCAATTAATTGTAGATTGGTAGCAATTCTACCTCTAGGAAGTGAAAGATTTGACCCTATTGGCTCAATTGAAGAACCTAAATTTGGGTCTTGACGGATTCTAATTACTGGTAATCCAAAATCTCTTGGATTGGTAACACCTGTATTTAGACCAATTGCACTAGGATTAAAGTCGTTATCTTCAGAGAAAAAGTTTTGCTTAAATCGATTGTAACCAAATCGAAGTTCATTAACTTTTGTGCTGGAAATGACTTTAACATAGGAAAGCGATGCAATTTGCACTTTGGTTGGTGTAACTGTGTTAAAGCCTGGTAATTTGCTACCTCCAACTAGTGCTAGAGGGAAGCTTTGATCACTATCTCCATAGTAATATCTTCCACTAAGTAAGTCTCTTGGAGAAAATGACTGGTCTATTTTTACTGTAGCGGCATTAACATCATTGCTTGCACGAGCAGCAACAGAAACATTTGGAGATGGATCAAAAAGTGGTACTGGAATATTAGGCGTTGGATAAGGATTTCGATTAAGAATTTGAGCGATAATTGGATTTTTCACACCGCCTAAAGCAGCAATTTCAGCAGGGTCTGGAACACGTGCTAGACCTGTAACGCCAACGCGCTCACGTTGGCCTTCATAGTTGAAATAAAAGAAAGTTTTATTTTTTACAATTGGCCCACCTAAAGCAAAACCAAACTGATTATTACGAAATGCGTTTTGTGGATTTGGTTTAGTGTTAAAAAAATTACGTGCGTCTAATTTATCATTACGTAAAAATTCTAATACTGAGCCATGAAATTCATTTGTTCCTGATTTAGTAACAATATTAACTATTGCTCCAGAATTACGACCATATTCTGGAGGGAAATTAGAAATAACAGCCAGTTCGGAAACTGCTTCTAGCGGCAAAATGGTTGCTGGAGTACCAAAAACACCTGCTTCATTAATTGCTGGTAAATTTCGGTAGCCATCATTCATATCTGTACCATCTAGCAAATAGTTATTAGCCCGACCACGATTACCATTTACGCTAAAAAGCCCAAATGAGCCTGGAGCATCTGTTACACCGCTTGGATCTCCTGTTGTGCCTGGGGAAATTACTAGCAGTTTAGTAAAATCTCGTCCGTTAACAGGCAAACGCTCTATTTTTTTACTTTCAAATATTTGGCCTAATTGGTTAGAAGTTGTGTTAACTAGTGGAATTGTTGCTTCTACTATAATGGCTTGAGATACAGAACCTAAATTAAGGACTATGTCTACGCGACGTTCTGAAGCAACTTCTACTAAAATATTTTTTACTAAGGCTGATTGGAAGCCATCTCTTTCAATTCTGAGTTCATAATTTCCTGTAGGAAGCTCAGGTAAAGAAAAATTACCTGCTTCATTAGTAACGGTGTTTCTTTCAATGCCTGTGTCAACATTTCTGGCCGTAACACTTGCACCACCAATGACGGCTGTTTCTGGGTCTGTAACTGTACCTAGAATTGTCCCTCGAAACGTTTGTGCTTGTATTGGGTTAGCAAATACTACAAGTAGTAGAAATAGGCATAGATTTTCTATGAAGATAGGCAAGAATTTTTGCCTATTAAATATTATTTGAGGATATTGCATAAGATGTTCCTCTTAGTTGATTTGTTTACAGCTTTTATTTAATAAAAACGATTTAACCATATTAATTGCCCAACTACAACAAATAATAGGTGTTTATTTATATTAGGATTTGCTATCATTTGTTAAAAATTAAACAAAAAATTAACAAAATAGCCCCAATAGAAGTTTCTTAAAAAGTCCAATAAAGTTAACTAAGTATAGTTATTTAATCAATACAATTTTATCTTTAAGTTAGGTAAATTTTTTTATGAAAAAAAGTTTAATTATTAAATTACTTTCTATTTCTGTTTGTTTGATGATTAGTTTCTTAAGTTTATCAACTAATAGTGATGCGCAGTCAAAACAGACGAAAAACGTTGCAAAAGCAACAAATGAGCGTGGGTTAGGGTTAGCTACAGTAGCAAATTGGCCGACAAGCTCTAAACGCTATGCTTTAGTTATAGGTGTTGAAGAGTATCAAGATAAGCAAATTACTCCTTTAACGGCTGCGGTTAATGATGCCAAGTTGCTAGCTGATGCTTTAACAAGATATGCTGGGTTTCCTGCTGATCAAGTCGTCTTGCTAGCTTCTGATCAGCCAGCAGAACGCCAACCAACTAGGGAAAATATCTTAAGACGACTATCAAATTTAAGAGCCGTAATTCCACCAGATGGGTTACTTTTGGTTTCTTTTGCTGGTCATGGGATAGAAAGAGATGGAAAAGCATTTCTTTTACCAGCTAATGCTCAAGTAAGTGGAGATATTACCTTACTAGAAGATACAGCAATAAGTGTTAATAATATTAAAGAGCGTATCCGTCAAACAGGTGTTAAACAAGTTATGGTAGTTTTGGATGCTTGCCGAAATGACCCAACCGCAGGTAGAGCAGACGCACCTAATAATCTATCAGAAGCCTATACACGCGGCTTTAGTTTTGATGTACGTAATCAGGAAGTAAATGCGTTTGCTACGCTTTATGCTACTAATGTTGGAGCAAGAGCTTATGAAAACACAGAAAAGAAAAACGGTTATTTTACCCTAGCAATAGTTGAAGGCTTAAAGGGCGGTGCAGCAAATGAAAAAGGCGAAGTAACTTTAGAATCCTTAAAAAAATATGTTCAAGAAGAAGTTCCTAAACGGGTAAAAATTGATTTAGGTGTAGGGAAAAAACAAGAACCTCAAGTTATAGTTGAAGGCTATAAGGCTAATGATTTAGTAGTTTCAATTACAGTAAATGTTAATGTTAATGGTGCTACTGCTAGCACAACTACAACAACTACAAATATAGCAACTAGCACAACAAGTTCAACAACTAGTACAACAACAATTGGAGCAGGTGGTTTAGCACTTAAAACTTATGAATTTAAGACTGTAGACTTAAATGTTAATGGAAAAGTCATTAAAGAAGGTACAAAACAAGCTAAAAGTTATTCAGAGAATTTAGCAGAAGGTATTGCTTTAGAAATGGTAGAAATACCATCAGGAAGCTTTTTAATGGGTTCAGAAAAAGAAGAAGAATATAGTGGTAGATATGACAAAAACGAAATGCCACAACATAAAGTTAATGTACCTGCATTTTACTTAGGCAAATTTGAAGTAACACAAGCACAATGGAAATTTGTTGCTGCTTTGCCAAAAGTTAATATAGATATAAAAGCAAAACCTTCGGTTTTTCGTGGAGATGATTCACCTGTTGAGCAAATAACTTGGGATGATGCTGTGGAGTTTTGCGCTAGACTCTCAAAACACACAGGCAAGGAATATCGATTGCCTACAGAAGCAGAGTGGGAATATGCATGTCGTGCTGGAACAGATACTATGTATAGTTTTGGAGATAGTATTACTTTAACTCAAGTTAATTTTACAGGAATAATGTCAGGGCATTATCGAGGGCCAGAGCCAGAAGGCTACTTAAATCAGACATTTGCTGTTGGTACGTCAAAAGTAGCTAATAATTTTGGATTATTTGATATGCATGGAAATGTTTGGGAATATTGTCAAGACGTTTGGCATGAAAACTATGAAGGTGCGCCAACAGATGGAAGTGCTTGGTTAACAGGTGGTGATCAAGCAAAAAGAATTGCTCGCGGAGGTTCATGGATTTGTCGCGGAGGTGCTTGTTATTCAGCTTATCGCAATGATTTAGAATTAACTTGGAAGCGCAATGATTATGGGCTACGGGTCGCAATGACCGTTCCAGCAAAGAAATAATAATTGATTAAAATATGAGGAGATATAAAAATCTCCTCATATTTTTGGCAAAGTATTTTAATTAAACTAGTTTAACTTCCTTATTTCCTACAGTTATTTCACCAATATGATAACAAGGCTCATTTAAGTTCTTAAAATGGGTCATTACGGTTTCAAAGTTTTCTTTAGAAACAACTACTATCATTCCTATACCCATATTAAATACTCGATACATCTCATTTTGATCAATATTGCCAATTTTTTGCATTACCTCAAAAACAGGCAACACCGGCCAAGTACCTAGATTTATTACTGCTTGAGTGTTATCTGGCAAAATACGAGGAATATTTTCTAAGAAACCTCCTCCAGTAATATGAGCTAGTCCATTAACTAAATCTTGCTCAAAAAGTTCTGATAGAGTAGGGAAATAGTTGCGATGAGCTTTAAGTAAGGCTTCGGCTACTGTGCTATTTAATTCTGGTAAATGGCTATCTACACTATGTTTAGCAATATCAAAAAATAGCTTACGTGCTAAACTGTAACCATTAGTATGTAAGCCTAAAGAGGGAAGCCCAATTAGTTGATCACCAGCTTTAATTTTACTGCCATCAATGATTTTATCTCGGTCAACAACTCCAAGAATAAAGCCAGCAACATCATATTCACCTGCTGAGTAAAAACCGGGCATTTCTGCCGTTTCTCCGCCAATTAATGGACAATTAGCCTCAAGGCAAGCACGAGTAATGCCTTCAATAATATCTGCTACTATGCTTGGAGAAAGTTCACCTGTAGCAATATAGTCCATAAAAAATAAAGGTCTTGCTCCTTGAACTGCAATATCATCAATACAATGAGCAACTAGGTCATAGCCAATTGTGTTATGAATACCTGTTAGAAAAGCAATTTTTAGTTTAGTGCCGACTCCATCGGTACTTGCTACTAAAACAGGATCTTTCATATTTTGAAAGTTTGTACGAAAAAGTGCGCCAAAACTTCCTATTTCTGTTAAGACTTGTGAATTAAAGGTTTTACGAGCTAAGTTTTTTATTCGGTGTTTAGCTTCATTGGCTGCGTCAATGTTTACACCGGCTTGTTGATAAGTGATTTTTTCCATAATTAAAGCTTAAAGTCTGTTTGGTCAGGGTCGTTATCTTTAGTAAGTTCTTGCAGTAAATCTTTAGTGCGTTGTTCAGCAGTGGCACGACTAGCAGGATCAGAAATAAAAGAAATGTCAAAATAATCTCCAGCACGAACGCCTTCAGGAAGATATTCTATTGGGATATCTAGGTTAATTTCTTCCCTATCTACAATAAGCATTACCGCTATATTTGACTCAATACGGTCAATAAATACTTTCATAAATTTACAAGATTATGCCTTAAAAAAAGGGTTACTAAATGCTTGCTTTATTAAGAATAAAGAATTTAGAATGCTGGCTTAGTATATCTGTGAGTGACTAACACACAAAAGCCTATTTGCCGACTATCAATTAATTAAGGTTATTAAAGCTAAAGGGAGAATCAAGAACTTATGCGGGGACAACTAAACCAAGATTGTTTACCAGATGTGTTAAGACAAATTTATTTAGAGCGTAGATCTGGTTGTTTAAGGTTAACTCAAGACCATACTCGAAAAGAAATATTTTTTGAGCTAGGAGCAATGGTTTTTGCCTCTAGTAATCGTCGAGAAGACCGAATTGGTGAAAGTATGCTTAGACATAGCACTATTAGCCAAGAACAATTTGATTTAGCTCAAGCTCATATGGGTAGAGGTAAACGCTTTGGTAAGATTTTAGTAGACCTAAAAATAATTTCTGAACGGGATTTAATTGCTAATGTTACTTTTCAGGTATTAGATATAATTTATTCAGTATTTAACTGGACAGTAGGCAGTTATGAATTTTATGAAGTAGGAAAAACTATTTCTGAAGACCTAAAATTAGATCTTTCTACAGCTAGCATTATTTTAGAAGGTGTCCGCCGAATTAGTGATATAGACGTTATTGAGCGTGGACTGGGTGACTTAAATAGATTAGTTGGGCCATCAACTAACCCATTGCTTAGACTTCAAACACTTTCCTTAAGACCACTTGAGCGACAAATTATAGATGTAATTAGAGAACCTTTAAGCTTGATCAAATTGCTGGTAAAAGTAAAATCACCTGCGGAAACTGTCTTAAGATCTTTATATGGTTTGTTATCTGCTGGAGTGTTGGAGCGATTTGCCCCTGCGGAACTTTCACAAGAAAGCGGTAAAATGGAAGTTCCAGAAAAAGTAGTACGTCAAACTTTAGGAATGGGTGAACCTGTTCCGGTTGTGGTGGCTAGTAATCGGCAAACTGGCGCACATAAAGTTGATGAAATGGCACTAAGACGACGAATAGACTTAGTAAAAGCTAGAATGAAAGATGGGGATATATATCAATTATTTGCTATTACTCCAGGATGTGAATTAGAAGAATTACAAAATGCTTATTACAAATTAGCTAGAGAATTTCACCCAGACCGCCATTTATCTGCAACTAAAGAATTAAGAGGCGAAATAGATGAGCTATTTACACAATTAACTAATTTATATGACCAAGCACGTAGTTTGATAGTAGTTGAAACTACCGCAATGCCAGTTCCATCAGGCGTTACAGGCCCAATTAGGCGCAATACTGCACCACAACCGTTAGAAAATCTTCCGCCAACACCAGCACAAAAACAAAGCGCAACAGGGAAGTTTGCTAATGTAGAACCAAGTCCGGTACAAGCCCCTGTCATTGCACAAACATTAGAACATCATTCTACTAAGCCCTTACCTAGCTTTGAAGAAAGCTTAAGCACTGATACTACAGAAGATGCTGTATTAGAAGATGAAACATTGTCTTTAGGCACAGGTTCCTTAGCTAGCAATGCAAAGCCATTTAGTAGAACAGGTAGCAAATTAGCTGTTGCTGAGCTAGATATTAAGCTAAAACAAACCATTTTGGATGCTCCTGCAATTACACAATCTTTAGAAGTTGCAAAAGAAGTTGATTCACCTACAGAAGCCTTGGTCAACACTTCTGAGGCTGAAGCTTTGATGGATGCTTTAGATGAACTCTCTCAACTTGCTACACCCGCTGTTGAGGAGGAAAATTATTCATCTATGACAGAACCATTAGCTTTATCATCAGAAAGCCAAGCTTTAGAAAGCCCCGTTTCCCCAACTACAGTTATGTCAGAAAATACAAGAATAGTTGAAGCATCGCTTTCTACAACTGTATTAGATAATCTTTCTACAGAAGAAGTAATGATAAATCTAACAGAAATGGAATCAGCAACAACTAGTCCGCTGGTAGAAACTGCGCCTGTTTTAGATGAACAAGAACAAGCAGAACAGCTTTTTGTTATTGGGCGCAATGCTTTTCAATCTAAAGATGTTGGTGGAGCAGTAAAAAATTTACGTGAAGCAGTAAAACTTGCTCCTAGACAAACCCGCTATAGATTATTGTTAGGACATGTTTTATCCAATAATCAACGCTGGCAAAAAGAAGCAGAAGAGCAATTTAACCAAGTTTTAGACATTGAACCACAAAATGTAATGGCTCATTTAGGTTTAGCTCAACTTTACAGCAAAGTAGGTTTAGTTCGTAGAGCAGAAAATGAGTTTAGAGAAGCCTTAAAAATAGAACCTCAAAACCCAGTTGCTAAAAAAGGCTTAAAAGCAATTATTGGAGATGATACTTTAGGCGTACCTAGCTTTTTAAGTAAATTACTACCAAGTAATAATTGAAAATATAAAAATTAAAACCTCTTTTAAAGCCCTGGGACTAGATTCGCAGGGCTTTGATATTTTAATTTTCTTCTTTTCCTTTGCGGCCAATAAATAAAAGGCTAATTCCTGTAACCAGCAAAAGACCACCTAAACCATGAAAAATAATTAAATATTGTGGCATTCCTAAAGTACGCTTAATGATAATACCAGTAGCAATTAATGCTAAAGCTAGGACAATGGCAATAATACCAGGTGTTTTAGTTTTCATTTTTTCCCCTTAAAGATTTTATTTATTTGTTTTTAGAAACTCACAAGCAATAAGTTTTAGCATTTCTACGCCTATAGGCAATGCTTCTTCATCAAAATTAAAAAATGGGCTATGGTGTGGATGAATTAAGCCTTTTTCAGAGTTTTGAGAACCAACAAAAAAGAAACATCCAGCAACGTTAGATAGAAAATAAGCCATATCTTCGCCTGCCATAGTGCGGGCCCGGTCATCGGAAATAACATTTTCTTTTCCTACTATTTTTGCCGCAATTTGTCGTACAAACTCAGCCATATCAGGGTTATTGATTGTTGGTGGCCCAAGGCGTTCATATTTAATCTGACATTCCGCTCCTAGGGCTTTTGCTGTGTTAGTAACAACTTGATTAAACAGATCAGGAACTTTTTCATAAGCTTCTTGGCTAAATGTGCGTATTGTGCCTCGAAGTTCTGCTGTTTCTGCAATTACATTAAAGGCTTGACCAGCATGAAAACTTCCTACCGTTACTACTGCTGAATCTAGTGGGTTAACATTACGAGCAACTATGCTTTGCAGCATATTGACAATCTGACAAGCTGTTAAAATTGCATCTACGGTTTGATGTGGCATTGCACCATGTCCGCCACGACCTTTAACTACAAGTGAAAATTCATCTACTGAAGCCATAACAGGGCCAGTAATTACACCTATTTGGCCTACAGGCAAGCCATTCCATAAATGTAGTCCAAAAGCAGCATCTACTTTTGGATTTTCTAAAACACCCTGTTCAATCATCCTTAAAGCACCATTTCCGCCTTCTTCCCCTGGCTGAAAAACTACTTTTAGTTGACCTGATAGATCATTAATTAATGGTACTAATTGTTTAGAAGCAGTAAGTAAGGCTGCCATATGTCCATCATGTCCACACGCATGCATGATTCCTGTGTGTGAAGAGCAGTAATCTAGGGAATTTTCTTCTGCTACAGGCAAAGCATCCATATCGGCTCTAAGCATTAGGCATGGGCCAGGTTTACCGCTATTAATTAACCCTACTACCCCGGTTTGAGCAATATTAGTTTCTACCTTGTAGCCAAAACTAGCTAACTTTTTAGCTATAAACTCAGAACTCTTTTTTTCTTCAAACTTTAACTCTGGGTGTTTGTGAAACCATCGACGGTTAGAAATTAATTCTGATTTGTCATCTGGGGAAATGCTTACAGCTAATGTCATTAAATTTTCCTGCTTTATTAGTTATTTCTTTGGAGAAAATATTAACCAAACTAGCCAAAATTAAGCAATCCATTGTCAGCCAAAATTAAGTAAATGAGTAGCCTAGCAAATTAATCTAGGTAGTTTCTAGCTTATTTTGTTGTAACAAAGCTATTTCTTGACCATAACGTAACAGCAATGTTAAAATCTATTAGTGATTCGCTCTTCTTAAATTACAGCGTTTTTCATCTATTTCAAATTACTGAAAATCTAATGGTGAGCCTGCGAAAATTTTTCAAGAATAAATATATGATCTTCACAGTAAAAGTTTTTTTTTCAAGTTTTGTTTTTCTTTATGGGGAGGTGTTTTGTGCTATTTAATATTGGGGAAAAAGTCGTCTATCCTAATCATGGTGTTGCAACTATTGAACAAATAACTAATAGGTCTATGGATGGTGCTGATAACCAGTTTTATCACTTACGCCTTTCTGCTACTAATTCTGTTGTAATGGTGCCTATTAATAACGCTAAACAAGTTGGACTTAGACTACCTATTGCTAAAAATCAATGTGAACAACTATGGAAACTTCTAAGTGATAATTTTTCTGAACCTCCAGCAGATTGGAAAGATCGCTTTAAGGATTTTTCTGACAAAATGCGTACTGGTGATATATTTTTTGTAGCAGAAATCTTAAAAAATCTAACTTACTTAAGTAAAGCTAAACCTTTGTCTTTTCGTGAAAAAAGAATGCTAGAAAGAGCTAAGTTTCTAGTTGTCAGTGAATTAGCAATTGTTTCAGTCTCTTCTGAAAAAGAAGTTTCAGATCAAGTTGACAATGCGTTAAATAGAGCTTGCGTTAAACATGAACGTAAGCATATGCATGCTTTTGCATAAGTAATACTTTTGTAACCAAAGAATAAATATCTTAGCTAGAGTAAATTTTAATCTTAAATTAACCTTTAGCTTTTTAATATATGTCTACACCAAGGAAAATAACGTAGCAATGTTACTATGTTATTTTCCTTGCTTTAATTTATTTAAAATAAATATTTAGTGGAGGCAGTACAGTAATTTTGTACTAGTAAAACTAATGAAAATTTATGACGTTTCAGTGCCAATTAGCCCTGAAATGCCAGTTTATCCGGGTGATCCTAAGATAGATATTCATTTAAGAGAGAGTATAGCTAAAGGTGGTGTTTGCAATGTTAGCTCTATTTCTCTTGGTTCTCATACAGGCACACATATAGACCCACCTTATCATTTTATTGAAACAGGAATTAAAGTAGACCAAATTCCGCTTAATTTATTAATTGGACGCACTCATGTTGTAGAAATTCCTTCAGCCAAGATTGATAAAAATGTTCTTAAGGAAATAGATTTAGGCGATTGTGTAAGGTTAATCTTTAAGACTCGAAATTCTTATTTATGGAGTAACAAAAATTTTGTTACCGATTATGTTTATGTAACACCTGATGCTGCGGAAATTTTGGTTGAGTCAGGGATTAAGCTTGTAGGAATTGATTATTTATCTATTGAGCAATATGGATCTACTAACTACCAAACCCATAAAACCTTGCTTGGAAATGGTGTAATAATAATTGAAGGGCTAAATTTAGCAGAAGTTGAAGCAGGGGATTATGAAATGATTTGCTTGCCATTAAAAATAGAAAATGCTGACGGTGCGCCGGCACGCGTTATTTTACGGGGTTAGTTGGAATTTATGATAGATTTTTCCATCCTAAGCGTTATTGAGCGTCATAAGATTTTTGCCATAATAAAAACCGACTCAGCAGAAACAGCATTAAAAGCAGCCGAAGCAGCTATTGTTGGAGGGTTAAAATTAATAGAAATTTCTCTTACAACTTCTGGAGCCGTTAGGGTTATTTCTGATTTGCGCCGTAAATATGGGGATTCTATTAGGGTTGGTGCTGGCAATGTAATTTCTATTGATATGGCAGATCGAGCAATCAAAGGAGGAGCGCAGTTTATTTCCTCTCCTCATACAAATGCTAATATTATTGAATTTTCTATCAGCAAAAAAACTTTTCCTATTGCTGGTGCTGCTACTCCTACAGAAATTATGTCTGCATGGGATTTTGGAGTCCCTTTAATTAAAGTTTTTCCTGTTTATACCCTTGGAGGTTCCTCTTATATTCATACCTTAAAAGAATCTATGCCAGAAGTTAGACTTCTTCCAACTAGCGGCGTTACTATCAATAATGTAAAGGATTTTCTACAAGCAGGGGCTTTTGCTTTAGGAGTTGGTGGTAGTATATTTAGATTAGCAGATATTAATAATGATAATTATGCCAGTATTGCGGAACGCTCACGCACTTTAATTAAAGAAGTTGAAAGTATAAGCTAAGCAGCTATTTATCAATGGTTTATTTCTGTTACCAAAGAAGTGTAGGCTTGAGTTAAATCATTTTCAATCGCTTTCCAATCCTCTTCAGTTACTTTACCTGATTCTTGTTGGTTGTCTCGATAAAGCATTGCTTTTGCACGAGCCTCAGCATAAATATTAAGCTTATTTGTTTCAACTCCATAAAATTTTGCTGTAGTTTCAGCAATAGCATTGACTAAAGCTTGCTCACCATAGGTTTTTCTTTCTCTATGTACAATCCACCATTCTAGCTCTAATTTAGCTAATTCTTGAGTGTTACTAGACATATTCCCTATATGATTTATTGATGCAAAATAATTTTGTAAATAAGGGATAGCTTTTTCATAATCAGCGCGACTTTTTCCTTCCTTAAAAACAAAAGCGGCTTTTGCTGCATAATAAGCAGTTAAATTAGCTTGCCAAAATGGCATTTGATTTTGCTCTCTTAGCATTGTTACTAGCAGATAATAAAGCTCCGCAGGTTTTTTATCATAATAGGCACGCCACATCTTAGTTTCTAGCTGTGCAATTGCTACAGGGTTAAACTTACGTAAATTAGTTGACCAGGGGCCATAAATATCTATTAATATCCAAATAATCAGCAAGCTAGCAATGGATAAAAATGCTTTTAGGAAAAGGACTTTTTTAGGAGTAAAAAATTTCTTTTCAGCCATACTTAAATACTACTTAAACCACGCATAAATTCTTCGGCTTCTGATGGATTACAATAATTAGCTAATTCATTGATAAAACTTGGGTAAAAGCTGGCGCCATCAAAATCTTCTATTAATTGAGATTGCTCTGCTTGTTTTATTAAAGTTATTACTCTTAATAAAATTATAGGTATCGGCCAGCCCATAACACTAGACTTATTTCTTGCCCAATTAATAATAGTTTCTACCAACTCTTTTTGGCTAACGGTTGTTGGAGGTTTGGTACGTAGTAGTTTTGACAGAGCATCAGAAGTAAAAAGAGGTGCGCGGCGATCATCAAAATAGTCTAGCATTTCGCTAATAGCCTGGTCTGCTCCCATATTCTTTTTTTGTAATGCTGCAAATGGGTTTTTATCTTTTTCTCCTTTATAGTCAAGTTCATCAGAGACAGCGCGAGTTATAGAACTTCGCTTAGAGGCTTGTAGCTGTGCTAATGGGTTAATAGCAGGATTTACAGATGGACTATTACTAGGCTGATAATAACCTTGTTGCGGTTGAGGTGGTTGATAATTATTTGGCGTAGCATAGCCCGGTTGAGATGGAACCTGTTGCACCGCGCCAGTTTGCCACATATTTCTTGCTGCACCAGTTTGTAATCTAGTATTAGGTAAAGGTGCGTTAGGTGTTTGAGGAGCAAAAGGAGATGACATTTGAGGGGCCATTTGTGGTTGCATAGGTTGTTGTGGATAATAACCCTGACCAGGCGCACCATAACCCATCATAGTTGACGGCATTTGAGAGGGTGGAGGCATTGCATTTGGAGGAGGCATCATAGGTTGCATAGGTTGTGGAGGTGGAGCAATAGGAGCAGTGCGAATATAATTGTAGCTTTCATTAATGGAGTTAAAAATTACTTCGACTTCTGTTTTTAGCTGTTGTGGAGCATTAGCAAATTTATCTGGGTGAAAACGTGTAGCTAATTGTAGATATACTTCATAAACTTCATTTATATTATTTTGTGGCTGTACCCCAAGAACTGCCCTTGGATCGCGGGACATAATTCTTTGTCTTATTGCTTCAAATTCAGTAGGTGTAATGTCTGTGCCAGGGAAAATAGCTTGTTCCTGTTGAGCAGGTTCATCTACTTGTTCAAGCATTCCTATTACTAATAATCCATAAATAGATTGTAGAACTTTCTCAGGTCTATCTTTAGAATTTACTAGTAGTTTTAATATATCTATTGGCTCTTTAGCCATATTCATCAAACTTAGCTCTACAGGATTAAAAGCTATAGCCTGGATTTTAGAACGTCCTACGGTGGTAGTATGTAGCCACTTTGACGCTGACCCTATACCTTTTCTAATTAGATCAAAATCATTAAGCCTACGTATTCCTTCTAGTATAATTGTTGGAGTAGAAAATTTCATTTTTAGCTCATCTGGAGCTAAATTTTCACCTGCGTTAAACTGAAAATTACCTGTTTTCCAATTAAATACAGAATAAATAATATCTATAAATTGCAGTGTTACATAATTAACTAATTCTCTTTCGCTAAGTACGCCAAATTCAACCAATGCACGGCCTACCCTTTGTCCTGAAGGAAGTTGGGTGAAGAATTGTTCTAATTGTTGACGTGTTAATTTATTATAACGGACTAAAGTTTCACCAATTCGGTCTTCTGGTTGGTTACTAGAGGCAAAAACAACTTGTCCACGTTCAAAACAGACATGTTTTTCTAGATTACTGTTTTCTACTGTAGTTTTTGCTACTAGTTCACCACTTCGACGTTCATTATAAATAACTCGTAAAACTTCTGGAAAAGGGGTTGTTGAAATTGAGCCTTGCATATAATTTTTAGCCTGATTTTTTGAGAGTTAATAAATCTGATAATACTTTGCTAACTAACTAATTGCAAGAACAAGAACATACTAAAAATAAACATATAAATAAAATACAAGTAGTTAAGTATTTTTGATGTTAAGTATTAAACTAGATCAATAATAATTTTTGAGGAAAAAATGGATCTTAAAAGCTTTATAACAATCTTTATAACAGTTTTTGTTGCTGAACTAGGCGATAAAACCCAGCTAGCTACGATGCTTTTTGCTTCTGGACAAAATGTTAATCGTTGGAGCGTTTTTTTTGCTTCTTCTCTAGCTTTAGTAACTACTTCTGCTTTAGGAGTACTGGCTGGCAGCCTGATTTCAAAATACTTAAATGAAAAATACCTTTCCATAATTGCTGGGGTTGGTTTTATATTAGTTGGACTCTGGACATTAATTAAGGTACTTTACTTGGAAAAGCGATAACGCTCTTAATTTTCTTAGTTTTGTTGGTAATTACGGCCTTTCCAAGTTACTCCACGACCGCTAATAATTGAGTAAATAGAATTACAGCTAATTGCTAGCATTACTATTATTGCAACTGGATGTAGCAAGACGCTAAATATTGGATAGCTATGACGCTTTAGTAAAATAACTCTTAGCAAATAGACTAGTAATATTTGAAAAATAGTAATAAAAAATACTAGTTTTGTTGTTATTAATAATGCTATAAAAGGCCAAATATAAATTATTAAATTAAAAATAATAAAGCCTATTAGCTTAATAATTGAATAAGAAAAAGAAGCAAAGAAATTTTTAGTAAAACCTTTCCATAGTTCTGATAATGTTTGGTACATTTGACAAGATAAAAGCAATGCTCCATCAGCTACAACTAATTTTTTATTTGCTTTCTTAACAACTTTTGCTAGGTCTAAGTCTTCAACAATAGAGCTTGCCACGCTCTTATGACCATTTATTGCTTGATAAGTAGATCGATTAAATAATAAAAATTGCCCTATTGCCGCAGAAATAGACTCGGTTTTAGTTTTACTTAAAAGAAATCCAGGAAAAAGAGTATAAAAAATAAAGTAAAGTAGCGGCATCATTATTTGTGTGTTAGTTGTAGGGGCTAATTGCTTTGGTAGCAAAGATAACAAATCTGCATGTTCTCTAGTCGCAAAAGCTACACTAGCTGAAATTGCCGTAGTTTTATAACGTGTATCAGCATCAGTAAAAAGTAACCAATCGCCTGTTGCTATGTCTGATAACTGATGACAAGCCCAGGACTTTCCCACCCAACCTTTAGGCAAATTTTGACCTGCGATTAATTTTATTCGTTTGTCTGTTTCTGCTAATTTAGCAACTTGTTTGCTAGTGTCGTCTGTGCTTTCATCATCAAGCACTAGGATTTCTAAATTAGAATAAGTTTGATTTTGAAGCGAAATTAGACAATCAGTAATATTATTTGCTTCATTGCGAGCAGGGATTAAAACAGAAACCAAAGCTTCTTGTGACTCAAGCTTAAGTGTTGGTAAGACTAGTTTTATTGCAAAAAAATTAGTAAAAAAGTTTATTGTGATTAATAGTAATAATACAAGTAAGCAAATTTGTAAATTTAATAACATAAATAAAAACAGTTTTAGATTAGTAGGCGAAAATTTGACAAAATAAGGATGCTAATCTATAGTGTGGAAATTTTACAAGTAAAGTTAAATAATTAAAATTTAAAATTTAACTTTACAAACCTATTAAGCCGTTTGTTTTAATTATGTTAAAGCTGGAAAAACTAGAAATTAGAGGTTTTAAGTCATTTGCTGAAGTTACCGAAGTACACTTTCATCAGGGTATAACTGCTGTAGTTGGCCCTAATGGATGCGGGAAAAGCAATATTTTGGATGCTATTTCTTGGGTGTTGGGTGAGCAGTCCCCTAAGTCTTTACGTGGCAGTAAGATGGAAGATGTAATTTTTAATGGAACTGCTGAACGTAAACCTTTAGGACTAGCAGAAGTAACTTTGACGCTTATGGCTACACAAGATATTTCTGCACGTGATAATGAAACAGATGATATTGAGATTAAAGAGTCAAATATAAATATTGATAACTTATTAGCTAATAACACATTAGAAGTAGAAGCTAAAAAGGTTAGTAAAAAGAAAAAAAATCTACCTACAATTACAAAAGGTGAAAAAGTAACGGTTTGTCGTCGGCTTTATCGTTCTGGAGATAGCGATTATTTAATGAATGGGCATATTTGCCGACTGCGAGATATTCAAGATTTTTTTGCTGGTACAGGCTTAGGTGGGGCGCAATATGCAATTATTGAACAAGGCCATATTGGACAAATCCTGTCTTCTAAACCACAAGATCGACGAGGGTTAATTGAAGAAGCAGCGGGAATTACTAAATTTAAGGCTAAAAAACACTTAGCCGAACTTAAGCTAGAAGCAACTAAACAAAACTTGTCGCGCTTAAATGATATTTTGGCGGAAATTGAACGACAAATAGCAGTGCTAAAAAAACAAGCCTCAAAAGCCCGCCGCTATCGTAAGTTGCGCGAACAAATCCGCTTATATTGGCAATATATTTTTGTTAATGAATATAAAAGAGTTAATGATAACTTAAATAATATAGTAGCTAAACTTAATTATAATCAACAGGCTGAGCAAAATTTAATAATTGAATTTACTAAAGAAGAAACTAAAGGGCATGTTTTACAATCAGAAGTTAATAAATGTAGGGAAGTTTTAGAGCAAATAAAAGAGCATCATAAAGAATTAGAAATAGAATCACAGCGAACACATAGTTCAATTAATTATCAAAAAGAACAAGAGAAAGAAATCAAAGTAAGAATTATTAATTCTGAGCAAGAAAGAAAAAATATTGGGGAAAAGCTTGTAATTAATCAACAAGAGATACTTAAATATAAAATAGATAAAGAAATATTAAGCGAGCAAGTAAATAAATTAGAGAAGGATTTGGATAATCAAGAAAAAAATTATCGTTCTCAACAAAAAAATTTAGTTGAGTTAGAAAAGCAATTAGATAGCCTTCAAAAACAACAGCTAAATGAAATAAGTAAGACAGAGAGATTAAAAAATCTTTATGAACAGCTATTAGATAATCAAAAGCGGGCTAATTGGCAAAAAGAGCAGCTAAATAGTGAGCTTGGAAAAACAGAAGAACAACTTGCAAATTATGAGCAGGAATTTAATAAATTACGTAAAAAACTTACTCAGACAGAAGATAAAATTGAAACTTTTTTAACAGATTTAGAAGATGTTGAAGACCGCTTAAAGCTAGAAAAACAAACGACTTTACAAGCTCAAAAAACACTAGACGAAATAACACGCTCAATTGCTCGTAGCGAAGACCGGCTAGGGTCATTAAAACAGCTAGATGAAAAACAAGCCTATTTTAGCGAGTCTGTGCAAAAACTCCTTGGTGATAAAAAAATACAAAAACAGTTTAATTTAGTTGGAACGCTAGCCGATATTCTAGCTGT
Source organism: uncultured Clostridia bacterium (assembly GCA_964492845.1). Taxonomy (GTDB): domain Bacteria; phylum Acidobacteriota; class Blastocatellia; order Chloracidobacteriales; family JADJPF01; genus JADJPF01. The sequence goes on from CAZBMZ010000006.1 coordinate 142,026, forward strand.
AAAGGCAGAAAATGAAACTATTGTAGAGAAAGTGCTTACAGATGTTTTACAAACAATTTTGGTTAAACAAAGTGCAGATGCAGTTAACGCTATAGAATGGTTAAGTAAGCAAAAAGGAGGTCAAGCTAGCTTTTTAGTTATTGAAAATAAAGTAGATAGCCAAGAAAAAATAACTATTAATATTGATGATAAACGAGCAAAATTATTACTAAATTTATTAGGATTAAAGTCAGAATATATAAATTTATTTCAGTTAACTTTTCCTGAACTAACTAAAGCTTTTGTTACCGATAATTTAGACATAGCTTTAGAACTTTCTACAAATAACCCAGAATATTTGTTTTTTACTGTTAATGGTGAAAAGGTAAGAGCAGGAAGGCTTTTAACTACTAATTTTAATAAGGTTAGTAGCAATGTTTTACAGCTTAAGCGAGAAATTAAAGAGTTAAATGATAAATTAATTAATCTAGAATCCGATGAAATAACAGCTAAAAGTAAATTAGATGTTCAGCAAGAAAAAGTTAGGCGACTAGAAGAAGAAAAAGCAGAAATTGATTCTTTGTTAAGAACAGAAGAAAAAACTTTAGCTGCACAACAAGTTGAAGTTTCCCAAAGTGCTAAAGAGCTTGAACGAACTCGTCAACAAATTAAAGCAATTAAAATAAAAATTACAGAAAATGAGCAAGAAATAATAAAATTAGCAGCAAAAGTTATAGAAACAATTAAAGAATTACAAGAAGCAGAACAATATAAAGTTGATATAGAGAATAATTTAGCTGCAAAAAAAGCTGTAATTAACCAAGTAAAGCCTGATGTTGAGCTAGCAAACCAAAAACTAACAGAATTAAAAACAGAAACAGCCGCTAAACAAGAACGCTACCGAGCAATTAAACAAACCCTAGAAAAATTAACTACAGACAATCAAGAGCTAATTCAACAAAATGAAAAGCTTAAGTCTGATTTAACACAATTAGCTAAACGCGGCGAGGAATTAAAAAGTAATTTAGTTTTAGCAGAAAAAGTAGTTAATAACCTAACAAAAGAAATTCAAATTACAGAAAACAATCTTGCTAAGGCTGAAGAAGATCTAACTAACAAAAATAGCCTGATAACCCAACTAGAAACAAAAATAGCAGATTTAAGAAACCAAATTTCTAAACATCGGGAAGTCAAAGCTAGTTTGCAAGTTGAAAAAGCTCGTCAGGAAAGCGATCTGCAACATTTATCACAAAATTGCTTAAATGAACTTTCAGAAAATATTGTTGAGCTAATTAATAGTCCTGCTAGTGCAGAGTTAAACGAGTTATTAGAAAGTCAAAGTGATGTTGCTAGCGTTCAGCAATTGTTAGTTGAATCTAGGGATAAATTACTAGATTTAGGTGCTGTAAATATGATGGCACTTGAAGAACTAGCTGAAGCAGAACAAAGACAAGCTTTTCTACAAGAACAATATAGAGATATTTTAGTGTCAATTGAGGCTACAGAAGCAGCTTTAAGGGAAATCAAAGTCCGTTCTCGTATTAAATTTCGTGAAGCATTCCAAAAAATTAATGCTAATTTTTCTGTTATGTTCCAAGAGCTTTTTGGAGGCGGACATGGCGAGATGTCATTAATTAATGAAGAAGATATTTTAGAAAGTGGCGTTGATATAAATGCACAACCTCCAGGCAAGAGATTACAAAATATTTTATTGCTTTCTGGCGGGGAAAAGGCTATGACTGCTCTAGCACTAGTCTTAAGTATTTTTCAGTTTCGCCCTAGCCCTTTTTGTGTTCTTGATGAAGTAGACGCGCCACTTGATGACATTAACATTGGACGTTTTACAGAAAAAGTAAAACATATGAGTGATAATACTCAGTTTTTAGTAATTACTCATAGTAAACGTACTATGGAAATGGCAGCCTCAATTTATGGTGTGACAATGCAATCGCCAGGTATTTCTAAATTGATTTCCGTTCGCTTGGACACAGAAGTTATTGCTAAAAATGCTTAATTTATATCAACAGTTTTTCAATAATTTGAGTATCATCATTTATTAAAATATGTACTCCGGGGAAAAGTTCTTTTATTGCTAGTAATAATTCTTGGGTAATAGCAACACTTTCATTAAATAGTTCAGCTTTATTAGCATTACTTAATCTTTTGCGGAGTTTATCAGGAATTTTTGTTCCTGGAACTTCATGATGAAGAAATTCTGCATGTCGAGCATCTCTAAGAGGCATTAGTCCAACTAGAATTGGTAAATTAAGATTTTTAGTCTTATCCGCAAAACGTTTTAGCAGGTCTAAATCAAATATTGGTTGGGTTTGGACAAAATCTACGCCACTATCAATTTTTTCTTTTAATTTATCTAATTCCACGTCTAGGTTAGGTGCAGCCGGGTTTACAGAAGCACCAATACGAAAGTTAGTTGGCCTTTGAATGTCTGTTCCAGCTAGGGTAAAACCTTGATTTAAACCGTGTAAAATTCTTACAAGACCAGCAGAGTTAACATCAAAAACAGAAGTTGCTGAAGGTAGTTCACCGACACTTGAAGGATCTCCGGTTAAAGCTAAAATCCAGCGAATACCAAGCGCGGCGGCTCCCATTAATTCAGATTGAATTGCTAAAAGGTTACGATCCCGACAACTAAAATGTAGAACTACTTCCATTCCAGTTTGAGCTTGTACTAAATGAGCAAAAGCAATAGAAGACATTCTTACTCTAGCTTTAGGATTATCTGTAATTTGTATAGCATCAACACCTAAGTTTATTAATTTTTCAACTAGTTCAATATTTGATTTGTAATTAAGCCCTGCGGGAGCGTCTATTTCTGCTGTAACGATAAACTCTTTACCAAGTTTTTTTTCTAATTCATCTCTCATTTTAACTTGTGAACTAGTCACAGTTATTGGATCTGAGCTTAAAGTATGGCTGCTATGACGCGGTTTTTGACCTGTAACTACTTTAGACATTGCTTGAATATGTTCTGGCGTTGTACCACAACAACCGCCAATAATATTTGCGCCTGCTTCAACAAAAAGACGTGCATATTCTTGTAAATAATCTGGAGAGGTAAGATAAACCTGGCGATTTCCAATTAATTGAGGATGTCCCGCATTAGGTTGCACAGAAACACGTAAATTAGTAGTTTTTAGAAAATCTACTAGTAAATTATACATATGATGTGGGCCAACGCTGCAATTTACACCCACTACATCAGCATCTGCGGCAGCAAGTGCTTCTAATGCTCGGCGAGGTTCATCACCAAATTTTGATAGCCCATCCTCAAGAAATGTCATTTGGGCAACTATAGGACGGCGGGAATCTATGGTTCGTGCTGCTCTAACCGCTTCTAAAGCCTCTAACAGGCTAGGATGAGTTTCAATAACTAGTATATCTACGCCTGCTTGATAAAGAATTTTAATTTGTTCTTGGTAAATCGCTCCAAGTTCTGATAGGGAAAGATTACCATAAGGTTTAACTAATGCTCCTAGTGGCCCAATAGCACCAGCAATAAAAATATTTTGTTTTCCACTACGCTTAACAGCTTCTTTAGCTATAGCAACACTAGTAGCGTTTATTTCCTGATGTTGGTTAGCTAGCCCAAAGCGTGCTAATTGGAGTCTGTTGGCTCGAAAAGTATTGGTTTCAATGATTCTTGCCCCTGCTTCAATATATTCTAGATGAAGTCTGATAACATTTTCTGGATTAGATAAATTTTGTTCCATTGAGCTAGCAGGACTTAAACCCTGTTCTAACCAAACAGTTGATTTAGCTCCATCAGCTAGTAAAACTTCTCTGTCAAGGCAAGAGAGAAAATCAGGCAGGTTTCTAACCATTATTAACCCCAATAATTAGCACAAATTTAGCCCCATTGTATTAATCTTGGCTATTTGGTGCAAGCAAGTAAGGGAAGTTGGTTGTTAATAATGTTTTTTGTCTGATATTAAAACTAATAAACAACTAGCTTTAATCATCATCGTCTTCTTGAGCATGTGAATATTTTTCTTTGTCTATCTTATTACCAAAAGTAGCAGATAAACCCTGGATAAGATCATTTTTTTCTTGATTTGATAAATCTGCTTTAGGATGTGTTAGCAAATAAGTGCTAAGTGGCATTTCGCCAGATTGAATTTCTTCTGCTGCTTCATGACCTTCATTTTCAGATTTTCTTCCCCATTCAGAAACATTAAATTTAGCTCGTCCTTCTTCAACATCTTTTTGTACTAACCAAGAAACAGGAGCAATATTACTATACCAAGGCCAAGATGTTTGATTACTATGACAATCTGCACAAGCACGAGAGAAAAGATCTTTAGTTGTTGTGCTATTCCAATTAGGTTCACCTGTAATTGGTGGATTAGAATGATTATGACCATAAGGGACAAATTGAATTGCTAGAAAAACTATAAATATAGTTGCTACAGTAAAAACAATTAATTTCTTTTTCATATACTTTTACCTTAACAAACACTTTTATTTGCTGTCTTAATAATATAGAAGGCAAAGTTTGTGCCAGTAAATTGTTGGTAAAGTAGCTTATGAATTAATGGAATTTTTGAGAATGGGATGAGAATTTTTTCATATTTGATAATAAAAAAGTGAAATTTGACCAATTTTAACGCTTGCATCTCACTCAACAATTGACCAAAAAGGTCTTTATGGTTAAATTAAGCACTATAAATATTTAGGGAGATTTTTAATGTCAAAAGAAAATGTTTTAGTGTTACCTGCAATGGCTCAATTTTCCCTCACAGAACGCGGAATGGAAATAGTTAATGAAGGCGATATTGTTTTACATGCTAAATTTGCTGGCGGAGTAATAAGGTCATTAAATGGGGATGTGCATGTTTTTTCTACTGAGGGAGAAAAACAAAATCTGACTAGTGTAGAAGCTCCTAATGGAAAGGTTAAAATTGTAGGTGAAGATTTTGACATAATGGAAATTCGCGCTAAGGAAGTCTTTGCTGATATTAAATCTTTATCAAGTAGAGTCATTCGTGTTGATGAAGAAATAACAATTAACCGGGGACGTGTTCAAGCTAATGCGATGTCTGCAAACGTCTTAAATTTTTCTGGGACAGAATTTAACGGCCAACATATTGGAATAAAGGAAACAGCTAGTTTTAGTTGTGAATCAATGCAAGTGCAAGTAATTACGGGGTCAAAAATTGATTTTCAGCTACGTAATACGTTAAAAATTAGTAAACTTACTGCACATACAGAAGTTTCTTTATCAGCAAAATCAATAGATATTGATTATCTTTCAACTAAAAACTTAAAGGTAGATCCAAAGACGCAAGGCGTAATTATTTGTCTTGACGGGCCAGCACCTGCTGAACCAAATAGCTTAGTTGGGTTGCTTTCACCAGCTATTTTTTTAGAAAAGATTCCTTCATTAACTGGACTAATTCGAGAACTTCAACCTGCGCCACAACAGGAAAAATTGCTTAGTAGTACTGTAGAAGATAAGAAGCAAGTTAGTATCAATGAAGTAGAAATAGTAGAAAGTAAGAATAACACAGAAAATATACAAAAAAGTGCTTTCTTAGAAAGACCACCAGAATTTTATCGTACTTCAGCAGAAATTCCGATTCCTTATCGGGAATTAGCCGCTAAACAAAAAATCATAGAAACAGCAAAAAATGAAGTTGAAATACTAGAAGAAACACCAACTTTTGAGCCAGATTTGTCTCCATCAGGGCCAATTTTTGAACCAGATTTAGCACCTTCAACACCTCTTTTTGAGCCTCCCGGAATTATCGAACCGTTTTTTGAGCCAAATAAAGTAGAAAGTAAACTATCAGAAAATGAGCCAGAAAAAGTCTCTTTTTATATCAAAGATGTAACAATTTTACCAGGAGAATTATCACCTTTAGAACTTCCTCCATTAGTTGCTGTAACAGATGATCCAACAAATAGTGATACTAATCCATTAAATTTAACTACAGATGGAATAATAGATTTAGGGCTAGATACTTCCAGCACCGATAAATAATCATATGAGATTAGTATTAATTTTGTTGATAGCTTTATTGTGTTTTGTCCAAGTGCCAAAAACGTATGGACAAGCTAAAAATAGCAAACCTTTTGCAGCAATTGACAGAGAAATAGCAAAAAAAGGTTATTTAGATAGCCATGAACCTTTCCCTACATTATTTGATAAAGAGCGTAGAAAATTAGGAAAAACCTTTCAAAAAGAATTATTAAAATACTTAAAAAATGATGCAGAAAAACATTATTGGATATCAATTTTTTTAGAGGCTCCGAGTTTACAAAAACAAAGTAAACCTCTACCTTTGCTATCTTTGCTTATTAAACAACAAGCTCTAGCTTTGTGTGCTGGAAAAAGTGATCCAGATAGCCTATCAAACACAGTTAGTTTAGCTGTTACGGCTGCTGTTTTATGTAAAAAACTTAACTTAAATTATTTAGCTATTTTTTATAAAAAACAAGCTGAAGAATTAATGAAAGAAAACCAAGATTTAAGATATTCTTTTCCTGCAATGGAGGACTTTGAACATAAATTATATGAGTCAATTAAATAGCACTCCACTAAATCGAGAGCAAAAATAAAAATCAACTATTTATAGGTTGTTCATTCTCCATAAAATTTTTAGCTTTTTTTACATCGTCCATTTCTAGTCAAACTCCCGGATTAATAGTGATTTTAATACACAAAGCAGTTGATTAACTTATCGCATTTTTGCTATCTTATATATAGCTAGTGTGTAAATAGTAGTAAGTTTATCATATGCCCTAATCAACAATGCCTTATTAATAAAAATAGTCCTACTTACTGCACAATTGTTATTTTAAATACTTTCAGTTTAGAAATTTACTTACACAATATTGTTTCGTTTTAATAATCGTAAATATACTTTACTAGATTAGTTAAGGCTAGCCTCACTATTTCTCTACATATTATATAGTTAGTTGCATTACTTATTATTCTACTTAATATTATTAAAAAAGGTAAGGTGAGAGTATGTCTATTATTCTAATTATAGAAGATGATCAAACTATTTGTGAGTTATACTCCACAGTATTAAAAGAACATGTAATTTTACAAGCCACTAATACTAATGATGCAATAGAAGCTGCCATTGAACACCAACCTGATTTGATTCTTACAGATTTGCGCGTGCCTGATATTAATGGTTTTTTTCCTAAACAAAACCATACTTTTGAATTCCTAAAAACCCTTCGCAAAGCCGATAGTAAAGCAAAGATTATCGTTTGTTCTGGCTTGTGCTATGACCAACAAATACAAAACTCTGTTTTAGTTGCTGGGGCTGATTTCTCTCTACCTAAAAATGGCTCTATTAAAGCTCTTAAAAAAGCTGTTGATCATGCTCTTATTACTTATACAGCCTCTAACATTTCATAACAAAATACAGTTAATTATTGATAGGGTAATAGAATAAAAATGAATCAAACTGTTGTCTCCAAACAAGATGCAGGTTTAGTAAAAGGAAATGTTTTGTTAAGCTTGTTGACTTATATATTTAAAGAACTAAACCAACAACAAAAAGAAAAATTTATTTCTCAAATTAGTTCAGAATACAAAGACAAAATTATTAATAATAATATTCTTCCCACTCATAAAGTTTCTGTATCTACATTAAATGAGTTAACCATAACGGCTGCTACTATTAAAGGGAAACCTATAAGGCTTTTTGCTAGAGATGCAGGAAGATTTAGTGCTGAAGTAGGAATGAAAAGTACTTATAATATTTACTCAAAAATACGTACTCCTAATGTACAGTTAGCAAAAGCTTCTGTAATTTGGTCTAATTTATATGATAAGGGTCAAATGCAGACTCTTAGGATAGATAAAGAAAAATCTATTGTCAAACTGACAGATATACCAACTCAACCCGTAATGTGTGATCGTATTTATGGTTGGTTAGAAAGAACTAATCAATTAAATGGCTTAGAAAATGTCAAAGTATTTCACACTAAATGTTTTTCTCTTGAACATTCTCATTGTGAATGGGAAATCTCTTGGCACAAATCATTAAAAGTTAAATAAAGCATTTATAGTAATAATTCTACGTTACTATAATTACAATATTTAGCTTACCTATTTTACTAATCAAAAGGAATTTATAATCTGCAAAAACACTAATATTATGTTTCAAAATACTCAAAAAAATGTTGCTTACACTTCAGCAAAACAAGTTATTTTATTACTTGAACAAGCTTTAGCTAAAAAGGATTTTCAAAGACTAAAACTCTTGAGTCAAGAAATGTATCTTGGCAATAACAGTAATTTTAGATTGCTCAACATTTTTGGAAAAATGATTGAACATACAATAATAGATCAAGATATTTTTATTATTGAGTCTTTATTAGTGTCTTGCAGGCTATACGTTGATAGTACTACAAAGCTTTTTATTAACAATATAACTACTATACATAAACCATATGTATAGATACGATAATTTAGCCCTCCTAATATGTAATTTTCAAAAGACAAGTTAAAAATTTATGAATATATAGATTGGAGACATTAATGCAGCACAATGATAAACAACTTAAATTTGTTTTGTTAACATTGCTCTTATACTTTTTTTTATTAGGTAATCCTCAACCTATTTTAGCTCAAAGTGGAGCAACCACTTCTAATGCCAACGGTGTTGTTACAGATGAAGAAGGTAGAGTCATAGTTAATGCTTCTGTAACAGCCGTAAACTTACAAACAAATCAAACAAGAGAAATTCAAACAAATGAAAAAGGTTTGTTTTTACTAAATGAACTTCCACCTGGAAATTATGAAATTTCCGCTTATGCCGAAGGTTTTGCTAAGATTTCAAGAAAATTCAATTTAACATTGGGAACAACTAGTTATTATAATTTTATTTTAACGGTAGAAGCAAAAGAACAGGAAATAATAGAAGTTATTGCAAACAATATTCTGGATGAAAGTAGAACAGCAAGTAGTTCAAATAATGATCGTGGTAGAATAGATTCGCTACCAATTAATAGAAGGAATTTTTTAGATTTTTCTTTAACTTCTCCTAGAGTTACGCCTGATAGAACACCTCAACAAGGTGTTGCTGCTACTTCTGGACTATCATTTAATGGCTTACCTGCTCGTAATAACTCAATTACTATTGATGGATTAGATAATAATGATGCGGCGCCTGGAGGAGTGCGTTCAACATTTAGTCAGGAAGCTGTACAGGAATTTCAAGTTGTTTCTGATAGCTATTCTGCTGAATTTGGCAAGGCTTTGGGAGGAGTCATTAATATTATTACTCGTGGTGGTAGTAATGAACTACATAGTTCGTTATTTTTTCTTAATCGTAATGAAACCATCGCTGCCCGCAATGCTTTTTCACTCATTAAACCTGAGTTTAAACAGTATCAATTTGGTGCAACTTTGGGAGGAGCAATTAAGAAAAACCAAGCTTTCTATTTCCTTTCTTTTGAACGTTTATCTGTAAAACAAAATAGTGTAGTAACTATTACAGATGATACTGTAAAGTCGATTAACAGCCAGGGTTTTTCTATTCGTAATGGCCCTATAGCTTTTGGTATTGGTACTTCTACCTTTTTGGCAAGAACAGATTTCCAAATAGCTCCCAATGATAGGCTTTTTGTTAGATATAATTATGGACGTACATTCAATGGTGCTGGTGAACCTTTTGGAGATTTAATAGGTGGTTCACGAGTAGCAGACACTAATGCTGGTCGATTGTCTTTAGATGATAACTCTATAGCTGTCAATAATAGCTATGTCAGCCCTAGCTCAAATCTAGTCAATGAAACACGGTTTCTTTATAGTCGTAGAAACCAAACAATCGTACCTATTGACCCTAATGGCCCACAAGTTAACATTGTGGCTCCAGAAGGTTTAATAGTTTTTGGTGCAGGTACACTACTTCCACAACCTAGAATACAAAATATTTATCAAATAATTAATAATGTTAGCCTTAGCCGAGGTTCTCAACAAATTAAGTTTGGTGTAGACTATACTAGAGATGGCGTAGCATCTGGCTTTGTTCCTATATTTAGAGGCGGCTTTGCTTTTTTTCAACCCTTAGATTTAAGCCCACTTGGTGGCCCTGCATTTAGCGGATTACAAGCATTTGATCCTTCACTAAGAACACCACAACAAAAAGCTTTTCTAATGGGGTTATCTCAAGCTCTACCAGGAATGATACCTGGGTTTCCTCGATTGGATTTAGCCAACTCTGGCTTACCTGCTGCATTTATTCAAGGGTTTACTCGTACCACAGGCGGAACTACTGATATTGCTAGAAATACTTTTTCTGCCTTTTTTCAAGATGATATAAAAATAAACCCTAACTTTTTGTTAAAACTCGGAGTACGTTATGATATCAGTCGTGTAGATGTATTAGGTAATAATAACGGCAATGTTGCTCCGCGTGTAGCCTTTTCTTATCAGCCTAGTCGATTGCTTAAAATGCGAATTCATGGCGGGTATGGTTTATTTTTTGCTGCTACTATTTATGGGCCTGCTCTTGTTGGTAATGAAGGAGAACAAGGTGCTTTACAAATATTATCCTTACAATTTCCTTTATCAATCCCTTTATATAATTCACCAAACAGGCGATTACCCATTGGAGAAACCTTACCACCTGGTGTTAGCTTAATTCCCCAACTTAGCTTAGGTTTTATCAATCAACCTAACCCACGTGCTAGTTATACACAACAAGCAAATTTAGGAGTAGACTACCTAATAGATAGTAATACAGTGCTTTCTGTAAGCTATGCTTTTGTTAGAGGGCTAAAAATCTTATCCCAACGCAATATAAACCCTATTGTTAGACCAATTGTTGGAGATCCTACAGGAAGTGCATTGACAGGAAGAATTGATACAACAAAAGGGGATATTTTGGAATTTACTAATGCTTATGATAGTTACTACAACTCGTTTAGCGTTTCATTCAATCGTCGTTTAAGTAAACGATTTGGTTTTTTAAGTAGCTATACTTTTGCAAAATCAATAGATAATTTTATTGATATTCGTAATGAATTACAACAATCTGTAGATCCTACAAACCCAAGAGGCGAAAGAGGCTTATCATTACAAGATGTTCGTAGCAGATTTATTTTTTCTGGTGTTTGGGAATTGTCCTATACAAAAAATCCGTTTTTAAGAGATTTTCAATTATCTAGCATAGTTAATTTAGAATCTGGCCGCGCCTATAACTTATTGGCTGGTGTAGATTTAAACTTAAATGGAGACAACCCCCCAGGTGATAGACCTTTGGTAGGTTCTACTAGCATTGCTCGTAACAGCGGTTTAACTCCAGGTTTTGCTAATGTTGACTTAAGGCTATCTCGTAGTATTACTGTTAATGAAAAATATCGCTTACAATTTCAAATAGAAGCTTTTAACCTATTTAATCGAACCAATATTAGTGATGTTAATCCTATTTTCCCTCCTGATGCTAATGGTAATTTTAATTTACCTGCTAAAGATGGAAATAGATTTATTGCTCCACGTGATCGCTTTCGTGCTGCTTTTTCACCTCGTCAGTTTCAGGTAGGAATAAAAATATCTTTTTAATAGCTTTTCTCTAAAAAAGAGCAGTTTGTTAAAAGCTGCTCTTTATACTATTCTAAGCTAGATTGACCCCAAATAGATTAAACATTGATGCGATTTAATAATGTTTGAGCTTCTTCATTTTTATTAAGTTGAAGCAGTAAATTAGAATACATTCTTATTGTTTTAATAACCCAGGGATGATCATTAGCTAGTGATAGATCAAAGACGGCTATAGCTTTTTTGTAATAATCAACCGCTTCCATTTCTCTAGCTGTTTCAGCACATAGAATACCTAAATTAGCTAAAGTCATTGCAACAGAAGGGTGATTATCAGAAAAAGACTCTTTGTAACATTCTAGTGATTGTAAGTAACAATTTAAGGCTAAGTAGTAGTTTTCTTGGCTACGATAAACTTCACCAATATTATTAAGCGTGACAGCAATAGAAGGGTGATTATCGCCAAAAGTACTTCTATAACTAGTTAGCGCAAGAAAATAACAATCTAAAGAAGAATCTAATAGCAGTTGTTTTTGGCAATAAATTCCTAGTTGATAAAATAAAGTAGCTACTTCCAAAGAGTTAAATTTCATGGAAATAATAAATTCTGACAATGCTAGAGCAGAAGATAATATCCTTTGATGTAAAAAGGAAAATTGGAAGTCTTGAGGATCTTTTAACGCCAAATAATTTAAAGACTTTGTCAAACTTTCAATTAATGAAACTTTAGTATTGTAGTTCATTAAATTGGCAATAGATGTTTTAAGCAAACTATGAAGGGAAATAGAGTTATCAATATTATCTCGTTCTATCAATGAATAATTTAACAAAAGGGAAAGGGATTCATTGTAAATAAAAAAATTATTGAATGAATCAGAAAGTATATCCCTCAAAAGGTGAGCAGATTCTGTAAATACCTCTTCTGGAATTTTTTCAAATGATAAGATTGAACAACATTGAAGTAACTCTGTCGCAGCAAGATTTTTTTTGTTTATTTGGTCAGCAGTTAACTTATAAATAGCAGTAATAATGCTGTTAACATTAATTTCTTCACTGTTTATATTTGTGTTCCTACTAGGAAAATACCTAATATTTTGGTATAGGGTAAGATAATCTGTCAATGAACACTTTGTTTGTTCAATATAAGCAGCAATCAAAGACAAAGCTAAGGGTAAGGCATTAACTTCTTGGATAATTTGTTGTGCAGAAAATTTATTTTTATCAGAAACATTCTCTAATGATTTTTCATCTTTTGCGATTAAATTTGCTCTTTTTAATAAAAACAAGGTTGCTTCATCAGCACTTAAAGGAGCTAAATTTATAACATAAGAATAGTTTGCTAGGTCTTGGCAATTAGTAGTAATTAAAATATGGCCTTGATAATTAGTTGGTAAATATTCTGTCAATAATGCCATATCTTCCAATTGATCATAAACTAAAAGCCAATCACAATGATTAGATAACCAATTGTTAACCAATGATATATTGCGACGAGAATTAAAATTGTTAACATTGCCGGTTGTTATTAAACCTAAAAGACGAGCAGTATCATAATAGCTGTTGCTAAAAGTAACTTCATTTTTAGCATTAATCCAAAAAATATTTTGGTATTTATTGATATTAAGATAGCAAAATTCAAGTGCTGTGTGTGTTTTCCCAATGCCATTAAACCCTGTAAGTACTTGGGTAACAGCATTATTTTCATTTATAGAAAATACTTGATATAACTTATCAAGTATTTCTTCTCTACCAGTGAAAAAGTCGTTACGTTTAGGTAAGTTATTTCCACTAAGAGTAGTAAAAACTAATCTTTCTTGAAAAGTTTGTATTGGTCGGCTCATTTTTCTACACCAAAAAGTTATTAATATTAATATGTTTATTGTAGTACGAAAGCACTAAGTATATAGGATTTTTGGGAAGTAAGAAATTAGTAATTTTCATAGGTTATTAAGAAATTTAATTTGGTGGATAACAAAAGCTGGATTTTCTACCAGATAGAAACAAAAATTTTAGAGGTATTTTTATTAAAATAATGGAGTGCTAGCTTAATTTTTCCTTATTAGTATTTGAAGTTTTTAGCTAATAGCCTAGGTTAAAACAATATCAAAAATATACTAACGATAAAACCTAAAACATAAATAAGAGAGACTTTATAAAAAAGTTGTCTATTACCAAGCAATGCTACCATTGCAGCCTTAAAAACAGAATTAGCCATTATTGCAATTAAAATAACTCTCCAACCATTATCAGCATCAAATGTGTTATTTTTAACAAGTTGAGCAGTAGAAATTGTGATAGCGTCAACATCTGTTAAGCCAGAAATTGCTGCAATTATATAAATTCCTTTATTGCCAAAATAATCTTTAGCTACAGCAATAGCAAATAAAATTACAACATAGAAAACACTAAAAAACAGTGCAGTTTTTAGTTGAGCAGGATTATTTTGCTCAGGCATTTGCCCAGTAATTTTGTCACCAAAAAACCATAGTAAAAAAGAAAGTAGTAAAAAAGTAGCAAACATTATCAAAATAGGTACACTTGCTTTAGGTAAAAAGCTTGGAGCTACAACAGCAATTTCTAAAAGAACACGAATAAAAACAACTGTTGAAGCAATGATGATGACTAGAGTTGAAGCATTATTATTTTCAGGCGCATTTGCAGAAAGTTTTGCATAACTAGCTGTGGTTGCAGTGCTAGAAATCATTCCTCCTAATATTCCACTAACAAAAATTCCTACATCTTCTTGAAAAAATCTATATTTATAAATTATGTATCCACCTAAGTTAATAGCTACAATTAAAACTACTAATAACCACATTTTATAAGGATTAAAAATTGAGTATGGGCCATAGGTTTTATTAGGCAGTACAGGTAAAATAACTAAAGCAATTAACACAAATTGCATAATTGCTTTTAAGTCGTTATCTCCCAATTTAGCAAGTAAGCCACGAAGTTGTTTTTTTAATTGCAGCAAAATAGCTACAGAGCCACCAATAGCAATAGCAACTTCTAATGGGCCAACAGTTAAAAAAGCTCCAACACCAAACATTAATAAAATTGCTACTTCAGAAGTTATACCTGCTAGCGGAGTTTCATTTTTTAAGGCAATAAGATTGCCTATTAAAACGAGTGCAGCTAGTGACAAAAAGGCTGACGCAATTACCCAACCGCCAAAACTTTTAGCTAAAAGCCCGCAAACTGTTCCTAATATTGTAATAAGTGGAAATGTTCGCAGTCCTGCTAAATGTGCAGCAGCAGCATATTCTCTTTGTAGTCCAACAAGTAAACCTAAACCTAAAGCTATTGCTAATTGCTCAAATATAATTGTTAATTCCATTTTGGTTATAAAATGATTTTATAGATAAACTATGAGTAATTTTAAGGGGCAAAACTTCCCAAAGATTTTTCTTTGGGAAGTTATTAAACAAAGAGACTAGGAAAGAGCTTTAATGATTTGTTGTGCTGCTTTTGTGAGCATGTCTTCTTCACGAGCAAAGCAGAAACGCATATATTTTTCGCCTATCGCGCTATCAGTAAAAGCTGTGCCAGGTACACCTGCAACTTGGCCTTTTTCAATTAAAAACTGAGTTAAACTTTCTGAATCAGCAAAATTTTCAGGAATTTTTGCCCAAGCATAAAAATTAGACCGAGAATCATAAACATCAAAACCTACTTTACTTAAAGCCTCGGTTAAAATCTTTCGCTTGACTGCATAGGCACTACGTAGCCTTTCATAATAGCCTTCATCAACAGTTAACACACGAGCTAATGCATGTTGAAGTGGTGTAGGAGTACAAACATAAAAAACATTTCCTACATTATGAACTGGGCCTACTAGCTCACCAGCACCAAAAACATAGCCCAAACGCCAGCCAGAAACCGCCCAAGACTTGGAAAAAGAGTTACAAGTAATTGTGCGTGAGTACATATCTGGTAGTGTTGCAATAGAAATATGGTCATCTTCTGAAATAACAAAATGCTCATAAACTTCATCAGAAATACATAAAAGATCAAATTCTATGCAACAATCAGCAATTGCTTGTAGCTCATCACGAGTAAAAACTTTTCCTGTTGGATTGGTTGGACTACAAACTAAAATTGCTTTAAGTGGGTGGTCTTTACGCTCTTTTCCTGCTCGACAACGTGCGCGAAGTTCATCTACATCTAGTTTTAAGTCTTGACCTTTTAGCTCAATTACATCTGCTTTAGCATTACAGGTTTCTAGGATTTTTTTATGGTAAGGATAATAAGGCTCAAATAAAAGCATTGAAGCATTAGTCAAATAAGTATGAGCAATTGATACTAATGCTCCTGTTGCTCCGGGAGTGATAAGTATTTGATAGGGTTTAGAATCTACATCAATTTTAATTTTATTAAAACGAGCTATTTTTTCTGCTGTTGCTCTACGTAGTTCAGGCACTCCTTCAAATAATGAATAATGATTAAGTCCGTCGCTTATTACTTGATTAAGCGCGGCTGATAAAACTGGTTCTAAGGCTACCTCAGATTGACCCTGTACAAGATTACCACTTGGTGGTACTAGACGGGTAATCATACGAATATCTGGTTTAGATTTTTTGGTCACGCCAAACCTCACTAAATAAAGATATTTGCTCTGTTTTCAAGCTAAGTAAAATACTGATAAACAGAGCTTTGGCGATTATAACATACAAAAATCTTTTCCCAAGACCGCATCTAGCTATTTTGTTAAAACTTGCTCAGGCTGTTTTCTTACCTGAATTTCTTCTGGCGCACCTGCATGTAAGCGATGACCTGTAATAAGACGCGCTCCGCGTTTATAGGTAAAATATGACCAAACCCATTGAAAAAAGACTATAAAACGGTTGCGAAAACCTATTAAAAAGAAAATATGAACAGCCATCCACATAACCCAAGCTAGTAAACCACTAAATTGTAGTTTTCCTGAGTATGCAACTGCTGCTGAACGTCCAATTGTTGCCATACTTCCTTTATCAACATAGTGAAATTCTAGGGGTTCTTTACCTTGGAGCATATTAATTATTGATTTAGCTGCTCTAACGCCTTGCTGCATTGCAACAGGAGCAACGCCCGGCAATGGTTGACCTGTTTGATGTGTAAAACAAGCTGTATCACCAATTACTAAAACTTCTTTGTGTCCAGGAATGGTTAGATTTTTTTCAACTACCACACGCCCGGCCCGGTCTAGTTCAACTCCTAAAGTTTTAGTTATTGAATTACTTTGTACCCCTGCACCCCAAAGCACAGTTGCAGAAGGGATAAATCCTTTATCTAGCTCAACACCTTCTGCCGTTATATTTACCACACTAACACCTGTGCGAACTTCTACACCTAGGTTTTGCAATTGTTCAGTAGCTTTTTTAGAAAGATTTTCTGGAAATGAAGATAAAATTTTGTCAGCACGCTCAACCAAAATTACTTTTGTAGATGTAGGGTTAATGGTGCGAAAATCAGATTTTAATACATGTCGTGCTAGCTCAGCTAAAGCACCAGCTAGTTCAACACCTGTTGGGCCGCCACCAATAACAACAAAAGTTAATAGCTGACTTTCTTTTTCTTGGTTTTGTTCACGTTCGGCTTCTTCAAATGCAACTAAAACACGCCGACGAATTTCTATTGCCTCATCTAAGTCTTTAAGTCCAATAGCATATTTTTCCCAATGATTATTGCCAAAATAGTTATTTTTCATTCCAGTAGCCAAAATTAAATAATCATACTTAATTTGACCATTAGTAGTTTTTATTGTCTTACTTTTTAAGTCTACACTTAAGACTTCATCTAGGATGACATTAGTATTTTTTTGTTTTCGCAAAGTTGAACGAAGCGGAAAAGCTATTTCTGCTGGAGAAATACCAGCAATAGCAACTTGGTAGAGTAGGGGCTGGAAAAGATGGTGATTAAGGCGATCTACTAATGTAATTTCTACGTCAGCCGATTTTAATTCTTTGGCAGCTTTTAAGCCACCAAAACCACCTCCAATAATTACTACATGCGGTTTTTTTGACATATTTTTCCAAAGACCTCGCTTTAGTTCTATAGTTTTATATAACCATCACACTTGGGTTTTACGTCTACAAACCCGATAGAGTTTATCATTGTTAGATAAAATCTTAGTGTTAAATAAGTAAGACTAGGTAAAACAAAGCTTTTTTGGAGAATTTTGATTGCTATTATTTATTGTAAAAAATCCAAGATTTGTGCTTTTATCCTTATTAATAAGCAAAATATTACCCTATTAAAGTTAATTATTGGAAATTTATGGTCAAAGTTAATTTAGTTTATCCAAAAATTCCTGATAGTAGAAATTCTCCTACAAAAACTTGTATTGCTTTTAAGAAATATGATGGGACAAATTTGCATTGGGTATGGGAAAGAGAACTTAGCTGGTATGGTTTTGGAACACGTCGAGATCGCTTTGATTTAGATGATCAAGGAATTAAGGATTTTAACCAAGCTCATCCAGGACTTGAGCAATCATCAGAAATTTTCTTAGAGAATTTTGCAAAACCACTAGAAATTATATTTTTAGAAAATCCAAAATATCAAACTAGCCCAGAAATTATAGTCTTTACAGAATTTTTTGGCTCTAATTCCTTTGCTGGAATGCACAAGAAAGACGATCTAAAAGAATTGGTTATGTTTGATGTACAAACAGACAAAGAAATTATTAGCCCTGATGAATTTATTATAGATTTTGCAGAGCTAAATATTGCAGAAGTAGTTTATAAAGGCAAACTTACAGGAAAATTTAAGGATGATGTACGCGAAGGAAAATATGATGTAGTTGAAGGCGTTATTTGCAAAGGTGGAAAAGGTGATGATTTATGGATGGTAAAAATTAAAACTTATGAATATCTGGAAAAACTAAAGCAAGCCTTTGCAGATGACTGGGAAAACTACTGGGAATAAATACCTGCAATCAATAGCAAAAAGAGAAAATGCAAGCGGAACAAAAGTAAAAAGTTGGTGTCTAAAATAAAAAAATCATAACTTTGTAAAGGAAGCCTACAAAGATGAAAAACTCTATAAAACAACTTTTTACTTTAATACTTGCATTTTTTGTTGGAACATTAGTAAATCATACAAATAATTATTTTATAAACATTGATAGCACTAATAAATCTAAAGAAACCCCATCTCAAAATAATTTTGAAGAAGACCTGCAATTAGAAGACATTACAGAAATAGAGGAAAGTTCAGTAGATAAGAAGTCTACTAAAGTAGTAAGACGCTCTTATTGCAACACAGTCCCTGTAAAAGTAGTTCATCGAGAAATTCCAATTTATCCAGAAAAAGCAAAAGCAGAAAACATTACAGGAGATGTTCTAATAAGAGTTGAAGTTAATGGGGAAGGAAATGTTATTGTAGCTCGCGGTAGCTCTGCAAATAATCCACTTTTACAAGAAGTTGCTATTGTTGCTGCTTGTAAAACCACCTTTTCTTTTCCAGAAGATTATAAAAACTCTATTCCCGCCCCTATACTTTTAACCTATAGATTTACATTAGACTAGAAAAAATAATATATTAAGGAGCTAACTATTAATTATTTTGTTCAAAAGAGGGTGAATGAAGGATAGAGATTTTGAAGCAGGAATAAAGTACTTAAAAGAAAGTTTCTCAGAACCTTGGAATTTAATTATAGAAAAAGCATGTCGAGAAAACTTGCGTCATGACTCACAACCTAAACGAAGTAAATTTTTAGCTTATGCAAACCAGCATAAATATGGCCCAAATGAAATTACAATTTGTGAAGGAAATTTTAAGCAATTAGTATTTGAAATAATGCTTAAGAGTGGAAAATGTACGGCTCCTAGTTTAAGCGATATGCCTATACATACAGGCATGATAGACACCTTAAGACCTTTTAAGGATAAAATAGTAAAACTAGTAAATGATAAAGATCTTGAAGTTTACAATGTTACATTACCAGAACATGTGCTTTTTCCTGGTTTTGTAAAATTAAATGTTTATGAAAGAAGTGGAAAGACCTTTGTAGGTGTTTTAGGGGAAGGCATAGGAAATTGGGGAAGGGTAAATACATTTTTTGGGCCATTGATTTTTAAAAGAATCTTAAACCGGGATCTTGTTCCCATTGTGCAGGCAAATATCAAATTAGAAGAAAATTATGAAAATAAATAATGTATTTTTGATTCTAATAACCTGGATTTTACTATGTGTAAGCTGTGTAACAACAATTAGAGCAAATGAATTCAAAGAGAAAAAGTCCTTAGATAATATAAAAACAATACATGTTTTAGTAGCATTATGTGATAACCAATATCAAAGAATAGTTCCTGTTCCGGCTAAAATAGGCAATGGAGATGATTTATTAAATAATTTATATTGGGGCGCGGCTTATGGAGTAAAAAATTATTTTTCTAAATCTAAGCAATGGCAGTTAATAGCATCAATAAAAGATCCTAAAGCGGGAATAATTCTTGAAAGAGTTGTTTTTAAGAATATAAATAGCAATATATATTTAGTAGCAGATGCGTATAGAGGTAGAGAAATAGAAAAATGCACAGTTGATTTATTAGAGTTTGCTTCAGGTAAAGGAAAAAGTGAAGTAGAAATATTTGATAAGAATAAGAAAATAAAGTTAAATATTGGTGGTCAAGCAAATTTAATTTCTTATATTGGACATAATGGCTTGATGGATTTTCAACTAAAAGAATATCCAAAACAAGCAAGTCAAAATAAAAGAGATATCGTTATTTTAGCTTGTGCAAGTAAGAATTATTTTCAAAAACCTATACTAACATCAGGAGCAAATCCAATATTATGGACAACAAATTTTATGGCACCAGAAGCTTATGTTTTAGAAGCGGCAATAAATAGTTGGATAAATGATGAAAGTTTAGAAACCCTTAGATTAAAAGCAGCACAAGCCTATAATAAATATCAAAAGTGTGGAATTAAGGGAGCTTTGCGGCTGTTTTCTAGTAGTTGGTAATTAGTTAAAGATTAATTAAATAAAACATTCTTTCAAATTTTAGTGTTTTTGTAAGGAAAGTTTACTTAAGCCCTATTGCCACTTTGACCAAGCATAACACCTGCCCCAATAATATGAGCAACTCTTAAAGGTTCAGGTAAATGGCTATGAGTAGAAGAAAGTTTTAAGATTATGGTTGTTTCTTCTAGAGAAAGACCTTTGAATTGACAAAAAAGATGACCAATTTGATGAACTTGACCAGCCTTTTCTATGAGTTTTAACCTTTGCTGGCTATTTTCAAGATTAGTTAGAGCTTTTTCAATAGCAAGAAAATTTGGCTGTTTTCTCATAACTGCAATAACAGGTAAATTAGTTTCTTGGCAAAGAACTTCTATATCAACTAAATTAAAACCACCAAAAGTAATCCCATTAAGCAAAATACAATGAAGTTGAGGATAGAATTTTGACTGGCAAATCATAGAAATAAGCTTTTCTGTAGCATCAAAACCATCCTTATCAATATAAGTAGAAAGAAGTCCTTCTAAAAAATCGCCACCTCTAAAAACTGTGCCAAGCACCTTAACATGCCCAGAATGATTTTTAGAAAAAGGAGCATCATCAATACCCAAAAGTTTTGGTTGGAAAAGTCGGTTTTTAGAGAAAAGTTTTTGAATTTGCAAAATACTGCCTTTTATTATTAAGCTTTATTCCTATAAATAAACTATTTAAGACGTTGAAAAATTGATGGTAATGAGCTATGAAACTCTTGTAACTGTCCTGTTATTGGGTGATGAATGGCAAGATAATGGGCATGTAGTGCTAGCCGCTTTATTGGATTATGCTGACTGCCTGCCGCTAGATCACCTATAATCGGACGACCAATAGCTGCAAGTTGAGTTCGGATCTGACCATGTCTACCTGTTTCAAGAGTAATTTCTAATTCTGTATAGCGTCCCAAACGACGGCGCGTTAGATAATGAAGAATTGCTTCTTTACCTTCACCAGGCTGTTTAACAACATAAACTTTATGTTGGCTATTTTCTGCTAGAAAATGTTTAAGTGTGTCATGCTCGGCAGGCGGTTTTCCTTCAATAATTGCAATATAACGGCGTACTGCACTGCGGTTTTGGAACTGCTCTTGAAGTTTCTCTTTAGCGACTAAGTTACGAGCAAAGACTAATAACCCAGACGTTTCACGGTCTAGACGATGGACAATAAAGATGGACTTTTGCTTGGTTTGTTGCTCAAGCATATTGCCAAGCAAACGATATGCGGTTTGCTCGCGCTCGTTTTCTGTGGCAATGGTGAGTAATTTTGTTGGTTTATCAATAACAACTATAGCTTCATCAATATAAATAATAGGCAAAGGAGAAATAGAAGGTTGTGATGATAAGTTACCTTGCTTATGTCGCTCTACACGATCATTAGGCTGCAATATTAAGCCACCATTGCTTGTAGTTTTACCATTAATGCTTATCTGGCCTAAACGCAACCATTGTTTTATATCGTTATGGGAGCTATCTGGGAATTGCATCCGCAACCATTGAGTAAGTGTTAGAGGGTTTTCCATGGGTTTCATAATTAGAATAAATTTTAATACAATAGTAAAAGTTGAAACTAGCCTGTTGCGATAATAACAAAATTTATCTAAACAATTAATAAATTGCAGTTTCCTGCCAAAAGTCAGAAAAAAATGTATTGCACTAATTTAAGATTTAGTGAAATAGTGAACATAAAAGGAAAATTTATAAAGTGGACACAATGAATCTAATCCAGGACTTATTCAAGCATATGAGTTGGGCTGATGCTCTTATGTGGCAATCTGTGCTTGAAACTCCATCAGCAATACAAGATAGAACAATATTTGAGCAACTGCATCATATTCATCTTTGTCAACATGCTTGGTTGCTAATTTGGCAAGAAGAGGCTGTTGATCCTAATGCTGGGGCAAGCTTTGACCTGTTTGCCCTCAAACAATGGGGAGAGACTTACCATAAAGATGTTATGAAATATCTTGCAAGTGTTCAAGAAGCAGATCTTGAGAGATTGATCAAAGTTCCTACTGTAGATGAAATACTTCATTTACCTTCTCTTAGAGAAACCTTTATACAAATTACAACCCACTCAACTTATCATCGTGGGCAGCTTATTAA
This sequence comes from uncultured Clostridia bacterium, assembly GCA_964492845.1. Classification (GTDB taxonomy): domain Bacteria; phylum Acidobacteriota; class Blastocatellia; order Chloracidobacteriales; family JADJPF01; genus JADJPF01. The sequence goes on from CAZBMZ010000006.1 coordinate 164,614, forward strand.
ATATCTTCGCTCTATAGGCGGGGGTCCCTCACAAACAGATTTTATTAAATGGGTTTTCTTGGGTAAACCTATCGCTAATTGGTCTTCTGGCTAATTTTATTTTCATTTGTTTTAGTCTCATTACTTTATATCTATTAATTTTTTTTGCTATTTCCAAACAATGTTAATTAACAAAGCAATGCTGCACAGTAAACCCTAACAAGCTTATTTTCTTTAAAATAGAAATTAGTAAAAGTAGCATCATCATTATTAACATAGCCAAGTTGATGTTCTCCATTTTCGTCATTCTCATTGTTAAAAGGTGTTGCAAGTTGTTCTTTTATAGCATTAAGATCCATTCCAAGTTTAACTCCTCGAGATATCTTCCATTTTGCAGATGTTACTTCAATTGAAATAACATGGAACGGCTGTTCTTCAAATTCCTTAAACAAAACGACAATTAAACCTTTATAGTTAAATTTCTTTTCTGTAGAAGGCGAAGCACAGCCAATGTCCTTATTTTCCTTAGTTGTTACTTTTATAGGTTTTCCAAGTTTTTTATAAACTTGATCAATATTACTACCAAGTTTAATAGAGTTTACTTCTAGATCTAATTCTTCTTTCTGTTCCTGCAAAGAAGCAGCCATTGTAAAAGTGCTATTAATGGAGTTAAAAGGGTAAAAGATAGGATAGAAAAGTAGAAGAATGATTAAAAGTTTTTTCATAATTATAGGTAATCCTTCCATAAATAAAGCTGATAGAATAAAGCTAATTATAGTAGTTAAATTGTTTTAGGCCAGTTCTTTTATATTCTTCTAAAACTTCTATTATCAAAAGCTTCTAACAACCAATGTAAAATATTTTAACAGCACCATAAAGTAAGCAAATATCATTTGCTTATGGTTTAATTGGGATTTATATGTATTATGTGTTGAAGAGTTAACATAAATAATGAGTTAAAACAAAATATATAAACAAAAGAATTAATAAAATAATCAAGGAAAATTAGTTATGATAAAAAAGTGTTTATTTTGGTTATTGTTGATAACAATAATGGTTTGTGAAGTTTATGGTCAACAACAAGAAGAATTTAGATTTGTGGCTCCTAAAGATTGGAGAAGTGAAAGAATAGATTTTCCTCTAGGTTTTGCCCCTAAAATAAATTATGAAGGTTTTGAAGAATTACGATTTGCTCCAGGGATGTTTGCCCCTAAATCAGACAGTTATTTTACATACACATTTTTTTGGTGGATAAAAAAGCAAAATATAACACCACAACAATTAGAGAAAGATTTAGTTGATTATTTTCAAGGTTTAACTTCTGCGGTTGGTAAGTCAAAGGGACAAGACTATGATCTTTCTAAGGTAAAAGCTAAAGTAACACCACTAACAGAAAATAAAACAAAACTTCCATATAAAACTAAGAATTATCAAGCAGTTGTTGAGACTTATGATGCTTTTGCAAGTAAAAATTTATTAACATTAAATATGGAAATAACAATTTTTAATTGTGAAACTGCTAAACGAACTGTAAGTTTTTTTTGCGTTTCTCCCAAATCAAGAAATGAAGCTATTTGGAAGCAAATGCAAGAAATTAGAGATTCATTTAATTGTAATAAATAAATTTATTATTTAACTAAAGGAGTAAACTGTGCAAAAAGAAACTAGTTTTGATTACATTATTATAGGTGCAGGTTCAGCCGGATGTGTTTTAGCCAATAGATTAACAGAAGATCCAACCGTAAAAGTTTTGCTCCTAGAAGCAGGTGCAGCAGATGAACAAATGGAAATCCATATTCCATTAGCATTTTCAAAATTGTTTTTAAGTAATTATGATTGGGCCTATTACACAGAGCCACAATCACAACTTAATAATAGACGGTTATATTGGCCTAGAGGAAAAGTTTTAGGTGGATCAAGTTCTCTTAATGCAATGATTTATATTCGTGGTAATAAAGAAGATTATAACAACTGGCAAAACCTAGGAAATGATGGCTGGTCGTATGAAAAACTATTGCCATATTTTAGAAAAAGCGAACATCAAGAACGTGGAGAATCAACTTTTCATGGTGTAGGTGGGTCGTTAAACATTGCTGATCTGCGTTGTGCTAATCCATTATCACAAATATTTGTAAAAGCAACAAATGAACTAAATTTACCTCAAAATAGCGATTTTAATGCAGAACAACAAGAAGGATTTGGACTTTACCAAGTTACTCAAAAGGATGGAAAACGCTGTAGCGCGGCAGTAGCCTTTTTACACCCAATACTTTCTAGGACTAACTTAACTGTAAAAACAGGTGCAATAGTTAGAAAATTAAATATATCAAACAAAAGAGTGACATCCGTTAGTTTTATTGAAAATGGCAAAGAAGAAACTGTGCAGGCAGATAGGGAAGTAATTTTATCTGGAGGAGCAATAAATTCTCCTCAACTGCTTATGTTATCGGGGATTGGCCCAGCAGATGAGTTAAAAAACTCAAATATAGATGTAGTAGTTGATTTACCAGGTGTAGGAAAAAATCTACAAGATCATTTATTTATGGCAGTTAGTTATTCTTGTCTTAAGCCAATATCATTAGCAGAGGCAGAAACAGAAGAAAATGTAGGAAAATTTATTCAAGCCGGCCAAGGCCCATTAACCTCAAATGTTGGAGAAGCAGGAGGATTTATTAAAACAGATTCAAAATTAACTTCGCCAAACCTACAATATCACTTTGCACCACTTTATTATATTAATCATGGTTTTACAGCCCCAAAAGGACATGGATTTACAATCGGGCCAACATTGCTTAAACCAAAAAGTGTAGGTTATATAAAACTTAACCCTGTAGATCCTTATCAATCACCAATAATAGAACCTAATTATTTAGCAGAAAAAGAAGACCTAGACACTTTGGTTTATGGAGTAAAACTAGCTCAAGAAATCGCATCAACAAAAGCATTTGAAAATTATAAAGGTGATTTTTATGGCTCTAAATTTAGTAGTGATAAAGATATTGCTGAATTTATTCGCAACACTGTAGAAACTTTATATCATCCAGTAGGAACCTGTAAAATGGGCAAAGATGGAATGTCTGTAGTAGATTCAAACTTAAAAGTATATGGAATAGAAAATTTACGAGTAATAGATGGCTCAATTATGCCAGAAATCGTTGCAGGTAACACTAATGCCCCAATTATTATGATTGCAGAAAAAGCAGCAGATTTGATTAAACAAAGTTTATAAAAAACTTCAAAAATATACAAAAAAGTATAACCAAAATTAGCCAATTATTGGTTATACTTTTTATTTTTAGCCCAGCTAACAGTTAGTATTTATTTAAACAACAGCCTTTTTATTAAGTAGTAGCTTAAAAAGACCTTTGATTGCTAAATGAAACAACCAATAAACAATTATTGCTACAATAAATGAAAGCATTAATTGAAATGAACCAAGAGAAATATTTGGCATAAGTCCATTAAAAGGAGCTACTAAAGGAGCAGAAATAATATCTAAAAACTGCTTAAATTTATTAGCGTCTCTTGCTCCAAATAGCTCTAACATTATCTCTAAACCGATAATTCCATAAAAAATATAAAAGATATAATCTACAACTTGGGAGATACGCGATAAAGTTTTAAACCAGATAATTTTTGATTCACCTTCAGTAATTTCTTTAATTGCTTTATCTTTTAATTTATCTGCTAAATTCTGTACTTCTATAATATCACTAGCCTTTAAATATCCTGCATTACGCGCTATTTCAGCATTAATACCATTTCGCACCATATCTTTAATGTTTACTTGTTCTGTCATTTGCTCAATATCATTATTAATAATTCTATTGCTAGTCATAATATTAATCTCCTCCAATACTTATTTATTTATATGCTACTTATTTAACAAAAACCGTGCCAGAAAAGCCTATAAATATAAGCCTTGAGTTTACAAATATTTACAGTTAGATATAAAATTTCTTTAATATAAGCTATTAATTAAATGTATGGTTTTAATACACGCTGGCTAGAATTGATACAAAATTGGTTTTAGCTAGAAAAATTTGCTTTTGGAAAAAGCTATTTTGTATTAAATTAGCTGCATTGACTGAAAAAATTTAGGAGCTAGTTATGCGATATCCTCCCTGGTAACTATTAAACTGATTATTAACGACTACTCACCTGTTATTGTGCCGATATTGGTTTGCTTTGGCACGTTCACAGATTCCTTTTTTAAATTTTCTTTAATTTTCCCACTCAAAAGAAAATTTTTATCAAAAAGGAATCCTTATGGAAAAACATACTACTGTTTTAAGTTACTCTACAAAGCTTTTAACGGCTTTTATCTTTACCCTTTTATCAATTGAATTTTTGGATGAACTAGTCTTTGGCACTCGTGAAGCTGTTTGGCCCTTAGTGCGTGGTGAGCTAAATCTTTCCTATGTTCAGATAGGAATATTACTTAGCATACCTAATTTAACGGCAAGTTTTCTTGAGCCTATCATAGGAATATTGGCTGATAGCTGGAACCGACGAACCTTAGTTCTAGCTGGTGCTGTAGGCTTTACTTTGTCACTACTATTTATTGCTGTAGCTAATAGTTTTTGGCTACTGCTGCTAGCTTTTATATTGATTGCTCCAAGTTCAGGTGCTTTTGTTAGCTTATCACAAGCTACATTAATGGATCTTGAGCCTGATAAAGTAGAACAAAATATGTCTAAATGGGCTTTTGCTGGCTCATTAGGAATAGTTTTAGGTACATTTTTAGTTGCTACTACAACCACATTTATAAATTGGCGTTGGTTGTTTGTTGCTATGACATCAATCAGCATACTTTTAACTGTAATAGCTTGGCGGTTTAACTTTCCAACCACAGAAATAGAAAAATCTGAAAATATTTGGGTAAGTTTTAAGCTAGGCATAAGTCGGGCGATTAATTCAGCTAAAGAACCTAAAGTTTTTCGTTGGATAGTTTTATTATTTTTTTCTGACTTTATGTTAGATATTTTGCATGGGTTTTTAGCACTTTATTTTGTTGATGTTGCAAAAACAACAACAAATAAAGCCGCTTTTGCTGTGCTGGTTTGGACATTAATAGGACTGCCAGGAGACTTTTTTCTGATTTTGCTATTAAAAAGATTTTCTGGTCTAGCTTACTTAAAAGTTAGTGCCTTAGTTGTATTAATATTATTTCCAGCATTTTTACTAGTTCCAAGTGTTGCTATTAAATTAGTTATACTTGGGTTATTAGGTATTTTTAATGCTGGATGGTATGCAATTCTAAAAGCACAACTTTATCAAAGTATGCCGGGCCAAAGTGGTACTGTGATGGCTTTTGGAAGCTTATTATCGCTAATACAATGTTTTATTCCTCTTGCTTTAGGATTTATTGCTGAAATATTTGGACTATCAATAGCAATGTGGTTTTTGCTACTTGGCCCACTAGCTTTGATTGTAGGACTGTTTAGCTACAAGGTAGAAAAATAGCTTTTTTTTTAATGCTAAACATTAGCTAAACACTAAATAAAATTGGCTCTTGAACTGTTTTCAAGAGCCAATCCTTATCTACATCAAATTTAAAGGGTGCAATTTAGGAAGCTAAAAATTAAAAGTAAATGGGTTGGAAACAACTCCATTTACAGTAACAGTTACTTGATTTGCACCTTTCTTAATGTTTAGCTTCTTTTTATTTCCTTTCAAAGTAATTTGAGTGTCACTTTGTCCAGTAAGTTTATCGCTAACATTTTGCTGATTAACATTTATTACTGCTCCAGATGTGGTAAATCCAGTGCCAGTAATAGTTAAAGTTGGTTTACTAAACACCGCGTTAGTAATAGTTAAAGTTGGTGGTGGTGGCGGTGGTGGTTCAGCCGTTACGCTAAGCTTAACGCTTTGACTACGTACAATTTGATTTACTGTAGCACTTACTAGAATGTTGTAATCTATTGTTGGTGTGGTACTACTTGTAACTACAGTCATTGTTGCATTACCACTTGATAAACTATTTGGTGAGAAACTAATTTGAATATCGCTATTAGCTTGATCAACAGTCGCGCTTAAAATGGCTGGTTGAGGTAGTGTTCCATTAGGTAAGAGTGCAACTGTAAAACTAGTTGACATTCCTGCTCTAACAGTTTGGTTATTTGGACTAACGGTTAAAGCAAAATCAGTATTTCCAGCCATATTGTTAGCTTGAGCAATGGAAAGAGAAAGGTTGCGGCTACGTCTAAGTGGGCCAGCCATACCAGCAAGTTTAATGCTTAAATTAGATGCTTGAATATTTGCACTAGTAGTAATTGTTAATGTTGCTGTAGCTCCAGGCAAAATAGTAGCGGAAGAAAAACTAGTGGTTATATTGTTATTTGGAGGAGAAACAATAGTTGATAAAGTTATTGGGCCATTAAAGTTATTAATAGCATTAGCGGTAACAGTAAATGTTACAGAATTTCCAGCCATAACAGTTTGATTTTCTGGTGTAACATCTAAAGAAAAATCAGGGGCTATTTCTATTCGGTCAAAGCGTTTTACTGCACGAATAGAGTTATTATCTGTATCAGAAATAATTAAATCACCTTCTAAATTTACCGCTACACCAGTAGGTTTATTAAGCCTTGCACTTAAAGCAGGCTCGCCATCACCATCAAAACCGCGTCTTGTTCCAACTAAGGTTTTAACCGCATTGTTACGCACATTTAATCTTCGGATTCGATGATTAAAACTATCAGCAAAGATTACATTACCATCTACATCTACAGTTAAACCTGTAGGATTAGAAAGAATTGTGTTAAGTGCTGGCCCATCGCCATTAAAGCCACGTTGTCCGCTACCAGCAACAGTTCTAATCATTCGGTTACGTAGGTCTATTTGACGGATTCGGTTATTATCTCGGTCAGCAATATATAAACTTCCTGTTCTATCAGTTGCAAGGCTTGAAATGTTATTAAAACTAGCATTAGCAGCTAGTCCACCATCGCCACTAAAACCACGCTGACCATTACCTGCAATTGTAGTAATGATACCTGTACGATTAATAGCGCGAATACGATTAGCAGTAGCAACTAAAATATCCCCATCTAAAGTTGCTGCAATAGCTGTTGGGTTGTCTAAACTAGCATTAATAGCCATTGCACCATCGCCGCTAAAACCACCTTGACCATTACCAGCAACAGTTCTAATGATGCCGTTTTGCTCAACTCGACGAATACGATTATTAAAAGTATCTGCAATTAATAAATTGCCTAAAGTATCAAAAGCAATTGCTTTAGGACTATTTAGGCTAGCTTGGGTAGCCATCCCACCATCGCCGCTAAAGCCACGTTGCCCATTTCCTGCAACAGTGTTAATCATTCCTGTACGGGCATCAATGCGGCGGATACGTTGATTGCTTTGATCAATAAAGAAAATATTACTTAAGCGGTCAATTATCACACCTCCATCAACTAAAAGATCAATATTAGCTAATAAAGCCAAACGACCATCACCGCCAAAGTTTTGCTGACCGCTACCAGCTAAGGTTCTAATCATTCCAGCACGGTTAACAATTCTAACTTGTCCATTTTCTGAATCAGCAATTAGTAGGTTGTTAGCACCATCTAAAGCAATATCTTCTGGCCGTCCAATGCTAGCGCGATTAGCCGGGCCGTTATCACCTTGATTATCAGGCATTCCATTTCCAGCGATTGTAACAATAATACCTTGATTTATATCAATAGCACGGATTCGACGATTAAGCGTGTCAGCAATAAGTATGTTTCCATTTGGAGTAACAGCAATACTATTTGGAGAATTTAGGCTAGCTTGTGTAGGTGAACCACCATCGCCGCTAAAATCTGCTCTTCCATTACCAGCAATGGTTCTAATAATGCCTGTTCTAGCATCTACCATACGAATGCGATGATTATTAGTGTCTGCTATTAACAAATTACCATTTAAGTCAAAAGCAATTTTATCTGGATTATTTAAGCTAGCACTTGTAGCAGGGCCACCATCACCACCAAAACTAGGTTGCCCATTACCTGCAAATGTAGTGATTATCCTACTTTGACCATCAACGCGACGAATACGATTATTTCTTGTATCAGAAATAAAAATATTACCTAAACTATCAACAGCGGTGTTGCTAGGTGCTGTTAAGCTTGCACTAGTTGCAAGTCCTCCATCGCCGCTAAAACCTGGTTGCCCAGTACCAGCAATAGTGCTAATAATGCCTGTTTGACCATCAACACGACGAACTTTCCCATTAGCTGCTTCTGTAACTAGTAAACTACCTGAGCTATCAACCGTAACACCGCTAAAGGGGAATAAATCCAAAGCTGTTGCAATAGCTGGGCCTCCATCAGGGCCTGAACCTGATGCACCTGTTCCAGCTACACTAGTGATTTTACCTGTACGGTCAATTTTGCGGACTCGGTTATGTGCTGCATCAACAATAAATGTATTGCCTTGTCCATCTGTAGCAATACTTCTAGGAAATTTTAAGTTAGCTTGAATAGCCTTTCCACCATCGCCTAAAAATGGGATACCACCAGAAACCGTTGTAATTTCGCCATCATTAAGAAGTCTAAAAGGTGGGGCTAAAATGGTAAATTCTTGTTGTGTTACCCCTCCGCGAGTTTGTACAGAAATAGTTCTTTTACCAGGTGCATTTTGCGGTGGGACAATCAAACGAATTGTTGTTGCATTATCAACAATAGCATTTCTAACTAAGCTATCACCAACAACAACAATAGTTTCTGGGCCAAAGTTTTTACCTCTAACGGTTATTTCTGCTCCGCCATCAATTATATCCATATCTTGGCTGAGTCCATCAATTTGAGGTTCGCCAATGGTTACTACTTTTAATGCTTCTGTTTCGCTGGCTTTATTATCTAAAACAAATGCTTGAGTTCCTCGGACAACTACACTCATTGCTTGGTTAAAACTTACACTAGGTTGACCCAAGGATGTCATCACATTGGTTTGCTGGGCAGTTTGTGTAATTACTTTTGCTCCTGCATTATCTACTATATAAATATTTCCAAGCTCATCAACGCTAACAGAGCGAGGAGTATTAAAAACAAACTCGTCACTTTCGGCTAAAGGGCTAATACTGTTGGTTAGAAAATCTGTAGGGTTTGCAGCAGAACTAGAGGAAATTTTTCCTACTGTGGTAACTGTTCCATCCATTGCAACAGAGCGAATACGATTATTACCTGTGTCAGAAACAAATAAAACTTCGCTAGTAGATGAACCAAAAAAACTAGTGCTGCTAGATTGTATGCTTAAAGCCGTAGGACTAGAAAATCTAGCGGCTCGACCAGTGTCATTAACTTTTCCACTTACTCCCGGCTCACCTGCTAAAAGTCTAACTTCTTGTTTAGCAAAATCTATCATATAAATAGCATGGTTATCTGTATCAGCAACAAATAAATTTCCAGCCGAATTTACCGCAATTCCTTGTGGACTACTAAAAGCAGCTTGTGAAAACGGAGTGACATCGGCTGTGTTAATTCCTGGCGCGCCAGTACCTAAAATAGTTGTTACTTTGTTATTAAAATCAACTCTACGAACACTATGATTAAGCGTATCAGCAATATAAATACCACCTTGACTGCGATTATCAACAGCTACGGCAGTTGGCCCAGCAAATAAAGATTCTAGAGCGTCTCCATCTGTTTTTCCTCGACTACCCATTTTTCCAGCAAAATTTGCTGCATCAGCTTCAGCAGATTCACGCTTAAAAATAATATGATTAGTAGGATCGCTAATGTAAATTGCTCCACTAGAATCAACCTTAGTGTCACCTGATGCTTGTTTACCTTTAGTGCTATCAACTTTGGCGACTGTAACAAAAATTGAAATACTCTCATTTCCACTTCGTGCTGTTACAGTTGCATAGCCTTGAACCTTGCCTGATACCATGCCTTGGCTATCTATACTAGCAACATCTGGACTACCAGATTCAAAAGTTACATCCGTTAAGGCGTTTCCGCTGCTATCTGTTGCAGTAAGTTGAATTTGATTATTTTCATTAACTACAGGATTGGCATCTTGATTAGGGCCAAATAGTTGTATGCTAGAACTTTGTTGCAAAGGCTTTAGATAACGGACTGCTAGAGGTTTTTTTATAGATTTATGTAAGTTTTGATAAGTTTTCTTTTTGATTATGTTGGGGTTTGGACTGTAAGCATTTAAGTAAGTAGGAGTTATTAATTGTAAAGCCAAAATTATTATTAAAAATTGACTAACTTTACTAGAGCGATTGGTAAACATAGACATCCTCCCAGTAAAAAAGCAAGTTGAACCTTTTCAAGTTTTAGCAATTCTAACATATTAAGTTTTTACTACTAGACTTTTAAACTTTTGAGTTAAGCAACTAGGAAAAAGCTTGAATATTTTTTTCTATCTGTGGCGTTATTTTAGGCTTGCTAACAGCAAAAGTTTTTTATTACGCTCATACAATTTAGTTTAGCTATACAACTTTACTTGTCAACGAGCATCAAAAACAGTCTGTAAAAGATAGTAAGAAATAATTTATATACTAAAAAAATAGGGATAATTTATGAAAAAAATAATGTTATTGTTTGTGTTAGTTTCCTTCGTTTTCTCTATAGTCGCTTATGCTGGACAAGAAGACAAAATCATTGACCGTTATAAAAAAGCTACTGGCGGAGATGCTGTTAAGAAAATAACTAGTCGTATGGTTACTGGTAGTGTAACGCAAGGTAATTTTACAGGTCAGTTTTTAGCTCAAAGTGGTAGACCAGACCGAATAAGACTAGATATTGAGATAAATAACTCTAAACTAACCGAGTGTTATAATGGCAATTCCGCTTGGCAACAAAATGATCAAAACTTACAAACCTTGATTAACACAGAAGCAAAAACACTAAGACTTAAAGCTTTACTTACTAATACTTATCTACGAGATTTATCAAAATACCGGGTGCTATCAAAATATCTTGGCAAAGTTCAAGTAAATGGTGTTGAAACAGAGGCTGTAGAATTTAACTTAAATGGTGTTTATATAAAAGTAATGTTTGACCCTAAAACAGGGCTAATAGTCAAAGAGGAAAGGCAGTTAAACGAAGGTATAGAAGAAACCTTTTATCAAAACTACCAAAGTGTTAACAAAGTAGCAGAGCCTTTTTTAATCAAAATTAAACGTCCTAACAGGGAATTAGAAATAAAAGTAGACAAAATAGAACATAACACTAAATTAGCTGAAACAGCTTTTCGCTATCCTAGTGTTGATGGTAGTAAACCAATCCCAGACATTGAAGAAGTAATAAAGGCTTTAACTATTAACCAAGAGAAAATAAAAGAATTAAGGGAACTTTATTCTTTTCGCTCTGCTGAAACACAAAAACAATTAGATGGTGATGGTCAAGTTAAAGAAACTACCACTAAAGTTTATGAAGTTACTCCTATTGTAGGAACTTTTGTTCAACGTCTGATAAGTGTAAATGGAGTAGAACTTTCAAAGTCTGATAAGGAAAAAGAAGATAAGAAAGTAAAAAAAGAAATAGAGAATGCTAAAAAAGAGCAAAAAAAACGTGAGAATAAAAAGAAAGATGATGATGACGACAGTATCAGCATACAAACTTTCTTAAAAATTTTATCAGTAAAAGATGCTAGACGAGATAAATTTAGAGGTCAAGAAGTTTTAATTTTTGATTTTGAGCCTCGCAAAGATTTCAAACCAAAGAACTTAGCGGAAAATATTGTTAGTAAACTAGTAGGTACAATTTTTATTGATGAAAATGCTAAACAAATTGCTCGGCTAGAGGCTAGGCTTTCTGACTCTGTAAAAATTGGTGGAGGTTTGCTAGCTTCACTTTCTCCTTCATCAGCTTTTGTTTTTGAACAAGAAAAAATTCGTGATGAAGTTTGGCTTCCATCCTATGAAGAAATAAATTTTGGTGGTAAAGCCTTTTTGTTTGTTAAATTTAACCAAAACCAAATAACTCAATATAGCGACTATCAAAAATATCAAACTGATGTAGAAATCAAGTCTGAACCTGAAATAAGCTCGGATTCAAATTAAAATATGTGAAATTTTTGTAGGAAACGTAAGTTAGCTTACGTTTCCTTTGTTAGCTAATAATTTTACCATTTACTAGCATCAAGGCTTATAACCGTTTCATTTCCTATAACTTCTGCACTATGTACTAAACCCGCAGGTACAGGTAAAATATCGCCAGCCTGCAACAAAAATTCCTGACCAGCCGCTTTAATTAAAAATTTCCCTTTTAATACGCCATCTTTTTTATCATAGCCATGTGTATGGTTAGGGAAATATGTCCCAGGAGGATAATGATAAGTGCTTACGTTATATCCTTCATCCTCTAGCTTTTTTCTCATCGTTTTTTCGCTAAGTTCACCAAAATTATTATTCCAATGTTCTATGCTGACCATAAACTACCCCAAATCAATTAGTTAGCGAATGATTAAAATATTTACCAGATAAAATATCTACTAAATTGCTATTAAACTGTGAACGAGGCATTGTAAAATCGCAGCCCATTTCTTGAGCTTTACGGCGAAGTTCTACTTGAACATGGCTTAAAAAACCAACTATAGGAATTTCTTTAGAGTCAGGGGACGATTTTAATTCTTCAATAGCTTTTAGCGGGTCAAAACGTGGGTTATTAAGATCTAAAATAATCATTTTAGCGGGAAGTGCTTTAGATTGTTCAATTAATTTATCTAAAGATTTTACAAAAGTAATATTTACATTAGCTTGAGTGGCTGCACCACTAATTTTGGATGCAAAAATCATATCTGAAACTGCTGCTAATACTTCCATTAAGTCAAACTCCTTTTAATCAACTGATCAACTTTTATTTTTTCATAATTTTTCTAATCACGATCATAGTATTTACTAGGTTCTTTACTATTGCCATCAGCTATATCGCATAGTCGGCGGAAATTAGGTAACATTGCTAGCCACACATCTTCATTTGTAAGTTCAATTACTTTTTGTTTAACTTTTGGTCTATCTACTAAATTTTCTTGTGTAAGTAGAAAAACTATGTCGTCAAAGTCTTTTTGCCTTCCAGCGTTTAGTTTAAGAATCACTAACCATTCTGGAATCACAACTCTTAAGCCATTAGGTAGCTCGATAGCGTCTTTCAAAGCTGCTTTATAATACTTTTCATAACCATCATTGCGTACAATCCAATCTACTTGAACCATATACTTACCAATTTGTATTGTATAACTACTGCCACCAAAGGTTAGTTGATGTTCTGCTACAAGTGACAAATGTTGAGAAGCAATAACATCTACATCTTTAGTTAGGCGAGGACTTCCATAAAGGTGCATTGCTAATCCACCAGCTAAAGCCCAGTTAATTTCTTCTTGGTTCGCTAGGTTTCCTACTTGTTGTGCTGCTTCCACACCAACATCTGTTGAAATTGTTGGGTTAGCAACATTTTGTAAGACACGTTCAATAAGTTGTTGATAATTTTCTTGACCCATTGGCTTTAATTCGTTTGGGATTTGACTTATTTCCTTTTAGTTCTAATTGCTCTACCAGGTGTAGAACGCGTGTTAGGAAGGTAAATTCCTTCTTTTCTAAGGTACTCATCGCTAGCTGCATTTGGATCGTCGGTAAGTGTTTGGGTGTCAGTTGTTTTGTTATTAGTTGAACGTGTATTAGATTTTACTCCTGGTGCTAATGAATGGGCTTCAATATCGTTATTTTCTAGGACTGCGGCTTTTTTGGTTTGTTTAGCAGGGATATCTGGTAGAAGTCCTGTTATAGCTTGTTTGAATTTAGCACTATCTGGTAAAGGAAGCGGACTAGCAGTTTTATTTAATTCTGGGAGTTTTTGCCCCTGTGCTAGCCCAGATATTGGACAAAGCAAACACAAAATTACTATTAAATATCTTAGTTTCATAAAAGCATCCTCTGCCTAATAAAATATCTTAGCTCATAATGTGTCTTAACCATAACACAAAAATAAGTTATGAAACAGAAGATGCATGATTGTCTTAACCCGCAGCGCGCCACGTCAATGATTCTTACCAATGTTGCGATAATGCCATTGACGAAAGCGAATAAGTCTATGTCTTAACCCGCAGCGCGCCACGTCAATGATTCTTACAATCTCTCCACTATCTCCATAGACTCATCAAATCCATATAGTCTTAACCCGCAGCGCGCCACGTCAATGATTCTTACAGGAATTAGCAACTAAAGAATGTCGAACAATGTCGTCTCAAGTCTTAACCCGCAGCGCGCCACGTCAATGATTCTTACCTGAATATAAATTAACAAAGAGGTGAGTTATGAATAAAAGAGTCTTAACCCGCAGCGCGCCACGTCAATGATTCTTACCAGCTTGCTGTAAAGAATCTGAGATCCTTAACCAAGGTTTGTCTTAACCCGCAGCGCGCCACGTCAATGATTCTTACTGATTGCCTTGATCGCAATTGGGACGGTTCCGATTTTCGCGGGTCTTAACCCGCAGCGCGCCACGTCAATGATTCTTACTAATAATCCTCATTTTGAATGGGAACTAAAGATTAGTAAAGTCTTAACCCGCAGCGCGCCACGTCAATGATTCTTACTATATCAAAAAACGGGCCGAACGGGCCGCTTGTTTTAGTTTGTCTTAACCCGCAGCACGCCACGTCAATGATTCTTACCGGCTAGTTTTATATTGTTTTTCTAGCGCAAGTAATTCTGTCTTAACCCGCAGCGCGCCACGTCAATGATTCTTACGCAAACGATAACTTGAAACACATTAGATTGCACCCCGCTTATGAGTCTTAACCCGCAGCGCGCCACGTCAATGATTCTTACCAACGCTTTCATCTTTGGTTAGTGTTGGCACAATTACAGTCTTAACCCGCAGCGCGCCACGTCAATGATTCTTACATGCAACATGCCAAGTAAGTAGATTAAAAAACATGGTAATAGGTCTTAACCCGCAGCGCGCCACGTCAATGATTCTTACATCCAAGATTAACACCTTGGCAACAAAGAAAACTTATTGAGTCTTAACCCGCAGCGCGCCACGTCAATGATTCTTACAGTAAATATGTCAAACACGTTAGCACAACAAATATTTGAAGTCTTAACCCGCAGCGCGCCACGTCAATGATTCTTACTATTAAGTTTGAGTTCGATTGGAATGCTGAAAAATACACTGTCTTAACCCGCAGCGCGCCACGTCAATGATTCTTACTTTAGGCACTTGTCAGTTTAGTGCTTATAATGCTAAAGAGTTGTCTTAACCCGCAGCGCGCCACGTCAATGATTCTTACTGTAAGACTACATAAACACTTAACTGTTGTCTCATCAGGTGGTCTTAACCCGCAGCGCGCCACGTCAATGATTCTTACGAAACTTCTACTAATAATGTCATTATTGATCGCATAGGTCTTAACCCGCAGCGCGCCACGTCAATGATTCTTACTAACAATAATCAGGAATCTAATCCACAATTGAATACACCTAAGTCTTAACCCGCAGCGCGCCACGTCAATGATTCTTACTTGGTATTAATGTAATGAGAACAAATGGTCGTATGTTTGGTCTTAACCCGCAGCGCGCCACGTCAATGATTCTTACTATATAGATAGCGGGATGAAATGATTCAAGTGTCATTTCCTTGTCTTAACCCGCAGCGCGCCACGTCAATGATTCTTACAAAGAATATGTTTTTTTCGACTATAGGCACATAGCTTGAGAAACGTCTTAACCCGCAGCGCGCCACGTCAATGATTCTTACAAAAAGTAATTGTAAGTAAATTACTAAAAGAATTAAGTCTTAACCCGCAGCGCGCCACGTCAATGATTCTTACTTATTAGCTACTGCGGTACGCTGTGCTACTGTTCATTAATGTCTTAACCCGCAGCGCGCCACGTCAATGATTCTTACCCTACAACAATTGTAACGCTACAAAACTTAGATGTAATAATTGTCTTAACCCGCAGCGCGCCACGTCAATGATTCTTACCTAGAAGGTAGATATGAAGGTTATGATGAATACCTTGATGCGTCTTAACCCGCAGCGCGCCACGTCAATGATTCTTACAAAACTATCAAAAAAAAACAAAAAAAGGTCTAGATCGTTTAGGTCTTAACCCGCAGCGCGCCACGTCAATGATTCTTACTTTCTGCTACGGGCTTCGTTTCTAGTGTTAGAGGCATGACGGTCTTAACCCGCAGCGCGCCACGTCAATGATTCTTACGATAATTTTAAGCTTTGGTGATCCCCAAATATGCGGCATAAAGTCTTAACCCGCAGCGCGCCACGTCAATGATTCTTACAGAACTATTCAAATCTATGCGTAGAATTTCTGCACCTATAGCCGGTCTTAACCCGCAGCGCGCCACGTCAATGATTCTTACCCCCAGTATATCGATACTGCGAAAAGCACAACCTGATGTATGTCTTAACCCGCAGCGCGCCACGTCAATGATTCTTACAAAAACATCATCATAGTAGATGATATTGAACTACATTTGCATTTAGTGTCTTAACCCGCAGCGCGCCACGTCAATGATTCTTACGCTAAGAGTTGTGTCCTTAGATACTTAAGATGGCGTAGAAGTCTTAACCCGCAGCGCGCCACGTCAATGATTCTTACCGTTTGTAATTGATAATGATGTACATGCAAAATATCCTGAAAGGTCTTAACCCGCAGCGCGCCACGTCAATGATTCTTACTAACTCGACTAAGTTTAGGTTTATTACTTGGACGATGAAAACGTCTTAACCCGCAGCGCGCCACGTCAATGATTCTTACTCCCGGGGGTTCAACTGCCGATGGATACAGGCTTAAAACCCCGTTTTGGGCTAGTCTATTAGCTTACTAGGAATTGTACGACGTGAAAACGCTAAGATTAAAACATACGATTCCTTGCTTGTCAAGGAAAATAAATGACTTATTGATTTGGGCTAGTCTCGATTTTCCTAACAAGATGTTGCACCTCCATAAAATATAGCTTAACTCCTTTGTCTACAACATCTGTAGACACACCATTCTTTAGCATTTTTTGTTTACGCTACGTAAAAATACTTTATTTATAATCTTACGTTAATAACGCTTAATTAATAAGAAAAATTTCTACTAATCTTCAACAGGTGGACGACGAATTAAATTAATTGCTTGGTAAGCTGTTTCTGATAGTTCTGGAAATGTGGCAGTTAAAGATGTTAATTGACTTAATAAGTCTGATGTACGTAAAATTAAGCGTACAATATCGCCTTCATCAGCATAAACTTCTTCAAAGAGTTCTTGCCAATCAATTTTACCTTCGGCCCATCGCCAAAGAAGTCGTCCTGCATCACCATCTAGAATAATAGGGAAATATAGACCAACACGGTCTTGTAATTGGGAAATTGTTTTAGCTAATTTTACTGCATTCTTGAAAGGTAAAAAGATATCCTCTTCGCCTTCTTGATATTCAACTTCTATTTGCCGGTCGCCGGCGGATAATGCCCCGACAAGTGCGGCTAAGAGTCTTGGGTTATTAGTCTTAAAATAATTGGTTTTTACAAGTTCAGCTAAAAATAAAGAATTCTCTACGTGTAATTTAGCTGCCCAAATACCGTCTTTAGTGGGCTGCCAGTCAACATTTAGATATTCAAAGGTTTGTAGCAACCTAGCGCATTCTTCAAAACGTTCCCATAAACCATGCTCTAAATCGTGTAGTCTATATTTTAATTCTTCTGCACGCTGGGTTTGCTCTTGTAGAACGCTTACACGTTCATCACAAATATTTATTTGTGGACACATTAAACAGGGAAGTGATTCTAGTTGGGGTAGGATTTGAGAAAGTTTATTTTCTGCTTTTGCTAATAATGCTGGGGTGTCGGTTTCTATTTCTGCTGCTAGCTCATGTTTTATATTACGCCTTAATGTCTTGATAGATTTACGTAGCTTTTGTGTTTGTTCTTCTAGCAAATCAAATTCTTGCCAGGTTTTAATACGGTCTGAGCAGGGACGAGATGATTTATCTTTATTTATTTTGTCTTCTACTTTTTTAAGACGTGAGTTTAAGTCTGCGACAGTTTTTAAGCGTTGATAGTGACCAAAACTTCGTTCAAGCAGTTCTCTAGCTGTTTCTGGGCTATGTTGCTGTAGTAAGTTTAATACCATTGTATAGTTAGGAGAAAATTGGCTAGTAATTGGCTCAGGATCTTTTACTAGTACATCCATAATAAGGCTAATATCTTGAAATGGGCCTGGGATAAAAACAGCAAAGCCGACTTTATCCTTGCCGCGACGACCTGCGCGGCCAGTCATTTGAGCTAATTCAAAGGCTTTTATATCGCGGTGTCCTTCGTCATCTCGTAGACTAGAGGCGGTAATTACTACTGATCTAGCAGGCATGTCAATCCCTGCTGCTAGGGTTGTGGTAGAAAAAACTGCTCGGAGTAAGCCTTTTGACATTAGTTTTTCTACTGCATGTTTCCAAGCTGGAAGATGTCCGGCGTGATGTGGTGCAACGCCTTTATGGATGAGGGTATGAAAAAATCTATGTTCAGAAACAAATTGCTGATCTTCTGGACTAAATTGTTTGATTATATTAAGAATGGCTTCGCGCTGTGTTTCTGCTAGGTCTGCTAATGCGTTACCTCGTATCGAGTCTGTTGCTTCGTCACAACCTCGACGGCTACTAATAAAAATAATGACAGGTAGTAGATTATAAGTTTCTAATGTACAAACTAGATCTTGGTAACGAGGAGCAGGAAGTAAAGATTTTTGCAATATGGCTCTCCAAAAATAAATTAACGCCCACCCGTAAACAGATGGTCTATTGTCAGATGCCCCTATAGGGCATTATAGGTCTTTATTTATTTTTCAATAACTTACAGAGTAAATTTAAATTAACGATTTCTAAACTTAAAGGCTTGTCGGCCTGGTTTACGTCTAGGTCTATCTGCTGATAAAGATTTTTTAGCTTCATAAAGTGCAACAATATCTGGGTTTAGCTGATGTCCCAGGGTTGTTAAAGGAAAAAGATGTCCATCTGTATCAACAAAAGCTGTTCGCAAGGGAACTGGTCTAGTAGGGTGAAATACTAGTCTGCATTCTGTCCCACGCGCCCAACCTACCCAATCAGCCAGTTCTTCAGCATTTCCCACTGTAGCCGACAACATTAAAGCTCTTATTGTTGGAGGAGAATAAATTATTGCTTCTTCCCAAACAACGCCCCTTTCCCGGTCTGCTAAATAATGAACTTCATCAAAAATTACTAGCCCAACATTCATTATTTCTAAATAATTCATCGCATCATACAAAGAATTACGGTAGATTTCCGTAGTAGCTACAATTAATGGGGCATCAGGATTAATCTTACGATCCCCTGTAAGAATGCCAACTTTGTCAGATCCAAAAAGTTTAGAAAATTCTTGAAATTTATCATTAGAGAGTGCTTTTAATGGCGAGGTATACCAGGCACGATTTCCTTGTGCTAAAGCTTGTTTGATGGCTTCGGTAGCAATCCAGGTTTTTCCTGAACCTGTTGGAGCAGCTACCAAAACATCATAACCCTCTTTAGCAACAAGGTTTATGGCTTCTAACTGAAAATCATCTGGGATGAAATCTTTTGCTTCTGGTGATCCAATACCCTCAAGCAATTTTACTAATTGTTTTTGCCTTGCTGGGCTGTCGGTTAGAGAAGTTTTTTCTTCTGTTGGTTTAACTTTTAGTTCTTTACGTTTATGAAATTTTTCTTTTAATGATGACATAATTTTTAGCTAAAGCTTTTATTTTGGAATTGCTTGATTTTCTTGATAAGGATCTTTTTCTGGTCGTTTCTGAAACATTTCTTGACTTGTAGCATAGCTCTTAAAATCTTTTGGTAGTTCAAAAAGTGACTCATTTACTTCTAGGCGTACATCTTGAAGCTCTACTTTATCCTTAAATTGTAAAAAGTCCAAATCTTGGCGAACAATTAAACCTTGTAAGTCTTTTGCTTTCCAGATGGTTACGGTTTTAACAAAATTAGCTTCATCAAAACTAATTTTATATTTATCGCAAGCATAGCCGGAAATTTGTTCATTGCCAAGGGATTCTATTTTGACATTTCTAGGTGCAAGTTTTGCGGCTTGTTGAAGGTAAAAAGGATCTAAGCGTAAAAACAGAGCAGAGTTACCAAAAAGTTCGCTATAACCTTGTTTGCTTGGCACCATAATATATCTTTTATCTTTGTCTGGCCGGGATATAACTGCTATATCCACACCAGTTTGTTCTGTGTCGACACGTTGCCAGTTACCTTTTTGTGAATATGTTATTGTGTTTACATAACCATTTCCTTGGGTATAAACCTGTTTTGCTGTGTAAACTTCTGGCTGACTGGCTAATAATTCTGCTAATGGAGTTTTAGCTTTTTCCTTTGCTGTTTCTTCTTTTTTTGCGTCAGTATTTTTTGCATTGTTTGTTGTTTCTTGTTGGGCAAATATTGAAACGCTTAAAGTTGCTAACAGCAAAATAGAAAAAACAATGGTTTTGGTTAATTTGTTGTAAATAACATGGCTAAACATTATAAATCAATCTCCTGAAAATTTAATGGGTTTCCTAGTAATAGACTCAGCAAAAGCCAAAAGGTTGCATTTATTTTAGACTGCTTACCCATTGATTAAAAATTTGTTTTTGCAGATCAGTCTTATTATCTAAGTGCTTAAGCTTATAAGTGATGTTTCCTTCTCCTGTTAAAGTTATAGGAAAATTATATAACTGGCGATTGCGAAATATGGCAACAGTAATTTTATCCCCAGGCTGATAATTCATTAGAACTTCTGATAAGCTACTAGAGTTTACTTGAGTATTATTAATAGCTAGTAGAGTATCGCCTTTGCTTAAACCTCCTAACATAGCAGGTGAGCCAGCAGTAACATTAAGAATAGTTCCTTGTTCTTCGGGGCCAAGTCTAATACCAAGTGATACGCTTGGTTTAGTTTTATCACTCTCTGATAGAAAGGCTAACCCTACGGTGTCTAGAATTTCGCTGTAAGGGAGTTCATCACACCCAGAAATAAAGTTATCAAAAAATTTTTCAAAACTTTTTTCTGTCACTGCTTCAATAGCTTTTTGTATACCGTTTTCAGGAACTCCTTTTTTAAGCAAAGCATAGTTTTTATAAAGATACTGCATTACATCATCTAGGGATTTTTCGTTAGCAGTTTGCTTACGGATTTGTAAATCTAGTAATAAACCTAATACTTCACCTTTATTATAAAAAGAGATTCGGCTATTTTCTCGATCGTCGGGTTGGAGCCAGTCGTTAAAACTAGCATCTTCTACACTAGTAATTAACCGACCAGGAGTATTTTGTAGTTGATTAATATTTCTTTCCACAATAGCTAAATAAGTTCGTTCATCAATAACACCTGCTCGCTTAAGGCTTAGATCTCCATAATAGCTTGTAACACCCTCGAAAAACCAAAGTAGCTTGGTATAGGCTTCCTGGCTGTAGTCAGGATTAAGAAATACATTTGGCATTATTCTTTTAACATTCCATGCATGAAATAGCTCATGAGCAGAAATTGAATAAAATGTTTGACGGCTAATGTCTGTAGCAAAAGCAGCAGCAGGCATTGTTATAGAAGTTGAAAATGTATGCTCAACACCATGCCAAAATGTATTAGGTAAAATATGATATAAAAACCAATAATGCTCAAAAGGTGCGCTGCCTCCAAAAAGTTTTATTTGTTCAGTAATAATTTTTCCTAGCTGTTGGCTAATTACTTCAATATCATAATCAACCTTTCCTTGAAAAGCTAAATGATATGTAGTATTACCAATAATAAATTGATGAAGCAGTAATGTAGGGCTAGCAATAGTAGGTGAATCAGCTAGTTCATCATAATTTTGAGCTAAAAAGCTATTTCCATCTTTTTTTAGTGCTGTAGCAATCTGCCAGTTTTCTGGAGTAAGAATAGTTAAGCGGCAGGCTTGATCTCGTCGGTTAACTAAGTACATAAACAAGTTAGTACCGTTAAAATAGGCTTCTTTATCGTCAAGTAGGCTAGCACCTGCATCAAGAATGTTAGCAAAATACTTATAAAACACCTTAACACGGCTAGATCTATTGGTTTTAACCTGCCAGGTAGATTTATTAACTTTTTCCCAAGTTAATGGCTCGCCCTTTTCGTTACTAACGCTAAATTCTTGAATATTACGAGCATAGTTTTGAATTAAATAGCGTCCGGGCCGCCAATTAGGTAAAGCAAAATCTAGTTTTTCTGCTCCATTAGTATCAACTTGGATAACTATTTCAAAAAGGTGGGAATTAGCTTGTTGCCAAGCGATAGTGTAATCAATCATTTTTTTTTCGGTTTGAGAAGCCAAAGTTAAAGAAGCAAGTAATAATAGTAATACTACTTGCCCAATGGCATAAAATATTGTTTTGCCTTGCAAGACAGATGTTCTCCTGTACGCTTTAGGGTATGTACTACACGAAATGGTATAGAATGGTATAGCATTTTAGCATCAGGATTGTATTAAGTTGAGTGTATTTTGGCATTTTACCTATGGCATAAGATTTGCTGAACGGGGAAGCAATCAATCCAAGTAATAATTTAGTTAAAATTACTGGTATTAAAATAACAATCGTAAGTTAGGGATAAACCAAAAACAGTTGTGTTAACAGGGAGAAGACTCCCATTAAGGAGAGAGGCCATGACTACAAGAAAATTAGTTGTTTCTTTGTTGTTAATGTTAATCGCAATATTATCTACAGCCACAGTAAGTTTAGCAGATGAAAAAATAGATTTTAATAAAACTCGCATTGCCCGTGTTAGCTTTGTTGAAGGCGAAGTTGGTATACAACGCCAAGGCTCAGATAAATGGGATGATAGCGAAATAAATGTCCCAGTTCTTCCAGGAGATCTAATTTACTCAACAGATGATGGACGAACAGAATTAGAACTCTACGGTGGATTTATCAGATTAAGCAAAAATACTTCTTTAGAATTAGTAGAATTTAGTCCAAAACTTTATCGCTTTGATATGTCTGTTGGTTTAGCTACTTTTTCTTTTGGAGAAAATCGACCCACAATAGAAATTGCAACCCCACAAGCCGCTGTTACTATAAAACAAGCCGGAATTTATCGTGTTAGTGTTAGCTTAGATGGAAGTACAGTAGTAACTGTGCATGAAGGCCAAGCAGAAGTAGCAGGCAAAACCAAAACTTTCAAGCTAAATAAAGGGAAAAGAGCAATTTTTCCTCCTACCAGTCTTTCTAATGTAGCTATTTCCAATGTTTATGGCCTAGATGCTTGGGATAATTGGAATAGCGAAAGAGAACTTTTAGTTAGTGTTAATAGTGTTAATGGTTTTCTAAAACCTCAACCTTTTCTTTATGGTAACTCTTTACTTAATCAACATGGTCTTTGGGTACAAGTCCCTACATATGGTTTTGTTTGGAGACCTAATAATTTAGCAGCAAACTGGGCTCCCTATCGTGTAGGCAGATGGGCCCATTATAACCGTGTTGGATGGACTTGGATTTCCCAAGAAGCTTGGGGATGGGCTCCATATCATTATGGTTACTGGGTATTTGTTGCTAGATATGGTTGGGTATGGGTTCCAGATGGAATAAACAATTTCTGGTCACCTGCTTTAGTAAGTTGGTATTATGGTTCTTGGGATGGTAGAGATTATATTTGTTGGTATCCTAATGGTTGGAATAACTGGCCTCCAGCAGGCGGCGGCGGCGGTTGGGTTCCACCACAAGAACCAGGCCCAGGAAAACCAACTAGACCACATCCAATTCTAAACGATAAACCTGTAGGTTTTGGTGGCTCTGCAATTCCAGTAGATGGTTTTACAGGTGGTGGAAAATCAAATCCTACAAATCATCCTTTATCAGATAGTGCAAAACTTGGTAAACAAGTTGATTTTGCTAATTTACCAAAACCAAGTACATCTACTTCAACCAACAATATTCCTCTTAGTAAATTACCTAGCGACATATTAATTTCTCGTCCTTTAGTAAGTAGGTTTGGTGCAATTGTAGATGATGGTAATGGCAATGGCCCACGTCGTAGATATGAAACACCAAGAACACCAGATAATGATTCTGGCATTGTTGGAACTTCAACCGGTACAATTACCACTACAGCACCTGTAACACCTGTTAAAAATCCTAAATCTGTTAGAAATGTAGATGATACACCTATTGTTAGAACAAATGATGCTCCTTCAGGAAATTCTGCTTCAGGCGGTTCTAAAGGAAATAATGGAAACAGTGGAAATAGTGGAAACAGTGGAAACAATAATAGACCAAGTGCTAGTGAAGGTTTTGGTAGAGGCTCACAACCAACAGTTAATCATAACCCTAGCCCATCAGTTAGTAGAGATTCCAGTCCATCAATAAGCAGCCCTAGTCGCAGTGTAGATTCAAGTCCAAGTCCAAGTCGTGGTGGCGGCGGTGGAAGAAATCGCAATGACTAATAACAATGACTAATTATTAGCCATTCAAAAAATTTAGATAACTAAAAGAAAATAGAGGCAATTGCCTCTATTTCTTTTTTCTAGAGTTTAGATATTTGAGGATTGAAAAAGTAAGACCAAAAAATATAAACTTCTCAAAAGTAAGAAAAAAATATAATAATACCTGTAATAAAACAGTTTGTTTGCCAAAATTTTATGAAAAAGTTATTACAAAAAACAATTTTTATTTTAGTTTTAAGCTTCCAACTTCTATCAAATGCTAATGGTGTTTTAAGTGATGATGCAGAGCTTTGGCAATATAAAAAATGGACAAAAGTTAATTCTAACCCAATGAGAATTGCTGATATTACTGCTCAACTATGTGCGCCACAATTTCCTATAGATTTGTCAAAAGAAAAAAATCCTCATCGAGATAAATTTATTACCGTTTATGTCAATGATTTAGGCAAAACGGCAATGTTTTCTGTAAATAGCAAATTTCCAGTTGGCTCTATAATTGTTAAAGAAAAACTGCCTAGTCCAACATCTAAAGCAGAACTCTTGACAGTAATGATAAAAAGAAAAGCAGGATTTAACCCTGCTAGTGGTGATTGGGAATATTTAGTTTTAGATCCAGTCAAAACAGCTATTTTAGAACGTGGTAAGCTAGAGCGTTGCAATAGTTGCCATTTAGAGAAAAAAGACAATGATTTTGTTTTTCGCACCTATTATTTTAGAAAATAAAACTTAAGTATTTAGAATAATTTAGCAAAAATAGCTTCAAGCATTATTTGCAGACTTGCCTTAAAATCTATTTTTAAGTGAACTAAATCAGGTTGTTTTAATGCTTCTGCAACAAGGGGGCAGGGAAAAGACTTAAAATAGAGTCCAACAATTGCCGCATGAATAAATAAAAAGCTAAGTGCAATTTTTTCTGTTGAAGTAACTCCAATTTTCTCACTAATTTTGTTGCTTAAGTAAATTAGCTTTATATTCATAGATCTTTTATGTTCAATAATTCGGTCAAGCGAAATATTTTTTTCTAAAATTGACTCTGCATAAGGGACAAGTAGCAGTAGGGTAGATTGGGCAGAAAATGACTCAGCTAAATATTTAGCCAAGTCATTACTATTTATCCTTGTTTGTGAGTCTACCCAGTTTTCTACTTCATCAAACCAACGTAAGTAAGCACGATCAAGAAGTGAAAGAAAAAGCTCTTCTTTAGTCTTAAAATATAAATATAAAGTACCTTTAGCTAGCTTAACTGTACTAGCTACAATAGCCATAGAAATATCATCGATTAAATGTTTACTTAATAGAAACTCTGTTGCATTAAGAATTGACTCACGACGAAGATCTTTTAAGTCATCATTAACAGCACGTTTTTTTGATAATTTAGGAGGTTTGAATTGTTTCATTTGACAAATGACTAAAGGTCAGTTATAACAAATGACTGTCATTCAGTTATAACTAGTTTGTTTTTATTAAGATATTGGTAAAGACTTAAATACTACAATATATATAGCAGTAAAAATAATTCTTTACCAACAAATTAATCCTGTAATTAGTTTTACTGTACAAATACTATTTTAAGTAGAGTTTAAGAGAGGAAAAATTTATGCAATCAGCAAAAACAGTTTTTATCACAGGTAGTTCAACAGGAATAGGTAGAGAAACCGCATTATATTTTCTTAAACAAGGGTGGAAGGTTGCAGCAACAATGCGGACACCTGAAAAAAGCAATTTAGGGACAGATTCACGTTTGATTGTACCTAAGCTAGATATAACAAATGAAGATACAATTAAGTCAGCTTGGCAGCAAACAATTGAAAAATTTGGTGTTATTGATGTAGTTGTTAACAATGCTGGATATGGATTAACAGGCCCTTTTGAGCCTGCAAGCTCTGAGCAAATAAAACGACAATTTGACACCAATGTTTTTGGTCTTATGTCACTTTGTAGACATGCAATTTCGGTTTGGCGTAGCAATAAACAGAAAGGAACTTTAGTTAATATAACGTCTGTAGGTGGTAGGGTAACATTTCCATACTATAGTTTGTATCATTCAACTAAATGGGCAGTAGAAGGTTTTACAGAAAGTCTTAATTATGAAGTTGCACCTTTAGGTATACGTGTAAAGCTTGTTGAACCTGGAGCAATTAGGACAGATTTTAATGATCGTTCAGCAGATCGAACTGATGAAAAAGCAGCCCAGGAATATCAATCTATCCTAAAAATAGCAAGAGATAATATTTCTAAGGCAGTAAAAAATTCTAGTGAACCAATTGAAGTTGCTAAAGTAATTTTTGATGCCGCCTCATCGGATTCTTCTCAACTTAGGTATAGAGCAGGCACAGATGCTAAATTACTACTTACTCTAAGAAGATTAATTCCAGAAAACTTATTTTTTTCTATAGTTCGTTCTCAGATCTTTAAAGGAGCAAAAATATAAAAATTTAATTTATTTGCTATTGCAGAAGCGATACTAGGTTTTTCCAGTATGTTTTAATTTTCATTCTTTAGGTTTTCTCTACTACTGTGTTAGAATCGGGCAAAGTTTATTTTAATTTTATTAAAATATTTTCGCTAATACATTCTCTTAATCACAATTTTATGACTTCTTAATCAACTTAAGGGTTAATTCTTAGCTGTATTAGTTAAACCTTAAGTAAGTTATATATACTTAATGCCTCAAAAGTATATTAATATTTAGAGTTGGGAGAGATTTTAATGAGATGTCCAAAGTGTGGAAATGAAGTAGATCTAAAATCTATGGAATGTGATCGTTGTGGTTTAGCAACGCCTAAAACTAAAAGTGGTTCATTAAAACCTGACAGAGTAACAGGATCACTAAGAAGGCCAAAAAAAACTTGGCTACCACCGTTTTTAGCAAATCATCCATTAAATAAAATAACAATCCCACCAGCTTTAGCTGTATTTTTAGTTATCCTTTTACCTCTTTCAGCCGCTACTTATTATTTTTACAATGAATGGGGTGTATGTATAAATTGCGCTAGTATAGGTGGAACTTATACTACACAAATACCTATTGAAGATAAACAAGTAAAGGTAGATATAGTTTTTTTTCAATATGGGAGTGTCATAACAGGCCAAGTAAGATTTGTTGTTCCTCCAGAAGTAGAAACAGGTGATAAAAACAAAGATATACCCACTATTTATGTCGAAGAAATTGATAAGCTCACTATTGGTAAAACAGAAGTTTTGTTTGAAACAAAACCCTCAACTAATGCTGCTAGAACTAAGTTTTTAGGACAGGTAGAAAATAATGTCTTAAAAGGTAGTATCACTATTACAAAACCAGAATTAAACTGTAACAATAAATCTTTTCCTATTTCTATCAAAAAAACCTAGTAGATTTATTTAGCTAATAACCTTAGATATTAGCCAGAATAAACAACAACTTTTCTTTTAACTAAAAGCCAAACTTGGCTATACAAAATGTTAATAGAAGTGTAATAATATCAGCGTTAACATTATTTCATTAGTTACCAAACTTTATTTAGTTAATAATCAATTTAGTTAGTATTTAAGTTTTTTATTATTGAGAATTTATTTTCTAATATAAACCATTTTTTGTATCCAAATTAAATATCTAGATTATTTGGGTAATATATAAATATTAAAAATATAATTAAGTATATTTATGTCACAAAATATTATCACTACTAGTGTGGTAGGTATCACAGATATAGGCTTAGTTCGTAGTAACAATGAAGATTGTTTATTGATATCAGATCCTTATACTGGACAATACTTAAGCGAGGATTATCAAAATAATTATCCTGTAGAATATAATCGTTTATTGGTGGCTGTTTCTGATGGAATGGGTGGGGCTGAAGGGGGCGAAATTGCTAGTAAGCTTACTACCTATATGATGCAAAGTGAACTTCCTCGTCTTCCTCGTCGTCTTTCTCCTCAAAGTCGTTTAAGTGCAGCAATTGAAGAAGCTAACACTATTGTTAGGGAAGAACGCAAGGCTGATTCCCGCTTACATGCTATGGGAGCAACCATTACAGCCGTACTTATTGAAAAAGATATGGCTTATATTGCTGAAGTGGGGGATTCTCGCGCCTACATAATGCGAAACGGTCGCTTAAAACAACTTACTACAGATCAAACAATGATACAGGTAATGCTTGATTCAGGAATGATTACTCCTCAAGCCGCTGCTAATAGTGCTAACCGTAATATTTTGCTTCAATCCGTTGGGGGACAAGAATATTTACAAGTTGCTGTTAATGCTATTGAATTAAAAAGAGATGATTTGTTGCTACTATGTAGTGATGGTTTGTCAGGTAAAATATCTACAGAAGATATGACGGATATTCTTAACAGTGGTGAATCTCTTAATGTAGTTGCTAAGGAAATGGTAGAGTTAGCTAAAGAGCGAGGAGGAGAAGATAATATTTCTGTGATTTTAGTGCGTTTAACAGGTGAGGGTTTAAAGCCTCATTCACAAGAAACATTGTCTAGAGCAATAAAAATACTTTCTCGTTTTGATCCAGAACAAGAAGCACAACCTAAAGCAAAGCTATTGACTCGGCCAGCTACTTTTGAAGATTGGGTTCAGGCAGCCGTAGTTGACTACTATGCTCATACTCAAGAGCAAAGAGACGCTTTAGAAACACTAACAGAATTTGGTGATTATTTGGTTTGTCGTCGAGGAGATACCTTAACTGTTAGTTTAGAGCCAATGTCAGACACAATTTATTGTTTAGTTTCGGGTAGTTATCGTCTTGAAGTAGAAACTTTGGATAAACGAAAACAAACTATAGCAATAGTTATTGCTCCTACAGATAAACGGGCAGATGAAGAAATTCAAATGACAATGGGTGTAGAAAAAGGTTTAGGTGTTCTTTGGGTAAAAAGGCAATTTTTTATTGGTAGCGTTGGATTTTTTGGTGAAAATATTACTAGTGCTACACTTTGGTGTGAAGATGAAGAAAATGTTTTGCTTCAAGTCCCTCAAAGAATTTATTTAGCTATGGGAAGCACTTTAGGAGATAGATTTTTAACAGCAATTCGCTATAGCTAAAGCACTTTTAACGTAACAAATAACAACCACTCAAATAACTACAAGCTAACCCACTACCTAATAAACCTACATTAATACAAAAATCAAGCACTGGTTGACCTGTTAAAGTACGCTCATCAAGTATTCTTTGTATTGCAAGTAATGAGCAAATCAAACCTGTTAAAAATACTGTTCCTATTAAACCTACAATATTAGATACAAACACTATAGATAAAAGTCCTGCAACAATTTGAGTTGTTCTAGTTCTACCAAAAGAGAAAAATAAATTATTTTCCCTTTCTTCAAGTTCTAGATTTAGTCTTAGCTGTTCAATGGAAGTTTTAATATCTTGACAGCGTAAACAAACATTGTTTATTGGATCAAGGCAATCTGCTTGATGGCAAATGTCACAACGCTGCGGGGTACTTTCACTTTTTATCTTTAGCTTCATAGATAACTATTTTGTCTTAATTTTTTATAATCTTGCAAGTAATAATTTTTTATTTTACCAAAAGAAAAGCTAAACAATTCTAGCTTTAATTACCAGAAAGTAAATAGCACATCTCTTTGTAAAGCTATAAAGAATAAAGAGAATATAATAGAACAACAATAAAACTGATGATATAGTAATAGAATTAAGTATGTTTTAAGTAAAAATAAATAATATTGTAAATCTATATAACTAACTCTATGATAAGCAAACAATTAGAAGCAGTACTTCAACCAATGAATTATGATGATTTAGAAGCTTGTTGGGCATTGGATCAAAGATGTTTTATCCCAGGGGAAGCTTTTGATCAAGATATGATTGCCTACCTTTTACTTCATGAAAATAAAGTATGTTATAAACTTATTAACATTTCTGAAGAGTTAATAGGTTTTATTATTGGTGTAATAAAAGAAGAAGGCACAGGGCATATAATTACCTTGGCTATTGCTCCAGAAATGCGTGGACGTGGTTATGGACGCTGGCTTATGGAACGAATCGAAAGTGGGTTTAGACTCCGTAATGTAACTACACTACACTTAGAAGTGCGAACTACAAATAAGCAAGCACAACATCTTTATACAAAACTGGGATATTTTATTGTAGAGCGAATAAAAGCTTATTATTCTGATGGCGGGGATGCTTTTATGATGGTTAAATCTATTTTAGATCTTAGCCCAGAAGAGTCAACTACCTACCCCTAAAGGGGATAGGCTTGAGAGAAAAAGCTTAAGCCTGGTTGATTATGCTTAAGCTAGTAGTAAGAGACTAGCTACGTTAAGTAAGAATATATAGGCACTTTAGGGTACTCCACAAGCTCTAAACCCTGCGCTAAGTGTTTAAACATCTCTGAAGGGTAGGAGAAGTGATGCTTAGAAGTAAACCTTACTTAACATTGGCAAAGTGGATCAACTCTATAGTTATGAAAGTAAGTATAGAGACTTACCTGTAATAGAGGTTTTTATGATTAAGATAGAAAAAGAAATGTTTGTATATGTTCAAGACGTTGATGGAAAAGCACTAATGCCAACAAAGCGTTATGGACATGTGCGTAGACTTATTAGAGATAGAAAGGCTCTAGTAGTAAAAGCTAAACCTTTTACTATTAGGCTTCTATATCAAAGAAATACCTATGCTCAACCTATAACTTTAGGTGTAGATAGTGGTTATGAAAATGTTGGTTTTTCTGCTATTAGTTCTAAAGAGGAAGTTTTAGCTGGAGAATTAACTTTACTTAAAGGCCAAAGCCAACGTCTTAAAGAAAGAGCTAGTTATCGTAGAAGCAGACGTTGTAGGCTTCGCTATCGTAAACCTAAGTTTTCAAATAGAAAGAAGGAAAATCTACTAGCTCCTAGTATTGAGAACAAGTTAGAAGCCCATATTAGGTTAGTAGAATTTGCTCGCTCAATATTACCTATAAGTGAAGTAATAGTAGAAGTAGCTCAATTTGATATACAAAAGCTAAAGAACCCTGATGTGGAAGGAATTTCTTACCAAGAAGGAGAACAGTATTCTTACTATAACTTACGAGAATACATTCTACATAGAGACAATCATACTTGCCAAAATCCTAGTTGTAGCAACAAGTCAAAAGAGAAAGTGTTGCAAATACACCACTTAGGGTATTGGAAAAGTGATGGAAGTGATCGCCCAAGTAACTTAATAACTTTGTGTGAGAAATGTCATAGAGCAGAAAACCACTTAAAAGGAAAGCTACTTTATGGATGGCAACCTAAGTTAAATAGTTACAAAGCAGAAACTTTTATGTCTACTGTTAGATGGAAACTAGTAGAAAGACTTAAATCTAAAACTACTTATGGTTATATAACAAAGGCAAAGAGAATAGAGCTTAAGCTAGAAAAAAGTCATTCAACGGATGCTTTTGTAATAGCAGGTGGTAATAATCAACTAAGAGCTAAACCTATTAATATAGAACAAGTACGTAATAACAATCGTTCATTAGAAAAGTTTTATGATGCAACTTACTTAGATTCAAGAACAAAACAGAAAGCTACAGGACAAGAACTAAACAGTGGTAGACGTACTCGCAACAACAATCTTAATACAGAGAATTTGAGAAAGTACCGAGGTGTCAAGCTAAAGAATGGTAGGCCCAGTATTAGGAAAAGTCGCTATTCATTTCAGCCTAAAGATGTTGTTATCTTTAATAATAACAAATACTTAGTAGCTGGTGTTCAAAACTATGGAGCTTACATTAAACTTTCTGGCTTACAAAAGCCTGTGAAGACTTCTAATGTTGAGCTTCTTTATTTTTCTAAAGGATTTAGAGTTTTTTAATTTTTCAAGTCCAAAAGGACTTGGGCAAAATTCATCTCTGGGCTAAACCCCAGAGTCTTCTTTTGCCTTTAGTGGATAAAGAAAATAACTTAAGAAAAGAGTTTTATTTGTGATTAAGAAAAGAACTTTTATATTAATCAATATTTTTTGGATCTCTTTGATCACACTAGCTTTAGCTAGTCCATTAGATAGTTTAAGCCCAAAAGAGGCCCGCAAAGTTATTTCTAATATTGCTGGCTTTGAATTTGACCCAGAACTAGTAAGAATACAATCTATTGACCCACCAAAAAATGTTGGACGTGGTGGAGCAGTGGTTGAAGCACTCTTTACAGCGGCTTTTAGAGTAGAAAAAAAAGAGCGTTGGCAAGCTTCTGAAGTTCGTTTAGGCAATGGACAATGGGAAGATATAGAATTAATTACTACAGCAGTAAAAAATGAAAAAATAAAACGTACTAAAGAAAAATTAGCACTACTTGACCAAGCAATTAAGGATTATTACCAAAAACAAGGTTATTATCCCCGTGTTCGTGACATAGTAGAGTTGACAGACTTGCTTGTCCCTGCTTATATCAATAGCTCAATTCGCACCGACCTTTGGAATACTTATCTGGTTTACAACTCAGATGGAAAAACTTATGAGTTAAAATCTTTAGGGCCAGATAAAAAAGCTGCTAGCGGTGATGAAATTGAGTCAAAAAATTAAAATATACTGGGTTTTATTTGATGAAAAGATTAACTCCTGCACGTGCAGCTACTTTGTTAGAGCAGTTTAAGCAGTGTCCAATTTTAGTTATAGGCGATTTAATGTTAGATGAGTTTTTATGGGGTCGCGCCCGTCGGATTGCTCCAGAAGCCCCAGTTCCAGTAGTAGAAATTGAAAAGGAAACTTTACATATTGGAGGAGCAGGAAATGTTGCTGCTAATCTAGCCGCCCTAGGTGCTAAACCAATGATTGTTGGCGTTCAAGGCAATGATAGCAATGGCACTAGATTATGTACAGAATTTGAAAATATAGGTATTGACTCTAGTACAATTGTAATTGATTCCTCTCGTCCAACTACAGTAAAAACTCGTATAATTGCCCATTCTCAATATGTTGTCCGAGCAGATCGGGAAAATAAAACACCTGTAAATGATGAGATTGAAAACCAATTAATTGATAATTTTCTAAGTTTATTACCTACTGTAAAAGCAGTGATAGTTTCAGATTATGAAAAAGGAGTAATTACACCTGGCTTATTAAGAAAAATTCTTCCTTTAGCTATGGAGCAAAATATTCCTGTTTGCATTGATCCAAAATTAAAGAATTTTGAACATTACCATCCAGCAACAGTTGTAACACCAAACCATAACGAAGCAGAATCAGCAACTAGAATAACTATTAACTCACTAGAAACATTAAAGTTAGCTGGTCAAGAACTACGCAATATATTACCTAACACTAGTATTTTAATTACTCGTGGAGAAGAAGGAATTTCCTTATTTCTTAATGATGATGAAGTAGTGCATGTTCCTACAATTGCACGTGAAGTTTATGATGTTACTGGAGCAGGTGACACAGTTATAGCAACTCTAGCTTTAGGCTTAGCTAGTGGTGCAACAATGCTAGAATCAGCTATTTTGGCTAACTATGCTGCTGGTGTTGTAGTTGGGAAGGTTGGTACTGCAACCGCGTCACCTGAAGAAGTTTTAGCAGAAATAGAGCATTTTTTTAGCATAATAAAACCTTAACCAAAATGGTCATATCCGCAGGGTTCAAGAGGGATTTGACCGTCTTGAGTGATTAAGGATTTTGTTAAGTCGCTAGTAATTACCCCAATTTTAGTTATAGTTAAGTTCGGAAAAAGTGCTGCTAGCTCTTTGACTTGATCAGCTTTTTCGGCTGGCATAGTAAATAATAATTCGTAATCCTCGCCACCGTTTAGAGCTTGATCCATTGTTGCACCATCAAAAAGAGGTAAAAGAGCAGAATCAATTATTGCTCCAACCTGACTTTCCTTGCAAATATGCCCAAGGTCTGAAGATAAACCATCAGAAATATCAATCATTGCTGTAACTAGTTGATTTTTAACTAGTTGACTACCTAAATCAAGTTTTGGCTCTGGTTTGAGTTGTGCTAGTAAAGCAGACTTTTCTATTTCTGTTAGAGTGTTGTCTGTAAGACACTTACCTTTTTGAAGTAATTCTAGCCCTAAAGCAGCCCCACCTAATTTTCCTGATACATAAATTTCATCACCTGGTTTTGCTCCACTTCGCATAACTGCTTTATTAACAAGTGACTCTCCAAGAATTGTCAAATTAAGAAAAAGCTTATCTGAAGACGCGCTAGTATCACCACCTATTAAACTTACCTTATATTTTTTAGCTAACTCAAACATTCCTGAAAGTAAATTTGCTAGAAATTCGTCTGATAAAGTTTTAGGTCGGGCAATACTAAGCAAAAAATATTTAGCCTTACCTCCCATTGCAGCTATATCACTTAAGTTAACAGCTAAAGCTTTATAGCCTAATAAATTGGCTGGAGTATAGTCTAATTTGAAGTGAATATCTTCTATTAGTAAATCTGTACTAATTAAATTTTGATAATTGTTAGGAGTAGTAAAAATTGCTGCATCGTCACCAATGCCAGCTATTAAATCTGCGGGTTTATCAGTTATTTGATTGCGTAAGTAGTCAATAAATTCAAATTCTTTTTTCACGCAAATTTTCTTAAAGCTTCTAGTCCGGCAGCAATTGTTTCTACTGAAACAGAGTAGGAAAAGCGCAAATGTCCCTCACCATCAGGGCCAAAAACATTGCCTGGCACAGTAGCAATTTTAGCTTCTGAAAGTAACATTGCTGCTACTTCACGGCTACTTTTCCCAAATCTTGTAATGCTAGGAAACGCATAAAAAGCCCCACCAGGCATTGCACAATCAAAACCTAGTTCATTTAGACCATTTACTAGCAGATCCCGTCTTTGACGATAGATTGCTAAATTTTTTTGCATAAAGTCTGATACTTGGGTGATTGCGGCTAGCCCTGCCCATTGTGTTGGGGTGCTAACTCCATTGGTTGAGTAAAGCACAGATTGCTTCATGGCACTAATAAACGGCTCTGGAGCAACTGTATAACCTAATCGCCAACCTGTCATTGCATAGGACTTTGAAAAGGTAAAACAAGACAATGTGCGTCTATACATTTCTGGAAAAGAAGCTATAGAAATATGTTCCTGATCATAAACAAGGTCTTCATAAGCTTCATCAGAAACAACTAATAAATTATGTGTTTGAATAAAGTTAGCAATTTCTTGCATTTGCTCTTTATTAAAAACAATACCTGTGGGATTTTGAGGAGAAGATAAACAAAGCAAACGTGTTTTACTAGTTAAGTGGGCTTTAAGCGTTGTGCTAATACCTTCTTTAATGGCTTTTAAGGTGTTGACTAAAACTGTTTTACCGCCAGTCATTGAAATTAGATCTTTGGTAGGTGTCCAATAAGGAGAAAAAAGTAAAACCTCATCCCCAGGGTCAAGAACCGCTTGAAATGCAGCAAACAGTCCATGCATACCACCTGCAACCACAATTACATGGTTAGATTCTGCTGGGATACTATTTTTTTTATTTAACTTAGCAGTTAATGCTGCTAAAAGTTCAGGAATACCGCTAGAAGGAGCATAACGGGTTTTATTGTCTGCTAGAGCTTGTGAACAGGCATCTTTGATAATTTGTGGGGTATTTGGAAAAGGTTCTCCACCTTCAAATTGAAATATTTGATGGCCTTCTCGTTTCATTGCTAATATTTTGTTACGAATAATAACAATTTCAGAAAAACCAACATCGCTAAATCGCTCTGCAACAGAAAATGAAGTAACAGCAGACACTAAAGCCTCCTAACATACTTGCTTATATACTTTGGCTTAAATTTAATGTTTTTTACAAAACACCAATTATAGGAAAAGATATTTTAGCTGTAAATTATGTCTGACTTTTTCTTAGCTTTAATAAAATATAAAGTCTTTCTCCAAAATAGGTTGATTTGATAAAGGATTAAAGGCAAAATTAGCGTTTTCCTCGCACTAGCGAACCAACATTATTTAATTACCAGTTTTAATTTTAAGTTTGTAAGGAGGCAGTACCAATTAGAAAACCAAAATCTTGGTAGGTACTGAATGAAGGCGGATGAACCCAACTATAGATGCACTAGAAAAAAAAGGTATGCGCACTGTGCCAAGCTTTGGCCCTGG
The DNA here is from genome assembly GCA_964492845.1 of uncultured Clostridia bacterium. Classification (GTDB taxonomy): domain Bacteria; phylum Acidobacteriota; class Blastocatellia; order Chloracidobacteriales; family JADJPF01; genus JADJPF01. The sequence continues at coordinate 200,999 of CAZBMZ010000006.1, forward strand.
GGATACTATCAGAGTACATGTAAGGATTAAAGAAGGCGATAAAGAACGCCTTCAAGTTTATGAAGGTGTAGTAATAGCCCGTAAACATGGTGGTATTAGAGAAACTGTAACTGTACGTAAAATTAGCTTTGGCGTTGGTGTAGAAAGAATCTTCCCACTACATGCAACTATCATTGATCATATTGATGTTATTAGACTTGGTAGAGTACGCCGCGCTAAATTGTACTATTTACGTGAATTACGAGGTAAAGCTGCTCGTATTCGTGAACTTGATACCCGCACAGAAAAAGGTGCTAGGGCTGCTAAGGCTGCTAAATCATCTTAGTGCTAAACTATTAAGTATAAAATCGATATTCAAAAATTAGACATAAAAAGTTGCTTTTAGCAAACAGCTTTTTGTGTCTAATTTTTTTGTACTTAAATAATTGCTAATACTTATTCTCTCTTCGTAAAATTCCTTACTTAAATTTTACTTCCTGGACAAATCACGCTAACTAGAACTTACATCAAATTATAGCTGTGTTATGCTTATAATTTGGCTTAAGTAGTAAATTTATAACCTATCAACCTTTCAGTAAAAGAAGTATTTAGTAATGAGTAGCAAAATAGATAATTTATCAGAATGGATCTCAGTAAAACGCTCCAGAGTACATAATCTTAAAAATGTTTCTGTGGATATTAAGTTAAATAAATTAACTGTTGTAACAGGTGTTTCAGGCTCAGGAAAGACTTCCCTTGCCTTTGATACAATATATGCTGAGGGCCAACGTCGTTACGTAGAATCACTATCGGCTTATGCTCGTCAATTTTTAGAAAGAATGGATAAACCAGATGTTGATGAGGTAATAGGCATTTGTCCAGCCATAGCTATTAGCCAAAAAAATAGTTCTCGTAACCCTAGATCAACAGTTGCTACTCAAACAGAGATTTTTGATTATCTAAGACTACTTTTTGCCAGAATAGGTAAATCTTATTGTCATTTATGTGGTCAGTTAGTTAAGCGGGATACTCCAGAAAGTATTGCAGATGAAATACTTAGCTTGCCTGAAGGTACACGCTTTTATATAGGTTTTCCTGCCATAAGTGAAACAGAAACTAGTAAATCTACCAAGAAAAAAGATCAAGCTAGACACCTTCAAGCTCAACTAATGAGCTTAATGCAGCAAGGTTTTACACGTCTTTATCATCAAAGCCAAATCATTGAACTTCAAACGCCTGATAGCTTTACAGGTGATAGCTTAACTGATGTTTGTGTTTTAGTTGATCGCCTTGCTATAAAAGCTGATATTAGACAAAGGCTAATTGATTCTATAGAAACTTGTTACCAATCCGGTAATGGTCAGACGAAAATTTACACTTTAGCTAGTCAAAACTTGCCAGAAAAAGAGTTTTACTTTAGTGAAAAATATGCTTGCAAAACTTGTAATGTAATTTATCCTGTCCCAGAGCCACGCCTTTTTTCATTTAATAATCCTTATGGAGCTTGCTCTACTTGTCAGGGTTTTGGAAACACAATAGGGATAGATTTAGATTTAATAATTCCTAATCGTCAGCTTAGTTTGATGGGTGGAGCCGTTGAACCTTGGACTAAAGCTCAATTTGATTGGGCTTTGGATGAGATGAAAGAATACTGTGAAAAGGCACAAATCCCACAAAATATTGCTTTTCAAGACCTAAGCCCTCAACACCAGCAATTAATTATTCAAGGTGACAGCAAAGCAAAATGGATAGGGATTAAAGGCTTTTTTGATTGGTTAGAAACTAAAAAATATAAGCTACATATCCGGGTACTTTTAAGCAAATATCGTGGTTATACTATTTGTTATGATTGTAAAGGTGGACGACTACGCCAAGAAGCCCGCAATATCAAAATAGCTGACTATAGCTTGTCTCAAGTCCTAGCTTTTAATATTAGTTATGCAGCTAAATTTTTTGACACACTTTTTTTAACAGAAACAGAATTAGCTATTGCAGATCGCTTGTTAGTTGAAATAAAACGTCGTTTGCATTTTTTGCTTGATGTTGGACTAGATTATTTAACACTAGATAGATTAGCTAGTACATTATCTGGTGGAGAATCTCAGCGAATCCAACTAGCTACTAATTTAGGAGCTAGTTTAGTTGGCGCACTTTATGTTCTAGATGAACCTAGCATAGGTCTGCATCCTCGTGATAACCAACGCTTAATCAATATCTTAAAAAATCTTCGTGATATTGGTAACACAGTTTTAGTAGTAGAACATGAAACAGCAATGATTAAATCGGCTGATTATGTGATAGATGTTGGATTTGGAGCAGGTGAATTTGGTGGTGAAATTGTTTTTCAAGGTACTTTTAAGCAACTTCTAAAACAAGAAAATTCATTAACTGCTAAATATCTACGTTCAGAGCTAGAAGTCAAAATTCCAAAGCTACGTCGTCCAATAGGTGAAAAATATTTACATATTCTTGGGGCTAAAGAACATAACTTAAAAAATATTGATGTCAAAATACCTTTAGGTGTAATGACTTGCATTACTGGGGTTTCTGGATCTGGTAAATCTACGCTAGTGCATGATGTAGTTTATGCAAACCTAAAAAAACAGCGGGGTGAATGGCAAGAAAAGGTTGGTAATTGTCGTCAAATTGATGGTAGTAAACACTTGGCAGAAATTATTTTAGTAGATCAATCTCCAATAGGTCGAACTCCAAGGTCAAATCCTGTTACTTATATTAAGGTTTATGATGTAATCCGAGAGGTTTTTGCTAGCACTAAAGAAGCTAAATCACGGGGATATGACGCTAGTCATTTTAGTTTTAATGTTCCTGGTGGACGATGTGAAACTTGCCAAGGTGATGGCACAATTACAGTAGAAATGCAGTTTCTAGCCGATGTTGAACTTGTTTGTGAAGAATGTAAAGGAACACGCTTTAAGGCTAGTTTATTAGAAGTTAAATACCGTAACCGCAATATTTATGAAGTTTTACGCTTGACGGTTAGGGAAGCAATGAGCTTTTTTGCTAGTGTTCCAAGAATTACTAACCGCTTAAAAGTATTAGATGATGTTGGACTAGGTTATTTACGACTAGGTCAATCTGCTACTACATTATCAGGCGGTGAAGCACAGAGAGTAAAACTAGCTTCATATCTAGCTAAGCGCACTAGTGAGCGAACTTTATTTATTTTTGATGAGCCGACTACAGGACTACACTTTGATGACATTAATAAACTGCTGATTTCTTTCCGTCGCCTTATAGATGCTGGGGCTACAATTGTAATTATTGAGCATAATTTAGATGTGATAAAAACGGCTGATTGGGTAATTGACCTAGGCCCTGAAGGTGGGGATGAAGGCGGCTATGTGGTTGCTACTGGCCGACCAGAAGAAATTATTGAAACACCTAATTCTTATACTGGTAAATACCTACGGGAATATTTAACAAGTATTTTGCAAGAGGTTTAAATAGTCGGCTTGCTTACATTCGCCAGTTAAAAAGTATTTTTTGCTAATAAAGAACTGTTGAACGCAAAGTTTCACTTAAAGAAAGCTGTGGGCGAAAGTGAAAATCTTTTTGAAAACGTGTTCCATCAATAATACAAGGATACATTAAATATTCTACTTGTGGAGCAGGCAACGGCCCAATACCCAATGACCATAAGGCTTGTAGGGCTGAGTAACCTACAACATGAAGAACGGGTATAGGCATACCTCCAACAATACTAATAATTTCTGTTAAGGGTAATTCTCCTGGGCCGACTATATTATAAATTCCACTATGATTATGTCTTAAACAAGCGTTTATTGCCCTTGCCATATCAATTTCATGAATTACTTGCATCATTGGATCAAAGCCTAATGGAATAGGAATATACTTTAAGCGTAAGTAGCTAGTAAGATTATTATGTACATGTGAGCCAATAATATGACAGGGACGCAAGATAATTGTTGAAATTTGTGGGTTTTTATACATCCAGGAACGACAATAAGAATCAAATTCTACTTTGTCGCTAATTTCTGAATAGCGTTGAGTAACTTTTAATGGGAAATCTTCATTAAGATAAACTGGATTGTTGGGATCTGCTCCATAAACTGTAGCACTAGAAAGCAGGACGACTTTTTTAACCTCATAGCGTTCGCAGTCTTCTAACAATTTCATTGTACCAACAACATTTATATGATGGCGTTGTTTGATAGGTAAACGAGGATTATCATTAACTGCCATATGAATAACACAATCAACTTGACGACGGCGAAAAATATCTTCTAGCTTATTTTTAGTAATATCTAGGCGATGAAATTCTATTTGTCTATCTTTAACTGGTCGCAAATCCCTAAGACCTACGCCAATAATATCCCAAGTTTTGGGTATCATTTCTGCTACTTGATTAGCTAAACCGCCAGAAATACCGGTGATTAAAACCTTTTTACGTCGCATAAAATTTTTTTACCCTCACAAAAATATTACCAAAAAATGTTTTTACGTTTAGATAAACCATAGGAAATATTTTCTAAAATTTTAGCTTTTACTATGTCAACTTTCTTTTGTACAACAGAATCAGTCTCATTTCCATCACCTTCAAAATAAAGAGGGTCACCAAAATAAATACGGTATTTAGTTGGAAGTGGAACAAATCCAAGTAAGCCTAACCAAGGAAAAGTAGGTGTAATAGGAAAATAAGGGAGTCCAAAAAGTTTTGCTAAAGGTTTAGCATCATAAAAAGATGGCATTTGCTCTTCGCCACCAATAACACTTATAGGCACTATTGGAGTGTTAGTTTTTAGAGCTATTCGCATAAAACCTAAACCAAAATCTACCAAAGTGTAACGGTCATACCAAAGCTTTCCAGAACCTTTAGCCCCTTCAGGAAATACTAGTACACATTCATCATTTTCTAGTAATTTTACACAGTTTTGAGGGTCGCCTAAAATTTGACCATGACGAGCAGCAAAAGTGCTAACCAAAGGCATAGTTCCAAACCAACGTTCAATCATTGTTCTAACCAGTCTTGGAGGATCAGCATCCATAAGCATTGCAGCAGCAACATTAACACCGTCCATTGGCATTTGTCCGCTATGATTACCAATTAATAAAACCCGTCCTGAAGGAACTTTATCAATCCCAAAAACTTCTGTACGCCAATAGTAGCGATAAAGCCAAACACAGAGTTGTAAGCCATATTGAGCCATTTCTGGATGAAAGCCCCAAGCATCATAGTTATATTCATTTAATGGTGTAGGTACACGTTTTAATCTGCGTTTAATTTCTTTATCTACACTAGCATCAAGTTGAGAACCTATAAGGCGCAATGCCATATTAAGCATAGTGGTTTCTCCATATTTTAACTTGGTTTTAACTTGGTAATAATTTGCTAGGCTACTATCAAACCTACTTTATAAGCAATAGGATTTAGGAAAAATTTTCTAAATTAACAAAATAAATTTTAAGTAAGCTTAAGCGTTTTTCTTGCAGACAAATCTTTAAGGGATTAGGCTAAAGGAGACAGAAATTTTTAAGGAGTAACATTTATGGCTAATATTTCTAATCAAGGTTCACGAGAAGAAAAACGTGCAAAATTAAAAGTTATTGGCGATGTTTTAGCTAAATATACTCATGAAGGCGAACTTTATGAGCAACTAGCTGATAATAGAGTATTTTGTTACTCCTGTGGTCATCGTTGCCGTATTGCAGACGGTTTAGCAGGTGTTTGCAAAGTACGTTTTAATGAAGGTGGAAAACTACAAGTTCCTTGGGGTTATGTTGCAGGTCTTCAATGTGACCCAATAGAAAAAAAGCCTTTTTTCCATGCTATGCCTTCTACAGATGCCTTAAGTTTTGGTATGTTAGGATGTGACCTACATTGTGATTACTGTCAGAATTGGATTACGTCACAAGTCCTACGTGATCCTAATGCTGTAGCTCCTGCTAAAACAATTTCTGCTGAACAAATGCTAGATATTGCTGAAAGGGAAGGCGTTTCTACCATAACTTCTACTTATAATGAGCCATTAATTACTAGTGAATGGGCAGTTTCTATTTTTAAGCAAGCTAAAGAAAGAGGATTTTTAACAGCATATGTTTCTAATGGAAATGGTACGCCGGAAGTTTTGGATTATTTACAACCTTGGGTAGATCTTTACAAAGTAGATCTAAAAAGCTTTCGGGATAAAAATTATCGAGAGTTGGGAGGATTGCTAGTTAATGTGCTGGAAACTATTCAAGGCTTAAAAGCTAGAGGTTTTTGGCTAGAAATTGTTACTTTAGTAATACCTGGCTTTAATGACTCTCAAGAAGAGCTACAAGAAATGGCAGAATTTCTAGTTTCTGTAGATCCTTTTATTCCTTGGCATTTAACAGCTTTTCATAGCGATTATAAAATGATGGATAAGGAAAATACTAATATAAAAACACTAATTAAAGCGGCAGAAATAGGAAAAAAAGTTGGCCTAAAATATGTTTATATTGGTAATGCTGCGGGACGTGTTGGAGGTTGGGAAAATACTTGGTGTCATAATTGTAATGAACTGTTAATTGAACGCTATGCTTATCATATTAAGCAATTTTCTTTACAAAATGGTAAGTGTCCAAAATGCAAGACAACCATTCCGGGGCGTTGGTCATCTCCACGCTTTCCGCTAGGTTATCAAATTAGCAAAAGTAATGGCTGGGTTAAAGCTTTAAGGTTTTAAAATAATGGAAAAGTTTTTTATAAAGTAATAAAAATCTTTATAAAAAATAATTAAAAATTGAAAAAATTTGATAAAAGATTAATAATTAGCTATTACACAGAATTGCTAATATAAATTAATAACTGCTACTTGGGAGGTTGTATGATAAAGCCTAATGACCAAATTGGCCCTTATACCTTGATTCGTCAACTTGGAAAAGGTGGTTTTGGTGTGGTTTGGTTGGCTGAACGACGTAGCAAATTAGCTACTACACAAGTAGCAGTTAAAATTATTTTAGACCAAGAACCCGACTTAGACGCTATTGGCAAGGAATCCCAAGTTTGGGTAAAGGCTGCGGGGCATCCAAATGTTTTATCCATAATTGAAGCTAATGTCTATGATGAGCATGTTGTAATTGTTAGTGAATATGCGCCGGATGGCTCGTTGGATGGTTGGTTAAGGAGTAAAAAAGACCTTTCTCTATCAGAATCAATAAATTTAACTATTGGAATTTTATCTGGACTAGAACATTTACATAGTCAACGAATTATTCACCGAGACTTAAAACCAGCTAATATATTGTTAAATAAAGGAGTTCCTCGTTTAGCTGATTTTGGACTAGCTAGAGTGATGAAATCTTCCCAAAACTCAGGAAGTGTTGCTGGAACACCTGCTTATATGGCACCAGAGGCTTTTGATGGTAAACGATTTGTTCAGTCTGATATTTGGTCAGTAGGTGTAATTTTTTACCAATTAGTATCTAAGCAAATGCCTTTTCCACAAACAGATATGACAGCTTTAATAGGTGCAATTATTACTCGTGATCCACAACCATTGCCAGGTAAAGTTCCTATTTCTATACAAAAAATTATTCTAAAAGCTTTAGAAAAAAATCCTGCAAAACGCTTTCAAGCTGCTATAGAAATGCGCCTTGAGCTAGAAAAAATTTACTCAGAACTAGATGTTGTAACGCTTAAAAATGAAGCTGTGACAATGCACATGTCCCAAAAAGCTTTTACTCCTGCAAATTTATCTGAGTTTGACTTACAAAATGATACTTCTAGAAATAAACTAGATACAAATACTGGGCAAAAATTAGTAGTAAATACATTTGGTGATGAAAATGTGCCAAAAACTAGCAGAGTAATTACACCTATTTCAGTTGTTCCACCCACAGTAGTAATAAAACCTCCCTCTAGTAATTGGAAGTCTTATGTAGCCGCAGCACTTTGCGCTATAGTATTACCAGTAGGCGGTTATACTTATTTTCAATCTCAAAATAGTGAAATATCCACTACAGATAACAAAACTGAAAATACTGCAAAAGTTGTTATTAATGACGGTTTGGTTCAAAGCAATAACACAGCTAGTTTGACAAATATTTCAAACCCAGAAACAAATCTTACAAATTCTAAAACAACTTTAAGTGAAGAAGAACTTGACTGGAAAAGCACTAGAAATAGTACAAATCAAAAAGATTATGAAAAATTTATTAAAAAATACCCCAGTGGGACTTATACAGGATCTGCTCAAGCTCAACTTAAAGAATTAATAAAGCTACAAAATGATGAACAAACTGCAAATCAAAACAATGTTGTAGAAAACATAGACAACAATTCTACAAATCCAGTACCTTCAAACACAGCTAGCAATTTACCTCAAGCAACAATAGGGGTAATGCGCACTAGTGATGGTGTAGAAAGAGAAGTCACAGGTTCAAACATTAGATATTCAGCTAATGAAAATAAATTCCCTCAAAACCAAAATAATTATCCACCTGAGCCACATAATAAAAAGGGACATAATCCACCACCACCTAAAAATTTTGGTAAATTGGGGATTACTGGAAAATGGCAACAACAAGGGGGTAAATGCAATGGAAGTATTTTCTTATTGCAAGAAAATGGTGGGAGTGTTTCTGTGTCAGGAAATGAATGTGGGAAATATGGAAATTCTCCTATCAACATTAATGCAGGGGTAGGTTACGATGATATAGTTTATGAAACAACCTTTTCGGATGGACAAGTTTATCAAGTAAAAATAAGGTTTAACCCTGATAAAAAGTCTGCAACAAAACATTGTCGGCTTAAAAAGAACCCTAAGCAAGAAGACATATCTCGATTAGTTAGAATAGACTAAAGATTAATTATTGATTTAGATAAAGGGTTTGTTCTTCCAAAGCAGTAGCAATAATTTCTTGGGCTTTAGCGCGAGTTACGCCTGAAGCTAAAGCCCGTTCAATAATTTGTCTAATGGTTAAAGTTGTTCGGGCTTCAATTAAAACTAAATAATCTAATCTATCAATATCAACTAAAGAAACTCCATTAGCACCAGGTAAACAAAGTAAGTAGATTTTCTTTTTAGGTTCTACTTTAGGTAAATTTTCCAGCCTTGGAGCATCATCACACAAAACCATTGCAGGCATTAAACTTACTTCAAAGAGGTATTTTTCTACTGCTTGAATTGTTGTTACGGTGTTTGCTTGAAATGCCCCTACATCAGCACCAGGAATTAAACGGACACGTAAGTTTTCATTTAGTTTTTCTGGAAGTGCAGGAATACGGATTTTGTTAGCTAAATCTCGCCTACAACGTGCCATTAATGTTTCTAGTCTTAAAACATCATTTAGTTGAGGTGTTGTTAATTCACCTTTAGCAAAAGCACTTGACAGATATTCAGCAAAAGCTAAGGCCATAGATTTGCGGTCTTGGATAAATTGATGAAATATTTCGCTAGAAAAAAAGTTTTCCAAAAAAGATAGTCGTCTAGTTTCTGATAAAACTAATGTGGCGGAAGCCTTAAATTCTTCTACTAAACTGCGCAGTTTTCGCAGTTTTCGCAGTGGGTCATAGTTCCAAGCTCTAGGGTCAATTGCTAGCAGTTGTTTTTTTTCTTGCTCACTTAAATTTAGATTAGCTAAAGCTTGCTCAGGATTTTGATAAACTGTGCTAACAAAAGCTGGATCAAAAAGCATTCTTACTACTAGGTGTTGCAGTGTATGATAACTCATTATTTTGCTACCAGTTGACGAGATTCTTTTATTTGAACAGGAAATAATTGATTAAGTTTAGCAAAATTATCTAAGCATTCTTCAGCTTTGTTATGTTCACATTCATAAACAATTGCTTTTAGGTTCGCAGCGCGAGAGATGACATACTCTAAAATTTCCCAAGTAGCTTTAATTGGTTCAGGGCTATGATCATCATTTATATATGAATAACCCTGAGTTTCTGTAAATGTTCCTCCAGCTACATGAAGTTCAATTACTCGCTCAAATGGGTAGTTGTCAAAGCCTGTTAATGGGCTAAGACCTCGGCTATGTTGAAAAATTGCTAAATGAGCGCAATCTAGCAGTAGTCCACAATCAGCACGCTCGGCAATTTCAGCAAAATATTCTAAAATGTGCATTTCACCTAAGTAGACAACCGCAGGCGGGTTTTCTGGCAGGCAACAAAGTTGTGATTCATTTTGAATTTTTTGGATATTATCAACTGACTCTAAGACAGAATCCATACATAAAATCGGAGGCATTAACATTTGATGTCCGCGCTCACGTGAGCCAAAATGCCAGCGTCCAGCATCACCACAAAGCCAAGTGGCATTTATTTCTTTAGCCATTTCTATTGTAGAAACTAGCCAATCCTCAGTTAAATCTGCTTTTTCTTCAATATTGATGTCTAAAAAATGATAAGTTGTTGGTAGGGCTAAATTTGCCCAACGTCGGACATGTTCATCTAAACCTCGATCTAAATCGCCACCATATTCAAAAAAATGTACTAGTGTTGGGTAATTTTCCTGTAACCAACAAGCATCAATTCCTTTAGTTGCAGAAGCAAATTCTCCAGAAATGCCAACACCTAAACGAGAAATTTTAGCTATTTTATCAAAAAATTTACTCATAAAAATTTCCAAACATAAAACTTGATTTTCTTGAACAGCTATTTTTTTATTAGAAGTCGTGTTAATTTCCTGGCAGATAATTTTAAGGAGCAAGCCAAAAGTTAAATGCGACGCTTATTATTGTTTCTGCCAATTATGATATTTGCTGTTATGTTAAATACAAGCAATTTTAGTTGTTATATGGCTTCTAAAAAAGCAGAACCTACTGAAACAAATATTATAGATGTACATGCTCATATAGGGGAATTTAGAGGTTATGACTTAAGCTTAGAAACTTTACTAAAAGAAATAAAAGAAAATAAAATCCAGTATGCTTTTATTTCTAATATTGATGGTGCTGCTATTAGTGGTGTAACTGCTGATTCAGATGAAGTAACAGCAAATGAAGTATCTTTTCAAGCTGCTAAAGCTAATCCAAAGTTAAAGCCGCTATTTTGGGCAAAACCTGGGGCTAAAATGTCTAGTGCTGAGGCAGCAGAAAAGTTTTTAAGAGATAAAAATTTTTGTGGAATAAAATTTCATCCAGATTTTAATAATTTTTCTGCTAACGCTCCTGAGATAATGCCGTATTTAGCTTTATGTGAAAAATATAAAGTACCAGCACTATTTCATTGTGGAGGCTCTAGGAATTCTAATGCTAGTGTAATTTATGAGGCTGCAAAAAAATTTCCTACTGTGCCTTTTGTCCTCTACCATATGGGCTTTAATACTTCTCACCAGGAAGCAATTGCAGTAGCTGAGCAAGCTAAAAACAAAAAGGATGCACTAATTTATTTAGAAACCTCTCATGTTTCACCTGAAACAGTTCTTAGAGCTATAAAAACGGTTGGTGCAGATCGTGTAGTGTTTGGCACGGATGCAACTTATTACGGAGAAGGACACTATCAACAATACTTAGATACTTTACAAACAATAAAAAAGAATGTTTCAAGCGAAGAATTTCAACAATTTATACATAATAATGCTGTAAGTATTTTTAATCTTACAGAAGCTAAAACAAATCAAGGAAACAAAAATGAGCCAGCAAGATCCAAAAACAACACCAGCACCAAAACCAACTAGCCCTAAGCCAAAACCAGAAAGAGTTGAAACCTTAAGACTTAGCAGCAAATTAATAGTTAATGTTGTTTATGAAGACCGTTATATAATGGCAATCAATAAGCCTGCTAATTATTTAATTGCTCCTGTTAGTTGGGAACAAACTAGCCGCAATCTAATGTTAATGCTTAGAGAAGGAGTAGAAATGGGCGCACCTTGGGCGCGTCGGCGTGTATTAAAATTTATTACTAATATACATCGCTTAGATGCTGATACTAGCGGAGTGCTGCTTTTAGCAAAAAACCGTCTAGCTTTAAGCAAAATGACAGATCTATTTGAAAGACGACAAATCAGCAAAACCTACCTAGCATTAGTAAGAGGTGTTGCTCCAAGTGAAGAGTTTTCCTCAACAGAATCAATTGCAGAGCATTCAAAAATAGCTGGTCTTATGGTTATAGATAAAAGAAATGGCCGGGAGTCTGTAACAAATTTTAGTGTAGTTACTCAATTTAAGTATTACGCTTTACTTAGGGCTATGCCAATCACTGGACGGACTCATCAAATACGACTACATTTAGCTTCTCTTGGCTTGCCAGTAGTAAATGACTCTATTTATAATAATTTAGACATTGCCAATAGCAAACTAACCTTACCAATAGAACCTATAGCATCACCACTACCAATAGAAAGACTAGCGTTACATGCTTATGAATTAAGTTTTAAGCATCCTCTTTTACAGAAAAAAATATTTATTCAAGCACCACTGCCTAGGGACTTTGAACAGACAATAAAAGTTTTACAAAAAACTTCTAGTAATGTTTAGGAAAAAGTTAAATTTTATAGGAATAAACATAATTAAATAGTTTAAGAAATAATAAGTATTTTTTAGCAGTTGGTACTAGACAACAAAAGGAAAACTATCTTACCATCAAAAAAATAGTAATATTTAGGTGTAAAAAAATGGCAAGAAAAAAAGTATTCCAAAAACCTAAGTCATCAACTCAAACAGATATTAAATCCCAACCAGAAACAGACTTTTTAATAAAATCTGAGGATAGTTTATCACCAGAAAGGTTTGATGAAATTGTTGCAGGAGTATTTTCATCTAAGCGAAACACAGGACAATTTAGCGATAGACTTAAAACAGCAGAAATAGAACTACTTCAAAGACCTAATTTTGAGGAAGATAAATCTTTTATTGTAGAACTTGAAAAAACACCTGCTACAGATGAGCCAAATAAACTAGATGAAACAAATGAATTAGATAAAGTAAATGAAATAAATCAAGCAAGCAAAGCAAATAAGCCAGATAAAGTAGAAGACAATAAATGGGCAGATTGTCTTGTGCAAGATATTGATGCTGATTTTGATACATCAGATGATATTATGGAATGGCCTATAGATTATGATGAAAAGAACGAAAACTTCTAATATTGTTTTTCTAATTTATTAAAGAAGCTTATTTGACTATGACACTAGATTATTTACTTAAGGGTTATATATGTCTGATTCTCTTACATCGGCTTTACTAGCAAGACTAGGGTTTTTAGTAGTAGAGTATTTAGCAGAAGATAGCTTTCAATTAATAGGCAATAGTCCAAATTGGTATAAAGAATTTTGTGGAGAAAGTTTTTCTTGGCCGCAAGATTTTTATCTTACACAAGCGTTTCCATTTATTGAGGTTTTCCTTTTTGATGCTCAAGAATTTTGGGAGCAAAAAAGTAATGATAAATTAAAGTCTGGCCCCTGGACAGAAACAGACCTAAATGCTAAGGAATACCACTTACAAGCAACCGCACTTTTAGTTAATGATAAAAAAATTATCTTAATAGAAAACATTAGTTATAACTATCAAGAAAAACAAGCCTTACTCCAACAACTAAGAGAAAATAGCTTAAATCATGACCAAATAGTTAAAAACATACGTGCTGAATTTGCTACCAGCAGTAGCTTAGAGCAGAATACTGCTTTAATTGGAGGCAAACTAAATGAGCGGTATCAAATAGAGTTAGTTTTAGGTAAAGGTGGTCTTGGAATAGTTTACCGAGCAATTGATTTAGAAACTAATACAAATGTAGCTGTAAAAATGCTATTAGAAGATGCTGAAGACATTTCTCATACACAAAAAATGTTTGAACGAGAAATGAAAGTTCTAAAACGAGTAAAACATCCTAATGTAGTAGGAATTTTGGATTCTGGTTTAACTCCTACAGGACGGCCTTTTTTCATAATGGATTATGTTAAAGGTAAATCTCTTAGCGATTTAATAGAAGAAGAACGTATTTGGTCAGTTGAACGAACCTTTAATTTATTAAAATATGTTTGCCCTGCATTAAATGCTATTCATCAAGAGGGCATTATCCATCGAGATCTAAAACCAGCAAATATAATGATTAAAGAAGAAAATGGAGAGGAAATAGCCGTTATCCTAGACCTAGGCATCGCTAAAATTGTTGCTGGTGGCCCTAAAGATAATGCTATGACGCAACTTACTAAAACAGGAATGATTGTTGGCACTATTCAGTATCTTGCCCCTGAACAATGCTTAGGCAAATTACTAGATTTACGTACAGATATTTATGCCCTAGGAATTATGGTTTATGAACTTTTAACAGGAATGTTACCTTATGAGTCAGATAATGTTCAAGGATGGTTATTTGAACATTTGCGAACTATACCAGAGCCTTTAAGTTGTTATAATCCAATGATTTCGTCTGAGATTGATAAAGTTGTATTGTGGGCATTAGAAAAAAGACCGGAAGATCGCCCACAAACAACTTTGGAATTTTTAGACAGATTTGCCCAAGTAATGAAAAAATAAATTACTAAGCATAAATACCTCGCAGTCTAATTTCTGCTGCTACTCTATCAATTGCTCGCATATAGGCTGCTGTGCGAGTATCAACTTTATGATTTTCTGAATAACTTAGCATCTCTTGAAAACTTTTTAACATTTTATGTTTAATATTGTCCAAAATTTCTTCTTTTTTCCAAAAGAACCCCATGCGATTTTGTACCCATTCTAAATGCCGTGCAATTGCTCCACCAGCATTAGCTAGTAGATCAGGAATAACAAATGTTCCTTTTTCATAAAGTACTGGATCTGCTTGGGATGTAGTCGAACCATCAGCCGCTTCACATAAAATCTTACATTTTACATTGATAGCATTTTGACTAGTGATTTGTTCGTGCAATGCAGCAGGAATTAACACATCACAATCAATTGTAAGTAGTTCATTAGTTGTAATTTGTTCTGCTAATTCATAAGTCTTAAAGGTTTTATGTTGTGCAAAATGCTCTAAAACTTCAGGAATATTTAACCCATCAGACTTATAAATTCCACCATCAACATCAGAAATAGCTACTATTTTATAGCCAGCCTCATATAGTAGTTGTGCTGTGTTACTGCCACGCCGTCCGGCCCCTTGAATAGCAACTTTGGTTTCTGTTGGTGCAAGGTTAAATCTCTTTAATGCTTCTTCAATTAAAAATAATACTCCATAACCTGTAGCAGTATTGCCTACAGGCGATCCTCCCATTTCAACCGGCTTGCCTGTAACTATTGCTGTAACATTATGACGAGCATGCATTGAGTAAGTGTCCATTATCCAAGCCATTATTTGCTCATTAGTATTAATGTCTGGAGTAATAATGTCTCTTTCTGGGCCTAAAATATCCAACATATCGGCTGTATAACGTCTAGTAATTCTTTCAATTTCCAAGGGTTGTAAATATTTTGGATTACATACAACTCCGCCCTGTGAACCACCAAAAGGGATGTCTACTAAAGCGCATTTATAGGTACTCCAGGCTGCTCCAGCACGCATTTCATCTAAAGTAATGTTTGGGCCAAAACGCAGCCCGCCTTGGAGCGTTCCACGAGCTAAATTATATTGAACACGATAGGCGGTAAATATTTCTGTATCACCATTGATGCGCTGAATTGGCAAATAAACGCAAACTTCTCGGCTAGGAGTACGAAGAATTTTATATAAATTAGGCTCAAGATTAAGTAACTCTGCTGCACGGTCAAAACGAGCCATTGTTGATTCAAAAGGGCTATATTCGTCATAAATTTGGGGTAAATAGGACATTAGCAAGTCTCCAAAAATTTTTTTAATTACCTAAAATTGTTTTTCTATCTATTTTTAGCAGTCCATTACTAGTAGCAAAATAAACATCTTTTTCATTGCTAACAATAGCAGTGACATTGCTAGATGGTAAAGCTTGAGAGAATTTGCGCCAAATTTTACTTTTTAAGTCTAATAAAAAAATACCCTCTCCTAAACTACCTACGTATAAATATTGATCATCTGCATACATAGCATTAGGATTAACATCAAATTTACCTATTTCAGAAGAAAAATTAATTAGCTCTCCTGTAGGGGTAAGGGCATCTACTCCACCCCCATTTGTTCCAATATAAAGAGTTCCATTAATTGCTAGCAATGCGTTAATCCAGTTATGAGAAAGTTTAGAATTATTGATTGTTAAACTTCTAATTACTCGTAAGCCTTCCATTTCAATAAGCCCACCTAGGCTACCTACAAATAAACGGTTGTTAACAAATGCGCTAGTGTAGAGGTAGTTGTTTGGTAAAGAAATAGGGCTACGTGCCACATTAGCTTGAAGTAAAGTTAATCCTCTACCAGTAGCAATGGCTAGTTGTGGTTCATTATTAATATTATTAGAACTAGGAATAAATGAAACATGCGCAATCATATTAGAGTTAATACCAACACGCTCATCTAATATTTTATATTGCAACTGGTTATCAAAAACAGCAAGTCCAGTAGAAGTAGCAACTAACATTTTTGATGTAATTGGATCTAGGGAAATAAAATTAATTTCTCTGATGATAGTATCTTGTAAATGCGTGATTAACTGCATTGTTTGAACATCAAAAATATCAATTCCTTGGTCAAAATAACCAATCCATAGCCTTCCACGTTCATCAAAAGTCATTGAGCTTATATGGTCGGCTGTTAATGGTGAGAGCAAGGAAGTTGCTCCAAATCGCTCAAATTCTAAACGAGTCTTGCTAGTGTCAGCTAGTAAAATACCTTTGTTTGTTAAAGCAAAAAGATTTGGATCCTCACCACTTGACCAAAGTATTGTATTTGTAAATTTTGTTTTATCACTATCGTTTGTATTACTAATAGTTTTGTTAACAGAATAAACAGAAGTTGATTTATCAAAAATTTCTACTACATCACCAGTAAAAAGACCTCCCCAAAGCTTTTCTCCTACTCTAGTTAAAGAAATAATATTAGGAATAGAATTAATTTTCTCAATTTCTCCTGTATTAGTTCTTAGTACTACACCAAAATCTGTCGCAATAATAACTCCACGTTTATCTTCACTTAATGCGGTAATTCGGTTTGATGGTAAGGTTTCTTGCTTGGTGATTTGTTGCCAACGGCTTTCTTGCCATAGATAAAGACCTGACGCATAAGTCCCAACATAAAGCCGACTTTCATTTTGAAGTAGTGAAGTAATTTGTGGGATAGGCTTTATTTCTTGATCTTGTCGTATAAATTTTAACCCATCAAAAGCAAGTAGCCCACCATCAAAAGTTCCAACTAGAAGTTTTTCTTCTGTTGCTAGTAAACTGCTAATTTGGCGAATCACAGCCTTTTGGATTTTATGATGAATAAAATCTTTACCATTAAAAATAACTAACCCACTGTCAGATGTACCAATACAAAGTTGTGAGCGAAAAACTGCTAAAGTAGTTAAATCTATGCTTGGCAATCCATCTAAATTTGTGTAATGCTTAATGAGCTTTCCTTCTAAATCAAAAACTAAGAGTCCTCCAGAGGTAGCAATATAGTAATTATCATTATATTTACACATTGCTCTAGTTTGAAATGTTGATAAAAATAATTGCAAACCTGCGGATGATAGCGTTTTACCTACAGTAATAGTGCTATCAATTTTGCTTAAAGAAGCTTGTTTTTCACCTTCACTAGTAATGATAGAATCTATTTTTTTTGAGTAGAAATAAATAAAAACTGTTATAAGTATAGTAAATAAACCTAATAGTAGGATTACATACTTTTTTTGTTTAAATTTTAGCAATCCATTTTTGGTATTACTTATAAGTGACATATTTCGTTACAAAAACTACCAACTAAAATGACAAAAAATGTGACTTTTAAACAAATTTTTTAGTTCTAAAAAATAAACTATTAACATTAAGTTAAGAGTTTATTAACATTTCATTAAATTTTGTAAAGCTCAAAACTAAAATTTAATATTTTGGTATGGTATTTGCCTAGCTAAATTTTATCCAAAGTAAATTTAGCTAACATCATAATAACTTTATTTTCTGATCTGTCAAATGTAAGCATAAAAAGCTTAATAAATTAGCAAATAGAATAAGGATTAAATCCTTAAAACAAACACTAAAGTAAGTAAACTAAAAACGGGGAAATTATGAGGAAACCTACTTGTATAAAAAAGAGAAATTTAAAGTCTAGTAATGCGGGATTTAGTCTAATAGAACTATTGATAGTAATTACAATAATTGGCATTCTAGCCGCTATTTCTGTAGTAAATGTATTTAGTGCGCGTCGTGCAGCTAATACTACTTCTGCTGCTTCAGCAATGCGTACTTTTCACCAATCTGAAGCTAGTTATTCAGCCGGAGCCGGTAATGGTTCTTTTGGTAGTCCACAAGAGCTTTTTGCACAGGAATTTATTGATTCTTCTTTAGCTGCTTCTTGTCTTCCCACACCAACAGGTACAACAGTTGGTGGTTTGGTTGCTGCTTCACAACGGCCTAAGAGTGGTTTTATTTTTGTTTTTACTAATCCTGCTCCTAATCGATATGAAATATCTGGAAGACCTGTTGTTCCTACAGGTTTAGCAACTAGCGGAGATAAAACATTTTTTATTGATAGTAGTGGTGTATTGCGCTCATCAACCTCACCAACAGTTAATGCTGATGCTACAAGCGCACCGTTAAATAATTAAAAGATATTAAGTAATTATTATAAAAAGTAGGGTTTCTCCTACTTTTTATAATAATTGCCGACCAGCAAACCCAGCCTCTATTTCGTGCCAATAATTAATCTCATCTTCATCCATTTTCCAGCATAAATAAATCACTCGACCATCTTTCAAATGAGGAAAATCACATAATCCTGTCCTATAGTCTTTAACCAAAACACCTGTGTTTTCTACTTCTTGAATTGTAGTAGTTAGTAGAACTATGTTATTTAGATAACTTGAGCCTAAATAAGAACCACTGCCTAAACTAGCCTTACTACGAACTTTTTTAATTTCTTCCTGCATTTCAAGTAACACATTGCTTATTTTAGTTACCTTTTTAATTAAAGGCCGTAGCTTAGGAATTAAACTATTAGCTTCTTGAAGTGTAAAAAATTTTTCTGGGGTTAATTCATTTTGCATAAATTTAATTAAGTAAATCCCTATTTATTAATTTTAGATAAAGCTGTTTGTAAAGCCTCAATTGCTAGGTCTGCTGCATGTTTTTTGCCTCGTGGCAAACCTTCAAGCATTTTAATTAAATCATCAGTTTCTAATAAACTTGCTTGATCAATACTTTTATCAATTAACCATTCTGTTAGCAATGAAGCTGATGCTAAGGTTGGCGCGCAACCATAAGCTTGCATTTTAATGCCAGTGATGTTTTTGTCTAAAAGTTTTATAAAAAGTTTTATTTGATCTCCACACGCACTATTGATGACAGATGATGTCACTGTAGCATCTGTTAACTCGCCAACATTACGAGGATTTGCTAAATGATCTAAAACCGTTTTAGAGTATGGCATTTTAGTTACTGTTTTGTTGACATAGCCTGTCGATATAGCGGAGAAACTCGCCTAAGTCGTGTTACTGCTTCAGGAAGTACACTTAATACATAATCAATTTCTTCTTTAGTTGTATAGCGAGATAGTGAAAAACGAATGCTTCCACGCACTAATTCTTTACTTAAGCGCATTGCCATTAATACTGGGCTTGGTTCAGTTGAACCAGAAGAACAAGCTGAACCAGTTGAAACTGCTACCCCTTTTAGATCTAGAGCAATAAGCAAAGCTTCTCCCTCAATATAACTAAAACTAATATTAGAAATATTAGGTAATCTACTGCTAACATCACCATTAAATTTAATTTCGGGTATTAGTTTACTAACTTCTGTTTCTAAATAATCTCTTAGATAGCTAATTTTTTCCATCTCTGCTAAATGTTGTCTAGCTAGTTCAGCCGCACAGCCCAATCCAACAATAGCAGGGACATTTTCCGTTCCTGCGCGGCGATCTCGTTCATGTCGTCCGCCTGTTATTTGAGAGTTAATTCTTACACCTTTACGTAAATAAAGCGCGCCAATACCTTTAGGCCCGTGTATTTTATGTCCCGACAAAGAAAGTAAATCTACCCCTAAATCTTTTACATTTACAGCTATTTTTCCTACACTTTGGACTGCATCTGTATGAAAGAAAATATTTTTACGTTGGTTACGGATTTCTTTTACTAACTCACCTATTTGTGCAATTGGCTGAACAGTTCCCACTTCATTATTAGCATGCATTATTGTAATTAATAAGGTTTCATCAGTAATTGCTGCTTTTACATCTTCTATTTTAACTAACCCATTTTCATAAATTGGCAAGTAGGTCACTTGCCAGCCTTCTTTTTCTAGTGCTGTACAAGTGTTTCGGACAGCAGGATGTTCAAATTGAGAGGTAATTATATGATTGCCTTTACCTTGGTAATTGCTAGTAATTCCTCTAATTGCTAGATTGTCGGCTTCTGTTCCACCACTAAGAAAGATAATCTCGTTAGCTTGTGCGCCAATCAAATTTGCTACTTGTTGTCGGGCCTCGTCCATTGCTGCTTTAGCTTGTTGTCCAAAACTATGAATTGATGAAGCATTGCCAAACTGCTCGCTAAAATAAGGCAACATAGCTTCTAAAACTTCTGCTGCAAGTTTAGTTGAAGCACTATTATCTAGGTAAACACGGGAAGTTAAGGTATTTTCTGTCATAGAGTTAAGCTAGTAGAGCAAAAAAATTTTGTCAATCGTTAAAAGATAAACTAATATCCTAATTTTCTAAAGTTTTTTACAAAGGGTCAAATATGGAGCAAATAAAAGTACAAACAAGTAGTCCTTTTTCTGATCAACGTCCTGGGACTTCTGGGCTACGTAAGAAAACAAAAGTTTTTATGCAAGCCAATTATTTAGAAAATTTTGTTCAAGCTGTTTTTAATGCTGTAAAAGAAAAGTTTAATGTAGATTTTAGCCAAGAAACTTTGGTAGTAGGCGGAGATGGTCGCTATTATAACCGCAATGCAATACAAATAATTTTGCGTTTAGCCGTTGCCAATGGATTTAAGCAAATAATGGTTGGAAAAGGTGGAATACTTTCTACACCAGCAATGTCGGCTGTAATTCGTCGCCAGCAAGCTTTAGGCGGACTAGTGCTTTCAGCTAGCCATAATCCAGGCGGAATAGATGCGGATTTTGGAATTAAATACAACATCCGAAACGGTGGCCCAGCACCAGAAAACGTTACAGAAAGCATTTATCAACATAGCTTAAAAATCAGTAGCTACCAAACCATTGACCATGCAGATGTAGATTTAGACCAGCTTTCTAGCTTTAATATAGCCAATAGTCAAATAACTATTTTTGATCCTCTTGCTGACTATAGCGCGGTAATGGAAGAGCTTTTTGATTTTGAAGCTTTAAGAAAGCTTTTTGCTAGCGGTTTTACTATGCGTTTTGATGCAATGCACGCTGTCACAGGCCCTTATGCCCATTATATTTTAGAGAATATTTTAGGCGCGCCTTTAGGAACCGTAGTAAATGCAACTCCTAAAGAAGATTTTGGACAAGGGCATCCCGACCCTAATTTAGTTTATGCTGCTGAACTAGTAGAACATTTATTTGGTGAAAAAGCTCCAGATTTTGGAGCCGCTAGCGATGGTGACGGGGATCGCAACTTAATTTTAGGACGTAACTTTTTTGTTACCCCAGGAGATTCTCTAGCTATTATTGCTGAATATGCACAAAAAGCTATTCCCGGCTATCGTCAAGGACTTTCGGGAATAGCACGTTCAATGCCAACTAGCACAGCAGCCGACCGAGTAGCAAAAGATTTAGGAGTTGAATGTTATGAAACCCCTACAGGATGGAAGTTTTTTGGTAATTTAATGGATGCTGATAAATGTACTATTTGCGGTGAAGAAAGCTTTGGGACAGGTTCAAACCATGTTAGGGAAAAAGATGGTCTTTGGGCGGTGCTTTGTTGGCTTTCAATCCTAGCTTATACTGGTAAATCTGTAGTTGAAGTTGTAGAAGAACATTGGCAAAAATTTGGCCGAAGCTATTATCAACGTCATGACTATGAAGGTTTAGACTTAACAAATGCTAATAAAATGATTAGTGTTTTAAGAGAAAAGTTAGCTAGCTTAGTAGGCAATAATTTAGCAGATACAACAATTAGCCAAACAGATGATTTTTCTTATACAGACCCAGTTGATGGTAGTATTAGCAATCGTCAAGGAATCCGCCTTTTGCTAGCAGATGGCTCAAGAATTATTTTCCGGCTTTCCGGTACAGGAACCGAAGGCGCGACCTTAAGAATTTATGTTGAACGATACAAGCAAGATGGTGGACAAAGTGATATTAAAGAAGTTTTAGAGGCTTTAATTAATGAAGCAAAACAAATTTTGCAGCTAAAAGAATTTTGCGGTGTAGATGAACCAACTGTAATTACTTAAAATTATTATTAGGTAAAACTTCATTAAATCGGGGCCAAGAATAAAGAGTAAAACGGACGACATTTTGTAAAGTGTCTTTAAGTTGTTAATTTTTGCTCAATTAAATTTAAAAAGCAGCTTTTTAGCTATCTTTACATCTTTTATGTGAACTGGCCCCAATTTAACAAAATCTTGCCTACAGTCAATATACTACAATATAATACTTAATTGCGGCAAAATGCCCCATATGCTGATATTAAGTCTAGGGATATTTGCCCCATATAATAGATTTTAACTAAAGATAGTTACTTGCAAATTAATCTAAATACCAATTAATGCTATAAAATACCAAGAATTTAATTGTTTCTTTTTATAGGGAATAAAAATTGCTCTAGGTTATCACAACTTGATGGCTAAATTCTTTTTCTTGATATGTTTAGTGAGCGCAGAATAGCAAAATGTCCTGAAAGGTTGGTATCAAAATATGAACAAGGATTTTCCAAATGAAACATTAAAAGAACCCGAACCCCCTCTAACAAACATACCTGAGTCTCTCATCCCTACATCTATAGACTACACTACATTAAACTCATTAAAACAATATTTAGATGAAAATCAAACTACAGACTTATTTTCAGAAATTATTTCTACTTATTTAATAGAAACCCAAGAAAGACTAGACGAATTAGAAAAAGCTATTAAATCTTTTGATACTAAGAAGATAATACTTATTTCTCACGGATTAAAAGGTATTGGCAACACTTTAGGAACACTAAAATTAGCTTCCTTTTGTGATGACTTAGAAAATCTAGATTTTGAAAGATTTCCCAAAGAAGCAAATAATATATTTGAGAAAATTCAACAAGAGTTTGTGCAAGTTCATAAAATTTTTTCTTTAAATTTTATTAGTGTTTGCTCAAGTTAGTAATCAACTAGTCAAATAAATTTACTCTTGAAAAGGTTTTTGTTTTATTAAATAAAATGTATTGCCTAACAAATAAAATACCTTTATTATAATCACATTATTAAAAATCATACCTAATAATTATCTAATTATCTAATATATAGTGAATTATTCCCTATGTTATCATACTTCTTATAAATACATTAATAAATACACAAGTATTATTTTATATTTGATGTAATTGCAAAGAACCTGTTTTTAGTTGTTTATACTTACAACTTACTAGAAAACAGTTATGGAGATTAGCTATGATAAATGCTGAGGAAATTTTATTAGTCCCAGAGGTCTTTCTTTATGGAATTTTAGACTCTTTATCAATCCACATAGCTATCTTAGATGTTGAAGGTAACATAATTTACACCAATAAAGCTTGGCAAATGCTTTCTTTGCAAATAGATGGTTGCTTAAGCAA
>CAZBMZ010000007.1:0-212391 GCA_964492845.1 uncultured Clostridia bacterium
TTTTCTTTTTCGCTCAACTTTTCTTTCCCTGTTTTCTTTTTCTTGAGATCTATAGCCATTCTTTAAAATAAATACTACCAATAATATTTTTACCTTTAGTTATAATTTGGGTTTTATATTGTTCTGGTAAGCAAGTAACATAAGGAAAAAAATGTTGTAATGATTTTGCAAGTGACTGAATTTCTTTAATATCCTCTAATACTTCTAAAGCTTGTCCAAAGCAATTACTTTCTATTAAGCTTTCGATTAATTGATCAATAAATTTATGTTTACTAAAGTGGTTTTTAACATTTCCTTTGATTTTTCCAATAATATTTCTACATTTTTTTAAGCTCTTATCTCTATCTTTACCTGATAAAAAAGGAAGCATTGCTATAAGTAGATCTAATTTTTCAGTATTAGTTGCTGCTTTGTTTAAAGTTTGTTGAAATATTTCCAGAGCTTGTTGAGAAAGTATAATTTTTTCTTTTTCTTCAAAATAAGTTGCAAGTTTAGCTAATAGTAAATGCTTAAATCTTATGTTGTTTTCTAAAGCTTTTTCTATTAGAAAATACAATTTATCTTTTTGATTATTTTTAACAAGATACTCTGCAACTTCACTTAAAACTTCTACGCGAATATAAGATCTTTGTACTTTTAATGGGCAATCTAACATTAACAAAATATGTGTAAGTGCTACTCCCAGATGATTTAAGCTAAGAAATCTATAAGCCAAAACTTGTAAAGCTCTATTCCTATAAAATCCTAGGCACATTGCCAGTTTTGATAACTCTTTTAATTCTTCCACATCTAAGAAATTAACAACTTCTCTAATTGTGCTTTCTATTGTGTCTTCTCTAGTTTCGTCATCTTTCATAAGTTTAATGATATAAACACATTCTTTTGAATAGCCTTGTTTAGCTAATTGTAAAGATATATTGCTTAAAATTTCATTTATCTCTAGGTCATACCATTCATCAAGTTTAAAACCTTCTACTTTATTTATACCTGCCATTAAACATTGTAGAACACTAATTTTATAAGATTCATATAGATAAGGGATTATTTCGGCAACGGTTTCTAGTTGCCACCACTCAAGAGAAGTTTCTGCAAGTTTTTCTAATAATTCTTTAGATATTTTTTCTTGGTTATTTTTGTCCAAGTAACTTAAAAGTTTTGCAGAAGTCTTTATACTTAATAAACTATCACTTATTTTGCTTGAGAGACTTAAAGCTGCTTTTGAGTCTCCTAAATTTGCAATATATAAAGATGAACTACAAATAAAACTCTCTTGCTTAGAAGAATCATTTATTTTTTCAGCTATTTTTAATGCTTTTTCGAGAAGTTTTTCTGGCAAATAAAGAGCTATATTTGAAATTATTTTATACTTTGCCGAAAAATCATTATTAGATAAAACGCTTTCTATTTTTTCTAAAATATCAACAAAAATAGCATAGTCAGAATCTTTTAAGAGATTTGGAGCAATTTCTGAAAAGGCAACAAGTTTATTGTACTCACCTTTAATTAAATTAATTATATTTAAGGCTTCTTCTTTGTAACCTAACTCTGCAAAGCGATATGACAAGCTTATATAGACTTCAGGAAATTTATCATTTAGCTTTCTTCTGATATTTTTTATTAGATGTTCTGGCAAATAAGGTATTACTCTTATTAAAGCGTCAATGTGTTCTACCTCAGTGAAAGTTTCAAAAGCTAATATATATAACTTCTCTATTTCTTCTTGCCATTGTGATTCAGGCAAGTAACTCAAAACTTCTGTTACATTCCTAAATAAAGTTGAATACGATCTTTGTTCATCCATATCCATTGCCCAAGCTTTTTTAAGTGCCTCTTGGATAAGTTGCTCTTTTCTTTCTGAACTATCAATAAAATTAGAAATTAGTAATATTTCACTTATATTATCTGCCGAATCAGAAATTAGATATTTTTCTGCTTCTTGAAGTAGCTTGTCAAAAATAGGCTGAGCTTCATTTTCTGGAAGACATCTAGCAATATTACCAGTCGCTGCTAACCTATTGTCATCCCAGAAAATTTGATGTGTTTCATTCAAAATTTTTCTTAAAATGGGATATAAGTTCTTCTCTTTTTCTGTTACAAATGGTGCAATTATGGCTATAGCTTGTGCTTTACAATAAGGCTCTTTTGTTTCTTGAGCTATCTTAAAAGCTTCTTGCCAGTATGGTTCTAAATATGGTTGTAATGCTGATAAAGCTTGCATTTTTCTTTGGTCGTCTAGGTTATGTTGCATCATTGCTAGAGCATAAGGAACACTTTTTATTTTAGCTTTTACTAAAGCTGCTAATAATTTAGGCGGTATATTGTAAGACAATGTACAAAGACTAGATAAAATTAAAGCATATCTAATTTCTAAATTAAGATTTTTTACATTTATAGATTGATTGCACTTAATATTATGCTCATTTGCTTGTCTAGCTAATTGCCAGGCTCTTTCAATGTCTTCTTTATATCCTGCTATTTGCCCTAAGTTTTCTCGTGCTTGATACCAGATATTTTTACCTGTCTTAGTGCTGGAATTAAGTAGTTTATGTATTTCCTCTA
Source organism: uncultured Clostridia bacterium (assembly GCA_964492845.1). Classification (GTDB taxonomy): domain Bacteria; phylum Acidobacteriota; class Blastocatellia; order Chloracidobacteriales; family JADJPF01; genus JADJPF01. Next base: position 2,560 of record CAZBMZ010000007.1, read on the forward strand.
TTTGACTAGCCTTTTGCATATGCCAAGTCAAATGTGAATGAATATAACCATCATCAGGTAGGCTTGCCCATAAACATTCTTGCTCAGAATTACACTTTTTCTTATAACGTTCTAATAAAAGACTTTGTGCTTGGGCAAAGTCTATTCCAAGACCTGCTAATTGATTTTGGTGCTTTGGGTTTGGAGAGTTACACAATAAATTTCGAGCCGCGTCATGCAAAGTATCATGCATTTGGTAACTAACTGCTCCAGAAATATCTTCAAAACTTAACAATAAGACTTTTTTTCTCAACAATGACAAGAATCTGCAAGCATTTTTTTCGTCAGTGTCCCAGAGTGTAGATGCTATTTTATCTGTAATGTCAACATCTTCAGGTAGTACACCTAACCAAGCAAAAGCTTCCAAATGGTCATTGCTCAAGGTTTTTAAGCTTAAATTAATAGAAGCTATTAAACTCCTTCTATCAAGAGCTATTTCTTCCAATTTGGCAATTTCTGCTTCAAGATCTAATATTAGATTTTTCCAAGATGTTTCTTTCTCAGCTATTAATTCAGCGATAATTTTCAAAGCTAAAGGTAAATAACCAACTTTTCTAGCAACTCTTTTAGATTCTTCTTGTTCATTAAAAAACCAATCGCGTCCTAAAAAGCGTTTTATTAATTCTAATGCCTGTGATTGTGTCATAGAACCAATTTCATAAGGTTTTTCCTGTACAAAGTTGGCAATATTTTTATTGCGAGTTGTGATAAGGATTTTGCAAGTTTCTCTAGGTACTAGAAATGGTTCAATGTCTTCTATTTCCCAAGCATCATCAACTATAAGCAAAGCTGTTTTGTTTTTTAATAAGTTAGACAAATGATTTGAAGCAGATTGTAAATTAGAAAAATGAGGACTATCTTTGTCAAGATATTTTATCCAATCAGTTATTTTTGTTAATAGTTCAGGCTTTTGCCCCAATGTAGTAATTAAAATTTTTGAGAAATGTGTTCTTATATCAAGATCACAAGCTAAGTTTTTTGCAATTGCACTTTTACCACTGCCTGGTATTCCAAAAATAACTGTAGCGTTTAACTTACCAAAATCATTGTTTGATTTTTCTAATAACTTACTTTTTAAACTATTTATTATCTCTGGTCTTTCAATAAAATGTTTTGGGTGTATTCCTAAATTAAAAGGTTCTGTAAGCGAATTATTTTGACCCACTTCACTTCGCTTATTTCGTTGAAGTGGGTCTAATGAGGGTTTTCATTTTTACTTCGAGGTTCTATAGGTCTTAAATTTTTTATTACCGCATAAGCAAATGCAGCAGCAGAATGACAAGCATATTCTGTCCATGCAGGATCGCGCTTAAACCCAACAATATCACTAATACCACGTATTGCAAGTATTGGTATATCACCACCTACTTTGTGTGCGGCTCTATAAACTCCTGCAAGTTCCATCTCTACAGCATCAACTTGTCTAGCTGTTTCTTTCCATTGAGTTATCAAGGAAGTTGATTTTACTAAAGTATCAGCAGATATTATTGCTCCTGTTGTAAATTTTGGTAATTTTTGCACATTGTCACCAAAATTTTTTTCTAATTTTTCTTTAAGATCTTTTTTCCATGCTTCATCGCCATAAAAATTAGCTTCTTCTAGTTTAACAAGAGGCATTTGTTGAAAGGCTTTACTTTTATTCCAACCTCTAAGTTTTTTATCTGACATAACAGCTAATAAATTTTGGACTTCTTTGCGAATTGGCCCACCAGCAACAGCATATTGAAAGTCTGTTTCTTTAACCGCAGCCCTAACACAAAAGTCTATTACTCGTGTTGTTGCAATTACATCGCCCAAAGAATATTCATAGGCGGGAGTTGCACCTGCTATACCTACTAAAACAAGCCATTGAGGTTGAAGATCCATTATTAAATCATTAGCTGTACTTTGAGCTTCTCCTTCTCCTTGCTCATGGCAACGAACAATAGCTATTTTGTATTTTTCATTTTCATTAATCTTAACTTCTGAAAATATATAATCTCGTTCGCCCTTTATAGTTTCTTTTTCGGGAAATTTTTTAAGAACAGCCTCAAATTCGTCTTTACGAATTGTTATAATGCCAAAATCTATTTTTCCCTTTAATTGATTTGCTAAAATAGTCATAGTTTTAATTAATACTTTAAAAGATACTACTTTTTATCAAATTAACATTAAAACTTGTTAAATCTATATAAATTATAATACTTAAATTTATTTGGTCAAGCGACTTGAAATCTTAGATCATTCTATTGGTTAAAGAAATTTGCTAGTTTGAAATTCAAAAAGAAGTAGAAACTCAAATAAATAAAAAAAGCCGTTGAGTAGACGGCTTTTTGTTAGAAACTTTATTGATTTTACCAAATGCCCCCGGCAGGATTCGAACCTGCGACCTTTTGGTTCGTAGCCAAACGCTCTATCCAACTGAGCTACGAGAGCAATTAAAAAGAAGAAATTTGAAAAAGCGAATGGATACAATAATCAATTAAGTGGTGTCCGTCAAGTCTTTAGTTCCACTTTAGCTAACTTTTTTGCCAGAAATTGCCAACAACGCTCTTTACTAGCCTATATTTTTATCTAAATAACCATTGGCCTTAAACCAAGTAACAGCATCTTGTAAGGCTGTTTCTATTGGGCTTTGAGGTAAGCCTAGTTCACGGACTGCTTTTTCGCTATGGTAATACATTGGATGACACGCCATTTTTGCCCCATTAATTGTTACTGTTGGCTGACGATTAAGCAGTTTACTTAATAGCAGTTCGTCAAAATAACTAACTAACATTGGAATAAAATGAGGAATTGAATGTTTAGGCGCAGGTAGACCAGTAATTTTTTCTAATATATCCAAGATTTCTTTTAAGGTAACATTTTTATTTCCTAGAATATAGCGTTCACCTATGCGACCTTTTTCTGCTGCTAGAATATGGCCTTGGGCTACATCTCGGACATCTACTAGGTTTAATCCTGTATGGACATAAACAGGCATTTGGCGACGAAGGAATTTTAAGACTATATCTCCGGTTGGAGTAGGTTTAACATCATAGGGGCCAATAGGAGTGCTAGGATTAACAATTATTACTGGAAGACCGTCTTTAGCTGCGGCAAAAGCAAGTTGTTCAGCTAGGAATTTTGACTTTTTATAGTCGCTAATTAGTTGGTCAACCGTTGTTGTTGTGGATTCATCAGCAATTTTGCCTTCTGGAGCAAGCCCTATGGCAGCAACGGAACTGGTATGAACAATACGTTTAACTTTTGCAGTGTGAGCAGCAGCAAAGGTTTTTTTTGTACCTTCTACATTAGCCTTGTAAATGGCTTGGCTATCTTTTAGACAGAGGCTGTAATGTGCAGCGACGTGGAAAAGCCATTCACAGCCTTGCATAGCCTTTTCTAGCAATTCTTGGTTATCTAAATCGCCAGAAACTTGATCGATTGCTAAATCTTTTAGGTTGCGCTGATCGCTGTCGGAACGCACTAGAGCGCGGACTTTAATTCCTGAGTTAAGCAACTGACGAATTAAATTGCCTCCAACAAAACCTGTCCCGCCTGTAACAAAAGCTTGCATTAAGTAAGACTCTTAGTGTGATTTTTAGAACAAATTAATAAGTTAACAAATTAAAAACTTAGATTAAAAAGGTGACCAACCTGGGTTTTCTATTGCTTGATAGCGTTGGTTAAATTTAGCGTCTAGGTCATCTAGGGCTGAAGCCAATTGTTGGACGGCTTGTTTTAATGTTTTAGCATCAGCAACTTGAGCAAGGACTTGTTGAACGTGCATTTTTATATTTTCAACTTGATCAACTAGGGAAAGGTCAAAATGATAAAGTTGGTCAAGTTGGTCTTCACGGATTTTTACAGCATCAAAAAAGCCTGCATAACCATAGCTAGCATAGCGGATACGGTTTTCTACTTTATCTAGTTTTTGTAGTGCTTTTTCTATGGGGCCGACTTCAAAAAGCCGACGATTATCGGCAAGTTCTCGAACAACAGTATTAATTGGGGCTTTAAGTTGAAAAAGCAAGGTGGCTAAATGTTCTCGATGAAGTTTATCTACATCTCGACGAGATTCTTTTTCTAAATAACCTTTGTAGCCTGGAATTTTAGCTGCTACTCGTTCTAAAAAATTACGTTCACCGCTAGCTTGATATTGGTTATAAGCAGGAATAATTCCACCTGGTAAAGGGCTAAGAGCTTGTCCAATTGGTAGTCCAGGTGTGGCAGAATTAGAAATAGGCTGTAAGTAATTTTGTTGTGGGCTAGGGTTATTGTCAGGAAGTGTTGGCATTCCTTGTACTGGAGTAGGAGCAGTTGCAACGCTGGGAGGATTAGTTACTAATTTTAATCCACAATTAATACAAAATTTAGTATTTTCTGGTAAGGGTTCGCTACATTGTGGACAATTCATAAATCCTCCTCAAAATTTTATTTATTATAAAGATTAAAGTTAAAGTTGATTAACAGTTAGCACAAAGTGCTGACATGTAAACATAAGTATTAAGTCTAAGTCAATCTATGGTTTGCTGACTAGCTTTGCCTTTTTTATATAGAGTTTGTTAGAATTTGCGGTTAAAAGTTCTATAGCCCTAAACTTTTATGGGTGATTTCTTTGAGATGAGGTTTCATAAATGGATCAATACCGAGAAAATGTAGATAGCAAATTTAAGCTTATTAATGTTGCGGCTAGACGTTGCCGCGAACTACGTAGTGGTGCAAGACCTAGAGTTCATGTTTCTTCTAAAAACACTGCTCGTATTGCCTTAGAAGAAGTAAAAGGTGGGTTTGTACGTTTTGAAACCTTACCTCCTGTAACCAAAAAATCTGTAGATGAAAGCGAAGGCACACCTGTTGGAGTATAAAATTTAATTAAAAGTTTCTAAGCAAAAAATGCAGCTAGTTATTTAATAATAATTGGCTGCATTTCTTGTTATTTATATTGGACTTATAATTGTTTAAATTCTTGTAAGACTTTTTGAGCTTCGTCTGGTTTTCCCATTGCTTTATAAAGCTCTATCATACCAGTTACACTAAGTTTTGTAGTAGGATGTTTTTTACCATATTGTTTAAGGTCGAGTTCTAATACTTTTTTCATTATTGTTATAGCTTGGTCATATTTTCCCATATTTCCATAAAGAGTAGCTAAGTTATTTAGCGTTGTAACAATGTTAGGGTGTTCTGGGCCTAAAAGCTTGGTGTTAATTTCTAAGGCTCTTTTATAAAGAGGCTCTGCATCTTGAAATCGTCCAACACTACGATAAAGAATCCCTAAAGTATTAAGAGAAATTGCTATATTTGGATGCTCATCTCCAAAAACATCTAAAGCTTTATCAAGAGCTTTTTTACAATATTCTTCTGCCGTTTTATAATCTTTTATTGATATATAAAGAGAAGCTATATTATTAAGTCCAACAGCAATATTTGCATGTTTATCGCCTAGTATTTTAGTGTCAATAGCTAAGGCTTGTTTCATTAATTTTATTGCATCTTTATGTTTTCCTAGTTGATTATAAAGAGAAGCTAGATTATTTAAGTGTTTGGATAGTTCTAAAGTTTCTTCACCATTAGATTTATGAAGCGATATAGCTTTTTTACGTAAAGCTTCAGCTTCTTTAAATTTACCAATAGTTTGATAATAAAGAGCAAAGTTATCTAAACCTACAATTACACCAGGATCTTTTTCTCCAAGAAGTTTGATTCTAAGGTCTAGGTATTTTTTAAAGAAAGGTTCAGCTTCTAAATGTTTACCTAATGCTTGATAAAGCACAGCAACATAATTTAATGCAGTTGCAACTTCTAAATGTTCTTCCCCAAATTCTTTGACAGCGGAAATGTACCATTCATTAGTTAGAGCTAATGCTTGACCATATTGGCGTTTTTGACAAAGCTCTTTTACTTGCGACTCCATTGGGGATATATTTTGCTCAGACATAAGTTACTCCTAAGCTAACTAGTAGATATTGAAAAATTTTTCCTAAAGCTAACCAAAAGCTTAAGAGAAAATCAATAGCTAATCGGAGTTTATAGAAAAGCGGGAAAGCTTCCTAGAAAGAGCTAAAATAATCTGCTTATAATTATGCCTTTCTAAGGTTATAAAACTAAATCTACATATTTTAATCTAAGGATAATTATTTATGAGTGATCGACCAGACTATATTCAAGTTTTAAGTACTGCTGCACATTTAGATGATTCTGCGGTAGGTTTTACTAATCAGCGAACAGACACTTTTAAGGCTTTTGAACAAGCTTTTTCTGATGCTGAATTTGCACGTCCACATCTAGATTGGTTACTTGAAAATGGTAGTGGTGCAGGAAAAATTTATGCAGCAATATTAATTGAACAATTAGATAAAGAAGCTGGCAAACAAGCTTACACATCGTTACAAAATGACACAACAGAAATAGAATATCGTAGCTCAGACCTTTTTGAGGTGCGTTCAGTAGGTGATTTAGCTACAGGGTTGCTTAATGGAGAAGCACTAATTATCTTTCCTCCTTCAATGAAAAGATAATTAAATAAAGCTAACAAATCATATAAAAGAGGCTTAGCCGAGGAATAAAAAATTTTTCTCGTAGACGTTTTGCAATAAAACTTTCTAGTGTTTGTTTATAAATTTTCTCTTCCATATTCTTTTTATGTAGACGTAATTGATTAATGGCCTCTTTTTCTATTTCTTTTAGTTCTTGAATAGGAATATTTTGCCGTAAGTTTTGGTAAATTATTTCTTCTAAAACAGTTAAGTCGGCTTCTAATTTTTCTGTATCAATAAAGCTAGTATTTTCTAATCTTTGTGTTAATTCAACTAATCGGTCAATAGCTCGGTTAAGAGTTTCTCCAAGAGTTTCATAGTCTTGTTGGGTTGCAGATAGTCGGGCTTGTTCTAATTCTTCACAGCATTCTGTAATATAACCTATTATTTGTTGTTTGGAAAAATTACTATTTACTTCTTTTTTATTATTTGCGCAAGCATTGTTACTAGCAGAGCCTCCAACTTGAGATTCTACATAATCCTTAAAACTAGATAACACTTCTTGGTGACAGTAGAAAATTGTGTTTACCCGTTTACCTCGGTTGGAATCAACATTATAGCCTTCAAAACACTTATTAATGCTACGTAAAACAACATGTAGGGGTATTCCCATTGTCCGCCAGCTTTCAACTAGTGACCAATCTAGCGGAGAAAGCAACATTGGCGCGCCACGTTTGCTAACAAAAAATTCTTCTACTTCTGTGTGATAATTGTAATAGTTGAAGTGTTCCATACGTGTAATTACTAGTAATTATAATTATTTTTAAGTCTTGAAAATATATATAACAAGTTTATTTTAGTGTGTAAAGTTGGAATAAAGGATGGTTTGTAAGTGGTTGATTTTTTTAAATAGGTTTTAGATAAAAATAAAAAAAGACATAGATTTTTAATTTTTTAAGATCTATGTAGCGTTAATAATTAGGTTTTGTACCTTAAAAATAGTAGATTACAAACTACAAGATGATAAAGAATGCCATGCTTCAGGTTGGTAGATATAAAGATAGCGTAACTTAGCCCAATAAGATGTTTTTTCTTCTAAGTTAAAAAACTTCATTTGCTTTAGAGGAGGTGAATAAAGATGGATGGAAACGGCTGGTAAATCATCGGCTGGCTCAATTTTATGAACAGCACCAGGATTGCTAAAAATTACTTCTCCAACATCTAAAATTTGTGAATCTGTTTCTTTGATTTCGTCTGTTTGTGGGTCTAAGAGTTGATAGTTTGTATTAATGATTTTGCCAGAAAAAATTTTTTCTACACTAAAAGATTCATCGTGATCATGAATTGGGCTTTTTTGGTCTTTGCCCCAACACATTATCAAAACTTCAAAACGGCTATCTTTATAAAATAGATTGCGAGCATAGCTTTCTGAAGAAAAGTTAAGGCATTTACTAATTTCTTTTTCATCAATAGTAACTTTTTGCATTAATTGAAAAATATTTTCTGCTGTAAATTCTGTTTGAGGGAGTTTTGACAGGTATTCTATAAATCTTGTTAAACTAAAATGGCCGCTTTCAATTTCTTGTTTGGTTAGCAAATCGACTGTTTTTCTAGTAACAAATTCTACTATTTTTGAACAATGGTTTTTTCGTTCTTCAGAAGAAAAATCAGGAAACTCTGCTGTTAGTTCGCTGCATTTAGTAGTTTGATATTCTTGGCGAAAATCTGCTGCAATTTTGGATGAAATTTTTTGAACGGCTTCTTTGCCATCTATTTTAGCTTTAGCTAAGCTTGCTGCCATTGATGCTGCTACTAAACAAGAACAAGTTTCTTCAATTCCTAAACCTCTTTCAAAACCTGTTGTAGCTTGTAAAACTTCCACAGAGCAATTAATTAACTTATGTTCATTAAGGCTTTGTAAAATGCTGCTAGCAGAATTAGATTTTTTTGATAAATATAAACTTTTAGCTAATTCAGAACATTGCATAAAATTTAGCCTCTTTTTATTTGATTTGTTGCAGTAAAGAAAATTATACCTTTTATTTTACTGTCAAGGAAAATGTATTTTGGCATTTAATTTTTGACGCAGACTTTGATACCGTTATAACAAGGAAAAACTTTTAGGATTTCTAGCCATTAGTTTTTCCTTATTCGCGTTTTATTCTTCCTGTGCTTATACAGGCGTTTATATAAGCTTCATTCCAATGCTCTAAAGCTTTATTTTCTGGTTGTCCTTCTCTTAGCCAAATATGATAAGCGGACTCTCTTATAAATTCTTCTTTTGGAATATTAGAATAAAACTGTTCACAACTTTGTGTTGTATGGTTATAAGGGCTTTGGGCAAAAGCATTTCGTTTTACATAAGGCTGTGTAAAATGATAACAATCCTCTTTAATAGGACAATTTTCTCCATAACACTTGAGCATATTCTTAAAGTCCTAAAACTTCTTGGTATTCTCCAAAAATTTTTCTTAAAACGTTAGAAATTTCTCCTACAGTTGCATAACATTCTACTGCATTGATAATGTAAGGCATTAGGTTTTCATTAGTTTGTGCTATACGTTCAATTTCTGATAAAGCTTCTTGTACAAGTTGGTTATTTCGTTCAGCACGTAATTTTTGCAAAGACTCTACTTGCAAGCGTTCAATTTCTGGATCGATTCTTAGTGTAGGAATAGAATGTTCTTCTTTGATGGCAAATTTATTTACACCTACAACAATTTCTTCGCCGCGCTCTACTTGTTTTTGATACTTGTAAGCAGCGTCTTGAATTTCTCGTTGTATCCAACCTTTTTCAATTGCAGTTAAAACTCCTCCCATATCATCAATTTTAGCTATATATTCTCTAGCTTTTAGTTCAAGTTCATTAGTTAGGTGTTCTATAAGATAAGAACCTGCTAGCGGGTCGGCTGAATCTGCTACACCAGATTCATGGGCAATAACTTGTTGGGTGCGAAGTGCGACGCGGGCCGCCTCTTCTGTAGGTAAACTTAAAGCCTCATCCCGTGAATTTGTATGTAGTGATTGTGTTCCACCTAAAACAGCCGCTAAAGCTTGAATTGTGACGCGTACAACATTGACATCAGGTTGTTGGGCAGTAAGTGTGCTACCTGCGGTTTGAGTATGAAAACGTAGCATCATAGATTTTTCATCTTTTGTTCCAAAACGTTCTCGCATAATACTTGCCCAAAGACGACGAGCAGCACGAAACTTTGCTATTTCTTCTAGCAAATTATTATGTGCATTAAAGAAAAAGCTTAATCTAGGAGCAAATTTATCAACCTCTAAACCTACATCAATTGCTGCTTGGACATAACAAATCGCGTTGGCAAATGTAAAAGCTATTTCCTGGGCTGCTGTTGAGCCTGCTTCACGAATATGATAACCAGAAATAGAAATAGTATTCCAATTAGGAACTTCTTTAGCACAGAAAGCAAAAATATCTGTGATTATTCGTAAAGATGCTTTTGGCGGATAAATATAAGTTCCACGAGCAATATATTCTTTTAAGATATCGTTTTGTATTGTCCCATTAATTTTATCAAGCGATATACCTTGTTTTTTAGCAACAGCAATATAAAGAGCTAGCAGGATGGATGCTGTAGAATTGATGGTCATTGAGGTCGAGACTTTATCAAGCGGAATACCATCAAAAAGTATTTCCATATCTTGTAGAGAATCTATTGCTACACCAACTTTTCCAACTTCTCCAAGTGAAAGCGGACTATCAGAATCTAGCCCAATTTGTGTTGGCAGGTCAAAGGCGACAGAAAGCCCTGTAGTACCATTTTCTAACAAATATTTATAGCGTTGGTTAGATTCGCGTGCTGTTCCAAAACCAGCATATTGACGCATTGTCCAAAAGCGGCTTCGATACATATTGGCATGAATACCACGGGTAAAAGGATATTGTCCAGGCTCGGAAAGATCTAAAAACCCTTCTTTATCAATTGCGTCTTCAGCTAAAAATGTTCTTTTAATTTCTATATTTGATGAAGTTTCAAACTTTTCTTTGCGTTCTTTAACTTGTTTTGTTGACATAGTTTGGTTGTTCCTGAAAATGGTTTTTTCTTATAGCTCGAAATCTTAGCAGATCCCATATTAGTAAAGCAAAAAATGGTAGATACTCAATTAATTTGATAATGGTAGATTCTTGCCAAACATTTTCTTGTGTGTATTTAATTAAAATATAGTAGGAAAATTGGCAAGACATAATTAACCAAAAAAAAGCTTTGCTTGGAATAAATATTAAAAGTGGAATAATCCAAGTTAAATACCAAGGATGTACTATTGGAGAAAAAATATAAATACCTGCTAAAAATAAAAAAATAGTAAGTATAAAATCTTGCTTTTTAAGTAAAATAATTATTATCCAAATAACTAAAAATATATAACAAATAAAACTAGATAATTTACTTTGATTAGTAAAAAAATATAGTAAAGAAAATGTAGAACTATTAAAATAAAAATCTTTAATAAAAGTGTTAAAAGATCCTAAAACTTTATGTCCAATATTTAAGTAGGGTAAGTATAATAAAAGTATTGTTGTTAGAAAAACTGTATAAAATGCTAGTAAATATTTTCTTTTGATATAATAAAAAGTAATAGGTAAAAAAATAATAGGCATTATCTTTATTAAAACGGCACTAGAGAGAGCTATTGCAGATAAAGTAACTCTTTTTGATAAAACTGTGTAAATAAAAAGAGCTAAAAAAAATATTCCTACTGCGTCAATATGTCCGCTAATAAAAAATTCAACTATTGGCAATGGACAAAGCGCGTAGATTGCTAAATTTGTTGGATTAATATTTAATAAATTAAGTGTTTTAAGTAATACTAAATTGGTTAATATTTCAAAAATAAGTAATAATATTTTAATACCAATAATGTTATCTTTACTAAATAAAAAAGTTAAGAAAAATAACACTTGTGCTAAAGCTGGATAAATTGTTGGTAAGTGAGGATGATTAATAGAATTGTAAATAGATAAATTTCTATAATCTATTAATTCTAAAGCATTTGGAGAATATAAATAAGGGTTAATACCTTGAGTCTGTATATAGCCGTCCCAAATATAACGATAAATATCATCAGATAGAAATGGAGGTAAAAAGATTAATGTTAATCTATATAATATTCCAAATATAAAAATAAGTATTAATATGGTATTATATGAATTACTTATGTTAGATAAAATTTTTATATTTGCAAAATATAAAATAAAACAAATAGTTATATTAAAGATATATGTAACATAGAATGACTGTTGATTATTTATAAAATATAAAGATAAATATATTATTTCAGAGATAAAACAAGATAGTACAAAATAAAACAAGCTAAGGTTTTTATTTTTGACACATAACATTAAAGTTGTTAGTTCATAAAAAATCTTAGTAACATTATCGCGCTAAAGACTAAAGATATAATAGAAATAACTTTAGCTACCATAGCTTTGCTGCGATTTTCTGCAATTGCATACTTATCTAAGATTTTAAGTGCATTTTGAGATTTGATTAAACCGACTACTGAAAGCGGAAACAGACAAGTGCAAATTAAACCAACAATAGAAAAAATCAATGCTGACTGAGCGTCTTCAAAGGCTTTGGTTACCTCAGAATTTCTAGTTGCATCAGAATAAGTTTGTCCTATAGGTGAGGCAACTGGCAGTTGACCAGGTACAGGCGGAGCAAAAGGAGGAGGTTGATACATTGCGTTTGGCTGATTAGGCATAGGTGGTGCAAAAGGTGGTCTTGGCCCAGGTGCCATTTGTGGAGGTGGTGCATAGGGCTGATATTGAGGCTGATTTGGCTGGTAAGGCATAGGATTAGGGCTATATCCAGGAGTTGGGGGAGGATATTGACCCTGATTAGGTGGGTAGGGTTGCGCTTGGTTAGGTGGATAGGGTTGTGCTTGGTTTGGTGGATAAGGTTGTTGAAGCGGATAGCTTTGGCGTACAGGGGGTGCCATTTGATTTGGATTTTGGTTCATTCCTGGAGCAGTGTTAGCTGGTCTAATAGGCTGTGTGTTATACGCTTCAGGAGACATTGCACCAGGCTGGAAATTAGGGTTAAATCCAGCTTGATTTGGAGGCATTCCTGGTGCAGGAGTCATCATTGTTGGAGGTACTTGATTTGCGTAAGGAAAAGCCTGGGGCGGCGCACTTACCCAAGGATCTTGAGAATTTAACAATTCATTAGCTTGTTGGCAACTGATAATATTTGTATTTGCTTCTGGAGAAAGCCCTTTTTCTACTTCTAATTGTAACTTACCGCAATATTTTTCTATTTCCCGATCAGATGCTACTATTTTTATCTTTGTTTTATCTTTAAGCAATTTATAAGTTGTTAAATCTATAACAACAGAATAGTTACGCTCAATTAATGCTGTTACTGCCGCGCTAATACGGTCAGATAAATCATCTGGACGAGTTAGGCCAAAAGAAGGAAAGTTAATTAAATCAATATCTAAGCGTATAGGTCTAGGCGATGAACTAACAAAAATATCTATAAATAAACGTGGACTTGCACCAAAACCCATCTGAAAAGTTGAAATTAGCTGTACATCATCATAAGGTATTCGCTCAATTGTTGGATGTGCAATACTAAAACCATAGTCATTTGCAGAGACACGACCACTAGATATAGGGGTAACAGACTTAGCTGTTTCATCATATAGTGGGTTCAGTACTTTAACACTTTGCCACCATTCACCCTTAACTTGATTTGGTTTATTAGCAAGGGGTTGTTGTATGGTTGCAGCATCACCCTTAAGATCCGAGGTCATTTCTGGTAAATCAGGGGTAGTTTTATAAGGATCTATACTTGCGTTAGTTTGTCTAGCGGTAGCTTTGCCTAAAGGTTGTTTATTTAACTTCTCGTCTTTTACTTCATTAGCTTCATAAAAAATAGGGTAATCTGAATCTAAAGCATTTTGTTTTGGAGCAGAACTTTCAACTTCTGCAAAGAGTGGCGGTAGCGGCTTACTTTCACTAATTTTTACTATTTCTGGATTGCTTACTTCTACAATAGAACTTGCTTGAGAACTTGCTTGGGGTGGTTCAACCGTTTTAGCTGGAATAGGGGCTTGATCAATTGGAGTAGGAGCAGACTCTTTTACTATGTCTGTTTCATCAGCAATAAGATTTATTGTTGCTATAGCTCCAATAGATTCTAAAGCGGATTTGTATTTATTGGCTTGATCTTGTGTTAAACCTTTTTTTACTACAATAGGAGCAGAAGCAATCATACGTTCTGCTTTATCACTAGGTACTTTAAACTTTTCTATTAGTTTGCCTTTAACAAACTCTCTTTTTTCTGGGCTATTTTCTTTTAATCCTTCAAATATTACTTGAAACGCCATTGTTTACCTCGCAGATCAACCATATGATTAAGTTGAGGCTTTGGTTAAGAAATGATTAAAAAATCTAGTAATTTTTCTGTAGCATAGTAAAGTACTACTCCGCCAAATACCGCTAATGGAATGGTAGTACGTTCTGAACCGCTATTTACTTCTGGAATTAAGTCCGAAGCAGCAACATAAAGCGTAACACCAGCAGACAAAGGTAAAGCATAGTGAGATGTTTGCTTAAAAATAACTATTGCCAGTGTTCCAATCAATGTTACTACACCAATAAAAACACTTGCGAAAAATGCAGTAGAGCGACTTTGACCAGCAGCAATCATTATGGACGCAACTGTAAAGCCTTCAGGTAATTTATGCATTATTATAGCAATAAAAATAAGTATTCCTAACTTAACATCAACTGCAAATCCTGCACCTATAGAAATACCATCAAAAAATGTGTGCATTGCCAAACCACCAACAGCCGTGTAAGCTGATGCAACCGATAGCAAATGTGCATGGGTTTCTTCGCCAAAGTGAAAATGGGATGCTAGAGTATGTTCAAAAAATTGTATTAGTAAATATCCTGCAAGCACTATCATTAGTGTTTGAGTGTTATTGCCAGGATTTATTTCTAAACTAGCTGGAATTATTCTTAAAAAAGTTGCTGCCAACATAAATCCAGCACCACTAGCAATTAAATACTTAAGAATTTTAGGATCTACTGCTGGTCTGGAGGAAATAAACAAACCACCTACAATGTTTGCTATTGCTGCAACTAAAGCATAAAGTATTGCTCCTGACCACTGCATGAATAGATACTCTTTCACCTAAAAACTAGTATTTTTTACAGGTCTCTTTTTGATAAACGGCCATCATAACACACTTGCTAAAAACTGTCTTGTTGTCAGGGAAGATGTTTTAACTTTTGTTAGCTGTAAATAGAATAAATTAACTAACCTAACTTCGCTAAATTACCTATCTAATTATACTATCACTATACAATAATATACGTACAAAAAATTATTTACTCATAAATAAGGTTATAAATTTGAATAAAAAAACAATTTAAAGTTCAGGAAAAACTCAAGCTTTAGTTAGCTAACTTACAGTATATAAATAATATTAGTAGTTGGAGTTTTTGCTTGACAGACCACTAGTAGTGGCGTAGTATTTTGGTTGTAAAAAAGCAAAAGTAGCTTTTTTTTAGTGTGTTGGCCTTTTTCAGTTAAAGTTCTGCTTAAAGAAATTAATTATAATATTAACCCTCACACAAAATGTTTATCTAAACTAATTAGGCACGGCTTAAAGTAAGCTAAAACAAAATTAAAATTTTTAAGGAGTTTGGCTGTGTCAGCAACAAGCTTTTTTCATCGTTCAGTTTTACTTACAGAAATATTAACAAGCTTTGAAACAATTTCAAATGGGTTGTTTATTGACTGTACTCTTGGCTTAGGCGGCCATAGCGAGGCTTTGCTTTCAACAAAAACAGATATTCATTTGTTAGGTATTGACCGAGACCTAATTGCTATAAAATGTGCAGAAGAACGCCTCTTTAGCTTTGGAAAACGTTTTCAAAGCTCCCATGCTGATTTTAGAGATATAAAAAGAGCAGTTACTACAAGCAGCTTCAGTTATTTACCTGTCCAAGGTATTTTAGTAGATTTAGGAGTATCTTCAATGCAGTTAGATACCCCTAACCGAGGCTTTAGTTTTCAACATGAAGGCCCACTGGATATGAGAATGGATTTTTCTCAAGGCGAAACAGCCGCCGACCTTGTTAATTCTTTATTAGAAGAAGAATTAGCTGACCTTATTTATGAATATGGTGAAGAACCCGCTGCCCGTGTTATCGCCCGTCATATTGTTAATAATAGAGAGCTTAAAGCCATTAAAACAACTCGTGAGCTAGCCCTAATTGTTGCAAAAGCAGTAGCCTGGCGGGAAAGAAAGCTTGGACATAAAATAGACTATAACCAAATACATCCAGCAACACGTACTTTTCAAGCCTTACGTATAGCTGTTAACCAAGAATTAACTAATTTAGATAAATTTGTAATAGAAGCCATAGACTTACTTGCTCCAAATGGACGGTTAGCAATAATTTCTTTTCACTCTCTGGAAGATAGAATAATTAAAAATACTTATCGTGCTGCAACAGGTGTTTGCCAATGTCCTCCAAGACTTCCACAATGTGTTTGTGATAGAAAAGAAAAAGTAACTTTAATTACTAAAAAACCTCTAGTATCTAGCGAGACTGAAAAATCTACTAACCCAAGGTCAAGAAGTGCAAAACTAAGGGTTTGTGAAAAGTTATAGTAGATTTGGGTAAACAAATTTTGAGGTATTTGTTATGTCAAAAGTATTAAAAACTGATCAAATAGTCCTACAAAAAAAGGCAAAAGAAATAATTTATCCAGATAGTGATGGCAAACGTATGGCTGATAATACTGAACAGTTTGATTTTATTGTAGAACTAAAATTAAACATGGAATGGATTTTTGCTGAAGATCCAAATGTATTTGTAGCAGGGGATCTACTCTGGTATCCAGTAGAGGGAGATAACAAAATCAGACTTGCTCCAGACACAATGTTAGCCTTTGGTCGTCCAAAAGGTCGTCGAGGCTCTTATATGCAGTGGAAAGAAGCAGGAATTGCCCCTCAAGTTGTTTTTGAGGTTCTCTCACCCGGCAACCGTGCTAAGGAAATGAAAAAGAAACTTGAATTTTATGAAAAATATGGAGTGCAAGAATACTATGTTATTGATCCTGATAGAAAAATACTTAAGGGTTATATTAGAGCAGGCCATCAATTATCTCCTATTGTTCAAATGAATGGTTGGACTAGCCCTAAATTAAAAATAAAGTTTGAAATTAAAAATAAAGAAATCTTGCTTTACCAACCTGATGGAAATCCATTCATTAAATATTTAGAACTAACCCAACGCTTTCAAGAAAAAAGTTTAGCTCTTGAGGCTGAAAAAGCGCGTGCCGAAAGTGAAAAAGCACGTGCTGAAAAATTAGCAGAGCAGCTTAGGCTGTTAGGAATAGATCCAGATAAACTTTAACGTCTTTTGGGTAAATAGGTTATGTCACAGTATTTTGATAAGCAAATAAAAAATACTCAAGTAATACGCCGTGATGGTAAAAATCAAACAGTTCTAGTGGTTTTAGCTATTTCTCTAGGCTGTGTTATTACCTATGGTTTTATTTTGGCAGCGCAAAAACATTTTTCTGCACTTGAAATAGGCTATAAAAGCGAAGAGTTAAAACGAGAGCGCGATAAACTTGAGCTTCAGCAACGTAAACTTACTTTGGAGATGGAAAGAAAGCTAGCTCCTCAGAAGCTTGATTCTAAAGCTCAACAACAAGGCTTGGCTTTGCCTGTAGCGAAAGTTGATAAAAAAGCTGAATCAGAAAAAGTGTCAGATTAAAATAAAATTTTTAATTTTAAGGAGTGGTAGTTTTGCTATCTAAACAACCTATAAATGGCAAAATACAAAAGGCTGCTAACACAATGCCGCTTATCAAAAAACGGGTTGTAATTTTTTGTGTGCTTCTTGTAGCTTGGGCAATAGGCGTACAGGCGCGTTTAGTTCAATACCAAGTTTTTAAGCATGAACAAATGGCAAAACTAGCTGAACGACAACAACAACGCACAATAAAAACTACTCCAAAGCGTGGTTCTATTTTTGATCGCAAAGGACGGGAACTTGCTCGCAGTATTGAAATTGAGTCAATTTATGTTGCTCCTAATGAAATAAAAGACCCATATAGATTAGCTAAATCTCTAGTTTCAATTCTAGGTATGGAAGAAGATTTAGTTTTATCCCGACTAACAGCTAAAAAAGTTTTGGTTAGCCTAAAACGTAAAATTACTGATGATGAGGCAAAAGCTTTAAGAGAAGAGATAGAAAAAGAAAAATTTACTGGCGTTCATTTTGTTACAGAAACCAAACGGTTTTATCCTAAAGATGAAATTGGAGCTTATATTTTAGGCTTTGTTGGAATGGAAGAAGATGGGGCCGCTGGGATAGAACGCCAATATGATCGCCATATACAAGGGCGTTCAGGCTTTGTTTCTGTAGAAACAGACGCACACGGTAAACCCTTTGGACGCTATGAAAAACAACCTGAAGTTGGACAAAGCTTAGTTCTAACAATTGATGAACAACTCCAATTTCGCACAGAAAAAGCTTTGCGCGAAGCTGTGGAAAATGTTGGTGCTAAGGGTGGTATTGCAATTGTTATGAAACCAAGGACAGGTGAAGTGCTAGCAATGGCTAATTTGCCTGGTTTTAATCCCAACATACCTATAACAGATACAAAAGAGCTAAAAAACCGGCGTAATCGTGCTGTAGAAGATGCCTATGAGCCTGGGTCAGTTTTTAAGGTAGTAACTTACTCTAGTGCATTAGAAGCAAAAAAATTAAGACCAGATGATAAAATCGACTGCCAGGGCGGAGCAATCACTATTGCAGGCCATACAATAAAAGATGGTGGACGTTATGGGCTGCTTACAGTAGGTGAGGCTGTAGAAGTTTCTAGCAATGTTGCTGCTATTAAAACAGGTCGAATGCTAGGAAAAGATTTGCTACTTAAAAGCATTACTGATTTTGGCTTTGGGAAGTCAATAAATGCTGGTTTGCCAGGTGAGTCTCCAGGCTTTGTTGGTGGGACAAAAAATTGGAGCGAAGCCTCTTTTGGAGCTTTACCAATAGGTTATCAAGTTGGTGTCACCCCACTGCAAATGTTAGCGGCTGTTTCAGTTGTAGCTAATGAAGGTGAATGGGTACAGCCTCATGTATTAAAACAAATTGTCTCGACTACTGGAGATGTTGTTTTTGAACCAGATGTAACTAGACGTAGAGTTATTAGCACTTCTACTGCTGATACAATGAAAAAAATCTTAGAAGGTGTTGTAGTAAGAGGAACTGCTAAAAAAGCTCGCTTAGATGGTTATAGTGCAGCAGGAAAAACCGGAACTGCCCATAAATATGACCCTGCAACACGTCGTTATGCTCCAACTCGTTACTATGCTTCATTTTGTGGTTTTGCTCCCGTCAGCAATCCAGAAATTGCTGTCATTGTGGTAATTGATGAGCCTCGGCTAGGTCTTCATCACGGAGGCCAAGCCGCGGCTCCTGCTTTTAAGCAAATTGCTGAAATGGCTTTACGTTACTTAAATGTTCCTCCAGATGAAATTAATTATGAATTACCTGAATCTGATAAACCTAGTGTTATAGATGATTCTATGCCTTTAGAAGAAGATATAGATCTAGAAGCTTTTGATAATGATGAGGTAGTTTCTAACTCTAATAGTGAAAATAGCGAGTCTATAGCAACTTTTCATCAAGCAATCGATGATGAAATATCTAATAAAAACAGCCCATTAAATAATGTTGCTGTTAGCATGAAAAAGCCTGCAATAGTTGAAGTCTCTGAAGGTGAAGGAAGTTTGCCTATGCCAGACTTACGCCGTCAAGGGATGCGAAGCGTTTTACAACGCTGTAAAGAATTAGGACTAAAAATTACTTTTGAAGGTACAGGTGAAGTTGTTGAACAATACCCAGCACCAGGTACAGCCGTTTCACCCTCAACACAATGTCATGTGGTTTTACAAAAAGCACATTAGCGTTTCCCAAGAAATAAATTTTTATGGTTAATTTAATAGATGTAGCAACAAAGTTAGGAATAAACCAAACACAAGCTGTAGAAGTGCTAGGGATAACTCATAGCACAAAAAATTGTGGTCAAGGAGATATTTTTGTTGCTATACAAGGTTTTCAAGTAGATGGAAACAGTTTTGTTAATCAGGCTGTTGAAAAAGGTGCAGTAGCAATTATTTCTGAAAAATCCAAGCCAGAAAATTTTCCATTGCCCTGGCTCCAAGTTAAAAATGTTAGAGAAGCCTTAGCTGCTGCTGCTGCTGTAGTTTATCAGTACCCAACTAAAGAACTAAAATTAGTTGGAATTACTGGTACAAATGGAAAAACTACAACTACAACTATAATAGATGCAATATTTAATCTAGCCTATGGTCAGTCAGCTATGATTACTACTATTTGCAATCGTATAGGCCAAGAAGAAATCCCTGCCCAAAGAACCACTCCAGAAGCTTGTGATACCCAAAAAATGCTTCGTCAAGCTGTAAACATAGGCTGTCGTGCGGCTGTAATGGAAGTTTCCTCTCAGGCTATTGACTTAAGACGTGCTAATAACCTAGATTTTGCCGCAGTAGTCTTTACTAATCTAACTCAAGATCACTTAGATTATCATAAGACTATGGAAAATTATTTTGCTGCTAAATGTCAGCTTTTTAATGGCAGTCTTGGAACTGAAAACGCTACAGCAATTATTAACCTAGATGATGAATACGGCCAAAGATTAATGGATATCTTTAAGGGCCAAAAAATTACTTATGGGTTTTCTGAAATCTCTCAAGTAAAACCTTTAGACTACAAACTATCTTTACAAGGCATTAGCTTAAATCTACATACCCCTAACGCAACGCTACAGTTAAACTCTCACCTAGTCGGTAAACCCCATATTTACAATATTATGGCCGCAGTTGCTACAGCTATTTCTCTCAATATTGATTTAGCAACGATTAAACAAGCAATAGAAAATTTACCTAGTGTTGCCGGTCGCTTTGACCGTGTTAAATGTGACGCGGATTTTGCTGTAGTTGTTGATTATGCACATACAGATGATGCTCTTATTAAAGTGCTAGAAACCGCTAGACAAGTCACTACCGGACGAGTGATTTGCTTATTTGGTTGTGGTGGTGATAAAGATCGCACAAAACGCCCTCTTATGGGAAAAGCTGCTGCTCAAGGAAGTGATTTTGTGATAATTACGTCTGATAACCCAAGAAATGAAGATCCAGAACAAATAATTTTGGATGCTGAAGTTGGGGTAAAAACTACTAATACTCCTTATGTAAAAATTATAGACAGACGTGAAGCAATAAACTTTGCTATAGCGCAAGCTCACTCTGGCGATATAGTTATTTTAGCTGGCAAGGGGCATGAAAATTACCAAATTCTAAAAGATAAAACTATTCATTTTGATGATAAAGAAGAGGCTCAGAAAGCCTTACAAACTCTTAAAAATCAATAAATTAAAAATAATAATAGATGTTTTTGTGAGGGGAAAATTTTGAAATTAAGAGAAATTGTAGAAATCATTGCCAATAACCAAATTGCAGAAGCTCTTTCAGAGCAAGAAGTTACAGGTTATAGCATTGATTCTCGAAATATACATTCGGGACAACTTTTTTTTGCTATCAAAGGGGAAAAGTTTGACGGCCATGATTTTGTTGAAGCGGCTTTGACGGCTGGTGCTTTGGCTGCGGTTGTTAAAGAAGATTTTGCAAAAGATTTTGATGGCCGTTTAATAAAAGTTCCAGACACTTTACTTGCCTTACAACAATTGGCCTCGGCAGTGTTGCAGCGTTGGAATCGTCCGGTTATTGGTATTACTGGCAGTGCAGGCAAGACGACTACAAAAGAACTTACCGCATTGGTTTTATCAGCTAAAGGACGGGTGCATAAATCCATTGGTAATCTAAATAATGCTTATGGTCTGCCACTTTCTATTTTAGAAATGGTGAGCGATGGCGCAAAAGCTTCAGATTTTGACTTTGCTGTTTTAGAAATGGGAATGAGTACAGCGGGAGAAATTCGCCGCCTTTGTCAAATTGCTCCGCCAAATGTTGGAGCAGTGCTAAATGTAAAGGCTGTACATTTAGAATACTTTGAAAATATCCAAGGTATTGCTAATGCAAAAGCAGAACTTATTGAAGGGCTAAAACCAGATGGTTTAGCTGTGCTTAACGCTGATGATCCTTTAGTTTTGCCAATGCAAACACGCCATTTAGGTAAGACCATCACATTTGCTTTAGAAAACCAGGCAGAAATCCGCGCAATTAATGTTCAAAGTTTGGGTGTTTTAGGCAGCAAATTCCGTCTTATTACAACTAAGGGACAAGCAGAAGTAAGTTTTCCTTTGGCTGGGAAACATCTGCTCTATAACGCGCTAATTGCTGCTGCAATTGGGGACTATTTTGAGTTATCTGCTGAGACAATTGCCGAACGCTTGCAATTAGCGCGTCCTGCTTATCATCGAGGCGAATTGCTTAAATTTGCAGAAGGCTTTTTAGTTGTTGATGATTCTTATAATTCTAATCCACATGCCTTAAATGAAATGGTAAAAATGCTAGCCCAAACAACAGGCTTTTCTAGAAAAATTGTTGTAGCAGGAGAAATGCTAGAGCTAGGAAACATGGCTGTAGAAATGCACCAATCCTGCGGAAAATTCATAGCAGAAAACAAAATAGACTTGTTAGTTGGAGTTCGTGCTTTAGCTCAAGAAATTGTTAACGGTGCTGCTTTGGCTGGGATGGCAAAAGAAAACACTTATTTTGCATCTACAGTTGAGATAGCAGGACAATTTTTAGCAGAAAATATTAAAGCTGGAGATTTAATTTTAATTAAAGGTTCAAGAGGCGTAAAAACTGAGCTAATAATTGACCTACTAAAAGAAAAATTTAGCTGGGAGAAAACATAGTGCTGTATTACCTATTTTATGAAATCTTAAGGCATGTTCATCCCTCTATGTCTTGGCTGCGGGTGTTTGAATATGTAATTTTTCGTGCTGCTGTAGCCACTTTGACAGCAATGCTTATTAGCTTGGTTTTTGGCCCCTATTTAATTAGAAAATTACGTGAGTTACAAATAGGTCAATATATCCGCGAAGAAGGCCCAAAATCCCACCAGAAAAAACAAGGCACTCCAACAATGGGCGGCATTTTAATCTTGTCCTCTGTTGTTATTTCAACAGTTTGTTGGATGGATTTAAGCAGCATAAATGTTTGGCTAGCGGTTTTCTCTGTTTTAGCTTTTGGTGCTATTGGTTTTGCAGACGACTATCTAAAGGTAGCAAAAAAGAACAACTTAGGCTTAGAAGGTCGTTATAAACTGCTTTTTCAATTAGTTACCTGCTTGGTAATTATCTTAGTTTTATACCTAAGCGGTTATCCAGCTAAACTTAGCTTGCCATTTATTAAAGATTTTACTCCTACTTTATGGTGGCCGATTTATGGCGTGTTTATTTGGTTTATTATCACAGGCTTTTCTAATGCAGTAAATTTAACTGATGGATTAGATGGACTAGCAATTAGCATTACTTTTGTTACTGTAGCAACTTTAACTGTGTTTACTTACTTAACAGGACGAATAGAACACGCTCAATATTTAGGACTAATTCATAATCCTTCTGTAGAAGAAGTTACAGTTTTTTGCTCGGCTTTAGCTGGTGCAAGCCTTGGCTTTTTATGGTTTAACTCGCCACCAGCAGAAGTTTTTATGGGTGATGTTGGCAGTTTAGGCATAGGTGGTTGTATTGGTACTGTAGCAGTAATTATTAAACAAGAGCTACTGCTTGGACTTATGGGAGGCGTTTTTATTATGGAAATGCTTTCTGTAATGATGCAAGTTGCTTCTTATAAAACTACTGGCAAACGAATTTTTAAGATGTCGCCTATTCATCATCACTTTGAATTAATTGGCTGGAAAGAGACAAAAATAGTTTTTCGGTTTTTAATTGTGGCAATATTTTTTGCTTTGCTTAGTTTAGCAACTCTTAAATTACGATAAATAAATACTTTATGGACTTAAAAGAAAAACAAGTTACCATCATTGGAATGGCAAAAAGCGGACTAGCCGCAGCTAAATTTTTAGCCTCGCGTGGTGCAAAAGTTTTAGTTAGCGATGCTAAATCTAAAGAAAAATTAGCTACAGAAATAGAATTTTTAACCTCTCACAATATTTCTTATGAAACAGGTGGAAACAGCCAAGAAGCTTTGTTAATGACTGATTTAATTGTAGTTAGCCCAGGTGTCCCACTAGAAATTGCTCCTCTAGAAAAAGCTCGCAAGGCAGGAAAAAAAATAATTGGAGAAATTGAGCTAGCCGCAAATTTTCTTAAAGGAAATGTTGTAGGCATTACTGGATCAAATGGAAAAACGACTACTACAACTCTAGTAGGTAAAATTTTGTCAGAAGCAAACTTTAATACTTTAGTAGGTGGAAATATTGGGACACCTTTAATTAGCCTAGTTGATAATTCTAGTGATGATAGTGTTACAGTGGTAGAATTAAGTAGCTTTCAACTAGAATCTACAAAAAGTCTTCGCTTAAAAGTTGCAGCACTCTTAAACATCACTCCCAATCATTTAGACAGATATGCTAGTTTTGACGATTATGTAACAGCTAAAAAGAGAATTTTTTTGAATCAACAAGCCGACGATTTTGCAGTCTTAAATGCTGATGATAAACTAGTTAGCTCAATGTCAGACATTACCCAAGCACAAAAAATTTTCTTTAGCTGTAAAAAAGAACTTGAAAAAGGAATCTTTTTGCGCTCAGATCAAATTATCTATCGTGATTCTCAAAGTCAAGAAACCATATTGCTTAAAGTTAGTGAAGATGTTCGATTGCGTGGCACGCACAATTTAGAAAATGTAATGGTTACTTTAGCTGTAGGAATTGCGCTTAATGCCCCTACTGCCTCAATGAAAAATAGCATTGCAACTTTTCAGGGAATCGAGCATCGCTTAGAACCTGTTGCAGAAATCAATGGCGTAAATTTTGTTAATGACTCAAAAGCAACTAGTGTGGATGCAGCAATAAAGGCTATAGAAGCTTTCCCTAGCAATTTAATCTTAATTCTAGGTGGAAAAGATAAAGGTAGTGATTATAGTCCTTTACGTCCGCTAATTGCCGAAAGAGTAAAACAGCTAATTTTAATTGGTGCAGCAACCGAAAAAATTGCTACAGCCTTGGACGGTGTTTGCTCGATAGAACGTGCTAGCACAATGGGCGATGCTGTAGAAAAAGGTTTTGCCTTAGCTAAGTCAGGCGATACAGTTTTACTTGCTCCAGCCTGTTCTAGCTATGACATGTTTGATAATTTTGAGCAACGTGGACAAGTTTTTAAGTCAGAAGTTATAAATTTACAAAATAAACAAATATGCTAAGACTACAATTAACAGAACAAAGCTATGGAGATCGCTTACTGCTAGCTACTACAGTAGGATTAATGCTTTTTGGCATTTTAATGGTTTATAGTTCTTCGGCTGTAATGGCACAGCAACTTTATGGCAACCAGTTTTATTTTTTTACTAAACAAGCTCTTTCTGCTGTAATTGGCGTTGGTGGGATGATTCTTTTAATGAGATTTGATTATCGCATCTTAAAGCATCCCTTAGTTGTTTATGGATTAATTGCAATTAGCATCTTTTTTCTTGTGGCTGTGCTGCTTCTGCCAGCTACCAAAGGCACTCATCGCTTTATTCGTTTAGCAGGCTTTTCTTTTCAACCATCAGAACTAGCTAAATTAACTGTAGTAGTTTTCTTAGCTTATTTTTTAGAAAAACGTGCGGCAGAGATACGCAATTTTAAGCTTACTTTTATTCCTGGAGTAATAATTAGCGGGTTGTTAATGGGTATGGTGTTGTTGGGCAAAGACTTAGGGACAACCTTTGTAATGGGACTAGTAACATGTGTAATGATGGTAGTTGCTGGCATACCGCTAAAATATCTAGGTGCTTGTGCATTGCCGGTTTTACCTTTGCTTTACTGGCAGCTTTTTCATGTCGCTTACCGCTTTGAACGGCTAAAAGCTTTTCTTGACCCTTGGCAATATGCACGGGATGAGGGTTTCCAAGTTGTGCAGTCTTTAATCGCGGTTGGTAGCGGTGGGGTAGAGGGTTTAGGGCTTTCTCAAGGCAGACAAAAACTTTTTTATCTTCCAGAAGCACATACAGATTTTATTTATGCTGTAATTGGTGAAGAACTAGGGCTAATTGGTGCTATAACCGTAGTTTTACTATTTCTGCTATTTCTTTGGCGTGGAGTTAAAATTGCTAACAATGCACCAGATATGTTTGGATGTTTTTTAGCTATTGGTTTTACGGTAATGTTAGTTTCTCAAGCATTTTTTAATATGAGTGTAGTTTTAAGCCTAGTTCCAGCAAAAGGCATCCCACTGCCATTTATTAGCTATGGTGGTACATCGCTGATGTTTAGCTTGTTTGCAGTTGGAATAATACTAAATGTTTCTAATTATCTTAAAGCGGAGCCTGAGTAGTGGCACTTAAAATAATTATCGCTGGTGGTGGTACTGGAGGACATATTTTTCCTGGTGTAGCAATTGCACGGGAGTTTCAAAGCCGGGACTCAGCTAATGAAGTTTTGTTTGTTGGTACTGAACAAGGGTTAGAGAAAAAAATCATTCCACGAGAAGGTTTTAAGCTGGAAATGATTCATGTAGCAGCACTTAAAAGTGTTTCAATGGCAAAGCGTATAAAATCGCTTTTAATGCTACCAGGAAGTTTTTTAGAAGTTCGTAAACTATTAAAAAGTTTTCGCCCTGATGTTGTAATTGGTGTTGGCGGCTATTCTTCTGGGCCTGTTTTGTTGCTAGCAGCCCTTCAAGGCTTGCCAACAATGGTAATAGAGCCAAATGCTTTGCCAGGTTTTACTAATCGAGTGTTAGCAAATTTTATTGATAAAGCGGCGGTAACTTTTGAAGTTTCTAAACCTTACTTTAAAGGAAAGGCAATTGTGACTGGAAATCCTGTTAGAGGAGAGTTTCAAAATATTGCTAAAAAAACACGCACTAGCCAAAATCATTTGTTGATATTTGGAGGCTCTCAAGGTGCGCACGCAATCAATATGGCAATGATTGAAGCTCTGCCAAAGCTAGAGGCAAAAAAGGGAAAACTTTCTATTACTCATCAAACAGGAGAAAAAGATTTAGAGCAAGTTCGGGCAGCTTATCAACAACATGGGTGGTCAGCCGATGTACGTCCTTTTATAGACAAAATTGTTGATGAGTTTGCCCGAGCCGATTTAATTTTATGCCGTTCTGGTGCTACAACTGTGGCTGAACTAACCGCAGCAGGCAAGGCCGCAATACTTGTGCCTTTTCCGTTAGCAGCCGATGATCATCAGCGAAAAAATGCTGAAGCACTAGAACAGGCTGGCGCGGCAAGAATGATTGTCCAAAAAGATTTGAGCATAGAACGCTTGGCAAAAGAACTAGTTGACTTGATTGATAATCAAGAAAAAATAGATTTAATGGAAATAGCTAGCCGAAAACTAGCACACACAGACGCAGCAGCAAAAACCGTAGATTTAGCTCTAGCTTTAATGAATGAAAAGAATAAAAAATGAGGCAGTAAGATAAATGTTTAAACGCTATAGACATATCCATTTTGTAGGTATTGGCGGAATTGGAATGAGTGGTATTGCAGAGGTTTTACTTAATCAAGGCTATGGGGTTAGTGGCTCAGATGTAAAGCTTTCTCCTGTAACTGAACGTCTAGCCGCGCTAGGAGGCACTATTTACGAAGGCCATTCGGCGGATAATGTTAAGGGGGCTGATGTTGTCGTCATTTCTTCAGCGGTGCGGATGGATAATCCAGAAGTTGTAATAGCAAAAAGTCGTCAAATCCCAGTAATTCCACGTGCTGAAATGCTAGCGGAACTGATGCGTCTTAAGTATGGAATTGCTGTTGCAGGTGCGCACGGTAAAACCTCCACTACATCAATGATTGGACTAGTCTTAAATCTAGCAGGACTTGACCCAACAATTGTTGTAGGTGGACGAGTAAACGCTTTTGGAAGCAATGCAAAGCTTGGACGTGGCGAATTTATGGTTGTAGAAGCTGATGAAAGCGATGGATCTTTCTTAAAAATCTCTCCAACCATTGCAATTGTTACTAATATTGACCGGGAACATTTGGATTATTACAAAGATTTGCCAGAGATTTGCCAGCATTTTATAGATTTTGTTAATAAAGTCCCATTTTATGGAAGTATTATTTTATGTTTAGACGACGTTAATGTTCAGTCAATCATCCCACAAGTCAAACGTCAACTAATCACTTATGGCTTTTCTGCTCAAGCAGATATTTCTGCTGTAAATATTCGTCTAACAGATAAATTTGGCTCAGAATTTAGTGTTCGTGACCGAGGCCGCGACTTAGGACGGGTTAAATTACAAGTTCCAGGCCAACATAATATTTATAATGCACTGGCTGCAATTGCTGTTGGATTAGACCTAAACATTGATTTTGAGAAAATTTCTGCTTCGCTTGGTCAATATCACGGTGTTGATCGTCGTTTTCAAATTAAGGGCGAGAAAAATGATGTTTTGGTGGTGGATGACTATGGTCATCATCCAGCAGAAATCAAGGCTACTCTAGCAGCAGCAAAAAGTAGCGGACGGCGTTTAGTCGTCTTCTTTCAACCTCACCGCTATAGCAGGACAAAGCATCTTTATGATGAATTTGCCCGTGCTTTTTATGAAGCAGATGTACTTAGACTAGCTGATATTTACGCAGCTAGCGAAGATCCAATTGAGGGAATTAACTCTCAAAATCTAGCTGGTAGTATTGAGCAGTTTGGTCATAGAGATGTTGCTTATACTGGCCCGGTTAGTAGCGGTGCCGCTAGCTTAAAAGAAGTCGTTCGGGCAGGGGATTTAGTTTTAACTCTTGGTGCTGGCAATGTTTGGCAAGCTGGAGAAGAATTACTAAAAATTTTGTAAGTTAATGAATGCAGATGGACATAAGAGAGCAAATTACAGAAATTTGTCAGCAATTAGAAGTAACGGTGCGTTGTGGGCAAAAAATGCGCAACCATACGGCTTTAGGTGTAGGCGGAGAAATAGACGCAATTGCTTATCCAGAAACACCAGAAGCCGCAGCCCAATTAATTGCAGAACTTGATAAAGCTTCAATTAATTGGTCAGCTTTAGGAATGGGCAGCCGGATAATTGCTCAAGACACACCCATTAACCGAGTTGCAATTAGCTTAAAACTTTTAGAAGAAGTTTTGCTCTTTAAGGATAATATTGTGCAAGTTCATTGTGGCTATAGAATGTCAAAATTAGCTGTTGCCATTGTAGAACGTGGGTTTTGTCGCTTAGAAAAATTTGTTCCTTATCTAGGGACTTTGGGCGCGGTAATTCGCCATAGAGATAATAGAGATTTATTTCTTTCTTCTATTGAGAGTTTTACTTGTATTAGTGAAGGTAAGATAGTAAAAATGCCCGGTTATGAACTCTATCATTTTACTGATGCAGAAAAGGAAAAATACTTACGTTTAGTGTTAGGAGCAGAGCTAAAGGTTTTTGTTAGCAATTCTGAAAGTTATAAAAAAAAGCTACTTGAAAAAGTTAACGGTCAACTAAAAAAAAGACGAGATCATTTAATAGGTACTGGGCCGGTTTTTGTGGAAAAAGTAGGTAGATTTTCAAGTGCAAAACTAATAGAAAATGCTGGGTTAAAAGGGTTTTCTTGTGGTCAAGCAATGATTTCTCTACACAATGCTAATTTTATTACTAATAATGGTAATGCTACAGCAAGAGAAGTGTTAGATTTAACTGATCAGGTCAAAGACAAAGTTAAACAACATTCAGGTGTAGATTTAAGCTTAGCCTTGGAAGTTTGGTAGTAGGAGTTTTTTTTGTATGGCAAGTGAAAAAATTAAACAAGTAGTTACACCAAGAAAACGCAATGCACGTTCTACTAAAAATATTAAAAGCCTTCCACCTATAGATTGGGAAAAAGTACGTGGCTATAGCCGAATAGCCTTAAAAATTGGTGCTGCTATTGGATGTTTAGTAGTAATTGTTGTCCTTTATAATAGAGTGGTTTCCTTGCCAGCATTTCACTTGCGCAATGTTGAAGTAAGCGGTAATTCTCGGATTAGTTCAGCAGAAATTGAAAAAGCAATTAAAAATAATTTGTCTAGCGCGCTTTTTGCTACAAACTTAAAAAAGATTCAAACGCAACTTCAATCTTTTGTTTGGGTTAAAAAAGCTCAAGTAACTCGTATTTTACCTGATACCTTGCGCATTCGTGTTGAAGAAAGAAAGCCCTTAATTCTTGTTCGCTTTGAGGAGGAACAAATTCCTGTTTGGATGGATGAGGAAGCTGTTATTTTAGGTGAATATGATCATGCTTTAGATAAAGAATTACCACCACTTGCTACAGGTTTTGTACGTGAAACAGTTGCAAGCACACAGGCAGAGAATTTAGATAAAGTGTCTATGTATAAACAGTTAATGACTGCTTTTGATGGTGGGCCAAAGAAATTTTCTCCGCTTATTGAGGAAATAGATTTATCTAACTTAAAAGATGTTAGAGTTCAACTTTCAGAAGGTTCTGTAGAAGTTGATTTAGGCGATAGAGATTTTCGCGCACGCTTAACAAGAGCATTAGATATACTTTCAGCATTACGTAACCGAGATTTAACAAAGTTAAGAGACTATAAACTTTTAGATCCTCAAATTTTACAACAAGCTGAGCAAATACGATTTATTAGTGTTGTTCATCCTACACAAATTGCGATTAGATCCGCAAAATCGTCACAAAATAAAGAAGCTACACAGAAAAATGCAGTAGCTCAAAAAGAGAGGTAATTTTATGCCAAAACAAAATCCTCAAGTAGTTGGTCTTGATGTTGGCTCAAGTCGTGTGCGTGTAGTTTTAGCAGAAGTAAATGAACAAGACCGCTTAGAAATTGTTGGTGTTGGTAGCACTGAGTCCAAAGGACTACGTAAGGGGGTAGTGGTAAATCTTGACTTAGCTGTTGATTCAATTAAACGTGCTGTAGAAATTGCAGAACAAATGGCAGGCTTTACTGTAGAACAAGTTTATGTTGGGCTGGCTGGCGCACATATCAAAGGCTATAACAGTAAGGGTGTTGTTGCAGTATCGAGACGTAATAGAGAAATAGGAGCCGATGACATAAAACGAGTTATTGACCAGGCTAGTGCTGTGTCTGTACCTTCAGATAGAGAAATAATAGATGTTGTACCACAGGAATTTACAGTTGATGAACAAGATGGAATCGGTGACCCCTTGGGTATGTTAGGCATGAGATTAGAGGTTGCCGTCCATATTGTCACTTCACCGATAACTGCTAGACAAAATATTGTGACAAGTGTTAATCGATCAGGTATGATAGTTCTCGACACTATGCTAGAACCTTTAGCTGCTGCCAACGCAGTTCTAACAGAAGATGAACGTGAATATGGCACAGCCTTAATAGATATTGGTGGGGAAACAACAAAATTGGCAATCTTTCAACGTGGTGCTATTCGTCATACAGCCGTTTTTCCTGTTGGAGGCAATCATTTTACTAATGATATTGCCGTTGGACTACGTACACCTGTTCCTGAAGCAGAAAGAATTAAGCGTCAATCAGGTTGTGCCTTAAGCCATTTGTTAGATGAAAATGAACGTCAATCAATGTTAGAAATTCCTAGCGTTGGGGGACAACCTGCTCGCCCTCTTTCCCGATATACTTTATGTGAGATTTTACAGCCTAGAGCCGAAGAAATTTTCTGTCAAATCCAAGATGAAATTCAACGTGTTGGTTATGAACGCCAAATTTCTAGCGGGATTGTTTTAACTGGAGGGGGAAGTTTACTTCCTGGAATTCCAGAAATTGCTGAACAAATTTTAGATTTGCCTGCTCGTCGTGGTCTTCCACAAGGTGTTGGCGGTCTTTCAGAAGAAATTGCTAGCCCAGAGTATGCCACCGCTCTAGGTCTAGTTTTAAGTGGTTATAAAAGTAAATATGGTAATATGCGTAACTATCTAAAAAATACTAGCAGCTTAAAACGTAAGGCATCAAAAATT
This sequence comes from uncultured Clostridia bacterium, assembly GCA_964492845.1. Classification (GTDB taxonomy): domain Bacteria; phylum Acidobacteriota; class Blastocatellia; order Chloracidobacteriales; family JADJPF01; genus JADJPF01. The sequence continues at coordinate 34,101 of CAZBMZ010000007.1, forward strand.
AGGGAGTGGATCGCCAATATATTTTGATCTCTAGAGTGGGTTTTGGTAGTTATATATGTCTTTGTTTTCCTAAGTAAAAATTTTTTATCTTTTTCGGAAAATAATGTGGTGAGGAGCGAAAATCTGTTGTAGTATGCAGCAACAAAACACACCACATATATGATTTTCCCTAAGTATTAACAAGCTATTAAAATAATAGAAAAACACAGAATGGAGTCTCCGTATGGCAACGGATAAAGGTGACACATTGAACTTAAAATTTGCTGATGATCCCCCAGTAAGCGGAGCATGTATTAAAGTAATAGGTGTTGGCGGTGGTGGTGGTAACGCCGTTAACAGAATGATAGAAGCCAGGGTTGAAGGTATAGAGTTTTTAGTAGCTAACACGGATTTACAAGTGTTAGGACGCTCTCAATCACCTATAAAGCTACAAATAGGTGCAAAACTAACTAAAGGTCTTGGTGCAGGCGCAAACCCAGACATTGGCCGCCAAGCAGCAATTGATGATACAGAAAAAATTATTGAAGTTTTAGAAGGCGCGGATATGGTTTTTATTACCGCTGGTCTAGGCGGTGGAACTGGTACAGGAGCCGCTCCAATAGTTGCTAGTCTTGCAACAGAATTAGGAGCTTTAACTGTAGCAGTCGTTACTAAACCATTTGCTTTTGAAGGCCGCCGTCGTATGTTACAAGCTGAAAGAGGCTTAGCCGAACTACGCGAATGTGTAGATACTGTTATTACTATTCCTAATGAAAGATTACTTCATACAGTAGAAAGAAATACTTCCTTACAAGATGCTTTTAGAGTTGCTGATGATGTACTACGTCAAGCAGTGCAAGGTATTTCAGACTTAATTACTGTTCCTGGACTTATAAATTTAGACTTTGCTGACGTAAAAACCATTATGCAAGGTATGGGTATTGCGTTAATGGGAACAGGCTCATCTCATGGAGAGAATCGAGCAGTTGAAGCTACACAAAGAGCTATTGCTAGCCCACTGCTTGAAGAAGCTTCTATTGAAGGAGCAAAAGGAATTTTGGTTAACATTACGGGTGGGCCAGATTTAACACTACATGAAGTCAATGAGGCTTCAACTATAATTCGAGAAGCTGCTGATGATGAGGCTAATATTATTTTTGGTGCAGTGATTGATGAAAGAATGGCTGATAATATGAAGATAACTGTTATTGCAACAGGGTTTGATAGAATGGTTGGCACTCAACCTGTACCAACTAGAAGCTATTCAATACCTTCAGCTACAGCTATTAACCAGCCGGTTTCAACTAAACCTTTAGATAATAGAAATAATAGAGAAGATATTAGGCGAGATGATTTAGATATTCCTACCTTTATGCGTAAGAAAGCGGATTAATTAAATTAAGAGTTAATTTTAGTCTTGCTGTAGCAAATGGCTACGGCAAGCAGAATTGACCAGAAATACCTATCTCTCTATACTACTGGCTAATAATTGTTAAAGCTTTTTAGCTATTTTGAAAAAATAATCAAAAAATAATCTTTAAGCTAAATTTTGCGAAAGTGGCGGAATTGGCAGACGCGCTAGACTTAGGATCTAGTAGGGCGACCTATGGGGGTTCAAGTCCCCCCTTTCGCATCATAAATTCATTAAATAGCTAATTAGGCTTAAGTAAATTCATTATATTAGCGGGTAAAGCTTGTTATCTACCTATTTTACTCACATCTCAGGAACTAATCCAAAACAGTCAACAAGTGCTATTGCAGAAAACTTACCTAAGTTGGCTAAAATCAATATAAGATTTTCTTTTTCCTGATACAAATCTAAATTGTAGAATTAAGCATAGATTTTTTTGATGAAATGAGGTTTTGATTAAAGTGCAAAAAGTTGAAATAGTCGATTTATCATCTTGTAAGAAACAAATTCTGGTAGAAGTAACAGCAGAAAAGGTTTCTGAGAATTTTTTACGTGTTTCTAAAATGGTTGCTCAAAATGCTAATATTGCGGGCTTTCGTCGTGGGCGTGTTCCTCTTTCAGTTGTAAAAACGCGGTTTCGTAAAGAAATTCGTGATCAAGTAATGCGGGATATGCTGCCAACTCTCCTAGAATCTGCCATTGTTGATAATAAGCTAGCAGTTGTTGGAGAACCAGATATTGATGAGCTTACCCTTGATGATGGAAAAGCTTTAGTATTTAAGGCTAAGGTAGAAGTATTACCAGAATTTGAGTTAAAAGAATATCGTAATGTACCTATAACAAAAAAGGTCAGAATAGTTACAGATGAGATGATAGACCGCCAACTTGAAACACTTCGTCAACAACAAGCTGCATTAAACCCTGTAGAAGATAGAGCAGCACAAGACGGAGATTTTGTTAGTATAGATGTGCGTGGAAAATACTTAGATCAAGAATCTGAAGATATTCTTACAGAAGGCCAACAACTAGAAGTTAATTCTCCTCATACACAAGCCGAATTTACAGAAAATCTTCGCGGTGTAAAAGTAGGCGAAGAAAAAAGTTTTACTGTAAAATATGCAGAAGATTCAGGAGATGTTAACCTAGCAGGTCATGAGGTAGAGTACAAAGTTAAATTAAACTCTATAAAAGTAAAAGAATTACCTGCACTTGATGATGACTTTGCTCAAGGCTTAGGTGATTATGAAAATTTAGATGACTTAAAACAAAAAACTCGTGAAAGTTTTGAATCAGCCGCTAAAGCAGAAGCAGAAGACCGATTAAAAGATGCTTTACTAGAAAAACTACTTTCAGATTATGACTTTGAAGTTCCAACGTTTTTAGTAGAAGGTCAAACTAAAGAACGCTTGCAAAACTTTATTCATACTCTAGCCCGCCAAGGCTTAGATCCACGTACAACTAACATTGATTGGGCGGGCATCAGAGATGCTCAACGCAGTGTAGCAACAAGAGATGTAAGATGGGCTTTAGTTTTAGAAAAAATTGCACAAAAAGAAAATGTAGAAGTCTTAGAAGATGAATTAGATCAAGAACTTAGACAAATTGCTGAGTCAGTTAAAATGTCTTTTGAAGCTACCAAGAGCGTCTTGACAAAGGATGGAGCAATCGATAGTATCAAAAGCAAGTTGCGCAATAATAAAGTCTTAGATTTAATTATCAAAAGTGCGGAAATTGTTGAAGAACAAGTACCTAGTGAAGAACTAGATAAACATGATCATGACCACGAACATGATCATAATCATGACCACGAACATGATCATAATCATGACCACGAACATGACCATAGTCATGAGCATGATCATAGTCATAACGAAGCAGAAAGTTCTCAAGAGACATCTGTTGAAGAAAATAAAAGTTAGTTTAGTATAATTAACTAGCATGTATTTTTAGTATCACTAAGATAGCTTTTAACTATCTTAGTGATATAAGTAAAACCAAAAATTTAACTCAATACATTTAACACCAACCTAAAGAGTAAGAAAAATTATGAGCCATCCCTATGCAGCCTTAGTACCAATGGTCGTTGAACAAACTAGTCGGGGAGAGCGAGCTTATGACATCTATTCTCGCCTACTAAAAGACAACATTATTTTTATTGGTACACCAATTGATGACACTATTGCTAATTTAGTAGTAGCACAGCTACTTTTCCTAGAAGCAGAAGACCCAGATAAAGATATTTCCTTATATATAAATAGTCCTGGCGGTTCTATAACAGCAGGAATGGCAATTTATGACACAATGCAATTTATCCGCCCTGATGTAACAACTATTTGTGTTGGACAATGTGCTTCTATGGGTGCATTGCTGCTAACAGCAGGGACAAAAGGAAAAAGATTTGCATTGCCTAATTCACGAATTTTAATACATCAGCCTTCTGTAGGCGGAATTTCTGGTCAAGCAACCGATGTACGCATTCATGCAGAAGAACTAATGAGAATGCGAAAGCTAACTAGCGAAATTCTAGCTAAACATACAGGACAAGCATTTGATGTAATAGAAAATGATGTTGAGCGTGATAGAATTATGAGTGCTTATCAAGCAAAAGAATATGGTTTAATAGACCAAGTTATTACAAAACGCGAATAACTAAAACATATTAAGTTTTTCATATTAAGTTTTAAGATATTTTAAGTTAAGATTTGGCGGAGTTAAGATTTTGAGACGAGATGAAACATTACGTTGTTCTTTTTGTGGGAAGACTCAAAATGAGGTTAAAAAGCTCATTGCCGGGCCAACTGTATACATTTGCAATGAATGTATAGATATTTGTAATGAAATCATTACAGATGATGCAAACCAAGATGCTCAAGCCCACCGTCCAACCCTGCCTAAACCAACAGAAATCAAAGAATTTTTGGATGATTATGTTATAGGTCAAGATGAAACTAAAAAGAAACTAGCTGTTTCTGTTTATCAACACTATAAACGTATAGAAATGGTTCGGCGACGTACACAAGCAGATGTAGAAATCCAAAAAAGCAATGTTCTTTTAGTTGGCCCAACAGGTACAGGTAAAACCTTACTTGCCCAAACATTAGCAAGAATGCTTAATGTTCCATTTTGTATTGTTGATGCTACCACATTAACCGAAGCTGGTTATGTTGGCGAAGATGTGGAAAATATCATTCTTAAACTCCTACAAAGTGCTAATGGAGACATTGAACGCGCACAACAAGGTATTATCTATATTGATGAAGTAGATAAGATTTGCCGCAAAGATGAAAATCCTTCTATTACTAGAGATGTTTCTGGTGAAGGCGTACAACAAGCACTACTAAAAATTCTAGAAGGCACTGTAGCTAATGTTCCTCCTCAAGGCGGACGGAAACATCCGCATCAAGAGTTTTTCCCTGTAGATACTACTAATATTTTGTTTATATGTGGTGGTGCTTTTGTTGGACTTGATAAAGTTATTGAACGTCGCATAGGCAAAAAAGCTTTAGGATTTCACGCTAAAATAGAAAATAGATTTTCTCGTTCAACTAATATTTTAGAGCAGTCTCAACCAGAAGATTTAATAAAATATGGTTTAATTCCAGAATTTGTTGGGCGGTTGCCAGTTATAGGCACTTTGCACGAGTTAGACGAAGCTGCAATGATAGAAATTCTCACCAAGCCAAAAAATGCTTTGGTAAAACAATATCAAAAGCAATTTGAATGGGATAATGTTAAATTAAGATTTACAGATGATGCTTTGCAAACAGTAGCTAGACAAGCCTGCGAACGTAAAGTAGGCGCACGTGGGTTGCGGATGATTTTGGAAGAGCTAATGTTAGAAGCAATGTATTCTCTTCCATCACAAAAGAAAGTAAAAGAATTTGTGGTAACTCGTGAAATGGTAGAAAACCATCGAGCTAATTTCCCTGTGTTAGAAAAAGCAGGTTAGTTAGTAAAATTTTAATAGTTAGCAAAAATTTTTTTGCTTTTGATATAAAGGTAATAAAGCTATGCAAGAATTTCATGACGGTATGCCAGACGACGTTGTTCGCTATCCTATGGTTCCTATCCGTGACGTTGTTGTCTTTCCTTATACAGTAGTACGTTTTAAGATTGGTCGCCATCCTTCAGTTGTTGCACTACAAAAAGCTTTAGCAACAGATAGAATAATCTTTTTAGCAACACAACATGATGCTACTTTAGAAGAACCTAATCCAGGAGATGTTTACCGAGTTGGCACATTGGCGCGTATTGCTCAACATTTACAACTAGCTGATGGAAATATCAAAGTCCAAGTAGAAGGGCTAGAACGTGCTAAAGCAATTAGGATAGATGAGGATGATGATTACTGGCAAGCTGTTATACGTCGTACTAGCCAACCAACAGAACGTAGCCCAAGAATAAATGCTTTGGTAGGTAGATTAACTTCTTTAATTGATCAATTTGTAAGACAGAATCCAGAAAATGTTGATAGTTTGCATAGTGATTTACAAATAGATGACCCTTCCCGTTTAGCTGACACAGTTGCTAGCCACTTAAAGATTAATGTTGAAGATAAACAAGGTGTGCTAGAAATTTTTCCATTACATGAAAGATTAATTCGCTTAATTGAAATTGTAGAAATAGAGTTAGATAAATTGCAATTAGACCGTTCTATTCAAGGGCGAGTTAAAAAGCAAATGGAAAAAGCCCAAAAAGAGTATTATCTAAACGAAAAAATTAAGGCTATAAATAAAGAATTAGGTCGTAGAGATGAAAAAGCAGAGCTAGAAGAACTAAAGAAAAAGATAGATGCTTCCGGTATGTCTACAGATGCTTATAATAAAGCTATGACAGAGCTAAAACGGCTAGAGCAAATGCCGCCTATGTCAGCCGAGTCTGCTGTTTCACGTAATTATTTAGATTGGTTGCTAGCTGTGCCTTGGAAAGAAACTTCTGCTGAAGTTAGGGATGTAAAACATGCCGAAGATGTTTTAGAAGCTGACCACTACGGACTAGAAAAGATTAAAGAACGCATTTTAGAATTTTTAGCAATCCGCCAATTAGTACAAAATCCAAAAGGATCAATACTTTGCTTTGTTGGGCCTCCGGGAGTTGGAAAAACTTCTCTTGGACGCTCTATTGCCCGTGCTACAGGCCGCAAGTTTGTTCGGCTCTCTTTAGGTGGTGTACGGGATGAAGCAGAAATTCGAGGTCATCGACGTACTTATATAGGTGCTTTACCAGGCCAAATTATCCAAATGATGAAAAAAGCTGGTACTGTTAACCCCTTAATGCTACTAGATGAAATCGATAAATTAGGCATGGATTTTCGAGGTGACCCATCTTCAGCACTACTTGAAGTGCTAGATCCTGAACAAAATAATACTTTCCAAGATCATTACTTAGATGTAGAGTATGATCTTTCAAAAGTAATGTTTATTGCTACGGCTAATGTACTACATACAATTCCTGCTGCTTTACAAGATCGTTTAGAAATTATTCGCTTATCTGGTTATACAGAACAAGAAAAAACAGAAATTGCTAAACGCTATCTTGTGCCTAAACAAGTAGAAGCAAATGGTTTAGATAAGGAAAAAGTGAAATTTGGAGACGAAGCTATTGCAGCTTTAATTCAAAATTATACTCGTGAAGCAGGTGTAAGAAGTTTAGAACGAGAAATCTCTTCTCTTTGTCGTAAAGTTGCCCGTAAGTATGTGATTTTAAGTGATAAAGAAAAAGAGGTTTTCTTAGAAACCCTTATAGGTGAATCCGTTCGCAATTATTTAGGCCCAATAAAATTCCGCCCACAAATGGCAAATGAGCATAATGAAATTGGTGTTGCAACTGGGCTAGCTTGGACAGAAGTAGGCGGAGATGTATTGCAAATAGAAACTAGTTTAATGCCTGGGCGAGGGCAATTAACTCTTACCGGCAAACTAGGTGAAGTTATGCAAGAATCTATGCGTACAGCTATAAGCTGTGTACGTGCTAGAGCTACTAAATTAGGCATTTCCTCAACATTTTATAAAAAATACGATCTTCATATCCATGTACCAGAAGGAGCAATACCCAAAGATGGCCCTTCAGCAGGTATCACGATTGCAACAGCTATAGTTTCAATTCTTAGCAATAGTCCTGTAAGAAAAGATGTTGCAATGACAGGTGAAATTACTCTTAGAGGCAAAGTTCTAGCTATAGGTGGTATAAAGGAAAAATTACTAGCCGCCCATCGTGCTGGTATTAAGACTATTATCATACCTAGGGATAATGAAAAAGATTTAGTAGAAGTACCAAAAGATGTATTAAGCTCTTTTGATGTTAATTTAGTTGATAATTTAGATGAAGTCTTAGAAATAGCTATAGATGAATCTGAGACTAAAACATCAACAATGCCTCCTATTTGGGAGCAGCAAGATGTTGGTAGTAGCACAGGTTCAAATACTAGTTTAGATTAGATTAATGAAAATTTCTGAAGCAACATTTGTTCGTGGAGCAGTAGATAAAGAAGGTTATCCTCAGGATGGTCGGTTAGAAGTAGCTTTTATTGGGCGTTCTAATGTTGGTAAGTCTAGTCTACTAAACTCTTTACTAGGCAAGAAAAAGCTAGCTCGGACTAGCAATACACCAGGGCGAACACAACAAATAAATTTTTTTTTAGTTAATCAAAAGTTTTACTTTGTAGATTTGCCTGGTTATGGTTATGCTAGTCTATCAAAAAAACAACGAGCAGAATTAGCTGGGTTAATAGAAAAATATCTTGCACAAAGAAAAGAGCTTGTGTTAACTATATTGTTAATTGACTCTAGGCATTTACCAACAGAATTAGATTTACAAGTAAAGACGTGGCTTGAACATCTTGGTAGGCCGTACCTAACAGTTTTAACCAAATCAGATAAATTATCAAATAATCAGTTACGTAACCAAATTAATAAAATTAAGCTTGCTTTATCTACAGAAGAAGTAATTGCTTACTCAACACTAACGGATTTTGGCAAAGACTCTCTTTGGAAAGCAATTTTAGCTCGGCTCTCGGATGAAAAACTTTAGTGGATAATTTTTAATAAATTAATTTTATACAAGTTTTTCTTCTTGACTTATCTGGGGCAGTAGAGGTTATTTTGTTAATCTGCTCTAAACTCATAAAACAATCCTAAATAATTAAGTGTAGCTAATCTATTGTTAGTCAATAATTTAAACTAGCAGTAGAGTTGGTTAACACAGTAAAAGTATAACAACTGTGAATACAAATACTTCATCAAAAATGTCAAATAGAGGTAATCGCAAAAATATTAACGCGTCTGTAGATGAACAACAAATAGATAGTCAAGCTCATAGTGGGTTATTGGATATATCAGCATTAAAGGAAATGAATATTTCTAAACTAACCCATATAGCTAAAGAACTAGATGTACCTGGAGCAACAGGAATGCGTAAACAAGAACTTATATTTAAGATCTTGCAAGCGCAAACAGAAAAATCAGGTCTAATCTTTTCTGAAGGCGTTTTGGAATGTCTTCCAGATGGCTTTGGGTTTCTTCGCGCTCCAGACTATAACTATTTGCCAGGCCCGGATGATATTTATGTTTCACCTTCTCAGATTCGTAAATTTGATTTACGAACCGGAGATACTATTTCTGGTCAAATTCGTCCGCCAAAAGAGGGTGAGCGATATTTTGCTTTAATCAAAGTTGAAGCAATTAATTTTGAGCCACCAGAATCAAGACGTGATAAGGTATTTTTTGATAACTTAACACCTCTTTATCCTTCTGAACGCTTAAAAATGGAACTAGCACCAGATAATTTATCTGCTCGTGTGATAGATCTGATTACCCCTATAGGTAAAGGTCAACGTGGTTTAATTGTTTCTCCTCCTCGTACAGGTAAAACCATGTTGTTACAAACAATTGCTAATTCCATTACACGAAATCATCCAGAAGTAACACTAATAGTTTTACTTATAGATGAACGACCAGAAGAAGTTACCGATATGCAACGCTCGGTTCAAGGGGAAGTAATTAGCTCTACATTTGATGAACCTGCTACACGCCATGTCCAAGTTGCTGATATGGTAATTGAAAAAGCAAAAAGATTAGTTGAACATGGAAGAGATGTTGTTATTTTGCTAGATTCCATTACCCGACTAGCACGCGCTCATAATGCGACTGTTCCGCCATCAGGAAAAATTCTTTCAGGTGGTGTTGATGCTAACGCCTTACAAAGACCTAAGCGTTTTTTTGGTGCTGCTAGAAACCTTGAAGAAGGTGGATCGCTTACCATTATTGCTACAGCCTTGATTGATACAGGCTCTCGTATGGATGATGTAATCTTTGAAGAATTCAAAGGTACTGGCAATATGGAAATTCACTTAGAGCGTAAGTTAGTAGAAAAACGTATCTTCCCAGCTATTGATATTAATAAATCAGGAACACGTAAGGAAGAATTATTAATACCTAGAGAAGACTTAAGTAGAATCTTTATTTTAAGACGAGTATTAAATCCTTTATCTCCTGTAGAATCTATGGAATTAATTCTTGAACGACTCTCTAAGTCTAAATCTAATGCCGACTTCTTATCTTCAATGAATCAATAAAATTTTAGGAGAATATTTTAATGAGTCAAGAACAAGTACACAGTAAATTTAAGCTTTTTGTTGGCGACCACTCAGCAGAGACTGGTGCTAATGAGCTAGCTAAACAAATGGAAGAATTTGTTGTTAATTCTAAAGTAGCAGCTAAAAGCATTGGTATTGAGTATTTAGAAGCTACAAAACAAATAATTATGACACTTGGTTATGCAGAAAATCAGTCTTCCATTCCAGTTAAAATAACTTCTGTTAGTTTAGGTAAGGCTGACATTGCTACTGATATTGCTGCACTAGAACATAAAATGGGTGAAGTTGCTTCACAACACAGTAACATTATTTGTCATGAACTTTATGTTACAGAAGAACATGAATTTGTTATGGTTTTTATGTGTGAAAATACTGATTAAAACAGAAATTTATAAGTTAGATTAAAACAAAGGGTTAGTTTGCAAGCTAACCCTTTTGTTTTTAGATATATAAAATTTTGTGGGCAGTAAAGTCTAGGTCTAAATTTTTATAAATTGTATTTGTAAAATCATAGCCATATCTAGCCAAGAAATAATAAATATTTAGCTCTCGCTCTTGGAGGTTTTTATTTGGATAAAGTAGGGTAAAGAGCTTTTCAATCTGGCGTACAAGCGTTTCTTCTCGTTTGGCATTGGTGTTAATAAAACGAGTTTTTAGATGATGTAATTGATAAAAAATTTTTTCTCTTCCTCCTTTTAATGCTTCTGCTAAAGTTGGATCAACTTTCACTAAATTTTCGCTTAATTTATCTAGCTGTTGGTTAATCAATAACTCAGTTTCATCAAAAGTCGCAACTGTATTTTTATCTAAAAGGTGTTCAATTACTTGGTGTTTGGTGTGTTCTAAACCTGCAAAAAGGTCTGTAAAGCTTAACTCCCATTTCTTTAATAAACTATTTTCCCGATTAGGAATAATTGTAAACCCTGCACGTGGAATAATTACAGGAAACTCAACAGGAAAAAGCGGATAAATTGCACTAATTTGAGCAAAATAAGCTACTTCTGCTGGCCCACCTATATAAGCAACTGTAGGCAGTAAATAATCTTGTACAATAGGCCGCAGTAATACACTAGGGCTAAATAAAGCAGGATTGCTATGTAATTTATCTAGTAATTGATTACTAGTATAAGTTTGACTGCTATGTTTTAAGCTAAATTCTTGATCTTGTTGACGTAGAGCTAAGCGATGATTGTTTTCTAGCAGAAAAAGCGGCACCATATCCAAGCTAGTATGCACTTGAGCATGATAGCCTGCTTGTTCTAGCATTTGGCTACGATTAACTAAGCTTTGAGCAATTTCTTTTGACTTATGTAGAACTGTTTCAAAAATGGGGTTTGCAATAGGTTTTAAGTTTTTATCCTGTGCATCTAGCAACACTACACCATAGTTAGCAAGAATTTTGGTTAGCAGTCGTGCAAAACCTTCAGCAAAACCTAAACCAACAGAGTAGGAATCCCTTAGATCTTTTGTTAGCTCATCAACAAACTCTGATTGTGGCAAGCTGGCAATTAGGGAATTAATATTTTCTATAACTTCTTCTGAAATCTGGAGATTTCCAACGGGTGTTAAGCCTAATTCACCCTGAGCTTGATGGGTAATTGTTGTAAGTTGACCTTCCCGATTAATAAGCTTAAAGTGGGAAACTTCCTTGTAATCATGGTCTTCGCTAGCAATCCAAAAAATAGGAATCGCTTTTTGACCTTCTTTAGAAAGTTCCGAAGCTAATTTAATGGCTGTTAAAGCTTTATAAATGGTAAAAAGTGGCCCAGCAAATAATCCGGCTTGCTGACCTGTTACTACTGCTACAGTCTCAGACTCTCGTAATAACTCAATATTTTTTAGCGTTTTTTCTCCTGCTCCAAAACGCTGATTTTGTTCTAGTAAAGCATTTGCAACTTGTTCACGTTGATAAGAACGTCTGATAAGCTTAGAGGAAGTTTTAAGCAGAGAATTTAGTAAATTAATGGAAGAAATAGATTTCTCTGTATTGTTTTCTAGCGATGGGTAAAACTTGGTTACTTTTTCTGAACAGTAATCTAATAAAAGTTTAGAGCTATGAGGTATTTGGTTAAAAGGTAGTTTAATTAAAGTTGACAAAGATGTTTGGGATTGATTCACATTAAATCCTTTATTATCGTTAAGTTAAATCCTAAAATCTGCGCTGGCTTACGAAAATTTTATTTAAATAGTTTATCGCTTAGGATAAACCTTAAAGCTTATACAGGTTCTTTGGCTTCTTTTTGCTGAAGTTCTGTTAGTAGGGCCAGAAATTCTTCTTTATCACGTATTTGGAAGAAATATGACCAACCATTGTTAAGGCGTAAGTAAATTCCCGGTGTGAATAGTCCGAGTGTTAAAGGGAGACATTTCCATAGTCTACGAGAAAGCCAAACACTTGAAAATTTTTGTAGCGATATATCTTTAATAGTGTCTATAGGAATAATTACTGCACGGTAGGAAAGATATTTTATTGCTATAGCATTCTTAAATAAAAGTAGTTTACTAGGCCAATATGCAAGTAAAACTATAAATAAAAATACCCCTATCATTTCTATGGAAGAATAAACCAGCCATTGCACCCAAAAATTTTCAATATGAAGAGTAAATTTATAAGCAATAAATTTATAAGCAAATAAAAATATTTGACCTAAGATAATTACTAGCGCAAGAAATGTTAATAACATCAATAGACGGACAGCTAACGACATTTGAAATCGAGCCACATAACGCAAATTACGCATACTTAAAGGTCTTAACAAGTATTTTTTTGTAGCAGCAGTAGAAAGAATTAATAAAAGTGCAACAATTATAAAAATTTGGCCTTGGCTTAACGGGGAAATAGAATTAACTTCTAACATTTGACGATTATTAACTAGGTATTGATTTGCAAGTTTTTCTATGTCTATTTTAGTAAGTCCTTCAAATGCTTTAACTACATCAGGAAAGTCTTTATGGTTTTGTGTGTTATAAAAACGGTAATTTGCCCAATTTTCTAAATCTTGAGCTTTACTATTATTTACTTTTAATTTTTGTATTATTATTGCTTTTTCTGTTTCAAATTCTTGATCTGTAAGGGTTGCTTTACGTAAGGCTTCGAGTTCTTTATCTATAAGCTCACGAGCAAAATTATATTCACTTTCTTTAATGTCTCCGTAAATTTGAAGTAATGCTACTGGGCTACGTTGTACTACTGAAACTCCAAAACCGTAAGTAGCTTTTCTATCACCAAAACGCAAACGATCATTTAAGCGGTTTTGTAAAAATTGGCTAATAAACATTAACCCCAATAGTTCTTTTTGAGTTAGATTATAGATCTTAAAAGCATTATAGTAAGAAACACTAGGGCGAATAGCCCATTTATATTGTTGCCAAAAACGTCCTGGATCAGTTGTTTTAGTTAATAGTTGTGGAGGTGTTCGGGAAGCTAAATTAGCAAATGTAGCATTGACTTGTTCTAGCATTTTACTGCGGTCAATATCGCCAATTATTGTTAAAGTCATAACTGTAGGGGTGTAATAAGTATCATAAAACTCTTTTAAGTCTTTAGCAGTAATTTGCTTTAGGCTTTGATAAGGGTAGTCATCACGTGTAGGAAAAGCTTGCTCGCCAAATTCCCGACTCCAAAAGTCTGGCTGTCTTAACCAAGATGAGTTTAAGTAATAGGCATTAATCCAGTCAAAAAGCTCTCTAGGCCGTGCGCCTACTTCTAAGGCGATAGGCTCACGCTGACGTTCTACAACTTGTTCATTCATTTCATGAGGTGAAATAATTTTATAGAGCCAATCTAGCGCAAATAGCCCATGCTTTTTATTGATTCGTACAAAATAAAAAGTGTGGTCAAAAGAAGTTTGTGCGTTACGAACCCCACCTAAATCTTCTATTTCTTTTTTTATTTGCTCTTCTGTTCGACCAAGATGGTTACTAAAGAGCATATGTTCAGTAAAATGTGCTAGCTCCTCTTTACCAATAGGATCTTGATCTGAGCCATAAGGAATATTAACGCTAATAGATACGTTAGTATCATTTGGCAGGTGTTTATACCAAATTTTTAAGCCATTAGGTAGGATAATTGTTTCAAAATTGGCAAAAGGATTTTCAGCCGTTTCTTGCTGGGCTAAAATGGGTACGGAAAAAGAAATTAATAAAACGATACAAATAATAACTTTAAGGTATATTGGCAAAATTATATTTTTAGAGTATTTAATTAAGATTGATAGCATTATTTTACCTAGTATGGGTATTGTTAAATATTTGTATTTTGTAGCAAAGATTTGATTACCGTTTGAGCATTGTTGTCCGGCATTAGTAGAGGACTACGTACAGTTCCACCTTTATAACCTAGTAAATCCATTGCATATTTAATACCACCAACACCATAGCGGCTAGCAATTTGTTCTGATAGGGCTAAAAGTTTTAATTGAAGTTCTCGCGCTTTAGCATTGTTTTTATCTATTACAGCTTGAAAAATTTGGCTGCAAAGCTCAGGGACAAAATTTGCAACAGCTAAAATTGCTCCCTGTGCGCCAATGGATAGAGCAGGATAGAGAATAGGTGCGCTACCGGTTAAAACCATAAAGTCATCTTTAACTAAACTAATGGTTTGTGTTAAAGCTTTCATATCTCCAGAACTATCTTTAATTCCTACAATATTTGGATGTTCAGATAATTTTCCAATTAAATCTGGGGCTAGACTTATGCCGGTAAATTGAGGGACGCTGTAAAGCAATACTGGAATAGGGCTACTATCTGCAACCGCTTGATAATAAGCAGTTAAGGCTAATGCTGTCATTGAGCTTTTAAAATAATGTGGGCTAACAACTAGCGCGTAATCTGCACCACATTCAGCCGCTAGCTTAGTAAAAGCTATTGTTGCAGCAGTAGAATGAAGTCCAGTACCAACAATCATTGTTTTATCATCGGAAATTGACTTGCGGGCTGCCGTTAAAACCTCAACTTTTTCTTTTTCGTCTAAATGGACAACTTCACCTGTTGAACCTAAAACCAAATAACCTGCTAGCGCAGTTGCTTGCCAGCGAGAAAAATTAGTTTTTAATGCAGTAATATCCAAAAGGCCGTCTTTATCAAACGGTGTAACTATCGCGCTAAATATACCTAATAATGATTTTTTCATACCGCCATTATATGAGTCTCTTAAGTCAACTCACAACTACACTTAGCCATATAACTTGCTAACTTAGAAGTTAAAAATGAAACTCCTGTGTAGCTAAAACTGTCAAGTTAGAAAAATCTGTAGTAACTTTGACTTGATAATATTTTTTGCCAATCCCACTACTTATATAAGAAATAACATATTGTTGTTTAAGCAGTTGTGCAAATTTTTGTAATGGGACATCAAAAGTTACATAACCAGAATTAGTATAAAAAGCTTGTCCTCCTGTTTGTTCGCTTAAGTAAATAAGAGAGTTAATTCCAGTATTTTGAGCAAAGAAATTTTTTACTCTAGCAGAAGGTGCAAAAATAGAGAAAACTACTACATTATTTTTTTGTGCTTCTCTCATTACTTGGTCTAAATAAAGGTTAGAAGTTGCTGTAGAAAATTTCCCATTGGAAGGGTCAAACCCGTCAGAAATAAATAATATTTCATTACGCTCTTGTTCAAGGCCATTAAAGTAAGGCAAAACAGCCTTTAGATCCCAATAAGGATTAACAGAAAAACTACTAAAAGAATTGGTTACACGGATTTTGCTGGCTGCTTGTGTTAAATCAGTGGTAAATTCTTGAGCAACAGTAACAAAATTATCTTTAGCATAAACTACCATTATTTTTGAACCTGTAGGCAGGTTAGTAATAAATTGTTTAATGCTATTTATCTCTAAATTCAGTTGCTCTAAACCTTCTTGCATTACTATTGCTAGGTTTAGAGGGGCTTGATTGCTAGGTTGGATGAAAACTATTGGTGATAAAACCCCATCTTGATAGACTTGAAAATCATTTGCTTGTAAATCAGGAATAAAACGATTTTTCTTTTCTTTTACGGTTACAGTAATTGTCTTGATGGTTTCTGTTGATGTTTGAGCATATGTCAAATTGCCAGAAGTAATAAAGCATAATACTAGAAATATTGCTAGGATATAATTAATTAATTTGTAACTAAACATGGTAGTTACCTCCTTATTCAAAATTTCTAACTTTTGTTAATACACAAAAACTATGCCAATAGAGTTAATTTGCTAAAACGTTGATTTTTCAGTAGTTTAGTAGTTAGCTTTGGTTTAATAAGTGTGGAAAAAACAGACCTTTGCGAAATATTGCTGGAGTTTAAGCAAATAAAATGGAAGCTAAAAAATTATCCTTAGATAAATATTCTGAACATTACTTAGAAATTGTTTTAGAGCAAGATAAATTGCTTGTTAAATTAGCTCATAATGGTTTAGATCGTCGTTCTGCTTTGCATAATAATTTTAAGCAAAATCTATTTTTCCAGCTAAAAGAACAAAAATTCTTTTTTATGAGCGAATTAGACCAAACCGCTTTTCCCTTAACAGATGAAATTATAATTATTTATTTAGGTAAATTTGAGCGAATAAAATTAGCTACTGTTAAGATTATAGATCTATCATTAAGTATTGAAACTTATTACACACTTTCACCTTTTGAAACTCGCTTTTTAGCCCAAAATGGTTTTCCTCATCCAGTAAAAGAAATAGAAGAAGATTTATCTAGTGTGATTACCACAGATTTACATACACATTTTGCAGGTTGCGTTTCTGCAAAAGATTTACTTAAAATTGGCAAAGAACATAATCTTAGTTATCCTGTTGAATTACTTGAACTTGCAGGTATTCATACTACTGAAAAAGAATTGTTTCCTTTAGTTAATTTATCAACAGAATTACAAAATATTTTAGTTCAACGTTTATCTATTCCTTTAGATCGTCGAGTTCCTTTTGTTGGAATGGAGAAAATTTATAAATTACGCGCTCCTATTACAAAAAATATAAAAACGTTTATTCCTCTTTGTCGTCAAATTGCTAAAGATTATCAAGCAATGGCTGTTAAATATATTGAGCTTTCTTTTGCTAATGTTATTTACTCTAGTTATTTAGAATTACTTCATAAAGAACTTCCTAAAATAGAGATGGAAGCAGGGCTAACAATTAGGTTTTTAGCTGCTATTGGTCGCAGTGATGATTTAGAATGGGATTTAGATTATATAGAACAGCTTAAGCAAATGTCATCTAGTTCTTATATAGTAGGGGTAGATTTTCTAGGGCATGAAACTAATTCAACCTATGCTTTTGCACAACAAATTACAGAGATTGCAAAATGGGCTGACCAAAATTATCCAGGTTTTATTATTCGAGTCCATGCTGGAGAAAATCCGGCACATCCTGAAAATATTCGTGCTGCTATTGAGTTAACTAAAAACTATAAAGTGCAATTAAGAATTGGACATGGGCTTTTTGGGGTTGATGAGCAAACTTTAGCAGAATTAAAAAACACACAAGCAATTGTTGAGTTTAATCTTAATTCCAATTTAGCATTAAATAATATTCAAACAACCCGCGAAGTACCTATAAAAGAGTATTTAGACCAAGAAATAGCTGTTCTACTAGGAACGGACGGTTATGGAATTTATCAAACAGCAGCAAATATTGAAGTTCAAGCGGCTTTGCTTGCAGGTGTTACCAAAACAGATTTAGCTAAAATTCGTCAAACAGAGGAAAATTATTTATCTAAAAGAGCAATTTGGGACAAAAATAAGCCTATAAATTTTCTTATACCAAGTGATTTACCTAAAAAATATTACACACCAGCAGTTTTAGCACTTAAACAAGCTGCTAAAGTTGCGAGAGATCAAGCTTTATTAAATCGTTTAGAAGAAATAAAAATCACTTTATTAAATGATGAAGAAGTTAATAACTTATTGAAAGAAAAACAGGTTATCTCAATTGCTGGAGCATGGTATAAAAGCTGGGAGAAAATTTCTTTACTAGAGCAAGAAAAAATTTATCAACTTTTAGATGAGCTATTTGCACATCTTAACCCTAAAAAAGTAGTAATTGTTATTGGTGGAACTAAACGAGGAATTGCTAATGTTGTACAGCAACGAGCAATGCCTTTAGGCTTTACTGTACTAGCTACTTTAGTAAAAGAAACCCCTCCATTATGGCTAGAAAAAAATAGTGCTACTTATGCCTGTATTGTAGCTGAAGACCTTTATGATAAAGCAGCAGGGCTTTATCAACTAATGAAAGAGCATCATGCTTTGTGTTTATTTATTGGTGGAGGCAATATTGTTAGTGATGAAATTCAGGCTGCTAATAACCTTAGATTAAATTACTTGCTTATGAAAGGCCCAGAAGGAGCAAGCTCTTTGCATGCTGAACAACGCCCAGAACGAGCATTTACTAGTGCTAAAGAAGTTTTACTGGCTTTAGAATATAACAAGCCTTGGCACTCAACTAATGAACCTTATTGGCATTTGGGAGCAAATCTTACAGTAGATATTGTGTTAATTCGCAGTAATCCTGAAACAAAAGAAAAGGAAGTTTTGCTAATTCGTCGGGATGATGATGCTATGGCAGAGCCTGGAAAATGGGCATTGCCAGGAGGTTTTCAGCTAACAGATGCTTCACGTGGAACATATTGGAGGGCAGGAAAAGAAACTGCTCGTGAAGCTTGTGTAAGAGAACTACTAGAGGAAACTAGTTTAGATATTAAGCCTTTAGAGTCAGAATTAATTTATGTAGGTAGCTATGAAGGTGAAGGACGTGATCCACGTGATAGGATTGAGGCTTGGAGTCGTTCAACGGTTTTTGCACTACTTTTGCCTAATGAACTAGCTAAAACACCTATTGCTGGTAATGATGATGCTTGTGATGCTCGTTGGATAAGGATTAATCCTTTTCCTACTAAACTAGCTTTTGACCATAATAGAATTTTGAAAGATGCGTTAACAATTTTGCAGTTAACAACATATTAGTTAATAAGACTTAATAGAAAAAGCCTATAGAAATCAAGTAAAATCTACAGGCTTTTTCTTCTTAATCTAAGTTAAAGGACGTTAATTTTAGTTTGTTTTCTTTTTCTTTACAACAGGTCTTCTATCACCAGATTTTTTCTTAGGTTTTTCCTCTACACCCCAAGAATCTCTTATATGTGTAAGAAACTCTGCTTCGTCTTCTGAAAGCTCATCTAAGCTAACAACATCTTCAATTCCATTAACTAGCTCTGCTAGTTTTTCATCTGGAAAATAGTCAGCAAAGATTTCAATGGTTTCTTCTAGTAATTCTGTATTAGGGTCTTCACTGATATCTTCTAAACATGAAGTTAAAACTTCTTCTACCTCAGAATCTACACCTAGGGCATCTATAACGCCTTGCACATAAGCTGCAACGCCTGTTATTTCTTCTTCTGAAAGCTCACCGTCAACGGCACAAAACCATAAAAGTAAATGGCAAATGCGGTATTCTAGGGGGTAATCGCCCATTGCTTCAAACATGTCTTCACTCAGAAACTTATTTTTAGCCATATTTATTCCTTTTTTGTTAGGATGGGAATTTAGCCCATTTTTTCCTACTCTGAAAAATTTTTCAAGCTAATAAAACCATTTTATCGGTAGAATTTTGTATAACAGAATATTAAAGTTGCTTGCTAATGGCTTATTTGATAGGGGAAAACTAAAAATTCCATTAATATTACTTTGGTATGTGTTAGTAATACTAATGGGATTAATAAGTTATAGGTTTAAAGTTATTTTTCTAGTTCGTCGTTTTTGGTTAGATGTTTATCAAAGCCTATGTAAATACGAGCATTAGCTGTTCTAGAAAGATCTGAAAGTGTTTCTAGCTCACGTAGTCTTAGAAGTGCTGGGTAAGTGCTATAAGCTTGTGCTGCTTGCTCACGGTCTTGCAGAGCTTTAACATCAGCCTCAGTTTTTATTTTTAGTGCTTCAGCTTCAGCTTGAGCTACTAAAAGTTTAGAATTAGCCACGGTTTCAGCTTCTAATTGTTGGTTAGTTGCTCTGGTTTGAGCATCAATTTTTTGTACTTCTGCTTTTGTGCGTGCTTCTACCATTTGGGCTTGGCTCATACGTTCAGCCGCTAACACCTTATTCATAATTTCTTGTAAATTACCAGGGAAAATTAAATCCTTAACGTCTGCTCGCAGTATTGCTACACCATAACCGCTAGCAGACTCTTTTACTTCCTGTAGGATTTCTTCGCTAAGATGATTACGGTTAGTTAGAATTTCCTCTAGTGTCATAGAAGCTAGTGAGCGACGTGCTGCTAGTTGGACATCGCTATAAATACGTTCTTCATAGTTAGTTACCATATGAACAGCGGCTTGAGGATTAGTAACTCTAAACTGAACAATAATGCTAACTCTTATAGCTACCTTGTCAGATGTCAAAATTTCTTGACCTTTAATGGTTAAATCTCTTTCTTGAACGCTTACTAAAATTATTTCTACTTTAGGACGTGGAAATAAATAGTTTAGTATCTTAGATTTATGCTGTTCTAGTACTTCATAGCGGCCTGCCGGTAGCACTTTGGTTAATACACCATCTTGATAATAAAGCCCTCTATGCGTGTCCTTTATAATTATTTCTTTCTTTACCATAATAACACCTGCAACTAGTTATATTACTAGCTTATTTTTATTAGTTTTAAGTTTAGCCGTAGCAGGGTTTATTTGGAGGACAAGCATTTTCCAGATTTGGCATGTCTGAGTCACTACCGCAATGGGTGATAGTAACCAATATGGTTGATTGCTCCTAACCCTGCCAGCAATCGGTTTGGATATTTTCTATCCAAACTTTCCTTTAGCAACCCCAATGCCAAAAATAGTTTTTTGTAATATATAAATTTATGTTATTGATAATGCAGTGGTTAATAGTACTATAGATAAATCATTAGTGAAAAAATTTTATTTTTTTATCTTGCAGATTATCTTATGGGCTAAATTTGTAGAGCATTTATAAAAATATAAAAGATTGTTTTTAGAAAACTTAAAGCAATAAGGTTTACTTAATAAAGTAGAATGCTTAAAATAGTTAAAAAATAACATTAACTATTAAAACTAACTAATTTGGCACAATAAAGCTTATATTTAGGTCTAATAGTTTATTTTCTTTAGATTTTCTTTAGATTAAGCAACAGATCAATACCACAAATAATTTTTTAGGGAGGTTTATTTCATGGCTTTAAGTTTGCAAAAAGGTCAAAAGACAGATCTAACAAAAGGAAATCCACAACTTGCTAGAATTGTAGTAGGACTAGGTTGGGATACTAACAAATATGATGGAGGACATGCTTTTGATTTAGATGCTGCTGCATTTTTATTAAATTCTACTGGCAAGGTTGATAATGATTCTTGTCTTGTTTTCTACAACAATCTTAAAGGTGCTAATGAAACAGTTGTCCATCAAGGAGATAACTTAACAGGTCAAGGTGATGGAGATGATGAACAAATTAAGGTTAATCTTAAAGCTGTTCCAGATAATATACAGAGGATAGCTTTTACTGTAACTATTCATGATGCTGAAGCACGTTCACAAACTTTCGGCCAAGTCTCTAATGCTTTTATAAGAGTTTTTAATGAAGATAATAATCAAGAAATTCTTCGCTATGATTTAAGTGAAGATTACAGTGTAGAAACAGCTTTGGTTGTAGGAGAGCTTTATAGACATGCTGGCGAATGGAAATTTAGTGCTATAGGAAGCGGCTTTGCTGGCGGACTTTACGCATTATGTAAAAATTTTGGAGTAAATGTCTAAACCATTTAACTTATAAGTAAAAAAATACTTATGTAGGACAGTTACTTTTTTGTTAATAGATAATTTTAATAAACAGTAGCTGTTCTACAACTTTATATCCTTAAAACACTCTAATAGATAAGGTTAGGTAAAAAATATGGGAGTTAGTTTACAAAAAGGCCAAAGAGTAGATTTAACTAAGGGAAATGAGGGGCTTTCTAAAATATTAATTGGGCTAGGTTGGGATCCAATAAAACAATCAGGAGGCTTTTTTTCATCTTTGTTTGGAGGCGCACAAGCACAAATAGATTGTGACGCTTCAGTATTTATGCTAGGCGATAACGACAGAGTTTCACAACTAGAAAATGTAATTTACTATGGTAATTTAACTAGCCCTTGTGGAAGTATTTGCCATCAAGGAGATAATTTAACTGGTCAAGGTGATGGGGATGATGAGCAAATAATTGTAAATTTAAGTCAAATACCTTCAACAGTTAACAAGCTAGTTTTTACGGTATCAATATATGATTCAGTTAATCGTAAACAACACTTTGGCATGATTGAAAATTGCTTTATCCGTATTGTAGACAGTCTTAATAATAAAGAATTAATGAAATTTAACTTAACAGAAAACTTTTCAGGGCGCACTTCTTTAATTGTTGGCGAAATATACAGACATCAGACTAATTGGAAATTTGCTGCTATTGGTGAAGGCACAACAGATGATGGTATTAATGGCCTTGCAAAACGCTATTTAAGTCTCTAAGTTGCTTCAAAATATATTTCTTAATTCTTTGTAACAAAAGGTTGTAAAACAGAAAGGAAAATTGGGTGAAAGAGTTTATTCGCGGCCAAAGGGGTAAACTTTCTGACTTAACTTCTTCTACAACTATTTATGTTGGTATTGGAGTCTTAGCCAACAATAATTGTAACTTTGATGTGTCTTGTTTTGGTTTAGATAAAAATAATCAGCTTTCTGATGATAGGTATTTAATTTTCTATAACCAAAAAGCTTCTCCTTGTAAATCTATAGTTAGTTTAGGGGCTAAAGATAAGGATTTAGAAGCATTTTCTATAGATTTTTCTTTGTTACCTAAAACAATATCTAAGCTAGCGTTTACCATAACCATAGATGGAATAGGCAAAATGTCAGAAATATCTTCTGGACATTTACGAATTTTAGCCCAAGACCAGGAAATAATGAGCTTTTTATTTTCTGGAAAAGATTTTATTAATGAAGAAGCAATTATTGTAAGTGAAATATATTGGAAAGATACTTGGCGAATTGCTGCTGTTGGACAAGGGTTTAAAGGGGGATTAAGGGAACTACTTTATTTTTTTGGCGGCCAAGAAGATACGTCTGTAAACCCTACAGAAACAACTACAAAAACTGCAAATAAAGAAATTTCTAGCCAAGCTAATCAAAATTCGACAAAAGAAATTTGTCTTTTAGCAACACAGCATTTTTCTGCAAATAATTATCAAACAGCTTTAGAAATCTTAGAAAAAGCTATAGCTCTTAATCCCGATAGTATAGAACTATATTCTTGTATAGCAACAGTTTATGAAAAATTTAATAATTGGCAAGAAGCTATAAAAACCTACCTTAAAATAATAGCTATAGATCCAGCTAATGTTACTGCTTATACTGCTCTAGGCATTATTTATAAAGATACAGGATTATTGCAAGAAGCATTACATATTTTTAAGAAGGTAGTGCAACTTAGGTCTAATGAATCTTTATCATATTGTTATCTTGGAGATATATATCAAGAGTTAGGTATGTTAGAGGATGCAATAGCACAGTATAAACAAGCTATTAATATTGATCCTGATGATGAAGCAGCATATTACGATATGGGAATAACATATTATAAGCTTGCTCTTTATAAAGAAGCCATAGAAGCTTATAACCAAGTACTATTAAAATCAAATATTTACAGCGATCAATACAAAGGTCAAGTACATTATAATTTAGGTCTTTGTTATTTTAAGTCTGGTCTTAAAATATTAGCTTTAAAGGAATATGAAACATTAAAACCTCTTGACCACCATTTAGCAGAAGATTTATTTGAGTTTATTTATAAAGCTTAAGATAAAGAGGCTAGTTTTTTAAGAGACCAGTTTAATAAATCTTCTGAGCCACTATGAGAAGTTTTGGAAGAACAATAACCTTTTTTTCTTAAAACTAGATTAATTATTTCTGGAGTAGCACTAAGCAATGTTGCTGGAAACTTAGCCTTGTCCATTAATTCATAATCATTAATATCATTACCAAGAACAATCCAAGGCTCAAAATTTAATTTTGAAAGACCTAAAAATTTATTTGTGTTTTCAGGATAAACAAATAATTTATGTCTATCTTTATAGATTAAACCTTTTTGGCTAAATTTCTTTAACATTTTTTCTAATACTTTTTCTGGGTTATCAAGATTACTTGGTGGAATTAATCCAAGGCAAGCCTCATATCCATTAAGTTTTCTCCACTCAGGCAAATTATTAGTAATTTCTGTCCATAAATCTTGAACATCATTAAATGGGGCTAGTTTGTGTTTTGTAACTAACCCATTTTCCATTACAAATCCTGCCCATTTAACACCAATAGTTTGATCAACTAATTGTTTAACACTTGTAGTATTTCGTGCTGTTGCAATTATTAATGGTGTTATAAGACTAATTTGTTTTAGTAATTCAAAACTACCTTTGCTAAGAAAAGAACTTGTGCTTGAACCAGTGATTTTGATTGTTTCTGATTCAAGGTGAAGGATTGTTCCATCTAAATCAACTACAACAGCAGGTGTTAGCATTTTTTCTATAGTTATTAAGAATTTTCTAAATTGCAAGCAACGTTTGTTTGATAGTCTTTAAGCCAGGTATTTTTAAATTGAACTTTAACTTTTCTTATCTCAGCAAGTCTTAGTAATATTTCAAAATTTTCTAAAACAAATTTTTTATCATTAGCAAAATATATCTCTTTAGGATTAGCATTAATTAAAGCGCGACAAACTTCATTACTATGAAGCCTTAAATTTGTTTCTTTGAAGAAACGTTTAACTAAAATTGACTGGGCTATAGTTTTAGGGCAAGCGGCTTTCCATAAATCAACTAAATCTAATAATTGATACTTAATAGGAAACAGATAAGCAGAAAACATATTATTTTCTTTTGTAAAAAAGGTTCTGGAAAAACCTAATGTAGTTGGCCCAGTAAAACAAGCCGTAGGGCAGAACATGTCTTCTTGGCACCCAGCAAAATTGGCCCAACCCCAAGGATCTATTAAAACTGCAAGCTTACCTAATTTATTTATTGCTATTTCACGAGCTACCCCACCACGACCAGTCCAACCATCAACAAAAATAATTTTTCTTGTAGGAAAAGCTTCTTTCAAACACTTAAGAGCTACTTTATCAACACCAAGACCAACAAATAAAGAAATCTGAATACCTATTGAACCAGGAAAAAGTTTTATTAACCAATCTACAATTGGAACGCCTGCACGTAAAATAGCCGCAAAGATTAGGTTATCTCCATTTGGTTCAAATTCAGATATTGATTTAGCTAACTGAGAACCTGCGAGTTTTAATTTTTCGCTGTAAAGACTTGGTTTAAGTATCTGCCAAAACTCCAATGGAATATCAGGTTCAGGTGAAGGTGTTTGCCAAAAGGTATTTTTTCCATCATAAGCTTTGTCGGTTGATCGAAACAAATGCAGATCATTAAATGGATCAACCTCATCTGTCAAATCTGCTAACAAGGCTTGATCCCATAAATTTTCTCGACCAACTTGATAGAGACTATCCAAAAATTTTACATCTTTATTTTTTTGTTCAACCATTTTCCTAATAAATTAATGTCTTTTAAAATTTTATAAAACTAGATTTATAGCCATGATTAGAAAGAAAAGTTTTTAAGGCCATAGCAACATTTAAGTCAATAGGATCACTTAAAATATTAATAGGTTCAATAAACTTAGAAAAATTATATAGATAATAACTATCTATATTGTACCTATTAAAGATAACGTTATTGTCTACTTCCCAAGGGCTAAGTGTAATGTGCTGCATAAGTAATAATGGGTTTTCTATCATCATTTGTAGGGCTAAATCTATAGCTTCTCCTATTACTAAGAGTGTTCCTGAAAGAGTTTTAAATAAAGCTTTACTACTTAATTTTTGTTGTTTTAAGGCAGGTCTTAACTCAGGTAAATACCAATGAAGAATTTTGTTATTTTTAATAAAGTTTGGTTGGAAATTTTCATTAAAAAAACTTTTCTCATTATTTTTATTTCCTTGATCATTTAACAAACTACTTAAATTTAACCAGGTATGATTTGAATGATAAATTCCTTGTTTTTCTAAAAGCATTTTGAAGAGATTTAATTGTTCTGAATTACGACAATCTAATAAAGTAAAAAATCTTATTGTACAAGCGGGAAAAATTTTATGAAATATTTGTGCAAGCTGATATATAGTTTGTCCGGTTGTAATTTCGTCTTCAACAATCCAAACTTCATTAGGTATACTTTCTATACTTGGCAAAAAATGCCTTGGTTGGTGAGAATGATATTCTGTAAAACTAAACCCTGAAATGCTACGTCTTGTTGAGCAAATCCAATAAGAATTTATACCTAAATTTTGTATTTCTTGTTGCATTATAGCTGATAGTAAAATGCTAGATTCAGCAAGACCACAGACTAATAAGCTATTTGGTTTGGGGCAATTCTCAAATATAGGCAAAATCATTTGGCGGAAAAGTAATTGGCATTCCAATAAATCTTTATTGGAAATAACTGCGGTTTTGGCTAAAAAATGAAATGTGATAGCTTCTTTTCTTAAATGATTGTTTAAACGGGTTAGTTTATAAAATGAAGACATATGTTTTGTAGTTTATTTTAGGTTTTGTACTGCGATAATTAAATAAAAGATTGGTATTTGGTCTACTTTGAACCAAATAAACAAAAATTTAGATAAGAAAAAATCTTAATTTGACAGAAGCTTTATTTTTTCAACAGTTTGTTTACACGCCATAACAATTAAGTCTTTTAACAATTCAATATCTTGAGCCTTGTTGATGGCTACTCGAAAGCGGCATAAGGAATTTTCTTCCAAAATGTCATACTCTGGAGGCGTGATAAAACGGGCATTTGTAGGGTCTAAGTCAAAACCTATCCAAGGTCTTTTTCCTTCAATAACTATTCTGCAAATCCACCAAGTTGATTTATTGAGATAAATGCCAAAATAATAAGACGTGTCTTTATAATTTATTTCTATAGGAACTTCTTTTTTAGTTGAAGGATCAACTATAAGCTTTCTTGATATAGAATGGGACTCAAAAATTCTTTTAATAACGGAAAAACATTCTAATTCTGTTTCAGTGGTTACAATTTTAACAACTTCTTTTTCTACTTCATTAGCACCTGAAGTTGTAGCTTCATTGCTTGGTAAGACTGAAGTTTCTGTAGGTAAAGGTATTACATATGTTGGTGATGAAACTTCTTCATCTAGTGCCGCTACAGAACGACGAACTATTTCGCGTAGCACCTTTTGTAACGCCGTTTTAACAATTGGACGAAAACGGTTTAGTTGATTAGATGTCAAACGTCCTTCAAACATTCCAGGGCTGTCCATTACCCAACGTACTAATGAATCGCTTGCTTCTGAGTCCTTAATATCAAGTTCTGTACGAAAAAAATTAACCATTCTTGCCGTTGATTGAAGTTCACTTGCATAATCTCGCATAGCTTCAGGAGAAAAAACATGCTTTTGAAAACGTGCAAGGGTTTCTAGTGTTTGTTCTGAAGATTCTAAATTAACAATATGAAAAGGATCTAGATCCATAATGTTAGGATGAACTGTATCAGTATAAAAACGATACTCTATGCCATTGGTTAGAATACCTAAAGACACTGTTTGAGTAGAGATAAAATAGCGTGCTAGTTGTCCTTGATGGCCTGATAAATCTACTTTGTAAGCTTTAACTTCGATATAAATTCTAGGCACATTATTAAGTAATATGACATAGTCCACTTTTTCTTTTTGGCCTGCTTTTTTAGCAGGAAAATCAGCCTCATATTCTGGGCAAACTTCAGCAGGATTCCAAATGTCATAACCAAGAGCCTCTAACATAGGCAACACTAAAGCTTGTTTAGTTGCTTCTTCTCCTCTGCCACTCACAGCAGACAAACGCGACAATATCTTGTTGCTAGCTTCCTTAAGCCTTTGGATGGACATATTAAGCTTACTCCATTGGGTGTGTTTATCTTGGTACTTAATACAGGTTGAAAGAATGTCGTTTAAACTACCAAAGTAATAAAAAAATATCTACTTAAAAGTTAAATTTGCTATGGATATAACTAAATGATTTTAGGATTTAGCCAGCCAATCAGATTTTAGTAGTCCATAAAGTCGGTCATCTAAAAATACACCTTCTCTATAAACATGCTGGCGTTGAATGCCTTCTAACTTAAAACCAGCTTTTTCTAAAACACGCCAGGAACTAATATTTCTATCAAATACTTTTGCAAAAATGCGCAGTATATTTAACTCCTCAAAACTATACTTAATAAATGCTTGGATAGCTTGCGAGATAATACCTTGTCCCCAATAGGGTTTTGCTAGCCAATAACCAATTTCTGCAACCTTTGTGCTACTTGGTTCAGAGTGATAAATCCCTATGCTTCCAATTAATTTTTTATCGCTTGAGCTACGAATTGCTAAAATCATAGGCTTTTGGTTAAGAACTTTTGACTCTAAGCCTTTTAGCCACTCCTCAGCATCATTGTCCGTAAAAGGACTAGTAATATTATCCATGTTTTGATGAAATTCGACTTCATTTAGCCATTCAACATGTGCTGCTTTATCAGTTAATTGCATTGGCGAAAGAAAATAATCTGGTGATAAATAAATAATAGGTTCTGACATTTATTGTTTTCTGGTAAAAGCTATTTTAAGTTAAGTTTTGTTTCTGATAATCTCCCCAAAATAAATTTTGCCAAACAATTTTGCAAAATATTTATAAGAAAAGAGTTAGCTAAATATTAAAATAAAAGTAGAAATAAATTCAAATCTACTTTGTAGAGAGATTATAGAAACAAAAAAGGAATTGTAAATGATTAAAGATACTAAAGAAATAGCTTATTTATATGACCTTTATCTTGTACCAACTTGGCGAGATCACTTTGATACATTGTTTAATGAAAAATGTGGTGTACCTGAAAGCGGCTATGTATTGGATCTAAGCTGTGGTACAGGCGGGCATGCTATTGAACTGGCAAAACATTTGACTGGGAGAGGTAATGTAACAGCAATTGATGATAGTTTGGAAATAATTAAACTTGCTCAGGCTAAAGCCACAATAGCAAAATTAGATAACTTAAAATTTTGGGCTGCCAATACTTTGATTTTAGATTTTGCTGCTAATAGTTTTGATTTGATAATTACTGATGTTTCTTTGGCTGCATCAGATAAACTAGCAAAACAACTGCCAGAGTTAATACGAGTAGCAAAACCTGGAGCTAAAATAGTTATCTATGACATAACTAGAGGAAGTTTTGATGAGTTTTTTTCAGTTTTTTGGGAAGCACTTTATAACTGCCAATTATCTGAAAAACTATCTTCTAGTTTGGAAGCTTTAATCAATGAACGTGCTACAGTCCTAGAACTAGAACAATTACTTAAGCAAACTGGACTAAAATCTATAACCAGTCATATAGAGAAGGCAGAATTTCTTTTTGAAACTGCTGAAGCGTTTTTTCAATCTCCACTGGTAGAACACTTTATGCTAGAAAAATGGTTTAGCATTGTACCAAAAAAGTCCTTAAAAGCTGTTAATGAAGCCTTAAAATCAGTTATTGACATAGAGCGCAATGGATGTGATTTTGATATTTCTATTAAAGCTACTTTACTAATTGCTGAAAAACGCGCTTGATTTTGCTAGATCAATTTAGCTGCTTGGCAGTAAAAAACAAACAATTAGCTTCTAACAAAATATTAGCCAAAACGCCCTAAATCCTACTTGATCTATTTAACTTTTGAGTGCTTAATGATAGAAACCTTTCTATCTCTAGTTTTAATTTTGAGGTGGTTTTATGAGATCTTTTTTACTATCTATTATCTTGGTATGTTTTACTAGTATTGTAGGCTTTTCACAAGTTACTAATATGAAAGTAGTTAATAAACTAGGTAATCAAGCACCTGATAGCAGTTTAATTGCTGCTCTAAATCAACCTAGTATTAATAGTAGGGGCGAGGTAGCTTATTTAGGCACAGATGGAAAAGAGATTAGGTTATTTATCACTAGGAATGTTTTTAATAATCCGACTACTGAAATATTAGCTAAACGGGGTACACCTATTCCAGGCTTAAGCGGGTTAGATTTATTAAAGATAACCTTTCCTAAAATTAATGAGCGTGGAGATGTTTTATTTAGCGGGACTTTATCACAAAACTTATTTGGTGGATTATTTATAGCTTCTGATGGTCAAATAAACAAAGTTATAGTTGATGGAACAAAAACACCTATAGGAGGGTTTTTTGTTGATTTAGCCCTTTCTAGCTTGTTTACCTTTAACAACAATGGCGAAGTAACGCTAGTTTCTGCTGTTGTTGATGGTAGTAGTGATGTAGGAATCTTTACTATAAAAAATGATCAAATGAATAAAGTTGTTGCTAATGGAGATATATTGGATGATGGGACTAAATTAAATATAAATCTTGAAACAGTTCCAGCAATTAATGATCAAGGTGATGTACTATTTTCTGCTGCAACAGAAACAGAGCCTAACAAATTAGCTATTTATTTGTTTTCACAAGGACAAGTGAAGAAAGTTGTTGGTTCAGGTGATATAACTGTTGATGGAGAAAAACTAGATATGGTTTTGTCTTCAGGTCGTTACTTAAATGACAAAAGAGAGATACTTTTTAGCGGTAAAGTTGGCAATAGCGACGGCATTTATTTATATTCAGCAGAAACTAACAAAATTACAAAACTTGTTGCTAATGGTGATCCTGCTCCAGATGGCGGAACCTTCCGAGGTTTATCAATTTCATTAACTCCTGCTCATGGTGCTTTAATCAACAATAGTCGTTTTGTTTTTCGTGCTGGGACTACAAAAACTGTTTATGGTTTGTTTTACTTTAAGGATGGCAAAATTATTAAAATTGTTGGTCATAGAGAACCAACCCCTTTAGGTGGAGTATTTGCCGATAATGCAACTTTTAATTGTGCTATGTTAGGCTCAATTCTTACAGAAAAAGATCAAGTAGTCTTTGAAACTACAATTACAGGCGGCACAAGCCCAAAAGCCTTAATTGCTTGGAGTGAAAATGCTTTAACAGCACCTATAATTAATAGTGCTAATTATAATAAGAAAAGCAAATTACTAACCGTAAAAGCTTTAGGAATTAGTGCTGATATACGAATTGAAATAAATGATAAAGCTATCACCCAACCTATCAAACTTCTTAGTGATAGTGAATTATCTCTTAAAGGAAACAGAAAAAAATTAAACTTAAATAAAGACGCTAACACAAATAGACTAGTGTTAATTTCTAGTGATGGGCTGCGTTCAGAAGCCTTTGTCTTTTAATCATACGTAATTAAATATAATTAATATAAAACTTTCAGGAGTTAAGGAATGGTAAAGGTTTGGAGATTTTTTCTAGTATTTTTATTTTTGGTAACTTTTAATAGTTTAGCTTTTGCTTATATAGATCCAGAAGTAACAGCTAATTTTACTTGGTCGGAAGTAGGGCCAGATGGCGGAGATGTAAGGGCTTTAGCTATAGATCCTGCTGATGCTAACAGATTATTTATAGGCACAAATGACGGCCAACTCTATCGTTCAACCAATGCAGCTAAAAATTGGACTAGGCTGCTTTCTTTTCATCATCCAGGGTATGTAGTAGATAAAATTATAATTGACAGCAAAAATTCCAAAATTATTTATATTCCGCTTTGGTCTTTAGCAAATGATGTTGATGGCACAATTTATAAAAGCACCGATGGCGGAGACACCTGGCAAGAATTAACAGCAATGAATAAACATTCTGTTCGTGCTTTAGCTATTGCTCCAACGGATGCTAATTTGTTAATTGCTGCTGCTATAGACGGTGCTTACATTAGCCGAGATGCTGGACAAACTTGGACTAGATTTTCACCAGAAAACCACCCAGATATAAAACGCTTACATTCTATTGCTATTGATCCCAAAAATCCTAATATTGTTTACTTAGGTACAGAACATTTACCTTGGCGTACTGATAATGGCGGTAAAGATTGGGTTTGTGTTAAAGGCCACCCTACAGAGAAAAAACAGCAATTTATTGATGATTCAGATATTTTTACTATTACTATTGACCCTACAGATAACAATAATATCTACGCAAGTGCTTGTAGTGGTATTTACAATAGTAAAGACGGGGCTACTACATGGACAAAATACCAAGGTATTCCATTTACTAGCCGACGTACACATATTATTTATCCTGACCCAACTAATAACCAAATTATCTACTCTGGGACAACAGAAGGGCTTTGGAAAACTACTAATGCTGGACAAACTTGGCGACTGATGAGTTCAATCCGCACAATTGTTAACTCTATTACTATTCATCCAAGTAATCCTAATCGTGTTTACTTAGGTGTAAAATCTGGTGGGGTTTGGGTTAGTGATAATGCAGGAGAAAGTTTTCAAGCTAGCAATAATGGTTTTGTTAATCGCCAAATCTCTGCACTGCTTTCTGATCGTTCAGTTTCAGGGCGAATTTATGCAGCCGCACTTTTTAATGGTTTTGACGGAGGTTTATATTTAAGTACCGATGGTGGAAGTAGTTGGAGATTATCTTCTAAGGGTTTAGCTAATGAAGATATTTATTCAATTTATCAATCTCCTTGGGATGAAAAACTGCTTTATGCTGGTACTAATTTAGGACTTTATTTTTCTAAAGATCGTGGGGAGTCTTGGGTAAGAATAACTGGAAAATCTGTACCCATCCAAACTGCTCCAATCAAAACGACACCAAGCAAAACTACTAAGTCAAAAACTTATAAAACAAAAAATGTTGTTTCTAAATCCAAAAAAGGTAAAACACCGCCAAGTACTAATATTACTCAAAGAGTTGTAGAAATTATTGCTAATGATGCAAATAAAAGCCTTCTAGTAGCTGCCTGGTCAGGTCTTTATCAAATTAATGAAGATGGACGGATAGAAAAACTTAATATTGCTAACTACAATGGAAAAATTCTTTCTGTTACTTTTGACTCTAAAGAAAAAATTCTATACGCAGGAACACAACAAGGACTTTATCGCTCGTCTGATAATGGCAAAACATGGGAACTAATACCAATTAATGATACAAACCCTGTAGTACAAGCTATAAATGTTAGTCCACATAATGGTAATGTGATAATAGTAACTACTGATACTACTTGTTTTTTCTCTAATGATGGGGCTAAGACTTGGCAACGTCGCGGGAAAGGTATCCCTTATGGAGAGCCTATAGCAGTACGTTTTAGCAATAAAAATCCTAATGTAATTATTGTAGGTGATTATCGAAATGGTGGTGTTTATCTTTCAACAGATG
This sequence comes from uncultured Clostridia bacterium, assembly GCA_964492845.1. Lineage (GTDB taxonomy): Bacteria > Acidobacteriota > Blastocatellia > Chloracidobacteriales > JADJPF01 > JADJPF01. The sequence continues at coordinate 67,388 of CAZBMZ010000007.1, forward strand.
CAGGAGAAAATTTCTATCAAATAGATAGACAAATAACTTCTAATCGAATAGGTGCAATTAGTTTTGATAACTTTGACTCTGATCGCCTTTATGTTGGTTCTTTTTCAGGTGGAATTTATGTACTAAAGACCCCAGGTCTATCAAAAATAGACAAGCCCTAAAGGACTTGTCTATTTTCACTAGCCACTACGTGGCTTAACCTATAATGCCACGTAGTGGCATTTGAAAGTAGACCAACCATTTATGGTTGGTCTTTCTGTATAGTTGGTATTGGGTTTTTAGGTGGTACAGCAGCACCACGAAATTGTGGTTCAGTAGTTGGAAAAATCTTAAATATATAAACTTGGTTATCTATTGGTAAGTCTTTAGCTAGTTCAACACCTTGTGAAATTGGCGTTAATGTTGGGTCAGTAACTGAAACAAATAAACTACTACGATCAGAACTTCCACGAGTAAAAATAACAAATTTCTTAAATTCTTGATCAGATTGTATTGATTGAACCTCATCAAAAGCTAAAAAATTAATCATTTGGGGATCATCAAATAAACGGTTTAAGCTAAGTAGAAATTTACGTGTTGTTCCTTCTAAAAATAGCAGTAATGCACTACCTTCATCTTGAGGTAAAACGGCTAAAGATGTACGATCTTCTGGAAAATCAAAGGCTGGAGGGACAATTAAAATACGTCGATAAAATTTAATATCTAAGAAGCCATTAGTAGTGTCTAAACGTATTGGAACAATAATATCTCTAAAATCACCAAATCCAGGAATTTCATTATCCCGATAATAAGCAAATCCATAACGCAGGAGTTGACGACGAGAAGAATCTAATTCTGGTTCTAGGGCTGGAACAAAGCCTTGAGGAAGTAACCTTAGCTCTACTTGGCGTTGAAGCTTAATAATAGAATTTTGTGGTGAAATAAAAACAGGGCCTTCATCTTGTAGGGGATTAATTTTATCTTTATCAACTATCCCTCTTGTTAAATCATAAGTTAAAATTTCAGGTGATTTTTTAGTTTGTGCTTGTATTTGAACGCTTAGTAGCAATAAAACTAGTAAAGATAGGAAGGCTTTAAACATTTATTTAGCTTACCTCCAAAGAAAATAACCTAATAATTAGATAAATTAATTTTACTTAAACCAGACTTTGATTTAAGCTTCTAGGTAAAATGAGTGGTTTTATAATAGCGCATTTGCTGGAATTTGGTATTTGTTTTTGCTAAGACTGGAAAAATTAAAGCAGACCTATTAAACTATTTAACCATCTTAACTATTAACTCACTTATTTAACAATGACAATATATTTACTATTAGGAGGAGGAAGATGAAATATAAGCCTTATCAGCGTCATCTTTTGTCTATTTTTGCAATGGTGATAACTATCATTAGCGTTGTTAGTTATCAAAGTTTAGTATCTTCAGCTAATAATCTAGGACAAAAACCTAAAATTAGTAAAATAAAAGACTTAAAAGCCTCAGAACACTCTGAAATGTGGGTTCGCTACCAGGCTGAAAATGGTATGTTGGGTTGTCGTGCTGCCGATGAAACGGAAAGAGCTATTTTTTCTTTTGAAAATCAAGCACTTAAAGCTAATGACCTACGTCAAATTAATCACTTAGAATTACAAGACTCTAGGATCCAACCTAATGCAGATGATGGTTTGACCATAATTTTACGTGGTACTTCTCAATTAGATCGTTTTCCTGAAGCTAAAGCCTCTTTTATGAAAGCAGCAGCTAGATGGGAAGCAATTATTAAATCACCTATTACCATTATAGTAGATGTAGATTTTGGAACTACCCGCTTTGGTACACCTTATCCATCAGGCGTAATTGGTTCAACTCGTAGCCAAGAATTAGGCTCAAATAGCTTTTATACAGCATTAAAATCAGGTTTAATAGATACATCATCAACTGATCAGGAAAGAGCTTTTTATAGCTCATTGCCAAATACTGCTTTACCTACTGATGTAGGTGATGCTAGAGCCGGTGAAGGAACATCAGCACAACTAAGAGCATTAGAACTAATTGATCCAGTTGCAAATCCTACGGCAGAAATGGCAAATTTTGGCCCTCCCCCTTCTATAGGATTTAATTCTGCTTTTAACTATGACTTTAATCCAGATGATGGAATTACTCGCAATAGTACTGATTTTGAAGGTGTTGCAGTACATGAAATAGGCCATTTATTAGGTTTTGTTTCTAATGTTGGATTAAGAGAACTAATTCCTAGTATTCCTCCTACTCCTAATGTATGGGATCTTTTCCGTTTTCGTACAGAAGTAACTAGCCAAACTTTTTCGACTGCACAAAGAGTACTTTCTTCAGGTGGTGAACAAATATTCTTTACTGGAACAGATAAAATACGAGTTTCTACAGGTCGTCCAGATGGTTCTGGTGGTGATAGAGCGCAAGCTAGCCATTGGAAAGCACTGGAAAGTAATGGTGGTGTAAAAATTGGTGTGATGGATCCTTTCTCAAGACCTGGGGAAAAAGATGATATTACTGCTGCTGATATGGCTGCTATAAATATCTTTGGTTATATTGTTGGTGCAGTACAACCAATGGTAAATGTTAAAGTAGATTCTCCTAATGGAAGAGAAACTATTGCTGCTGGTGGAGATTTACCAATTCGTTGGACAGTTAACTCTACACAGTCACTTTCTGTACAACGTATTGAGTTATCTACTGATGGAGGTCAATCCTTCCCAATACCTGTTGCTACTGGTTTAGCTGCTACTGCTCGTAATTTTACCTTTAGACTACCTTCTACAATTCTTACTAATACTGCCCGTATTAGAGTAACTTCTACTGATTCTACGGGTCTTATGGGATCAGATGCTTCTGATGCTGACTTTGCTATTGCTGTACCTCAAGGAGACTTTAATTTAAGTATTGCACCTGCTGCACAAACTGTTAGTGCAGGTTCAGCTACTAGCTTTACGGTTACTGCTAATGCCATAAGCGGTTTTAATCAACAAGTAGGCTTAAGCGTCGCTGTTTCACCTCAAACTAGTGGGGTTACAGCTAGTTTTGCTAGCAATGCTGTTGTTGCTGGTGGTAACACAACTCTAACAATCAACACTGCTCCAACCGCCTCAACAGGCACAGTCACCTTAAATATTACTGGTACTGCTGGATCAATTGTTCGTAGCACTACGGCTACAGTTAACGTTGTTGCAATGCCAAACTTTATGTTAACTGCTAATCCAGCTACACAATCAATTTCTGCTGGTTCTTCAGGTCTTTTTGCCGTCAACCTTCAAGCACTCGCAGGATTTAACCAACCTGTTACATTAACAGCTAGTTCAGATCAAAGTGTTTTAAGTACATTTACCTTCTCACAAAACACTATAGCCGCTGGGCAAACTGTTACTTTAATGATTCCTACTCCAGAAAATAGCCCTGCTGTAACAGCAAATATTACAATTACTGGTACTGCTGGCTCATTAGTACGCACTACTTCAGTAAGACTAGAAATAATTGCTATGGACTTTGCTTTGTCTTTCCCAAGTCCACAAGTAACTTTAACTCGTGGAAAAACAGGACAATTTGTTGTTAAAGTAGATCGTATTAATGGTTTTACAGGAGGAGTTACAGTTACTCCTGATGCAGCAACTTTAACAGCCTTAAAGATCAAATTAAAGAGTCCAGCTTCACAAACTACTAGTACAGGTACAGTTATGTTTGATGTTAAGCTTAAGAAAAAATCTCCTGTTGGAACTCAAAGACTAGTCTTTGTTGGTCAAGATGGTGCTGGTAGAGTACGTCAAGCTGAACTAATCCTAGTAATTAATTAAGAAGAATTAATTACGTTTTAAGTCGTAAATTTAATTATTAAGTTGAAAATAACCCGGTATTTCAACCGGGTTATTTTTTTGTCACTATATCTTAAAATTTATTAGACTTAGTAGCTTATTTTTGTGATGAAACTTTTACTATTTTTGTTATATTCTTAGGCAAAATCTTAAAACTTAACTATTTATTAAGCTCAATAAATTAATGAAAGAACAGTTTCTACTATTTTTTCAACATTCTTCTAATCCAGCCCTGTTAGCTAACTTATCAGGAGAAATCTTAGCTATTAATCCAGTAGCAGAAAACCGGTTTGTTAACTTAAATTTAGAAAATAACTTTTCTTTAATAATTAAAAATTATTTATTAGAAGTTAAAGACAAGCTTTTAATTAAAGGTAATTTGGTTGCTACAGAAGAAATTTTTGACCTAACTTATCAACTAAAATTTAATTTAATAGATTTTAATAATGAAAACTTAGTTTTAATAACATTTGAGCCAAATTCAAAACCTGGAAATATATTAAATCAGGAGCTAGAAAGTTTAGATAAATTTATTCAAGAATTAGTTCATGAGCTAAAATCCCCTTTAGTTACAATTGCTGGTTTTGCTAATGTCTTAGAAGAAGATTATAAAGAAGTATTTGATGAGCAAGGGTTAAATTACTTAGAGTCTATACTTAGAGGAACAAGACGTTTAGATAATAAGTTAATGGCATTAATGGAGCTAACAAAAATAACAAGTAAAATTAAAAAGCAAGATTTGGTAGATTTTAAAGAACTTTTACAGGAAACTTGTTTCATGTTAAAGTCAGTAATTGAAAAGCGTAACCCTCAAATTATTACTATTACTGATTTACCTACAATAATTTGCAATCGCAGTTTAATTAAGAAAGCTATTTCAAACTTAATTCTAAATGCAATTATTTTTACACCCCTAGAACGCTCTCCTGTAATTGAATTTGGGTGTAAGAAAGATTTCGCTAAGTATTTATTTTGGGTTAAAGATAATGGAGTAGGTATTGAAGAAAAACTGCAAAAAAGAGTATTTGAACTATTTTATCGTGCTAAAACACTGCCAAAAGTTGATGGAATAGGTTCAGGGTTGTCTTTAGTTGATAGAATAATAACTGTTCATGATGGAAAAATATGGGTTGAGTCTACACCAAATCTTGGAAGTTGTTTTTATTTTTCTTTGCCCATTAGAAATTCTTTTCAGGAGTAATACAACATAAAATGAGTGAGACCGGGTATAGAATTCTATTAGTTGAGGATGAAGAAGAACATGCAACATTAATAAAGCGTGTTTTTCAAAAAGAGTCTCCAAATGACATAATTACACATGTTAGTTCTGCACAACAAATGTGGGACTCTTTAAGGCAACAAACAAAATGGGACTTGTTTATTTTAGATTACTCTTTACCTGATACTAATGGACTAGGACTTTTGGCAGAACTGCAAATGAGAAAAATAGAACGGCCAATAGTTATAGTAACTGGCTATGGTGATGAAAATATTGCAGTAAAGGCCGTAAAACTTGGAGCAACAGATTATTTAGTCAAATCTCCAACATTTCCACAAATGCTTCCAGCTATAGCTCATCGGGCTATTCGTAGCTACCAACTTAGACGACGTTTTGATGAAGCAGAAGCCCATCTTCACTTTCAAGCCTTACTTTTAGATAATGTTCATGACGCAATTATTGGTACAGATATGGACAGTGATATTGTTTATTGGAATCGTGGAGCAGAAAGAATATTTGGCTGGACAGCAAGTGAAATCCTAGGCCATAACATTGCTAAAATTATTCCAGCCGCTAACCAAAACCAGGCACAACCGCAATTTGATAAATTACGTCTAGCCACAGAAGTTAATGGAGAATGGGTAGGCGTAAAGGCTGATAAAACAGAAATTTGGCTAAGTGTTAGTACTCGTTTAATTTCCGATACTAAAGGTACTAATATGGGTTTGCTTAATGTTGCACAAGATATTACTGAACAAAAGAAATTACAAGAGCAAACCCATCAACAAATTAAACACACTGAAATAGTAAATCGAGTTCTAACCGCAATCAATGCTTCTGTAGAAGTTGAACAACTGCTTCCAAGCATTATTGAACTTGTTAAAGAAGCTTTTAACTCCGATCAAGTTTGGTTTGATCCTGGAAAAAATCTATATTTCTTACAAAATCAACAAAAATTACTTTCTACTAACTCTTTGGCTTTATCAGCAGAACTATCAGCCGAGTTTTATGATAATTTACAAGAATACTTGTTAGTACAGGCAGAAAAAATACCTATAATTTTGGATGAAACTAGTTTTTCTGATGATAGTTGGAAAGAATTTTTAGCAAAATACCAAATAAAATCTCAAGCATTTGTGATACTTCAACCTCATTCATCATCTTTATGGTTAATAGGACTAGGTTTTTCAAAAACAAAGCAGTGGTCTAATTATGAAAAAAACTTGCTAGCAGAACTTACTAGAATTATTGCTTTAGCCTTAGAAAAAACATTGCTTTACCAGCGTACACATACTGCTGCAACTTATGAACAGATAATAAATTCTATTAGTTTAACTATTTCTCAGTCCTTAAATATTGATGAGATTCTAGAAACGGTTTGTACTAAGCTAAAAAATCACTTGCAAGTTGATCGATGTGTTTTTTTGGATGTAATAGAATCAGTTAATACACAAGCTACTGTTACTCATGAAAAGTGTGATGAAAATTGGCCTAGACTCTTAAATAACACATATTTTTATAATGATTATTCTTTAGAATTTAAGTTTTTATGGAATGGCAAACCTTGGCGTGTAAGTAGCTTGCAAAAAATAATGACTAACTTGCCAGAAAAATTAATTGCTTTTATTGAAGAAGCTAAAATTAAGTCTATTTTGCTAGTTCCTGTAATTAATGGAGAAAATAAATTAATAGGTGCAATTGCTTTACATCAATGTGCTTGTACTCGTGTATGGACAGATGATGAAGTCCGTTTAGTTGAATCTATTGCTCGTCAATGTACTATTGCAATAACTAATGCTCAACTCTATGGAGAAAGCCGAAAAGCAGAAGAACGCTACCGCAGTTTATTTGATAATGCTAATGATGCAATTATTATTGCTGATATAACTTCAGGAAAAATTATTGATGCTAATGCTAGAGCAGAACGGCTAATTGAGCGAAAACGTAGTGAAATTCTAAATTTATCTCTTGTTTCTTTACATCCACAAACAGAACAAAATAAATACTTATCAGCTTATGACTCTTTACAAAAAACAGGCTATTTATATTTGCGTGATGCTGCTGTAGAGCAAAAAGACGGTACAACTTTGCCTGTAGAGCTACGTGCTAGCGTTATTGTGATAGGGAAAGATTCTTTAATTCAAGCAATTCTTCGGGATATGACAGAACAACGTAAACTAGAACAACAGCTATTTCATTCCCAACGACTTGAATCTATTGGCACTTTAACCGGTGGTATTGCACATGACTTTAATAACTTACTAGCTGGAATTTTAGGTTACGCAGAACTATTTAAGAAAAAATTGGATCCTTCAAATACAAAACTTTATAATTATGCAGGAATTATTGAGCAATCTGCTACACATGGGGCAGAACTTGCACAACGTCTAGTTGCTTTTGCTCGTGGTGGAAGCCCTAAATCACAGCTAATAGACTTGAATACTATAGTAGAAGACACAATAAAATTATTAAAACGTGCATTAGGTAAAACTGTAGAAATTAGGTCTGAGCTTGAATTAAAACTTAATCTAATAGAAGCAAATCCAACACAAATCCAACAAATTTTAATGAATTTATGTATTAATGCGCGCGATGCTATGCCTAATGGCGGTATGTTAACTGTAATAACTAGAAATGTTGAAATTGAAGAACAACCATTTAATAGCGTCTTAAAAAGTGGTAGTTATGTTAGCTTAAGTGTTCAAGATAATGGTACAGGAATGGATGCTCAGACATTAACACGAATTTTTGAACCATTTTTTACTACTAAAGAAATTGGTAAAGGTACGGGTCTTGGTCTAGCAATGGTGTCAACCATTGTAAGAGAGGCTAAAGGGCATGTAGAGGTAATGACCAAACTTGGTCAAGGAACTACTTTCCAAATCTCTTTACCAGCAGTTAATAAAAATATTACTTATTCAACTAACAATCAAACAAGCGTTTTATCAGGTACAGAAACAATTTTAGTTGTAGATGATGAAGAAACCCTGCGTCATTTAGCTAAGGATTTATTAGAATCTTATGGATATAAAATATTAATGGCTGCCGATGGCCCAGAAGCTTTAGACATTTACCAAAGTAAATATAAAGAAATATCACTACTTTTATTAGATATGGTAATGCCTAAAATGGGAGGCCGAGAAGTCTATCAAAAGGCTTTAGAAATTAATCCCAAAGCAAGAGTTGTTTTTGCGTCTGGCTATTGTCCACCAGAAGAAATGGAACAAGTTTGGGAAAAGTCTGTTATGGGATTTGTACAAAAACCTTATCAAATAGAAGATTTGACTTCAGAACTTCGGCGCGTTTTGGATAAAATATAAAAATCAACTGACATCAAATGCCAGTAAAAAAAGCATCTTAAAAATAGCCTCAAAAAATACTTTTATTAAATTTTTAATTTGTAGGTAAAGTTATGCGTATAGCTAAATTTTTTCTAGTAATCTGCCTTGCATTTCTGATGACTAAACCAATTACCGCAGATAACTTTGAGTTATTACAACCTCGTCACCAAGCTATTTTATCAAATCTTTCTCAACGAGATTATTTAACAGTAGAAAAAGAACTCCAAACAATTCGTAGTAAAGATAGCGAATTGTTCAAGATTAATAATTACGATTATCTACTAGGTCGATTACAAGAAAAACGCTCAGACTTTACGGCTGCTACTAAAAGCTTTAATGCTGTTATTGCACAAAATAGCCTGTTAAGTGAGTATGCTTACTGGCATTTAGCCTTAATTGCTCGTGAGCAAAAAAACTTAAACTTAGAGCGAGAACAATTAAAAAAACTGGTTAATCAATATCCAAATAGCTTATTAAGTTCTAAAGCTACTAGAAGAATAGCTGAAATTAACCTTCTAAAAAAAGATTTACCCAATGCTTTGCAATATTTTCGTAGCCAATCAAACCGCAATACTACAAAGGGACGTGAAGCACTTGGACAAGTAGCCTTAATTCAAATGCAGCAAGGACAAAATCAAGCAGCAAGAACTATTTTTGAGCAATTATTAAACGGTTCTAAGGATGATCAAGCCTTGTTAGCGGCACAAAAACTAAATGAGCTAGACAAACAAGAAAACCGCCAAGCTACAGAAACAGAACTCTTAACACGTGGGCGGGTTTGTCTTTATAACCGAGATAGCCAAAATACTAGAGTTGCTTATCAGGAACTCCTAAAACGCTTTCCTGCAAGCACTTCTTTAGCAGAAGCTATTTTTTCTATTGGTCGTAGCTACTATATAGACTATGACTATATCAATGCTTTGAAATGGTACGATAGAGCTTATTCAGAATTTCCAAACACAAAACAAGCTGAACTAGCCCTTTATCAAGGCGGCCATGCTTATCAAAATATGGGACGCTACACCGAAGCCGTTGCACGCTACCAAAAATTAATTAATGAATATCCTGGTAGTAATTCTGTAGATGGAGCGCACTTAAATATTATTGATTCTTATCGCTCTGCTGCTAAATATGAAGATGCTTTGGATTGGTGCCGACGTACTCAAAAACGTTTTGGCTCTGATGTAACTGCTGTTACAGCCCTATTTAATCAAGCTAAAATTTACCTTACTAAAAATGACTACTCTCAAGCCTTAAGTGTTCTTAGTGATTTACGGACATATAATCTTTCTCGTAAAGCTCCTGGCTCTACTAATTATTCTGAAGTCCAATTTTTACAAGCCTATTGTTTGGAAAAGTTAGGTAGAATAAATGATGCTGTAGAAAGTTATTTAGCATTTTCTGTAGACCTAAATAGTTATTATAGCAACCGTGCTACTCTTCGTTTAGAAACGCTTAAGCGGGACGGTAAAAGCAAAACAATTATTAATGAAAAATATGCGTCTTTTTTATCAAATGCTAAACAGCAACTAGCTAATCGCAATTATTCATCGGCAAAAGACGCAATTAATCAAGCTTTACGCTTAAGTGATAGCCGAGCTAGTCAAGAATTATTGGGAATGCTTCTAGAATGCTATCAAAATTTACCTGGCTACGAGCGTTTTCTTAGCAATAGTTTATCTCCTGCTGGACGTAGCTTTTTAACTAATCGTCTACAAACAAGTGCCTCACATCGAGTTTTAGCCGATGAATTAATTTTTTTAGGGCTTTATGATGAGGGAGCATTAGAACTAAGTGCTAGTGGTGGTCTAAATTTAGCTAGCAATCCATTAGATGATGAATCTATTGATGTTAATGCTTTAGAAACAAGTGAAAGCGAGCCGACAACGCAATTTGTTAACGTTTCAACACAACGCCGACGATCTAAAATTACTAAAAAACCTGTTGCAAAAACTACAACTAAAAATTCTTCTAGCTATTCTTTAGCAGTTTACTTAAACCGAGGAAGTCATGCTCATTCAGCTATACGTTATGGAGAAAGCACCTTTGCTAGTGTTTTACCAAGGGATTTTCGCTTAGAACTTTTAGATAGAAACATTGCAGAGCTAATTTATCCAGCACCATACCGTGATGAAATGGTGAAAGCCGGACAAACGGAAAATGTTGATGCAAGGTTTATGTTAGGTATTGCTCGTCAAGAAAGCCGCTTTGACATCGATGCTAAAAGTCCAGCAGCAGCCCGTGGAATGTTTCAATTTATCGCCTCAACTGCTGAACGAATTAGCAAAGAATTAAAACACTCAGACTTTAACCAAAATGACCTTTATTTGCCTCCTGTTGCTGTAAAATTTGGAGGTTGTTATTTAGGTATTTTATTTGATGAATTTAAGGATAATCCTTATGCCGTTGCAGCTAGTTATAACGGTGGAGAAGCATCTGTAAGACGTTGGATTGCTCGCTCACAAAGCAGCGATGTAGATCGATTTGTTATTGAAATTGCTTACCATGAGTCAAAAGATTATGTTTATAAAGTAATGAATAACTACTGGGCCTATAAACAACTCTATAAAGATGACTTAACGGTAAGAGATAGATAGAAATTAGTTCCAAAGATCTACTAGTTGCAAAACAAAATTAGGAATTAATGGAGCCGCAGAAATATTACTAGGATTAAATAAACATTCTTCTTTGTCAGAAGTATAGATGTAAACTTTTCTTTCTAAAGGATCTATAAGCCAACCTAAACTTGAACCATTGCTAATATATTCTTGCATTTTTTCTTGTAAATCGGTTAAGGAATCACTTTCTGAACGTAGTTCAACCACAAAATCGGGACACAAGGGAATAAATTTCTTTTGTTCTTCTAAAGTTAAACAATCCCAATTTTCTTTCCTCAAAAAAGCTACATCAGGGGAACGTATTGCCCCACTTGGCAAACGAAAACCTGTTGATGAATCAAACCCTATCCAATCACTATTTGTATCTTCCAATCGACCTAATAATTTTATTAAAGTAAAATTGCGTCTTCCTGTTTTTCCTCCTGTTGGCGACATAATTAAAAAATCTCCATTAATATTTCTTTCTATTCTGAAATCTCTATTTATCTGGCAGAAATCAAAAAATTGATTTTCTGAAATAGGAATTGTTGGAGGTAGTTCCAATTTTACAGTTGAAATTATTTCTTTAACCTTTGGTCTACTCATAATTTAGAACCTTTATAATTTAACCTTTGGCCTTATTATAAGTTGGCCTTTCTTTATCAAGCAAACAAAACTTATTTTTTTACTACCAAACCACCATAGCCAAGCATTAGCGATTTAGCAAAAGTAAAAGCAAAATCGTCTGTAACTTTTCCAGTAAAAAGCATGTTTAGAAATGCTTTGGTAAAAAAACAAGGTCTAATACCAAAAAACTTTTCAACACTTAAGTTATTGGTAGTAAAAATTTTTTCTAGTTCTGAAGGCTTAATAAACAAATCTAAAACATGCAGATTTGCAGGGGTGTTTTTTACAAACCATTCAACACCTTTAATAACAATTAACCACGCTAACCAATTTTGATTAAAGGTGCTAAAGAAAAATAACCCTTTAGGACGCAAAACTCGTGCAATTTCTGAAATAACATTAGCTGGTTTATCAACATGCTCTAAAAAATCCATTGCACAAACGATATCAAAACTAGCATCTGGAAAAGGGAATTGATAAGCATCTGCAATTAAGTAATTTACCTTTTTGCTTTTATCATATAGCTTTGCAATTTTTAAGCTTTCTACAGAAATGTCAAAAGCTGTAACTTGATAACCCGAATTGCTTAAAGGATTGCTAAAAAGTCCTGCTCCACAAGCTACATCTAAAATTTTAGGGTTATTTTTACGCTCGGCTATTATTTTTTCTACCCAAGGAACAAGTAAACGTCTTTCTGCCCTTAGTAATGCTACTGGGTCATCTTGAGCCTTATACCATCGCTCACCTAACTCATGATAAAGCTCATTATTTACTTTATTTACTTGATAGATTTCGGATTTTTCCATAAGTTCCAATAGCTAATTTGGTAAAACATCATTAGTAAAGTTAAGATAGATTGACCTAGAAAAAACATATGAAATATTGTTAAAGAGTCGTCTTGTAGGCTTTGCCAAAAGGGATTACCTAGATTGCTACTAGCTACCCAAAAAAATCCCACTATGATAAACAAAATCGGATGTAGCAAAAAAAGTAGCGCGTGTAACCACATTTCACCCTCTACACACAATTTAGAATGGACAAACTCATCTTTTGTTACAAAAAGACAAGAAAAAGCGGCTAGCAAAACATAAATAATAATATTTTTTGTTGTTGGAGTAAGAAACCAAACTGTGCTGTAACAAAATAAAACTGTTGCTGTATCGGCAGGGTGTCCAATTCGCTCCCAAAGCCCTAAACCCCGTTTGTAGTGGTAATAAACCTCGTCAACAATTGCTAGTATTGAATGAAAAACAAAAATTGCAATGGCGATATACCACATATTATTTTAATGCTTCGCTAATTACGTCATCTAATGGGCGAAATTGGTTTTTAGGTGTAGCTATTTGACCTGTTTCTAGGAAAATTTGGTGATCTTCAAAACATTTTTTTACAGCAGAATAATTATTTAAGCTAGGCCAGATTTTGATAGTTGCTCCTCCTCCACGTCTGCTAATAGCATAGTGTTTTTCTAAGGTGATAGGAAAAGGTTTGCCAAAAATCATTTCTTTCCAAGGAATAAAAGCTTTTTGCAAAAGTAGCTTATTTTCATAACTTAACCCTTTATTATCTAAAGTTAGTCGTCCAAACATCATTAATCCTGTAACAGCAAATGCCACTAAAGTAGAGTTTAACAATAACTTTAGTGCTAATAATCCAACAATTTCTGGGCAAATGTAATGAAAAATAACTAGCATTGGTATGCACAATACCACCCATTGAAATAACATTTTAGTTAACCAAGAAAAAATAGCCGTTTTTACTGATGGAGAGGCTTTAATAACTTGATTAGACATCTTACTACTTCCTTACTTTTACGTGAGTTATAAATCATAGGTGGAATTGTGCCAATATGCTACATTGCTAAACCACCATCTATTTGTATGACTTGACCCGTTATATATTGAGCATCATCTGAAAGTAAAAATGCTGCAACTCGGGCCAGTTCTGCAACTTGACCAAATCTTTGTAGTGGAATTTGCTCTAGCAACTTCTTACGGTAATCTTCTGAAAGAACTGTTGTCATATCAGTTTCAATAATGCCTGGAGCTAAAACATTGACTGTGATATTACGACTACCTAGCTCTTTAGCAAGTGATTTAGATAGACCAATTAGCCCTGCTTTAGATGCTGAATAATTAGCTTGTCCAGCCATTCCAACTACACCACTTATTGAGCTAATATTTAATATCCGTCCATATTTTTGCTTAAGCATAATTGGAGCAATACTTTGGCAAAAATTAAATGCACTCTTAAGATTAGTATTAATTACGCTATCCCAATCATCTTCTTTCATTCTCATTAGCAATTTATCGTTAGTAATGCCAGCATTATTAATAAGAAAATCAATTCTACCTAGTTTGGATTTTACATCTTTAACCATTTCTTGGACAGCAGCAAAATTTGCTACATCTAATTGATAAGCCAGCACTTGACGATCGCTTGCTTCACATTCTTTTTTTAATTCTTCAGCGGCTTCTGCCGATTTATTGTAATTAAAAGCTATTTGGCAACCTTGTTTAGCTAGTTCTTGAACAATTGCACGACCAATTCCGCGAGATGCTCCAGTAACAATTGCCACTTTACCATTAAAGTTTGTCATAAAAATCCCTCTAAACTCCTCAAAATTTTAGATAAATTCACGGATATATTGATTTACCAACTTGGGTTGCTCGTGTACTACCCAATGTGACCCGTCCTCAATACGCTTGATAGTTAAATTTGGGACGTAATCACTTAAACCTTCTAAATTGCCTAGTAGCAAATAAGGATCTTTTTCTCCCCAAATAACCAATGTTGGAATTTGAATAATAGGGTCAGGAAAGTTTGCTGAAAAGGCTGTTAAACGGCTTTTGTCCTCTTCGTTAGTTGGTGGGCCAATTTCCGCTGCACGATAGTAATTTAAGCCTCCTGTTAAAGCTCCAGGCTGTGACCAAGCCGCCAAATAAGCTTGTTTATCTTCTTCAGTAAAAAAGCCTTTTTCTAAGCCCTCGGATAAAGTATTTTGCACTAATGGAGCATAATTTTCACTAGACAGTATTCCTTCAGCCTGTTCAGAACGAAATACCAACATATATTGACTAGCTTCTTGTTGAGCCGGGTTTTCTATCAATTCTCTTTGAAATACTATTGGATGTGGAGCATTGATAATAACTAATTTGTCTAAATAAGTTGGATATTTAAGCGCAAAAACCCAAGCAATAGCACCACCCCAATCATGAGCAATTAAAGTAAGTTTTTCATAACCTAAATGATCAGCCAATGCTTTTACATCATCAACTAAAACATCAACTTGATAGTCTGCAAGTGATTGTGGTTTGTCCGACAGGTTATAGCCTCGCATATCAGGGGCAACAGCAAAATGATCTTGTCCAAATTCGGCTAGCTGGTTTTTCCATTCATACCAAAATTCTGGAAAACCATGCAAAAATAACATCAATTTACCGCTACCATTGCAAACATAATGGAGTTTTACCCCATTTACTTCAGCATATTTATGTTCCATTGTTTTACCTTAAGTTAACTATATTTTATTAATGTGATCTAAGTAAGGATTACCCATACTGATAGAAGGTTTAGCTATTTGACGCTCAGTTTCTTCACACTTACACTGTGGACATTCTACCTTATCATCTGGCTTACGTACTAAGGCTTCAAATTTATTTTGGCATTTTGGGCAAATATAATCAAAAAGTGGCATAAGTCAAACTCCTTATTTAATTTATAAGATTTGTATTTATTTGAAAAAATTTTGCTTTTACTTAGTCGCTATAAACTCACTTTTAAGTTGCTCTTTTGTTTTCTTAGGCAATTTAGCGTAAATAGTTTGATAAGCTATATTTATTAGCTCTAAAACAATGTTTTTATCTAAAGAACAATGTTTTTGCAATGTTATCCAGTGGTATCTAGCTAGATAAGGTGCAGGAATAATAAAGGGTTGCTCTATAAGTTCAGCAAATTTTTCTGGTAAACACTTAAAAGACAATTTGTTAAGGTCGGTTTCGGATAAATTTATTACTAAAAACATTTTTTCCCCAACCTTAAAAACTAAATCATTACCCCATTGCACATTTTCAGTGACATAAGGCAAAGACAGTGCATATTCACGAATTTTTTCTATGTCCATAAATTGTAAAAACTTGTGCTGTTTGCTTGTTTTGATAAGAACTATAATAATTACACAACGCTTAGTCTCTGTGCTACATTTTCTTGGCATTGATTGGAGTTCTAAAAATGAAAACAAAAATCTTAAAACTTGGATTAAGTATTTTCCTTATATTCGCAGCATTTTTTCTTATTGAAAATAGCTTTGTATCAGCAAAAAATAAAAAATCATGGGACTTAGAAACATTAGAAAAACTCTCTGCTCCTCTTCAAGCTTATTTACAGCAAGCAAATAAACCAAAAAATACTTCAATTACACTTAATCAAGAAGAAACTCCAAAGCTAGCTAATCAAACCTTGACCGGCAATTTAGCAAATATAATGATAAATGACCCTAGCCAAGAGGATGATTTAAGAGTACAAAGCCAAACAGCTAGCGCGGCTTTTGGAAATAATATTGTTGTAGTTTATAACCGCACAGGTTTTTCTAATACAAATGTTAGTTATAGCTTTGATGGTGGAAAAAGTTGGCAAGAAACTAGCGTTGCAAGTGTGCTTGGAGGCGTAAATTTAGGTAATAGTGCTATAGCTAATGACTTAAAAGGTCAGTTTTATGTTATTACGGTTGCTGCTAACAGGATTACTTTACCTACAATTGCCGTTTCTCGCTCTCAAGATGGTGGGGCAAGCTGGCTAGATGCAACAGATGTGCTTGGAAATGAAGCTAGATCCCGCTTTATTCCTGACCGTCCTTGGATTGCTGTTGATAGCAGCACTGCCACGCCTACAGTTTATGTTAGCTGGACACGTTTTGATGATACAGAAAAACGCTCGTCAATTATGTTTGCTCGCTCAATCAATGGTGGCGAACGCTTTACGGCTCCAATAGAAATTACTCCAACTAGCAAAGGGTTTAATGTAGATGGTTCACGCCTAGCTTTAGGCCCAAATGGAGAAATTTACCTTTCCTGGACAGATAATCAAACAGGAACAATTTTTCTAGCTAAATCTACTAACAAAGGCACTAGCTTTTCTTCTCCAAACGTTGTTACTACTATAGGTGATTTACGTCCGCCTAAGTTATTAAATGGCAGCTTTAGCACTAATCTTTATGCTAGTTTGGCTGTGGACAACACTAACACCCCAACACGAGGATTTATTTATCTTACTTTTAACGGGCGGCTGTCTATAAATTCGCCAGATAAATCAGATGTTTTTCTAGTTCGCTCTACTGATGGTGGGCAAACCTGGTCACAAAAAGTTAAAGTAAATGACGATCAAACGGTTACAGATCAATGGATGCCTGCTTTAGCCCTTACTTCAAGCGGTAAAATTGCGCTAAGTTGGTATGATCGTAGAAATAACCCTGTAAATAACTCTTTAATAGATGTTTATGCTAGTTTGTCGGTTGATGGCGGCCAGACATTTCAAACCAATAAGCGAATAACTGATAGCAGTTGGCCGCTAGTTCCTACACCTACAGCAATAGTTTTTGGCTATCACGGCGAATATAACCAAATCTCAACCGAAGGCGAGACAATCAATTTTCATTGGGCTGATGACCGTAGCGGAACAGACCCAGACATTTTTTTTGCTAAACTTGACACTGCTGATATGACAGTTGACCCAAAAGGCGATTTTAGCCTTTCTGGACGAACTCTTTTTGCTACTGCCAGGCCCAGCGAAACCATTACATTTTTATGTGAAAGTGTTCGCGCTCCTTCTTTTAGCGATTCAATACAACTTAGTGCTAGGTCAAGTCTACCTAATGCTAGCTTTGAGTTTTCCAACACAGAAATTTTTGCTGGAAATGGTTTTAACTTAACTGTATCAATTCCACCTCAAACCCGCGCAGGTAATTACATTATTAGTGTTATTGGTACAGCAAAAGATCGTAGTCGTTCTACTATTCTTCGTCTAAATGTATTGAGTAATAATCCGGCAGTTAAACAAGTAGCAAATTTAAGTAGCTCATCAGGTGAAAGCACCAGTCCAAAAATAATTGCTGATGAAACAGGTCGCTTTCATGCAGTTTGGCAGGATGACACAGACGGAGTTGCTACTATCTTTTATGCTAACTCATTGAATGGACAAGAGTTTTCTCAACCTATAAACGTTTCTAAAAATTTTAACTTAGCAGTAAAACCGATAATTGCGACTGATAAAGCAGGACAAATACATATAATTTGGGAAGAATCTAATGAAACTAGTAGTTTTTTGGTTTATACCCGAAGCAATGACCAAGGAAAAACTTTTATCCCAAAACGAGTTGTTACATCAAACATTCCTAATTCAAGCAATCCTGTTTTTGCTATTGAAGCAGATGGAACAATTAACTTAGCTTGGTCAGCCGTTTTAACAGATGGTCAATCTGCGTTGTTGTTAGCTCAATCTAAAGACAGTGGCGAGAGCTTTTCTTTACCAAAAATAATCACTTCAACTAGTAAAATTGTAACTTATCAACCTGTATTAACTATAGATAATACAGGAGTTATGCACATAGCCTATGTTTCTTTAGAGTTTGTTAGACGACGTTTTCAAACACCAAATTTTGTTGCAGGGCTTTTTTATCAACGAGCAATTAACAAACAGCTAGATTTTACCGAGCCAATAAATTTAATTCCTAGGGATTTTACTTTAGCTGATACACCAATTTTGCTAGCTAATGGAATGGGTCAAATAGTTTTACTTTTTGCAGGGTTTAACACCCAACAAGCAGATTTTGATAGGGAAATTTACTTTACCCAGTCTTTTGACAATGGAGCAAGCTTTTTCTTTGCTCCAGAAACATTATCTAGGGCAAGTGGTGACTCTACAGCACTTACAGCCGCTTATGGTGTAGACGGGGTGCTTAATGTAATTTGGCAAGACACCCAAAGACAAAATTTTGATATTTTTATTAGTCGGCTAGTCCCAGGGGAAAGAAACTTTGCTGGGCCAAACAGAATTTCACAAAATCTTGGAATTTCACAAAAACCTGCTTTAGCTATTAACAACCAAGGCGATATGCTAATTGCTTGGTCAGACGATTCCATTGGAAATAGCGAAATATTTTTTACTAATTTAACTTCAAATGATTTGCCAACAGTTAAAATAACAGATTTTAATCCTAAAATAGCCGATATCAACGAATCAGTAATTGTTCAAGGTGAAAATCTTACAAATATAGTAGAAGTAAAAGTAGGCCAACTTAGCGCAAGATTTGAAGAACTTTCGCCAACTCAACTAAAAGTAACAATTCCTAATGGCGCAGTTGCTTCAGCAATTTCTGTTTTTTCTAGCATAAGTCAGGTTCGCACAACTGCACCTGTAATTATTACTAATAAAGTTGGAGTAGGGCAAACTAGCATTAATTTTGGTAATGTTGCTACGGGGCAATCCTTAGCAAAAAGATTTACATTAATTAATTCCAGCAACACAACTCGAACAGTTAGACAGATTTCTTTTACTAATAATGGTTTTCGCCTAGGACAAGTTAACCTACCTATGACACTAAGAGCTAATTCAGCAGTGGAAATACCAGTAATTTTTGCACCAAATAACTTAAGTTTGCAGGGAAGTTTAGCTGTAATTAATGTAGATAATGATTTTTCTGTTGCTCTATCTGTTGAATTAATTGGAGTTGGGCTAGATAGCCGACCTCCACAAGTAACCGCCATATCTCCAAGCGGGGGAGAAGTTTTTAACCCAGGTCAGCAAATAAAAATTACTTGGACGGCTCAAGATAACACAGCAATAGAAATACAAAACATCCAGCTTTCTACTGATGGAGGAAAAACTTTTTCTATCCCCATTGCTACAGGATTAACTCAAGTTAGGGAATTTCTTTGGACAGTTCCATCAATTGCTACTACAACTGGCCGCATACGTATTATTGCTAAAGATGTTAGCGGTAATCTAGGCGAATCTATTACTAGAGATTTTACAATTAAGGTTAGAAAACGCCGCAATTAGGATAATAAATTTTTAGGGAGGAAAATTTATGCTTTCAGATGGATTAAAAAAACAACTTCAACCAAAAGTAATGACAATGAAGGTGCTTTGGGCGGCTATGACAATGACATTGTTTATGTTTACAGTAGTCTTTTTTGTACTGCTTAGACCAACTACGGTAGCTTTTCCTAATGTCACTTCTACGCTAGATCTAGCTTTGTCTTTTATGGCAATAACTTCTATTTCAGCATCTTTTGTCTTAAAAAATCTTTTTTTATCTAAAGAAGGCATAAAAAAAGTAATGCAAGAATCTGCGTCAAAGGATAAAGCTATATCAGAATTAGCCAATAGGTATTTTACTAATATGGTAGTAAGGCTAGCTATTAATGAAACAATCGCGCTCTATGGGCTTGTTTTAAGTTTAGTAACACTACGCCCCGTTTTGCTACCTTTTGTTGCAATTGCTTTAGTGATGAATATTTTGACATTTCCTAATTATGAAAATTTTGCTGAATCAGTTTTGCAAGAAAACTTTTAAGTTTTTATTGAATAAGCTTTAATCCTAGCGGTAAGGATTCGCCAAAAATTCGTGCTGCGTCGCGCTGTTCGGCTGGAACATAATTTTCTAGGCTTTCAATTAAGTAAACTTGTTTATTTATTTCTTTTATTTTAGCAATTATACGGTTTCGCAAACTGTTGTTAATGTCTCGTGCTGTGTCATTAGTACGCGCTCCCATCTGAGCAAGTGCTAAAACAAAGCTATCTAAGGCTCCGGTTTCAATATTTAAGATTGTTTCTAACCAATTGGTGACAATTTTAGGTGATATTACTGTGTCAATCGTAGCATAAAAAGGAATCCGTGCGCCGATACGACCTAATGCCCAAAATTCATTTTCTCCAGCATGCCCATTTTGGATACGAGAAACCAAAGCATTTCCTAATTCAGTTTTATGATGTTGGGTTAGTAGTTCCATACTGGCTAGCACTCGCCAAGTTTCTCTTTCCACTTGTGGATTAAATCGGACACGTTTTTTAGTTTTACTTCCAAGTAGTTGAGGGACATAACGCTCATAAAAATCAATCTGTTGACCTTTGGTAAAACCAGCGCAAACCCTACGCCATAAAACATGCCATTCAGCCTGGCATTGCTCATCATCTAGGAAATATAGACCTCGATGGTAAAGTTTGCGGGCTTGTTGAAGTCGCCAATCATCCACCGGGTCGCCAAAACCGGGACGCAAACAAAAACCATAGAGATTTAGCCATCGAGCTTCAAACTTTTCTCCTAATTTGCGGCCTTCGACAAGTTCCATTAGCTGATCTGATAGTTTGCGAATTAGTTCTAGCGGCCAACTATCCCGACCAATGCCAATTATTTCTTCTAATCGGCCCAGTAATTCAACAGGGCTTGCAGTTAATTGACAAACTTTTCCTGGATCTTCACTTGATCCAAAGACTTCTTTGATGGTTTCTTTAGCTTTTTCTATAGTTTCTTCTGGAATTACCTGCTGACTTTGTGGAAGTATGCCTGTTTCTTTACGAAAAGCCTTGATTTGAGGGGTATCTTTACGTAGCTGGAATTGAAGTCGCCAGCGATGTTCTGTAATTTGTGACTCGCACCAAATTTCTAATGTCCCAACCTCGGTAAATTCCGTAACAATTTTTACTGGAATATCAACGTTAGTTGAGCGTTTGCCAAAGCGTATGACTGTAACTAGGGGTGAATGGGGATGCAGATCATCAGGATCTACAGTAATAATATCGCCTAATTTATCACCTTGACGAGTTGTAGAACTCCAAAGATTAAAGCTAACCGGACGATTTGCTTGTAAAACCAGATTTCCAGCAGCCATTTCCCAAATTAATTTAGTTCCTTCCTCGGTTCCTCGTGGTAAAACACAAACAACATCTACTTTAGACTCTTTTTCTTGGGAATCTTCGCGGTTAATTGCAATGTAATAGGCTTTTGCGCTACCTGAACCAACGCGAATACCGCCTTGACGACGGATAAAACCATAATAAGCAGCACCAATAGCAACAGCAGTGTCTAGCGCGTCATTAGAAAGCATTTTAGGCAGCCAATCTTGTTGTCCATCATCAAACCAATTCATCAAAGCTTCAGCTAATCTTACTCTTAGAATGGGTGGTTTAAAAAATCCTCCATTAAAAAGGATTGCATCAGGTCGGACGGGGCCAGCGTCACCGCCAGCGCGATGTAAAAATTCAGCTAAATGACGTGTAATTGCGGGATCTTGTTCATAAGGTAGGCCGATTTCACGTAGTCCAGTACGTTTTTCATGGCGTGGCTTTTCTGCAAGCTCTGTAACAGGCAAAAAACCCTCTAAAATTAAATCTAAAACTTGAGCGCGGGTTAATTCTGTTTGAATTAAACCTCCAACTAAGCTGCTACCACTACCAGCAATTCTAATTGTCGCGCTTTGCTCGCTGTCGTCTCCAAGTAGCTTTTCTTTCGCGCTACAACATTGGCGAAGCAAGGCTGCTCGTTGCTGTAAAGTTAGTTTATTGCTAATTTGTGATTGCACTTGATAGGTTAGGGTATGGTCTACATTATCACCGCCTAATAAAAGATGCTCACCTACGGCAGTACGATCAAACTTTACTTCATCATTTTCACGACTAACACGAATTAAACTAAAATCGGACGTTCCGCCCCCAACATCACAGACTAAAATAGTCTCTTTGTCGGCTACATATTTCTCAAAATTTTCATGATTAGTAACAATCCAGGAATAAAAAGCGGCTAGAGGTTCTTCAAGTAAAGTTAGATTGGTAAAACCTGCTTTATGTGCTGCTTCAACTGTTAATTCTCTGGCTTCTTCATCAAATGAGGCGGGAACGGTAAGAACAATTTCTTGATTTTCAAAGCGAGTTTCTGGATTCTCACCAAATTCATGATTCCAGGTATCTCGAATATGTCTAAGATAGCTAGCTGAAGCTTCAACCGGAGAACAAGCATCTTCTCCAAGGTCGGATCCCCAAGGCAAAATTTTAGCTCGTCGGTCTACTTCAGGATAACAAAGCCAGGATTTAGCAGAACTAACTAGCCTAGCAGGAACTAAAGCACCTTGTTCACGTGCAAAAGTACCTACAGCGGTTTTAGCTGTTTCATCCCAAGGGAGCCAAAGACTTTCAGCAGAAATATCATATTCTCCAGCAATATAAAGAAAAGATGGAAGTGTGCGAATAGGCGCACCTTCGCCAGGAGCTACTAGCTGAGGGATTTCATAGAGTTCAATTATAGGAAACTCTATTTCCGCGCTACTTTGACGACGGACAAAGGCAACAGCCGAATTGGTAGTACCTAGATCAATACCAATAATAAATTGAGATTTTGGTTTTTTTTCTGCTGTTTGCATTATTCTTCACGCTCTCGAACATTAAATTCTAATTTCCATTTGTGTTGGTCGTCACGAGAAACACACCAAACTTCAAGTGTTCCTATTTCCGTCATTCGGGACTCTAATTCTACGGGTAAGACATTATCTTCTTGTCCAGGAATCTCTAAAGTAATTTCTAGCGGGGATAATTCTTGAATTTCATCTCCCCAATCTTCTATAAGCGTTCCAATAATGTCTTTTTTGCGTGTGTTAGAGCTTAAAAAACGAAATTCAGCAGGTTCACCGACGACAAGACCAAATTCTTGATTAGGAATTTGTGCAGAAGTGCCTTCTTCCATACCAAACGGCACAACACAAAGGGCTTTTAATGGTGCAGGAAAGCCTGGAATTGCAGGCATCGCGCTTTCAATACCAATGTAATAAGTACGATTGGCCCCACCGCGAATGCGAACGCCACGACCTTGGCGAGCTTGACCATAATAAGTTGCTCCACGAGCAACAGCCGTGTCTAAATCAGCAGAAAAAAGCTCTTTTACAGGCTCAAAACCTGCTTGTGCTAGCCAATTATTTAGCGTTGCAACAACTTTTTGGCGCAAAATGTCGGCTTTCATTACACCACCATTAAAAAGTATTGCTGTTGGACAGGCGAAACCATCAGCGGAACGGCGGATTTGATAATTTTCTGTGTCTTCGCGCGATTGTTGAGAGAGAAATTTAGCTAAATGTTTGGTAACTGCTGGATCTGCAGCATAAGGAAGGCCGATTTCTTGTAGCCCCACACGGCGTTGTTTAGCGGGCATGTCCGTATATTGACAGTTTGGGAAGAAGCCTTGTAGCAAGATTTGTTCAATATCTACTCGGTTTAGCTCGGTTGTGATTGTTCCGCCAACCAATCCTGTACCTTTACCTAAGATAGTTACAGGTTCTTTGTCTAAATTTGTGTCGCTTAGAAGTCTTTCTTTAGCTATTCGGCAGCGATACCAAAGACTTTGTAGTTGCCAATTATCAATTTTTGTTCCGCGCTCTTGTAAACGAAGCTGTAAAAGTCTGGCTAAGGCTAGATCCATGTTGTCGCCGCCTAGCAAAATATGTTCGCCAACAGCAACACGGTTCAAAACTAGCTCACCTTTTTCTTCTGAAACAGCAATTAAGCTAAAATCTGTTGTTCCGCCGCCAACATCACACACTAAAATTAGGTCGCCAACCGTAACTTGCTTGCGCCAAGTCTCGCCCTGGCTTTCAATCCAAGAATAAAATGCTGCTTGAGGCTCTTCTAATAGCGTAACATTATGTAGTCCTGCTAGTTCTGCTGCCTTCATTGTCAGGTCACGAGCAGCCATATCAAAGGATGCAGGCACGGTAAGCAAGATTTCTTGGTCTGTTAAGCTAAGATTTGAGCCTAATTGTTGTTGTTGGTAGTCCCAGGCTTGACGCAAATACTCTAAATAAAGTTGAGAGACGGTTAAGGGTGAAACTTTGGAAATTTCTGCTGCTGATTGCCAAGGCAAAATTGGCTGAGTTCGGTTAACTCCTGGATGACAAAGCCATGATTTAGCTGAAGCTATAAAACGAGTGGGATTTTCTGCACCTCGTTTGCGGGCTAGTTCGCCTACTACAAAGGAATGTTCACTAGTCCAGGGAAGCGAGGTACTACCTTTAGGAAAATCATACTCTCCAGGTATATAAAGAAATGACGGAAGTAATTTTTGGCTAGCAACTTCACTAGGATTAATTAGTTGAGGAACAGAAAAAAGGGAAATATCTGCCTTTTCGTCTTCTGTTGGGGCAATTCGGCGACTGCTAGCAAGTGCGCAATTGGTAGTTCCAAGGTCAATACCAACAATATATTCAGAATTATTTTTAGACATAGTTTTATAACTTTAAGAAAATTTCAAAATAACTTAAGGAATTTCAACTTCTGCTGGGGCTAAAATTATTTGACTGGTAGTGTCTGATAAAGCTGGCAGATCTACTTTAGTTACTTTCCAACCCCTATGACGAAGTAAACCTTTAATTGGAGGTTTACCAGTAACATTACCTATTAATTTAATTGTGGCAGGGTCAAAACCTGCGGCAACTGTAATTTGTTCACCTTCGCTAGAATCCATCACAGGTTCAAGCTGTAAATAGCGGCTTAATACTTGTTGACAACTTTCATGTAGGTTACGAACAGCCGCGCCAACTTGAGCATCTGCATAGGGTTTTATGTCTTCTTTTAGAAAATCAACAAGCCGCGCATCTCTTTGTAAAATATTAAGCAGTTGCATGGCGCGGGCGTTTTGTTCCGCTTCTTGTTTACGTAATTCTTCTGGTGTAGGGCCAGCCGGGAGTGCAACTTTTTCAGGTTCTTTTTGGAGTTTCATTTCCTTTAACAAATTGTCAGGTAAGGTGTTAGAAGTTAATAGAGCAAAAAAAGCTTTTATCGCTAAACCTAATCCCATTAATAATATTTCCTTATTTTCCAAGCTTTATAGCTAATAATTTTAGCTTGTGATTTTACTTAATTGCTTAAATAGTGGCAACTAAAGCAGAACGATAATAAAACCAATCCTTATAAAATTTTTATGCCTCATTTAGTCTTTCCTTATACCTAAAGCTTTAGCATAAAGCTAGTAATAATTTATTTTAGGAAAAGGCTTATATGTTTCTGCTAAAACGGGTTTCTTTATCTTCAAAATGTGAAATTTGCCATCAGAAAGATTGTTTTGATGCAAAAAAGAATTTTTGCTCAAGGTGTGTAGATTTTGATTCAGAAGTAATTCCAATACCAAAAAGAGTAGCAAAATATAATCTTGCTAATATAGGAACATTACTAGGTATATTGGTAGGACTATCTTTGCTGTTAGTAATTATGCTAGTAACAGGAAAAGAGGTTAAAGAGCCGTTTTATGTTGGGCTAGGTTTTGCCATTTGGGGAGCAATATTAGGTTCCGTCATTGGTGAAGGTTTGATGAAACTGTAGGCAATAAATTTATAAAGGTAAGTTTACGAAGGTGTAATTAATGAAAAGTACAAAGTTAAAAACCTTGTTTTTAATAGCTATTATTTGTTGTTTATCTATTAAAAATGTTTATGCACAAGAACAACAACATAATTTGCTAAAAGATGCTAGCAAAGTTACTAGTGAAGAATTAAGTGAACGAGAAGTTTTATTATTAAATAAAGTTACAGAATTAGAAAAACGTTTAGCTGAGCTAGAAAAAAAAGTTACCCAACCATCAGAAAACACAAACCTTGTGTTGGATAAAAAAACACTACCAGAAAAATCTAATGAAATTGCTGCTAAAGAAAATACGATACCTCAAGAAGACTTGGACATTCTTAAATTTTTTAAGGACACAACGATAAATTTAACGCTAGATGGGTACTATGGTTATAATTTTAATCGTCCTCGCGCTAATTTATTACGTGCTTATGATGTTGCACAAAATAGTTTTACTCTAAGCCAGGCAGCATTAATACTTGAACAGACTCCTAATTTAGAAGAAGGACGTAGATTTGGAGCAAGATTAGATTTGCAATTTGGTTCTGCAACAGAAACTTTACAAGGTAATGCAAACAATGAACTGCGCCCACAGGTTTATAGGCATGTTTTACAAGCTTATGGCACTTATGTTTTCCCAATAGGAAGCGGTTTAACAGTAGATTTTGGGAAATTTACTAGCGCGTTAGGAATTGAAGGAAACTATAACAAAGACCAAATAAATTATAGTCGTTCTTATTTTTTTAACTTCTTGCCCTTTTATCATATGGGTTTTCGCTCTACTTATAATGTAAATAGTAAACTTACTTTGACACATTGGTTGGTTAATGGTGTACAGCAAACAGAAGATTTTAATGGGTTTAAGTCACAAGCTTTGATAATTAATATTAAGCCTAAAGAAAATATGTCTTTTAACTTAAATTATTATACTGGTTTAGAAGGTCGAGATTCAGTAGCAAATCTTAATCCAACTTTTCCTAGTTTACCTACACAACCTGGACTGCCTACACAATCAATTAATCCTGTACCAAGAGGCAGACTTCATATTTTAGATAGCTATTTTACTTGGAATGTTACTAGTAAACTTACTGTTGCTGGAGAGCTAGATTATGTTATTAGTCGAGTAAATACTTTTTCTGCTCCAATGCGTGTAACAGGTGGGGCTGGCTATTTGCGCTATCAATTTACACCAAAAGTTGCTTTAGCTGCTCGTGGAGTTTATTTGTCAGATAGAGGAGGTTTATTTAGTGGAGTTACGCAAGCCTTAAAAGATACAACCGTTACATTTGACTACAAATTAGCAGAAGGATTTTTAATGCGGGCAGAATACCGAAGAGATTTTTCTAATCAAGCATTCTTTTTAACTAATAAAGAGGGTTTAAAAAAGGAACAAAATACGGCTACATTAGGGTTAGTTTGGTGGTTTGGTCGTAAAAAGGGTAGTTGGTAAGATAGCGCATACGGGACTCGAACCCGTGATCTCGGCCTTGAGAGGGCCGCGTGTTAACCGACTACACTAATGCGCCAGGCTAAGCTAATTTATTTATAAGTATTTGCAAGCGCGAATAATAGATGATCGTTCTACCAAGTGTCAATCTATGATTTGCTAAAATCGTCTGTTATTTCTAAGTCTTTCATTAGTTTTGTCATTAGTCCTTTAACTTGCTGAATTATTTTAACACCTTCGGTAATTTCATTAGTTCTAGTTTTTAGGGAGGTGTAATTATAACCTTGTTGTTTTAACCAATTAGCAGCAAAATTTAGTTGCGCTGGTTTAATACTAAGTAAGGTTTCGCAGTAATTAAGATGTTGCAAAAATGTTTCACATTCAGATAAAAGCACATTGCTTTCAGGAAATGAAGAAATAGAGTTAATAGGAATAAGGCTTGACAAGTCTTCTTTATCGTCTGTTTTATAGTATTTTTTAGTTAAAGAAGCATCCCCTAAAAGTAGAGTACGTTTTTGATTTTTTTCTAGTTTTTCTTCTGGATCAAAGCGAGACAAAACATGTACGCTTCCTGTGATAGTTCCACTAGAAGGTTTAGTGCTTAGTGCGTCTCCGGTAAATTGTGCTGCAATTGTTGTTATAGTTTCGGCTAAAGCTCTTTTGGAGGCAATACTAGTAATTTGTTGGCAAATTTTATCTGGTGATAAAGCTAAGGTTAAACCTAATATTTCATCTACTTGTAATACTTTGGATAAACTACTAGCAGATAATAGTAAGATATCTCCATAGCGTAATTGAAACATACAAATAGCAGCTTTAACTGTAGCAGCTTTGCCAATGGATTGTAATACTAGGTTTCTATATGAATTTCTTTGAGTATTATTAATTAAATTATCTACCGCTATTGGGCTTTCAGCAATTTGATCAGAAGTTACTTGTTTAATTTGTTCTCCACGAATAAGATAAGCACGACTATTTCCTACCTCAGCAATAAAAGCTTGGTCACGTTCAATTAATACTGCTGTTAGGGTTGACATACTATCTTTCATAGCAATATTGGTTTGTCGTTCTTGCCAAACAATATTATTAGCTTCTTCAACAGCAGCAACTAAGCGATCATAAGCTGCAATATTAGTAGGCATTCTTAGTAGAGCATCCTTAATAGCTAGTGTAGTTAGTTCACTTGCAGCATTAGCAGTTTGGTCTGGCCCAATGCCTTGAGCCACTATAAGTAACAAGGAATTTTTATCTAAAGGCTGACGCAGATTTAAGCTATTTGCTAGTGTTTGCCCATTTGCTAGGTTAGCAATTAAAATTGCATCTTTATTTTTTACTCCTGATGTGGCAGGAGTATTAATACCATAAACATCACAATAGACATTAGCACTAGCCATAATACTAACTCCAAATATATTATTGATTAATATAAAAATTAGGTTATAAAGAGATGTATTTAAGCACAGACAAGCTAAAATATACACTAACTTTTAGAAGAAAAGAGTCTATACTTTGCCATTTGTTGAATTAACTAGATCTCCTTTTAGTAAGGATAAAAAGGCTGTAAAAATACACTACCATAGTTATGGGCAAGGCAGTCCCTTGGTACTATTACATAGTGGATGGGGTTATGAAGTTTATCATTTTCAAACACAAATAGATTTACTAAAGGATTATTTTGAAATACTAATTCCAGATCGTTCTGGCTATGGCAGATCAACAAGGCTAGATCAATTGCCAATGAATTTTCATCAATTAGCGGCTGAGGAGATGATAGAATTTCTTGACAAATTAGAAATAGATAGAGCAATGCTTTGGGGACATAGTGATGGAGCAGTAATAGCAGCAATTATGGGATTAAATTATCCTAAACGTGTTAAAGGGCTAATTTTAGAGGCTTTTCATTATTTTCGATTAAAAAGTGGTTCTAAAGAATTTTTTGAAAAAATGATTAATTCTCCAAGTGATTTTGGAGAACGAGTTTGTCAAGCCTTAATAAAAGATCATGGGGAAGATTACTGGCAAAAACTACTAAAAATAGCAGGTAAAGCTTGGTTAGAAATTATTGCTGATGCACAAGTAGGAGATAAAGATTTCTATAAGCAAAAACTTTCAAAGCTAACTTGTCCTACAATGTTTATTCATGGAGAAAAAGACTTACGTACAGAAGTAGGAGAAATGCAACAAGTACAAGCTTTACTACCACAAGCAAAGTATCATTTTTTAACAGACATTGGGCATAGTCCTCATTCAAGCAGTAAGGCAAGCCAAGACTGTGCTGAAATAGCAAAGCAATTTCTTGTTAATCTTTAGATATAAACTAAGTATAAGTAAGAATTTTCTGTTATTTATTTTGTAATAAGACTTTTACACCATCAGAAAATTTTACTTCTATTTTATTAGTATCTTTTATAGATAGAACTTTACCAACACCAAATGAAGCATGAGCAATAATTTCACCTGCTTCATAATTTTCACGCATATTATAATTGCGGCTAGGTAGACCAAAATCTTCAATGCTGCTAGCTGTTTGAGCGCGTGTGGATGTACTACGGGTTTTTGTTACTTTAGTTGTTTCACTTTTTGCTGTTTTTGGTGCGCGATAACTACGGTAAGTGTTACACATACCACAGATTACTTTTTTTACTGTACCATCAGGGTCTTGAGCAACAATGCGATGGATTCTATCCATTCTACAACGTCCACAAAGTGTTTCTATTTCTTCACCAATACGACTGTGGGAAGGAGTTAGGGAATTTACCATAGATAATTTTCTCCAAGCTATTATGCGGCAAGATCATAAAGCTAAATTACAGATTAAGCAAGGCAGAGTTAGCTAGAAAAACGTTATTTTAATAAAGACTTCTCTAGCAAAATATTTTCAAAATAAATAAAAACAAATAAAATCTTAACAAAAGACTATTTATTTTTGCTTAATTGGTGTAATTTTAAGCTAAATCTTATTTTTTCTAAATCCAAGCTAACCAATTTAACAAACAAAAACTTCATTATTTTGAAGCGAGAACCATAAATGTCAAAAATTGATACTAAAAGCCCCTTTGTTTTACAGGAACAACAAATAGATCAAGCCCTGATGCAGCTACGTAATTTGCTACATCAAATGCTTGCTGATATTGCTTCTAATCCGAATGTGGGGGATCCGGCGCAAATTACAGGTTTAAAACAACGCTTACATGCTATGGAGCTTCGTGCATTAGAAAATGATCGCAAAGCTATAGCAGCACAAAAACAAGTAATAGAAATGCAAAGTAAATTAACAGAAACCGAAATGATACTTATTACAACTAGGGATTATGTTATTACCTCTGAGGCAAAATCTGTTGAATTAGAAGCGCGATTAGAAGATGCTGAAAAGCGTTGGCAATTAGCTAGCCAGCAAATATTAAAATTGCAAAATGAACTTAATGTAGTTAGTAGTAGTTTAGAAGCGGCTCAAATACGTGCTACGGCTGCTGAACACCGTGCTATTGCTAGTGAAGCTCAAGTGTTAGAGCTAAAAAGTCAACTTGAAGAGGCTGAACGTCGAGCTAGTGAAGCCGAAGAGCGAGCTAATGAAGCCGAAGAGCGAGCAATGAAAATGTATCTTAATGTTACAGAGAAATTAAGAGAAATTCGGGGGAAATAATTTTCGGGGTAAAAACTAGACCCATAATAAAACATCGAGTCTAGTTTTATAAAGATTATAAATTACAAAACTCTACTAAATTTTCTTGTAATTTTTTATATTCTTCTTCGCTTAGTTGGTTAAAGTCAGGTTGGTTAATGCGTTTTTGCCCACCAAAAACAGCAATAATAAAGTTTTTGGCTGTTATTGCACGACCAAACTTATTTCGATAAATCCTATCAATATTACCAAACTGAGCTTGTGCAGTATCTAAAGAGTCATAACGCATAACTAAAAAACCTACGCGGTCTTCTCGATGAAAACCTAGAGATTCTTCTGAACCAAATGTTGCTACAGCTACAGGATTTGCTTCGCTAATTTCCCAACCTTTACTTTTTAGATGGGTGTAAAGTTGTTGGGCTGTTTTTCCATCTAATGGGGCTTTATTGGTACTTTTAGTTGGTGCTTCTGGAGAAAGAATGTTAAGTTGGCCCGTTGTTGTATTTGGTTGTTGGGTATTGTTGGTATTAGTTTTGGTGTTTGAACAACCCACAGAAAATAAGAGTAAAAGAGTAAAAGATAAAGAGATAAAATACTTCATAAAACTTCCTTAAAAATCCTACGAAAAAATTTCAGGACAAATGAATTTTATTTTTACTTCGGTTTTCGGTCAATAGAGCTTAGAGCTAAGTTTTAGCTTTTTCTTTGCTTATATCTATTTTTAACCTGGCTAATATATTATGCGCTCTTGTTGGGTTAGTTAAGCTTATTGCCTCTGGTATTGTCACCCAACGACCATCAATAAAACCTTCTTTTTGTTCTACTTTTAATGTTTGATTTGGAGCTAGACTGTGCATTAAATAGTAGCTGATGCGTTTATAAGTAACGGTTTTATTAGAGACTATAAAATAGCCTTCACGACCAAGAAATTTTTTTATTTTAAGATCAGTTAATCCAGTTTCTTCCGCTACTTCTCTTAAAGCAGTTTTTTGGCGGTTTTCTCCTGCCTTACGTCGTCCTTTTGGCAAAACCCAATCAAGTTGCTCACCTTCACGTTTTAGCAGTAATAAAACTTCTAACTCTAAATTATTTCGTAGCACTATCCCACCTGCACCATCAACACGAAGTAGCTTTTCATAACGACCTGGCAATTTGCTGCAAGAAATATACTCTAATGATAAATAATTAGCATGATAGCCACCCTTAATTGGCTCAAAGCGTGTACCTGATTCAATTGCAGCAGAAGCAGCGACACGAACAAGGATTTGGGAAGTTTTACGAATTAATTGTTGGCGACTTTTAGCTAGCACTAAAGGATTATTAACACTAGAACTTAAAACACGGTTGGAAATCGCTTCACTTAATTGTTTACGTGTTAAAAGACAATAAAGCCAAACAGGAAATTCTGATGATGTAGCCTTTTTTTCTTTACGGGTTTTATTAGCTTTTTTTTCTAAATTGCTAACTAATAAGTCTTCGATGGCTAGCTCCTAAAAAATAATATTATTTTTATTGGTCGTTTATTTTAACAAAATACTTTAACAAAAGTTTTCAAAATATTCCTATAACATCTTCTGTTAATAGCTTATCAATTATCTTTAGTATTTCTAAGTCTGTTAAACTACTTTGGTCTAATACTTCTGATAACTTACGGTATTGATTAACTAGCTCTAATACTAGATTTGTACTGTCTATTGGCTCTGCTGTAAAAGTAAATTGAGCGTTTTTGTCAGATAATAACTTGGAGGAGTTTTCATTAATTTTGTCTAACTCTGCAAGAGGCTGCTTAATTTTCAAACTATTAGTAGGTTCTTTATCTGTAATAATTTGGTAGTTATCCCGACTAAGTTTAGAAAGCAAAATAGGATCTTTAATAAAAAGCGTATGGCCTCGCTCAGTAATACTTTTTATTAAGCAATTATATTTATCAAGTTTTGCTACTGTGTCTATTAAGCATTCTTCCAAACGTTCATTTACTGTAGGAGGATGAGGAAAGATCTTTTTCTCTACACGAAAAGTTCCTATTTTCCATTCTAAGAGTCGAAATAGTGCTTTTTTACCTATCAGGTTACTTAATGAAGCATGAATAATTACTCCACTTGATAGATATATTTCACCTACTCCATAATCAGGGTTATCAATTTGTAGGTAAAAATCTCTATGACCTAAAAAGCTAATAACTTGTAGTAGCCCTGCTACGTCCGTATCTCCTAACTGTCCACTCATAACATATTGTATTTGTTGATCTTGAAGAAGCTTTTTTAGAAAGCGAAATTGGCGTGCTTTTACTAAATTTAGTTTTATTTTTAAGAGTAGTTCTGGAGGGTTGATGGGTTTAACAATATAATCATCTGCTCCCATTTGTAGACCAACTAGTCTTTCTGGCAAACTACTTGCCGCAGAACAAAAGAAAAAGGGGATATCTTCATAGCCTAATAATTTAACTTGTCGGTAAAGTTCATAACCACCCATCACAGGCATATCAATATCAGCAATAATTAATTCTGGAGTAGATTCTTTTAGGTGTTCTAAAGCTTTTTGTCCATTTTCTGCTGTTGTAACACTTACACCATGCATTCTTAAATAGGTAGAGACTAACTTTATAATGATGCTATCATCATCTACTAGTAGAACATTTGTTGGTACCATAGAATTTCTCGAAATTAGTTAATTAAAATCAGCCAAAAATTTTTCTTAAATATGTTTTCAAGTTCTATAATATGAAAAAACAGCTAGAAGATATAGTCATTTAGAGAAAAACAGTTTACTTAATCTTGTATTTTAGGTTGAAAAAATGAGTCATGATTTAATAATTCGATTAACTGATGAACAATGGAAAGAAGCTCAACGTGCGGTAGATTCGGAATTTGATAGCACTTTGATTCGTCTTGGTTCAGGTGATATTTACTATCAACGTGAAGAAGGTAAAGTAGTTTTAATTATTAATTTTCAACATCGCGCACCATTAGGTAAAACTAATAGTAATGAGTAATTTTTATAACCTAATAAACCGGGTAATAGTATGGAAGAAAAGAAATTTAGCCCCCCAACAAGAATAGATACTCCTGCTAATTACTCAGGACAGCCCCTCTATCAAAACTATTATGTTAATAACCAACAGTTGGTTAATGCCCAGCCCATCAACCCACAAATAAAACTACAGAATGCTTCTTTACCAAAACGATGTGAGATTTGCCATCAAGCCGATATGTTTGACGGAGTTCAAAATTATTGTGTTAGATGTAGTACATTTAGCCAAAATTACTTATCTGCTAAAGAAAGCACTAAATGGGCAGATCATTTGGTAGCATTGGCAATAGTCCAACTTTTATCTATTTTTATTGCTGCTATTGCAGTTTTTATTGAAATTGAAACTATTTTAGTAAGTGGCCTTGTTGTTAGTATTTTAGGCACCATAACTGCTTACTTAAGCTACCGCTGTAAAAATTTACTAGGCATATTTTGGGGTAGCTCAGCTATTTTAGTTTCTTTAATTACTTTTTTTAGAATATTTATATCTGGTTGGAGTCCATCAGAGGCCGCTGTGCCTATAGCATGTTTAATTTTAGGTTATGTTGTATCTGCAATTCCTATAGGAATTAAATTGATTATAGAAATGCGACAAGCTATTGTGTCAAAGAAAAAAGGGGATAATGCATGAGTGTATTCTTAAATTTAGATTTAAAGATTTGGCAACCTGGCGAAGTTGAACGCTGGTTTTCAGCACGAGATCTGCGGGAAAAATTTCCAGAATTAAGCAGAGATGAACAAATCTTAAAAGCAATAATGATTGATAATCTAGGCTGTGGATTGGCAATAAATGGAAAAGTCGTCTCTAGATGTACTTTTATGTTTGATGGTGAATCTTCTGGCGATATGCTGCAAATGTATGAACAACATTTGCCAGATCTTTTTGAGAAAAAGCCAGTTACTATTCATTTTTATGAAGAAATGACTTCCTGGAGGCTTACACCTGAAGCTAATGAAATGATTTGGGAAGTCTTAGATACTTCTCAAGGCATTTCGCGCTCGGAAGTAGAACAAGAAGGACGATGTGAGCGACTGCCGTTTATTAAAGGTGCTATAAGCTGGCTAACAGAGGCAGTTAGCTTACTAAAACGTTATCAAGAATTGGTTAAAAAAGTAGGTGGACAAGACCTTCAACCTCAAATTGATATGGCTAGCCGACTCTTAGACTTTTCTCGACAAACTTTAGTAGATATGGGCTGGAAACCATAGTAAAACTGCTAAAATCGAATTAAAACAGCATTAAATAAAAACCCAGGGGTAACCCTGGGTTTTTTATTTAAGGTTATTTTTAATAAGTGTTCAATATAGATTATAAAAAATGGTCACTCTATAATAGGCTTAAGGAACATTTTTAAGTAGCTAAGCGATTTATTGTCTAACAAATTGCTTAGATTAAAATTTATAAAATTTGATATGTTAAAAACCTTAAATATAGTTTTTTTTTTAATAGCATTTTTTTTAATAAATACTAATTTATGTTTAGCACAAGTTGATTCAATAAGTGGGGAAATTATCGGTGTAGTTAAAGATCAGCAATCTAATTTATTAGTTGGTGCTAAAGTTAGTGCAAGACAAATAGAAACCAACCAAATACGTACTATTGAAGTTGATGAAAGAGCAGGATTTCATTTCTTAAAACTCCCACCAGGCATTTATGAAGTTACTGCTTCAGCCAATAATTTTAATCCTCAAACAGAAAAATTAGTCATCAACATTGGACGCACATTTTTACTAGAATTTATTCTTTCTGTTGCAGGTTCAAGTGAAGTAATAGAAGTAGTTACAGACAATAATATAAACCAAACAGAAAATAGCACAACAATTGACCAACAAAGAATAGAAAATTTACCAATTAACAGACGTAATTTTTTAGATTTTGCTTTAACTGTTCCTCGCTTGACTAGCGATTTTGAATTGGCTCGCTCTACAACTGTTAGTTCAGGATTTTCTGTTAATGGACAATCAGGACGTTTTAATAATGTTACTGTTGATGGATTAGATAATAATGACCGTTATCTAGGAGCAGTCAGAGCAACATTTAGTCAAGAAGCTGTACAAGAATTTCAAGTTGTATCCGATGGCTATTCTGCCGAATTTGGACGCGCTTTAGGCGGAATTGTTAATATTGTAACTCGTGGCGGAAATAATCAATTTCACTCAAACTTGTTTTTTATTAGCCGTAATGAAAAGGTTGCAGCTAAAGCAGGCTTTTCACGTTTTAGCCCTGTCTCATCTCAAATTCAGTTTGGAAGCTTTTTTAGTGGGCCAATAAAAAAAGATAAAGTTTTTTTCTTTCTCTCCTTTGAAAGATTTTTGTCAAAAAGCTCTATACCCGTAGATGTAAAAGAAAATGTGGTAGAAGCTTTTCGCCGTCGTAATTTCTCAGTACGTACAGGACTTTTATCTATTCCAGATACCACTATTTCTTTACTAGGTCGGCTAGATTGGCAAGTCTCTCCAAATAATAGCACTTGGATACGCTATAACTTTGGAGGTGTTTATCAAGGTAGAGCAGAAACCTTTGGCGGAGTTGAATTTGAAAATGTAGGAGGAGCAAGAAGGCTAAACGATAGTGTAATAGCTTTTAACAACACTTATTTTAGTAGCGCAAATAATTTTGTACATGAAACTAGATTTTTATTTAGTAATCGTGATCAAAAAGTTCCTGCTCAAGATAGTTTGCCTGACACAATAGTTGTTGAAAATGGCACTCTTGGACGTGCAGGAACTTTTTTTAGACTCCCTCAAGTTCTAGAAGAACAAGTTTATCAAGTAGTTGATAAATTAACCTTATCTCGTGGTAAAAGCCAAATTAAATTAGGTGTAGATTTTCAATATTTTCGAGTCCCTCCTAAATCAGTAGAAGTTCCTTTTTTTAATAGTGGTTTTATTCGCTATACTCCTTTAGATCTATCTGCGTTAAGTGGGATTGCAAACTTACCTACCTTAAGCGCGCTTCAAGCCTTTGATCCAAGCCTTCGCACAAAAAAACAACGTGCAGCGTTAGATTTTTTTTCTGCAATACTACCTACGGTTCTTCCTGATTTTCCTAGAAATTTAAGGCTTGCTGATACACCACTACCATTTTTTTATGTGCAAAATTTTAATGATCCAAGGACTGATACAACAGGAAAACTTTTTTCTCTTTTTCTGCAAAATGACCTTAAAGCACGTCCTAATTTGTTGATTAAACTGGGCTTACGCTATGACTTAAACCGTATAGGTGTTATTCCAAACAACAATGGAAATTTTAGCCCACGAATAGCTTTTTCTTATCAACCCAAAGTTCTACAAAATCTAAAACTACGTGCTGCATATGGATTTTTCTTTGGTGTTCCTTTAGTTTCACCTGGCTATGATGTTAATTTAAGTAATAACTCTAAAGCTCTAGTCCTAGCTTTTCCTTTTACTGCTATTCCAAGTAGCTTTCCTAATGGCCGGTTTCCTCTTTCTAGTCAACCACCTGAAAATGTTAGATTTACTCCTCAGTTAGGAGCAAACTTTCAATTTGATCCTAATTTTAAGAATAGTTATTCACAACAAGCAACCTTGGCTATAGATTATAACTTCGATAAATCTACTAGTATTTCTTTAGCCTATGTTTTTGTAAGAGGTGCTAAACTATTTGGCTTACGCAATATAAACCCTGTTATAAGACCTATTGCAGGTGATCCCCTAGGAAGTATGATTAGTGGTCGTGTTTTCCCAGATAAAGGAATGATGATTGAGTTTAGCTCTGGCTATAATAGTTACTACCATGCTTTTACTAGCTTATTTGAACGACGTTTTAAGGGGGTGTTTGGTATTTTAGCTAGTTATACTTTCTCTAAAGCTTTGGATAATACAAACAGCATAGAACCTTTTTCTGAACAACAAGCAGTTGATCCATTAAATCCAGGACTGGAAAAAAGTTTTTCCAATCAAGATCAAAGACATAGAATAGTTATTTCATCAGTTTATCAATTACCTAATCTAAGAAATTTCTTTTTGCGGGATTATCAACTTTCTACTATTTTTACTGCTAATTCTGGTAGACCTTATAATCTTTTAGTTGGGGAAGACTTAAATATGAATGGGGACATTATAAACCCTACAGATAGACCTGCTGGAATTGCTCGAAATGCTGGAATACAACCATCTTTTATTGGGTTAGATTTGCGATTAATGAGAAAAATAAAGCTAAAGGATAGAATCCAACTTCTTGCTTTTGTTGAGTCTTTTAATGTTATCAATAAATTTAATGTCTTTGGCCCTGCTTCTACTAGCGGATTTTTTCGGCCAGATGAAAACGGCCAATTTAATCTACCTCAACAAAAGGAAGGACGGTTTTTATTGCCAAGGGAAATACCAAGAGATGGGTTTTCTCCTAGGCAAATTCAATTTGGTATTAAATTAGAATATTAAAACACTATATTGTATAAAAAAAGAAGCTAGCATTTGCTAGCTTCTTTTTATGGTTATTTTATAGGTTCTAACTTTATCTAAAACCTACCAGACTGTGTAACAGTAAAGGTTTGGCCTCCAACAGTAATTGTTCCTGTTCTTTGAGAACCAAGGTTAGCAGAAACTGTGTAAGTTACAATACCATTACCAGTACCATTAGCACCAGAAGTTATTGTAATAAAGGCAGAGTTACTTACAGCAGTTCTAGCACAAGTTGAGCTAGATGCTGTTACTGTAATACTTCCTGCGCCTCCTCTAAAGATAAAAGAAGCACTTGTTGGGTTTAATGTGAATGTACAGCCACCGCCGCCACCAGTACCAGCTTGGGTAACAGTAAAGGTTTGACCAGCAACAGTCATTGTTCCTGTTCTAGATGAAGTAGAACTGTTGGTTGCAACAGTGTAACTAACTGTGCCACTACCAGTACCACTAGCTCCTGATGTGATAGTGATAAATGCAGCGTTGCTAGTAGCAGTTCTAGTACAAGATGGGTCAGATGCTGTTACTGTTATATTTCCTGTTCCACCTGTAGAGGTGAAAGATGCGTTTGTTGGGTTGATAGTAAATGTGCAAGTAGGAGTACCCCCACCGCCAGTACCAGCTTGATTAACAGTAAAAGTTTGGCCTCCAACAGTTATAGTACCTGTTCTTGTTGCACCAGTATTAACAGCAACTCTGTAAACTACAATACCGTTACCAGTACCACTAGCACCAGAGGTGATTGTAATAAAGGCAGAGTTACTTACAGCAGTTCTAGCACAAGTTGAACTATTTGCTGTTACTGTAATACTTCCAGAACCGCCTCTTGTTGTAAAAGAAGCACTTGTTGGATTTAATGTAAATGTACAAGCAGGAGCCGCCGCTTGATTAACAGTAAAGGTTTGACCAGCAACAGTAATTGTTCCTGTTCTTGGTGAAGTAGAACTATTAGTTGCAACAGAATAACTAACTGTGCCACTACCAGTACCACTAGCACCAGATGTAACAGTAATAAATGGATCATTACTAGTAGCAGTTCTAGCACAAGATGGGTCAGATGCTGTTACTGTTATATTTCCAGTTCCACCAGTTGAAGTAAATGAAGCATTTGTTGGGTTTATTGTAAATGTACAATTAGGAGCCGCTGCACCAGCTTGATTAACAGTAAAGGTTTGACCAGCAACAGTAATTGTTCCTGTTCTTGGTGAAGTAGAACTATTAGTTGCAACAGAATAACTAACTGTGCCACTACCAGTACCACTAGCACCAGATGTAACAGTAATAAATGGATCATTACTAGTAGCAGTTCTAGCACAAGATGGGTCAGATGCTGTTACTGTTATATTTCCAGTTCCACCAGTTGAAGTAAATGAAGCACTTGTTGGGTCGATAGTAAATGTACAAACAGGGCCACCACCGCCACAACACATAAACCCGTTAAGTAGAGTAATATCATCAATATTCCAACCTACAGCAGCAACACTTTCATCTGAACCTATCAAGAATCTTAGTGTTACCATTTGACCAACTGCGCTAGCAGGTAAGTTGACAGTAGTTAATAAGAATGAACCAGCATTGCCAGTCCAAGCCATACGGCCTCTAATTGGGTTTTGGCTGTTGTTACTAAGTGTTCCATTATAGCCAGCAGATGCAAATGAACCACCAGCAGCAATAATATCTTGGAAAGCACCACCATTAAGACTAATTTCTAGTACACCACCATCAAAGGTATTTTCAAGGTTATAGAAATTTCTAAAGCTAAGTTGTGCATTAGCAGAGGTGATCATAACTGATGGCAATGTTAAGGTTGCAGATGTAACTGTAGTTAAATTAGGCGCAAAAGCTTTATTAGGTGCGCTATTTACAGGTGTAGCTGTTGAAGTTGTCCAGCCAGGTGTACTACCTGTAATAACTGTATTTGTAAATCCTGATGGTAAAGCTGGAGCAGTAACACCATCAAAGTTTTGGCTTAATGCAGTAGCAACCATACCTGTTTGGAAGCTAAATGTTACTGTTCCTAGGTTAGTTGCACCATCTTGTAAGCTGAAAGTAGCAGTAATTACATCACCACAATTACCCATTGCAGTAAAAGTAAATGAGCGAGAAACTGCTGCACCACCTGCTGTTAAAGCACCATAGGTTTGTGGGCCACTTGGAGCAGTTACTCCACCAGTAGCTTGTAATGTAGCCACTAAGTTAGCAGTGTTTATATTACCAACATTTTGCAAGCTAAAATTAGCTGTTATTGTTTCGCCTGGATCTACTACTCCATTATTAGGTGTGCAGCTTTCAGCAGTAATTGTAGCACCAGCAGCGGTGATTACTGCCGCATTAGCATCAACAAAATTAGTTGCTACTAAAGCAAAGTGTTGGTCTGTTAGGTCAGCGTCACCTAAGATGCCATCACCGTTAAGACCTGTAGCAACTACCCTAATAGAAACAGGGCCAGAAATTCCAGTAGGTAAGAAAACATTTTCTACGTTATTGCGATTATCGGCTACGCCGCCAGTCATAGAAAAACCACCAGAAAAGACATTACCTTTATAGGTAACACCACCAGCAGTAACTTCTAGATCTAAATTGTTAACCAAAGATGGATCGCTAACTCCAGGAGGATCTGTCCAAACTAGAGTTACATTTATAGGATTTGCTGAACTAGAAACAGAGCCAGGAAAAGTAATAGATTGGCCTGTAGTAGTTAATGGGACTGTTTGATTAATGTATTTAGTTGCAATACCAGTATTGAGGACATTTTTCATAGTAATACGTCCCCAACCTTCACTGCCATTTGGTCTAGCAGCCGTTGCACCAGTACCAGTCATATCAGCAGCACCATTTATCAACGCCGCTTTTACTAAAGCTGGGCTAGGATTTTGACCAGCACCTTGAGTGCTACCTTTCCAGAATTGAGTAAATAATGCAGCAGCACCAGCTACTAAAGGAGCAGCATGTGATGTACCGCTACTAATACGGTGGTTTGTACCAATGTTACCAAATAAGGTATCTGGGCCAGATTGACCACCTGTTATAGCATCACCTGGAGCAGTGATGTCTGGTTTGACACGGCCATCAGCAGCAGGGCCACGACTAGAAAAATCAACTAATTGTTCTAAATTATCTGCTGCACCTGTTGAACCGCCAGCGGAAGGAAAACCAGGACGGACATTTTCAGATGCGGCAACAGAAATCACATTTTTAGCAACTTTTGGACGGGTTAAGCCTCCTGTGCCTTGGTTACCAGCAGAGAAAACTATTGTTAATGGGTCAATACTTGAAGCTGAAGAGGAGTCACGAGCAAAACCATCGTGTTGAGCAGCTAATGAGTCGTAAGTATTTCCATTTGTACCAGAACCATAACTATGATTACTAACAGAAGCTACAATAGCATTTGGGCCAGCAGTAGTAACAATATCGTTAAATACATCTGGATTATCACCGCTATAGCCACCACGTAAGAAGGGAACATTAACAATATGTGCTGATGGAGCAACACCTAAACCCATATTATAACCAGCCGCATCATTAGCATCTGGAGCAAAAGGAGTTGAACCAGCAATGATTGTTGCTTGTAAGTGTCCATGACCATCTGCACCAGCAACTGAACCACGAAGAGGGGCATTAACAGCATTAGCAGCAGAAATATAAAAACCACCATTTCCAGGAATGCCAACACCATCATCAACTACTGCTACAGAAACATTATTGCCATTAACACCAAACTGTGTTTGTGGATTATAACCAGGTGCGTTAACAGTAGTTGGGCCAGTGAAATTACCAGCAATAATTTGAGAAGCTTTTTCATCTTCTTTTGTTGGAACAATATAAGGATCTATAGCAATAACGTCTTTTAATCCTGCAATTCGGTTAATTAAATCTTCAGAAAGTTCAGCACGAATTACATTAAAATAATTATTAGGTAATATTAATGTTTTGCGTACAATTGCACCTTGACCTTGAAGTTCTGCGCTAACACTATCTATTCTTGCACGACTAAAAATAGCAATATCAAAAACTCCTGAACTGTTATTGACAGCATAAATAGAGTTTTTATCTTTAGCAGGTCTACCACCAAAAGCAGAAAGCATATCGGGGTGAACTTTGTAAACAGGTTGGAAATCGCCAGTCCATCTTACTTTAGGATGCTTAGCGATTTTTTCCATTGCTTGAGCATCAGCATAGATAAAAAATGCTTGGTTAGGAACATATTGGACAACTTCGCCGCCCATTTCAGCAATATCTTTTAACCATTTATCTTTAACTGGGCCAACAAATTGAACAATATGATAGTCTGGTTCAGATGATCTTCTAGCTTCTAAATAACCATTACTTGCAGCAAATTCTCTTGCTGGATCTTCGCTTAAGGGTTCAAAGTTAAAACCACGTAAGCTAATGTTGGTTTCCATTGGGGCTGTATCTAGTTTAGACATTGGCCCTTGACGTAGTGAATTTAAGTTTTCTGATTTAATAGCTACTACTACAAATGAACCATAATCTTCTATAATTTCGCCTAAATTTCTTGCAGCTTCTCTATCAGCTTCAGAATTAACACGAATACGGTTATAACTTACTGAATTTCGGGATTTAATTTGCCGTTTTGCCGCTAAAATACTTAAATTTTTAGAGCTACTATCGGCCTTCATCAAAGAATTTTCTGGAGACAACCAAAGCATTGAAGCAATTAATGCTGATGCAAATATGGCTGAAACCCAACGACGTTTGTTGGTCATTACCAAAAAGCCTCCTCTTATTTGTTATTTTATTAAAGGATTGAACATTAACATTGAAATAATCAAACACTCTAAAATCAAACACAATACCAAATTAAATTTTCTAAAATTCAAGTAATTCGGGCAATGTGTATAAAAATGCTTATTACCTTAACAGTTTCTTAATAAAAAACTAATGTAATTTTGAAGAGTAATATTATTTTATTTGACTGGCAAGGATT
The DNA here is from genome assembly GCA_964492845.1 of uncultured Clostridia bacterium. Lineage (GTDB taxonomy): Bacteria > Acidobacteriota > Blastocatellia > Chloracidobacteriales > JADJPF01 > JADJPF01. The sequence goes on from CAZBMZ010000007.1 coordinate 110,835, forward strand.
ATATCTTAAGTTTTACCTAAATAAGCAGTTGGGTAATAAAAATAGTTCTTCTAATTACTTTGATATTAAGTAATTAGAAAAATAACATAATAAATAGCTGATTTTTATATTTACTGTTATTGCTATAGTAAGTTTAATTAATTAACGGCGTAAAAATAAGCCTATTTTATTGATAGCTTCTTGACCTTCGCTAAGTTTGTCTGCAAAAGCATGCCAAACATGCCACATACCTTCCCAAACTTCTAGGGTTACACTTACTCCCATTTCTTCAGCCTTTTTAGCTAAACGTGTTGAGTCATCAAGCAAAATTTCAGCAGCACCAACTTGTATTAAGATTTCTGGTAAGCCAGTTAAATCAGCAAATAAAGGTGAGGCTAAAGGATGTTTGCTATCAGTAGCAGCTAAATAAAGTTTAGCTAAATCTGTTAGCTCAGGTGAGGTTAGCCAGGGGTCAATTTCTGCTAAAGTAGTTAAAGAATGGCCTGTTGCGGCAAGATCTGTCCAAGGAGAGATTAAAGCTAATCGTTTAGGTAGTTTTTCGTTAGCATCACGCAAGGAAATTGCAGTTGCTAAAGTTAAGCCTCCTCCAGCCGAATCTCCACAAATAAAAATATTTTCATTAGAAAAACCATTAGCAATTAACCAACGGTAAGCAGAAACCGCGTCTTCTACTGCTGCTGGAAAGGGATGCTCAGGCGCGAGACGATAATCTAAAAGTAATACTAAAGATTTGGTTGCATCAGCTAATCTTGAAACTAGGGCGCGGTGTGTATTAGAAGAACCAAGAACATATCCACCACCATGTAAGTATAGCATTACACAGGTTTTATTAGTGTTTGGTGTAGAAATCCACTCTGCATTTATTCCATTAACTACTATTTTTTCTGTAGTTGTATCAGGCACAAGAGGAAACATTTTTGCCATTTCTTCATAACCTAGGCGGGCTTCTTGAAGTGTAGGTGGCATAGGCATATGTTTTCTACTTCTTAAGAAAGCTCGGATTTCTTCTGCTGCTTGGCTCATAAATTTTTCTCCTAATTAAGCTTTGTGTAGAAATACAATATTAAAAGCTTTGTTTTATAGCTAACAAGCTGACTTTACCATATCTAAAAATAATTTATGTATTCTTGTGTCTGTTGTTAATTCAGGATGAAAGGTAGCGGCAAGATGATTGTCCTGTTTAACTAAAATGGGAAGATTTTGAGATTTGGCTAGAATTTCTACTTTGTCACCTACTTTAGTAATACTTGGAGCGCGAATAAAAACTAAATCTAGAGTTTCTTCCCCTAAAGAAGGAATAGAAACTGATTGAGTAAAACTATCTATTTGACGACCATAGAAATTTCTTGTTACTTCTATATCCATTGCTTCAAGAGAGGCTTGGCTAGGGTTTTGGACTTTGCAAGCTAGTAAAATTGCTCCTGCACAAGTGCCAAATGTGGGGTGTTTTTTTACAAATTCTTTTAGTGGCTCAAATAGCTGTTCATCCTGCATTAAGCGTAACATTGTAGAGCTTTCACCGCCTGGAATAATTAAACCATCTAAACCATTTAAGTCTTTTGCCGTTCGTACTTCACAAGCATTTACACCAAGTTGTTTAAGCATTGCTAAATGTTTAGCATAAGCTCCTTGAAGAGCTAACACCCCTATTTGCATATTTCCTCATTAAATTCTTAAGTTAATTTAAAGCCAAATAATCTGTTTCTAACTTACCAACCACGAGTTTGGAGTAGCTCGCTTTCTGGTAACTTGTCGGTTTCAATGCCTTTCATTGGCTCGTCTAAATCCATGCTAACTTCTAGTAAGACTTTTGGATCTTGGTAATGTGTAACAGCCTTTACAATAGCGCGAGCGCGGGCGGCTGGGTCAGATGACTTAAAAATTCCTGAACCAACAAAAACAGACTCTGCACCTAGCTGCATACAAAGTGCTGCATCGGCTGGAGTTGCAACACCACCTGCGGCAAAGTTTGGCACTGGCAATCGTCCATCACGAGCAACCATTAACACTAATTCAAAAGGTGCTTGAAGGCGTTTACTTTCAGCCATTAATTCATCTTGTGATAGCAAAGTAAGCTGTCGCATTTCCTTCCGCATAGTTCTTAGGTGTCTTACAGCTTCAACAATATTTCCTGTTCCAGCTTCGCCCTTAGTACGAATCATTGCCGCGCCTTCTGCAATACGTCTTAGAGCTTCGCCTAAATTGCGACAGCCACAAACAAAAGGTACTTTAAAGTTATGTTTATAAATATGATGTTCTTCATCTGCTGGTGTTAAAACTTCGCTTTCATCAATAAAATCTACACCCATTTCTTCTAAAATTTGGGCTTCAGCAAAATGACCTATTCGAGCTTTAGCCATTACAGGGATAGAAACGATTTCCATAATTTCACGGATCTTTTTAGGTGAAGCCATACGAGCTACACCACCTTCTTTACGAATATCAGCCGGCACGCGCTCAAGTGCCATTACTGCTGCTGCTCCAGCTTCTTCAGCTATTTTAGCTTGTTCAGCATTGGTGACATCCATTATCACGCCGCCCTTAAGCATTTCGGCTAGCCCAACTTTTAACTTTAATAAACTTTCCATGTAAACTCTCCAAGCAATTAATTTTCTTAATTAGCAAAAACTTGCTACCATCCATTTAACAATTTTAAGAATAAATTATTAAAAATAACCAAATTAGCTGGTCTGTTAATTTTGTTAGCATGTTTTGCCGTTTGTCTTTATTTTGTAGACATTAAAAGACCATAGATTTTTTAACAACAGCCAATTCGGAAAAAAATGGACTAGGCCAATTGGCAATTTCTTTCATTTTTAAGATTTATGCCAAATAAAAAGGGAGTGCGTAAAATCACCATTAGCTTTTTACAAAGCTAAAAAGTCATCCAAAGAATTAATGTCAAAAATACTAGTGGCCCAAAGTTCAAGACTAGAAGCATCTGCTGACTTGATCTTATCAATAACTGATTGTGGAAGTGTTCCAAATTTATGTTCTAGAAGTTTTTGTAAAATTGTTGCTTCTCCTTGTTGAAGACCTCGTTGAAGACCAGTGTTGATGCCTTCTTGATGGCCTTGCTGGAAAATACCAGAAAGAAAAGAATTATCACGGATATCAAAGGAAGTAGACATAGAGTTAAGCTCCTGTAAAATAAGAGTTTCAAAGTTTCTAAGACCAGATAAAATAAAAAGTTTAGTTAAAGCATCTTCTCTATCATGTCGAGGTAGAAGAGAAATTTTTTCAAGAACTTGAACAATAGTAGAGCGAGTGTTATTTGAATGACAAAGAATAGCAAGTAAATTATCAGCCAAAAAATCACTTTCTAGTAAAAAATCAGCAGGAAAAGAACGAATGTCAACAAGTTGGTAGCTAAATTGTAAATTAGGATGAGAAAGACTAGTAGAGCCATTAAACACTTTATTTCCAACATAAATAACTTGTTGAAGCGGAATTTGACCATATTGCTTAAAGATTAGCCAATAATACTCTAGCATTCTTAAGATCATTTCTTCATCATCTATACTTTGAAGTTCTAAATGATAAATTCTTCCGTTACTTAATCTCATTACTAGATCTGCCCTACGTGTTGCGACTTCTGCAAACTCTATGTTTAATTGTTCCAGTACTTGCAAATTCTCTCCTACTAGCATTTGTACTAATCTACTTGATGTTGCTTGGAATAGTTCTTTTAATACTGTGTCATATTTCATTTTTCACACCTTGCTTTTATTTTTTAGCATAGATGGATTTTTAGCAAGTTTTTCGCTTATTTTTGCCAAATTTTTTAACTATTTTTCCAGAAAATGATTTATTCTTGTTTATCTAATAATAATTTTTACTATAAAATTAGTTTTTTCTGTATATTTACCTACGCTAATATTAAAAGGTTTATAAAATGGCAAAATCAATTGCTCAAATAGATGAATGGACTTTTAAGGGGGCTTTAACTCGTGAGCTTACGCATTGCTACCATGACTACCCTGCTAGGATGATCCCACAAATAGCAGGCAAGATACTTGATTTATTTGGGCAGGATGCAAAATTGATTTTTGACCCATATTCAGGAACAGGGACTTCTTTAGTAGAAGGAACAATTAGAGGTATAAATGTTGTAGGAACAGATCTTAACCCGCTGGCTAGACTTATTGCTAAAGCAAAGGTTTCTTTGCCAGATTTAGAGTTAATTGATAAGCATACAGCCCAACTTAATAAGTTAGTTGCTAGTTATAAGCCTAGTTTGACTACACCACTAATTATTGATGGAATAAGTCGTTTAGATTTTTGGTTTAAGGAAAGTGTTATAGAAAAGCTTTACTTTTTAAGAGAATTTATCAAATCTATTAAAGACGAAATTGTCCGACTGTTTTTCCAAGTTGCATTTAGTGAAACAGTTAGAGAAAGCTCTAATACTCGAAATGAGGAATTTAAGCTTTATCGATATAGTAAAGAAAAGTTAGCTAAGTTTGACCCGCAAGTTTTTGTAATTATGCTGCAAAAACTTCAGCGTAATAGACTTGGGTTAGAAAAATACTTAGCAATTATTCATAAACTAAAGAATCATCCAACTACATCCATTTATAGTTTTAATACAGTTGAAAATATTCCTGAAAATTATATTAGTCCAAAAGGTGTAGATATGGTTGTTACCTCGCCGCCTTATGGAGATTCTCACACTACGGTAGCTTATGGTCAATATTCGCGTCTTTCGGCGGCTTGGCTAGGTTTAGAAGAGGCAGAAAAAATAGACAAGAAACTAATGGGAGGTGTTATTAGTAAAAATCCTTCTAAAATTTCTAGTGCGACAATGAATTTTGCTATTGAGCAAATAAGCAAAGAAGATGAAAAACGAGCATTGGAAGTCCTAGCTTTCTATTTAGATTTACAAGCCTCAATATTTAATGTTGCAAAAGTGATCAAACCCTTGGGTTATGCTTGCTATGTTGTTGGAAATAGAAAAGTAAAGGGTGTTGTTTTGCCTACAGATATTGCTATAAAAGACTTTTTTGAAAGTTGTGGATTTTCTTATACTAATACTTTTGTTCGTTCTATTCCTAATAAGCGAATGCCTTCAAAAAATAGTCCAACCAATGAAACAGGAGTTTCTGATAGCACAATGACTAAAGAATACATTGTAGTTATGCAACGAATGTCATAAAATAACAGATATTTTACTATTGTTTATACTCTTAATTATCAAACCATAACTAAATATAATTATTGGTAGAATGTTTGCTACAAGGAGAAAGTAGTATTTGGCTCTTTTCTACGAGTAAGTTACAATAATTTTACTGGCAAAAACACAACCAAGAGAGATAAATTTTATTGTGATGGAAAAAGCACTATTAATAGATTTAGCGAAAACAGCAGGTGACGCACGCAATTTTGCAATTGCTCCTTTTTCTAACTTCCAAGTGGGTGCAGCACTACTAACTACAGATGGCAGCGTATTTACTGGTTGTAATATCGAAAACGCAACATTTGGCTTAACCGTTTGTGCTGAAAGAGTTGCTCTTTTTAAGGCACTTTCTGAGGGCAAACGCGAATTTAGCAAAATTACTATTGTAACAGAAGCTAGTAAACTTTCTTTGCCTTGTGGAGCTTGCAGACAGCTATTGTGGGAATTTTGTGGTGATATTGAAGTAGAGATAATTAATTTACAGGGCGGGACGGTCTTAAAACGGGTAAAAGAGCTTTTACCTTTACCATTTGACAAAAGCAATTTCTCGCACCGGTAGAAAAACGGCTGTTGATCTAATAGTGGTTATTATGCTACCGGATAACTAAATAGTAGCTTATGGCGAATATTAGAGTACTAGTTCTAAATGCTTCATTTGAACCAATTAATGTTTGTAATGTAAGACGTGCTATAGTGTTGGTACTAAAAGGAGTGGCTAGGGCAGAAGAATATAGCCCAAAGTTTTTTCATTCTAGTAGTCAACGTTTTCCTGTTCCTTCTGTGATCCGATTAATTGAATATATTCATATTCCTTTTGAAACTAAAAGTTTGTCTCGTAAAAATATTCTTTTAAGAGATCATAATGTTTGTCAGTATTGTAATGTAAGTTATCCACCGCAAGAATTAACCTTAGATCATGTGATACCAAAGGCGCGAGGAGGTGATTCTAGTTGGGATAATTTAGTTGCGTGTTGTCGTCGTTGCAATAATCGTAAAGGCAGTCACACACCAGAAGAAGCAGGGATGCGACTCTTAAAACGTCCTCAACCCTTTAGCCTTAGTGTAAGCCGGCAAATTATGCGTTATATAGGGCGTACAGATGAAAGCTGGCGGAAATATTTATTTTACTAATAATAAAAACTAGTAACTACTATTACTAGTTTAAGTTTATGGGGGCTACTCTTCATTTAACTGGTGTTTAATTTCTTCTGGTAAATAAAGTGCTGAAATCTTAAATGTTTGTTTTGGCAAACCACGTTCTAGCCTTTTGGCTAGTAAATCCTGGTTTTGTTGTAAGACAAACGTATTTTTATCAATACTTTCCACAAAATTAAATCTAACTTTTGCAGATCCTAAAATAATTGTATCTCCATCAGCTAAATTAACTCCCTTTGTACCAGTAACTGTTATTACATTAGGTGCGCCTAGTATTTTTCTTTCTATAATAGTTGGATTAGCTCCACCTTGATCAATCAAAACAAAGGCGTTATCACAAAATTCTATTTTTGCATGTTGACGGGAAACGCTATTTCCTGTTGCTTCGGGAGCTTCTAATTGAGCAAAAACAAAATCATTACGACGCAAAAACTTTCCTGTTTCGCTATCTCGAACTATGCGAAGACGGCCAATATAGGTAATTTCTTTAGTGATAAAATAATTGTTTTGATAAACATCTGCGTTAAGTGCTGTTAAACGGCCAATCAATGATATTTGGGGTTTACGCTCCTGGACTTGTAGAACTTTCTTTTTAACATCATCAATTACAACGTCAATGTTTTCTGCTTCTTCTGGCAACGGCCAATCTAATGTTAATAAACAACGTCCAGCACTGTATATTAAACGGCTACTACCTTTGCTAACAAGTTCTACTTCAGTACGAATAGGCAGAATTAAATGGAAGTTATTGCTTTGTAGATAATCTGTAAGTGTTTTAGTAAAAGCAGGGGCATTAAAAAGCATTTCTAGTTCTTCTACTTTGTTGGCCTTACTTTCTAGTAAGAGGATTCTAACAACATTAGGCACGCAAACCGTGTTATCAGCCCAGCGAAATTGTTTAAGGCGAACTTCTTCACTAATTTGGAAGACTATTTCTTTGACATCCAAGTCATCAAAAGATATTACAGAACTATGTTTTATAGATTCTGTTAAAAAGTCTTCAATTGTGGCTAAATATTTATTGGAAAAATCAACCATAGTTTTTCCCCTAACAATAAAAAGTAGTTAACTTGTTGGTAAAAGATATTTTAGTAGAAGATTTGTTTGTAAAGGATTCTAACATTAGTCAAGAAATAATAGTAACTAGAATCTAATCAGAGTAAGATTTCTTTCCTAGCCGTTAGCAAAAATGTCTTTTATACTTTGGTTACTATGGAATATGCAAAATTAATTGATGTCTCAAAATGTGTTGGCTGCCGTGCTTGTGAAGTAGCTTGTAAGGAATGGAATGAAACAGGAGTAGATGACTTAAGTGAGCATCCATTTGGCTATCAAAGCCATACGGACTTAACTCATCGAACTTGGAATGTTGTAAAATTTTACGAGCTACATCATGAAAAACCGTCCAATACATCAGGCAATATTACTACACATCATCATAACAAAGAGACAGATAAAGTTATTGAACAATATGACGCTTTACTGGGCCCAGAACCAGGTAATTTAATTTTTGCTGATCTGCAAACTAATGCAAATGAAGATGAAGAAATAAATTATAGTGTTTGGCAAGTAACAAAGTTTTTTGAGCAAGATAGCGTTAGTACTAAAGCAGAGCTACCACAATGGATGTTTCGTAAACATGGTTGTATGCACTGTCGGGATGCTGCTTGTGTTAAAGCTTGTCCGGTTGACGCATTGACTAGAAATGATTTACTAGGGTATGTTCGCTTAGATGTTAAAACTTGTACAGGCTGTGGTTATTGTGTAGATGCTTGTCCTTTTGATGTGCCTAAATTGGATGCTGGAGCAGTTTTTGGCTTTGGTAAAGTAAGTAAATGCCGCTTATGTTCAGATCGTATTCAGCACAATAAACAACCTGCTTGTGTGCAATCTTGTCCACCAAATGCTTTAGAATTTGGCCGACGTGAGGATATGATTAAACTTGGACAAAGCCGAATTGAGGATCTTAAATCTCGTGGTTACAGTGAAGCTTATCTTTATGGTGAAAAAGAATTAGATGGGTTAAATGTTTTAACTGTTTTGCCAAGTAGCCCAAAAGATTTTGATCTGCCTACAAATCCAAAAGTTCCAGAATACCTAAATACTTGGAAAAAAGTAGTGCAACCATTAGGCATGTTAGCTATTGCTGGAACGGCTTTAATGCTTGGTTTTAGTTTTGTTAATAGTTTGCTAAATGCTAAAAAAGGAAAAAGTAGTCATGGGTAATAATACTAGCTTAGTTAAAGTAGATCAAAATCGTGTAGAGAGAATTAAACCTCATGAAAGACTTTCTCATGCTATTAATGCTATAGGGTTTTTGCTAGCTGCCGGGACAGGACTAATATTATTTTATAAAGGGTTAAAAAAGCTTAGCGGTGGAACACGTTCCAGACAAATTCATCGTGCGGGGGCTGCTTTAATGATTGCAGCACCGTTTTTTGTTTGGTTTAAGGATTGGAAAGGCTGGAAACAAACCTGGCGCGAGATTGTGCGCTTTTCTAAAGAAGATATGGAGTTTCTAAAACGTGCGCCTATGTATATGTTAGGGTTTCCAGTAAAAATGCCAGCACAAGGAAAATTTAATGCAGGTCAGAAATTAAATTTTCTAATGGTAACTTTTAATTCTGCTGGGTTTATGGTAACTGGGGGGTTGTTGATGATGCGACGACATTTGCCGGAAAAAGCTTTTCCTTATTTAATAATCGCTCATGATATACAAGCTGTTATTGGAATTTGTGGTTTTATGGCACATGCTTATTTAGCATTACTACATCCTGATACACGACCTTCTTTTCGTGCAATTATTGATGGGACTGTGCCGGTAGAGTACGCTGTTGGTCATCACGCTCTTTGGTGTCAGGAAGAGTTTCCAGAACTAATTAAACAATTACCAGAAAAAATTTAACAGATATTACTCATAACGCAGTGCTTCTATTGGTTCAAGAGAAGCTGCTTTATGCGCTGGGTAAAATCCAAAAAACACACCTACAGCAATAGAAAAAATAACAGAAACTATAATTGCTGTTTTAGAAATTAAAGTGGGCCAGCCAAATCCGGCTGAAATTCCATAAGCAATACCAATCCCAAAAACTATCCCAATTAACCCTCCAATACTACTAAGCACAATTGCTTCAATAAGAAACTGAAGTCTTATTTGATTGCTACGCGCTCCTATTGCCATTCTTATGCCTATTTCACGGGTTCGCTCTGTGATGGAAACAAGCATTATATTCATAATTCCAATACCACCAACAAGTAAAGAAACAGAAGCTATACTACCTAATAAAATGGTTAGTATGCGATTAGATTCATCTGCTGCCTCGGAAACATCTGTCATGTTACGTACAGTAAAATCATTGTCTTCGCTAGCTGTAAGCTTATGGCGTTCTCTTAGTAGTGCAGTAATTTCATTTTGTGCAGTGTAAGTTGTTTGCTCAGATATGGCAGAAACCATAGCAAAATGTATATGGCTAATAGAAAGGAGTTTTTTCTGTGCTGCTGTATAAGGAATAAATATCACATCATCTTGATCCGGCCCAAAAGAGCTTTGGCCCTTAACTGCCATTACTCCTACAACTCTAAAAGCAAGGTTACGTAATCTAATAGTTTGGCCTATTGGATCGACACCATCAAAAAGGTTATTAACTACGCTTTGACCTAAAACACAAACCCTTGTTGCACTGCGAACATCGGATTGAGTAAAAAATTCTCCGCTACTTACATTCCAAATACGGATCTGAGGAAAATCTTCATTGACTCCTTGAACACTTGTAGTCCAGTTTTGATTTCCAAAGACAACTGAAGCATTAGCACGTACACCAGGACTTGCAGCTTTTACGCTAGCAAGCTCAAGTTTTATTGCTTCCACATCCTCAGCATTTAGTGTTGAGGCAGAACCAGAACCAATTCTTGTTCCTGAAGAAGTAATAGTGCCAGGAGTTATATAAAGTAAATTTGCTCCCATGCTATTTATTTGCGCTTGTACAGAGGCTTGCGCCCCTTGACCAAGCGATACCATACCAATGACAGAGCCAATACCAATAATAATACCTAGCATAGTCAAAGCCGTTCTCATTTTATTACGTAGTAATGCTCTTATAGCAATTTTTAGAGTCATAAAGAAATTCATAAAAATTCCTCCTGATGTGCTATAGATTCTTGTTGCATATGCACTAAGTGTGCATCAAGAGGTTGAGCCACTAGTCTATCTTCCTTAATCCGGCCATCCTTAAAAACTATTATTCTTTTAGCAAAATTAGCTATATCTGCTTCATGTGTTACCAAAATAATAGTTATTCCCTTTGTTTTATTAAGAACTTGAAATATTTCCATAATTTCTACAGAAGTTTTACTATCTAAATTTCCAGTAGGTTCATCAGCAAGAATTAAAGCAGGATCATTAACTAGCGAACGAGCAATAGCGACGCGTTGTTGTTGTCCTCCAGAAAGCTGATTAGGATGATTTTGCTCTTTACCAGCTAGACCAACCATTGATAAGGCTTTTTGAGCGCGTTTTAGCCTTTCTGACTGTTTAATTCCTAGATAAAGCATTGGTAGTTCTACATTCTCTAAAGCACTAGTACGAGATAATAAATTAAAGCCTTGGAAAACAAACCCTATTTTACGATTACGAATATCCGCCAACTCATTTTTACTTAAATTTGAGACATTTTGTCCATCAAGCAAATAAGTCCCTTCTGTAGCAGGATCAAGACATCCTAAAATGTTCATAGCCGTTGATTTCCCTGATCCAGAAGCACCCATAATAGCAACAAATTCACCTTGTTCAATTCTTAGTGAAATTCCCTTAAGAGCTATAAGTTCAATATCACCAGTACGATAGATTTTTTTGATGTTTTCTAAATAAATAAGTGACATAACTTAAACTCCTCTACGACCACTTGTTGGGGGTCTGCTGCTAAAAGGGGAAGAGGTTTTTGGTTGAGGTGATGATTGATTAGTACCAACTTTGCTAACTACAATTTTGTCACCTTTTTTTATATTTCCACTTATTACTTCTGTTACTTTTCCATCTGTGATGCCTATCTTAAGTCTGCGAGATTCAAATTTGTTTTCTGCGTTAAGTGTCCAAATCGTAACTCTTTGTGGTTCAACTAAACCATCATCACTAGGCGATGTTCTAGTATCTGTTTTATCTCTATTTTGTCTCCTAGTAGATTGATTAGGTTTATCTTGAGGGGTTTTGCTAGTTTCACTAAGTTTTTCTAACTCTTCTGATGAAGGCTTAAAGCGCAGTGCTGCATTTGGTATAAGCAATACACTTTCTCGGTGTTCAATAGGTATAGTTACATTAGCTGTCATTCCGGGACGAAGTTTTCCTTCAGGATTGTCAAAATTAACTACAGCATTATAAATAACTACATTTTGTGTGGTTATAGGGTTAAAACGAACCTGTAAAATAACTCCCTGAAAGACATCTTTAGGAAAAGCATCTACAGTAAAATTAACAGTTTGGCCTTCTTTAATGTTGCCAACATCAGCTTCATCTATGTTAACAAGAACCTGCATTTTAGAAAGGTCATTAGCTATTGTAAAAAGAGTTGGAGCTTGTAGACTAGCTGCTACGGTTTGCCCTACATCTACATTACGCGATATTACTATACCATCAATTGGAGAACTAATAATTGTTCGTTCTAGGTTTATTTTAGCTTGTTGAAGATTAGCTTTGATTTGGTCTACTTGAGCAATTGTTTGATCAATTCTTACTTTTGCTGAACTAGCAGATGCTTCAACTTGTTTAACTTGTGCCAAAGCTTGCTGATAACGCGCCTCTGCCATTTGTGCATTAGCTATAGATAATTCAAGCTCACGAGCAGAAATTACACTAGCGAGTTCTTTATTACGTGTAGCTAGTCTATTAGAATCTTGGCTTTGAATAGCCAACATAGATAAGTTTGCTTTTGAACTTTCAATAGCTGCTAATTCTTGATTGTAAGCTTTACGTGCCATCTCTTCGGCAGTAACAGCATTTTGTAGTGATGCTGAGACGTTATCTAATTGAGCTTGTAAGGTTGAAGGGTCAAGACGTGCAATGATTTGTCCTTTTTTTACTTGGGAATTAAAGTCTGCTCCTAGCCAAGAAATTGTCCCTGATTGTTGGCTGCCAACTTGTACGGTAGTAATAGCCTGTACAACACCTGTGGCAGTTACATTGTTGCTAATATCACCTTCTACAACTGTTGCAGTAATAAATTCATCTGCTGAGGATTTTTCATCCCAAAAATAAATTACTGATGTAATGGAAATAATTAGCAAAAATATGGATATGAATAACTTTTTTTTGCTAGTTGGGTTCTTCATAATGTTTGTTTCCCCCCATTTCTTTTCTTTAATGATGTGTTAGGGAAAAAATCCATTTCCTAGCTAACTAATTTGACTAACTGCAATTAATATGCCGGAGTTTACGTTTTGAGGAAAACATAGTAAGGTTTAGGGAAAGATTAAAAAGAAACTATTTTGGAAGAGATTTTTAGGATGACCAGGACATCAATTAAGTATATTTATTAGGAAATATACAGCTTTTTGAAATATTATTTTCCATAAATCACCCATAAGGGTAATTTATGGATTGATATTAATGCCTACTCAGCAGATGCAGCACTAGATTCTGTAGGTGCTATATAGTAGAGTATTCGGCTACAGCTTTCACACTCAATAATTGCTTCACCTAGTCGAATATCTGACATTATTTGAGGACGAATTTTCATGCGACAAGTAGTGCAAGTATTAGATTTTGCCTCTGCTAGCCCTGAGCCGCTACGTTGCATTATGCGTTCATAACGACTTAATAGAGGTCTAGGAACACTTACTAGTATTTTTTGACGTTCAGCTACATATTCATCAATTTCTTTTTGTAAGATTTCCATCTCCTCATCACATTCGGCTAGTTCTTTATCTGCAATATGCCGACGATTTTCTACTTCTGGACTATACTGAGCCACTTCTTTATCTAGTTTTTCTATTTCTTCCATCAATTGCAATATTTGAGTCTCTAATAAGGAAGCAGCTTTTTTAGTACTATCGATTTCTCTTAGACAAACAGTATACTCTTTGTCATTACGTACTTTCATTAGATCTTTTTTATATTTTTCATGATGGGTTTGTACTTCTTCTAGTTCATGGCTTAGCTTTCGGTGCTGGGCTTGAGCATGTTCTAAACTGGTACGAGCTTTATTGTAAGTAGCAGAAAATTCATCAAATCTTGCTTCGATTTGCTTACGTTCGGCAGGAATTACAGTAAGTTTGGTTTTGGATTGATTGATTTTGGAATCAAGATTCTGTAACGCAATTAGCCTTTCTAGATCCGGATTCACACATACCTCCGAAATTTTTTTTCTTAAACGTTTTGCTAGTTTACTACAGTTATTCCTGATTAACAACTAATCCATAGGGCTTATAGATAGTTATCCTTAGCTATTAAAAACATAATCAATTAAGCAACTCATAGAGCCATCTTTTATCATCCCAAAAACAACTTATAATTTTTGCTCAAAGTCGCTTGCTTCGGTTAAAATAACTAAATCTGGCGAAAATTTAGGAGGTTTGTTAGTCGTTATGCACAAACGCCAATTAATTCTATTGCTATTTTTATTAATGATTGTCTTGCCTTTGATACTTCCAACTAAGCCTTTACAAGCTAATGTAAGCCAAATCAATGAGTTACCAAACTTAAAAACTTCTCAAATAATTCCTAATTTTGACATTAGAGAAAATACTTATTTATCAGAACAAATTTTTAATGCTGAATTTAATAATATTGCTAATCAAAGGATCCAAAAAGTAGCAACACTTAAGAGAAAATATAAGGATTTACAGCTAAATTGGCCTAACTTTAAACAAACCCCAAAGACTTTATTTAGCTATTCACAAGCCTTAACTTTTCCTAGCCAAGACAAAGCAGAAAAGATCATCAATAAATTTTTAAGCGAAAATCGAGATCTTTATCATCTAACTTTAGATAAAAATGAGTTAAAACCATTAAATAGTTATCAAACCAAACATAACAGCACTTCTAATTTTGTTTTTCAGCAACATTATCAAGACCTACCAGTTTTTGGTGCATATCTACAAGTAGCACTAAATAAAAATAAACAAATCGTTTGGCTTAATAGTGAACTTGTCCCAAATATTGATTTGCAAACCAATTTAAGCTTAAAGATCTCTGCTCAAGATGCTATAAGTTTTGCGGCTGAAAACATAGGCACAAATATTAGTTTAATGTTTGGGGAAGTAGCAGACCCTAAATTAGTATTATTTCCTATGTCGCTAGCAAAACAAAAAAATAAGTATAATCAAGAACTTCGACCTGCTTGGCAAATATATCTGTCTGATAAAGAAGGTAATAGCTATTTGGTTTTAGTTGATGCACGTAAAGGAACAGTTTTACTTAGAGCTAATCTAACTTGGAATCTTGATGAGCAAGTGCCAAGTTATAGAGTATTTACCAGCAATACACCTCAGCCTAACTTACCATTTATTTCTAATAATCCAGCATTCGTAGATCGTGAGTTAATAACGACTAATGGCGACAAGGTAGCCTCGCCAATGGGCTGGCTTGATGGTAGTTTTACCACTCGTGGAAATAATGTTGATGCTCAAACCGATCCCCAAGGGACTGATAGCGGAAATGGTTTTCGTCCTAGAGCAGAAAACTTAATCTTTGATTTTCCTTTAATGCTAAATACTGTAGGCCAAGAACCAGAATTATTTTCTTCTGCCTCTGTAGCTAATTTATTTTATTGGGTTAATTTTACCCATGATTATCTTTATAAATTAGGTTTTGATGAAACTGCTGGAAATTTTCAACTAGATAATTTTGGTCGTGGTGGTATGGGTGGCGATCGGATAATTGCCGAGGCTCAAGATGGAAGTGGTTTTAATAATGCTACTTTTGGAACATCTGAAGATGGGTTTTCAGGACGTATGCAGATTTTTTTATGGAAGACTACTACACCAAAACTTGATGCTGCTTATGATGCTGAGGTAATTATCCATGAATATGTACATGGTCTAACTACTCGGTTAGTTGGTGGGCCACAAAATGTTGTGTCCTTACTAGGTACTCAAGCCGCGGGTATGGGAGAGGGTTGGTCGGACTGGTATGCAATGTCAATCTTAAGTAAACCAACTGATAACCCTAGAGCTAGCTATCCTTTTGCTAGTTATGTAGTGCAAAGATTTACTCAAGGTATTCGTCGCTTGCCTTATAGTACAGATAAAAGTATTAACCCTATAACTTTTGCTGATATTGACCCTGAACAAAGCCGTTTTACTACCAATGTAACCGCCGTTCATAGTGTAGGCGAAGTTTGGTGCCAAGCTCTTTGGGAAGTTAGGGCGAACTTTATTGATACTTATGGGTTTGAAGTAGGTAAGAATATGATAGAGCAACTAGTCACAGACGCGCTAAAACTAACACCTATAAACCCATCAATGATTGATGGACGAGATGCTATTTTACTGGCTGATCAAATAAACAACGATGGTGCTAATCAATGTTTAATTTGGCAAGGTTTTGCTGCTCGTGGACTTGGCTTTAGTTCAAGTTCATTAGGTGGAACTAGCCAAGTAAAACAATCTTTTGACCTGCCTGCTTATTGTGAAAAAACAGGGATAGTTAGCCTAGATCGTCCAACTTACCTGGATGGAGAAAATATTCAAATCCGCCTTGGTGACCGCGACTTAATGGAACAAACACAAGTTAATGTCGTGATTAGTAGTCAAAAAACAGGGGATCAAGAACAAATTGCTTTAACAAAAGATGACTCAATTGCAGGTCAATTTTTAGGCTCAATTAAAATTTCTTTTGCTACTAGTAATATTGCTAGTGATGGGATCTTACAATCAAGCGTAGGTGACACAATACAAGTGATTTATCAGGACGCAAGCAATCAACAAGGCCAATCAGCACAAGCTATTGTTACAACTAGAACAGTTAAGCTCAAAACCTTACTATCTGATACCTTAGAAAATGGAATAGGCAATTTTGTCCCTGATAATAAATGGAAGTTAACAACTACTTTTTCTAATAGTCCAACCAGGTCTTGGACAGATAGCCCAAAGGGAAATTATAAAAACCGAGCTAATTCAATTCTAAAAGTTAAAAAAGTTAACCTAACAAGTCTTTTAGGAGCAAGATTAGTCTTTTGGCAACGCTATCAAATTGAGCGAGGCTTTGACTTTGGTTTTGTAGAAGTAAAACCAGGAAAACAACCCTGGCAAACTATTGCCGCTTTTACTGGTGAACAACTAGATTTTCAAAAAACTACAATTGATTTAAGTAAATTTGATGGTCAAAAACTGGCTGTGCGGTTTCGTCTTGCAACTGATGGCGGGACTACTGCGGATGGTTGGTATATTGATGATATAGAGATACTTAGCGGATCAACTGACTAGTTAAATATAGCTAGAAAGAATAATTAAATTGGGTAAGAAAATACAAATGATACTATTTAGTTAAAATGAGGAAATAAGATTATGTGTTACAGAGTATTGTTAATAATAATTTGTTTTTTTGCTTTACTTACCCAATCTTTAGCACAAAATCCACAAAAAACAGAAACAGTTGAAACCTTTGAAGAAGAAAGCATTAAAATTGATGCTCAATTAGTTACTGTTCCTGTAATAGTTAGTGATCCTGTTGGAAGATATATCACAGGTTTAGAGGTTGAGGATTTTTTAATTTATGAGGATGGGGTTGAACAAAAAATAGAATTTTTTTCTGTTGAAGCAGCCCCTTTTCATGTAATGTTATTGGTAGATACAAGTTATAGTGTAGTTAATAGTTTAGGTAAAATTAAAAGTGCAGCATTAGAATTTGTTGATAATTTAAGAGATGAAGATGAAGTAGCTGCAATAGGCTTTTCAAGTCATATTTTTCCACTTACAGATGGATTTACTAGAAATAAAAATGACTTATCTATTAAGTTAAATCGTTTAGAAGGCTTAAGTGAAACTGCTCTTTACGATGCTGTTTACACTGCTGCCCACGATGTACTAAAAAAAATTACAGGAAGAAAAGCTGTTATTTTACTTACAGATGGTTTTGATAACAGAAGTCGTTTTTCTGCTGAAAAAGCTATAAAAGAAATGGTTGAATCTGGTGCTTTAGTTTATGTTGTACGCTATCCTTCAGGTAATCCTGAAAGTCAGAAACTAGATTTTATAAATGAATTAGTAGAAGCCACAGCAGGTTTTCGTTATGACACCACCAAAATAGCTGATTTAAGCCCATCACTGCAAAAAATAGCTGCTGAACTTCGTCATGTTTATACAGTTGGTTACTATCCTTCAAATCCTCTTGAAACAGGTGGTCAAAGACGTATTCAATTAAAAGTAAAAGAAAAGCAAGACATAATCATTCGTTACAAAAAAGCTTATGATAGTAATGAATATGCACTTGCTAAAAGTAACCCTCCTTATATTTATAACTTTGATAAAAAGATACTTTACAAAAAAAGACCTAGTTTTTCCCTTGAAAATAAAAAGGATATCTCCAATGGTTTGGGAGTTTTATCAGCAACTACAGATGCAAAACCTTACCATAATAAACGCATTCGCTTAAGCTCTTATGTAAGAACAGAAAATGTTGCTATTTGGGGAGCAATGTGGATGCGAATTGATGATAAAGCTGGTAAACCTTTAACTTCTTGCCTTAAGGATAAACCTCAAGATACCTTTATGGAGAACCTTCTTACAACAGGTACAGCAGAATGGACAAAACAAGAAATTGTTTTAGATGTAGGGGAAGATAGCCAAACAATTTCTTATGGTATTTTCCTAG
This sequence comes from uncultured Clostridia bacterium, assembly GCA_964492845.1. Taxonomy (GTDB): domain Bacteria; phylum Acidobacteriota; class Blastocatellia; order Chloracidobacteriales; family JADJPF01; genus JADJPF01. The sequence continues at coordinate 128,969 of CAZBMZ010000007.1, forward strand.
ATGGAATGGGAAAGATTTGGATTAGTTCCCCTATTATAGAAGTTGTTGATAAAACAATTCCTACTACAGAAACTAATAATTGGCAAAAATATAAAATAGGACAAATTTTTACTAAAGCTGAATTTCAAGCCGAAAAACGGTAGAATTTTTAGGGATTCTTAGAGGTTTTATGAAATATACTAAGTTGACTTATGTTTTTCTAATTATATTTCTATTCAATAGTTTAGCTCTTTCTCAAGAACCTGTTCAGCAACCAAAGGCTGCTCAAGAACAAAAAACGGAAAGTAGCAAAGAGCAAGAACCAATAAATCAAACAGATGTGATTCCTCAAATCAAACAGGAATTTAAGATTGCTTTAGAACCTCCAACTAGTGAAATTAGCGAAGTAGAAAAAACTAGTTCTATTACCAAAGTATCTTGGCAGCCACCAGAACCAAGAGCAAAAAATAAAGGCCCTTTTGGGCCAATACCCTGGGAAGGAATTAATATTTTCAAAGGCGAAGCCGGTCAATGGCTTGCAGAAATCATTGAAAGCATGCAAATTGAGGAAGAATTTAAGCTAAAAAATCCTCTAATTCAAAATTATGTTAATGAGTTAGGTACTTTTGTAGGTTCTTACTCAATTGTTCCAAATAAAAATCTAAAGTTTATTATCACTAAATCAGAAGCCCCTAATGCTACTTCTATTGGTGGCGGAACAATTATTATTTCCCAAGGATTGCTGCAAATAGTTGAAACAGAAGACGAACTAGCCGGAGTTCTAGCACATGAAATTGCACATGATACTTATGCACATGTTCAAAGAACTATGACTAGACAACTTTTCTGGCTAGCAAAAGTGCGTAAAGTAAATAGTAAAGAAGAAGTAGAAGAAGCTATAGACAAATTGCTTGTTGCTTATGAAAAAAGTAAATTTGCTACCACAATGGAGAAACTTAGCGGAATCCCTCGATTTGATGAATTAAAAGCTGACCAACAAGCTTTTTATACAACTTATCGTGCTGGTTATAACCCTAGAGCAATTGCCGCAGTATTAAAAAGAATCTCAGAAAACCATAAGACAACAGGAGTAATCAAAAAAGTAAAAAACTTTGTTTTAGGAACACATCCTTTAACTTCTTATCGCTCTTTTGCCCTAGATTGGGAAGCCGGTTTTATTAAACTTCCTCCAAAACAATCTAGCTACACTAGCCCTGCTTTTGCTGCTATGAAAGAAGAGTTAAATAAAATAACAAACACTGAATCTGATAACGAGGTAGATTTAGAGATGGACAAAGAGCTTAGCAAGAAAGGGAAATAATTAGGTTTTAATTTTTAAAGTTTAGCTAAAAGCTTAACCATAAAATAGATGACAACCACTTTTCACGAACAAAAACTTGTTTCTAAAAACATAATTCCTGATAATTACCAAGATTTGCTAAATAATTTACGCTTATTTGATACTAAATCAGAGCTTTATCAATCCTCGTTTTATCAACAAAATAGCAATATATTAGCTAAAATCCTTAATCATATTTGGGAACAGCCCTTTACAAATCCTAAAACGCGCTTAAAAGAATTTTTACGCTTGGTTCATTGGAATATTGAGCGAGGAAAACATTTAGAAGCAATAATTGAGCTTTTTAATGCTGATCCAATCTTGCAATTTGCTGATATTATTTCACTTAATGAAGTTGATTTAGGGATGAACCGAACGCAAAACCGAAATATTGCTTTTGAGCTAGGGCAACGCCTAGGAATGCATGCGGTTTATATCCCAGAATACCTAGAATTAACCAAAGGAGTAGGCGAGGAATTAAATTTAGCAGGCGAAAACAAAGAAGCCTTGCATGGAAATGCCATACTTTCGCGCTATCCTATTTTAGATATTCATTCTGTAAGATTACCTAGCTGTTTTGATACTTATCAATTTAGCGAAAAGCGTTTTGGTGAAAGAGTCGCCTTAATTGTTGAAATAGAAGTAAATAAACAAATAATTTATTTAGTAAACACTCATTTAGAAGTCCGCAACACTCCAAAATGTCGTGCAAAACAATTTCAAAGCATTTTACAGGCTTTAGAAAAACTTCCTGCTAACCCAACAATTATTGCAGGTGACTTAAACGTAGGTACTTTTAAGAGAGGTAATTTTTATTATTCATTCCTAGGCTTTTTACGTCTAGTCTTTAATAGTCCAGAAAAACTTGCTTATGAGCTAAGACACCCAGAAAAATATGAACCACTTTTTGACTATGCTAAAAAACATGGTTTTGAGTTTGAAGCTTATAATGATGATTTAGTAACATGTGCAACCTCAATTACTGGAGTAGATGAAGCTAAAGAAATGCCAAACTTTTTACAATCACGAATAGACCGACGTTTAGCCCCTTACAAAAACCGTCTAGAATTTCGCCTGGACTATATTTTTGCTCGTGGTATAAGAGCTTTGAAGGCAAATGAGATCGCTAACAACCAAACAGCTAGTATTAATCCCATAACAATCACAAATTTACTAACAAATGGTGAGCAAATTTCTGATCACACGCCGATTGTTTGTGATTTTAGAATTTAGACACCCTTTTAATTGACGACTTTAGCATTTTACAAATATCATTGCTCTTAAGACTTCAACAGGAGACAAAACAATTATGAAAGATAATTTGGACAAGCCTGCTAAACATCGTCGTACTGTCCAAATAGATGGAGTATCAATCCATTTAGCTCACCCAGACGAGTTACCTTTAAGATGGATTGGGCAACAAGAATTGATTTTACAACTTCATGCTTGTTGGAAATTAATTGATGAGCGAGATGTTCCACTTTCACCAAGACTTATTGGTAAACCTGGGGTTGGAAAAACGACTTTAGCCTATGCTGCTGCTAAAATGCTTGAACAAGATGTTTACATTTTTCAAGCAACTATGGACACTCGGCCAGAAGATTTGTTGATTACTCCAGTAGTTGCAGAAAATAGCAAAATTCAATATGTTGCTAGCTCAATTGTAACAGCAATGATTACAGGTGGAATTGCTATTTTAGACGAAGGCAACCGAATGTCAGAAAAATCCTGGGCCTCGCTTGCACCGCTTCTTGATACACGTCGCTATGTTGAGTCGATTGTTTCAGGTGTAAAAATAAAAGCTCACCCAGATTTCCGAATTGTTGCAACAATGAACGATGATGCAAGCACTTTTGAAATACCAGAATATATTCATTCACGCCTTCAACCACAAATTTATCTTGATTTTCCAGACCGAGACGAAGAATTAGCTATTTTAAGAGAAAATCTTCCTTTTGTGGATGAGAAAATCTTAAGCTATGTAGCCAGTTTTTTAGCCCGCTGTCATATGGCAGATGAGCCTTACACGGTGCGGGATGGGATAAATATGGCTCGTTATGTTGCTAAACGTTTAAGCTATGGCCCAACTGATTATCACCATCTAATGCACGAAGCAATGATAAGTGTATTAGGCGAAAATGCTTTACGTTATGCAGAATAAGTTTATTAAATAGATGCAAAATCAAGACTTATATTTAGAAAAATGCGGTCAATTTGTTTTATTGCCTGTTGTGCATCACTCTTATGAGTTTACCCTGGCTGCTCGTGCTGCATTTGAAAAGCTTTCGCCCGCAGGAGTCGCGCTAGAATATCCGTTTGTTTTACAAGATTTAATTTTTCAAGCTATTGATCGTCTGCCTCGTGTGTCTATTTTGCTCTATGGTAATGATAATAAAAACTTTATTCGTATTGAGCCAGTCGATCCTTTTGTTGAAGTTGCACGTTATGCGCGTGAAAAACACATAGAAACCCGCTGTATTGATTTAGCAATGCTGGATTACCCGCAAGTTTATGACCCAATGCCAGACACTTACGCGCTAAATTACTTAGGACATAAAAAATACTGTGAAATGCTTTTGTCAAAGCCGGTTGACTCTTTACCCGAAGATGATAAACGAGAAGAAGCTATGGTATTTCACTTAAGAGAATTAGAGCATAAGCTAGCTTGGACAGGTAAACTTAATAGCAAACAGCCTATTTTGGTAGTTTGTGGGCTAAGGCATTTAGCTGGACTCAAGAAAAAACTAAGCTCTAATGGATTAAACCCTCAAGAAATTCGTCCTAAAGCAAAACTTTATCATCTTAGCCCGCTTTCACTAGGTGAAATAATGGGACAATTTCCTTTTTTAACGGCTGTTTATGAACTCCAGCGAAATTTTATCAGCACAGCCAAACCCGCTAATGAAAAGCCTTCTAGCTCTTTATCAAATGTTATTAATAGCCTTAAGTCGTATCTTGAAGAGCCGACGATTAAAACCACCTCAAATGCCCAAGATGCTTTTGATGAGCTAGCGAGTAAATCTAGTAAGATTACCAGCGTAAAACCAGGATTTAAGGTAGTTTCAGGTAAAACAACAGAAAAATTGTCTGAAATAGCACAACGTGCGCACATAGATGTAGCAAGTAACGTATCTAGCCAAGATCACAATGAAATCTTAGTGCGCTATTTAATGTGGTGTCGCTCATATTATGAGGAAGAAATTAACGAACGACTAAATCCACAGCAGATGTTTTTGTTAATTTCTTTTGCTCGTAAATATGCACATGTAAAAAACTCTTTGCTGCCGGACTTTTATGAGCTATTGATTGCTGGCCGGGGTTCGATTAACTCACATTTTTGCTATAGGATGTGGGAACTTGGCACAAATTATCCAATCCAAGAAGGCCGTAGCGAATTAGACATCATTGAGCTAAGAGCAGAAGATATTTTTCCATTAATTAATAAAGTTAGAATGAATCCTCACGCACCGCTTAAACCGCGTGCTTCTTTGCCAAGGTTTCTAAATCGTAAAGATAAACAAAAACGTGCTGATCTAGATAAAGACTTGCGGTTTGACCCTCATAACATTTGCTCGTATCCTCCAGAAGATATTGTGTTAGAAGGCTATGGAAATTACTTAAGAAATAAAGGGAAGCATATTCTTAGCGAAGAACGAAAAAGAATACGTCCTTTTGAGTCTTCTTTGTTGGATGGTGTGGATATTAGAGAAACTATCCGTAACTGGCATACGGGAAAAATTTATGTCCAGGAATCTGGAGTAGTAAAAGGTGCGGTTGATTCAGTTGTAGTAATTTTTGATGAAGACGGCTCGCAGTATCCTTATACAATGACTTGGTTAGGCGAACATGAACAAGAATCCGACATGGCTTTTTATGCAACTAATCCTGATGAAAGACAAGTTGCAAAGGGTATTCGTAAAGCCGTTTATGGCGGTTTTATGATGAGTATGCCGCCTGGCAGACTTTATGATGTTTTTTCTGATCCTGCTTATCGAATTGCTGCTAATTATGCAGAAAAATTACTCTTAGCAGCACTTGATTATAGTTTAGAAAAATTTGTTATCTATGCAGCACCAAAACCGCCTAGGCCATTTTTTCAAGTTCTAGCTGGTCGTTATGGAAAACGGATAATTTATCTTTCTCTAAAACAGCTATCTCCTGTGATGTTGCAAAAGATTCGGACTTTTCATATTCTTGCTGATAAGTCTGTACGTCAGTATGCAAAAGATTATGTTTGGTGATAAAAAATCCCTGTTATTTCCTTTGTAACTCAAGGTATTATAATAGTTTCAAAGCTCATTCTTTATCCTAATTCATCTTAAAAGGTATACTCAAAATGACAAATGAAGAAATGTTGCAACTATTATTAGACAAACTTACTACTATAGAAAACAAAGTTGCTTCAAATCATACTGAACTCAAAGCAGAGATAGCTAAGACAGAGGCTAGACTAGAGGCTAAGATAGCTAAGACAGAAGCTAGACTAGAGGCTAAAATGGAGAATGAAATAGCTAAGGTAGAGGCTAGACTAGAGGCTAAAATAGAGGCTGTTTATAACAATTTACTAGATAAAATATTTAGCTTAAAGCTAGTTACAATACATATAGATAGCACAATTGACACACTCATCAAAGAATTTAAGGGAAATCGCCATTTTGCACAAGGCGCAATTCATGATATCCAAGTAAGACAAGAGATCTTGGAAACAGAAGTGTCTAACATCAAACTTAAATTAGACAGGGCTAGTTAAATAACTTGGAGTAAAATGACCAATCCTATGAAAGCAGTAGTTATTATTAATAAAGGTGGAGGGTCATTTGCTAAGTTACCTAACGATAATCAAACCAATTATTTACAAGATTTATTTAAGGCAGTTAACATTGAAGCAAAAATCCATTTAGTAAAAGGGAAAAAAATACTTTCCACTGCTCTAAAAGCAGCAGAAACTAAAACTGATGTAATTGTAGCAGGTGGTGGGGATGGGACAATTAGCACGGTTGCTTCTACACTTATAGATAAGAATATTCCTCTAGGGATATTACCACTAGGAACACTTAATCATTTTTCTAAAGACTTAAAAATCCCTCAAGATCTGACAGCAGCAATTAAAGTAATTAGTGAAAATTATGTTTTTGCTTGCGATATTGGACAAGTTAATTCTGTAACTTTTATTAATAATTCCTCCATTGGATTATACCCGCAATTAGTACAAAAACGAGATAGCCAACGTCAAAAATTAGGTTTAGGCAAATGGTCGGCAATGTTATTAGCTATATTTTCGACTTTTTTTCGTGTTCCATTACTTCAAGTTTCATTAGAAGTAGATGAAAGAATAATAAAATCAGATTCTCCATTTGTATTTGTTGGTAACAATATGTATAAAATGAATTTGTTGAATCTTGGAACTAGAGAACAACTAGACAAAGGCGAAATTTGTTTATACCTAGCTAATCGTGGAGGTCGTTTTGGTTTAGTTAGACTGTCTTTATATGCGTTACTTGGACGGCTAAAGCAAACAAAAGATTTTCGTATTGAGAGAGCAAAAGAAATTTGGATTGAAACAAAAAAAAGACGTTTAAGAGTTGCTTTAGATGGCGAAGTTCAACGACTTTATCCGCCACTACATTACACAATCCGCACTAAAGCCTTAAAAGTGATTGTACCTAAGCCAAATAATTTAGGGAAATAAGTTATGAAAGTAATTGCTCATATTTCTGATTTACATTTTGGACGTGAAGACAAAAAAGTTGCAGAAGCTTTGTTAAATGACCTTAAGGCTTTTTCACCAAATCTAGTTGTTGTTAGCGGCGATTTAACACAACGCGCAAAGGTAAAAGAATTTATTGCTGCACGAGAATTTCTTGAACGCTTGCCAGTAAACTATTTGGTTGTACCAGGTAATCACGACATACCACTTTATAACTTGATTCATAGGGTTACTAGACCACTAGAACGTTACTGTCAATATATTACTAATGATCTAGCACCAGTATATTTAGACGATGAAATTGCTGTGTTAGGTGTTAATTCAACACGTTCATTAACTTGGAAAAATGGAGCAATTTCAAGTAAACAGATTTTAGAGTTATCTAGCAAGCTACAAACGGTTTCACCTACAGTTTTTAAGATGATAGTTACCCACCATCAATTTATTCCTGCACCAGGGAAAAAACTTCAACCAATTATTCGACGCGCACCAGAAACATTAAAAACCTTGGAGTCTGCTGGCGTAGACCTGATTTTAGCGGGACATCTTCATGTTGGTTATAACGATGATGCACGCGCTCACCATTCGGTTAATAAATCAATTATTGTTGCTCAAGCAGGCACAGCTATTTCTACACGCTATCGAGGTGAGACTAATACTTATAATGTAATTAGTGTTAATCCTAATATAGTTACTATTATGGTACGTAGTTGGAACGGTAATGATTTTACAGAAGTAAATACAAGTAATTATATAAGAAATAATTTATTTTGGCATAGGCAATAAATATTAATATACAAACTAATAATGGTCTTGTTATAATCTGCCGCAACAACTTAGACAGGGTTGTCTAAGCCTTTATAATTCAACACTAAACCCCAAAGGAAATACTATGAAAATTACCAAATATATCATCACAAGCTTGTTAGTATTTATGTTGTGTTTTCATACTGCCTTAGCAGAAGATTTCACCCATCCAGCAGGTTTTAAGATCTCGGTTCCAGATGGCTGGAATGTTAGCAAAGGTGAAGAAGGATCACTAGAAATATCTGATCCAAGTGAAGAGGTACATTTCTACTTTATTACTACTGATAGTACCAACGTAGAAGACCTAGCAGAAAATATAGAGCGTGAATTGCAAGGAATTATGGACAATTACCAATCAGGTGAAGTCTCAGAAAATACCTTGAACGGGTTAAAAGTTTTTGCTTGTGATGTTGAAGGTAAAATTAAAGGCGTAAAAGTTTCGGGGCTTTGTTATGCTTTTGTCAATAAAAAAGGAAAAATCCTACTTGGGTTTGGATTTGTTGCTTCACAGCTTTATAAGAGAAATGAAGGAAAAATTGTACAACTGCTTAAGGGAATTAGAGGAGTTTAATAATTTTTTAACAAATGTAGTTTACGTTCTACTAAATTATTAACACAGTAAATTGGCAAGAAATTAAAAAAGGGATGTTCTTTTGGGAACATCCCTGTGCTAATTATTGCCTAAAACTATTAAAACTATTAAAACTATTAAAACCTTTGTAAGAGTTACTTTTTAGCCGTATAACCACTTAGAGTGGTAACTTTAATATTAGAAAAATCCGTGGTAACTTTTACTCTACGAAAACCATCTTCGTCATTTGTGCTTTTGTAAGTAACTACATATTGATTGTCTAGCATTTCTCTAAATTGCTTTAATGGAGCATCAAAAGTAACAAATCCTGTTCCCATTATAAAAGCATAACCACCAGTTTCTTCAGAAAGATAGTTAAGGTTGTTTTGACCTAAAAAGACCCGACGGCTATTTGTTCCATTAGCAAAAATAGAGTAAATGCTAATGTTTTCTTGTTGGGCAGCTTTGATTGCTTGATTTAAATACAAACTATTACGTGGAGAAAAATCATTTAATAATGAATCTACACCGTTTGAAATTAATAAAATTTGATTACGTCCGTGAGCTTTACCATTAAACTTTTTCATTACATCAATTAAGTTTAGATAAGGACTAGCAGGGCCATTTGAAAAGCTATTAACTACTCGTATTTTTTGTGTAGCTGATTCTAAATCTGTTGTAAATGGCTGTAAAACTTGGGTAAAGCTACCATTTAAGTAAGTAATCATTACTTGAGAACCTGTAGGTAAACTCTTTACAAATTGCTTAATAGCTCCTAATTCAGTATTTACTTGAGAAATACCATCTTGAACTACAATAGCTAAGTTAATAGGAGCGTTTTCAGTATTTGCTGGAACAACAGAAAGTACTTCTTGTTTTGTTCCATCTTCGGAGACTAAGAAATCTTCACGTCCAAGTGAAGGTAGAGAGGTTTTGTTATTTGATTTAAGAGTTACAGTTACGGTTTTTACTTGCTCAGAGTTAGCAGCGTTGACATTAGTGAGACTAAAATTTAAGAATAAAGCGAATAAAAGTGATAGAGTTAAAAATGATTTAATAATATTTTTACTTAACATAACTAATTACCTCCGGCTATTAGGTTTAACTTGATTTCTGCCCGGCTTAATGGCAAAGCTTATGCCAGAGTTAATAAAAACTATTTTTTTCTTATAACTAAAATTATCCATAGTATTTACAATGGTTTAGCTATTTATCATAAATTAGTAAAATTCTATAAAGTAATCTATATAGAAGTCCACTACACCAAAATTAATATTTACTACACCAAAATGTTGAATCTTTATTATTGGAAAGGTTTTTAAATCAAATTTCGTTCAATAAAAACTTGCTTAAGTCGGTCTGGATAATCAGTAATAATGCTATTAACACCTAAATCTATAAGTCTGTGCATTTCGTTTGGTTCGTTTACTGTCCAAGTATTAACTTGATAACCATTTTTTCTAGCTAGTTGCATTAATTTTTCATTGGTTAAATGTGCTGGAGGGTGTAAGGCGTGTAGTTTTAATAAAGAAGAATTAATTTTTCCAAAATGTATTGGCAAACGGGATTCAAACAATAGCCCTCTTGCAATATTAGGGGATAGTTTTTTTAAGTGATATAAAATAACTGGGTTAAAAGAAGAAATTAAAACTCTTGAAAATAAATTATTTTTTTTAACTAGTTCAACAACTGCTTTAACTTCTTTGGTTGGACGTAGGGATAATGTCTTAATCTCAATGTTTATTAACATTGAAGTTGGAAGTAAATCAATTACTTCTTGGAGAGTTGGAATTTTTTCATCTCTAAAACTTAGGCTAAAATGTGAACCAAAATCTAATTCTTTTAATTTTGCTAAAGGCGTGCTAGAAATATTACCTAAACCATTAGACAGAACAGTTAAATCATCATCATGTGTAACTACTAGTTCACCAGAAGCACATAAAAAAGTGTCTAACTCTATTCCATCAGCACCAAGATCCCTAGCTAAGGCAAAAGCGGCTAAAGTATTTTCTGGGGCAGCTTTACGCGCTCCACGATGTGCTAAATTCATTGGCCGCTTAATCGTAGGTCTTACTTGCATTAAGTTACTAACTTAAAGTTTTTTAATATCTTTTAATATATCTCTAATTTCTGTAAGCAAAACTTCTTCTTTAGATGGCCCAGGAGGTGGAGCAGGGGCTTCTTCTTTTTTCTTTTGCATTTTATTTATTGCTTTAACAAACATAAATATTGCAAATGCAATAATTAGAAAATCAAATATTGATTGTAGAAAATTGCCATAATTTAATGTAACAGGAGCGTCCGGTTTACCACCAAGGCTTATTTTTAAGGCTGTAAAACTTACACCTCCAACTACTACACCAATTATAGGTGTAATTACATCTGCTACTAAAGAAGATACAATTTTGCCAAAAGCCCCTCCAATTACTACACCAACAGCTAAATCTACTACATTACCGCGATTAACAAAATCCCTAAATTCTTGTACTATGCTCATAATACCTCATTATATTAACTACGAATTTATGCTTTTATAATAGGTAGTTAATAATAACCTTAATTTATAAGTGTTTAACGGATTGATTTTTAGATTTTAATTTAAGATTAACTATTTAGTAAATAAAACTAGTCTTCTTTATCATCTTCGCTAGCTGCTTGTTTACGACTACGACCTTTTTTATTTGCGTCAGAGGAAGAATCTTCTATAAAACTCTCAATAGCTGCTGCTTGATCACGAAAAACTTCAAATATACTATCTAGTTTAGATACTTGAATAATGTGAGTAACACTTTGAGAAGGATTAAGTATTTTTAAGTCTCCACCTTTAGCTCTAGCTAGTCGGAAACATTGAATTATTGTTCCAACTCCTGAGCTATTAATATAGTTGACTGAACTAAGGTCAACCAAAAAATACTTTTCGTCCGCTTCAACCAACTGTTTAACATTACTTAACAAAACGTCTTCATGTTCATCTGGTGTAAGACGACCTGTCAATTTTAATACATTAACTTTACCAATTTTTTGAGCGCGGCACTTTGTTGGACGTCTAGTATTGTTCATCAAACACTCCTGGCTGTTAAAGAAACAGCAAAAAACTCAGATAATTTTTATAACTTAATATTTTTGGATTTTTTTAGTCGAATGTGTGGCCGTGATTATAACAAACTTGATTATTGTGTGCGATATGGTTTTGCCTATTTGCCTATTACAACAGTGTTTTAGATAAATATAAATCTAAAAGGTCTTTTATAGGGTTTTGTGTGTCCCATTCACGATTAAAACGGTCATAAATTTTTCCTTCTACTCCTCCATGTTCTTTTAATGTAGGACGATCTTCTATAGTATATTCCCCTCTCCAACCAGCATAATCTTTTGTTGTTATAGCAAGTAGATAAATAGTTGCCTGATTTATGGATGTAGCTAAACCGTTAATTTCAGCATCATTTTGATAAATACATTTATATTCAATACATACATGAGGGCGTAAATTTATAGGCAAAGTACAACCATTATTAAAAAACATACAATGCTTAAGCTCTTTAGGAACTTTTGGGACAGCCCTATCAGACAACATATAATAAATTACGTCTTCAGGATAAAAAGGCGTGTGAGTTAAAAATGGAGTGGTGCAACAATTTTGCACACAGCTAAAACAATTAGGATGAATTTGATTAAACCTTGCTCGATAGTTTTCTTGAACTTGATTAATTTTACTTTTAATTGCTGTTAGTAAATGACTTGTACCGTTATCAGAATAGTCTAAGCAATTTTCTGTTGCTTGTTTATGTTCCTTTTGACAAAAAACACGTAACTTTCCACGATCGGTAGCGACCTGAGAATAGCAGCAAGACAAGCAAATTTTATTAGCAGGCATTAAGCTTTTACGCCGCTTGCCTGCTTTACTCAAAGGGAGTTCATTCATAAATTAATACTTAGTCATAATATTCTAAGCCAAGATGAGTAATTAATTCTTCGCCCTTTAAGTGTCGAAGAGTATTTTTTAACTTCATCAACTGGATAAACAAATCATGTTCAGGATAAAGTTGTGGGGCAGTCATTGGACTCTTGAAATAGAAACTTAACCATTCTTGAATACCACGCATTCCACAACGTTGGGCTAAATCCATAAATAGAGCTAAATCTAGAACAATTGGAGCAGCTAAAATAGAATCACGACATAAGAAATTAATCTTGATTTGCATTGGATAGCCAAGCCAACCAAAGATGTCAATGTTGTCCCAACCCTCTTTGTTATCACCGCGAGGAGGATAATAATTAATTCTAACTAAGTGGGAAAAATCTCCATAAAGTTCAGGGTAAATTTCTGGCTGTAAAATATATTCTAAAACAGAAAGTTTAGATTCTTCTTTAGTCTTAAATGATTCTGGGTCGTCTAAAACTTCACCATCACGGTTGCCTAAAATATTAGTTGAATACCAACCATGTAAGCCTAACATACGGCTTTTTAGACCTGGAGCAAGCAAGGTTTTCATAAAGGTTTGGCCGGTCTTAAAGTCTTTTCCGCAAAGAGGGACAGACATTTCTTGTGCAAGTTGAGTTAGGGCTGGAACATCAACTGTTAAATTTGGCGCACCATTGGCAAAAGGTACACGAGATTTTATTGCAGCATAGGCATAGATCATTGAAGGAGCTATATCAGGATGATTTTCTTCTAAAGCTTTTTCAAATACTTCAATGTTTTCATGGACTGGGCTAGACTTCATAAAAATTTCTGTTGAAGCACACCAAACCATTACTAAACGAGAGCAATCATTTTTTACACTAAACTCTTTAATATCATTAATTAACTGTTCTGCTAAATCTCGTTTATTTTTACCTTGTTTAATGTTTGTTCCATTAAGTCTTTTTACATAATGTTGGTCAAATACGGCTGCCATTGGACGAATTTTTTCAAGTTGTGGGCGAAGTGTTTCAAGCATGCTTTTTTCTAGCACTCCACAATGTAGCGCAGCTTCATAACAATTATCTTCAAATAGATCCCACGCGCCAAAAACCAAGTCATCTAGGTTAGCTAAAGGGACAAATTCTTTAATTTTTGGGGAACGTCCATCGGTTCTTTTGCCTAAGCGGATAGTTCCCATTTCTGCAAGACTGCCAATAGGTTGCGCCATTTTACGGCGAATAGCTTCAACGCCAGCAATAAAAGTAGTGCTTACAGCACCCATTCCAACCAATAACACCCCTAGTTTTCCTTTTGCCTCATCAATATGAGTTCCTTTTGCAATCATTTTTAATACTCCTACTTTAAATGTATGACTAGATAGAAAAGTGCCTTTCTAGCAAGTTGGCAAGCTTACATCAAATAAATAATGCTGTATATCGCTAGCTTGCTAAAAGTTAGCGACATGTTGCGATCTGCCTTTTATGCCAGTTTTGGCAGAGTTGACAAAACTGACAACTATAAAAAGCGTCACTTTTGGCGGAAAGCATTAAAATTTTAAGAATTTAGAGAATTGTTATTGTTTGTAACTAATTAATTTATAAGAGGTTAACTAGAACAAAAAATATAAGATTTCCTTTGGAATAGCACTTGATATTAGCAAAGGCACAACAAAATTAAATCAAATATAAATAAAAGCGAGGAAACAACAATGAAAAACATTAACACTCTATTAACCGTTTTAGCAACAACCCTAATAACCCTATTCTTTACCGCTGCAACCGCCTTTGGACAAGGCATCAAGCTAGAAGAAGGCACACAGATTAGATTAAAACTTTTGCAAGACATTAGTTCTGCAACCTCCCAAGTTGGTCAAACTGTTAGCTTTGAAGTTCTTGACCCTATCAAAATAGACGGTGTAACCGTTATTACAGAGGGCGCACAAGCCCTTGGAACCATCACTCAAGCCCAACCCAAAAGGAGCTTAGGACGAGGTGGAAAACTTGATTTTAGACTTGAATATGTTAAAGCTGTAGATGGTACAAAAATTCCTATCCGCGCAACTTCTGTTAATCAAGGTGGTGGTAAAGGTGTTGCAACAGGTGTTGCAGTAGGAGTTTCCGCTGTCGTATTCTTCCCAGCCGCACCAGCATTCTTACTTATCAAAGGCAAAGACATCACCGTCCCTAGAGGCCAACACCTAGACGCTTTCATTGATGGAACAAGAAGTATCGACATCCCACAAAATACAAGTTTTCCTGGTTCTTTTTCTGGTAGTCCCACAGCTTACAATACCTCTGCTGGTGCTAATTCTGGAAAGATTTGCTTTGTAAATGTAATTTCTGAAAAAGGTGGAGATATTGAAGTAAATGGAGTTTTCTTTGGCAACGCACCGGCAACAGTTCAACTTCCTGCTGGTACACATACAATTACTGTAAAACGTGCTGGTTATGCTGCTTGGGTTCGTACAATAACAGTTGTTCCCGGCAATGTTACCTTAAGAGTTGAATTTGAAGGCATTTTAGTCAAAACATCCCGACGTAGATAAGTAATCTCCTAGATAATTTAAGAGAACTAAAAAGTCCTCAATAATAAAATGCTAATTGTAGCGGTCTATCAAAAAAATAGACCGCTTTTTTTATTTTAAATAAGAATTCAAAAAAGTTATTAAAAAGTTATTCAAAATTAATTAAAAAATTATTAATTTTCTCGATCTACCATTATTAACCTAAACACTTTTCTTTATATATAAATATATATATATTTTTGCTTTGATTTTTAGCATATTTTAAATATTTTTTTGAAACAATTGCTACTATAAAAACTATTTCAAAATTCTAATTGATTTTTAACTTATTATGTAGACTAATAATTATTAATGCTTTATAGTTGCTGAACTATTTTCACAAAATAAGTTTAGATAAATCGTTACAACTTCTAAACAATCTTGTTTTCTCAATTTGAAAAAAATACTTTTCGTTAAAACGTTAACTCTTAAAATTCACATCAATAACCCTAGTTAATTATAATTAAGGATTATGCACTACATAACTGCTACTGTATCTACAGTTATATCCCTAACGATTTTTACGTTATAGTAAAATAACCAAAACTTTATAGGAGACCATATAACCATGCAGAAACTGAAAATAACTTTCTATTTTTTATTAAGTTTCTTGATATGTATTAACTTCTTGCCCCTCAAAGAAATACATGCTCAAACTAGTGGTATTGTGCTAGATTTGAGAATGGAACCAAGTATTATCCAAACTTCGACAACATCTAACGTTATTGTTGCTTTAAGCAATATAGGTTCAACTAACATAATTGCGACAGGCGACAGTTTTTCAATAAATTTTAATAGTCTTTTTGGAACAATAAATTCTGCTAACCCACAAGTTTTTGTTAGTCCAACTTCACCTTCTGGGTTTACTTCTAATCTATTTATTGTTAATGGCCCAACATCTCGAACAAATGAAGTTAGGCTTACTTATGTTGGTAATAGTAGAAATTTTGTTTCAGGAGATACTATTTTTATTCAAGTAAACCTCACTACTGGTGTTAGTGCAGGTCAGGGAGTTGCTTTAGTTAATCTTACTTCATTCTCAATGCCTATAAGTGCTAGGTATAGTTTGACAGGCGACAGTGTAGCAGTTCCTATTGTTAGTTTTATTACTAATCCAGGAGCAACAGGAGCAACAGGAGCGCAAGGACTACAAGGAGTAATGGGAGCAACAGGAGCAACAGGAGCGCAGGGATTACAAGGGGCAACGGGAGCAACGGGAGCAACAGGCGCACAAGGGCTACAAGGAATACAAGGGCTACAAGGGCTACAAGGGCTACAAGGGCTACAAGGAATACAAGGAATACAAGGTCTACGAGGAGCAACAGGAGCAACAGGAGCAAATGGAGTGGCTTTACCTTTTAGTGGCAGTGTTGCTATAGCTGGCTTTGTATCGGCTTTTCAAGTGGAGAATATCGAAGAGGATAGCAACCCAACTGTTGGTATTAGAGGTCGTGTTGTTGGATCTAGTTCTCAAGGTGCTGGAGTGTTTGGTATTGGTTCTAGAACAACACCATTCCTCCCTGGTGGGGGTAGTGCAGGTGTTGCTGGTTTAGGAGGCTTAGATGATAATGGTACAGCAGGTGCTGGAGTATTAGGTATTGCAGGTGGTGCAAAAGGAACAGGTGTAATGGGGACTGATAATGGCCTTACAGGTGCTTTTGCAGGTCGTTTTACAGGTAATGTTTCTGTTACTGGTGCGCTTTCAAAAGGAAGTGGAACATTTAAGATAGATCATCCACTAGATCCAGAAAATAAGTATCTATATCACTCATTTGTAGAATCACCTGATATGATGAATATCTATAATGGTAATGCGATTTTAGATGAAAATGGTGAAGCTTGGGTAACAATGCCTGAGTGGTTTAATGCATTAAATAAAGATTTTCGTTATCAATTGACTGCTGTAGGTAAGCCTTCTCCTACCCTTTATGTTGCAGAAGAAATGAAGATAAACCGTTTCAAGGTTTCTGGAGGTAATCCTGGTGGTAAAGTATCTTGGATGATTACTGGTGTACGTAAAGACGCTTTTGCTAATGCTCATCGTGTTAAAGTCGAAGTAGAGAAACCTGCTGAAGAAAAAGGTTATTATCTACATGCAGAGGAACATGGACAACCTTTGGAAAAGAGCTTACAACTTAAGGATCCAAAAACATTAGAAATGGTTAAGAAAAATCGAGAAGAAGCTACTAAACTAAAACCAACCGCTAATCAAGAGTAATTTTTAATAAAACTCTTACAAGTAAAATTAAAAAGCCACTAGATTTAATCCTAGTGGCTTTTTTGTGTTTAAGTTAATGATTCTAAATAATTTAGTTTTGATCAGGCTTTTGACGGCGCATCTTCATAACTTCAATATTTGGGTTAATTTCATATTTTTCAACTTGATAAGTAGCTTTTAGTTCACCATTGACAAATCTAGCAATACTATGTGGTAAAAGTACGCCGTCAACTAAACGATGATCAGAAAATCTTAAGCTAATTTCTTCTGCTGGAGCGTTGTTTTGAGCTTGAGCTAATTTTTCTATCTCTGCTTTATCAATTTTTCCACCAGCATTTTTATCAACGTGTAAGAAAATAGCTTGGTGGGTATTGCGATAGTTAAGACCTATAGGAAGATAGGTAGCTTTATCTAAAAGTAATGTTCCAGAAAAGCCAATTTTATCTTTAACACTAACTGCAAAAGCAGTTCCGTTTTCAGCTTCACCAACATAGCTAAATTCCAGTGGGGCAGGGGAGTTTAACAAAAGACCTATCATCGTATGAGCTAAGTCAAAAGGTTGTCTAAAGGCATGTCCGCCGCCTTCACCATTTACTTCAGCATGGATAATTACATTTCGTCTTTCTATTTTTGCATCAGCAGGAGCATCTCCACTATGTTCTTTAGTAATTACAATCATTTGTTTGCCGGGTGTAATTTCTTTAGTGTCACCATCTTTGGTCTTAAAAATCATTACTTTAGGAGCATCACCTTCAATTACTTGAGCATTACCTGACTGATCTTTGAAAACAATAGTCTTGTCGCCATCAATTTTATGGGTTTGACCTTTATCATCAGTAAATATTCTTACTTTGTGTGGGGCGTTAGGATCACCATCTTTTGAAATATGAATATTGAATTCTTCATCTACTACACCTGGCGCACCAGCTAAAGCACGACCAGCAAACATTAATTTAATTTTTTCTACTTTAGTTGGATCTTGACCAATGGATTTTGCTTCTAAGCCTAAACCTTTTACTTCGTTAAGTCTGGTTTCTCCGCCTATAGCTTGTTTAGCAAGTGTAATTAATTCTTGGCCTCTAACAGGATCATTGCTAGATTGTGCAATTCCTACAACATTAAAGATTACTGTAAATATTAATCCCAAAATTAACCAATTGATTGAACGTCGTTTCATTTTTATATCCTCCAAAATTTCTAAAAGTTTGTGTTTTGCTACGATGTGGATAATAAACAAAAATTAAAAGGCTGTGGTTAAGAAATGGCTAAGGAATTGTTAAGAATGTAAAATCTTTAGCTAACGGCTTTTTCTCGCTTTTTCTAGTGCTATAATTTTCAACTATGAAAACACTAAGTTCAAAAACACATTTAATCTTTGTTTTACTTTTGCTAGTGCTACTGCCGTCCCTGGCTATATTGCAATACCAATGGTTAGGCCAAGTTAGTAGTGCTGAACGAGAAAGAATGCTTTCTGGCTTACGTACAGCCGCTAGTAATTTTACAACGGACTTTGACCGGGAAATAACACATATTTTCTTTAATTTTCAAACCCTTGAGCATACAGAACATACAGAACATACAGAAATAGAGGTAGCGGACTCAGGGCAAAGTTATTTACAGGCTTATCAAAAATGGCAGACTAACACACGACATCCACAACTAATTAAAGATTTATATATTGTTAATTTGAGTGAATCAAAGCAGGATTTATTAAAATTTACTCCTGAAACTAGTAGTTTTCAAATTGCTGACTGGCCCGAAGAACTAACAAGCTTAAAAAGTTCATGGAAAGAAGAGTCTAAAATAGAAAATATTGGGCATGATAATTTTATAAAATTCTCTAGCAACCACCCAATAATTGCTAAAACCCCAGCTATTGTCATTAACCGCACCCATCATTTACTACCAAGAATTAAGATGGATGACCCAAAAAGAGATTTTATCTTAAAGGTAGAGTCCCCCATTAGTTATCTAGTTGTTT
Source organism: uncultured Clostridia bacterium (assembly GCA_964492845.1). Lineage (GTDB taxonomy): Bacteria > Acidobacteriota > Blastocatellia > Chloracidobacteriales > JADJPF01 > JADJPF01. Next base: position 148,038 of record CAZBMZ010000007.1, read on the forward strand.
TACTAGATCTTAAATATATCCAGCAGCAATGGCTTCCAAAACTTATAAACCAATATTTTGCAACTAATAACCAGCTAGATTATTATGTAGCGATAGTAAACAAAGAAAATAACAATCAGCTAATTTATCAATCCAGCCAGCAATTTAAGCTTGAGCAGCTAGCAACTAGCGATATTGCTATGAGCTTTTTTTCTTTAAGACCTGAAGAGATAGAAAAATTTCTGCCTGTTGTTAAGCGTATAAATAGCCAGGATGACCAAAATAATAAGATTAATATAAGAGTTGAAGCAGAAAATAAGGAAAATAAAGAAAATAAAGAATCTGTTAGAGCAAGTATTTTTCAAACAGAAAGTACAGAAATCAAAAAAAATGGTCAAAAAATAAATCAAGAAATCAAGCAAGCTACAATTAGCATAGTTAGAACAGATAGTTCTGTGTCGATGCCTAGAATGCCAGCGTTAAAAATGATGAGTTTTACTGCTAAAGGTGAAAATACAAACACTTGGCAATTAGTTGTTAAACATAATACAGGCTCTTTAGATGTTGCAGTAGCCAATCTTAGACAACGAAATGTAGCCATTAGCTTTAGCATATTGCTCTTATTAGCTGTTAGTATGGTGATGATTTTGATTTCTAGCCAACGCGCTCAAAACTTGGCTAAACAGCAATTAGAATTTGTTGCAGGTGTTTCTCATGAACTTCGCACACCTCTAGCGGTTATTTGCTCGGCTGGAGAAAACCTGGCTGATGGTGTAGTAGGTAACTCTAATCAAGTAAAACGCTATGGTGGTTTAATTCGTGATGAAGGCCGACGTTTAACCGATATGGTAGAGCAAATACTAGAATTTGCTGGCTGGCAATCTCACCGCCGTAACTATCAACTGCAACCAACTCAAAGCGTAGAAGTAATTGAAAATGCAATTATTTCTTGCAAATCATTAATTGCTGATAGTGGTGTAGAAATAGTAAAAGTTCTTCCATCAGACTTACCCTTAGTTAATGCTGATCCATTAGCTTTACAACGTGCAATTCAAAACTTAATTGCTAATGCAATAAAATATAGTGGTGAAAGCAAATGGTTAAAAATTGAAGCTAATTTTCATGCAATTGCTAAACAAGTTCAAATAAATGTTATTGATAAAGGCATAGGTATTAGTGCAAAAGAATTGCCACATATTTTTGAGCCTTTTTATCGTGGTCAAGAAGTAATTGATGCACAAATTCATGGTAGCGGTTTAGGCTTAAGTCTAGTTAAACAAATCGTTTCCGCTTGTGGTGGAAAAATTGATGTTAGTAGTGTTGTTGGTCAAGGCAGCACTTTTACTTTAAGCCTACCTTTAGCTGATACTAGTCTTAAAACAGCAAAAGCGACAAATCAAATAAGCGAAATGAAAGAAACAATAGAAAATTTATGAGTAAAAGAATTTTGCTAGTAGAAGATGAACTTGGTTTAGTGCTGACATTAACTGATCGGCTAGTAAGTGAAGGCTATCAGGTAGAAGATGCTAGGGATGGAGATGCAGGATTTAAGCGGGCTACAAGTGAAAACTTTGATTTAATCATCCTAGATGTTATGTTACCTCGCAAAAACGGTTTTGATGTATGTCGAGACTTGCGCCAACAAGGAATCACTATTCCAATAATTATGTTAACAGCACGAGGACAGGTTGTAGATAAAGTTGTAGGGCTAAAATTAGGAGCAGACGACTATGTTACTAAGCCATTTGAAATGATGGAATTACTTGCACGAATTGAAGCTTTACTTAGACGTGCGCCAACTACCGAAGCACCTTCATCAGAAATTTATCAATTTGGCACAGTGCGTGTAGATTTTCGCAGTGCTGAAGTTAGCAAAGATGGTCAAGTTCTAGAGCTTTCTGCAAAAGAATTTAAGTTATTAAAACATTTAATTGAACATCGTAACCAAATTCTTTCACGAGATGATTTGTTAGACGAAGTTTGGGGTTATAACGCAATGCTTTCTACACGAACAGTAGATGTTCATGTTGCTTGGCTTAGACAAAAACTAGAAACCAACGTCCGCCATCCTCAATATATTTTAACCGTTCATGGTCTAGGCTATAAATTCATAGGATAAAATGCTCTCAAAATCGCTTATCTTTAATATATCCGCATAATTACCCGCTTCTAGTTTTAATTCCCTATACATTTTAAAAAGTGTCATATTGAAAAATAAATGTTTTGTAGAGCTTGTGTTAAAACATAAATAACAAAATATTTATTGAGGTAAAGAAATGTTGGGCAAAGATAGGGAAAAAGATAGAGAAAGAAAAATTATAGAAAAACGCTTTTATAAAACTATAATAACAATACCTTCTATAACAACTTCTTTAGCTACTTTGATAATAACCTGGGATATATTTTTTAATAATTTTGATCCTGCTCAACAAATGTTTGTTACTCAAGACTACCTACTGAAATTTATCTTTTTACTTATTCTTAGCGTCCCAATAAATCTAATTCTCATCCTCATAACCTGCTTTGGCTTTATTATTTTTGGTCTTACTCACTGGCCTTCATTTAGTCCTAATTGTGTCAGATAAATTTTTACAAATAAGGAAGAAAAAAGACTATGAAATTAAAACAAAAGTTTAATTTGATATTTTTTATTTTAGTTGCAATTTTAAGCTCTCCTATAGTAATTACGGTTACATCTACTGTAGCAAATTACTTGAATTTTAGAATAGGCTATCAATACTATAGATTTACAAACCTTATTTCTATGTATTTAGCTTTGCTGGTAATTTTACCTATTAGCGGGATTAGTGCCTTTATTGCTAGTTTGTTTATTAGCCCAAGAGATAAGCAAATGAGCCAAGAAGAATTATCTGCCCGTACAAGAGTTAGAGTAATGGCTGCTCTTACCCTTGTGCTAGAACCAATATTAATAATTTTTTTCCCAGAGATATTTTTTGCTCTTGGAGGAACTAGATAAAATCTTTAGCAAAAATTTTAACAGCCAACAACCTTACAAATTTAATAAGTAATTTTTGAACTCGTTCAAAAATTACTTGACTTGTATTATTAGGCAAAGCTAATATTTACATAATTGAACTTGTTCAAAAATATTAAAAGGGGTTTAGTTGATTGTAACAATAGCTGTTAATAAACATATGAGAAATACTAGAAAGTTTATAAAAATTCTAATTCCCAGCATGTTAGGATGGTTTATTTTAAGCCCTATAATTATTTATTCTCTTTTTTCGGCAATATCAGATGGAGTAAGAATTTATGATGTGAACGGTTCTATAAATCCTGTTCTGTATTTTTACTTTTTTGGTATGGAGACGCAGCAAATAAAAGAACATGGCTTACATGTTTTTTTATGGAATTATGTTGATAATGTTTATGCAGCTATCCCTAAAGCTATAATTATGGGAACTTTTATTACCATAATTGTTTTTTATGTAGACAAGTTACGAAATAGGGTTCTAATAAATATAAATATTATTTTAGATTTTTTTATATCATTATTTACAGATTTTTTTATTTTAATTTTAATGGGTATTATTATTGAATATGGGACTATTTATTTAGTTAAAGAAAGATTTGATAATTATGATATAGATTATTCTAATCTATGGTTTAGTCTTTTGTGTTGGGGATTTATAGGTTTTTTTATCAGGATTAGTAATGTTAGTGACATATTAAGTAGAATAACTATTGAACCAACAAGAAACTTTCCAAAAGTAGTTGTTAATCAGATAGTAATTAAATCTATGTCGTTGCCAAAACGTTGTGAAATTTGTCATCAAAGTGATATGTTTGATGCTAGTAATGGTGGAAAATGTTATCGTTGTTTAGATATCAATTTAAGTTTGTTCACTAAAGCACAATAAATCTTTTGATTATTGTTTTTAAGAGCTTTTAATGATAATAATTCTGCAAATTTAATTTAATATCTAAACCTAAAAGTTACGCTCCAGGCCACATTATTATATTAATTTATGAACCGCTTTTAATCTCTATTGTATTATCATCAGAATTGCGATCTATTAATTTGTTATAAGGGTCAATGCCTGCTCTAGTCGGCACTTCATCAACTATAATTTCAAAAATTTGTTCTTCTTTGTCAATTTTATATTTTTGTAGGTGAAGTTCTTTTTGTTTTTTCTTTTCGCCTACAAAAACGCCAATATCAATTAGATCATTGATTTCAATTGGCTTTTCTGCTCCTTCGCCATCAGCACGAAGTTTTTTAGCTTGTACCTTTAATTTGACTAAGTATTTTCCATCTGGAGTTTTTGTATAAGTGGCTTCTATAGCTTTATTTTCAAATAAAGTTATGGTTTCAAATAAATCTGTAATCAAATATTGTAGGTCTAAGGGGGTAGCTTCTTTTAGGCATTTTATTAATTCTAAAGAACTTGCATAAGGAGGTTCTTGATAAGCAACAGAGCTAACAAAAAGTTTTAGTGCATTATTTACGGCTTCTTCTCCAATATAATCTTTAAGTGCGTACATTACCAAGCTACCTTTTTGGTAGTGAATATATGGTTGATTTTGTACTAGCCCTATAGGATTTTCTTTCTTTTCTTCTGCTGTGCGGCCTCTTAAATATTGATCTAGCTCATATTTTAAGTATTTTCTAATATTTTCTTTGCCATATTCTTTTTCCAGCAACATAAGAGCAGAATATTGGGCTAAGGTTTCGGAAAGTATTGTTGAACCCTGCACATCACCACCAATAACTTGATGGGCCCACCATTGATGAGCTAATTCATGTGCTGTTATATAGAATGGAAAATCTATGTCGTCGTCGTCATCTATTCTGGCAATAAATCCAATTGCTTCAGAGTAAGGGATAGTGTTTGGGAAGGCTTGAGCAAAACTAGCATAACGAGGAAACTCTATGATTCTAAACTGTTTATGCTGATAAGGTGAAAAGCTCTTTGAAAAATATTCTAAACCTTTTTTAGTGGATTCAATCATTCTATCTACGTTGTAAGGGTGTGCTTTGTGGTAATAAATTTCAATGTTGACATCATTCCACTTATCACGCTTAACTTCATAACGGCCTGACATAAAAGAGAAAAAGTTTAATATTTTTGTGTCTCCCATTTTATATTCAAAATAGCGTCGTCCGTTTTCTATCCATTCTTTTTGCAAATATCCGGGAGCAATAGCTATTTGGTCTGGGGAAGTGCTAACGGTAGTTTCAAATGTCATCCAATCAGCATCACTGCTAATATAATTATTCATTCTAGCTTTCATATCATCTGGCGGCGGGAGTTCAGCCTTTTCTGCTAGTCCATTTTTCTTGCGTTTGCTTTTATCATTTAGTTCAAAACTGGAATTATAGCCTATAGATGGAAAAAATTGAGAGTTGTTAAAAAATGTCCCATTAGCGGCTAACTGATTGATTTCGCCATTGTTACGAAAACCCTTGGATTTATAATCAATCTCAACATTCATTATTAGCTGCTCTTTTGGCTTTAACGGCGTAGCAAGCTTATAGATATGATAGTTAAGCTCTTTATCAATTAACTCTGTTTTGTTTTCTTTGTCAAAAGTTACTGATTTAGGCCCTATTTCATTAAATGAAAGGTGTATGGAATCTATTTCCTGATCAGTTTTATTAAGTAAAGTGTAGGTAGCTTTTGCTAGAAAAGATCTGGTTTCTGGAAAGAGATCTATTTTTACCTGTGTTGCAATAATTCTTAGCTGTGGGATGTTTTGATGTTTTTTATAAAGTTTTTCATATTGAACTTGTAGTTTTTCTTGTTTATCTTCATCAAAATATTTATTTAAGATATTAGTATTATAGAAGATATAACTACCTGTAAATACAAAGCTTAATAAAAAGAGTCCTAACAATGCTCTGGTGGGTAAATTAAACAAAAGCTTAGCCTGGTTAAGTCGTGATTTTAAGCTAGTGTCTGTGCCTCGAACTAGCAAAAGTATTGATAAAACTGCTAGCACTCCTGCAAAAGATGTCCAATAAAAATTAAACCAAAATGTAGGGACAACAAAATGTCCAAATCCATTCATATCAGAATAGGTAGTAGACACATTGCTAGCATATAGATAAATGTTATGTTGATAACCAAACTGGGCTAAAGCTATTTGTGAGATGTAAAAAAGTATTATTACCGCATGACCTGCAAATTTATTTTTTATTAAAGTGTGAATTATCAAACTTAATACAGAAATTTGTATTAAATATGGAAAAGTTTGTCCAAAATAGGATTTTAAATAAACTCCTATTTCAAAATTAAAATACCCATGATAAGCTTGAATTAATATCCCAGTATTTATTAATCCAAAGATTAAAATAATGTTTAGAAAAGTCAAAGATGTAAGGTGACTAAGATAAGTTAAATAATTAGGCAAGGGAAAAGCATCATAAATTTGGTCAAATTTTATTTCTCGCTCTTTCCAAACAAGTTCCCCAGCGTAAATTGTGCAAATAATCAGGAAGAATAAAATAAAAGAACCGCCTCCCAACTCTACAACAGCATAAGTAACTGGGTAAGTTGGCGTTCCATAGAGCCTTCCAGCCAAAGAACCATTTAGAATAACTATAAACATTCCTATTAATAATATTGCCCAGAAAGAAAGTGATTTAACAATGCTAAAAAAATTAAAACGTGTAAGACTAAAAAATTGGCTTATTGTAGTGTTAAAAGAAAAGCTTTGTGTAACTTTAGGCAATAATAATTGAAATTTTTCTATTTTTTCTTCTACTTGAATTAATTTTTTATTGCGACGAATTGAAATAGCTTCAGATGAAAAACTAAACCAATAATTAACAGCTAATATTGCAATAATGCCCAAAGAAGTCCATAAAAGTCGGTTATAAAGCATTACTCCTGACAAAGGAATTGGTAAAGAATTCTGCTCGGAAATTGTCCAATATTTTGTTATATAACCTATAGATCTAATTGCAAAAGGATCAAAAAGTGCAGGTAACAATTTGTTGTCAATGTCGCGTGATAAAATTACTGATGCAAAATAAAGTGCAAAAAGTACAACAGATTGTAAATAAACCGCTATTACACTACGACTTAGAGTACCAACTAAGAAAAATAATGCTCCAATAAAAAAAACATTAGGTATTATTATTGTTACCAGCGGATGTAAATAAGCTATTAAGCTAAAAGGCATTATTTTTTCTGCGTCAACCCAAGGCATAAAACTACCTAACATCATACCTAAAGGAATACCAGCAAAAATAATTACTGATAAAAGAAAAGACGCTAAAAATCTAGCATTTAAGTAGCTAGATTTTTTAATTGGCGCAGTAAAAAACATTGCATAGGTGTTTTGTTCAAAGTCCCGATAAACAGACATTCCCGTAAGTGCTGAGACTACAGCCATTCCAAAAGCCATTAAAACCGAACTACTTAAGCCTACTAGATAAGAGCTATTTCTTAAGATTTTTGCACCTGTCCCGCCAATGCTAATTGAGTCAGAACTAGTAAGTAAAAATCCCATAAGTAGCCAAAGTGCAAAATAGACATAAGTAGACATCCGTTTTAAGCGAAATTTGATTTCAAATAGAAATATTTCTGTAAACATATTAACACCTTGATTAAATAATTATTTTGTTAATTAAAAATTTAATTTTTTAGACATTACTTTTATTGATTGCAAGAAAGTAAACTTCTTCTAAGCCTGCATCTGAAGGTTGAAAACCATTGCCAGGCTCGGTTTCAGAATAAATATTTATTTGCATTTTGCCAGCAATTAATTTATTAGAAATAACCTTGTAATTACTTTGATAATGTTCTAATTCGTGTTTATTAATAAAAGTTTTCCAAATATTATTTTGTATCTTTTCAATTGTTTTTAATGGATCGCCTGACATTAAAACAAAGCCTTTATTAATAATTGCCATATTGGTACAAAGCTCTTTTACATCATCAACAATATGAGTTGAGAGGATAACAATTACATTTTCGCCAATTTCGCTTAATAAATTAAGAAAGCGGTTGCGTTCTGCTGGATCAAGTCCTGCGGTAGGCTCATCAACAATGATTAATTTAGGATTGCCTAGCAGGGCTTGAGCAATGCCAAAACGTTGCCGCATCCCGCCTGAATAACCACCCAAGTTTTTTTTCCGCACTTCATAAAGATTAGTTTGCTCTAGCAATGCCTTTACTATTTCCTTACGCTCTTTTCTATTAGTAATTCCTTTTAATATGGCAATATGGTCTAACAAATCTTCTGCACTCATATTTGGATAAGTACCAAAATCTTGAGGTAGATAGCCAAGCAGTTTTCTTACTTCTTCTTTATTTTTTAGTACATCTATTTCACCTAAAAATATTGTGCCTTGATCAGCCTCTTGCAGTGTTGCAATAGTTCTCATAAGGCTAGATTTACCTGCTCCATTTGGGCCAAGCAGCCCAAACATACCTCGCGGAATATTAAGAGAAAGATTATTTAATGCTTTAACCCCATTTGGATAAGTTTTAGAAAGATTGTTAATTGTTAGTTCCATAGTAGAATTTCCATTATTAATTAAAGTTGTTTAATAGGACATGTTTGCTATTTTTGTCTTAGGAAAAACCTTTAACGTCAGCAAAAATCATTTGGTTGCCTATGCTAGCAGACTTCTAAATAGAATCGCCTCCGCTTTTAACTTGTGCTATCTTGTTGGGTTTTAATTGGCTGTCAAAAATAAACCAATTAGTAGGAGAGCAAATTGAAAAAAATAAGTAGAGCATTATTAAGCGTTTCTGATAAAACTAGATTGGTAGAATTAGCTAAGGAATTAGCTGATTTAGGTGTAGAGTTACTTTCAACAGGTGGAACGGCAAAAACTTTACGTCAAGCAGAGCTTCAAGTAATTGATGTTTCTGAGTTTACAGGATTTCCTGAAATTTTAGACGGACGAGTTAAAACCTTACATCCAAAAATTCATGGTGGCATTTTAGCCCAGCGCGACAATCCAGAACATAATAAGGCAGTTGCAGAACACTCTATAAACTACATTGATTTAGTCATAGTAAATTTATATCCCTTTCGCCAAACTATTGAAAAACCAAATGTTAGTTTAGAGGAAGCTATAGAAAATATTGATATCGGAGGCCCAAGTTTAATCCGTGCTGCTGCAAAAAATTATCAAGATGTTGCTGTAATTGTTGATCCAGAAGACTACCCTGCAATTTTGCTAGAGTTAAAAGAACATAATGGAATTTTAAGCGAGCAAACACGTCAAAATCTAGCTGCAAAAGCTTTTACCCATACATCACTTTATGATCTAACTATTGCTAATTACCTAACAAAATTAACAGGTCAAGACAAAATCGCTTTTTCTGGTAAAACTGCTGATAAAATGCCTAATCAATTAGTCTTAAGCTTAAAAGAAAAACAAGCTTTGCGTTATGGTGAAAACCCTCATCAACAAGCTATGCTTTATGTTGATGACTTAACGGCTGAAACAGGTATTGCAAGTGCAACACAACTTCAAGGAAAAGAGCTTTCCTATAATAATTTTTTAGATTTAGACGCTGCATGGGCTTTAGTTAGTGAGTTTGATAAAACCGCCTGTGTAATTATTAAACATACAAATCCTTGTGGGGTTGCTATTGGAATAAATGCTAAAGATGCTTTTGAGCGTGCAAGGGCTACTGATCCGGTTTCCGCTTTTGGTGGAATTATTGCAATTAATACAACTATTGATAAAGAAACCGCCCAAGCAATGTCAGATTTGTTTGTTGAAGCTATAATTGCTCCAGCATTTTCACAAGATGCTAAAGATATTTTTGCTAGTAAAAAGAACTTACGGCTTTTAGTGCTAGAAAAAGAAGAAAAACAATCCCAGAACTTACTAGAAATAAAGCATATTTCTGGAGGTTATTTAGTGCAAACTAAAGACACAGAAAAATTGCTAATAGAAAATGCTAAAGTTGTAACTAAAAAACAACCTACCAAAGAACAATTGCTAGCACTCGACTTTGCTTGGAAAATCTGCAAACATGTTAAATCAAATGCAATTGTATATGCTGGAGAGGAACAACTAATTGGCGTTGGTGCAGGGCAAATGAGCCGGATTGACTCTGTTCGTTTTGGTGCAACAAAAGCGCAACTTTCTTTAGTTGGTAGCGTACTGGCGAGTGATGCTTTCTTCCCGTTCCGAGACAGCATTGACGAAGTTAAAAAATATGGGATCACCGCAATAATTCAACCAGGCGGCTCAATTCGTGATAAAGAAGTCATTGACGCTGCTGATGAACATCAGTTAATAATGGTCTTTACTGGGGTGAGACATTTTAAGCATTAATAAGAAAGGATATTTCTAAATGAGTGAAGTTACTGATGATTTACCAATTATCGAGCCAGAAGAAGAGCGCGTCCGTTGCCGCTTTTGCGAAAGATTAAATAAAGTTAAAACCCCTAGCACAACTACAGGTGCTAGCATTCGTTGTGGACGCTGTAGACTACCTTTAAGTAGTGATCCTCATAAAAAATGGACAAATTTAGACCCACATAGTTATATTCACCCGTTAGATTCTCAAGCTTTAACTGCCTTACAAAAACTTCCTGGTATAGAAACAATTCTAAAAAAAGCACTAGAAATTTTTCATGAAAGTTCTGCCAGAGTAATGTTTACAGCCAACAGTGTTCGAGTTAATGAGCGACAATGCCCAGACCTAGATGCTAAATTAGATGTAGTTTGCTCAACCCTAGGAATTGAAAAACCAGAGCTTTATATTGCTGTTACCGGCCCTGGCGGAGGTTTAGGATTTAATGCCTTTACCGGAGGCGTAGAAAAGCCTTTTATTGTTATATATTCTGCTTTGTTAGAACGCTTGGACGATATGGAAGTCTTAGCCGTTTTAGCTCACGAAGCAGGACATATTCATTCCCAACACCTTTTATATAAAGTCGCTGCGGATTTGCTTTTCTTCTTAAGTGATGTGATTTTAAGAGGTTCACCATTTGCGGCAATAGCCGATTTGCTATCTTTGCCAATTAGAATCGCGCTACTTACCTGGCGACATAAAGCGGAATTAAGTTGTGATCGTGCTGCTTTGTTAGTTACTCAAAATGAAAGAGTTGTTGCTAGTACAATGATGAAACTTGCTGGCGGAACATTAGCATCAAGATTAGATTTAGACGAATTTATTGCTCAAGCACGTGATTTTGATAAACGTGCTGCTGAAGATTTCTTACATAAATTCTGGACTACAATAATTGCTGGTACTATGAGCCATCCTTTCCCAGTTTGGCGCGTCTCAGAAATTATTGAATGGGCAGAAAAAGAAGAGGGCTACCGTCGTCTAATTAACAAATAAATTGGAATTACTTATTTTTACCTAAAATAGCCTAGCTGATTATTGCTAGGCTATTTTTGTTATTTAATTAACCCCAAAGCAGCATCAGCCAAACCAATCACCACTTCCCCAAACACTTTAAAACGCTCGTCTTTAGTTTGACCACAAGCATAGCGATAGTAAATTTGCTGTAAAACTACAGCTAGCTTAAATATTGCAAATGTTTCGTAGAAGGCAATATTAGATAAATCTCGGCCAGTTTGCTCTTGATAACGCTTAATTAACTGCTCTCTAGTCAACCAACCATCTTCACAAGTAACTGGACTAATAGATTCCCGACGCGCTACCAGATCATCAGCTTGCGCCCAGTAGCCTAAGAAAATCCCTAAATCTACCAGCGGATCCCCTACGCTGCTCATTTCCCAGTCAAGTACGCCTATAACTTTGCTAGGGTCTTCTAAACCTAAAATTACATTATCTAACTTAAAGTCATTATGAATTAATGTTGCTGGAGTGCTTTCTGGTGGCAGATTTTCATTTAGCCACTGCATTACAGTTTCCATAGCTGGTACAACTGTAGTTTTAGCCCTTTGCCAACGCTCTGACCAACCTTTAACTTGACGAGCAACAAACCCAGCAGGCTTTCCAATTTTATCTAGCCCATTAGTATAAATATCTACTGAATGTAGCTTAGCTAATGTGTCAATCATTGCTAAACTAATTTTCTTTCGTAATTCTGGATCTGGAGCTAAATTTGACGGCCATGTCCGTCTGATAATGATTCCTTGGCGGCGTTCCATTAGATAAAATGTTGCACCAATTACGCTTGTATCTTCACAAAGCAAATAGGGACGAGGGGCTAAATTAAAATGAGGATTAATCATTGAAAGCAATCGAAATTCCCTTGGCATATCGTGGGCCGTAGGTGGAACAGGGCCAAAAGGCGGACGACGCAAAACAAATTCATGGCTACCAATTTTAACTAAGTAAGTTAAATTAGAATGGCCTCCAGGAAATTGAGCTAACTCTAGCTCAGAAAAATCTAGCTTTTCTGGAAAATCTGTCAAATTTTTTGATAAATATTCGGCTAATGCTTTTATGTCGAGTTCTTCGCCTGCTCTTACTGGTTTTGCGTCCTGGGCTGTAATCATTTTCTATTTATCCTCTTTGAAGTCAGCTAAGATTTTTCTAGCTACTACCATTCTATGTACTTCATCCACACCATCATAAATGCGGGCTGCTCTAGCACCACGATAAAAGGCTTCTAGCGGCGTGTCTTTAGAAAATCCTAATGCTCCATGAACTTGAATTGCCCGATCAATTACATCGTGCAGCACTTTAGCACCATAGAATTTAATTAAGGAAACTTCCACCCTAGCTTCATCTCCTTGATCCATTTTCCAAGCTGCGTGTAAAGTCATAAGTCTAGCTGCGTTAAGCTCTGCGGCAGAATCCGCAATCCAATTTTGAACGCTTTGTTTATTAGCTAAAGGTTCGCCAAAAGAAATGCGTTTTAAGGCACGTTTGCACATTAGTTCAAAGCTACGTTGGGCAATTCCTAGCCAGCGCATACAATGTTGAATTCGGCCTGGGCCTAAGCGTTTTTGTGCTAATTGAAAGCCTTCGCCCTCTTTGCCTAGCAAATTAGTTACAGGCACGCGGCAATCCTGGAAGCGGATTTCACAATGTCCGCCTAGTCCACCAGATCCCATAACATCAATATCTCGAATAATATTAAAGCCTGGTGTATCGGTAGGGACAATAATCATGCTAGCGCGTTGATGTGGTTTTGCTGCTGGGTTTGTTACTGCCATAGTAATAGCAAATTGTGACCCAATTGCACCAGTAATAAACCATTTATGACCGTTAATTACCCAGTCGTCACCATCACGAACCGCACTTGTTAAAAGTCCTGTAGGGTCAGAACCAGCAACTTCTGGTTCAGTCATAGCAAAGCAAGAACGAATATCACCATTAACTAAAGGTTTTAAGTATTTTTCTTTTTGCTCTGCTGTGCCTGCTATATGGAGCAACTCAGCATTGCCCGCATCTGGAGCAGCACAACCAAAAATCCTTGGCCCAATAGGGGAGCGTCCAATAATTTCATTCATTAGCCCTAGATTGACAATGCTAGTTCCCATTCCGCCTTCTTCTTTAGACATATGAGGGGCCCACCAACCGCGACTTTTAACTTTATTTTGCAGGTCTTTTTCTATTGCTTCGTCTAAACCTTCGTGTTCATCGGCATTAGCTTCATTAGGATAAACATATTGCTCCATAAATTCAGATAGTTGTTTTTGCATTTCGGCTATATCGGGAGGAACGCTAAAGTCAATCATTCTACTAGCTCCTTAAAATAATTTTTTGTAATAAAAGATGTTAGCAACCAGGAATTACACAAGCACCTGTCTTGCTCATTGCCGCGCTACGTAGCTCATCTGCTAAATTAATTGTGTGAAGTGTTGCAGAAAAAGCTTTTTGTTGTAGTTCTGGAGTAACTGCATATTTACGTAATATTTCTAGTCCAAATTTATGATGCCATTCTTCATCTGGCTGAATTTGATTGCGGTAAAGATCCGCGCTAGTTTTATCTCCCATAGCGTCAAGTACAGCAATTAATTGGCTATTGCGCTTAATTGCAATTGCTTCACGGGCAAAAGGCCCGGCTGCAACTCGTTCTATAGTAGTTTCTAAGGTTATAAGCCATTGATAAAGAGGACTAAAACCAGTAGCTAGAGGTGAAAAGTTTTCTAAATTAACACCCAAGTCTAAAAGTCGGTTCTCTATCAAGCGATAATGTTTAGCTTCATCGCCACATTGACGGGCTAAACCTAGCTTTACATCAAGCTCTGGCGTAGACGGCATCCAAAATGCTGCTAGCTGGCTAGCTTCAATTTCATTTTTTAATGCCATTTTTAGCAAATCAACAACTGCATTTTGAGGTGATATATTTTGAGGTAAAACAGGGATTTCTTCTAATTTTCGTAATGCTTGCGCTACTTCCTGATAAAGTCCTTCTATAAAACCCATAATTTATCCTAACACAAATAATTAAGACTATTTAATCTACTTCAGGAAATTAACATTAGCCTCAATATTGCGTCAAGCGAACAAGATAAATGCCAGCAATTCCCGATCGTCCAAACCATGAAGTAGGAAAGGAAATAGGAAGATAAAAAAGCAAAAAAATCAGTAACCTCGCAAAAACAGGAGAAGCAAAAGATAAAATTGAAAAAAATACATAAAGACCAAAACTTTCTGAAAGAAAAAGGGTAGTGATAAAAATGTAAGGCTGAAGAATAATTCATTTTAGCTGCAACCCATTTTAATACTTGGGTTTTGGGTAATACTAAACAACCATTCAGCCTTACATTTTGCGCACTACCCCCTATTTGGCCCATACATTTAACATTTCTTTTTTCTATATATTTGTGTGTTTTAACCCAAATTAAGAAAATTTGAGTAATATTACACATCCAAACTAGGCAAAAACCCATAAATATAGAGTTATTTATAGGCACATTCATTGCATAAATATATAGATAACCAATTTTGGTTTATTTTATAACTAGGTGGAAAATTTAGTAATGAGTCAAAGATTTTTTTGGGAAAAGGGATAACTTTATGAGAGATAATAGAAAATTAGTTGATTCAAATAGCAGATTTAATCAATTAGAAACATTAAAACTTCCCATTAATGATTCTTTGCCAAATAATTCTCCAAATTTGCAAAACATAAAATTTAACAATACTGAAATTTCAATTTCTTCAATGCCAAAAAGCTTACCTAAGTGGGGTTGGGGGATTATTTCAGTAATATCATTTTTAGCAGTAATATTTATTGTTTATTTAGCCTTACCTAATGAACTAGGTTTTACTTTAATTGTACGTGGTGCGCCTGTAGGTAGTGATGTTTTGATAGATAACATTAATCGAGGAATAACTTTGCCTGATGGTAGTACAAAGGTGACTTATCTTAAACCAGGTAAAAGATTAGTACGTGTAATTAGGGAAGGATATAACGAATTTAACACCACTGTAACAGCTACAGCAGGAACTACAGAATCTATAATTGCACAACTAGTTGCATTAGAAAGAAAAAGCTCGCTTCCTGAAGCAATAGACTATAACGGGCAAATGCTGCTAATACCAGCGGGAGAATTTATCTTAGGTAGTAATAATTATTTACAGAATGAGAAAGTAGAGCAAAAGGTTTATTTACCAGATTATTATATTGACAAGTATGAAGTTACAAATGGGCAATATCAGCAGTTTTGTCAGGCTACTAATCGTTCAATGCCTAGCAATCCTTGGTGGGATGAAAATTATTTTTCTAATTCTAATATGCCTGTAGTTGGAGTTACTTGGAATGATGCTAATGCTTATGCTAATTGGGCAAATAAAAAATTACCAAGTGAAGCTGAGTGGGAAAAAGCTGCTGCCTGGGATGCAAAAGCACAAAGAAAGCGTATTTGGCCTTGGGGAGATAATCCTGATCCAATACGCGCCAATATTAATACGGCTCATCCTAGTCCAATCAATCAATATAGCAGTGGAGCAAGTAGTTATGGCGTAGAAGATATGGCTGGAAACGCTGCTGAATGGGTAGATAGTTTTTATCAAGCATATGCAGGCAGTCAATCAACAGATACAAATTATGGGACAACAAATCGTGTTGTACGGGGAGGAAGTTTCCGCAGTAGTTTTGAGGATGCCCGCACAACTCGCCGATTTTATCACACACCAGATTTTAAGGCAGATGAAGTAAAAAACCGTAGTTGGTTAATTGGCTTTCGTTGTGCTGTTTTGGCAAGTGATCCAAAACTAGAAAGTTTCTTAAAACAGTCCACCAGCAAATAACTTAACAGAATTGTAAGTTGTCTAACAAAGGAGATAAAGATTATGAAAATTAAACAATATAAAAATAAATTAATTATTATTTTTTTGTTTCTTTTGTTAGCACAATTTCAACTAATCAGCCTAAGTTTAGGCCAAGATTCCTCATTGGTTTGGGATAAGCCTGTAGCAGTAAAACGTGTATCTAAACCAACAAGAAAAGCTGTTCCTCATCGTCGCATAGAGCGTGTGCCGCTTCTAACTTTAGAATGGCGTATGTTAAAGCGAAATAGTGATGGTACTGTTCAAGAAACCAACCCCAATGCTATTTTTCATACAGGGGATCGAATACGACTAGCTATAAAAGCTAATCAGAATGTTTATCTTTATATAATTCATCATAGTGAAGAGCAAGATGGCACATTAATTTTCCCAGATTCAAGAATAAATAATGGGGAAAATTATGTTAAAAAAGATCAAGAATATGTTTTACCTGCTTATTGTCCAACTCCTGAATTTGATGATCCTCGAGATTGTTGGTGGAAAATGACTCCTCCAGCAGGACGAGAAGAATTTACTGTTATTTGTAGCCGAGACATGATTACAAGTCTACCTAATCAAAGTTTAGACACTCCAGGAACTATTAACTTAACTATAATCAACGAATTAAAAACTATCTCTGGTCAAAAATTAAAACGTACTAGCCGACCAGACCTTTCTTACTCAGAAGGAGGTAGCGGACGTTATATAACTTGGGTGACAAATATTAATGCTAAAGATAATGAAGACTTAATAGAAACAATTGTTATTACACATGGGTCTTAGTTAGGAAAACTAAGTTTTTAATGGGGGTGATAGTTATGAAACAGCTTTATTACTTGACGATTTTCTTAATAGCTATTTGTGTAATGAGCTTAACAGCCTTTCCACAGAGTAAACGCGCTCGGGGTTTATTTGTTAATAACCAAGCTGATGCAATACATATTTTGATTCTAAAGAAGATAGATGAAACTAAATTTGCACCTGTTGATCCTGGTCGTGCTTTTCAAAAGGGGGATCAGATAAAAATTGCTTTTGAAAGTAATTTTGATGGTTTTGTTTATGTTATTAATGTAACTCCTGGAGGAAAGAAAAGAGTTCTTTTTCCTTTTAATAAGGAAAGTAATCGCATAATTCATGGACAACGTTATGAATTACCTAATCTTAATACCTTTGTATTTGATGAAGAAAAAGGTATAGAGATAGTTCAAGTTATTATGTCCAAGGATGCAATAGCTTTTTTTGACCAGGCAGTAAAAAACTCTCAAGGTGAATTGGGAGAAACAGCTTCTAGTGTTGCGGCTGAACTCTCTAATAGCAAAACACCTAAAAGCGGTATTGTAGTAGAAAATATTACTAGTGTATTGCCTAAAAGCGGGCCAGGTGCAATGCGTCAACGAGGCATAATTTTATCTGCTGGCAAAGATAAAACTACAGAAGGAACCTATATAGCAATTCCTGATAAAGGAGGCGATAAGTCAAAAGATAAAGAAGCTAGTAGATTAAAAGCTAATGAAGTAGCAGTTTTTGAAATTCGCTTACAACACATTTAAGCTTAAAAGAAAATTCATCTGCTGATAACAATAAGAATTTTTTAATTAGTTTTAAGGTAAGCAATATTATTAATAACTTCCTATTTTGCAGTTTTTGCAATAAGAGGGCTAAGTTATGTTTGCTAATGGTAAAAGCTTTTTATTAATTTTATTAATAACTATTGCTAGTTTACTTTCTTCTTTTACAAAAGTAGAAAATACTAAACTATTGCAATTTGTTTTAACTAATCAACAATCCTCAGAACAAACAAAAATAGTTAAAGAAAAAGTTAGAGAAGCTATTAACTCCATTGGTTTGGTTTTAGTTAGAGATAATAGTAAGGAAAAATTGCGTCCTCGGGGTTCAGGTGTTGTTGTTAGAGGAAACGCAATTATTGCTACTAATTATCATGTAATCCAAAATAGTCAAACAGGAGAACTTTACCCAGAAATATTTTTTGAACTTAATAAAAATGATAGTAAGGGCGATATTGAACGCTATCGTTTGATAACAGTCATAATTAATAAAGAACAAGACCTTGCACTACTTCAAGTTGTTAAAGAAAACAAAGATGAAAAAGATCAAGCATTAATTAGTTTACCAACCATAACTATAGAAAATAATCCTGTGGAATTACTTGATGATATTGTAATTATTGGTTATCCAGAAAAAGGAGGAAAATCTGTTACTGTTAACACTGGAATTGTAGAAGGAAAAGATTTATTAGAAGAATGGATTAAAACAGATGCAAGGCTAATTCGTGGTAATAGTGGAGGGGCAGCAGTCAACGGTAATGGTAAATTAATTGGTATCCCAACAAAAATTCTTGTTGATAGCCAAGAAGTTGATAAAGATGGAGATGGTTTTCCTGATATAACGCAATCTTATGGTGCTGTTGGATTTTTACGCCCAGCACATTTGATTATTTCTATGTTAGAGCAATTAGATAAAAACTCCTTAGCCTCTAACAACCCTAACCCCCCCCCTAATACTATTCAACAAGTTGTTCCAGTAAATTTAGTAACAGTACAAGGAATTGTTATTAAATTAGGAACAGATAATGAACCTATTGCAGGTGCGCGTATTGGACTAATTCCAGCAGAAACAGATGAAGTTACTCCTAAGAACCTTCTTTGTTGGGGAGGAAGCAATGCAGATGGCTGGTTTGAGTTAAATAAAGCTGTTCCACCAGGGAAATATTGTTTGAAAGTAAAAGCTTTTGGCTTTGAACCATATACACAAATTATTGAAATAAAAGAAGAACAAGAAATTATACTAGTAAAATTAAGTAGGTTAGGAGGATAGGCTTTCTAAGTAAATCCCTTAATGAGGTGCAAAGGTCAACTACCTAGCCCTTTAGGGCTAGGCTTGTTACGTAGGTGACAAGTCCAGTTGAGCAGACTAAGTTCTTTTAGAACTACGTTAGGAAGAGAGTTAAAGAACACACCTTGGAATGCAAGCCAGTTCCAAGCTCTGTAACTACTAGGTTAAACAGTTGTAAGGGTATAAAGACAGTGCCTAGTAGATATACTGATTCGTAACATTGTCGAGGCAAACTTAACCGTAGAAATACGAGGTTATACAAACTATGAATAAAGTATTTGTACTAGATAAAAATAAACAGCAACTAGATATGTGTCATCCAGGTCAAGCTCGTAGGCTACTCAATGCAGGATTAGCGGCTGTATATAAGCGGTTTCCTTTCACCATCATACTTAAAAAAGAAGTAACAGACCCACAACTACAAATTTATCAGCTAAAGCTAGATCCTGGTAGCAAAACAACGGGAGTAGCTATAGTTAATCAAGAAACAAGAGAAGTAGTATTTGCTGCTGAAATAGAGCATAGAGGACAAACTATTAAAGCTAGTTTAGATACTCGTCGTGGAGTTCGTCGGGGCAGACGTTCAAGGAAAACTAGATATCGTAAGGCTAGATTTAATAATAGAACTAGGGTTTGTGGTTGGTTAGCTCCTTCTCTACTAAGCAGAGTATCTAATGTAGAAACTTGGGTAAAAAGGCTTATCAAGATATGTCCAATATCAGCAATAAGTTTAGAGTTAGTTAAATTTGATACGCAGTTAATGCAAAATACTGATATTAAAGGAGTTGAATATCAACAAGGCACTTTAGCAGGTTATGAGGTTAGAGAATATTTGTTAGAGAAATACAAACGTAAGTGTGTATACTGTAAAGAGGGAGATAAACCATTGCAAATAGAACACATAATACCAAAAAGCAGAGGTGGAACTAACAGAGTAACAAACCTGACATTAGCTTGTGAAAAGTGCAATATAAAGAAAGGTAATAAAACAGCTTTGGAGTTTGGATTTGCACAAGTGCAAGAACAAGCAAAAATTCCGCTAAAAGATGCAGCAGCAGTAAATAGTACAAGATGGGAAACATTTAATAGAATAAAAAGGATAAATTTACCAATAGAAACAGCATCAGGAGCAATAACTAAGTATAATCGTAAAAAACAAAACTTAAGAAAACAACATTGGATAGATGCAGCGTGTGTAGGTAGTAGCACCCCTAAACTAAAACTAGATAAAGTAGAAGTATTGAAAATAAAAGCAATAGGACATGGAAATAGGCAAATGTGCTTAATGGATAAAATAGGATTTCCGCGAACTAAGGCAAAAGCATCTAAAAAAGTGTTTGGATTTGAAACAGGAGATATGGTTAAGGCTGTAGTAAGTAGTGGAAAAAAGAAAGGTACATACATAGGTAAAGTTGCGGTTAGAGCTACAGGTTATTTTAATATAACTACTCAAAATACTACCATTCAAGGCATTAAACACACTTATTGCAAACTTTTATTTTCTTGTGATGGTTATTCTTATTCTTATATCAAAGGAGATGGCGTTTCCTCTCGGCCATAAATGGCCGAGTCTCCACGTCTTAAAAAATTGATGAAAACATTTTTAACAATATTTTTACCTGATAAAACACAAAAAGATATTGAAATAATATCTAATATAACTATTGGGCAAGCATCTGATAACTGTATTGTTATTAAGCATCCTAGCATCTCACCTTACCAAGCTATTTTAGAAAAAAAACATCAAAGCTACTATCTTACCAATCTATCAAAAAACATCCCTATATTAGTTAATGGAATGGCTATTTATGGAGAAAAAAAATTAAAGCCTGAAGATAAAATTGAAATAGGAGCAAGCAAATTTATATTTCATCAAGAAGGACAAAGAATTTTACCTAAATCAACTTTTGAAAAACCTAGTTTAGAAATTGCTAAAGAACCTAATGAAGAATTAAAAAGAGATTTTGTTACAGCAGAAAAGTCATCTAAAAATAAACCTTCTATTTTACTAGTTTTATCAGCAGTAGCTTTAGGTTTAATTCTTACTGTTGCTAGTATCTTGTTGGTTTTTTATCCAGAACCTCAAAAAACAACAAATCAAATTCATATTGTTAGCCCTGCTAGTGGTTCAACTATTCGTAACTCTACAAGTATTTTACTAGAGGTAAAAGAGAGAGAAAATATTGATATATTAATTTATCAATTAGATGGTGTAGAAATTGCTAAGTGTGAAGGCCCTCCATACAATCTTGTTATTGACCCTGTAAAACTAACTGCAAAATTTCCTAACCTGACAAATAGCAATCATATTCTTTCTATTACAATAGAAGATACTAAGGGAAAAAGGACTTTGCAGTCAGAAAGTTTATTATTAGCTTTTGAAATTCCTGAAATAATTACTACAACTGCAACAACTGCAATAACTTCATTGGATTCTACTAATTATGATAAAAATATTGTATCAACTCCTAAAGTAGACATAAATGTTATGACTACAAATTTAGTAGCCCAAATAGCACAAAAAAGTGGTTATAACTTGCGACCAGGTTTTGTAGAAAAAATACGTTTATCTACAAATAATTACCGTATTAACACTATTAATGATGCTCGTCGTAGTAGAAGAGAAATTATAAAAGCTTTTAGAGATAAAGGATTACACCCTTTGTTAGGTTTTGTTTTAGCAACAAGTGAAAGTAAATTTAATCCTTTAGCTAAGAGCAATAACAAAGTAGGTTTATGGCAGATTCCTAAAGAAATTGGAAAAAACTATCTTTTGCCTAATGAGCAAGAAATAATGCTTAATGACCCAAAGAGAGGTGCAGAAATTGCAGCAGCTTATCTTAAAGATTTAATTAATGTTTTTGGTGTAGAAAATTTTGTTTATGCTATTGCTTGTTATGGTCAAACAATTGCTGAAGCAGGTCAGTTGAGAACTAAACTAGCAACAAGTGATTTAGCAACTACTTGGCAAAATGATTTTTGGTACACTGTAGAAAAAGGCTTGATTAGTCAAGATGCGGCAAATCATGTAGTAAGCTTTTTTGCTGCTGGTATTGTAGGAGAAAATCCTCAAGTTTTTGGTTTAGAACAAGAAAGATTATCGTCTCTTTATTAATTTTATGGTAACAATAAATTTAACTATTAGATCTCCAGAGAATATACAAAAATTTGAGATGAAGTCCAACCATCTAACTATAGGACGTGGAAACCAAGCTAATCTTGTTGTTCAAGACCCTAGCCTTTCAAAAATCCAAGCTAGTATTCACCAAGAAAATAATCATATTTGGATACTTGATGAAAGCCATAATGGTGAAAGTTTTATAAATAATAAGCCTATACCAACACAAGGGTTGCCTATTAAAGACGGTGATCAGATTAGGTTAGGTAAAACTACATTTATTGATATTTCAATTAAAACTTCTTTAGCAACAACTCAAAATAAAACTAGTAAACTAGTAGCTAAAAAGGCTTCCAAAAACATAAGTTTAGCTAAAATTATTATTGTAATGATTAGTAGTTTATTTGTTGTTACAAGTTTAGCCTGGTTTTTGACCAAAAAGCCAAATAAAGTAACTAACACGGATGTTGTTAATATTGAAGAAATTACAGATAATAATTTATCTACATCGGCTAACCAAACTTCTCAAATAGAGGAGTCAACAACGCAAAATGACTTAACAGAAAATAGTTTACCAAAAGAAGAATTTATAAAAAAAGATGTAAAACTTTATCTAAAAATGACAGAAGAAGAAAAACTGGATTTTCTTGATAAACAAGCACAGCATATTTCAATGATGATGGGTAATCGTCCTTATGCTTTTACTGACGATGTTTTAGGCTATATAAAGAAATATGTTGATTCTTATGCACAAAGAGCTAACACCAGTTCTACAAGGCTTTGGGGTGAAAACCTTCATAGTCTTTATGGTCGTGCTAGTCTTTATGCTCCAGAAATTATTAGAGCATTTAATTTGCGTGGAGTTCCTCCATTGGTAGGGCTTTACATTGTAATGATTGAGACAGAATATCATGATTGCTTGGAAAGTCCTGTAGGGGCTAAAGGACTATTTCAATTTATGCCTGCAACGGCTAGGACTTATGGAGTAGACCCAAATGATCGTTGTGATGTAAAAAAAATGTCACCAGCAGCAGCAAACTATATGGCTGATAGAATCACAGAGTTTGGCCCTGATGCTATGAGTGTTGCCCTAGCAATAGCGGGCTATAACCGTAGCCCTGATTCTGTTAGACGAGATCTTCATGATGTTATTAATAGTGAAAATCGTGAACGTAGTTTTTGGACGCTAGTTGCTAATTCCACCAAACTAGATAGACCATTTCAAAATGAAAATATTAAATATGTACCAAAATTTTTTGCTGCTGCAATTGTTGGGGAAAACCCTTGGGCATTTGGGTTAAAGTTAAGACCTGTGTCAACTTATACTGAAAAGCCATCTTCAGAGAAATTAAGAAATAGCTCTCAAATTATAGATCAACAGTTTGAAAAATCAGTTATAGAATTAATTCGTCGTATTAGTAGCGATGATAAACCATATGTTTTTCCAGAAATAGCACTTCAAGAAATTAAGGCTAGAGTTGAAAATTATAGAAATCAACCTTCAGTAGCAAATGTTTTAGTTTCATTAAACCAACAAACAGAAAAACTAGCATTACTAGCCAGACAAGAGGGCGTAGAACCTGCACTACTTTTTTATATTCTTTTAGCTGAATTAACCAATAGTAACCAAAACCAGGAATCAAATATAATAGCTAAAAAAGTTTTAGTAGAGTTAATAACCCTTAGAGCAACTTTTGGCACAACTCTAGCAGACAGTAGTCTAATAATTATTGCTGCTTATCGTATGGGTAGTGGAACAAAAAAATCTCACCCACTACTAGCAATTATGCGTAGAATTGTTAAAAACCCACAAACAGAAAGAAATATTTGGTTTTTACGAGAACAAGGTCAAATTAATGATGATGTTTATGACTTTCTCATAAATTGTCTGGCATTAGGTCTAATTAGCCAAAATCCAAAAGCTTATGGAATAAATACCCCTGCCTTTTCTTATTAGTGATTTACCTTTCAGTATTTTTCATTGATAATATCCTCTTTTAAGTTATAGATAAGCTAATATACTAAGAAATTTTCTACCAAATATTATTTGCATACTTATTGCATAGATAAGAAAGCAAGGAAGAAGATTTTTAATATTTCTGGGAAAGTGATTAATATTATGAGCCATTACCGCAAAGTAGTTTGGAATGAAGGCATGCTTCTAACTCCTCATCATTTGCAACAATGGGATAATTATTTTGAAGATCAAATAACATCACGACTTGCAGCATTTATCCCTTATCAATGGGGAGTAATTAATCTGCAAACTAACCATGAATCAATTAGTAATGGTGTTTTTGAACTAATACATTGTCAGGCAATAATGCCAGATGGCTTATTAGTTAACCTCCCACAACCAGACCCTTTACCTGAAGCACGAACTTTAACAAAATATTTTGATACTTCTACAGAAAAGCTAGAAATTTACCTAGCAATAGCAACAAAACGTATGGGAAGTGTGAATTTTCAAACACCTAATAAGGAAAAATCCACAAACTTACGCTATAGCCAAACACCTGGTACGGTAATAGATGAAACAACAGGAGAAAATGAACAACAAATAGCTTTTGCTAAACCTAATTTTCGATTGCTTTTTTCTGATGAATTAAAAGAAGGTTATAACAGTTTGAAAATAGCAGAAGTTGTACGTACTACCACAGGACAGTTAACTTTGTCAGAAAACTATGTTCCTCCAATGTTAAGTATAAGTGCATCTAGCTGGTTGCTTAATATGTTAAGACAATTAATAGAAATACTTATTACTAAAAGTACAACTTTAGGTGATCAAAGAAGGCAAAGAGCTAGTTCTTTAGCTGATTTTACTACATCTGAAGTAGCTGTTTTTTGGTTACTTCATACAGTAAATGGTGTAATTCCAAAGTTAACGCATCTCTTACGCACTAGAATTGTACATCCAGAACGTTTATATGAAGTATTAGCTGAACTTGCTGGTAAGTTGATAACATTTTCTATTGATCAACATCCTAAAGATATAATTCGCTATGATCACGATGATTTATACCTAACATTTAATCAATTAATGTTACAAATTCGTGAACTTTTAGAAACTGTAATACCTACTCGTTGTGTTGCCATAGCACTAGAAAATGTTCGTGAATCGCTTTATATCGGTAGAGTTCAAGATGATCGATTATTGCATGACGCAGCATTTTTCTTAGCAATAAAAGCACAAATAGCAGAAAGTTTTTTAATTGACCGTGTGCCACGAATTATTAAAGTAGCTTCCAGAGATGTAATTGATGCTGTAGTAGGTTCTGCCTTACCAGGTGTTACTTTAAGACATTCATCACCTCCTCCTTCTCCAATACCTACTAGAGTTGGTTTTCATTACTTTGGTTTTGATAGTATCGGCCCTTATTGGGATACAATCCGCGGCTCAAAAACAATTGCTATTTATGTGCCAGATGAGTTTCCAGAAGTAAAGCTAGAGCTTTATGCGGTAAAACCTTAATTTTACGCTTATTAGTGTTAAGAAAGAGGTAGTTTATGTCTAATGTAATAACACTTAATCCTAATACTAGTTTAGAATTAGCTGATTTGTTGGATAATAGCCAAAACCCTTTGCTAGTAATGGCTACACCTATTTTAGAACTAATATTAAAGCTAAAATCAGCTATTGTTAGTCCATCTAGTGATTTAAGAAATACTTTTAGTAATCTCTTAAAAGAAATGGAATTTCAAGCTAGTAAGTTAAGTTATCCATCACAAGCTGTTGAGTCTGGGAAGTTTGCTTTGGCTGCTTTTATTGATGAAACTGTATTAACCGCAGATTTTCCACTTCGTCAAGAGTGGGAAAAATATCCATTACAACTAGAATATTTTGGAGAACACCTAGCAGGAGTAAAGTTTTTTGAACGTTTAGAAGAATTATTAAAAGAAACTCTACAAAATGTTGATATTATTGAACTTTACTATGTTTGCTTGTTACTTGGCTATAAAGGCCGGTATAAAATTTATTTAGAAGATCAGCTTAAACAAGTAATTAGTAATGTAGCTGAACATTTAACACAAGCAAATAGATTAATAAGTGCTAGTCTTTCACCACATGCTAAAGCTAACGATCAACCTAAACCTTTTGTTGATCTTGGTTTACCTCTTTGGGTAAAACTAACCTCAATCATAGTTTTTGTTGTTAGTATATTTATTTATATTGTCTTTAAGCTATTGCTCAATAACCAGCTAATAGATGCTAAAGAACAGCTACTAAGGTAAGAATAGAATAGGATGGAAAATTTATGTATGAAGACATAAAAATAGCTTATTTTTCAATGGAGATGGGATTTGTTACCGACATGCCAACCTATAGTGGAGGATTAGGAGTTTTGGCTGGTGATACAATTCGTTCTGCCGCAGACTTAAAAATTCCTATGGTTGGAATTACTCTTATTCATCGCAAAGGCTATTTTTATCAAAAGCTTGATTCTACTGGCACACAAGTTGAAGAGCCTGTGGAATGGGTAGATAATGACTTTTTACAAGAAATGCCTGAGCGAGTTAGCATTACTTTAGAAGGTCGTACTCTAAAACTACGATGTTGGAAATATGAAGCTATTGGTGTTACAAATTATCGTGTAAATGTCTACTTCTTAGATAGTGATTTAGCAGAAAATAGCGCGTGGGATCGTACTTTAACTAATCATCTTTATGGTGGAGATAAACGTTATCGTCTGTGTCAAGAAGCAATTCTTGGTATAGGTGGCGTAAGAATGTTACAAGCATTGGGGTATAACAATATCTCTCATTTTCATATGAATGAAGGTCATGCAAGCCTCTTAGCACTAGAACTTTTAGCACTAGAAACATCTAAATGGGGACGTAACTATATTACAGATGATGATATTCAAGCGGTAAGAAAAAAATGTATTTTTACCACTCATACACCTGTTCCAGCAGGACATGATAAATTCCCAATGGAATTAGTAGAAAGCGTTTTAGGTAAACATCTTGCTCTTGAAAAAAAAGATATTTTTTATTGTGATGGGTTATTAAATATGACCTACTTAGCTCTTAATCTAAGTCATTATGTTAATGGTGTAGCAAAACGTCATGGTGAAATTTCTCGCTCAATGTTTGGAGGCTATAACATTGATTCTATAACTAATGGAGTACATGCAGGTACTTGGGTTTCACCTTCATTTCAAGAACTTTATGAACGTTATATTCCTGGATGGAGACAAGATAATTTTAATTTTCGTTATGCTTTAAGTATTCCAAAACAAGAAATTTGGAAAGCACATTTTCAAGCTAAAAAGAAACTAATCCATTATGCTAATAAATTTACTAATGTAGGTATGGATGTAGATTTTTTTACTATTGGTTTTGCCCGTCGTGCCGCAGTTTATAAACGTCCTGACCTTTTGTTTTATGATATTGAACGATTAAAAGAGATGCAAAATAAATTAGGGCCCATTCAAATTATTTATGCGGGTAAAGCTCATCCTAATGATTTAGAAGGTAAAGAACTAATTAAACATATTTTCCAAGCTAAAAACGCTCTAAAAGATTATATTAAGGTATCCTACATTGAAAACTATGATATGGAATTAGGTCAACTTTTAACTTCTGGTGTAGATGTTTGGTTAAATACTCCTCAACCTCCCTTGGAAGCTTCAGGAACAAGTGGAATGAAAGCCGCATTAAATGGTATTCCTAGCCTTAGTGTACTGGACGGTTGGTGGATTGAAGGTTGTATTGAGGGCGTTACAGGTTGGGCAATAGAGACTAATGGTTGGGGAACAAAAGATTCTAATGACTCTGTTGTTCGTCAAAAAGATGCTATTTCTCTTTATGAAAAATTAGAAAACGTTGTAATACCTATGTTTTATAATAATCAAGACAAGTATATAGATATTATGCAACATACTATTGCCTTAAATGGTTCTTTTTTTAATTCTCATAGAATGTTACAACAATATATGTTAAATGCTTATTTTCAATAAATCTTAATAGATGCGAAAAATTTCGCTAACTAGCGCAAAACTCCTATCTGTTTTTTTTATCCGCAAAAATAATCTTAGTAAACTGTAACAAATCAGTAGTTTAGCATTTGGAATAAAGCTTGCTCATATCTTTAGCAGTGCTGAGGATTTTAAGTAAGGAGATTATCTATGCAACCACTCTTAGAATATATTGAACAAATAAAGTCTTTTCTTAAAATCGCTACAACAATTTTATTATATGGTTTAACAAGTTTTTTAGGATGGTCAGTAATAGGCAATTTAGGTTTTGGTTTTAATAGTCAAGTTTTGTTAATAATTTTAATTTTATCAACCTTTCCAATTGCTTTACTTATCAAACATTACTTCAGAAAACCAGAAGAGCAAATTTTAGCACCAGCTAATACTTCTTCTTTTACTACTAAAGATTATCCAGATTTAACAAATCGTGCTGAAGAAGTAGTTCAATGGTTAAAAAATACAAAACTTGCTTCAAAATCTGCTGAAAAAGTTGTTTATCAATTGCCATGGTTTCTTGTTTTAGGTGCTACATCAAGTGGCAAAACTTCTTTAATCTTAAACTCTGGTTTAGATATTCAAGCCTTACCTAGCCAACAAAGTTTAGGTCAAAATCTATTTCGTCCAACTAATAGTTGTGAATGGTATGTTAGCGATTCAGCCATTTTTATTGATACAGCAGGACGTTACATTAATGAAGCAACTGAAGAATGGTTATCGCTGCTTAATACAATAAAAAGATACCGTCCAGAACGTCCAATTGATGGATTAATCCTTACAGTTGAAACAACAAATATTACTAAGGCTAGCGATAATGAAATTGAACAACAAGCAAAACAACTAAGAACACGAATTGATGAGCTAAAATCAGAATTTAATAGCCCTTGTCCCATTTATTTAATTTTTACTCATATGGATGTTATCAGTGGTTTTGAAGTCTTTTTTAGTAATTTTGATAAAAAAACTCGTAACCAAATTTGGGGTGCAACTATACCTTTAGAACAGCGTGACCGAGCCTATTCATTCTTTGACGAAGAATTTAACTATCTTTGCGAAGCTTTAATGAAAAATCGTCTAGTGCAGTTAGCCTCATCGAATTTACCAAAAGAACAATTAGAAATTTTTGATTTTCCACTTCGTTTTGCTTCTGTTG
This sequence comes from uncultured Clostridia bacterium, assembly GCA_964492845.1. Classification (GTDB taxonomy): domain Bacteria; phylum Acidobacteriota; class Blastocatellia; order Chloracidobacteriales; family JADJPF01; genus JADJPF01. The sequence continues at coordinate 177,261 of CAZBMZ010000007.1, forward strand.
GAAATAAAATGTCTCTTTTTGTTTCTGCATTATTTAGACCTAGCCCATTTACTGATAACCCTTGGTTAAGAGGTTTTTACTTTACTGCAAGTTCAGTAGTAAAAAAACGAGCTTCTGAAAAGCTTTTAATGACTGCCCAAGAGTATAAAGAAAAATATTTTGTGGATGACCTGATTAAAGAACAGTTGCTTAATGATGCTAATTTAGCTGCATCAATGATGAAGAAAAAAGATACTCATGGGCTAAAACGTAAAATCCTAGTTGGAGCCATAAGTTTAATTTCTGTTTTGCTAATACTAGGTTTAACTGTTTCATTAGTTAGAAACCGAAGTTTAATTAATGAAAGTTTGGAAAAAGGGTTAAGAGTAGATGAAATTAGTCGGGTGGAACCTAGAAAAATTGCTGATACTCAAGACACTGCTGCATTACAAGTAGAGCTAGAAGCAATGGAGCAACTAAGGCAACAGCTTGTAATTTTAGAAAATTATAAAAAGTCTCAACCCTTGTCTTATAGCTATGGGCTATATTCAGGTAATGATATAAACCCTAATTTACGAGCTATTTATTTTGACTTGATTAACCAACGTTTTTTTCAACAAACAGCAGAAAATTTAGAAAATGATCTAAAAAAATTTGCTGATAGTAAAGATAAATTTTCAGAAGAAGAATTAGGACGATATTATGATTTATTGAAAACTTACTTAATGCTTTCAGACCCAAGTAAAAGCGAACCAACTTTTCTAGCTAATCGACTTAATGACTATTGGAAAAAATCTTATCCTCTGGAATTAGAACTTTTAGCACAGCAACAACTTGATTTTTATGCTAAACAAGCTATTTATGATGATGTTCCTCATCTCAAAGCAGATGATAATATTGTTGCCGCATCACGTCAGCACCTTACTAATTATCCAGCCGTAAACCGCTTTTTTAAGAGAATAACTTCAGAAATTGACTTAAAAGTAAATCCTGTAACAGTTGAATCAATTACCCAAGGCCGCAACAAAGGTTGGTTAATAGGAAAATATAACGTTTCAGGTAGTTTTACTATAGAAGGTTATCAAAGCTATATGAAAGCTGCTTTAGCTTCAGCAGAAGCAGAAATGAGCAAAGAAGATTGGGTAATGGGAGCATCTAGCCTAACAACCAAAGATTTAAGTAGTGATGTTGGCAAACTAGAAAACATTTATTTTCATGAATATAGCAAACAATGGCAAAATTTCTTAAAAGCTTTAAGTGTTCCTGCCTTTAAGACAAAAGAAGATGCTATTGAAGCATTAAAAGTATTATCAGCTAGCGATTCTCCACTAGCTTTAACATTAACTGAAGTAGCAAGACAAACTAATTTTACAGGTTCAAAAGAAAAACTTAGTTGGTGGAAAAAACTTTTTTCTAGCAATACAATAACTGCTAGCCCACAAATTCTTGAGTTAGAGAAAGAATTTCTTGCCTTAAAACAGTTCTTAGCTCAACAAGAAGAAAGTTCTCCTATTTCGCAATATCGAGCTTCTTTACGTATAGTTCTTGATAATTTAGAAACTGCTACTGCGGATCAGTTATCACAAACTGCAAAAATGCTGCTTACAGGTAAAGACGATATTGGCCTACAAAAAGCAGAATTAACTATTAATAAGCTGTTAGAAAATTTTACTAGCTCAGTAACTAGAGATGCTGCATTTGCTTGTAGGCAGCCTTTAGGGAATTTAAGAGCTATGCTTTATGGTAGTAGTTATGTGCAAATTGAGCAAAATTGGCAAGAGCAAATCTATCCAAAAGCTCGCAGTATAGAACAAGGCTTTCCTTTTACAGAAACTGGAAGTGCTTCTATAACAGACCTTACACGTTATCTTAATCCAGTTAATGGAGTATTAGCACAATTTTTTAATGATAGATTAGCCTCTTCTTTTGAAGAAGTGACAGGTAAATTGCAATTAAAAGAAAGTGGTGCTTTTAAGTTTTCTCAAGAATTTATTGACTATCTCAATAGTAGTAAACAACTGCGGGAAGCTCTTTTTGCTCAAGGTGGTCAACAAATGGAAGTTAGTTATGAACTTTTATTACAGCCTGTTACAAATAGCGATATTGTAATAGAAATTGATGGAACTAGAGTAGAAACACGTGGAACAACTCCACAGTCAGCAAAATTTACTTGGCCTGCAAAATCTGGGACATCAGGAGCAAAAATTACAGTAGTACAAGGCAGTAAAATAGCTGAAAGGGCTTTTCCTGGGGAATGGGGACTTTTCAAAATGGTGGCTGGAGCAACAACAACTCCAGAAGGCAATTTGCTTATATTAAATTGGAATATTGAAGGAACCGCTATCCGTGCAACATTAAGATCATCTAGTGCTAATAATCCTTTTTCACGTCGTCTTTTTACACAGTGGCATGCTCCAAAAAACTTACGAAATTAAAGGAGGGAATTATGTCTTCAACACAAGTTACTTTAAGCTCAAAAGCAAAAGTTTTATATCAAAACGGCCAGCTTGTAGAAGCAATTAAAGAATTAATCCAAGAGGTTAGAAATGACCCCAATAATAATTGCTTACGAACATTCCTTTTTGAATTACTTTGTTTTAATGGTGAATGGGAGCGTGCAGAGCGTCAACTTAAAGGCTTATCAATAATAGGAGCAAAAGCTGAGATTGGTTTATTAGTTTATGGAAATAATATAAAAGCTGCAATCCAACGAGATAAAGTTTTTTCTAATGCTATGACACCAAATTTTTTGTTTACTCCACCAAATTATATTTCTTTACAATTAGCCGCAATCAAAAAACTACAAGAGCAAAACTATCTTGAAACACGTAGTTTGCTAGATGAGTTAGCATTAAATCAACCGACTCTAAAAGGCAAACTTAATGGAAAGAAATTTAGTAGTTTTGTAGATTACAATGACTTTTTAGCTAATTGTTTAGAGGTGTTTTTAGAAGATAAATATTATTGGCTAGCATTTGAAAATATCCAACGTTTGCAAATTCAACCACCAAAACTGTTGCGTGATTTGGTTTGGGCAAAAGCAATTGTTCAACTGACTAATGACACATTAGTAGAGGTTTTCTTACCAACACTTTATCCAAATTCCTATAAGCATGAAAATGAGCTAGTACGTTTAGGCCGTATGACAGATTGGAAAGCTTTGCCTAATGAAATTTATCTTGGCTATGGATTACGCACATTTCTTAGTGATAAAAAGGAAAAAACCATTTTTGAAATTAATGAGTTAGCCTTTGATCACTCTTAGAAAAAGGAGAAAAACTAATGTCAAGCATAACAGTAGAAACAACAAAACCTTGTATTAGTTTTGAACAACTTCTAAGGCCAATTGAAGGAGAAAGTCCTTCAGGAGAAAACCTTCAATATGCTGGGCTTTATGATGATATTCGTGAGGCTCGGCGTAGTGAAGATGTTGAAGAATTAGGAGAATGGAAGCGAGAGATAAAAACTTCTAATTGGAATAAAGTAGTAACTCTTTCAACTGATGCGCTAGAGACAAAAACAAAAGATCTTCAAGTAGCAGTTTGGTTTTCAGAAGCACTAGTAAGTAGTTATGGTTTTTTAGGGTTACGTGATAGTTTGCAACTTCTAAAAGGGTTGTTAGAAAATTTTTGGGAATCAATTTATCCTGAAAATGAAGATGGAGATTTAGAAGCTCGTGCTAATGCTTTTTCTTGGTTTGACCGGCAAATCTCTATATGTATTAAACAACTTCCTATCACCGCTTCTACATTAACAGATAATTGTTCTTATTTGCAGTATGAAGAGTCTAAGCTTTTTGATGTTCCAGAAAAAATAGATGATTTAAGTTCTGAAGAAAAACGAAAAATAGAAGAATTAAAAGAACAAGCAGAAAAAGAAAAGAAAACCACATCAGAAAAATGGCGTAAGGCACAAAATACTTCACCACTTAGCTTTTATCAAACAACATTTAATCTACTTAATGAGTGCTGGAAGGCTTTTTTAGAGCTTGATAAGTTAATGGACGAAAAATTTCTATCACAAACACCTGGTTTAGGAACATTAAAAAAATCTTTAGAGGATATCCATAACTTAGTAAGCAAAATTTACAAAGAAAAACAACCTGCAAAAACAACTTCTGAAACTGAACTATTGGCAAAAAGCGAAGGTATGGAAAAATCCTCAATAGTTGAGCAACTGTCCACGAAAACCTTTCCAATAAATACAGGAGTAATTAGCTGTCGAGAAGATGCCTTACATAGACTAAAAGATGTAGCAGAATATTTTCGTAAAACAGAACCTCATAGCCCAGTAGCTTTTCTTGTTGAACGGGCTATTAAATGGGGTGAAATGCCATTAGATCAATGGTTAGAAGAAGTTATCAAAAACAATGAAGCCTTAGATCAAGTGCGGGAAACACTAGGGATAAAAAGCTAAGTTTGGCAATAAATTTGCACAAAGAATATTGTAGGTGAGTTAAACCTTTGTTAGTTGAGAGTATTTTTTAAGAGTGAATTTTTACTAACTCGTAGTGATTGAATGTGGATTTAGCTAGTAATTAACGCTCTCTAAGAAAGGATAAAAATTTATGCCTAAAAAAGAAAGCCTTCAGCATAAACTAGATCGAGTGCGTTCACCAAGAGTACATATCACTTATGATGTTGAAATTGGTGGCGCAATTGAAATGAAAGAACTTCCTTTTGTTATTGGTGTTTTGGGGGATTTTTCTGGAAAACCAGCACAAGCACTTCCAAAATTAAAAGACCGCAAATTTATTGAAATTGATCGAGATAACTTCAATCAAGTAATGTCTGGTATGAAACCACGAGTAGCTTTTTCTGTAGAAAATAAACTCTCAGATGATGACTCTAAAATGAATGTAGAGTTGAACTTTAGAGAAATGGAAGACTTTAGCCCTGATAAAGTAGTTCAACAAGTTGCTCCATTGAAAAAAATGATTGAAGCTCGACGTAAGCTTTCTGATTTGCTTTCTCAAATGGATGGTAATGATAAATTAGGGGAACTACTACAAGATATTGTTCAAAACACTGATAAACAAGAACAATTAAGCAAAGATCTTGGTTTGCAAATGAAAGATAATGTGTAAAGGAGACAAACCATGACTAAAGCAATAGAAAGCCAACAATCTTTACCAATTACCTCTGAACAACAAACTGAAGTTAGTTTGTTGGATCAGATTATTTCTGAAGGTCATTTAGCTCGTAATGAATCACAAAAAGAAATAGCTAAAGATCTAGTTTCTGAATTTGTCCAACAAGTGATGCAAGGGGAAATGGTTTATTCTAAAGATGTTGAAGCCATGATTAATAATCGCATTGCTCAACTTGATAGGCTAATTTCATTGCAAATGAATGAAATTATGCATGCAGAAGATTTCCAAAAATTAGAAGCATCATGGCGAGGTTTGCATCATTTGGTTTTTGAAAGTGAAACTAGCACTATGCTAAAGATCCGAGTTATGAATGTATCAAAAAAAGATTTAATACGGGATCTAGAACGAGCCGTAGAATTTGATCAATCAGCATTTTTCAAAAAGCTTTATGAAGAAGAATATGGAACATTTGGTGGGGCACCTTATGGTGCATTGATTGGGGATTATGAGTTTAGTAATCATCCACAAGATTTATTTTTGTTGGAAAAAATTTCAAATGTTGCTGCTGCCGCACATGCACCATTTGTTGCTGCTGCTTCAGCACAACTTTTTGGTTGGGATGATTTTACGCAACTAGCTGAAGTTAGAGATTTAGCTAAAATTTTTGATCGTATTGAATATGTCAAATGGCGATCGTTTCGTGAGTCAGAAGATTCGCGTTATGTGGGTCTTTGCTTACCACATACTTTAATGCGATTACCTTATGGAATGGATACTGTTCCAACAGAAACTTTTAATTTTACTGAAACTGTAGATGGAACGGATCATAAAAAGTATCTTTGGGGCAATGCAGCTTATTCTTTTGGTACACGCCTTACAGAAGCTTTTGCTAAGTATTATTGGACTGTAGCAATTCGAGGTGTAGAAGGTGGTGGTCTTGTCCAAGGACTTCCAACACATACTTTTCGCACAGATGAGGGGGAAGTAGCATTAAAATGTCCAACAGAAATTTCTGTTACTGATAGACGTGAAAAAGAATTTGCTGATCTAGGATTTATTCCATTAGTACACTGCAAAAATACAGACTATGCTGCTTTCTTTAGCGCGCAATCCACAAATAAAGCAAAGAAATATGATACAGACGCTGCTAATGCTAATGCCCGGTTATCAGCACAACTACAATATATTTTTGCAGTATCAAGATTTGCTCATTATCTAAAATCAATGATGCGAGACAAAATAGGATCTTTTATGTCACGCAAGAATTGTGAAGATTTTCTTAATCGCTGGATTAGTAACTATGTGCTACTTGATGATACTGCTGGTCAAGAATTAAAGGCTCAATATCCACTTCGTGAAGCACATATTGATGTTGTAGAAATAGCTGGAAAACCAGGTGTTTATAAAGCTGTTGCTTTCTTAAAACCACATTTCCAATTAGAAGAATTAACAGTTTCTTTAAGACTTGTAGCTGAACTGCCCCAACCAGCACAAAAATAAGTAGCTTTTAATTGTGGCAGAAAACCACAAGATAATTTCTGCCACAATTAAACAAGCTTATTGAAAAGGATAATCTTATGTCAGGACTTAATCTTCCTAATCAAGCACCAACAAATGTAGGTAAATCGGACATAGGCGAATTGTTAAATCTTATCCGAACATTAATTTCTGGCCCGCCAAAAATGGAAGAATACCGAGGTACAGCTTTTCTTTCTATTAATGGAATTAAAGGTGAAAGTACACATGATAAACATGAAGGTGAAATTGAAGTTCTTGATTTTCACTGGAGCGTAGCCCAACCTCATGCTGGTGCAGCTAGTGGTGGTGGGGCAATGAGAACAGAACGAGCGCATTTTGGAGATCTTTCTATTTATAAAGCTATTGATACTTCATCACCAGCTTTAGCACATGCTTGTGCTAGTGGGCTGCATTTGAGTAACGCTGTATTACAGCTTTGTCGCGCTGGGGGTGAAGCACAAGTTTATATGAAATACAGTTTATCTGATGTTGTTATTACTAATGTTAGAACAGGTGGTCGCGGTTATGGAGAAAAAATTCCACTAGAAGAAATTTCCTTAAGTTATAGCCAAATTGAATGGGAATATTTTCCTACAAAAGTTTCTTCTGGCCGTGTTGAAGGCCGTAAAGTTAAGAATTGGAATTTAAGAACTAACCGTGAAAGCAGTTAATAATTTGTGAATTTACTAAGGAGTAAAGTTATGGACGCATTTCTAAAAATTGATGGAATTGAAGGTGAAAGTACAGACGATAAACATAAAGGTGAAATCGAAATACTTTCTTTTAGTTGGGGTGTAATGCAAGCCTCAGCAGGAGTTGCCAGCACAGCAGGATCACTATCTGCTGGACGAGCGCAATTTCAAGATCTAAGCATAGTAAAACTGCTTGATAAAGCTTCTCCAAAACTAGCTTTAGCTTGTGCAACAGGAGAACACTTAAAATCTGCTTGTTTATCGCTACATCGTGCTGGTGGAGAAAAAGAACTTTATATGGAATATAAACTAACCGATGTATTAATAACTTCTGTTCGTCCTGGTGGGAGCAGTCAAGGAGAATCTATACCAATGGAAGAAGTTTCTATGAATTATGGAAAAATAGAACTTAAATATGTTCCAACAAAAGTTGAAGGTGGTAGAGGTTCTGGTAGTGTAGTAGCAGGCTGGGATCTAAAATTAAATAAGAAGGTGTAATAGGATGAGTAGATTTGATAGCGAAATACATATTACTCCATCAGTAATAGATCGTTTGCTTGACGATGAGCCAGAGGTAGCGCAAGAACCTCTGGCTTCACGTTCACGCAGTTTGCAGCAGTTTAAGCAAGCTGTAAAGCGTGATTTAGAATGGTTACTTAACACACGTCAAACATTGAAAATACCTGATGAGTTAAAAGAGTTAAATCATTCTATTGCTAATTATGGACTGCCCGATCTTTCTAATGTAAATGTTAAAAGTGTTAATGAACAGCATAATTTAGAAAAATTGTTGGAAAAAATAATCAAAATATTTGAGCCTAGGTTAGAAGATACTTTAGTAAAACTTGAGCCTGTACTAGAGAATGAGCCAGCTTTACATTTTCGTATCGATGCAAGACTTAAAGTGGAACCTGCTCCAGAACCAGTAAGTTTTGATACTGTGCTACGTCTTGATAGTGGCCGTTACCTTGTTAAGGAGGGGTGATGAGAGATGAACTATTAGGATATTATGAAAAAGAATTAGCTTTTTTAAGACAGATGGGAGCAGAATTTGCAGAAAAATATCCTAAAGTTGCTGGCAGATTAATTTTAGAAAAAGATAAATGCGAAGATCCTCATGTAGAACGTCTTATTGAAGCTTTTGCCTTTCTAGCTGGACGTATACGCCTAAAACTAGATGATGAATTTCCTGAAGTAACAGAGTCTTTGCTTAATACCCTTTACCCTCATTACTTAAACCCTATACCATCAATGTCTATTGCTAAGTTTGCCCTTGACCCTGAACAAGGAAAATTAACCACTAGTTATCAAATTAATAAAGGCACTACACTTTATTCTAGACCAATTCATGGAACACCTTGTAGGTTTCGCACTTGTTACCCAACTACATTATGGCCTCTTGAAGTGAAATCTGCTGAACTAAGTTCTAATGCCCCTGCTGATTCTTATGGTAGATATAGTCAAGCATTTATTAAACTTTCTTTGCATTGTCTAAATAATACCCAACTATCTGAGCTAAAACAAAGCGAAGGTAAAGAGCCAATTGACCGATTACGCTTTTTTCTTAATGGGGAAGCACAGCTTGTTTATCCTCTCTATGAACTTATTTTTAATAATGTTACTAATATAGAATTGCGTTCTGTTAAAGGGAAGAGAATTTTAGGTAGCACTCCAAATGTAATTTCATTGCCAAAAGATAATATTCAAGCTGTAGGTTTTGGCGAAGATGAAGGATTACTACCATATACTACACGCTCATTTATTGGGTATCGTTTATTAACAGAATATTTTGCTTTTCCAGAAAAATATCTCTTCTTTGATTTGTTAGGTATTGATTTAGCTGCTAAAGCTGGTTTTGGAGAAGAGTTTGAAATTTTTATTTATCTAAAAGATGTTAAACCTCCAACTACTCGTATAGAATCTGCCACGTTTCAACTAGGCTGTACACCTATTATTAATCTTTTTCATAAAACTGCTGAACCTATTCAACTTACACATCAACAATATGAATATCATGTTATTGCTGATATTCATCGGCAAATGGCAACAGAAATTTATTCTGTAGATGATGTGATAACTACAGACCCTTATTTACAGCAAGCACAGCATTATCAGCCTTTTTATTCTTTAAGACATAGTTATAAACATGAACAAATCAAAACCTTTTGGTATACAACTAGGCGTGCTTCACAACGTAAAGACGACCCAGGAACAGAAATCTATATTTCATTAGTAGACCTTAATTTTAATCCTAATGTTCCAGCAGTAGAAACTTTAACTGTATCTGTAACTTGTACAAATCGAGATTTACCAGCCAAATTACCTTTTGGAGGTCAAGATGGAGATTTTCAAGTAGAGGGTAATGCACCTATTTCACGAGTTATTTGTTTAAAAAAACCTACTAATACTTTACGTCCACCCATGCGACGTTCAGCACATTGGCGGCTGATTTCACATTTAAGCTTAAACTATTTATCAATTGTTGAGAGTAAAGAAAACTCTGCTGAAGCTTTACGAGAAATTTTGCTTCTTTATGATTTTATGGATTCTCCAGCTACAAGAAAACAAATTTATGGAATTGAAAAAGTAAGTAGTCGTCGAGTAGTTCGCCAAATTGGGCCACGTATTGGAACAGGTTTTGTTCGAGGAACTGAATGTTCTGTTGAATTTGATGAAGATCAATTTGTTGGTAGTGGTGTTTTTCTTTTTGCTTGTGTGCTAGAACGCTTTTTAGCACTTTATACTTCTCTTAATTCTTTTAGCCAATTGAAAATCAGCACTAAACAACGGGAAGGATGGGTAAAAACATGGCTACCTCGTTTAGGCGATCAAATCCTTCTTTAAAACAACACTTAGCCCAAGAACCATATTGCTTTGATTTCTTTCAAGCAGTAAGGCTTTTAGAAAGAAGTTTTCCTAGTCGTTTTGGTGTTGGTCATGATAGTAACCCTAAACAAGAAGTAACACGTTTTTATAATCATATTTCACTTAATTTTCCACCTAGTGAAATAAATAAAATTGTATTTTCTCCAGAAGACTCATCAACAGAACATCCAAGCAAAATGTTTGTAAGATTTATGGGAATGGCTGGGATAAATGGTGTATTGCCCTTACCTTATACAGAACTTCTAATTGAACGCCGTCGCTACAAGGATCAAAGCTTAGCAGATTTTTTAGATATCTTTAACCATCGAATGATCTCTTTATTCTATCGAGCATGGGAAAAATATAGATTTCCTGTAATTTATGAAAAAAATCATGATGATTACTTTACAAATTATCTTTTTGACACAATTGGAATGGGTACAAAAGGCTTACAAAAAAGACTTAGTTTTTCTGATAAAGCTTTACTTCTTTATGGAGGTCTTATTAGTCAAAAACCTCATTCTATTAGCGCGATAACTGCTATTTTAAGAGATTTTTTTCAAGTTCCCGTCAAAGTAGAATCGCTTACTGGACAATGGTTAAAACTTGACTCTGAAAGCATAACTCGACTTGGAAAAGCTAATAGTGTATTAGGACAAAATACTATTGTAGGGACTAGAGTTTGGGATCAGCAATCTAAATTTTGTTTAATTTTTGGCCCATTAAAATTTCAAGAGTTTAAAGAATTTTTACCTACGGGTTCAGCTTATCAACCTGTTATTGATTTAACCCGTTTATTAGTTGGGCAAGAACTTGATTTTGACAAGCAATTAGTTCTGGAAAAAACACAAGTTCCTGCTTGCAAAATAACAAATAATCAACAACAAGGTATGTTATTAGGTTGGACTACATGGCTTAAAACTAAAGAATTTAATCAAGATGATAGACAAGTAATGCTTAGAACAGATGGCTATTTTCTAGTCTAGTCTGGAAAGGTGGTGGTTATGAATACTAACCTTAAATCATTAATTGAAAAATTAAATAATACCTGTCGAAATACTTTAGAAAAGGCGGCTGGGCTATGTTTGTCAAAAACTAATTTTGATGTTGATTTAGAGCATTTTTTGATAAAGCTTTTAGAAGTTCAAGATACAGATTTTTTACGAATTACCCAACATTTTGAGATTAATCTTTCACGACTTAATCGAGATTTGACTGCTGCACTAGAAAGCTTAAAGACTGGTAATAATCGTAATCCAGCACTTTCTTCTAATATACCTAGATTATTAGAAAACGCTTGGTTGGTTGCTTCAATTGATTTTGGTGAATCACAAATTAGATCTGGTCATATTTTATTAGCAATGCTTACAGATGAACGCTTGCTAAAAATCGCTCGTGAAATTTCTAAAGAATTTGAATTAATTGTTCCAGATACTTTGAAAAAAAGGTTTATAGAAATTACCGCAGGATCATCAGAAGAAATAAAATCTTTTGGCAAATCTCCTTCAGAAGTAGCATCTAGTGGAGCAGTAACTCTTGTAGGAAAAACTCGTGCATTAGATCAATTTACTATTGATTTAACAGAGCGAGCGCGTAAAGGAGATATTGACCCTGTTCTAGGACGGGATTTTGAAGTACGACAAATTATAGATATTCTAATTCGTCGTCGCCAAAATAATCCTATTCTTACAGGTGAAGCAGGAGTAGGTAAAACGGCAGTAGTAGAAGGTTTCGCGCTGCGTGTTATTGAAGGTGAAGTTCCAGCACCACTAAAAAATGTTGTTATTCGTACACTTGATCTTGGTTTATTACAAGCTGGTGCAGGGATTAAAGGCGAATTTGAAAATCGCTTAAAATCAGTAATTGAAGAAGTAAAATCTTCACCACAGCCAATAATTTTATTTATTGATGAAGCTCACACAATGATTGGAGCAGGCGGACAAGCAGGTCAAAGCGATGCTGCTAATTTGCTTAAACCAGCTTTGGCTCGTGGAGAGTTAAGAACAATTGCTGCTACTACTTGGGCAGAATATAAAAAGTATTTTGAAAAAGATGCTGCATTAGCTAGACGCTTTCAAGTTGTTAAAATTGAAGAACCAAATGAAGAGCAAGCTATTGCTATGATGAGAGGTTTAGTTAGTAAGCTACAAAATCATCATAATGTACGTATTTTGGATGAAGCTGTTATTGGTGCTGTAAAACTTTCACATCGCTATATTACTGGTCGTCAACTTCCTGATAAATGTGTTAGCGTACTTGACACGGCTTGCGCTCGTGTAGCAATTAGCCAAGTAGCTATTCCATCTTCAGTAGAAGGGACACAACACAAGCTAGATCAACTCAATACAGAATTAGACAGCTTAAAACGAGAGACTTTAACAGGCACAGACCACCAAAAACGTATTAGTAAAATCTCTGAAGAAAAAGCTAATCTTGAAACTCGCTTAATACAGCTAAAAGCTCAATGGGATCAAGAGCTTGGGCTAATTAATCAAATTCGCACAATAAGATTAGAGTTAGAAAATCAAGCTACAAACCAAGCTAAAGATAACGAACCAAAAGAGCCTCTAGAGAAATTACAAAATCAATTGGCAAAGCTAAATCAAGAACTAGCCAGCATTCAAGGTGAAACTCCATTAATGCAAGCCTGTGTAGATGCTCAAGCAGTAGCAGAAGTTATTTCTGGTTGGACAGGTATTCCTATTGGCAAAATGCTTACAGATGAGATTAATTTAATTCTCACAATGAAAGAAAAATTAGAACAACGTATCATTGGTCAATCACATGCTTTGGAAGCCGTCAGCCGTCGTATTCGCACTTCGCGGGCTACTCTTACAGATCCACGCCGTCCTATTGGAGTTTTTCTTTTAGTTGGCCCTAGTGGTGTAGGTAAAACAGAAACAGGTTTAGCACTAGCAGAATTACTCTATGGTGGAGAACGTAACCTTATCTCTATTAATATGAGCGAATACCAAGAAGCTTACACTGTATCTTCCTTAAAAGGCTCGCCTCCTGGATATGTTGGTTATGGAGAAGGAGGTGTTTTAACAGAAGCTGTAAGACGTAAACCTTACTCTGTAATTCTTTTAGATGAAGTAGAAAAAGCTCATCCAGATGTAATGGAACTCTTTTATCAAGTCTTTGATAAAGGCATATTAGAAGATGCAGAAGGTCGTGAAATTGACTTTAAGAATACTGTAATTTTGCTTACTTCTAATATAGGTACAGATACAATTATGAAGCTTTGTGCTGATCCTGATACTACACCATTACCTGATAAATTAGTTGAAACACTAAGACCAGAACTGATAAAAGCCTTCAAACCTGCTTTACTAGGACGTATGATTGTTATTCCTTATTTTCCTATCTCTGATCAAGTGATGAAATTAATTATCAAACTACAACTAGGCAGAATTGCTAAACAATTGAAAGAAAACCATAATGCTAGTTTTAGTTATGATGAGTTTGTTATTGATGAAATAGCTAGCCGTTGTAAAGAGGTAGAAAGCGGCGCACGTAATGTTGATCATATTTTGACAGGAACATTGCTTCCAGAAATTGCAGGAGAATTTTTGTCTAGAATGGCAGTAAAACAAGCTGTCTCTCAAGTGACGGTTAAGGTAGGAACGGATAGTAATTTCATTTATGAAATTATTTAGCTAGGCAAAACTAATATGATAGTGAGGTGGAAATGAATAATAAAGTTTTTCCTCACCCTTTAGGATATGAAAATAATCCTCGCTTAATATCAATGGGTAAACAGGCGGCAGAAATGGTAGCCCATTTTTTGCCTACTGCCCAACCAACTTTAGTAACAAGCAATTATGGTTTAGTAGAATTATCGCCTGGGTCAATTTGGCCAGGCGATAATCTACTAGTCTATGCTTCTCCTGAAGAAGTACTTTTTACTACGGGAGATATATTACATTCTTTATCAGCACAAAAATTTGTTGAAGAGCGTTGGCCCAGTGCTAGCTCACCAATTAATCAAGAAAATAGCCAAATCGTCTTAGCACAAGGTGAGAAGGAGATTTTACAAAGTATATTTGTTCCCTGGTATATTACATTAGGCATGAGTCCAGCAAAGATAGCGTTATTTTATAATCGTAATCGTGACACATTAGAACGCTCACTTTATCTTGCATCAGCATTATTGCAAATCTTAAACACATGTCGTTATCGTTATCACAAGCTTTTTATGCCGATTCCATCATCAACTGATGCAGGCTTTGCAATAAATAATTTACCTCTAAAATGCAGTAGGGAAGATGTAGCTTATTTTATTGCTCGATTATTAAAAAAACGAACACTACCACCAAATAAAACTTTAGGAGCCGTAGAACGCATTGTGTCTAATACTATTGTTATAGTCTTAAAAACTGTTGATGACTTGGAAAAACTCTTTTATATGGTTGTGTCTTATAATGTGACTAAGATTACTTTAATGTATTTATTTCCGCCCGCTGGCGCGTTAATGCCTTGGGTTGATTATGATGAAGTAAAAGAAATAGCTATAGCAGAATATTCTGAATATCTTGCTGCTAGAATGGGAGAAGAAGGATATTTTTTATCTCAATCAGAAGCAACAGAGGTTTTAAGAGAATTAGTTAATGATCCAGGAACAATCTTAAAACTAAGAGATTTAGAAACCTTGATAAGACGCTTTATACCTGTTATTAGCCACTTACATATAGCACTTTATCAAAATAGTTAATTTAGTAAAGAAAGGAAACTAACTTGGGAGAATATAAACAACAAAATCGAAAATTCCAACTCTTTACACCTTTAGGAGAAGATGTTCTTTTATTACAAGGTTTTACTGGACAAGAAGCTATTTCACGAATGTTTCATTTTGATTTACGATTACATTCAGAAGATCGTGCTATTACATTTGATTCTATTGTTGGTAAACAAGCAACAATTAAAATGATTTTGGCTGATAATAAAACAGAACAATATATAAATGGATTAATTAATACATTTTCTCAAGGGGGTTCATCTTCAACTTTTGCTTACTATCACGCTACATTAGTCCCTTGGATTTGGATGCTAACGCGAACTAGCAATTGTCGTATTTTTCAAAATATGACGGTTCCAGATATTATTCAACAAATTTTAGATGAGCATATAAAAAGGATTTCACACAATGAATATGCTGATTTTAAGTTACGGCTGCATCGTAAGTTTGAAGCTAGAGAATATTGTGTTCAATACCGAGAAACGGACTTTAATTTTATTTCTCGTTTAATGGAAGAAGAAGGAATTTTTTATTTTTTTGAGCATGAAGCAAAAAAACATACTTTAGTTTTAGCTGACCATTACAATGAATTTAAGGTATGTAAAAATCAGCCTACTATTAGATATGAACTATCTAGTGGGGAACGCCGAGCAGAAGAAGTTATTACTGAATGGAGTATTAGACAAGAAATTCGCCCGGGGCAATATGAAATAAATGATTTTGACTTTAAGCAACCTACATTAGATCTTACAGCTAATGTAATAGGCAAGGATGAAAGAAAATTTGAAATTTATGATTATCCTGGTAAATATTACAAGAAAAGTGAAGGTGAAGAACGTGTTAGCATTCGTATGGAAGAAGAAGATATTGCTAGAATTCTTGCTATTGGATCAAGCACTAGTAGAGCTTTTGTTTCAGGCTCTCGTTTTAAGTTAGTAGAACATTATCGAAAAGATCTTAATAATGATTATGTTCTTACTTCAATACATCATATTGCAGACCAAGGTAGCAATTATCGTAGTTCAGAAGCTAATGCTATAGAAAGTTTTGATTATAGAAACCATTTTCAAGCTATACCCTATCCTTCGGCTTATCGACCTGCTAGAGCAACATCTACACCCATAATTTATGGTTCTCAAACTGCAATAGTGGTAGGGCCAAAAGGGGAAGAAATACATGTTGATAATTATGGTCGAGTAAAAGTTCAGTTTCATTGGGATCGAGAAGGAAAATATAATGAAAATAGTTCTTGTTGGGTACGTGTCTCACAAAATTGGGCTGGAAAACGTTGGGGAGCAATGTTTTTACCTAGAATAGGACAAGAAGTAATAGTTGATTTTTTGGAAGGTGATCCAGATCGTCCAATTATTACAGGGCGTGTTTATAATGGTAGTTCTATGCCTCCTTATGAACTTCCAGCAGAAAAAACTAAAAGCACTACTAAAAGCTATTCTTCAAAAGGTGGAGAAGGTTTTAATGAAGTACGGTTTGAAGATAAAAAAGGACAGGAACAAATTTTTATTCATGCACAAAGAAATAAAGATATTAGAATAAAAAATGATTTATTTGAGACTGTTGGAAGCAATAGTCATCTAATTGTTGGTGGAGATCAATTAGAATCTATTGGTAATGATAAACACCTTACGATCAAAAATAACCATAATGAGAAAGAAGGAGGTTCATTTTCTCGCAGTGCTGGTGGGGATATTTGCCAAAAAGCTGGAGAAAATATCTTTTTAGAAGCAGGTAATGAAATAGACATTAAATCAGGAACATATATCGCGCTTAAAAGTGGAAGTATTAGTTTAGTAGGTGATGGAGGTTTTATTACTATAGATAGTAGTGGTATTTATATTAATGGTACAATGGTTTATATAAATAGTGGTGGAATGGCAATTGCTGCAATGGATGCTCAACCAACAATACCAAAGAGGCCAAAAGAAGCAGACACTGGAATAGCAGGAGAAATGGCAGACTTACCATTGCCAAAACGAGCCAGAAAAGTTAGTAGCTATAGCCCAGGAGCTTTAGCAATGAAAAAAGCTGCTATTGATGGTGTGCCTTTTGTCGAAATTTAGGATTAATTATGCTAACAGAACAAATGTTGAATAAGCTAGCTCAAAAACTATTTTCTAATGAAGATATACAGTCTTACGCTATTCTTGATGGTGCGTCAATTCCTAATCTTTTAGAAAAATTAGATGAACATCAAGTAGAATGTGAATGTCTTTTTGCTAGTGAATTAGAAGATGATATGGCTGAAGTAGCACCATATTTAGTAAAATTAACGGCTGATTCAACATTTGCAGAATGGCTTTTATTAGAAGGTTGGGGAAAACATTGGGGTGTTTTTGTTTTAACTAAAATGGAAAACTCTGCTTTATTTAATCATTTAAGACGCTTGGTTAGAGTACGTGATGAAGAAGGTAGAGTATTATATTTTCGTTTTTATGATCCTAGAGTATTAGCTAAATTTCTCCCAACTTGCACAAGCAAAGAACTAATAAATTTTTTTGGTCAAATAGAAAGTTTTATGACAGAAACGGAAAAGCAAGAAATAGCAGAGTGTTTTTCTTTGAGTAATTCAAACTTAAAAACAGAAAAGCTTTTTTTACTATGAAGTTCAATATATTAATTAGAATATAAATAATAGTATGGGAAAATAAAATGAAAAAAACTTGGAAAAAAATAGAAAAATGGTTAGAAAATAACGCAAAAAATGTTCTTGATAGTTTACAACCAGGTGCAACAGATGAAGAAATAGCTGAAACTGAAAGATATTTAGGGGTTAAATTTCCTAAAGAAATAAAAGAGTCATATAAAATTCATAATGGGCAGTATCCAAATAAGATGATTGGGTTTATAGAAGCAAGAGATTTCTTATCTTTAGAAGAAATAAAATCACAATGGACAGTATGGAAAGAATTAGTGGAGGGAGGAGACTTTGAGGAAAATAAAGGTGAACCAGAAGGGCCCGTAAAACCAAATTGGTATAATCTTAAATGGATACCAATTACACATAACGGAGGTGGAGATCATCATTGTATAGATTTAGATCCAGCAGAAGAAGGTAATATAGGTCAAATAATAGAAATGTGGCATGATGACGGAGCAAGAACTGTTGTTGCTAAAAGCTTAAAAGATTGGTTAGAAGAATTTGCAGATGCTTTGGAAGAAGGAGAATATGAAGTTAGTGAAGAGTATGGATTGGAAAATTAAAATCAAATGGTAGTTAGATAATAAAATATCTAAAATATTCAAAGTATATTTTTATAAGTATATTTTGGATAATAGATTAAATTGCTATTAAAATAGGAAAAATTTATGTTATCTGCACGTATTTCTGATTCTGCAATTTGTCCAATAACAGGCGCAGCCACAATCATTACAGGTATGCCAACAGTGCTTGTTGGTTATATGCCTGCGGCTAGGGTTACAGATTCACTTAATTGTAGTGCAACTATAATAACAGGCTCATTTACTGTACAAATAGGTTTTCAACCAGCAGCACGAATTACTAGCACTACTTCGCACGCAGGAGTAATTTCAACAGGTTACCCAACAGTAATAATTGGTGGGTAAAAATCTTTCTAAAAATTTATAAAATTATGCTAAAAATTCGTAACCAACAAATACAAGCGTTTCAGTCTGTAGCAGAAATATCTTTTTTACGTAAACTAGTTGAATATATTTATGAAAACCATCCACAAGTAGCTGTACAGATAGGAGAAAATCTAACTGTAATTTGTCAAATTCCAGAAAAAGAATTAAAAATTCTGGTATCAAATGCAATAAATCAAGCTCGCACTTATGGAATAACTAGCGAAAGTTCACTAGCTTCATTTGTGGTATTAACATTTGTTACTGCACCAAATTTTGATGAGCATCCATTAATTAAACGATTACTTGAAGATGAAAAAATTGCTGCTAATGATCGTATTGATAGTTTTTGGCAACATACTACGGAACAAAATTGGCAAGCAGTAAAACAAAACTATGATGCTAAAGCTTGGCAAAATCTTAAAAAGGAAAATTAATGAAAAGCACTTCAATTAAACGTAATGCAAGAAATGCTGTTACTTTGGTAAAAAATTATTTTTCCTCCTATCCTCCATCACCAATAATTTATTCTATTGCAGAAAAAAAAGTATTGGAATTAAACTTATTAGTTGTAAATAATAGTTATTGGCAAACTGCTGATTATAAAGAGCTATTAGCTTCTTATTTAGAAACAACTGAACGTATTTTGAATATAAAAACTAAAATTATTGAAGAAAAAATTTGTGATATAAATGGTGAAATTTTTAATATAGGTAATTGGGATGGAGTAAGAAATTACACAAAAGAAATAGTTGATATAATAAACAAATATGGATCAAAAGATAGATTAACACTTTTACTTTGTAATGAAATTGAAAATGCTCAAGCTTTAGCAGTGCTAAAGAGTTGGTCAGGAGAAAAAGACGGTTTAGAAAAAGAAGCTATTATTTTATCTTCAAAATCAACAGACAATGCTCTTAGCCAACTTTTAGCTAAAATCTTTAGTAGTAAAATACCTTTTCCTACTAGTGATGATCCTAATAATTTGCTTTGTCCATTAAATAATGGCGGGGAAGAATACTTAGAAGTAGAGCGCAAAATAGCACAAAATAGTGGTTACTTAAAATAACTTTTCTTTAATAAATTTTTTAACTACCTAAAAAATATGAATTCTAATAATTATGAAAAACTATTGCACTTAGTAAATAAGCTGCGTAGTATGGCAAGCAATAAACAATTTTATAATCCACAACTAACTAGAACTAAAATTTGTTGTTTAGTAGATGATAATTTGTCTATTCACGCTTTACGATGTGGTAAAAATTCTCTTGAAGACCCTTTAGAAATGCAGACAATTGAATATGCTTGTTTTAACTCAGAAACTCAAACTTCACTTCAATGGCAAGCTTTAGCTCCAACAATATTTCATCCTGCTTTCCCTACATTAATATTAAGTAAAGATCAGATTTTTGCTCTAGTAGTAGGCTTAGCAAAGAATGATAAAGATAGTGATCGTTATTCACGCTATTATGCTTATTGTTGGTCAATTGGTAATGACTCCTTAGACATCTATCCACAGCCGCTAAACAGCGCGATAAAAGCAGCAGTAACTAAAAATGGAAAACTTTTATTAGTTTCAACTAGTTGGGTGCCCCCCACCGCAATAAATTTATCACGACCATTAATTTTAGCTAGCTATGAAAATAATCAATTTTCTATTCTTGCTAGTCCTCTTTTAGGAACAAATGTAGATGGCAGTCTTCCATCTTCGATTGCTATTTATGCAACTAAAAAAGATGAAATACATTTAGTTTATGATGGTTATTATCAATCACTAAAAGAAGATGGTTTACATCTTTGGCATGTTAAACTTGATAATGATGGTAAAACTTTAGTTACAGAGGATCTTGGCCTAGCACCAAAGTTTCCTCTACTTAGTGAAATACTAACGGCTCCAGATGGGTCAATTTATCTATTAATAGTGTATTTTGATGAACTTACCCGACAAACTTTAGAACACAAACTGATAAAAATTCTAGGCCAAGACATAGAAAATAGTAAAACTGAGCATTACTTTGTTGATAACTGGCTCCAAATACATAGCGTTTGGTTTGATGACAATCAAATTTATTATTATGGCCCTGACAAAATCCCTTTCTCCTAATCTCCCTTAAAATAAAAACTTTGTTAAATTTTTCAATAGACTGCTAATTTATTCGCAATTTATTTTTATTAAAATTTCCTATCACTTAAGGTTATAAACTTAATATAGTAAATTTAAAATTTCTTATAATAACTATTATTCTAAACTATTTATTTTACTTGAGTTATAGTTATTTTTATAAATAAACCGCTTACGGTAATTTATTTCCTTAGCTACTCTATAAGGCATAGATATTGCGTCATTTAATAATGTTCCATTCTTGTACTTAAAGGAGGGGCTATGACGCAAATAAATTTTTTACCTAACCCTATTAATCAGAAATCATCAAATATAATTCATTTTATTATAGGGTTAGTTTCATTATTGTTGCTGTTAGTAGTTTTCTTTGCAAAAACCACTAATGGAGCAATAATACAACAACCTCAATGTCTTACTTGTCCAGAAAATATTAGTGTTGCGGTAGATCCTACTATGTGTAGTGCAAATGTTACTTTTCCACCTCCTAATATTAATGGGTGTCCTACAAGTGCAACTTTAACTTTTTCTCATCCTTCAGGAGGATTTTTTCCTATAGGAGTAACAACTGTAACTGTTACAGCATCTTTATCAGGACAAACAGTTGGACAGTGTAGTTTTACTATTACAGTAGTTGATAATGAAGCTCCTAGAATTATTTGTCCTACAGATATTACTGTCAATAGTTCTCCTGGCCAAGCTAGTGCGTTAGTAAATTTCCCTGGCCCAAGAATTACTGATAATTGTGGTATAGATAGGGTTGTTTTTGATCCTCCAACGGGGTCATTGTTTCCTATTGGTACTACAACAGTTTCATTAACGGCTTTTGATATTTCAGGAAATAGAGCAACTTGTTTTTTTAGAGTTATAGTTCTTGACCAAGAGCCACCTAGAATAATTTGTCCAGCAAATTTTACAGTAAATACTTCACCAGGAAATTGTTTTGCCACAGTAGTTTATCCACCTGTACAAGTTACTGATAATTCACAATTTACCAGCATAACTTATTTACCTCCTTCAGGTTCTCTTTTACCTTTAGGCACAACAATAGTTCAAGTTATTGCAACTGATAGATCTGGTAATACTGCTACTTGTAGTTTTAATGTTACAGTAGGAAGTGGAGAGCCATTAAAAATTAATTGTCCAACAGATATATCTGTAACAGCTACTAATGGTCAGTGTGGTATGGTGGTTAATTATCCAACACCAACAGTAAATAACTCTTGTGAAGGTGTAAGAGTGGTTAGTTCTCCTGCTACAGGAACATTTTTTCCATTAGGTACAACTTTAGTTACGGTTACTGCTACTGATCCAACAGGAGCGACAGCAACTTGTAGTTTTAATGTAAGAGTTAATAGTTCTCAACCGCCTCAACTAGCCTGTCCAGAAGATATAAAAGTTAATACCTTTGGAGAAGATTGTGCAATTAGAGTTGATTACCCTTCGGCAATACTTATTAATAATTGTCCAGATACAAAAATTGAGTATTCCATCCCATCAGGTTCATTATTTGCAGTTGGTAAAACTCCTGTAACTGTTACTGCAACAGATCGTGCAGGAAATAAAACTACTTGTAGTTTTAATGTAGAAGTAGTTGGTGTACCTATTTTAAGGTTAAGAGTAGAAAATGATAACTTACCACTTATTTTTGGCCCAGTTTCTGCTCGGCGTAAACCTAAGAACCTACCATTATTTAGAATGTTTGAATTAGAAAATGTTGGTTGTGGTCAAGCACCAATGACCTTTGCTTCAATGTTACGTTTTGGAGATGATGTTGATAGTCAAAGAATTATTAACCCCGATGACCAAAGTCTTTTTCTTGTTCAAGCTGACCGTCCAGATCGCAGTGGGCAAAGAATAAATATGGGAAGTAATATATTGTTGGAAGCAAAAGAAAAAAGAACATTTTTTATTTTGTTTCAACCTTTAATTCCACCTGTTAGTAACTCAACAGAAAATTTAAGTGCTAGAGAAGTTTTACCACAAGCACTTATTTCACGTTTTACTATTACACAAGAAGCTAAAAATCCAATTGAAATTCCTTTAATTGGAAAAGTCTCAACAGAAGTAAAACTTATTGATCCTGTAGATACTAGACGCACTCCTAGAGTTTCATTTTCTCGTAGTGGGAATATTTTTACAGTTGAATTTTCTGTTTATGACTCAAATCTTGATGTTAATCGAGCAACTTTCCAATTTTTTAATGCTAATGGTCAAGCTGTTGATCAAGCTATTACTGTTAACCTAACACAAGCTTTACAAGAAAGTCGTCTTTTACGAGGTCAAAGTTTTACTGTAGAGCAAAAATTTACTGGAGCTAATGACCATCCAGAATATAGCAAAGTACAAGTTACGGTTTTTGATAGCAGCACTAGTGCTACAACTCAATCTAATGGTTTGACCAGTATAACTTTAGCTAACCCATTAGTTAACTCTAGTGAAAATAAAATTGTTTTACCAGTAATTAATCTTGTAATACCTAATTACTAATGTGGTAATGAGCCAATTAAATTAACTGATGGAAAGGAGCTAATATGATAAAAAATAAACTAACTTTAATGGTTTTGTTTCTAATTATCTCTCTTTTAGTAGCCATCATCCCAACACCTACTTATGCTAGTAGCAAAGAGATAAATAAATATTTGCCAAACCACTTTCAAAAAAGTTATTTGCTAGGAAATATAGGTACTATAGAGGCTTTTGGCAAAATATCTATTAATGGACAAATAGTTAATCAAAAGAGTTTTTTAAATTCTGGTGATTACTTACAAACAGGAAAAGATGCTACTGCAACGCTTTTTATTAATAGCTCAGGAAAAGTTATATTAGGCCAAAACACTTCTGTTTATTTTGCTGTTAGTAAAGTAGTTGAAGGTAATGAGGTAGAAAAATCTGTATTGATTGCTGATTTAGTTGGAGGCTCATTAAATGTAAAACTTAATGATAAATCACAAGCTTATGTAGAGTCAGGAGGTTTGATTTTTACTGCTGATGCTGGATCTAGTTTTCGTGCTTCTAATTGTAATGGTCAATTAGAAATATTAGGAGATGTAATTTTTCAAAATAGCCGACAGTATATTGTTAGACCTGTTGAAGTAGGCGCAGCATTAAGTGTAAAAGCTCGTAGTACCCGTCAAATACAAATTCAAGTTACAGATGAAAATGACCGTCCTGTACCTGACTTACCAATTATTTTTACTTTAGGCAGTCAATTAGGAAAATTTGGTGCTACTAATGCTGTTGCTACTACAAATAGCCAAGGTATAGCTTCTATTAACTTTACGGCAGGTAATACACCTGGCACTACATCCATCACAGCTACAGTAAAAGACACAAATTACTCTTGGACTGGTGAAATATCTGTTTTTAAAGCTGGCTTTTGGTCAACACGAAATAAAATTTTAGTCACCACAGCAGCAATTGCAGCAGGCACTGTGACAGGCATTGTAATTAGTCAATCTGGTAATGATGCAAGACCTAATGTAGTAGCACAACCACCTATCATTACACCTAGATAACAATAAAAACAGTGGCAATTTTAATTGTCACTGTTTTTATTTTATAAAAAGGTAGAAGACTATGCTAAAACT
The DNA here is from genome assembly GCA_964492845.1 of uncultured Clostridia bacterium. Classification (GTDB taxonomy): domain Bacteria; phylum Acidobacteriota; class Blastocatellia; order Chloracidobacteriales; family JADJPF01; genus JADJPF01. The sequence goes on from CAZBMZ010000007.1 coordinate 201,454, forward strand.
TAATAACATATATAAATACATCTTCTGCATCTTCTTTTTTACACTTCTAATAGCTTTAACTAGTAATGTTAGCGGTCAAGAAAAACGCACTAGAGGAATTAATGTCAAAGTTGGGGCAACAAGTGCTGAAGTAAAAGCAGGTAAAGAAGTAAATCTATGGGCAATAATAATTGGTATCTCACGTTATAAAAATGGTGATAAAGATCTTGATGGTTATCAAATTTCTAATCTAAAAAATGCTGCTGATGATGCTCAAGCCATTTATGATTTTTTACGTAGCGATGAAGGCGGAAACTTTCGTGATATAAGCGAAGGTGGAAAAATGGTTCTACTCAAGGATGAACAGGGAACTAAAGCTAATGTAGAAAAGGCGTTAAGCATCCTTAAAGATGCTAAAACAGATGATTATTTTATTGTCTATATCGCCGTTCATGGAGCTTTAATTCCACAGCGAATTGATAACCGCACAATAGATATACCTTATTTTGTTCTTTATGATACAGATTTGCGAGATATGCCAAATACAGCACTAAAAATGGAAGAATTCCGCAATGCAGTTAGTAAAGTGTCTGCCCGTAAAGGACTAGTGCTTTCTGACACTTGTCATAGTGCTGGAGTTCAAATGGCTGGACGCGATCCATCTTCTAGTTCACTAAGGGCTAATATTCGTTATTTAGAAGAAATGCAACGTGTTAGCAGTGGTATTGGTTTTATTTCTGCTTCAGATCAATTAGAGCAATCCTATGAGTTAGATGAGTTAGGACATGGAGCCTTTACTTATAGTTTTCTAGAAGCTCTTCGTGGTAATGCGGATGAAGACCAAAATGGAGTAGTAACATTTAATGAATTAGTAAAGTATTTACGTGAAGAAGTACCACGCTTAACAGACCAAAAGCAACATCCTCACTACAATACAACTTCAATAGAAGCTAATTACTTGCCACTTTCAGTAGTTAATTATGCTGATACTAACTCAACTAATAACAGCGATTACGGGACTTTAGTTATTCGTACACCTGATATTGAGGGAGTAGAAATTACAATAGATGATGTGCCAATAGGCAAAATTTCAAGCAATGGGGAAAAAACTGTAAAAGTACAAACAGGAGAACGTTTGATCACTTTTTCTAAAAATGAGTTAAAACAAAAAATATCAGAAACTGTTTTAGCAGGGCATTCAAAACTAATTGAAGTAAACCTTTCATTTTCTGAAAGCGATGAAGAAGCAATTGTACAACCTACTAAAAGACAGTTAAATGTTTATTTACAAGAAGATAAACAACCCAATAAAGAAGCTAAAGAGCTTTTCTTAAAAGGTGTTGAAGCATTTAACCAACAAAAGTTTGATGAAGCATTAAAATTACTTAATCAAGCAATTAAAAGTAATAATGGCGTTTATGTTGATGCTTTAGTTTATCGTGGACGTACAGAACAATCTCTTAAACGCTATGAAGCTGCTGTAAATAGTTTTTCTAGTGCTTTATCCATAAGACCTTCAGATTTTGAAACACGTGTACTTTTAGCAGAAGCAAAATTTAATGCTAGTTATAATGTCAACGAGATTATCAATGATCTTCAAAAAATAATTAAAAACCATCCTAATTTTGATTATGCACGAGTTGTTTTAGGTGACATACTTTTGTGGCGGCGGGATATGATTGGAGCAGAACGCCAACTTCGCCGGGCTATTTTGATAAATCCTCTTTCACCTCCGGCTCATCTCATCTTAGCCGATGTGTTAACTTACCAAAATAGTACCTTAAAACAAAAAGAAGCAATAAAAGAAGCTGAAATAGCACTAAATTTGTTTGAAGCGGTTTCTAAAAAACAAGTTTCTGCTCTAAGAGGGATAAAAAAATTTTCTATCTCTCATATAATTTTTGGAGGAGGTCGCTATATTAATCAATCAGTTATGGCAGAAACCCATCATATTTTAGCTAAAACAATAAATCGTTTTGTAGAAAGAGATGAAACCATTACTAATCAACTAGAGCTTTTAACACGCGCTCATAATCATATTGAACAAGCCATGAAATATGCTCAAACAAGTAATAATAAGCATCGTTTGGCTTTGTTATACGACCTTAGAGCGCAAAATTATTTGCTTAAAGGTGATCCCACAAGTGCTATTAGTGATGCAGAACAAGCACTTAAACTTAGTGAAAATATGGCAGATCTTAAAGATTTTCCAGATGCTCACTATACGCTTTATTCAGCTTACAATAGCAAACAAAAATTTAAAAAAGCAGCCGAACATTTGGAAAAATTTATTCAAAGTTATGGCAATCAGTTAAGCTCCCAAGAACGTAGGAACCTTGAAGAAGAATTAAATAAATTAAAACGTGCAGCAACAGCAAATCGACAGTGAACTTTTGTCTCTAGCTAATCCGCTTTATTTTTTATTCCTGCGTAACATAAGTTAATTTAGAGCAAATAGAAAAAGATAGCTTGGATATTAATGATTTTGTTTTGCTAACTATTCAGGAGATTATTTGGCAAGTTTCATAAAAGGCAAAAAGTAGTTAACAGTTTAAGAGCAAAAGGCAAAAGAAGGCAAAAGAAGGCAAAAGAAGGCAAAAGAAGGCAAAAGGGGTAGCACTCCACTTAATCGGGGCCGGATAAAATAGCAAGGAAAAACACAGAGTCTTTTTCAACCCTTTTATTTTGTTTTTTACTTACGTATTTACCATTTCACAAAAACTTTTTTTCCGCTTTTGTCCCAACATCCATTTTTATCAGCCTTTAAAATTTGACTGGGAATTGCTGGATAAAGAAGGTTTATCATAGTATAAAAGATACAACATAGTAGCTTAAGTTAAATTGATAACTTAAGCTACTATGTTATTAATCTATGCTACTAATTACTAGAAGCACTCATAACTAAGCGAATACCATAACGGTTATATTTGCTAGTTGGCGCGTTCCAGTTGCGGTTAAATGCAAAACAAAGTGCTGCCATATTGTTGTAAGAGCCACCTCTAACCATACGGTTATTTAATTGACCATTTTCTATCCAGCTACTTCCATCTTGAGGTGCGCCTATGTAGTTTTCATGTAGTGGATCTAAACACCATTCAGACACATTTCCGTGTATGTCATACAAACCAAAACCGTTAGCAAATCCTAGACTTCCTACAGGGATAGTTTGTTTACGGTAAAGGCTTTTTGGTGCTTTACCATAAGGAAATGTTCCATCATAGTTAACAATTTCTGAATTAATGGTATTTCCAAAGGCAAACATTGTTGTAGTGCCAGCACGGGCAGCATATTCCCATTCTGCCTCACTTGGTAATCTAAATAACTTGCCTGTTTTTTGTGAAAGTCTTTCGCAAAATTCCATCGCGTCATACCAAGTTACTTGTTCAACAGGTAGATTATCATCACCTTTGAAATGTGATGGATTATTGCCCATAACAGCTTTCCATTGAGCTTGGGTAACTTCAAATTTGCTCATATAAAAGGCTGATAATTTTACTTCGCGTTTTGGACAAGCTTCTTTGTCATTTGCACCACAATCTTGTTGACCCATTGGGAAACTTCCTTCAGGTATAAAAATCATATCAATGCCAGGGCCGCTAACAAGTTCTTGTGTAAAATATTGAGCTTGTTTTTTGATTTGTTCGCTAATCTTGCCTTGGTCGTCAAGTTTTACAGTTAAAAAATCAAAAGTTTTTAAGTTTAACTCGCTAGGCAATGCAGGAATGCTAGCAACTTTTTCTGGATGTGGAATTTCGGGAGTTGGTGTAGCTGTTGGTGTTTTTTGAGCAGGTTTTACAGCAATTTGAGCTTTTAGATTAGGTGCAAAACTATCTTTTTCAAATCTAATTGGGATAGTTTTTTCTACAAGTTCAGCAATAGTTGTAGCATCACGTTTTTCTAGTTCAGCGTTGCAAATTTTCATTGTGTTGTCATTGCTAGCAAGAACTACACGAGAACCATCATTATTAAATGATGCCCATTTTAGAGGAAAATCATAAACTTTTAAGCTGTTCATTAATTTTCCGTTTTCAGTTTGCCAAATTTTAGCAGTTCTATCTGTGCTGGAAGTAATAATAAGCTTTCCATCGCTGCTAAATTGTGCTGAATTAACTACAGATGTGTGATCTTTAAGTATGCGTAATTCTTTGCCAGAAATAGCATCCCAAATTTTAGCAGTGTTATCAGAGCTAGCAGTAACTACAAGTAAATTATCAGGGCTAAAACAGACAGAATTTACTGAATTTTCATGACCTGAGAGAGTGACTAATAATTTACCAGAAATAGCATCCCAAATTTTAGCAGTATTATCAGAGCTAGCAGTAACTAGTTTTTTATTGTCGGAGCTAAACGCTACATAGTTAACACTTCCTTGATGATCCTCTAATGAAAAGAGCATTTTACCACTTTCAGCATCCCAAATTTTAGCAGTTCTGTCTAAACCTGATGTTGCAATCAATTTACCATCACTGCTAAAAGAAGCAGAGTTTATTGCTGCGTTATGACCAGATAAAGTTAATAAAACTTCGGCTGTGTCGGTTTTCCAAATTTTAGCGGTACCGTCTAAACTTGCAGTTACAAGTTTACTTGCATCAGGGCTAAAACTAGCAGAGCGCACACAATCTTTATGTCCTTCAAACGATTGCAAAAGCTTTCCTGTTGAGGCTTCCCAAAGTTTTGCAGTTTTGTCAGCACTTGCTGAAAGTATATTTTTTCCATCAGGGCTAAATGTAGAGTGAAAAACAAAGTTTTTATGTCCAGCAATTGTAAGCGGTTGAGCTTGATTAAATTGAAGCAAGGATTGAGAAAGCAAGAATTTTAATGAATATTTGTTGTTACCTCCACTGTAAGCTTCGGTTAGATAAAGAACTGCTTGGTCAGGCTTGTTAGCAAGTAAGGCTTGGCGGCCTTGTTCCTCATAAAGACTAAGAATTTTTTCTTTTGTTTCTTGGTTTTGAAAGTAAAAAACAATGGATGTAATTGCTAAAAATATGGCTGCAACAGAGCTTAAAATCCGGCGTTGACGTTGAGCGCGGGATGCTTCATTTATGCTGGCGGTAGCAAAAGCGTTTTCAACATCTGTTAATTTTCCACTGTAGCGTGAATGCCAAAGTTTATATTCTGTAAGGGCTTCATCGCGCCAAAGTAAGCCTTTAGGACGCTTTCGCTCTTGCCATTGTCTTGATGCGGCTTGAAGCTGATCACGAAGTCTTGCACCATCTGCCGTTTCTTGTTGCCATTTAACAAGACGAGGCCAGGCCGAGAGCAATGCTTCATGTACAACTTCAATTTGTTCTATGCCGTCTTCACCTTCTGATGCTGTCAAAAGGCGGGAAGCAACAAGTTTTTCTAGTACATCCTTATTTTCTTCGCCTAAAACTTGATAAAGCTCATCACGTTTCATTACAGCACGTGTACCTTCACTAGTGACAAGACGTTGAAAAGCGACTCTAACTAATTTTTGTTCATTCTGCGTCATGCCTTTCATCATTTCTTCAGCATGACTTGCTAACGCGCCACCAACACCGCCTAATGCGTCATAGGTTTTGCGGCGTAATTGCTTAAATTGTCTGTCTCTAAGTTCCCAAAGTTTTGCAGCAGTAAAAGCAAGTAGTGGTAATGCTCCAGGTCGGCCAAGTACAGAATCGACCATTTCTAGCGGCATTTGTTTATCTTCAAAAAGATAACCGGCGCGGCGTGCAGGTTCTACAAGGATTCTAATTAAATCATCTTTGCCAGGTGTAGAAAGTAGCTCTAAGCCTGTTGTAACACGTTCGCCAACTGTGGGTAACTCTTTAACTTTAAGTAAAAAGTCATCTCGAACAGTTAATATAACACGGATAGATTCTTCCTCAGAACGTGCAGCATTTGATAGAGCTAAAGCAAAAAGCTCTCGTTCTGTTTGATCTTGACAGAGTGTAAAAAGCTCTTCAAATTGGTCAATAACAAGCACAATAGCAGTGTCATAAATATCTGATGACGCGCGAAGTGTATTGCCTAACGCATTAGCGTCATGTTTTAACGCAATATGTAAATCATGAACTTCTATTCCTTCTTTGATTAATCGACTTCTTAGAGTTGTTAGGGGAAAAGCACCAGGACGCAAAGTTATTAGACGAGAATTTTCTAACCAAGGCAAAACGCCAGCTTGAATAAATGAGCTTTTACCTGCTCCCGAAGGCCCTGCAACAACTAAAAAAGATTGGTTACGCAATCGATTAAGAAAATTTTGTGTTTCTTTTTCACGACCAAAAAATATTTGTGAATCGCTAGTGCTAAATGAAACTAGACCAAGATAAGGTGTTTGCTCTTGGTTGATTAATTCATTTGTTTGTGTTTGTGCATTAAAAAGATTTTTTCCAAACCAGTCCCAAAAATCTTCGTCGTAAAGTTCAAATGATGATGGCATTGCTAGGAATTTTGCACCTGTGCGGCCTTTTCCAGAAAAGAAAAATAATTCCTCTGTTGCTGCTATTGTTGGTGCAGCAATTTGGACTAAGGGCCATAAAGAAATAATTACATCACCTTGAGCATTTGCTAAAACTGCTTTGTTTTCTTCAAGTAAAGCTTCATTGGTTACAAAAAAAGACTCTTTTAATTGATGACCCATCCATTGTTCAGAGTGATTTTTTCTTGGTATTACTAGTTTGTAATCAGAAAGAAAAGTTAGCGAGCGAAGCAAAGAAGCAAGTTGCGTCATTTTTTCACTTAACAAACTTTGCAAGTATGCTTCTTTGTCGCTCGCTGTACGTGATTGGCACATTTCAAGGATGGATTGGAAGAGATTTATTTGAATTGTTGTTTTATCGCTATTTGGCTCATAGAAAAAAGTTATTAATTCTGGGATTGGATAAGCATCACGTTGAAAACAAAATGGTTTGCATAATTCTTGAGCAAGCTCTAACCATTCTATTTCATTAAGATTTTGTTGGCTAAGTTTTTGTATTGTATCAAGTATAGAACTAGAATCATTTTTGCTACCGCTACCTATACGAACGCGACAAGCTAGAGCTAAAACACCTAAATATTGAGCTAGGACTTGTAAAATATCAGAAATACGCTCTCTTGCTTGGTAGCAATTGCGAGCAGCAGATAAATTAGCAATGGAGGAGGCTAAAGGTTGAGGGGCATTAGTTAAAAATTCTTCCCTTAAAAGCTCTTCAAGCTGTGGCAATGAGGTTTTAACTTCAACCATTCCGGCTGCTTCACGAAAAGCCGCAGCAAATTCTAAAGCTGTCTGGTAGCGGTCAGCTTGTTTTTTTGCCATTGCTTTTTTAATTACTTCATCAAGAGCAATTGGAAAAGAACCACCTAGAGAAGGAACAGGCTTAAACATATGAGCAAACATAAGTTGAGGGCCTGTTAAAGGGAAAGGAACATTGCCTGTAAGAGCCTCAAAAGCTAGCACACCTAGGGCATAAATATCTGTGCGAGTATCAGCATTTGAACCACTTTCCCAAAGTTCTGGAGGCATATAGCGAGGCGAACCTATTGCACCTGTAGCATCTATGTTAGTTTGTTTAGCTTGGTTAGAATTTGTATCTTTACCGTTTTGTTCATTTGAAGAATTTATGTTTTCATTTGTATTTTCATTAAATTCTTGTTCTAAATCAGCATTAAAATTTTGTTCTTGACGTATTAAATCAGTCTGCTCTAAACCTTTAGCAATACCAAAATCTAATAATTTAGGAAGCAAGCGGCCAGCGCGAGCAATTACCATTACATTTGATGGTTTTATATCACGGTGAACAATTCCGCTTTCATGTGCTGTATGAACAACTTCGCAAATCTTTTCTAAAAGAGGAACAAATCTTTCTAGTGACACAGGGCCTTGGATTTTTAGTAAATTGCTTAAGGGCGTTCCATTTACTAGCTCCATAGCAATCCAAAGAAGACCATCACTTTCTGCACCAAAAGCATAAACTGAAGCCGTGTAGGGATGTTCTAATTTAGACGCAAGTCTTGCTTCTTTCTTAAAACGCTCTATTAACTTTTGGTCAGAATTATGTTTATTGCGAATAACTTTGATAACAGCTTCACGTGCAAGAATAGGCTGTTCAGCACGATAAACCGTCCCATAACCACCTTCACCAAGTTTTTCACGAATAATAAATTCGCCTAATGTGCGACCTATTAATGTTGTAGGTTCTTCTTTTAGTAGTAGCATAGCTTTTTCTCCCACAAAAACTTAACTTTTAGATAGTTATCCGTAAGTATTAGTAGTTTTTAAGTATTTTGCTGGATAACATGAAATTTTGGGCATGTTTTGTTTGTTATTAGGTAAGGCGCGAAAAGATAAAAAAGTAGACAAAATTTTTGCTGGATAATTAAGTTTATGATTTGCTTATATTGTTTCAATGGTACAATTCAAACAGTTTTTTCAGTAATTATATACTTAAGGAAAAATTAGCATGTCTAATCAAACTAACTCTAATACAAGCTTAAAAAAATGGGTTCGACGTTTAGTTTTAGGTTTTGCTGTAATTTTTGGAGTGATTTTAGCTATAAATTTATATTTAGGATTTTTTCCTGCTAGCATTAAATCACCTGCAAAAAGATATACAATTGAAAAAGTTACTGATGCAGAAAACGCTTGGTTGGACTATAAACTTGCTATAGAAGTGTTTAAGGATAGCGATAAATCTGTTTGGGAAAAATATGATGCAATTGCAGAATTGACTCCTGAACAAGAAGCAGATTTAGACAAACATATCAAAGCAATAGATTATCTAAAATCTGGAGCAAGTCGCCCTAAGTTTCAGTTTTATACCGAAGCAGCAACACATGACACCAAACTTCTAAGTATTACCGATTTTATTCACTTAAGTAAATTAGCCATTGCTCAAGCTTCGCGTTTGGAAAAAGAAGGTAAGCCAAACGAAGCTTTAGATTTAGAATTAGCTGTTTATCATATGGGTACACAAGTGTTTGAACCTTATACACCTATGACATCGGCATTGTTGTCCTGGAATTGTCATAGAATAGTTGCTAAAGCTTTGTTTAAGAGACTAAATAAAGGCGGTGCAGATAAAGATTTATACTTAAAAATAGCAAATAAAATAGCAGAAGATGACAGCAAATCTTCTACTCCACAGGAGATTATGGAATGGGAATGGCAATTTGGTAATAGGTCTTTGGAAGATTCCTTAATTAATAGCACTGCGCAAAAACAGTTTCCTAAAAATCTATCTGTAAGGGTTTATAATGATTTTGTACTTAAACATAATGAGGTAGTGGAAAAACTTATAAAACCAAGTTTTGAAACACTTGATTTTAAAGCTATGCAAGAGGTGGATAAGAAAATAAGTGAATTTGTTGAACAAGAAAATAAATGGTATAAAAATTTATTTGTAGATGAATATATAGCTTCAGTATTGTTTAGTGTAGCCATACCAAGTGCAAAAGGTGTAGTAAACAGTTTTTATTTAGAAAAGGCAAACGCAGCAGCACTTCAAACTTTAGCTATAATTCGAGCTTATGAACAAGAAAATGGGAAATTCCCTGAGAATTTAGAAGCAGCTTTACAAGATGCAAGCATAAAAATACCTTTAGATATAGCTACAAAAAAAGTTGTGAATTATAGATTAGAAAATAGTAAGCCTATTGTATGGTTAGCGGGTTTTGATGGAAAAGATGATGGTGGAAAAACTGCTTATAAAAACGCTAGAGTTGCTACAGATGGAAGTGATTTCATTTATTCACTAGATGAAATATCTAGCCATTTGATAACAGAAAAAGCTTCAGCAAAGTAATAAAAATGGTTAGTTTTTAGATCTAATATTTGTAGTGTTTTCTTTTGAAGAGAAAAATATATAAAAATAGTACTTGCAGTTAAAAAAGCTATGACCAAGAAAATAGATAAAAATCAATCTTTTCTTGGTCTTTTCTGTTTTAGTTTTCATCCTTTTTCTAAAAAATACAAACCAAATTAACAAACTCCCCAAACTATTATTTACTCTTGAATTAATAATCAAAAGCTTCAAATTTTCTAGCAAATGTAAAATAAGAAGATTAGCAATAAATATTTGTAATGTTTTTAAAATAAAGATCATTAGAATTTACGAGCTTTTAAGAGAGGATTTCAAGTTTAATGAGTAATTTTATCAGCAAAAATTTAGCTAAAGTGTTTATCATCCTAGCTTTATCAATGTTTTTAACTCCAAATTTACAAGCACAGACCAATAATGAAAACTTATTAGAAGAATTATATAAACAACTACAAATTAACAATTATGAAATTAAACTATCAACAATTAATAAATTACCGGAAGAAACTAAAAATTTAGTTGCCTTAATTGCGAAAGATCAAAATAAGGATAAACAGATCCGTAAAATGGCAATAGAGGTTTTGAAAGAATTAGCTTTAAAAAGCACAAGGGGAATTGTAAGACGATCAGATTTTAATGCAAATAACAATGCTGTAAAAACGCTTATTCTAATCGCAGAAAACCAAAGCGAATATAAAGAAATTCGTAAACACACAATAAAGAACTTAAGCTTTTTATATGCTAAACAAGTTAGAGTTACCCTAATAAACCTCTTAAAAGATAATGATGTAGATATACATAGTTCTAGCTTTTTTGCTTTACAGAGTATAAATGCGAAGATAAAATTCCCTAATAAAGAGATTATTCCTGTTTTGTTAGATATAATTAAAGAAAATAGATATCCAAAGACTCAAAAGCTGATAGTTGATTTTTTATCAGGCTTAAAAGATAAATCTGTAGGCCAGACTTTAATAAGTCTTATGAAGAAAGGACAAATATCGGTAGAGTATTCTGTTTTTTATAGATTAGAAGGGACGAACATTAAAGAGTTAATTCCTGATCTCTTATTTATGCTTAACAACAAAGAAATGGATGAAAGGAGCCAGGAGACAATAGTTAATTTTTTAGGTAAATCAAAGGTTGTATTGGTTCAGCGGAAAATGGAAAAAAGGAAAGGAGCTAATAGAGAAAGTAG
>CAZBMZ010000008.1:0-210447 GCA_964492845.1 uncultured Clostridia bacterium
TTTTCCAGAATATGCTGTTGGTAGTGGAAGAAGAGGCTTTAGCGAAGGTTTATTTATTCTAGGTAAAATACCTAATCTTGAAATAACAAAAGAAAACCGACAAATTAAATTACTTTATAGAACTATAAGTACATTTGTTCTTAGCATTATATTTTTGCTAATAAGCCTTTATCATTTACTTCTTTATATTAGGCTTGGAACAGAAAAAGATTATCTTCGCTATAGCTTATGTGTTTTCTTTTATAGTATGCAAGTATTTGCAGGTACTTTTTTCTGGAACTCTTTAGCTTTAGGCTCACATAACAATATTATTTTAGCCTTATTTATTTTTAATAAATTAACTTCAGTATTTTTAATAGAATTTTTATGGAATTTTTTAGGCAAACCTATTAGTAAATGGGTGCGTGCTTTTCAATTGCTAAATTTGATTAATATTTTATTTTTTCTATTCTTACCTTTCTTACTTATGCTTAGAATAGAAACCCTTACCTATGCACCACTTTCAATATTATTTCTAGTAATGATAATTAAGTTAATCGGTGTAGAGAGTTGGCGAGGTAATTCTGAAGCTAAGGTACTTCTACTTGGAAGTTTATCTTATTTTGTTGTTTTTTTGATTCAAATAAAACTGCCTTATAACATTGTTCAATGGGCATTTGCCTTTAATATTGTGCTAATGGCTACATTGGTTGCAAACCGTTTTGCACGTGTTTATAAAGAGCTAAATATATTAAACCGTGATTTGGAAAAGAAAGTAGCAGAGCGCACTAATGAAATAAGTGACAAAAATAAAGCTTTACAAGATCGAGTTAAAGAAATAGCTGACAAAAATCAAGAACTAATAGAATCTAATCGAGATGCAGAAAAGCTTAATAAGGAAAAAATAGCTCTCTTAAGCCAAACTCACAAAGCTGAACAAGAAGCTAATAAAACTAAAAGCCAATTTTTAGCCAATATGAGTCATGAAATACGTACACCTCTTAATGGCATTATTGCTATATCACAGTTACTGATCAGTTCAAGCTTAAATAAAGAACAAGAAGAACTTATAGAAATTGTTAGAACAAGTGGTAATAACCTTTTGGTTATAATTAATGAGATTTTAGATTTTTCAAAAATTGAAGCTGGTAAGCTGGAGTTAGAATTTATAGGCTGTGATGTGAGAGAAATTATTCAACAATCTATACAATTATTGGCCTTACAAGCCAAAGATAAAGGTCTTAAACTAGATTATTCAATAAATAAAGATACTAGGACTTTTCTGATATCTGATATTACTCGGTTACAACAAATATTAGTAAATTTAATTAGTAACGCTGTGAAGTTTACAAATAAAGGCGAAGTTAGTATTTCTCTTAGTAATACTAAAAAAACAGATAAAATCTATGAGTTTCATTTCCAAGTTAAAGATACAGGTATAGGAATCGCTCCTGAACAAATAAACAAATTATTTCAACCTTTTAGCCAAGTAGATGCTTCTACTACCCGCAAATATGGAGGAACAGGTTTAGGGCTTGTAATCAGTAAACGGCTATCTGAATTACTAGGAGGTAAAATGTGGGTTGAAAGTACACTAAGAAAAGGTTCTACTTTCCATTTTACAATTATGGCAGAAGTTATTAATGATGATGAGATTCAAAAAATTCAATCAATAAGAAATAAAAATATAAACATTGAGTCTATTGTTAAAGATTTTCCTTTAGAAATTTTGGTAGCGGAAGATAATTTAATAAACCAACAAATAGCACTAAAGGTACTTAAAAAAATAGGATATCAGGCAGATATAGCTTCAAATGGTTTAGAGGTATTAAATAAGTTAGAACAGAAGCAGTATGACTTGATCCTAATGGATGTACAAATGCCTGAAATGGACGGCTTGGAGGCTACTCGTCAAATCTGCAAATTGTACTCTAAGGAAAAACGGCCTAGGATTATTGCAATGACAGCAGGTGCAATGGAAGCTAATCGTCAACAATGTTTAGAGGCTGGAATGGATGGGTTTTCTACTAAACCAATTGATATAGTGAAATTACATCAAATTCTCTCTCAATATCAAAATCTAAAAACAAGTATTGTAAAAACAGAAAAAACTATTTTGGTAGAAGACTTAGTAAGAGCAACAAATCTTTTAACATCAGAATTAAGAAAAGAGATTGCAAAAGAGAAACTAGTAAAAGAAAGGTCAGAATTACCACAAGAAAAACTATCAGAACCAGTATTAGATTATTCCCAACTAGAAGTATTAATCTCATTACAAGATGAAGATGAGCCTAATTTAGTAGCAGAATTAATAGATAATTTTATTAATAGTTCAAAAGAGAGAATTGATAAACTGTCTAATGCTGTTAACCAAAATGACTTAAAAACAATTCAAACTATTGCTCATAGTTTAGTATCGAGTAGCGGTTATTTGGGAGCAAGTAAACTAGTGGTTCTCAGTCGCCAACTAGAACAAATGGCTGTAAATGAGCAAATATCAGAAATTAAACCTTTTTTTGCATCATTTTTAACAGAATTTGAAAAAGCTTGTTCAGCACTTAAAATTGAGCAAGAAAAAATAACCTTAGAGAAACAGCAAGCTAATAGTATAAAAAAATAACCTAATTTTCCTTAAGCAAGAAACAAATTTTCGTATAAATAAGTAATCAACTATATCTTGTTAAAGGAGCAAAAATATGAAATTAATTTGTAGAAAATGTGGTTACGCAACACAAGCTGAAGTCCATTTGCAAATATGCCCAATATGCAAATCTACTATGCAAATAATAAAAACTAAAACCTATAGTTTTCTAAAAACTATGTTTCTAATTAGTTAATTAACATAAAGCTGTAAGTTTTTCTTAGTTATTATAATGTAATAATTAGGATTTTTAGGATTTTTAGGATTTTTGATATTTTCAGTTATTTAAATTTCTAGTCACCCTGTTTGGAGTCCAAAACTATGATTGTGCTTACATCTAAGAAAGTAGCTAAACACCTAAGTCTATTAGACATTCGAGGTATTGCCCAACTAGTGACAGAAGCTACAGTAGGCGTGACAGGTATAGTTGAAGGTGTGCATCATTCAGTGTTATCCACAATGTGTATTTCTGGTAGTGCAACAGCAGGACAAACTTGCGGAATTACAGGCTTGGTTTATAAAAGTATTCGCCATACCACCCAATTAGTAGGCAAAAGTATTGATACAGCCTTGGCTATATTAGAGCCTTTGTTTGAATCAGTTAAATATACCAACCCTGAAACACCTCAAAGGGAAGCATTGCTCGCAATAATCAATGGTGTAATTGGAGATTATCTGGTTGTTAACAATAATCCTTTGGCTATTCCTATGACCTTACGCTACCAAGGTAAAGCACTCAACTTAGATTCTCACTCTCTACCAACTATTCAGGAGACTAAAAGTAAAGTACTACTATTAATTCATGGTCTGTGTATGAACGACCTGCAATGGCATACGCAACACAAAGGGCAAACAGTCAATCATGGTGAAGCACTGGCTTGCGCTTTAAACTATACTCCTATTTATCTACGTTATAACTCTGGCTTACATACATCACAAAATGGACGTGAATTGTCCATTCATCTAGAGCGACTATTTAGACACTGGCCTAAACCAATTGAAGAACTAATTGTAGTGGCCTACAGCATGGGAGGGCTGCTAATACGTAGTGCATTCCACTACGCCAAACAGGAAAACTTGCGTTGGACAAATTACCTCAAAAGTATCGCTTTTTTAGGTACGCCACATCATGGCAGCCCACTTGAGAAGGCTGGCAATTGGATAGATACGATTTTAGGAAGCACTCGCTACAGCGCACCTTTTGCCAAGCTAGGCAAAGTGCGTAGTGCTGGCATCACTGACTTGAGATATGGTTATTTATTAGACGAAGATTGGCTTGGTTATGAGCGTTTTGACTGCAAACCCGATAATCGTCAGTTTGTACCTTTACCTGAAGGAATAGCTTGTTACACTATAGCTGCAACTATAACAGATAAACGCAACATCATGGCAGATTGTCTAATTGGTGATGGCCTAGTACCCCTCTATAGTGCTTTAGGTCAACATAATGATGTGAAGCGTAATCTAGGGTTTGCAAAAGCAGCACAATGGATCGCCTATCACACAAACCATAAGCAGTTGTTAAGTAGTCCTGATGTGACTCGACAGATGATAGAGTGGTTGATGCCAGTACAAGTCTAAGTAAAATAAGGTATGCTATAGTAATAATAAGTAATTTTTGGTAAAACTATTATCAATATTTCTAACTTTCTCTAAGGCTATTTTGGTAGTGTTTAATAAATTAAAAAATAACTTTACTGCGTCTAAAGAATCTCATCAAAATTTGTTGATTTGCCTAGCTATAGTTTTAGTTAGCCTAGCTTGTTTTGCTAATAGCTTAACAGGGAAATTTATTTATGATGATTATTTAGTAGTAGTGGATAATACTTCTATTAAATCTCTTAATAACATTCCAGATTTATTCTTACAAAGTTATTTTGGAAAAGACAACACAGCAGGAACATATCGCCCATTAACAACAATAAGCTTTGCTATAAACTATGCAATTGCTGGGTTAGAACCCTATAGTTATCACTTAGCAAATATAATAATAAATGCAATTAATAGTTTGTTAGTCTATTGGATAGTAAAACATTACTCTCAAAGTAAGTTATTAGGTATCTTTACAGCATTATTATTTTCAGTCCACCCAGTACATAGCGAAGCAGTTGCAGCTATTTATGGTCGTCCAGAACTGCTTGCAACAATGTTTTTATTAATAGCCTGGGTTTATTACTTAAAATCATCAACAAGTAAATATTATTATTTAATATCTTTATTAAGCTATTTTTTATCATTACTTTGCAAAGAAAGTGGAATAGTTTTTTTTGGTATTTTATTTTTAGTTCAGTTTTGTACTAAAACCTCTTGGAAAGAAAAACTTATTCCTACTCCTAAATCTTGGGGCTATGTTCTTACTACTATTCCTTACTTAATTATACGTATTTGGATTACAGGAGCTTTTGGTGTTCCAAAAAGTGGTCAAATGCTTGGCGGAGAAAGCTTTTCTACTCGTGTTTATACAATGAGTTTTGGTTATATTAAGTATTTTCAAATGCTAGTTTGGCCGTCAAAACTTTACACAGAATATGACTTTAGTGTTATTCCTAAAATAATTATTATTAATTTTACTGTGGTTTTATCATTATTATTAATCTTATTAGTAATTGTAGTAGGATTTTGGCAAATAAATAAAAATAAAGTAGTAGCTTTTGCAATATTATTTTTCTTTGTTACAACTAGCATTGTTTCTAATATATTTTTGCCTACAGGAATTTTGATTTCTGAACGAACAATTTATTTAGCTGTAGGGTCAATTTGTTTACTTATGGGAGCAGCCTTTTATAAAGTTTATAAGATGGGTTGGACAAAATTTGCATTAGGTTTTTTTACCTTTACTTTGCTACTTGTTAGTATACGAACTTACTATAGAAATCTTGATTTTCAAAATGATGAAGTGCTTTTTAGTTCTACCTTAAAAATACAACCAAACCATTTTAAGGCAAACTACTCTTTAGGTTTGTATTATGAAAATATAGGTGAAGCAGACAAAGCAGAAGTTTATCTAAAAAAAGCTCTACAGCTTAATGAAACTTCATCAATAGCAAATGTGGCATTAGCAAACTTTTATAATAAACAAGCAAAAGTAGATTTAGCAATAAACTTATTTAAAAGAGCTATTGAACTTGATCCAAATAATGCTGATGCACATAGTTTTTATGGAGCGATTTTACTATCGCAAAATAATTTATGTAAAGCAAAAGAGCATTTGACTAAAGCTATTTCAATAAATAAAAGCCTAGTAAAAGCACATAATAATTTGGGAGTGACATTTGCTCAAATGAATCGTTATCAGGAAGCCAAAGAAGAATTTGAAAAAACCTTAGAGCTAGATCCAAATTACCAGGGAGCCGCCGAAAACTTAAATTTATTAAAAAACTTAGGAAAAAATCCTAATTCTGCAATAAACTGCCCTTAAAAAATAATCTAAAAATGCTCCAAAAAAGCTTTAAGAGAAAGTTAAAGTAAAATTATTATTGGTTAGAAATAGGAAAAATTGTCTCGCTTCAAACAAAGATAATGCTATTATCTAGTTTAAGATAAAGTCAAAAAGTTAATTTAAAGTCAGTGATTTTGGGGCATTTTGATAGTAGTTTATTGTTTTATCCAAAACTCAAAAAACATCTGATCTATCAGATTTTGCATCAGAAGTGGTAACTATCAAACTAGTTAATTATTTAACTTATTAAAAATAAAATATTTCTTTGTTTATCAGGAAAGGAAATAAGATGAAATTCAAAGCTTTAATTATGGCGGTTTTGCTATGTACAGGTACAACAATAGTTGTTGCACAACCTGCTAAAAAAAATACTCCTACGCCAAATAAGCCTAATTCAAATAAATCTATTGAATCAGAAGATAAGAAAAAGAGTGAAAATTTACCTAATGTACAAGATAAGGTAGATCCTGATAAAAAAAGGGCTGCTTACCTAGAATTTCTTCAAGCTCAACAACAAGAGGCAGAAAGTAATTTTGTTCGTGCTGTAGAGCATTATAAAAAAGTAATTCAGCTTGACCCAGAACAACCTGAACCACATGTTGCTTTAGGAAACCTTTATTTGCAAAATCGTAATTCAAGAGATGCAGAAACCGAAGCCCGTCAAGCAATTAAGCTTAATAATGATAGTATTGGTGGACATCGCTTATTAGGACGTGTTTTGGTAACAGAAGGTCTAAGTGGAGCAGGAGATAAAGATAAAATCCAGGAAGCCATTGTACAGTTTTTAGAAGTTGTAAGACTTGATAAAAATGATGCTGAAGGATGGAAATTATTAGGGGCTTTGTATTCAGCACAAAATGATAATGATAATGCCTTAAAAGCTTATCAAAACTTAATTTCTACAGGTTTAGCCAATTTTCCTGATTATTTTGAGATTGCCCGTCTTTATTATGGAAAACAACAATATAGAGAAGCGGCACAAGCTGCCCGACAAGCTTATGAACAAAGCAATAACAGTGCTCAAGCAGGATTTTTACTAGCAGACTCTCTTTTACGTTCAGGTCAAACCAATGAAGCTATTGATATTTTCCGTTTAGCAATTAAAGAAAGTCCTAACCGTGCTGGGCTAGTTTTTGGTTTATGTGAAGCTTTAGTTAGAGCTGGGCGATATGATGAAGCAACTGAAGAATTAAATAAAATACTAGCTGCCGATGCTAATAACTTACGTGCCTTAAATTTACTAGCACAAGTTCAGCGTCGTACTGGTAAACGACAAGAAGCTATAGAAACCTTAAAACGAGCCTTGCAAGGTCAAGATGTTTCTGAAAGTTTAGAAGTACAATTTGAGCTAGCAGAAACTTATGAGGAATTAGGTCAAATAGATAATGCTGTTGCTGCCTATGAAGAAGCTTTAAGTACCTTAGTTAACCCTGATGGATCTGTTTCTGACTCTAACAAACGCAACGCAGGTATTGTAATGCGTACAATTGTTAACACCCATCGCAATGCAGGCCAACGTGAAAAAGCTTTACAAGTAATTGAACGTATGCGTAAGGCTTTAGGATCAGACTCTACTACTGCTGATGAAGTATTAATTGCTATTTTATCTTCTGAAGGTAAATATCAAGATGCTTTAAATGCTGTACAAAAAGCTCGTAAACAATTTCCCAAAGATCGTCAATTAGCTTATTTAGAAGCTCAAGCCCTTTCACAACTTCATCAGGTTGAGCCTGCAATGGAAATTTTGCAAAAATTACTTGATGGATCTTCTGAAGATCCAGATGTTTATCATGTTGGGGCTTTTGTAATGCTTGAAAATCAGCGTTTTGATGAAGCAGAAAAACAAGTACAAAAAGCTTTACAATATGATGAAAAAAATATTGGTTTTTTAGTTACTCTTAGCACAATTTATGACCGAGCAAAAAGATATCCAGAATCTGAAAGCACTCTTCGCAAAGTTCTAACAATTGATCCTAATAATGCTACTGCCTTAAATAACCTTGGGTATTTTCTTACAGAAAGAAATGAACGTTTAGAAGAAGCCTTAGAATTAATTAAGCGTGCTTTAGATATTGATCCTTCAAATGGTTCTTTTTTAGATAGTTTAGGTTGGATTTACTTTAAATTAGGTAAATTAGATTTAGCGCAAAAATACTTAGAAGAGTCTGCTCTTTATGAACGTCGTAGTGCTGATGTACAAGAACATTTAGGCGATCTTTATTATAAATTAGGTCGTTTAGATGATGCTCGTAAACACTGGCAAAAAGCCTTAGAGTATTCTATTAGCAATGATGATATTGCTAGACTTAAAACTAAAATTGCTGACCCAAAAAGCTCTATTTCTACTAACAACCCTTCAGAAAAAGACAAATAAATCTTCTTAGCCCTTAATTAAATCAAAAAGTTAATTAAGGGCTATTTATCTAGTGTAATTATGGATATAGTTCCCAAAAATAGTATTTTTGCTAACATATCAAAATCACAACAAGAATTTTTCATCGCTTCAATAATAATTTTAGTTACTTTAATTACTTTTACCAATACTTTATTAAATGGTTTTGTCTATGATGATATTTCTATAGTACAAAACAACACTAGTATTAATGCCTTGTCCAAAGTGCCAAATTTATTTTTACAAGGTTATTGGGGAGAAAATAACAAAAATGGTCTTTATCGTCCTATAACAGTAGTAACTTATTCATTAAATTATGCAATAAATGGACTAGAGCCTTATGGGTATCATTTAGTAAATATAATAATTCACACTATTAATAGTTTATTAGTCTATTGGATTGTAAAGGATTACTCACAAAGTAAGTTACTAAGCATTTTTACAGCACTATTATTCTCAGTCCACCCTGTTCATAGTGAAGCAGTTGCGTCAGTTTATGGGCGTTCAGAACTACTAGCAGCAATGTTTTTACTAATAGCATGGGTTTATTACTTAAAAGCATCAACGAATAAATATTATTATTTAATATCTTTATTAAGCTATTTTTTGTCACTATTTTGTAAAGAAAGTGGAATAGTTTTTTTTGGTATTTTATTTTTAGTTCAGTTTTGTACTAAAACTTCTTGGAAAGAAAAACTTATTCCTACTCCTAAATCTTGGGGCTATGTTGCTGCTACTATTCCTTACTTAGTTATTCGTACTTTAGTTACAGGTGCTTTTGGTATTCCAAAGGATGGTCAACTTTTAGGAGCAGAAAACTTTCTTACTCGCCTCTACACAATGAGCTTAGGTTATATTCAATATTTTAAGATGTTAGTTTGGCCTGTAACACTTTTTATTGATTATGACAATGGTGTTATTCCAATAGTAAAAACACTAAGTTTATCTGTTAGTTTATCTTTGATATTAATTTTATTAGTGATAATAATAGGTTTTTGGCAAAGTGGAAAAAATCCAATTATAGGTTTTGCTATTTTGTTCTTTTTTGTTACGACTAGCATTATTTCTAATGTTTTTATTCCTACAGGATTTTTTATTGCTGAACGAGCCATATATCTTGCTGTTCTGTCAATTTGTTTAATAATAGCAGGAACTTTTTATCAGCTTTATCAATTAGGTTGGCAAAAATTGGCTTTAGCTGGTTTTATTACCGTATTATGTTTACTTGGTATTCGCACCTATTTACATAATATGACTTTTCGAGACAACTTTACATTTTTTAGCACTATAGTAAAACTTGCTCCAAACAATCCTAGAGTTACTTATAGTCTAGGAATCCTTTATTTAAGAGAAAACAATTTTTTTCAAGCAGAAGAATATTTACAACAAACTTTGAAAATTAACTCAAATTACTCTTCTGCTATAGCAGTATTAGGAGAATTGTACCTTAAGCAAGGACTAATTGATAAAAGTATTACTACGCTTAATAAAGCCTTAGATTTAAATCCTAAGTCAATTATTGCTAATCAAAGTATGGCACGAATTTATAAGCAGAAAAAAGACTATAAAAAAGCAAGAGATTTTTTATTGACAGCTATAACAAACTCTTCTCCTAGTCCCAAAAATGAGCAAGAATTAGCCATGCTTTTGTATGAAATGGGAGAAATAGACCAAGCAATTATTTCTTTTAAGAAAGCCCTGGAATTAGATCCTAATTTCGCAGAACCTCTAGTAAATTTGGCTAGAATTGCACGCAAAAAAAATGACACAACTCAAGCAACAAACCTGCTTACTAAAGCCTTAAAACTAGATCCTAATAATGCTGATGCTAATAATCTTTGGGGTGCAGGGCTACTTTCTCAGGGCGATCTATGCCAAGCTAAAATTTACCTTCTTAAAGCTACTAGCTTAGATAGTCAACTTGCAGAAGCACATAACAATTTAGGTGTTACCTTTGCACAAATGAATCTTTATAGTGAAGCACGCCGTGAATTTCAAATTGCTTTACAGATAAATCCTGAATACTCGTCCGCTAAGCAAAATCTATCCTTATTAGATGAAATAGGACAAGCTAAAACTCCTGTAATTAATTGTCTAGAATAATTGACAAAATACCTTAAAACTTAAACAATTAGAGCTATTATTTTCTCTATCAATAACTTATAAAATCACTAAAAATCTATGAAAGATAATTTGACAAATTACTTTAATCTTTCCTTAACTAAACCTCAACAAAACTTATTAATTGTTTTAACAATAATATTTGTTAGTTTTTTAGCTTTTTCTAATAGTTCATTAGGGGAATTTGTTTATGATGATATTACATTGATACAAACTAATAATAGCCTAAATTCTCTTAGTAAAATACCAGAGTTATTTTTACAAAGTTATTTTGGAGAGGGTAATATTGCTGGAACATATCGACCATTAACAATGGTAAGTTTTGCCTTAAATTATGCAATTAGCGGATTAGAACCCTATAGCTATCACTTAGTAAATATAACAATAAATACAATCAATAGTTTGTTAGTTTATTGGATTGTAAAATATTATTCTCAAAGTAAGCTATTAAGTATTTTTACAGCATTACTATTTTCAGTCCACCCAGTACACAGCGAAGCAGTTGCAGCTATTTATGGTCGTCCAGAATTGCTTGTTACAATGTTTTTACTAATAACATGGATCGCTTATGTAAAATCATCAGCGAATAAATATTATTACTTTATATCTTTGTTAACTTACTTTTTATCACTATTTTGTAAAGAAAGTGGAATAGTTTTTTTTGGTATTTTACTCTTAGTACAGTTTTGTACTAAAACTTCTTGGAAAGAAAAACTTATTCCTGAAGCTAAATCCTGGGGATATATATTAACCACTATTCCTTACTTAATTATTCGTACTTTAGTTACAGGTGCTTTTGGTGTTCCAAAGGGTGGTCAACTTTTAGGAGCAGAAAACTTTCTTACTCGCCTCTACACAATGAGCTTAGGTTATGTTCAATATTTTAAGATGTTAGTTTGGCCGTTTAATTTAGCTACTGAATATGACTACTCAATTATTCCAAAAACAACAACATTAAATTTAACAGCAAGCCTATCATTGATATTAATTTTTTTAATAATAGCAATTGCTTTTTGGCAAAGTGGAAAAAAACCAATTATAGGTTTTGCTATTTTGTTTTTTTTTATTACAACTAGCATTGTTTCTAATATATTTTTTCCAACAGGAATTTTAATTGCTGAACGAGTAATTTATTTACCTTTAGCCTCTATTTGTTTGCTTTTAGCTGCTTTTTTTTATCAATTTTATCAATTAGGTTGGCAAAGATTATCCCTACTTAGTTTTACTCTTGTACTAAGTTTAATGATTACTGCTACTTATTATAGGAATTTAGATTTTCAAAATAATATTTCGTTATTTACTTCTGTAGTGAAAGTTTCGCCTACTCATGCAAAAGCCACTTATGCTTTGGCTGATGCTTATGAAAAAAAAGGAGATCTTAGCCAAGCAGAAATTTACTATAAAAAAGCTTTAACTCTTAATCCAGGACTTACAAATATCTATGCTTTTTTAGCTAACTTGTATATTTCCCAAAATCGCCGCCAAGAAGCCCAAATTTTATTAACGCAAGCTTTAAATATTCATGGTGATTTACATTATGTTTATGTTTCTTTAGCGCGTCTTTATCGGGATCAAAAAGATTACCAAAAAGCTATAGAGTATTATCAATTAGGCATTAAAAGTGGCAGACAAGATGCTAGATTAGAACATGAATTAGGATTAGTTTTCTACATTGCTCAAGAATTTGAAGCAGCAAAATTAACTATGAAAAAAGCTATTGAACTAGACCCTTATTTTGCTGAAGCAAAAGTAAACTTGGCTAGAATACTACAACAGGAAAACCAATATGATGAGGCTAATCTTTATTTAAGCCAAGCCTTAAAGCTAGAACCAAATAATGCTGATGCTAATAACCTTTGTGGAGCAGGTTTACTTGCTAAAGGTGATTTATGTCAAGCTAAAACTTATCTTCTCAAGGCTATCAACTTAGATAATCAACTGACAGAAGCACATAATAATTTAGGTCTTACATTTGTACAAATGAATCTTTACACTCAAGCACGTCGTGAATTTAGACTTGCTTTACAAATAGATCCTACTTACCTTTCTGCCAAACAAAATCTAATTTCATTAAATGAAAAAGAACAAGTTAAAGCTTCTGTG
Source organism: uncultured Clostridia bacterium (assembly GCA_964492845.1). Classification (GTDB taxonomy): domain Bacteria; phylum Acidobacteriota; class Blastocatellia; order Chloracidobacteriales; family JADJPF01; genus JADJPF01. The sequence goes on from CAZBMZ010000008.1 coordinate 12,676, forward strand.
ATTAATTGCAACTAATACAACATAATCTAAATAACGTAGTAAGTTATTGGAGGTATTAAAAATAATTTTATTTTTTCTTTTCCGATTCTGCTTTTTGGGATTTAGCCCAGGCCAGATTATTTTTAGCTAGTTGAAAGTCTGGAGCTATTTTTATTGCTTGCTCAGCTACAACTATGGCTTTATCCCAAAGCCGCAGTCCATTATATGCAACACATAAATTATTATAAATGGTTGGATTATTTGGAGTTAGCTTTAATGCTTTTTCTGATAAATCTATACTTTTTTCAAACTTCCCTATATTTATATATGAAAAACCAAGGTTAATATAATTTTCAGCAGTTGCTTTAGGAGCCGTTTTATCATTTTTTCTCATTAGAGTAAAATCATAATTATTTTTTGCTAATTGAAATTGTGGATTAAGTTCTAATGATTTTTTACAAGCTAATTCTGCTTCGTCATACATAAAAAGGTTATTATAAGCAATACATAAGTTATTGTAGGCAATAGCGTTATTAGGATCTTTTTCAATAGCTCTTTCACAAGCTATTATTGCATTTAAGTTATCTCCTTTTCCTATTAATTCTAAGCTTATATTTATAAAATTGCTTCCTGTAAAATCATTAGGTGGTGAGTTTAGAGAGCTAACAATATCTTCTAGACTTGAATTTTTGCCTGATACATTTAGCTGCTCTTTTGCTAAATTAACATTATTTTTTGCCCAAGCATTATTTGGACTAATTTTTAAAGCTTTTTCTCCTACCTCTATTACTTTTGCCCATTCTTTCATAGAAATATAAGCACCACACATATTGTTGTAGGCTTGCATATTACTAGGGTTAGCTTCTAGTGCTTTTTGGGCAAAGTTTATTGCTTCCTGATAAAGTTTGGCTTTTGTATAGTAATAACTATAAGTTGCATCTGATATTTCAAAAAGCTTTTTCTCTCTTATTTTGTAAGTTTCTCCTACTACAGAATGAAGATCAAAGCCTTTTTTAAGAAAAAAATCATAAAAAGCCATAACAGAAATAATAAATAAGATGGTTATTTTTAGAGCATTAAAATATTGTTTAGGAAATAATTTATAAAAATATTGGTCAAGTTCTATATTTTTCAGCCTAGCTATATTTGTGATGTAAAAACCAGTAATAATTAATACACTAACCCAACATATATATTCATATTTTATTATGAAATTATCGTAAGGAAATCCAAGGGCATAATTCCAGGGAAAACCACTAGACCAAAAGTTATAAAGCATAAAAGCAAAAATGCCACTAGTTAAGTAATAAAGTAAAGTTGCTTCAATGCCTAAAATTAATACCCAAGGTACAAGCCAAGATAGATATTGGATTCCAAATCCTGGGCTTAAAGCCAAAAAGATAAAAAAGCTAAAGCCTACTTGGAAAAAAATATGAACTTTTTTTCTAGCAAAATTCATTAATAAAGCAGCAACAATAAGAATTGCAATAATTAAGAATTTACTTTGATTGGCATAAAAAATATTTAGCAAATTATTAGCAGGTAAAATTGAACTTAGAATTCTTGATATACCCCAATATCCATAAGAACTTTTGTAACCAAATGTGCTATGAATAATTTCTCTAGGAACTTGAAAAATATAAGGTATTGAAAGAACAATACAAGTGACTCCTGCTGCTAAAAAATACTCTAGGCGTTTTTTATTATTTGCTAAGTAAAAAAATATACAAGGGGCCACTATTATTGGCACAATCTTTATGTTTATGCTTAAACCATAAATCATCCCAGCTAAAAATATATTAGTTATACCAATTTTTATAAAATAATTATTTATTGATCTAGGTAAATAACTACTTAACCTATCTTCGTTTATTTCTATTAAGTATATTGACAATAGTATAAAAAATATAAACACTGGATCCAAATTACCATGAAAGCCTGATACCATTATGGATATTGGCGCACAAGTCATTAAAATTAATTCTGCTGTTGGTAATTTCTCTTTTAGCTGTAAAAGTATTTTATAAGTAATGATCAAACTACCAAAATCTGCTAGTGAGCTAAAAAACCGAAACCAAAACTCAAAACTTATATTAGTTATTGTCGCAAACAAGTTTATAAACCTAATCCATTGAATAACAAAAGGAGGAAAATTAAAAAAATTATAGTCTGTTTCATTGTAAGGAAGATTTCTATAAAGATCTGCTCCTCCTAATTTTTGTATGACATTTAGGAAGAGTTTCCAATTTGTCATATCACTTGTACCCATTGTTTTAGCAGCAATAAGAAGCTTAATTAAAAATACTACTATAGCAATAACAAAGATACTTTTAGGAAGTATATTTTTTATCAATGAGTTAGGACTATTATTTTCTAAAGAAGAAGAATTTGATTCTGTTAAATTCATGGTTTTATTGCTATTGCTTTTTACAAATTAAAATCATTTTCTTTATCAGATTGGGGCTTTGTAATTGATTCTAAAGAGAAATTTGCTATTTGTTTGGTTTCACTGTTAGTTAGTATAAATGTATTGTTATAGTCGTCTAGTCTTTGTTCTGTCAACTCATTATCTACTAAATAAGGAGTAAATGATTTTACTTGAAAACTACCAAATCGGCGTGTTAATTGGCCTACTTGCTCATGAGCAATAGTTAAAGGCACTGTAGCTATTAAGCGTAATTTTAAGATTTTTTCTCCATCCGGCCCAGTTAATTTATATTGAGTTTGTGAAGTAGCTAAAAAAACTAATCCTGCGCTTACACCTAAAAAAGCTATTCCTAATAAAACCAGTATCCAAATAGGTCGCGGAGGCTGTTCAATTTTAATTAGCAAAGGGATTTCTAAAGCAAGATCTCTAGCACTACTTGGGATTGAGCGAGGAAGCAAAAAATCTTCTATTTTTTCTAGTCCTTTTACTCGTCGGATACGGTCGGCAAGTTCGCTGTCATCAAAAAAAGAAAGTTTTAGTTTAGGATCTTTTACTTCAAAACGGACTTTTGCTTTAACTTTTATTTCAGGCTCAACAAAAAAAGATTGCCAAAACGCAGGTTTTAAGGCTGCAATTTGCCGTCCACTAGCTAGATTTATCACATAAACTTTTTTGCTAGTTTCCTGTGGCCCTAAATCTAATGTTCGTGGGTCAAGTTTCCACTCTAACTTATCCCCTGCTGTTAAATCTAAGGCTTCTGAAGGCTCAATTGCTACCTTTGCATTAGAAACATTAGCTTGCTCAATTCGCCATTCTTTAAACTTAGAACGTAACTTAAATTTAATCCGTCCTGCTAAACTACGCCCTTGAGCTAAAGGAATTACTATTCCACCATCTTCTAACTCTACTGGCTGAGTCGCGCCGTCTTCAGTCTCTAAAGTAATTCCACCACGATCTAGTTCTAAAGATGAAAGTTGAATCGGACGAAATAATACTGACCTATGCCCAATTGCTTTACTTACACCCTCCATTAAATTTGGCATTGGTAGTTGATTATCTTTTTTTGCATAATCCAGCATATACATCACTAAAGCACCTGGGCTACCTTCACGAACTAAAGGAAAAAAATAAATATTACGAAAGTTTGGATCTGTATAAATCTTTTCATAAAATGGACTTATTGGATCATTTCCCGACCCACTTTCATCTTGAACATTATCTGTAATTAGCCAAATTAAGGTATCTCCTGACCAGTTATAAGACTCAATATCAGCAATGGCAATTTCTAACCCTTCTGCAATAGCAGTAAGTTGCCCATTTGAGTCTTGGCTAGTTGGAACTGAGGTTAAAACAGCTTCTTTGTTAAATTGACCTTGGTAGCGGCGTTGTGGGTCATTGGGAAGAAAATTTTTATTTCCTCGTTTATCAAAAGCTCGTAGTATTACTCTATCATTAGCTTGAAAAATTCCACTTGATAGAAGCGGTGAAATAAGCCAATCTCTTAGTCCTGCTTGGTAATGCTCTTTCATACTGCCAGAACCATCTAGCAAAATAATATGGTTACGTGCAGTTGTTGGTTGTGCCAATGCACAAGGAACTAATAAAAATAATAAAAATAATAATCCTGAAAAATACTTCATAGATTAAATGTAATTTATTGTAGATTTTTTGATTAATCCCAACGGAAAATTTTGACTTGAGCCAAACGGTTACTACAAATTAAACGATCTTCAGTTAAAATACTAGGCAATGAGACAGCATATTGAAAAACTCTTTGGCGTAGTTTTGGGACGGAAGACCCCATATTAAAGAAAAACATTATTCCACTATCATCAATTATCCAAGCCCAATCATCTACAATCAAAGCTTGAGAAGAAATAGAGTTAGCATCTAGTTGTGTATCCCAGACTTTTTTTCCGTACTTTTCATAAACTGCAATACCAAAACCATGTGAAACTACTAAATATTTATTATTAGCTGATAGAGCATTAATCAGTAGCCCACCTGTATCACCAAAAGCTTGTAGTGAAAGTTTGTTGGCAGCCAATTCTTCTGTTTGACAACTCCAAATCCGTCCATCACCTAAAACAAATAATAAATTATTATTAATGCTTACTGGAGAAATATTAGTATCAACACCACGACCAGCTTGAGTGCTGGCAATAATTTTAGCTTGTGTAATATCTATAGCTATTATTGCTCCATTTTTAGTACCTATAAAAAGCTCTTTTCCTTTTAAGTAAGGATTTGTAGTTTTATCAGTTTGCAAAGTTATATCACTTTGCAATTTTCCTGTTTTTTTATCTAAAAAAATTAGCTTAGTTTGTTGGTTAGATTTTACTACCGCAATCACTCGATCAATTGTAGCTAGTAGCGGTTTAGTCACCTGTTCATCCATATTTAACTGATATTGCCAAGCTTTTAATCCGCCACGTGACAAATTTCCATAAAGTGCTGCAATTAAATCAAAAGCTATAACTCCTTCTTTAGTAGCAACGATTAGTAAATTATCTGTAATAATTGGTGTAAAACTAAGCGGTGGGCTAGTAGCAAGTTCTTTGCGAACTTGTCCATCAGATTCATCCAAAATTAAAATGTGTCCACTTGCCAAAGTTAAAACAATTATGCCTCGTGCTATTAATGGGCTAGCTGTCATTTCTGTTTCTAAATCAATTTCCCAGTCTAAATGAAAAATTGATTTAACCGTTACACTAATGTTTTGGCTAGGGCGAAGTCTTAAATTAGGGTGTTCTATCGCATAATCTTTTCTTAGTACATTGCCACAGTTACGACAAAACCTAGATAATACTCGTAAGCTAGATTGACAGTTTGGACAATAATGTTGGGATTCTTGGCACCGAGGGCAACGGTCAAGTTTGCTAGCTAAAATAGTTTCACAAAGAGGATTAGAGCAAAAAAGTTTTTCTGCTAAATATGACATTAAGCAATTTCCTCCATCACTAGAGGAATTGTTAAAATTGGACGACGAGGATCATTAGAAGCTACTTCTATTTCTGCGCGTAAATTTTTTGCTGTTTGATTAGTTAGACGAACCAAAAAAGCTTGTTCGTTATTAGGAGCAATAGAACCATAATCAGGACGAATAGAGAAATAACTTGCAACAACTGGTTCAGGGCTAAGCACTTCTGCTGCCCAATAGAGCTTAAATAGTCCCAGGTTAGAAATACTTAGAACCGCCCCAGCAGGAGAAAGAACCAAATTTTCTTCAGAAAGCTTAATTACTACTAAAGGTGTACCACAATAAGCACAAAAAGCGTCTTTGCTAGAACAAAGCCATTCTTGGCACTTTTGGCAAAGTTTTGGTTCTTCCCGCTCTGGCCCAGACATTTTTTAATTATTTAGCCCCAGCTTTTTTTAGCATTGCTACGGTTTCTGGGTAAGGTTCAGCAAATTGCAACACTGTCCAACCATTCTTTGCTTTACCTTTAACATTAGCACCTCTAGCAATTAATTTTTCTACCATTTCATTACGCCCATTGCCAGCCGCTTTCATTAAAGGTGACATCCCCATACTATCAACTATATTAACATCTGCTTTATGATCTAATAGTAGATTTACTAGTTCTTTATTATTTCTACTCACCGCATGTAGTAAGGCAGTATTACCAGCAGCATCTTGCAAATTAATATCTATTTTTGCTTCTAATAACACTTTACTTAAATCTACATAACCCTCTTTAGCAGCAATAATTAAAGCACTACGATTTCCTTTATCTCGTTCATTTACATTAGTTTCTTTTTTAGAAAGTATGTCTTTAACCCAATCTATTTCACCTCTTTCAACTAACTTTAAGTATTCTGAATCTTCTGTGGCTTTAGAAAACGTAGTGTAAGTTTTTTCCTTAATTTCATCTACTTCAGGCATCTTAAATGTAGGGGTTGGTGTAGGGGTTGAAACCGTAGTTGTGCTACCTGCGCCTTGATTTTTACAAGCCATTAAATTTAAGGATAAAACCAAAAATAAAACTAAAAATCTTTTTACTTGCATTTATAAAATAATTCTCCTCCCAAACTCATCTGATACAAAGGCATACCACTGATTTTCATCTGGATATTCCTCTGTTAATTCATTTGCTCGCTCACGAGCAGATTGCAAAGCAGTTAAATATTCTGGTGTACCAGTAATAAAAGACCCTACAGGTTCATAGCCTGTTGCATCACTTTGCTCTATACCAATAAAAATTTGTATACCATTAGGAAACATCTTTTACCTACTTTTTAGTAACAAAGCGATAACTAACTTGCTCTTTAATCACGCCCTTGCTAGTAGTTTGTTCCAAAGTGGCTAGATTTACATCCCCTGCTACCCTAATCAAACTAGAGATATTTTGGCTAAATAGCAAACCTGCCCCGCTTGATGTGTCTGTTTCAAAATCTTCTGACTCAGCATTTTGATTATTATTTTGCTTTATAGGAGTAGTTGACAAGCCAAGTCCGTCTAATCTACGCATTAGTTTATCAAATGGGTTTTTGCTACCTCGAACCCGCACCAAAGCAAAACGTGTTAAATTTGGGTTGGCGGTTAATTTTTCGCTAGTAGGAGTTTTAGAGCTAGCTATTAATTTTGCTAAGTAATTTTCTGAGTTAGCAAAAATCAAGTAATTCTTTTCTAGCAAATAAGCCCCTCCATGCTCAATTAACACTCGTGAAAGGCTGCGACTATTATCTGCGCCAGTTTGCCAATTAAAACTTACATTATTTCCTGTTACTACAAATCTTTGTTTTAATTCATCGGAAATTAATTTCTCTAGCTTTTCTTTAGATAAACTGTCTGACTTTTCAAACTCTACAACAACGCCACGATTAAAGCTAACAAAAGAGCTAGTTGTTTCAACTTGCGGTTCAGCAAATAAAGCAAATCCTACGGGTTTAGCTTGTGCTAATACTTCAGATAAGGCAGCAAAAAATTTACTTTCACTATCAGATATAGTTTTATTTACACTTAATTCTGGGCTGTCAATATCTTGGTCAAATCGTTGATCTAAAGAAACATAGCGTTGATAAGGGCTATTAGTTGGTTCTTCTTCCCCAGAATTTGAATCTGAGGTAGCAGGATTATAACCCGCCTCTAATGGTGCAATTGCTCTTTTTGGCCCAAAAATTACTGCATCTAAAGTTTGACTAATGTTTTTACCATCTGCTTGACGAACGCTTACAAGTTGCGCACTATTTGGAGCAAATTTAAGTAGTTGCTCAAGAGTAGATTCTTTTGTGCTAGCAGCAATCTCGCTATTAAATAGCCAGCGTTTTTCTAACAACTTGTCGCTAGCAATCTCTAGGTCAATTAGCACTTTATTTATAGCTTTTAATTCTGCTAAGTTATTGTGAATCCAATAATTTCTAAAATATCTGTCTTTGTTTAATACAGCTTGATCCAACCATAAAGTCACATCATGCGAAGTAAAACCTTCTGCTTGTTTTGCTGAGTCTAAAACTGTGTCTAATAATTTATCTTCAGATTTAGCATCAGCATTATTCTTTAACGCACGTTGCATTAAAACTTCGCTTGTTGCAACAATCCCACGACTACCAACAATAGCAACAGCAAAAGTCCGACTCTCTGCCCCACCTTCTGCCTTCATAGATTTTAAGTAATATGTTATGCCAGCCGTTTTACGAGTTGAAAGTTTATCGCCTTTTTGAGCAAGTATTGAGCTTGCTAATTTAGCCTGTGGAAGTTCTGTAGTAAAAACAAACTCTAGTTCCCCAATATCATAAAGTGCTAGTGCCGATTCACCGCCAACAACACTAGCAAAACCATCTTCACTTAAAACAATTCCTGTTGCTGACTCAAATTCTTGTACTCGTTCCTGAAATTTTAAGAATAACCTAGACTGGGAAAAAGCATTGTAATTACTACTAGCAAAATAGCGTTTATGTGCTGGTGAAAGATACCAAGCTTTTAACTGACTAGTTAGATCTTTAGATTGAACATAAACCACCGCGCCTTTAGGCATTAGATTAGCTAAAGTAAACATACTAACTAAATTTGGTGCAACCGTATCACCAGCCATTGCTAAAGCACTTGTTAAAACAAATAACAGTAAAAGAAATGTTATTTTATTTCTCATAAGTTTAAAAACCTTCCTCTGATGATATGTTAGTTTCACCTATTGATTTAGTTAATTGTTGGTCTAAAACAGATTGTGTAAGTTCTGTACCTAGTTTTAGCGATTCTTGTTCAATTACTTGAGTGCTATTTAATTGTGCAACTAAACCTTTGCGTTTTCCTTCAAGCAACTTAAATTGTTCTGGACTATTAACTTTTGCTTGATAAATCTTAATTAAAGAAACTGCTTGGTTTAAGTCTCTAACTTCAATTGAAACATCAATAAGTGCGCTAAGTAATTTTACTTCTGTATCTTCTCGACGTTGGCGAGCAAGTTCGGCTAAAGTAAAGTATTTAGCTTTGTTGTCAATAACTATAACTTGTTCATAATTAAAGCTACGAAGTCTTGTTGGGTTGCTAGAATCACTTGAGCTATTTTCTTCATAATATTCTTCGCTACCTTCATCTACTAGCAATTCTCGTTTTACTTGAATTGGAGAAAATGCAAGTGCTGCATTAAGTTGATTATTGCTAATAAAAGTTTCTACCAGTAAAGCACGAGGATCAATCTGATTAAAAGCTATTGCTTCTTTAATTACAGATTTTCCATCGCTGTAAAGTGCGTTTTGCAGAGCAGTTTTAGCATTAGCTGTTGATTCAGAAAATTCTAAAGCTGCAAGCATCAGCCTAGCTTGTGCAGCAGTTGTTAATTTTCCAGCTTGTTGCAAAATTGTTCGTGCTTCAGCTTTGCGATTTGTTGCAACAAGTAATCCAGCAGTTACAAGTTGAGCAGAATAATCAGGGTTATTTTGAAAAGCTGCTAGTACGTTGCTAGCATCTTTGCCCGCTACAGTAGGAATTAAGGCTATTGCTTGGGCGCGGAGTGTGTTATCAGTCTCTCGATTTTCAATTAAGGATTTAAGAAGATCTACGCCTAATTGATTTTGTCCAACTAAAGCAGCATTTCTAGCTAGCTCTAAGCGATTTTCTCCAATCGATGGGTTAAGTTTTGCTGCCTTTTCCCGCCAATCAAAAGCTTCTTTATGAAAACCATAGCTTTCTGCTAGTTTTCCAGCACTGATAGCTGCTTGATCACTACCAATAATTGCTACCATTCTTTGTAAAAACTCTAGTGCTTCCTTGCTACGTCCGCGACGAAATTCAACGCCAGCAATACCGCTATAATTGGCAATTGTCCCTTGTCCAATCCTCAATTGTTTTTGGTAGTAATCATATAAAATCTGATCAGCCGCTTCTGCCTGTTTTTCATTAACTAACAGGGTGTAAGCCTTTAGATAACGGTCATCTGCAATGCTTTCGTCTGAAGTTCTATCTAAGCCTACATAACGTCTTATTAATGCAATAGCTGTGTCAACATTCTTAGTCCTTAGCTCAATTGCAGCTTGAGCCATTTCCATCCATTCAGGAGTTGCAGGTAAGGAAAGATCATTATGTGATTCCTGCATATAGCGGATATTTTGTTTTGCTTGGTCAAATTGGCTTTGTCCAATTAGAAAATCAATAAATTTTCTTTCATGCTGATCTAAAAGATTTTTTGCACTTTCACTATAGTAATATTCCCCGTCTCGATAAGTTCCACCAGTGCTATTAACAGCTAACAAAGTTTCTTGATAACGCTCTAGCATAACTCGGAAAAGAATAGTTTTTGCGTCTACTGAAGTAAGCAAGTCTTCTTGAATCAACATTTGACCTAATTTTAAGTTATTAGGATTATCCCGAATTACTTGATAAAACATATCTGCAACCGCGTTACTTAACACAGGAGTTTTACCAGCAATAGCAACTTTTCTAATAAATGGAGATAAACTATCCCAATTTACTTTAGTTAAAGCTTTAGAAAGAAAACGTCCGACGGCTGGCAAGGCTTGTTCTGTTAAATTGTGCGAAGCCAAAGCATCAAAATAGCTAGTATATTGGAGTAGGCTAGAGTTTCGTTTAGCAATCAGACTATTCCAGCTAGCTAAAGCTTTATCTCGATTTCCTTGCATAAAATGATAATTGCCTTGTGCAACAATTATTGCAGGTGAATTTGGTGCTAGTTCCCCAGCTAAAGTTAAATGTTGCTCGGCTAAATCAAATGTTTTGCTATTGATATAAAAATTGGCTAGCTCAAGTTGAGCAACTGCCGCTTGGGGCTTATCTTCTGCCCTAGCAATAATATATTTACGAGACTGGCTAGCTTTATCAGTAGATAAACTTAACCAAACACCATAATTAGACGCGGCTGAATACCAATCAGACCCAATTAAAACTTTATCTCCATTTGGAGGAGCTAAAACCATCTGACCTATAGTTTTTATGTCCAAAGCTGTTTGGAAAGATTTTTCAACATTGCTACTTGTATCTTGGAAATAAAGCCCAACTTGAGCGCGTCTTGAAGTTTTCCAAGCTTGGCTAAACTTACTATTTTCAATAGCTTGTATTGCCAAATCTTTATCACGCTTTAGAATTAAAAAGTTAATCAATTGTAGTTGATAAGGATTAGACTTAGCAGCAATCTGCTTAAGTTCATCTGCTCTATTTAACTCAACAAGCAAAGTAAAATAGCGTTGAACTAATTGGCTATTATCTGTAGTAGCTTCACCAGAGCGAGAAGCATAATATTCTGATAGCAATGCAAGTTCTTTATCAGCCATTCCTGCTTTTTGCCAATATTCAGACGCTAACTCATAATAAGTTCTATCCCAATCAATAGCAGTTTGTTGATCTTTTCTAGTTTGCCAACGTCCAAGTTTTCTTTCACCTTGTAACATTTCAGCGGCTTTTGCATATAAACCATATCGCTCATAAAAGCCCATTAAAGCTATTACATTGTTGTAGTATTTGCTGACAGAATTAGCAGAAAGTTCCTTCATTTTACCTAATAAATTTTCTTGTAGCTCTGTTAGTCCGCCTGCTTCAGCTAGTGAAAGAACTTTTCTTAACTCTGCTTCGCTATCATTATCATATGCCTTAATATTTTTTACTGAAGTAGCTAGCAAGTCAGCTAGGTCTAAACGCTCTTTTGGTGAAGCAATCGCTAAGATTTGACTGCCAAATCTATCTCTTAGAAAACTTTCTACAGCATATTTTGAGTTAGCAGCATTGTTATTTCCGTCTTCTTCCCCAGGAATTGCTTTTAACATATTCTCTAAGTCTTTTAACTGCTGATAAGTAGAAACCGGACTAGTATTTTTGAGTAAAGCTAAACCATAATCAGAAACTTGCTCTACGCCTATGTACTCTTGAGTAGGCTTAGATCTAACCAGCGCGATTGCATCTTTATAAAAATCAAAAGCTTGTTTGGTATAACCACGATCTGCTAGCAATTTTCCAGCATTAAAAAGTAATAAGGCTGTAACTTTAGGATTACGTGCTAGCCCGTCTCTTAAAGTCGTTACGGCTGCGTCTGGCTTTCCTGCTTGGATTTGGACAACAGCAATCTTGGTTAACCAATCTGGATTATTACCATCTATTTCAAAGTTACGTTTTAAGGCTGTAACAGCTTCATCATATCTTTGTTCACGGGTGTAAAGTTCTGCTAATGTAGTTCGTAGGTCTAAGCGTTGAGGTTCATTAACTAAAGCAAATTTATATTGATCTATTTGCTTAGTTACATCTCCATTAGCTCCATAAATCGAGGATAAAACCAAATTCCAGCGATAGTCTTTATTAGATTTCTTTGACAAATCTTCATAATATTTAGTAAAACGCTCTAATTGATTATTAGCTTGAGCATAGCGGAAGGCTGCATCTATAACCGCGCTATTATCAAATTGACGGTTAATTACTTCAATATATTGGTCTACAACTTCGCTATGACGATTTAGTTTAGCTAGCGTTTCAATCATTGCTAGCCGGACGTTGATTACATAAAATTTAGCTTCGTCACCTTCTAAACCGCTTGTAGCAGGCTGTTTTAAGGCTGCTTGGTAAAGCTCAACTAGTGCATCTTGTTTGTTAGATTTACCTAACAAAGAAACTAAATTACGGAAAAATTCATTATCTAAAGGATTATCCTTATACCAGGCGCGTAAAACTTCTTCTGCTTCAGTCAATTTATTAGCTTTTTCTAGCCTATTAGCAAGTTGTAGAGTAAATTGACGACGATAATCACCTTGAGCGCGGTTAATGGTTTGCTTATATAGCGCGATAGATTTATCAACTAAACCGCTACGGCTATAGTATTGTGATGCTTCTTGAATTACACCTAAATTGCTAGGATATTCAGCCAATAATTGATCAAAAATCGTGCTAGCTTTGTCTAAATTGCGTTTTTGCTCATAAAAAGCACCTAGCTGTAAGCGATATTTCATTGCTTCGCGCTCATCGCGTGCAAGCTGTGATAATCGTAAAATAGTGCTTTCCTCATCGGCTGATAAACCTTCTCGATGGAAAATATCTCGTGCAGTTTCTAAAAATTCTAAATCTTTACGTTGTGCAACTTGTTCACGAAGTAAATTATCGGCTTGGCTCTCTTGTCCAGATGACCTTAAATATTCACTAAACCCTAATGCTAGCAACCAATTATCAGGACTAGAACTTGATTGTTGTTGATAGCTACGTGCAATAACCTGTGCAAAATCCCGACGTGGAGCAAGTTGTACTAAGCGTTTGATTACAACATCCCGACCCGGGCCGGTTTCAGACAACACACTAACATATTCATTTATAGCCTGTTTCCAGTCGTTTTTCCCTTCATAAATTGCCCCAAGTTTATAAGCTAAAGCTGTCTTGTCATTGCTATTAGCCCTGTAATCTTGAATTACTCGGATTGCATCATCATACTGGTAATAATCCCAATAAATACTAGCAACTTCTAAATAAGTATTTGCAACACCTAATTCATTAGTAAGAATTGTGTCCCAAAGTTGTCTAGCATCAGCAAAATTACTAATATCAGCTAAAACTTCTCCTGCTTTAGTTTTATATTCGTGGTTAGTTGGATAAATCCGAGCAAGCTGCATATAAACTTTAGCTGACTCTTCAGCAAATTTTTCATCCTGATAGCTAAAAGAGCGTGCCAAATCTGCTAGTCTAATGGAATATTGGGTTTCACCTGGATAATTTGCAACTAGCAATTTATAAGTCTCTAAAGCCTCGTCAAAATGAGAAAGTTTGATGGCTGCATCTGCTGTAAACATTTGATAAGCTAGTGAGCTAGTTGCTTTTTGTTGAGCTTCTTTATACTTAGCTGTTAATTTTTTATTGCTAGCTAAATAGCGTAAGAGATTTTCTTTAATTGTTGGATCACAAGCATAATATTCAAAAGACAAACGTTCCCATTCAGCCCAATTTTTTTGTGCAGCATAGTAACGTAACAATCCATTAACAAAATTAACATTATGTGGAAAGCGTTTTAGGGCATAGCTATAGAGTTGGAAATAAAGGTTTGAGTCATAATTTACATCTGTAATATTGCTATATTGCATAGCAGAAAAACGCTCTAAATATTCTTTAATGTCGTCTTGGTCAAAAACTTCTACAACTTCCTTAGAATATTTTTGGAACTCGTCGCGCTTTTTATTACGGATATACCAACGGGCTAGCTTGTGATACCAACTATTTTCTTGGAAATTATCTATTGCAGCCGTGTAAACCTTAAATTGCTCATTAAACAACTTAGCTGACTCTAACCAAGTCAACATCCGTTCATAAAGACCTTCTTCTTTGGGGTGTTTTTTTAGTTCATCAGAGAAAAACTTTAAGGTTTCTTGTTTTTTGCCTTCTGTACCAAAACTTGAAACAATTCTTTCCAGTACAGCAGAATAACTTACTCCACCATCCGTAGAATAAGTATTGTAATTGGTGTTATAGTTTTCGTTGCCATTGTCGCGGCTCATCCAAACAGGGTTATAAGTGTCGCTAAAAAATTGAATATCTTGGACAACTTCCTCTACTACATTTTCAATTTCTGGGTCGGGACTTGCTACAGTGCGCGAGGATCCCAGCAAAACACGGTTAGCATTTTTAGCAGCAATTTTATCTAATAGCTGAATTAACAAGGTTCTTTCAACATTTCTTTGTCCAAGTGACACATGGGCATCAGCTATTTTTAAGGTAACTTCATTATAATTTGGTGCATTAGGAAATTTTGTTTGAAATTGTTTACCTAATTCAATAACTAATTTATGTTCACCAAATCCGCCAAACATTGCCATTAAATCTTGATACATCAAAGGCAGTTTATCAGACTTAGCATATTCTTGTTGAAAGCTATTAAAAATTTGATAAGCAAAAGCACGATTAAAATATGAGCCTGCGCTACTTTCTTTTTGCTGAAATTCATAGCCAAGATTACTGTTAGAAAGAATTAAGGAAAGTACTCCATTAAGTAGACCTGGACTTTGATCTACAGTAGCAATATCACGGTATAAAGATAAATCGCCGCTACTTAATCGAATAGGTTGAGAGCTAGCATCCATCAGCACCTTAAACAATCGATAAAGATATTTTTCTCGTTCGCTACTGCCCGTTTTTAATCCTTCGGAAAGATAAAGAGTATAAAGATATTTGGAAGCCTCATCATACTGACCGATTGAAATATAAAGACCAGCTAAAGTTTCTAGCTCTGAGTTTTTCCAATTAGCTTGTTCACCGCGTTTTTTCTCATAGTTTTTTAGCAGATTAAAAGCTAGAGGGTTATTGTTTTCATAAAGATATATGTTAAAAAGCCTTGAGATGCTATCAAAGCTAGCATTGCTATTAGTTTGAGTTTGTAAAGTACGCCGATAGTTGCGGTAGCGGCCAAATTTTCTTAATAACTCATAAAAGTCTGTAGCAATTTCACTTGACCAAAGCGGGTCAAAAGCTTGTTTATAAACGTCCTCTGCCTTGGTTCTATCGCCTAGTTTTTCATAAACTGATGCACGAGTTTGCAGAAAATAGCGTAGTTCTCCTGGATATCTTCCTTGATAAGCATCTAAAACATTGATTGCTTCTGAGTATTTTCTTTTTAATGTTAATTCTTCAAGGTAGCTTTTAACTAAACCTACATTTTGTTTATCAGTCTCTAGTAATTCCTTATAAGCAGCTTCAACAGAAAAAGTTTTTAGAGCATGATTTTTAACAACAGAAATAATTTCTCTATAAACTAGCTCACGTTCTTCTATTCGTAAATTAGTAGCAAGTTGTTGTAAAACCTCAACTTGTTGCTGAAATAATGCTCGATTATGATAAAAATTAGCTTGCCGACGAAGTGCAGGTGCAGAATTATTACTTAATTCTACAAATTGCTTCATATGTTTGTCAGCTTGGTCAAAACTTTCCAAACGTTCTGCTAAAGATGTTGCAACTAGTTGAAGGCGTGGATCCTTTGGATATTTAGCAATTAAATTTTCAACTTGTTTTTTAGCATCAGGAAAAGCGCGAATTAAACGACTAGTTGTACCAAAAAATTCTTCTGAAGTATAAAGCGCGTTATCCAAGTCAGATTGTGAAGCTAAATTTGGATTAGCAGCAACTAAGGGTAAGATTCTATTGCCTTTAGAAGTTTCCGCAAGCTTTTTATCTAAAACGGTTTTAGGTGCTTTATCAGAAAGTTTTTGTCCTGGTGCAACTTTGTCCAAGCCTCCTTTTTGAGGTGGGCGTTTTTGTTGTGTAGTGTCGGCTTGTGGGGACAAAGTAGAAATTATCAAAACTGTAAAAATAACTGCTAGTAAAGTAACTTTGCGTCTCATTGCTTGTCCTCCTATTGTCCTAACACTTCAATTAAAAGTTCTGTGCTGCTGTTATTGTGTGCAAAGTCTTCTGCACTAACAATTAACTGGTATCTTCCGGCAGGTAGCCCTATTGGAATATGTAAACGACCCACATTAGCCTTTTCTTTTTCATTCCAAACAATTGCAATGGGTTGTGAACCAAATAAACGTGCAGTAATTCGGCGAGTATCTCGATCAGCTTTTACTTTTACAAGTAAATCTGTTCCAGATTGAATAGTTTGATTACTTAGTCCAACTTCTAAGTTAGGAGGTCTGCTATCAATAACAAAACTCTTTTCTTCTTCATAAACACGGTTATTGCTATCAACTAAAATCAATCTAGCGTTATAACTACCGTCCTGCATTGTTTTTGGAGCTAAAAAGCGAGTTTCCCAAATATCTTCATTTTCTAAATAAGTTAATTGTTTACTTAATCCAAAAGGAAAAACAGCAACTACAGAAACAATTGATTTATCAGTACGAACTCTTAAGACAGGATCTCCAGGCTTTATAATACGCGGACGCAGCAAAGAACGAGGTGCGGCTAAAAATGCGGTATAAGGCGTAACAAATTTATATTTTTTAGATAGAGCAATAATTTCATTTATTGCTGCTTCAGTTTCACCATTTAAGGCAATTTCTCGTAGCAATGCGTCAACACGAGATTTAGCCCAAACCCTAGGTAAATGTCCATAAGTTGTATCTAGCTCAGGTAATTTTACAACTTCGTTTAAGCTGATAGCGTCGCTTCCTTGTTGACCAGAAATACTAATAGCTGTTTTTTCCATTGGCCGACGATAACGCCCAACAAACGCAAACCTTGAGCCATCATAAGAAAGCCGGTCAATATCTGGGTAAACTTGATAATAATTGCTAGTGTTATCTACTGAGTCAATGGAAATCATTCCAATATTTTCTATTACTGGTTTTCCAACTTTGTCAAAAAATGCTGCTAATCTAAAATCAAGATCTTCAGTTTCACGCGCCCAAGTAAAAAATCCATTGCTACCGCGAACTAGCTCGCTTAAAACTTGGGTGTTAGTATCGCTACCTATTCCAAAAACATAAAGACGAGCAATTTTATTATTTTCTTTGTCAAAATTAGTTTTTATTTTGCGAAGTGATGTAGAAGTTAGCGTAGAGTTACCATCAGTAATTAATACAATATTACGTTCATTTCCTGGCAGTTCTTTTGCAACCGTTAAACCAGCTTTTAAGCCTGCCATAAGGTCAGTTCCGCCAGTTAAATAGCTATTGCGGATAAAGAAAATTGCTTTTTCTACATTATCCCCTGTTGCTGAAACTGCCCCTTTAGAAAAAGTATTAATATCATCATTAAAAAGAACTAGATTAAAGCTATCTTCTGGTTTTAGTTGGTGTAGAAAATATTCTATTGCTTCAATAGATTTTTCTAATTTCTCCCAACGCATTGATAAAGAAGTATCTAGCATTAAAACTACTGATCGTGGAGCAGTTTTTGCAGCCTTGTTTGTTCCGCTAAAAACTACACTTGCTTCAAAATAACCATCTGGATTAAGGTTTGCTCGTGCTGGATCACGAAGTTCTAAAGGAGAAATTTTTTCTGGTGCGCGATAAGCAATAAACTGTAGTTCGCTCTTAGGTACATTTAAGGCGTAATCAAAGGAAAAATCTTCTTGAAAAGATATTTGGCTAGCTTCATAGCTAGCAACTATTTGTTTTTCGCTTTGTTGATTAAAGGCTAAAGGATACTGTTTACTACGTAAATTAAAATCTTTAATTTTATATTTGCTATTTATATCTAAATCTAAGCGAAACCCGTTAGCAATTTGTTGACCATAATTTGAAGGCCGTAGTGGAAAAGAAAAATAAGACTTTAACCCATCTACAGGCAATATTTCTGTATATTCTAGCTCCATTCGTTTAGTGCTATAGGGTTGAATAGGAGTAATTTTTGTAGAAAATGCTGACTCACCTTCTTCAGACTCAAGTAAACCTGGGTCAATATATTGCTGTTTTATCTCTTCATAAATTTCATTAGCCCGACGTTTTTCTATAATGACCCCTGGAATTCTGACATCTCCATCCCAAACAGCAAAATCTGAAATAATCGCTGTATTAGGAATTGAGAAAACATATTTACCTTCTAAAATACGTCCCGTGTTATTTGTATAAATTTGCATGATTTTTATTCGTGCAAACTGGTTATTAATACTAACTTTTACTGTCATTTCAGCTAGTGAAAGGGCTGTTTGGGCGGAAAATTCCTTTGCACCAGGGTTAGTAATTTGGGCATTTCCTGTCAAATCACTAGGGATTAATACGCCTGCTTGACCATAAATTTTATTTGGAAAAAATGCTAGAAATAGAAACAATCCAAGAGTAAGGAAAAGGTTTTGTTTACTCACAGAGAAAACTCCTAATTGCTCAAGTAAGACTTTTATAAATGGGCTAATAAAGCTTTTTATTAAGGATTTTAAGAGCTTTATTTTACCTCTTTGTTAAAGAAAAATGCTAGCCAAGTCTATACTATTAATTAATCAGAAAATTAGCGGGAAAAACAGCTTATTCTATTGTGGATATCCACATAAATATTTTTAAAGTAAAACTACTTGACAACTTCTTAAATTATCTAAATAAGATTTTTTAAGACAAATTGCCAAGTAGTATTTTAATAGTCTATTAACTTAATCCTAACACTAGTCATTAAAAATTGACTATTTTACTTATTTTTTTGTTGTGTTTTAGCTTGTTCTATAGCAATTTCTCTAACAGCTTGGAATGAAGTTTCGCTTGCTGCTCCTTCAATTGCCTTAATTGCTAGCTCTTGACCTTGTTTTAAGACTGCTGCTAGTTGTGTAGAAAGATTAGTAATTTGTGTAGATTGTTTAGCTATAGTTTCTTCTAAAGATTGTACTCTAAGGTCATATACTCGTTTTTTACCTTCAATATCTTTAGCAGCAAGGTCAGCTTTGATTTTAGCTTGGTGATAAGCAATTCCACTACCTTCTTGCTTAGCTTTCTTGATAGCTGCTTCAAGTTCTTTAGGAAATTCTTCTACTTTAGTTTTAGCTTCTGTAAATTGTTTTTCTTGTTCAGCTAAAGTTTCTTCTCGTTTTGCCCACTCTTTTTCTTGAATTTCTTTAACAGTTTGTAATTCTTTTTCTAACTGTTTTTTCTGCTGTTCATAAGCATCTTTATCTAAGTTTCTACCCTGAGTTAAATTATAAGTATATTCGGTTTGTTCACGGTCTTGAGCTTTTTTATTGTTTGCATCTCGTTCTTTAACTTTTAGGGTATGCTCATCTTGTTCTTTTTGCCAAGCTTTGCGTTTTTCCAAAATATCTTGTTGGAAATTAGTTTGTTTTGTTTTTAATTCTTCTTGAAAAGCTTTTGATTTTTCTTCATATTCTTTGATTAAAGCTTCTACTGTACTTTCAGAGACTTCAATATTATACAAAGTTTTTAGTCTTTCAATCTCTGTAGTAGCAGTTTTACGAAGTTGTTCAAGTGTTGTAGCTTCAGAGGTTAGCTTATCGGAAAGCTCACTAACAGCTTTACCAAACCCTGGCCTAAGTTGTTTTAGTTCATCAATAATACTTGCTACAGTATAAGTAAGGTTTTGTGTAGTTTCTTCTATAACCACTTTTTTAGCCGGCCCCCTATCGTTATCAGATTTAGCATCATTATTTACTGCTAATGATTTATTTTCTTTACGTAAAGTATCTAGTTCCTTTTTTAACTTATTCGTTTCTTTAGCTAAGTCGGCATGTTCTCCTGCCAACTCATTGTAAGCGTCTAAGATCTCGTTTTTTGTACTTTTAGCAGAAAATTGTTTAGTCATTTATTTTGCTCCTTAAGAAAGTTAGAAGTTTAATTTACTTACAAGAATTTCTTAGCTAAGACTAGGGTTTATTTACGTTATTGGATTTACTAGTACCTTGAACAGCTTTCATTGCTAGTTCTTGAGCTTGTTTCATACCAGCTTGGAGTTGTTCTGTAAGTTGGGTAAGTTGACTTACTTGTTGTTCAATAGTTTTTTCTAAAGATTTAATCTTTAGCTCATAAACTTCTGAATTGGCAGTAACTTCTTTTTCTAGGAGGTTTGCTTTAACTTGTTCAGCTTCATAGGTTTCTTTAATTGCTTCTTCTCTAGCTTTTTTCACAGCCTTTTCTAGCTCATCTGGCATAGTTGCAACTTTAGCCTTATATTCTTCAAACTTTGGTTGGTTCTCTGCTAATACTCTTTCTCGTTCTTGCCAAACTTTTTCTTTTTCTTTACCTTTTTCTGCTAAATCTCTTTCTAATTTACGCTTACGTTCTTCATATTGATTAGCTTCAACTTTACGTTGTCTTTCCACTTCATATTTATAATCTTCTTCTTCACGCTTGCGGTCTTTTTCTAGGGTTGCTTGTTTTTCTGCTAAAAGACGGTCATATTCTTGTTGCTCTTTTTCCCAAGCTAAGTGTTTTTCATTAATTTCTGTTTCTAGTAACTGATAGGTTTTTGTAGATTCTTCTTCAAAATCCTTTAATTTTTCTTGGTTTTCTCGTTGGAGAATGTCCAGAGCATCAGCAGCAATACGGGTATTTTGTAGTTCAGCAACTTGATGGGTTGTAACTAAAATGGCATGTTGTAATTCTGTTAGTTTTGTTAACTCTTTTGTGAGTTTTTCTGTTACTGAATCTATTGTATTACCAAAATCTAATTGTGAGTCAGCTAATCCTTTTACAATACTTTCTACAGTATAATTTGAGGCTTTATCAACTACTTCTTTATCTTTTTGTCGCTCTGCTGTTTCTTCTTTTGTTGCAATTAACTGGCTAGCATTTTTTTTGTCTTCTAACAATTGTTGAAAGGCTCTTAAAATTTGACTTTTATTGTCATCATTATTTTTTTGTGCCATTGTTACTCCTTAAAATATAAATAGAATTTTTTAGAATTACTTTGTTGTTTGGCGAATATAAAGAACTTTACCTCTTTTGTCAAAATACTTGTTAAGCAAAAATTTTTGCTTAATTTTTACATCAAAAAATCATTTAACTTTTTTAGTATAGCAAAATATAACCAAAATAACAACACTATTTTTCTTATTTTTCTCCTAAAAATTAAAAAGCGTAACTTTTTAGAGTTACGCTTAAAGAAAAATTAAATGATTTATTTGGCTTATCTTTCTATTTTTTTGCCATTGGAATGCCATCCTACTATTTTTACATCTTCATTATCTACTTCAGCTTGAAAGCGATCTGACAACTTCCATAGACTTGTAATAGGTAATTTTACCTTTTCATCAATGGTACGCTTTAGAAATCTTGCTCCATAGGTATGACTAAAGCCTTTTTCTACCAAAATATCTAGTGCTGAATCTAGCACAGTAAGAAATTTACCTTGTTTTTCCATTTGTCTAATAATTTTTGCTAGGTAAATTTTGGCGATCTCTTTAACTTCTTCTCGTGTTAGAGGAGAAAACACAACAATTTCATCAATACGATTGCGAAATTCTGGAGAAAATCTATCTTCTGCTGCTTTTACAACTTCTCGTTTAATTTGAGTTACTTCTGTAGTGGTTTTAGTGCCAAAACCTAAAGGCTTATCATATTTTTTAAAGCTATCACTACCTAAATTAGAAGTCATAATTACAATAGCATCAGATAGATAGACTTTTTTTCCTCGTCCATCAGTTAACCAACCTTCATCATAAGCTTGTAAGAAAAGATTTAGTAAATAAGGAGAAGCTTTTTCCACTTCATCTAATAGTAAAACAGTATAAGGATTATCCCGTAATTTTTCAGTTAAGATTCCTCCACGCTCTGACCCAACAATGCCGCGTGGCATACCAATTAACTTTTCAATAGCAATAGTACCGTCTTGATATTCTGACATATCAATTCGCACCATTTTATTTTCATCCCCAAACATAAATTCTGCTACAGCTTTGGCTAGTTCTGTTTTTCCTACTCCTGTAGGCCCTAAGAAAAGCAAAACTCCATCTGGTTTATAGAAATTTTCTTTAAGTGGCCCCTTATTTAATCTTAAGCGTTGCGCTACAGCTTTAACAGCTTCCTGTTGTCCAACAACACGGTTGGCTAGGATGTCTTCCATTTGCTTAAATCGATCACAGGTGTCACGGAAAATCATATCTCGCGGAATAGTGGCTTCTTGTGAGATAACATCTATAACATGAGAAGCAGTAACAATTGGCGCATCTGGACTATCAATTTCTACTTTTACCGATGCTGTATCTAGCCAGCCTATAACTTTATCTGGTAGGTGTAGATTGCGCATATAACGAGGAGCCATTTCCATAACAGTTTCTATTGCTTCATCTGTTATAGAAACAGAATAATTGGTTTCTAGCCTACGACGTACACCAACCAAAATTCTTCGTGTGTCTGTGTGAGTTGGTTCATCAATTTTTATTGTCCGAAATCGTCGTGCTAAGGCTTCGTCTTCAGCAATATATTC
The DNA here is from genome assembly GCA_964492845.1 of uncultured Clostridia bacterium. GTDB lineage: Bacteria > Acidobacteriota > Blastocatellia > Chloracidobacteriales > JADJPF01 > JADJPF01. The sequence goes on from CAZBMZ010000008.1 coordinate 35,298, forward strand.
TTTATATTCTGTTAAAGTTGTAGCACCAATAATTCGCAGTTCCCCGCGTGCTAGCGCAGACTTAAACATATTGGCAGCATCAGAACTAGCTCCTAAAGCTGAACCAGCACCAATAATAGTATGTGCTTCATCAATAAATAAAATTAAATTTTCTCTTTCTTTTACTTCGTTAATAATACCCTGTATTCTTTCCTCAAACATTCCTCTAAGCATTGTGCCAGCAACAATTCCTGACATTTGTAAATTAACAACATGGGCATTACGAAGCCTGGCAGGAACTTTTTCTGGTTCTAATTCTATTAATTGAGCTAAACCTTCTATAACAGCAGTTTTACCAACTCCAGCTTCACCAATTAGCATTGGAGAATTAGCACGATCCTTATGGCAAAGGACTTCTATAATTTGTCGAATTTCTTTTTCTCGTCCAACTACAGGAGGAAGTTTATCTGCACGAGCTAGTTTATTTAGGCTAACACCAAAATGCTTTAAGTAAGGTGGGAGTTCATATTTACGGCGAAGACGGTCTTCTTTTTCTTCTCGGTTGCGTACACGAGTAGCTATTTTTTCTACTACTAAATCTGGTTCTGCTCCAAATTTTTTTAAAATAGTTACAGGTGTGCTTGTTCGATCTTCAAAAAGAGCATGGAAAAGATCTATTGCATCAATGGTGTGTCGGCCAGATTGTCTAGCACGTCTTAAGCCAGCAGTAAGTAAATCTCTAGTAGAGTCAGCTAGTTTGACACGTTTACCAGCATATTGTTTAGGAATTGCTAGTCTAGTATCAAGCTCATTAATTACTGCTTGTGGATCTACATTAAGACTTTGCATTATTTCATTAAAAAAAGAGCGTTCTACATCTAAGATTGAAGCAAAGATATGTTCTGGAGCAATAAAATTATGTTCTCGGCGACGTGATTCTTCAATAGCACGTTTCATTACACGTTGGCCGCTTTCGCTAAAACGATCTGAAAAATCTCCAAAGTCATACATAAGTTTTCCACCTGCGCTAAGATGGCAATGCCACTTTTGGTTAAAGGTTTAGATTACACTAAATATAAGTAAAAATTTTTTAGCAACCTAATTTTACAATACTACTCAACCTAAGAGTTAATCTTATTTAAATTAGGTTGCCTATTAAATCTACTGACTACGCCCAACTTGCACTACAGCCGGACGTAGTAGTTTATTACCTAATTTATAACCTGCTTTATAGACAGCCGTTACTTGATTATCTTTATCTGGTGAAACTGCTAGTATATCTACTGCTTCATGTAATTCAGGATTAAAGCTTTCTCCTACAGCTATTATTTGAGCAACTCCATTGTTTTCTAAATCTCTTAACAAAAGCTGATGGGTAGCTTTTACACCTTCTAACAAAGTGTTTGTATCGGCATTTGTTTCAGCAGACTTAATAGCTCTCTCCAAATTGTCTACAAATTCAAGCATCCGCTTATAAATATCACTTTTAGCTGTCTCTAGCCGTTCTTCCGAATTACGGCGCAATCTGTTGCGTAGTTCATCGGCTTCTCTATTTAAGTCTAGCTGGGCTTGCTTAAAGCGAGTTTGCAACATATCAGCTTTTTCTTCAGCCTCTTTTAATTTTGCTTTGAGCTGAGCAACATAACCCATAGGATAACTTTCCTTTGATGGATCCTCTGATGATTCATCATTGCTTTCAATATCATCATCTATATAAGAATCCTCGTTTGCAGTAGTCTCACTAGCAACACAATCTGTAGTGTTTGAGTTATCTGGCGTTTCTGGTTGTTTCATGAAAATACTCCTTAAAAAATTTTTCATTGATAAATTAGCCAATCTTTACCTTAATTTGCTTAGCAATTTTTGGAGCAATTTTAGGTAAAGTAATTGTTAAAACTCCCATTTTATAATCAGCATTAATCTTTTCTGGATCAACATTAGAAGGCAAAGTAAACTGCCGGTTAAATTGTCCATAAAAACGTTCCATACAATGAAACTGCTCTTTTTCAATACCTGTAGGTAAATTTCTTTTACCCGTAAGAGTTAATTTATCCCCATCTAAATTAACTTGAATATCTTCTTGTGCAACTTCTGGCAAATCTACTTTAATAACTATTGCTTCTTGGATTTCATAAATATCAACTAATGGCACCCAAGAATCTTTAGAATCTGAAACAACAGTTACTTCCTTAAAAAGACGATTCATCTTTTCTTGTAGATTAATTAAATCTTTAAGATGCTCTAACTTATCCGGCATAACAAAATCCTTTATTTTGTATCACTAATAATAAATTTTAGCTGCCTAATGCTAGGTTCTGCTACTAGTTCAACACTTTGACCAGGTAAAATTTCATTTTTTAGTAACTTAATAGCCAAAGGATCTTTAACCAAACTTTGGATTGCTCGTTTTAATGGACGTGCGCCATAAGCCGGATTAAATCCTTCTTGAACAATAAATTCTTTTGCTGATTCTGTTAATTTAATGTTGATATGCTTTTCTTTTAAGGATTTTTCTAGTAAAGAAACCTGGATATCAACAATTTGTTTAATTTGTTCTCGTCCAAGACTATGATAAATCACAATTTCATCTATTCGGTTTAAGAATTCTGGCTTAAAAACACCTCTAACTTCATCCATTACTTCTTCACGCATACGATTTTCTGAATGTTCTGCCCATTCCATAATTCGATGACTTCCAATATTAGAAGTCATAATAACCACGCTATTCTTAAAATTAACCGTTCGTCCTTTTCCATCGGTTAAACGTCCATCATCTAAAATTTGGAGCAGAATATTAAACACATCTGGATGAGCTTTCTCAATTTCATCAAATAGTAGCACTGCATAAGGGCGACGGCGTACAGATTCCGTCAACATTCCACCCTCATCATAACCAACATAACCAGGAGGTGCGCCAATTAAGCGAGCAACAGAATGTTTTTCCATATATTCGCTCATATCTAGGCGAACCATTGCTTTTTCATCATCAAAAAGAAATTCTGCTAATGCGCGGGCAGTTTCGGTTTTACCAACACCAGTTGGGCCTAAGAAAATAAACGATCCAATGGGTCTTTCCTGGTCTTGAAGCCCTGAACGAGAACGGCGAACAGCATTTGCAACCGCTGCTAATGCTTCAGATTGTCCAACTACACGACTTTCTAAGCGATTTTCCATAGTAATTAATTTATGAATCTCGCTTTCTAGCATTTTTGCAACAGGAATACCTGTCCATTTTGCTACTACATGAGCAATATCTTCCTCATCAACTTCTTCTTTTAACATTCGCCCACGTTCTTGAATTTCAGCTAGCCGGGCGCGGTCTTGGTCAACAATTTTTTGTACTCCAACCATACTTCCATAGCGTATTTCTGCTACTTTTCCATAATCTCCAACTCGTTCAAATTGTTCAGCTTGAATACGCATATTTTCCAGAGCTTCTTTATTAGAACTAATACGTTCAATAATTTCTTTTTCTGACTGCCAGCGAGCCTTCATACCAGCACTTTTTTCTTTTAATTCAGAAATTTCTTGCTCAATTTTAGCTAATCTTTCACGCGAAACCGGATCATCTTCTCTTTGAAGTGCTTGACGCTCTATTTCTCGTTGAATCCTTTCGCGTTCTACCTCGTCAATTTCTGTTGGTAGGCTGTCAATCTCTATTCTTAGACGTGATGCAGCCTCATCAATTAAATCAATTGCTTTATCAGGCAAAAACCTATCAGCAATATAGCGTTGTGAAAGCATTGTAGCTGAAACAATAGCTGTGTCCTTAATTCTTACTCCATGATGGACTTCATAACGTTCTTTTAAGCCACGTAAAATAGCAATTGTGTCCTCTATATTTGGTTCAGCAATATAGACTTGTTGGAAACGTCGCTCAAGTGCTGCATCTTTTTCAATATATTTTTTATATTCATTTAAGGTAGTAGCACCAATACAACGAAGTTCACCACGAGCTAGGGCAGGTTTTAACATATTTGAAGCATCTATTGCCCCTTCAGCCGCGCCAGCACCTACTAGTGTATGTAGCTCATCAATAAACATAATTATATTGCTATCAGGTCGAGTAACTTCTTTTAGAACTGCCTTAAGGCGGTCTTCAAACTCACCTCGATATTTTGCACCTGCTAACATCGCGCCTAAATCTAACACTACCAAGCGTTTATTACGTAAAGATTCGGCTACATCACCAGAAATAATACGTTGTGCCAGTCCTTCAACAATAGCAGTTTTACCAACTCCAGGTTCACCAATTAACACAGGATTATTTTTAGTACGCCTGGACAAGACTTGAACAACCCGACGGATTTCGTCATCTCGTCCAATTACAGGATCTAATTTTCCTATTCGAGCCAGTTCAGTTAGATCACGCCCATAACGGCTTAAAGATTGATAGCGCGATTCAGGGTCTTGATCAGTAATTTTTTCACCACCCCGAAACTGCTCTAACACCTTTAATAAATCTTTATTAACAACACCATGTTGGCGCAGTATTTTGCCAGCAGCACCATTTTTTTCTTCTGCTATAGCAAGCAACAAATGTTCAGTGCTGATATAAGCATCTTGGAGTTTGTCAGCTTCTTTTTGTGCAGCAGCAAAAGTTGAATAAAGGCGGGAGGAAAAAAATCTTTCCTGACTCGTGCCAGTAACTTTAGGTAAACTTTTTATTGCTTCTTCTAGTTCTGCCAAAATCATTGGAGGACGCACACCTATTTTTTCTAAAATAGGTCTAATTACCCCCTCGTTTGATTCAAGCATAGTTATAAGCAAGTGTTCTGGCTCAATTTGTTGATTTTGTTGACGTTCTGCCAGCTTAGTAGCTGAATCTATAGCTTCTTGAGCGCGAATTGTAAATCTATCTCGGTGCATAAACCATCCAATTATTTACAGATTTTATTAAACTTACTAGTAAAAAGATAATTTAAGCTTTGTTCTTAAAAACAAGCAATAGTATGTCTTCCTAAAATACACTAACTTATTGTTATCTATCCCATCATTTGGTCGCGTTTTGACTCATCAACTTCTCTTAAAATATCCAAAATCAAATTAGTATTATTAGGAGCAGTAATGTTTTGCTTAAATTCTACAGGAGATTTTTCCATTTCAAAACGGCCTTCTTCTAATTCAACAAAACATCGAAAAGCTGCATTACTACGTAATTCCCCCATTTGTGCATCTGCAATTTGTCCATAGTTAAAGTAAACTTTTCCTTGTACAGTAGTAGCATTAATAGTAAGTATCCCAGTAATACGGCTATTTTCTACCATTTGAATTACATCAAAAATAGTAATTGTTGATAGATCTCCTGTTAGTACTTTTACAGCTTTTTCACGCTGGACTGATGGATAAGTAGCTTGTGGTAGGGGTCTAGGTATTGGTCTAGGTATTGGACGTGGCATTGGTCTAGCCACTGGCCTAGGTATATGTTGCATTGGTGGTATTGGTTGTAAAGGTTGGGTTATTGCTCTTCTAGGTGGTTCTGCATTTGGGGTAATTAAATTTATTGATAAAGCAGGATTAAGACCTTTTGCTTGCATTATATTTTCATTTGCACGATCTATATCTCCTGATTCAGCATAAATCTTTGATAAAGCTAATGCTTGTTCAGCCCCTTTATCTGATAAATTATAATCAATATAAATTTCTAATAATTTTTCTCGTAAAGAAATATTCTTAGGGCAAGATTCGATAGCCTTTTCTAACGTGCTAATAGCTCTTTCAACAAAGCGATATTTTAGAAGTAACTCTGAATCCAGAATTACACCTTCAATATCTACAGAAGATTTGTTATCTGCAAAAGGATTAGACTTACTTCCAAACATTTTATTTATTAAGCTAAATAAACACTAGATTTTTACCATAAGAACATAATTTTTATAAGTTTATAGTTTATAGATTTAAGGATTCTCTAAGCCAATCTAAATACTTTTCTGAACCGCGATTAATGGGCAAAGCTATAATTTCTGGGGTGTCATAAGTATGTAACTCTTTTACTTTTTCTTCTAATCTTTGATAAAAAGCTAAGTCGGTTTTAGCAATTAAAAGCAATTCTTGTTCACGACAAAGCTTTCCTTCCCAGCGATAAACTGATTCTATTTGATTAACAATATTGACACAGGCTGCAAGGTTTTCTGTTACTAGACTTTCTGCTATTTTATCGGCTAGTTCTTTTTTATCTACAGTAATTAAAACTACCATAGCTGTAGTTTGTTTTAAGACTTCTACTGATTGTCTAGCAATTTCGTCTTTCTCCATTTCTTCAGGCTGGCCTATGTCTTTTTCATCCATAACTATTTCTGCAACAAGATAAGCTTCTGCTAACTCTTTTGCTTTAGACAAGTCTCGCCCATCGACTAATAAAACTACTGATGTAGCGGCTGGAAATAAACCACTACTACTAGTTTCACCTTGTATTAATGAACGAATATCATTTTGTTCTAAAAGTCCTCGTATCATTTGTGCTTCAGTAGCAGTTGAAAATCTACGCAATTCTACCATCGGTGTATCACTAATATCATGAATTCTGTTTTCATCTGTCAATTCTTCAACTAAATCTAGATCACATTCATTACAATGTGTAATTTCTCGTTTATATTCAGAAAGGCATTTAGGACAAAATGGCATAGTATATATCCTTAGTTTGAAAGAGTGTAATAAAGTAGGAAAGCGTTAATTGTACAAAACCCTTTAAGTTAGCAGCAAGCTATTTAAGGGCAGAATTAAAATAAATATTTAGCTTGGAAATTACCGCTTTTTAAGGCTGCAACAAGTTCTGAGATATTTTCAATGTGAGATGGAAATTCTGTTACACATTTTCCTACTTGGCCTACCACATGTGCATCACTGCCGCCAGTAAGTTTTAGATTAAGTTCTTCTGCCTTTTGCCAAGCTAGTCGGTTTTCTTCAATATCTGATTTTGCATTATAACCTTCAATAGCAAAAATACCGATTAAAGTTTCTAACTTGTCGCCTATACTAGCAGCTTTAAAGCGAAAAGGATGTGCAGGAATGCAAACGCCTCCGCAATTACGAACATAATCAATAATTTTTTGTGGCAGGTTAGTTTTATTTTCAAATTCTTGCCACTGCGCTTGGTTAACTCCATAAACTAACAGATCCCCTAAATCTGTAGTAACTTCTACTCCACGAAAGACTTTTAATCCTGTCCCTACAGCAAATTCTTCTGCGGTTTCTGATGCTTGAAATGAGTTGTGTTCCATCACACAAACTGCATCTAGCCCTACAGAAATAGCTTGTTCAATTAAATCTTCAGGAGCAATTAAAGAATCTTGTGAATAAATAGTGTGAATATGTAAATCTATAATCATAAAATATTTATTTTCCTAAATAGTTTATTTAGAATATTTAGCTTTTACTAGCTTTTTATTAAATATTCTAATTGTTGTGCTAAAAAAGGTACAAGTTTAATTTTTCTCTGTTGTGAGAAGTTTTTAGCTAGTCGAATTATTGTAAAGCTAGCTAGCAAAGCACCTGGAAATAGTCCTAAAACTCCTCCTGCATGGCCTAACAAAACTTTACCTGTAAAACCACCAAAAACTGCTCCTAATATTAGACCTATTGTTAGTAAGCCAATACCAACAATTATTGCAACCACCTGACAACGATATTGCAAATTTAAGTCTTCAGCCGATTTAAGCACTTCATCAGATTGCTTTACTAAGTTGGTGCAACGTTGACAGAAGTTATTAAAAGCATCAAAAAGATCTGTTTGGTGGCAAACTTCACACCTAGACGGCAAACCTTCTTTTTTTAGTTTTATATCCACAAATTAAACTCCTACTATCTAGCAGGCTGATATTTTGCTATTTTAACTTAAAATAAGTAATCCTAAATAACTGTAATCTCGTTATTGCAAAAAAATAGTAAAAAAAGTTAAATTTGCTTTGCTCTCTCGATAATTAATACAAGGAAAAAGTAATGAAGTTAGAAGATTGGAAAAATGAAGGTGGATACCTTAAATATGGTAGCCATACGGTCTTTTATCGTGATGATGGACAGGGAGAAGATATTTTAATTTGTATTCATGGCTTTCCAACTTCGTCTTGGGATTGGCATCTCTTATGGCCTGAATTAAGCAAACGTTTTCGCCTTATTGCTCCTGATATGCTAGGTTTTGGTTTTTCTGATAAACCACAAGAAGATGTTTATTCTATTGATTATCAAACTACACTACATGAAACATTGCTTAGGTGCTTAGAAATTAAACAAGCTTATATTTTGGCTCAAGATTATGGTGATACCATTACGCAAGAATTATTAGCTCGTTATGAAGATCGCAAAAAAAATAACCAAGCAGGTTTTGAAATAAAAGGGATTTGTTTTCTTAACGGTGGAATGTTTCCAGAAGCACACCAAGCTTTACTAATTCAAAAATTATTGATGAGTCCATTAGGCGCAATTTTTAGCAAATTAATTTCTGAAGGACAATTTAAGAAGGGTTTTACAGCAATGTTTGGCCCAAACACTAAACCAACCGAAAGAGAAACAGATAACTACTGGCAGTTGCTAAAATACAACAATGGGACAGCAGCAGCACATAAAATTATTCGATATTTAGAAGAAAGAAAAAAGTTTCGCAATCGTTGGGTAGGAGCAATGCAAACAACCAAAGTTCCTTTACGCTTAATTAATGGAATGTTTGCACCTACTTCTGGGCAAGCAATGGCTGATCGGTATCGGGAATTGATTCCAAACCCTGATGTAGTACCACTGCATAATATAGGCCATTATCCACAAATAGAAGCCCCAGAAAAAGTTTTAGATGCTCTATTAGAATTTTTAAGTAATATCGCTAGCCGCCAATAAAAATTATTTACTAGCTAATTAATTTTATAGTAAGAACTTAGGGGAATTGATTGATGAAAAAAATTTTACTCAATTTAATATTATTTTGCTTGTTACTTAGCCCGTTAAATTCTGTTTTAGCACAAAGTCCAGGGGCTGCGGGAGTAGATAAAATTAATGCTTCAGCAATGAAAGATTATCTCTATTTTATAGCTTCTGATGAGATGGAAGGCCGAGACACACCTTCTAAAGGGTTAAATATGACAGCTAAGTTTTTGGCTATGAACCTTTCTATGTGGGGCTTAAAGCCTGGCGGAGAAAATGGTTCATATTTTCAAAAAATCCAAATACGTCGTAACAAAATAGACCGTGCCAATAGTTCTGTAACATTTGGAGGTCAAAACTTTAAGTTAGGAGAAGATTTTTTTGCTTTTCCTAATGAAACAGATTTAACAGCACCTATTGTTTTTGCAAGTCATGGTTGGGTGGTTAAATCTAAAAATATCAACCCTTATCAAAACCTTGATATTAAAGACAAAATTGTTGTTATATCCAATGGTTTTCCACAAGGTCTTAGTTACAATGACCTAACAGGAAATAAAGGAGAAGATTGGTTTGAGCCATTTGATTATATAGAAAAAAATGGTGGTAAAGCAGTTATCCTAATTCCAAGTTTTGAAAGTTTAGCTAGTTGGGATAGAACAGTTTCTTATTTTGAAGAACAAGGACAAACAATTTTTGAAAAATTAGAAGAAAAATCCTTTACCTTACCTGTAATAAGCCCATCCCCAAAATTACTAATAAAACTCTTTAGCGAAGAGTCCCAATCAGCTAATAATATTTTTCGTGATGTTAGCCAAACAATTGCCCCTTTTGAATTAAAACAAGACAAAAAAATCTCCTTAAAAATAGCTGTTAAAACTGAAAAAGAAGTCTCTCAAAATGTAATTGCAATCCTAGAAGGTAGCGACCCAACATTAAAAAATGAGTATGTAGCCATTGGCGCACATTATGACCATGTTGGTGTAGGTTCGCCCGTAAATGGAGATAAAATCTATAATGGTGCTGATGATGACGGTTCAGGTACAGTAGCAGTCCTACAACTTGCTGAAGCCTTTTCTCATACGCCGTCACGTCCTAAACGCTCAATAATGTTTGTTTGGCATTGTGGAGAGGAAAAAGGCTTGCTTGGTTCACGCTATTTAATGAAATTTCCAACCGTGCCACTTAACCAAATCATTACACAATTAAATATTGATATGATTGGACGTAGCAAAGAGCCAAATGATACTAAACCTGCTAATAAAGAGCTTTCCGGCCCAGATGAAATTTATGTAATTGGCTCAAAGCTAATGAGTAGCGAACTAGGCCAAGTTAGTGAATCGGTAAATAACTCATACTTAAAATTAAAATTTAATTACACTTATGATGATCCTAATGACCCTAATAGATTTTTCTATCGTAGTGATCATTATAATTATGCTAGAAAAGGCATTCCTATTATTTTCTATTTTAATGGAGTGCATGAAGATTATCATAAGCCGTCGGATAGCCCTGATAAGATAGATTATCAAAAAATGGAAAAAGTTACTCGTACTATCTATATGACTGCATTAGATTTAGCTAATCGTGCAACTCGACCTGTTGTAGATAACCCATTACCAGACGCATATACTCGTAGCCGTGATTAACTAATTAATACTAGGGATTTTTATTAATTATATAAGAATCCCTATCTCCAACCATAAAAGCAATGTTAAGTTTAGAAACAAAATCAAATGCAGAGTCCATACAAAAACGCTGCTTTGATTTACTAGTTTGGACATTGCAGCATTTTACCCCTAAGCTACAACATTTTTTTCTTACCCAACAAAGAAGTTTTAACCCCGCATTTGACAAAATCCAATTTTGGGATACAGGCTATCAAATTAACTCTAACACCAAACAATGTGCTGAAAAAATCAAAAAAAATATCTATCTTTATTGGCAAGAAAATTACAACAATGTAGATAATAATCATCAAGCTTTAATTGAGCTTGCTAGCAAAATATTGGATCCAACTAGTGATTTATGTAAATTGCTTGAAATTGGTGACGGTGTTGGAAATGAGGAAAATTTAGGATTTCACTTAGAGCTTATAGGCGGTGCTGTTGGTTATATTATTTCTACTGAAGCTCTTTTAATTAATGATAGCCATCGTAACACTCCTTTTAGCTTTCAAGCTTTACTAGATATAGCAAACTTAAGTAAAAATAAAAATCCTAAACAATATAAACAAATTAAGTATTCTAACTTAATCGCATTATTAAATTACACAGTTCAAGACAATCTTATAACAGCAGAAAATTTACATATTTACCTAGCAGAATATCTTTATGCACGACTATCTTCATTTCCCAAAATTTTACCTAGCGCATTTATTCCTATTTTGTTACCACTACGAGGTTTAGCACAATGGCGGGCTATGGCGGGCTGGATTTGCCCTAAAAACAAGCAGTTAAAAGAGCATCTTAGATTAGTTAGAAAGTCGCCTCCTGAATCATTAATTTTGGCTATTGAGGAAATTTACTCTATTAATTTAATAGATGTTTTTATTTTTTTACTAGAAGAAGTTATTTCTAAACACACAGACGCTTTAGAAAGAATGAAAAATGTTGCAAATGTTTTTTCTCATTTATGGATTGCAGAAGAAATCTTATTTTTTAGAGAAAATTCTTTAGCTCTTCATTTTTCATTAGAAAAAAGAGAAAACAATTTAGCTTCCTTACCAATATCAGAATCTACCGCAGAAAAATCAAAACTGCTGATAATTGAAGAAGATAGCAACTCTACAGCAACAATAATTTTTAATCTAAATAAGCATAAGGACGCTTATTTACTTAAAAAAGCTTTTGGTTTTGATTTGGTAATTTATAAAAATTGTCCACGTATAAAACTAAACTTGCCAGGTCAAGAAGAGTATTGGGAAGCACAATTTAGAGAAAAACTTTCCCGAACAGCAGCAATAATTATTAAAGAGCAATATTTTCTTACTCAAGGCTTAACTCATGAAATTATGAACACTTTAAGCCGGCGGAGTCGTTACCGTGTTCTTTATGCTAAAAGCTTAAATAATGAGCCTATAGAAAAGGCTGAAGTGCTTTATACTTGCGCCGTCCTACAAGAGCTTTATCATCTTACAGATGCAATTAGAACTGTAACAAAATTTGATAATCCTAAAACTTACTTATTAAAACTTGTTAATAGCACTAATTCTTTTAACTTACAAGAATTTGCTGACCTTTGGCGCAAAACTATTCAAGAAACCATTCAGCACTTATTATTTTCTCTAAGTAATTCTAGTAGTATTGCTACTATTTTTCATAAGTCTGAATGTAGCAAATTAAAAGATTGTTTATGTCCAAAGCTAGCTCAAAATAGCAATTCAGCAGAAATACCTGTATTTCCACCCTTTAGCACAGAAGCAACATCACTGTTTTTAGTAGGAATACATGAGATTTTAGGTAATGCAATCCAATATTTAGCTAAACAGTTAGAACAAAATAAGAAATTTTCCTTAAAGTCAAATAAATTAATAAATTACATTATCGATATAAAGTTTTCTTTAATTTTAAATGATGATGAATTTTATGAATTAATGATTTCTAATGCTGTAGCAGAAGACGAAAAGCCAACAGAACTTTCCGACGGGCTAAAAAGAACTCAAAACTTGCTTTCCTGTTTTGTTTTTCGCAACCATAAAGGAGAAGAAAAAAAGTTAGTTGAATTTTTACTTGTAGATAAATCACCATCAAATTACCATTCTATTGCTATAAGATTTCGTCCTCAGCTTGTATTCCAAAAGTAAAAATTTATGAGTGATAAGCTACAAATTTTATTAATCGATGATGTAAATGACTATATTTCTTACCCTGTTCTAAGAGCAGATGAACTAGATTTAATTCATATTGACACTTGGACAACTGCTCAACATTTGCTTAACACTCAGACAGAATTAATTGACCCTGACATAATTTTGATTGACATTAATTTTCAAGCTGACCAAAGTGCGCCCAGGTGGAAAGCTAGTGAAGTAGATTATGGAGACAAAAAGCCTACAGGTTTATTTATCGGGCTAGCCTTTTCTGGCTTGCTTTATCGTAGCGGAATGCCTCGCATTGGTAGCATTTATAGTGCTGACCCTAGTTTATTTAGAGACGATCCAGCAACTAGAACCGCTGCTGCTCTTTTAGATATGGCTGTTAATCGTCCAAATAAACTTTGGTCAAAAGTGTCTATTGATGACTGGTTTGATAGCTTTAACTTAGGCTCAGATCCTCATCATGCTTGCAAAACCGCTATTATAAAACTGCGTGAAAAAATCGTCGTTTGGTGCCAAGATGACCTTGAAAAGCGACTAACCGTTACGCCAAAATCTTATTGGCAAGTGGCAACAAGCTTAAAGCAAATTACTAATATTTCTGAACTATCCAGATTAAAAGATAAATTAAGCTTAGAGTTTGTAACTTGTTTTGGGGTAAAACGAAAATTAAATTTATGTTCTTTATTTGCAGAATGTGATTTATCAAATTTTGTTCTTTTGGCAACAGAGTTTCTTCAAAAAATTAATTATTTGCCTACACTCTTAAAAGAATGCTTAGAATATGCAGAGCAAATTAATGAAGGCTCACGGCTTACAGTAATTATTCCAGAAACAAAACCTTTAGAACGCTTAGTAGTATTGCTAGTTTTACTCTTAAACTGGTGGCAGCAAAGACCAGAAATTTGGCGCACAGAACTTAATTATTCTTGGGACTTGGACAATGCTTGTCCATCTGTAAAGCCTGCAACTAGCTTAAAAATTTATCTTAAACGCCTAGCTAACGCATTATGTGATTTTTCTAGTATTGATATTACAGATTTACCCGCTACTGCCCAGGAAATTGAGGTTTATTTATCAGCTAAAAGCTCTCAACTAGCTATTTTTAATAAAAAAGTGTTGCTCGAACTACTACCAATGCTATTTAAGGCCGGAGTCTTAAGAAAAGCTGCTAATAATAAATGGAAAGTTTTAGAGCAGAAAATTGAGCGAGAGCAAAAGATTGATTTTTGGCAGCCAGACATATCAGGCATTAAATTTTTACAGCAAGATTTTCTAGATAGCCTTCAAATGCAAACCAATCAATTTCAACGAATTATCCAGGAAGCTAACAAAACATTTAACTTTTTTCTTCCGATTTATTGGGAAAATTACTGGAAAGGAAATGGGCAATTTCAATTGCCTGTTTTTTTTCGGGTGATGTTACAGGATTATGTAAAAGAATATTTATTTTGGAATAAAGAGTCTGAATGGCCTACATGGTTACTAGATAAAATAACTTAAAGTTAAACGACTATTATTATTCCTTATCTTTGAGCTTATCTTCAAGCTTATCAACCCTTTCAGAAGTTTCAACGGCCAAATTAGAAACCCGTCTAAGGATGTTATTAGTTTCTTTAAGAATATCGTTGGTTTCTTTAAGAGTATTTTTAGTTTCTTTAAGGTCATCTCTAATTTCTTTAGTCTCTTTTCTTAAATCTTCTAAATCAATACTAAACTTTGCTTGCCAATCTAATAAAGCATCTAATTTATTGTTAAATTTGATTTCAAACTCATCTTGGCGTTTTTCAAACTCATCTTGTCTTTTTGCAGTTTCAAATTGAATATCAAGTATCTGTGCATGTTTTACAGACATTTCTGCTTGTTGGGTGACAATAAATTCCATTAATTTTTGAATTTCTTCATTTGTCATAAATCACCTACCTTGGCATTTTTGTTGAGTTTAGCATAATTTTTTATCAATAATTCTAAAATTTTAAGATTCATAATAACACCTATAAGGTTTTATTTTGCAAGAGTTGAGAAACTTTTTTAGAAAACTGACCGTAGTCTAAAAATAAACTCTAGTCAGATTTTTACAATAAATTAACTATGGGATTAAGAGAAGAAAAACGAACTGCAACCCGCGAGCAAATCATTTCTACAGCTATTTCACTATTTACCAAACAAGGCTATGAAACAACCACAATAGATGATATTACTAAAGCAGCCAAAGTAGCTAAGGGGACGTTTTACTATCATTTTGAATGTAAAGAGGAACTAGTTTTAGCACTTGGTGAAACGGCTATGTTAGAAAATGCTTTGCGCACACAAATAGCTATAGAAACAGGTCAATCACCTCTTATTGCACTTCAGGATTTTTTAGCAGAAGCCGCAAGATGGTTAACAGAAAACCGCAAGCTAGCTAATATTTTTTTCCACTATAGCATTAGTAATTATCAGCACATGAAAAAGCATCATGAACGCCATGACCATCCTTCATTTAGGCAGGTCGTCCATAAGTTTTTAGCCGCAGCACAAGAAAAAGGTGAGCTTAGAAATGATATTTCTTCCTATGAGCTTTCACAAATCTTTGGGCTTGTTTTCATCCATTCAGTAAGATATTGGCTAGAATCTAGTGAAAATATTTCATTAAAAGAAAAACTTAATTTTTGTCTTTCTTTGTTTTTAGAAGGTGCTAAACCAAGTCTGGATTTCTCTTTAGCTAAAGGAGTTCCACCTTATGAGCAATGCAAGTCAAGTAGCAATTAACCATGTAAATGATGATGATAAACAAATTACAACAACTAGCAAAATCTTAGATTGGAGAGTGGCCGCACTTTCTGGAGCATCCATCTGCGGTGGTAAAGGGTGGAAATTAGGCCAACTTTATCGCTATGGCTTTCAAGTACCTATAGGCGGTGTAGTTACAGTCAACCTTTATCAAGAAATAATGCTTAGTCCAGAGTTAAAAAGCCTACAATTAGAATTAGAAAATATATCCCCTTTATCAGTCTCAGAACCTCAAATAATAGAAAAGCTTAACAAAATCCAAGAAATTTTAGCCAACATTAATTTTTCAGAAGAATTTAGCTTAGAACTAGAAGTTTTTCTTAAAAAAAATAACTCCCTTAACACACCTGTTGCGGTTCGTTCTAGCGCGACGGCAGAAGATAGCGAAACAGCTTCATTTGCTGGTATTCATCGCAGTTTTTTAAATGTTTTAGGACTAAAAGACATAATTAAAGCAATTAAAGGTTGTTACGCTTCGCTTTGGACACCACAAGCAATTGCTTATCGTCGTAAAATGAATTTGAAAGATGACCAAGTGGCTTGTGCTGTAGTAATTTGTGAAATGGTTAAAGCTAAATCAGCCGGTGTAGCCTTTTCTTGTGACCCTAGGACAGGCCAACTTAATGTTGTAACAATTAATGCTGTCAATGGTTTAGCTGAGGCTCTGGTTAGCGGCCAAGTTAACCCTGAAGAAATTACAGTTTTATCTAAAGAAAGTAATTTAACTGAAATATCAAGAAAAAGCCCTGAGCAACAAGTTTTAACTCCAGAACAAACAATAAAATTAACTCAACTAGTTTGGCGTATTCATTGGGCAATAGGAAAAGGTGACCACCCACAAGATATAGAATGGGCATATGATGGAAAAGAGTTTTGGCTGCTTCAAGCTAGACCTGTAACCCGTTTACCTCATTACACTTTCCCAAATATTGAGCATTTACCAATAATTTGGTCAACAGGAAATATTCAAGATGCTGTTGCTGGTGTGCCGACTACTTTAACCTGGCATATGGTACATGATTTTGTTTCTGAAATTTTATATGAAATTTTAGATGCAATGGGTTATCCCAGAAAAGATGGTTCGCCAATGCTTAAGCGTTTTAATGGACGCGGTTATTTTGAAGTAACAACTATGCAATGGGCTTTTTATGATGCTGTTGGAATGTCTCCTGAAGACACTTCAAGGGGTTTAGGTGGTCATCATCCTTTAATTCCTGTTCCTTCAGACAACCCATTAGCAGGTAGAACAGGATTAACACGTAAGCTAAGACAAATAAAATTTCTTAGGGTATTGCTTAAGATTTCTAAACAAATGCCAAAAGATATTGTTACTTTGCAAGCAAGGATAAAGAGTTGGAAAAGCACAGATGTAGCAAGTAAATCTAACCAGGAACTAGCAGATTTAATTAGAGAAATTTTAGTTTTTCAATATGAATTTGCTAAAAAATTTCAGTTAGCTAATGCTAATGCTGGGGCCTGGGTAACACCAATTAAAGAAACGCTAACAAAAATTAAACCTGAGAGGGCAGAGGCTTTAACAACTGCTGTTTTAACTGGAAGTGGGCAAATTACTACAGCAGAACATGGTTATCAACTTTATCATTTAGCCAAAGTAGCACAACAAGATAAAGACGCACTTAATTATCTAAAACAGACTCCAATTATTGCTAAAGATTGGCAAAAGCTTCCTCAAACATCTAGTTTTCGCCAAGAATTTGAAAAATTTTTAGCTGAATTTGGACATCGGGCAGTTTATGAAGCTGAAACAGCCAACCCACGATGGAATGAAGACCCTAGCTATTTATTTGAACAAATTCAAATGATTTTAAGCTCGGATAATATTACTTCTCCAAAAAATACCGCGCTTTTAGTCCGCCAAGCAGCAGAAAAAGAAATTTCAGAACTTTCTTTTCCTTATCGTCCTTTAATCAATTGGTTTATTAAAAAAGCTCGTCAAGGTGCAGCACTGAGGGAGCTTAGCAAATCTACGTTGGTTGCAACTATAGAACCTATTAGAAAAATTTGTTTAGAAGTTGGTCAACGTATGGTCAACAATGGTTTCTTAGATGATCCAACAGATATTTTTCATTTAAGCGGTTTTGATATGGAGGCTTATTTAACAGGCCAATGGAATGGACAAGGAGCAAAAGAAATAGCAACAGATAACAGAAACCAAAGAGAAATTTGGTTAAAAGAAACAACTATTAAAGATTTTTATATTTTTGATCATTTTGGCAACCCTACAACATTATCAAATACAAACGCGATTAATAAACCAGCAATAATAGAAAAAACTTCAAATGGCACAATATTAAATGGTTTAGCAGTATCTAGCGGGAAATATTCAGGTATTGCAAGAATTATTATGCACCCATCAGAAGGCAATCTGTTAGCTCCAGGAGAAATACTTATAGCCCCTACAACTGACCCAGGTTGGACACCTCTTTTTTTACGTGCTTCAGCAATAGTTATGCAAGTAGGAGGATTTTTATCTCATGGCGCGATTGTTGCGCGTGAATATGGACTACCAGCAGTAGTAAATATTCCTAATCTGCTTACTATAGTTAAAAATGGACAACATATAACTGTTGACGGTGATAAAGGCCAAATAATGATCAAAGACTAAGTTTTTTTGTTCTCTTCATTTTATATAGCGAGGTGACAAATGTATAAAAAACTTATTGTTATCATTATTATTTTATTTAGTATTGTAGTAATGGGAATGTATACAAAAAGCGAAAGCACAAAAGTAGAGCTTTTGCTTTTTGGAACAATTGAAGCTCAAGAAGTACAAATTGGTTCTAAAATCGGTGGTCGTGTCATAGAAGTTCTAGCACAAGAAGGACAACTAGTAAAAAAAGGGACTCCTCTAGTACGATTTGAGATTGACACACTGCTAGCAGAAAAAAAACAACTTCAAGCAAGAAGTGATCAGGCTCAAGCTTATCTAAAAAAGCTAGAAAATGGTTATCGGACGGAAGAAATTGCACAAGCTCAAGCAACTGTTAACCGTGAGTTAGCTCAATTAGAAGCCCTAAAAAATGGCCCGCGTCCCCAAGAAATCTCCCAGCTAAAAGAAGAAATTATTGGTATAAAAGCAGAATTAACCCACTATAAAACCTCTTTAGCTAGATTAGAACAGCTTTTTAAGGAAGGCTATGTTTCTAAACAAAGCTGTGATGATATGGCAGCTAAAGTAGCTTTAAGTGATTCTCGTTATCAGTCCTTGCAGCAAAAACTTGATCTTTTAGAAGCAGGAACCAGAAGCGAAGAAATTCGTGTAGGTCAAGAGCGTTATCAACAAGCTATTGCTAACTTAAAGCTACTTAAATCAGGTGCAAGAAGTGAAGATGTAGCCGAGGCCCAGGCGCGACTAGCCGAAACTAGCGCGACACTAGAAAGACTTAACACTCAGCTTAATGAAGCAGAAGTAATTGCACCTGTTGATAGCCAAATAGATTTGCTTAGTGTTCGAGTAGGCGATTTAGTTCAACCTTCTAGCCCTATTGCAAGACTTTTGGAAAGTGATCAAATTCGTGTACGTGTCTATGTGCCAGAACCTGATCTGGGTTTTGTCCAAGTTGGACAATTGGTAGAAGTTTTTGTTGATTCTTTTCCAAATAAAGCATTTCTTGGAAAAGTAGAACAAATTGCAGCTAAAGCCGAATTTACCCCCCGAAATGTGCAAAATCGTGATGAACGTTCTCATCAAGTTTTTGCAATTAAAATTCATATCGACAACAAAGAAGGCTTACTAAAGGCTGGCATGGCGGCTGATGTTAAATTAAAGCCAAAGGAGTAAGTCATGATAAGTACAAACGATCCGGTAATTTCAACAAAAGATTTAACCATCAAATTTGGAAAACTTACTGCTGTTAACAAAGTTTCTTTTCAAGTAAAAACAGGTGAAATCTTTGGCCTACTTGGGCCAAATGGATCTGGTAAAACTACTATTATTAAAGCTTTATGTGGACTAATTACTCATGCAACTGGCGAAGGTAAAATTCTTGGGCTAGATATTCATAAGGATTCTTTCAAGATTAAAAAACGCATTGGCTATATGTCTCAAAAGTTTAGTCTTTACGAAGAATTAACAGTAAACGAGAATTTAGACTTTTATGCTGGTATATACCATATGAAAAAAGATCAAATAAAGCTGCGTAGACCCGAAGTTTTAGAGTTAACAGGCTTAACCCCTTATTTAGAACGTCGTGCAGGTGCTTTGTCTGGAGGCTGGAAACAACGTTTAGCTTTAGGTTGTGCCATTATTCATGAACCTGAAGTGCTGTTTTTAGATGAACCTACTGCGGGAATTGACCCTGTAGCACGTCGGGCTTTATGGGATTTACTTTTTAAGCTTTCTGCTGATGGAATAACTATTTTTGTTACAACCCATTATATGGACGAGGCAGAAAGATGCCGTCGGGTTGGATATATCTATTTATCAAACTTAATTGCCGTTGGAACAGTTGATGAGCTAAGAACACTACCAGAAGTTTCTCCTGTTGGTTCAACACGCTTAGAAATTTTATCTGACATGCCATCTGAGGCATTAAGTTTTGTTAAAGATTTGCCTTATGTTTGGGAATCAACAATTTTTGGTCAATCAATTCATCTACTTTGTGAAAAGGCTCAAGGCAGCCTAAAGTTAAAACAAGACTTAGAAGCAGCAGGTTTTACAAATTTAGTAATAAATCCTATTAGACCTTCCTTAGAAGATATTTTTGTCACTCTAACTAATAATATTACTAACAACATAGCTATGTTAGGAGGTACAAAGTTATGAGTGAAAACTATCTTCTTTCAGGCTTAATTCCTGTTTTTAAGAAAGAAATACTTCAGATACTACGCGACCCAACAACATTATTTTTTGCTCTTTTTATACCTATTTTTGAAATGGTTTTACTAGGTGTTGCAGTAGATACTAATGTACGTCAAATAAAAACAGTAGTTTATGACCTGGCGAAAACTCAGGAAAGTCATCTTTTAATTGAGCGTTATATTAATAGTGATGACTTTAATGTAGTTGCCAGAGTAAATTCTGATAAGGAGCTTTATGACAAAATTGTTGCAGGAGAAGCAAAAGTAGGAATTAAAATTCCTGAAGATTACTCACGCGCTCTGCAAAAAGGTATAAACACTAGTGTCTTGCTATTAGTTGATGGTTCAGAATCAAATGCTACAAGTGAGGCTGTAAATGTATCTAGTGCTATTACTTTACAAGAATCACTAAAACGAATTGTTGTAAAATCCCCTGGTATAGTTGAATCCCGGCATAAAGTTCTTTTTAATCCTAGCACTCGTTCAGCTAACTTTTTTATTCCTGGGCTAGTAGCTGTGGTGCTACAAATGATGCTAATTGCTTTAATATCTTTTTCACTAGTAAAAGAACGGGAGCGAGGAACATTAGAAAATCTTTACCTAGCACCTATTAGCCCATTAGGGTTAATGGTAGGAAAGATGTTGCCCTATGGGATATTAGGATTTTTTGAGCTTTGCTGGATTTTGCTGGTGATGCGTTATGCTTTTGATGTACCAATTCATGGAAGCGTAATTTTACTTTTGATTTTCTCTATTCCTTTTATTTTGACTATTTTAGGGATGGGGTTAATTATTTCTACAAAAGCGCGAACTCAAAGCGAAGCAATGCAAATGGCGATGAGTACATTGCTACCAGCAATATTTTTGTCAGGTTATATTTTTTCATTAGATAATATGCCAAAAATATTTTGGTTAATTAGTCGTTTTATTCCTACTACTTACTACATTGATACTTTGCGAGGTATTATTTTACGTGGAGCAGGTTTCAAACATTTATGGGTAAATGGAGCAGTAATGTTAGTTATGGGACTAGTAATGTTACTACTAGCATCACTGAGATTTCGCCAAAGTAATGTTTAATAAAATAGCCCAAGATAATTACGCCCAGCCTTAAAAGACTGGGCTATTATCAAATGCCCCTAACGGGACATTAAAGCTTTAAGATTCTTTTAGAATCAATAATTTAGCGTAGCTAATTCCATGTATATATTTAATTAAAACTTATTTCTTCTTAGGACGAGTAAGACTTTTAGCTACAGATAATTTATCACCAGGATTTTTAACAACTAGTTCCACAGTTTGACCTTTTTTAATTAACTTCTTCAAAGGCAACCGACTTAATGAACCAAGAGCTTTCTTGTTAACTAGAAGCTTAGTTGCTTGAGTATCAAACATTAATGGATATTCATCCATACCGTTAATTATTATTGTTGCACCTGGTGCGATAATAAGAGAACTTGCTGCTAATAAAACAATAGTTCCTTTCTCAAACTTTGGATCTTTAATTACTGGAATTTCTGTACCCGCAGGTTTAGAACCATTACTTTGTCCATTGCCAAAGAAACTTGTTACTGAATAAGTAAAATTACCAGTTGAGCTTTCCCCTACAGGCACATTATCAGTAAATGTTGTTGTATCACTAGGTAATGTTTCTATTAGGTTTTCATCTTTTACCAAGTCTTCTGCGGTTAAAGCTGGTTGTCCCTCTGCTGGTGTTGGAAGCCTATAAATCTTAAACCCTAATAAATCACCATCTGCTAAAGGTTCTAGTTTATTTGCACTTGTTCTAATTGATTGAGCTTGTCCTGGTTTTAATTCTGTGGCTACAACTTTAACATTTTGTGGAGGCTCCATTTGCCCTGCTAAAGGAGGATCAAAGCTAATGTCTACTTTTAACACAGCTTGACGAACAGCTAAAAATACAGGTTGAGAAACTGTTAAACTTCCTGCTCTACCTGTAATTGAAATGGTGTAAGAACCTGGTTGAGTATTTGCACTAGTAGTTACAGTAATAAAAGTATTGCCTCCAGCATTAATAGTTGCATTATCAAAATTAAGTTGAATAGTTGGATCAGTTGTACTAGCACTTAAGCTAACTGCTTGATTAAAGCCGTTTCGACCAACTACACCAACAGTAAACATTGTAGATTCACCATTAGCAATACTTTGTAGGTTAGGTGCTAGTGCTAAAGAAAACGCTTCTTGCACTTGAGGAGTAACATTTAATCCAATCAATGCTGTTTTAACTAAAGACCCAGAAGCACCAATAATTCTAATCGAGTAATTTTGAGGAGGTGTATTTCCTGTTGTAATAACAGTAGCAGAAATATTATCGCCAGGTCTTGCGGTTTTATTAGAAAAGACTACTTGTATAGAGCCTTCAGGCACTTCAGCAGTTAAATTAACTGGATCGTTAAAACCATTTACAGGATTTATTGCTAGACTAAAAGATGTTGATTTACCAGCCGAAATTGTTTGTAAATCTGGTGTAGCTACTAAAGTAAAATCTCCGATTAATGCAGGTTTTACTGTTAATGTTGCTGTTGCTGTCTTAGTGATTCCTCCACCTCTAGCAGTAATAGTAACTACATAATCTTTAGGTTCTGTATCTTTTGTAGTGTTTATAGTTAATGTTGATGTAGCAGTTGCATCTATTGTGGTAGAAGAAAAACTAGTTTGAAGGCCATCAACACTAGCAGAAAGTGTAATTCTTTCTGCAAAACCCATCTTGCCCATTGTGTTAACAACAAAACTAGCAGACTCGCCTGCCATAATTTCTTGTCTAGAAGTGTTAAGCATTAGGTCAAAATCACCTACAGACTTAACATTTACTCTCACTATTGTAGTTTTCTGCTGTATTCCAGTAGATGAACCAAAAACACTTACATCATAATTACCTGGTGCTACATTAGTTCCAACATTTATTGTTAAACTTGCACTTGAATTTGGGCCAATATTACTATTAGTTAAACTTGTTGTAATATTAGGGTTAGATGAATTTGTTGTTAAATTTACTATTCCAGTAAACCTATTAGTAGGAGTAATAGAAACATTAACATTAGCACTTTTACCAGGATCTATATCTAAATTAACAGGTAGAACAACTAATGAAAAATCTGGTGCCTCTGTAACAGTAACTATTAAGGTAGCTCGTTTTTCAATTACCCCTCCTTTAGTTTCACTAGTAGAAGTCACTGTAATTGGATAATTCTTAAGTGGTGTTCCTCTATCAGTATTAATAGATAATCGTGTTGTACCTGCTCCATTAATAACAGTGGAAGAAAGAGAGGCTTTAAGCTCACTTTCTACTTTTAAGTTTACATTTCCATCAAACCCATTAAGACTTGCTATGTTGACAAAAACATCTGCTGACTCGGTAGCGGCTAAAGAAATAGAGGTAGGGTTAATACTAAGTGTATAATCTGGTAAAGGTCTGACATCAATGTTGACTGTAGAAGTTTTTGAAGTAGTGCTACCCGGTAAACTACCAGTAACTGTCACCCGATAAATTTTTGGTGCTGTCCCTGAAGGAACAGTAACTGTCATACGAACATTTCCTGGGGGTTTTACTGAATCACTAGACAAACTAGCAGGCAAGTCGCCAGTAGCTTTCAATGAAACATCTCGCTTTAAGTCACTTCCTCCACTAACTGAAACTGTAAAATCTAAGTTACTATTAGGCGTAGTTTGTATAGATGTAGGGCTAACACTTAAGTTAAAAGTTGGCGTAGGAACATCAATATTTATAGTTTGTGATTTTGTAATCGGGCCAGAGCTTGCAACTACACCTATTGTGTATTTTCCTGGTGATACAGTATCAGCAACATTAACCTGCATGCTTAATGTTGCTGGTGGTCTAACTGAATTACCAGAAAAATTAATGGAAATTTGTTTGCTTGATGATTCTGCTATTAAATTTACTGGCTCATTAAAACCATTAACAGGTGTCAAAGAAACAGAAAAATTGGCTGAACTGCCTAATGGAATACTTGCTGAAGTTGGGCTAACAGAAAGGTTAAATTCGCCTTTGCTTGTTTGTGCTAATGTTAAGTTTGAAAATAACGTAATAAATAACGCAATAAACATTAGCCTATATATCTTAGTTAACATAGCTAGTGCTAATATCATATAATCTTCCCTAGTTATAATTATTTATAGTGATTTTTAGTGATTATAGATCAAGCCTAAAAAAATATCCGCTTGTCTATGATAAGAATTATAAAATAAATAAAAGCAAATAGTTTTTACAAAATATTAATTTTGTGTTTTTCTGCTATTTAGGACAATATTAATACTAGCTGTTTAATAGCCTATCGTTTAAAATAACCAAGCTAAAACTTAGCCTTAAAGTTAATCTTAAAAGTTTTAGTATCAATCTTAAAAATTAAGGTTTTTGTCAAAACTAATGAAGAAGTGTCCTTTTTGCTCAAAACTATTGCAAGTTTCTGCTCATCATTGTCATCATTGTAGCTCTAATTTAATAGATATGGATGGCAACCCTATTGGAAAGCCAGCAGAAATTGTTGTCGCTCCAGAACTTGAAAAACTAGAGTTAGGAATAAAAATATCTATAACAGTGTTTTTTACAGTTACATTTTTTATTATCGGACTTATTTTTTCTAGCTCTATTTTAGGAATGTCAATTTTAGAATTAAAATCTTTAAGTAGTATATTTTTTCATTTATTTTTATTACTTATTTCTATAATAGGAGCAATACTGCTTTCACCACCAGTAATTAAATGGATTAAAGCATTTTTAGGATAAAACTATGAAAAATCAAAAAATTTATGATGAAGCTCTTAATTTAATTAAACTTAGAGAACAGAAAAAAACTAATCTTAAAGATTCTGAAACTTTGTTAGTTAAGTTGATAAAAAAAGATCCTGAAACAGATTGGGCATATGGATTACTAGCACAAATTTATTATTGGCGCGGTGAAGTTGCTGAAGCAGAAGATCGTTTAGAAATTTATGAACAGGGTGTTGATTATGGAAAACAAGGTGTTGAAGTTGATGGAGATTCTTTAGAATCTAATTTTTGGTTGGCTGTAAATTATGGCCTTTATGGGCGTGAAAAAGGAATGTTGGAAGCTGTGCGACTAATAGACCCAATAGAAAAACATACTCGTAAAGCTTTAGAAATAGATGAAAAATACTTTTATGGCGCACCTTTAAGGGTTCTAGGTCGTCTTTACAATCAACTTCCTTCTTGGCCGATTTCACGAGGTGATAATAAAAAAGCTCTTGATTTTATGCTAAAAGCTCTAAAACATGGGCCTAAATTCTACTTAAATCATATTTATATTGCAGATGTCTATACTGCAATAAAAAACAAAGAAAAAGCCCGTGAGCATTTAGAATGGGTAATTAAAGCACCTCTTTCACCTAATCATGAAAAAGAAGATAATCGTGATAAGCAAATAGCTAAAGATATGCTTAAAAATTTATAATAAAAATAAGTTGGTATTTTGAGGTAATTTTATGAAATTAAATGATTTATTTAGCTTCTGTCTAACATTAAGTGTAATGTTATTTCTTAGTAATTCTAGTCTAGCCTGCCCATCATTAAACGAGGCTGTGTCACTAACAATTATAGCTAGCAACTTTCTTTCTCCTGATGTAATTTGGGGATTTTTTATTATTTTACTGCATATAGTGATTGGTATATTTCACACTTGGAGACGTGAAAAAAAGCCTAAATCAGAATCAAAGTAGGAAAAGATAGGGGCATTGCTTGCCCCTTATCTTACTAAAGCAACTGTATCACGTGCAGCTTCTAACAAACTAAATAATTTTCCTGGCATCAAGCCTAAGTAAAAAGTACCTGCAAGTGCTAGTAAAATTGTTACATATGCACTCCAAGAAAGTAGTGGTGCAGGTGTTTCTTCATTACCTTCACGGAAAAATAGCACAACCATTGGGCGTAAATAATAATAAATTGAAGCAGCACTATTAAGCACAGCTACTATTACCAAAGTATGTAAGCCTTTATCCCATGCAGTTTTAAAGACTAAAAACTTGCCCATAAATCCGCCTGTCAAAGGCATCCCAGCCATACTTAACATAAAAATTAGTAAAGCAATAGAAAGCCCTAAAGACTTAAAGCCCATTCCTGCCCATGTTTCTAATTCAGTATTTTGCTCATCTTTACCAGCCATTACAGAAACCACTGCAAAAGCTCCAATATTCATAACAGAATAGGTAAGCATATAAAAAGCTACTGATGTCCAATCATTAGCTAAAAATCCAATTAACGCATAACCAGCATGAGCAATTGATGAATAAGCTAAAATTCTCTTAATGTCAGTTTGTGTTAAAGCAACAATATTACCAATTATCATAGTAAGTATTGCTAAAACTTGAAGAATAGTTGTCCAAGTATTATTAAGTTCAAAAGAGCTATCTGCACCAAAAGCAATTATAAAAATTCTTATAAAAGCTACAAAACCTGCTGCTTTTGGGCCTGAGGCCATAAAAGCGGTAACTGCACTAGGCGCACCTTGATAAACATCTGGTGTCCAAACATGAAAAGGTGCGGTAGCAATCTTAAAGCCAAAACCTACTAGTAACATTGCTACACCAATATATAAAATTTCTACTGTCATTGGTTGAGAAGTTACAAGGTTTGTACCTTGTTTAATTGCTGTTGCAACAGATTCTAAATTGGTGGTACCTGTAGCACCATAAACTAAAGCCATTCCATAAAGTAAAAAAGCAGTTGATAAAGAGCCTAAAATAAAATATTTAAGTGCTGCTTCATTAGATCTTAAATCTTTACGACGATAACCAGCTAAAACATATGTAGCAATGGAAGAAATTTCCAGTCCTAGAAAAATCATTACCATATCGCCAGCCGAAGCCATTAACATCATTCCAACAGTAGAAAACATTAATAAAGAATAAAATTCTTCTGGTGAAAGGTTTTCGTCTTCAAGAAAATTTAAGGAAAGAATTGTACCTAGAAAAGCTACAATAAGGAAAATAAAGATAAAGGCTAAACTCATATGGTCTAGCACTACCATGCCACTAAAGGCTGTCAAAGATTTACCAACACCATCTTGTGAAGCAGCAGTTACTAAATTCCAAAGTTTCCAGGTAGAAGCACCAGCAGTAAAAATTCCTGCTAGGTTAATAAAGACCAAATCTCGATGGGCTTTTTTATTAAAAGCACCAAAAAGTAAGGACATAATGCCTGTAACAGCAACAATTATATGTGGTAACACATAATAATAGTTAAGGTTTAATGCTTGTGCTTGCATAGCAATCTTCTCTCTATAATTTTAGTTAGTAGCTACTGGGGTTGTTGTTTTATGTGTTTCAACAACTTTGCGAATTTCGTTAACTTTTTCTGAAGTACGATTTAAGAAAAAGCTAGGATAAACGCCCATAAAAACAATTAATATTACTATTGGGACTAAAATAATTTTCTCACGTAAATTTAAGTCTGGTAAATGTCGGTTTTTCTCATTGGTAATCTCACCAAATACTACTCTTTGAACCATCCAAAGCATATAAATAGCAGAAAGAATTACACCTGTTGTAGCAAAAGCTGCAAAAGCTCTGGAATAAGCAGAATTAAATGTACCAATTAAAATTAAAAATTCACCAACAAAACCATTTAATAAGGGAAGTCCTATAGAACTAAAAGCAATAATTAAAAACAAGGTAGCAAAAAGAGGCATTGGAGTAGCAAGTCCCCCAAAATCTGCAATTTGTCTAGTATGACGACGCTCATAAACTATTCCAACGATTAAAAATAATGCTCCTGATGAAACACCATGATTAAGCATTTGATATAGCGAACCTTGCATTCCCATTTCGGTAAAAGCAAACATTCCTAACATTACAAAACCTAAGTGACTAACTGATGAGTAAGCAATTAGCTTTTTCATATCAGGTTGCACCATTGCTACTAAAGCTCCATAAATGATTCCAATTACAGCTAAAATCATAATAGGAACAGCAAATTGATGTGCAGCTTCAGGAAACATTGGTAAGTTAAACCTCATAAAACCATAAGTTCCCATCTTAAGTAAAACACCTGCTAGAATTACTGATCCTGCTGTTGGTGCTTCTACGTGGGCATCTGGAAGCCAAGTATGGAATGGGAAAAGAGGAACTTTGATTGCAAAAGCTAGCCCAAAGGCTGCAAACATCCAAAATTGTTGTGTAGGAGTTAAGAAATTATATTGAGCTAAATTTTGTGTAATGGTAACCATATCAAAAGTAGCTTTTGCTCCACCTGCTTGATTTTCTCCATGTATTAGGTAAAGAGCAATAATAGCTACTAACATTAGTAAGCTGCCTACCATTGTATAAAGAACAAATTTAATAGCAGCATAAATACGGCGTTCTCCACCCCAAACACCTATTAGGAAATACATTGGTACAAGCATTACTTCCCAAAATAGGTAGAAAACAATCATATCCATTGCTAAAAACACGCCTATCATTCCCGTTTCTAGCACTAGCATAAAAGCTAGGTACTCTCTTACTTTATCGTGAATAGCTGTCCAGCCAGACAATATAGCTATAGGCATAAGGAAAGTAGTTAATAAAACTAACCACAAGCTTAGTCCATCTACTTGTAAATGATAATTAATGCCTAGATTTTCCACCCAAGGAACATTTACTGTTAAAGCTGGGTCGTTATACCACCAAATTAAAGGTAAAGAAGCAAAAAAGGTGACAGAGGAAAAAAACAAAGCCATCTTTTTTAGAGTTTCTTCGTTTTTACCAACAATTTGGTCATACATCAACATTACAATTGTGCCAAGTAATGGAAAGAATACTAATATATTAAGCAGATAAGGTTTTAAGGCATTCATAATTTTTTCCGCAATAAATTATTAACTACCGATTGACGACAACATAAAAGAACCAACCAATAACAAAAACTGCTCCACCAAAAATAAAAGCAGCATAAAGACGTGTTATTCCTGGCTGTAAATGCCGTAGTCCACTACCAGTTAAATTTACTAATTTAGCAAGTCCATTAACGCTACCATCAATAATTACAACATCAACAAATTTCCAAAGAACTGTTGTAGAAATAGCTTTTAATGGATTGACTATAACTGCATCATAAATTTCATCAATAAAGTATTTATTTTCAAGGAAAGCTGGCATTTGCATTAAAGGCTTACCTTTAAACACTACATAACCAATGCCAATTGCAACTAAAGCAACTATGGATGAAAGAATTGTAGAAACTAGTTCTGCACTATGGTCTTTTGCTAAAGCCTCACCACCATTACCAGGAATTATTGGAACACTTATCACTGGTTGAAGGAAAGCATAAAAGCTATGTGTGTAATGGTGTAGTGAGTGAGGGAGAAATTTTTCTGCTAGACCTTCTGGAACACCCATAAAACCACCAACTACAGAAAGAATAGCTAAAACAATTAAAGGAATTGTCATTGCTAAAGGTGATTCATGAGGATTTCCACCATGTTTGCCATGTGAGTCATGCCCATGTTTATCATCATGAGCTTTATGATCATCGTGTCCATGCCCGCCATGACCGTGATCATCGTGATGAGCATTTCTAAAGCGTTCCTCCCCAAAGAAGGTGATAACCATCATACGAGTCATATAAATAGCTGTAATAGCGGCAGTTAGTAAACCTAGCATCCAAAGAATAGTGCCTAAACTCCCTGGAAGGACTGTAGAACTTCTTACTTTCCAAAGAATTTCATCTTTACTAAAGAAGCCTGAAAGTAGGGGAAAACCAGCAATTGCAAGCGTTCCAGCACCCATTGTTGCAAAAGTAATTTTTAGATATTTACTTAAGCCGCCCATAGTACGCATATCTTCGTTATGGTGCATTGCGTGTATAACACTACCTGAGCCTAAAAAGAGTAAAGCTTTAAAGAAAGCGTGTGTAACGACGTGGAAAAATGCTGGGCCAAAAGCACCTGCTCCACAAGCTAAGAACATATAACCAAGCTGTGAAACTGTAGAGTAGGCCAAAACTTTCTTAATATTCCATTGAGCAATGCCTATTGTGGCAGCAAAAAAGGCCGTTAAAGCTCCAACAACAGCAACTATGGTTAGTGCCATTGGTGCTTTACCAAAAATCATATTGGAACGCACTATCATATAAACGCCGGCTGTAACCATTGTAGCAGCGTGGATTAGTGCAGAAACTGGTGTTGGGCCTGCCATTGCATCTGGAAGCCATACATAAAGAGGAATTTGCGCACTCTTTCCTGTTGCTCCAATAAAAAGAAGTATTGCAATTGTTGTTAAACCACCAGCAAATAAAGCTGCACTAGAAAGATCATCGATAGGCTTATTAGCTGCTAGGGTAAAGACGCTGGCAATACCTGTCTTATCAATAAAGCTAATAGTATTAAAGTGATAGAAGATTAACATTACACCTAAAGCAAATCCAAAATCACCAATACGATTAACAATAAAAGCTTTTTTAGCAGCGTCATTGGCATAATCTTTTAGGAAATAGTAACCAATTAATAGATAAGAGCAAAGACCAACACCTTCCCAACCAACAAACATCATTAAATAATTGTCTCCTAGAACTAGGACAATCATCATAAACATAAACAAGTTTAGGTAAGTAAAAAACCTGTAATAACTATCTTCGCCAGACATATAGGCTGTTGCAAAGATATGTATGAGAAGCCCTACACCAGTAACAAAGAGAATCATCACACCTGAGAGAGGATCTAGCATAAAAGCAAAGTCTGCTCTAAATGCTCCTACTTGTATCCAGGTAAACATAGTATCACTAATTCTACGTACTCCTGCTGAGTCAGGTTGTTGAGCAAGTAATTTTGCAAAAGCGGCAAAAGCGGCTATTGTAGAAACAGCGATTGATGAACATGCAATTAGTGCAATGATACGTTCAGAAAGGCGTTTACCAAATAAACCTAAAATGATAGCACCTAGTAATGGCGCAAAAACTATTACTCTTAACATTTATAATGCCTCTATACTTTTTTTGGCAAAATTTCTAAAGCTTTAATAAATTTGCGTCGTCTGCATCCAAAGATTGACGATTGCGAAAGACTGCAATGACCAGAGCAAGCCCTACACCTGCTTCAGCAGCAGCAACAGTCATTACAATAAAGACAAACAATTGACCTGAAATTTCTCTATAATAAGAAGAAAAAGCAATTAAGGTTAGATTTACAGCGTTAAGCATTAATTCAATACACATAAAGATAGAAATAACATTTCGCTTAACAAAAACCCCTACAGCACCAATAGTAAAAAGCACTGCACTTAAAGCTAAATACCAAGAAAGTGGTACCATAAAATATCTCCCTTACTCTTCTTCTTTTTCTTCATCCCGCCGAGCCAAAATTACTGAACCAACTATTGCAAGTAAAATTAATATTGAAGTTAGTTCAAATGGCATTAAATAAGTAGTATACAAGCCATAACCTATACTTTGGCTATCACCTATAGCAGGCTTATCTATATTAACTTTAGCTACTTTAGATAAGGTATAAAGAACTTCTACAGCTAGGACTAGCCCAAAAGGGACACCTAAAACCCAAAGATAGCGATGTTTATCTAAAACTTGAGCATCTTTGCGTATGTTAAGCAACATAATCACAAAGACAAACAAAACCATAATCGCGCCTGCATAAACAATAATTTGAATAGCACCAAGAAATTGTGCTTGTAAAGATACATAAAGCGCGGCAAGACAAGCAAATAAAGCAATCAAAGAAAAAGCACTATAAAGTGGGCTACGTTGAATTACTACGCTTAAGGCTGCGCCTACTGATAAAACCGCTAAAACAAGGAAAAAAGCCTGTTCCATAATAATCCCTATTAATTAAAATAAAAGTAAAGCAAGTCCAGCTACCAAAACAACATTGGCTATAGCCACTGGAATCATAAATTTCCAACCAAACTTCATTAGCTGATCATAGCGAAAACGTGGCAAAGTGCCGCGTAGCCAAATATATAAAACCAAGAAAAATAAGACTTTTGCTGTAAAGTAAAT
The DNA here is from genome assembly GCA_964492845.1 of uncultured Clostridia bacterium. Lineage (GTDB taxonomy): Bacteria > Acidobacteriota > Blastocatellia > Chloracidobacteriales > JADJPF01 > JADJPF01. The sequence goes on from CAZBMZ010000008.1 coordinate 67,514, forward strand.
TGGCCCAAGTAGCGGAAGCTCTTTTACAAATGGCCCGTGCCAACCACCTAAAAATAGTAAAGTAGCCATTGAAGAGGCTGTTACCATGTTGGCATATTCAGCAATAAAGAATATAGCAAATTTCATAGAGCTATATTCTGTATGAAAACCTGCGACTAGCTCAGTTTCTGCTTCTGGTAAGTCAAAAGGCACGCGATTGGTTTCAGCAATAGCAGCAATTAAAAATAATAAAAAGCCAATAGGTTGAGTTAATATGTTCCACTTAGGAATAATGCCACCCCAAGTATTCATTTGTTCTTTAACAATTTGTGTTAAATCTAAAGATCCACTAAAAATAACTACACCAACAACGGCTAAACTCATAGCTAATTCATAGCTGATCATTTGAGCCGAGGATCTTAAGCCGCCCATAAGCGAGTATTTATTATTAGACGACCACCCTGCTAGAACAATTCCGTAAATACCCATGCTGGTTAAAGCAAAAACTATAAGTAGGCTTACATCTACTTTAGTAATATAAAGACCTATTTCACGAGTATAACCCCAAAGACTAACAGTTACACTTTCACCAAAAGGAATTACAGCAACAGTTGTTAAAGCTGGAATTAGAGCAACCATTGGAGCCAAAATATAGAGTGCGCGATCTGCCTCATGAGGGACGATCTCTTCCTTAAAAAAGAACTTAATCCCATCAGCTAAAGGTTGAAGAAGTCCAAATGGGCCAACTCTATTAGGGCCTAAACGCATTTGGATAAAACCTAGTAGCCGACGCTCTAATAAAACAATATAGGCTAGGGCCGTCATCAAAATAAAAAATACTACACCTATTTTGATTGACCACTCAATTAGTAGAGCTATGTCCATAATAATATCCTGAGAAAGTAAGTTGCTTTCCTAACAAAATACTAAAAATTTAACTGAACTCTTAAAAGATTTAGAGGAACTGATTTTGACAATGCAATAGGATAAGAGAAACTTTATTTATACTCAAGCTTTTGTTCCTAATTGTTAAGCAGTCTTAAATTCTAACATCTTACGAAAATATATTTTTTAGTAAGGCTAATTAAACTTTTAGGCTAATTGCTGTGTTTAACATTTCATAAAACATAATCTAGTAAATTTAAAAGGTATATTTACTAGATATTTATCTAGGCTATTTTCTTTTGGAATAAAACAAAAGGAAAAGAAATTAAACCTAATAGCTTAATTCTGTTGAGCTATATTAAGTAGTGATAATTAATTTATAAGATGTTTGGGAAACAATTAAGACATCTGGGTTGAAGAGAACAGAGTAAGTTTGTTAAACTGTTGATTTCTTAATTGTGTATCTAAAAAAATTTTATCAACATCATTTTAGTTTATGTTTGATACTGAGGAAGGTTAAAAATTATGCGAGGACTGATATTTAGTCTTTTAATTTTTCTTTTTAGCTTAGTTTTTATTAATCCTAACCAAGCTCTAGCCCAAAATAAAACTCCTAATATTAAAAATATTTTTCCTAAAAAAGTTGCTGTTGGGGATAGTGAACTTCGTATTAGAGTGGTAGGTAAAAGCAAATATAAAAAAGATTCTTCAATAATGGTTAATGGTAGCCCTGTAAATACTCAATTCCAAGAGGGAACTCTGATCGGCTCTATTCCAGCCAATATAATTGCTCAACCTGGTACAGTCACTATTGCTGTTATGTCTAAAGGAACAATCTCAAATACTGATACGGTTGATGTTGTGGCTGCTAGTGATGTAGTAATTACTGCAATACGCCCTAGAATTGTTATTGCTAATGAAATTGCTACAAATTTTGGTGTAGAAATTCAAGGAAATAACTTTACTAGTAAATCAACTGTTAGAGTTGGCGGATTTAAGACTACTACACAAGTTAGACGTAAAGGTGAACTCTCTTTTGCAATTGGAACAGTTGATCCTATTGAAACTACTTTTGTTGGTACAGTGCCTGTTCAAATAGAAAATGGTGATGGAACAATTTCCAACACTTTTAATATAACTGTTGCACCTCCTGGGCCAAATTTAACTGAACTAGAACCAAGTAGTGTAGATCTTGGTGAAAAAACAACTAAAGTAAAAATTAAAGGTGGTAATTTTACTAAAGATAGTATTGTGATTGTTAATGGTCAATCTGTACCTGTAACACTCCAAAAAGGTAAAAAGAAAACTACTCTACTTGAAGCCACTTTTGATGCAAGCTTATTTACTAAAGTAGGACAAATAACAGTAAAAGTAGTAACTCCTAATGTTGGGGACTCAGAAACTTTACTATTTGATGTTACGCCTTCTGATAAAACCCCTTTAATTTATTCAATAGATCCTTCTAACATTGTTGCTGGCACAAAAGATGTAGAGATGATTGTTATAGGTGCAAATCTAGAAAACTTCAAAGAAGCTACTTTTAATGGAATAAAAATTAAAAAAGATGATGTTACAGAACTAAGTAAACGTACTCTTAGAATAGTTGTTAGAACTAAACAACTTGAAAGTCCAACCACATTAAATTTACAACTTAGCACCAATAAAGGAACAACCAACATTGTTCCATTAGTAGTAGAACCTGCTGGTACAGTATCAACAATATTAGGCAGTTTTCCAGGTTTTACAGATGGCTCAGGAAAAGATGCTCTGCTAACTAATCCAAGTCAATTAGCAGTCGGGCCTGATGCAATGATCTACATTGCAGATCAAACCAATAATGCTATCCGAAGATTTAACCCAAGCTCAGGCCAACTTGATACCATAGCTGGAGATCCTGATGGAGTACCTGGTTATGTAGATACATCAGAAATAAATAAAAATAATCCTACAGTACGCTTTAGTAACCCTATTGGAATTGTTGTTACTCCTGATAACACTATTTATGTTACAGACTTTGGTAATGAGGCTATCAGAAGATTACGACCTAATAGTTCAGGTACTTTTACAGTTGACACAATTGCAGGTAAAAGCCGAATGGCAAAAAATGAAGATGGTACTAAAGAACGTGTAGGCGAAATGGGCTTTTTAGATGATATTGCTTCAAGAGCCGTCTTTTCTGGCCCTTATGGTATTGCAATAGATATGGACGGAAATTTACTAGTATCTGACTCATTTAATAATGTAATTCGTAAAGTTACCCTAGAAAATGGTGAAGCAACTTTTGTTTCTACAATTTTAGGTAATGGTTTTCCTGGTCTTTCTGATGGAAATGGAAATAGTGTGCAATTTAACCGTCCATTAGGGTTAATAATGAGAAATAACACACTATTTGTTAGTGATTTTTCCAATAACTCTATCCGCCAAGTAGATATGACTTCCAATCAAGTACAAGTATTTGTTGGCGTGCGCCGACGTATTCAATCTGGTGCATTAAACCAAGTTAATGTTAATAGTCCTACTTTTGGAGATGGCAATAGATTTTTTGCAGTCCTCAAAGGCCCTATATCATCTACTTTTGATATGGCTGGTAATCTCTATGTACTAGATTTTGATGGTAGCCGTATTCGTAGAGTTACACCAGATGGAGTAGTTACAACCGTTATTGGTGGTGCTAGAGGTTTTGAAGATGGATCAGCACCAAAAGTAGCATTCCGTGATCCAAGATTTATGCTTATGATAGAAGATAAAGTAATTTTAGTAGTAGATTCAGGCAATCATAGAGTCCGCCGAGTTGTCTTACCTTAAATCTACCCATAAATAAACCCTACGGCCACCTTCTGGTGGCCTATTAACATTTTAAGAGCATTATTTTTTGTTTTAGGAGCATTATTTAATGAGTAGTTGTACAGTTTTAAGTAGCGAAAATGTCTTACTTAGTAAAATCTCTTCCTTACAAGCACGTATAGCAATTATTGGTCTAGGATATGTTGGCTTACCTTTAGCCGTAGAATTTGGACAAGCTGGATTTTCCGTATTAGGCATAGATACTAACGCGGAAAAAGTAGTCGAATTAAATCAAGGTCTTTCTTACATTAAAGATATTGCTAGTGAAAAAGTCTCAACACTAGTTGAAAAACTACTTTTTAGTGCTGGTACAAGCTTTGACGTTTTATCAGAAGCGGATATTGTAATAATTTGCGTTCCCACACCTTTAAGTAAAACAAAAGAACCAGATATTTCTTATATTTTGGCTGCTGCTGAAGCTATCAAAACCCATTTGCACCCAGGGCAATTAATAATGCTTGAAAGCACTACTTATCCAGGTACAACCGACGAAGTTTTACTACCATTATTTGAGGAAACAGGCTTAAAAATTGACCAGGATTTCTTCTTAGCATTTTCTCCAGAACGAGTTGACCCAGGTAACCCTCAATTTCACACAGGTAATATTCCTAAAGTAGTTGGTGGAGTCTCTCAACTCTCAACAGAAATTGCTGCTACAGTTTACCAAAAAGTTATTGGCAATGTTCATAAAGTATCTTCTGCTAAGGTAGCAGAAACGACTAAATTGCTAGAAAACACTTTTCGTAGTGTTAACATTGGCTTAGTAAATGAAATTGCTATGTTATGCCATGCTTTAGGTGTAGATGTTTGGGAAGTAGTAGAAGCAGCAGCAACTAAACCTTTTGGTTTTATGGCCTTTTATCCTGGCCCCGGCATTGGTGGGCATTGCATCCCTTTAGATCCTATTTACCTGTCTTGGAAAGCTCGTATGCATGGCTTTGAAGCTAGGTTTATTTCCTTAGCAGAAGAGATTAATTCTAATATGCCAAGTCATGTTGTTGAAATAGTTTCAGATGCGTTAAATAAACATCGTAAACCGCTTAATGGCTCAAAAATATTAGTTTTAGGTGTTGCCTACAAACGAAATATTGATGATGTTAGAGAATCGCCAGCTTTAGAAATTCTGCAAAAATTACATCAAAAAGGCTCTATCATTGCTTATAGTGACCCTTTTGTACCTTCTTTAGTTTTAGAAAATGACCTTGTTATTGAAAGTGTAGAAATTGATCGTACTGTATTAACTTATTCTGATGCAGTAATAATTGTTACAGATCACAGCGATTTTAATTATCAATTTATAGTCGATCATGCCCCATTAATAATTGATACTCGAAATGCTACACGTTATGTAACAGAAAATTTAGATAAAGTTATCAAATTATAAAACTTACAAACCTAATTTTATTGACAAGGAAAATTTATGAATATCGCAATTATTGGAACAGGCTATGTTGGTTTAGTAACAGGAGCTTGTTTTGCTGAGTTTGGAGTTAATGTTACTTGTGTTGACAAAGACGAAAACAAAATAAATAGGTTAATCGCTGGTGAACCAACTATTTATGAACCTGGACTAGATGTAGTTATTAGTAAAGGCTTTAAGGAAGGTCGTTTAAGCTTTACTACTAATTTAGCAGAAGCTGTAAAAAAATCTTTAGTAATTTTTATTGCTGTTGGTACTCCTGCTCGTGAAGATGGCGATGCAGACCTCTCCCAAGTTGCTGAAGTAGCAGCAGAAATTGGTAAACATCTTAATGGTTATAAAGTAATTGTTACCAAAAGCACTGTTCCAGCAGGTACAGGAGCTTTAGTTAAAAGAATAATTACAGAAAACTCCCCAGCAGAAACTCATTTCTCTGTTGCTTCTAATCCTGAATTTTTACGTGAAGGTGCTGCTATTGAAGACTTTATGCACCCTGACCGAATTGTAATTGGCTGCTCTGACCCACAAGCAGTTGCAATTCTAAAAGATTTATATAGCCCACTCTACTTAATTGATATTCCATTTGTAATAACTAGCATAGAAACAGCAGAGTTAATTAAGTATGCTTCTAATGCCTTTTTAGCTACTAAAATTTCTTTTATTAATGAAATTGCTATGCTTTGTGATCGGCTAGGTTGTGATGTTTATAATGTTGCCCGTGCTATGGGTTTAGATAAACGTATTGGCCCAGAATTTCTTCATCCTGGCCCAGGGTTTGGAGGTTCTTGTTTTCCTAAAGATACCCGCGCCCTTCTACATTTAGCTAATCGGATAGAGTGCGATTTTAAGATTGTTCGTGCTGTAATTGAAGTTAATGAACGCCAAACAGATTTAATGGTTAGTAAAATTAAAACTATGCTTGGCAATCCTAAAGATAAAACTATTGGAGTTTTAGGATTAGCTTTCAAACCTAATACTAATGACATAAGGGAATCTCCTAGTATTGCAATTGTAAACGAACTCTTAGAACTAGGAGTTAATATCAAGGCTAATGATCCTGTAGCAATGAGCGAAGCAGCTACTTTACTTCCAAAAGTTAAGTTTTGCAATGATGCTTATGAAACTGCTACTGATGCAGATTTACTAGTTTTTCTTACAGAGTGGAATCAATACCGCAAACTTGACTTAGAAAAAGTTAAATCCTTAATGAAACACGCTGCAATTGCTGACTTACGTAATATTTATGATCCAAATTATATCCGTAAATTAGGATTTGATTATGTAGGTGTAGGTCGCTAAATAACTTAGCCAAGCGATAAATCATTGGGCTATTATCAATAGCCCCTATAAGTCTTTGTACATTATAAAAGTTCTTTGATTTCTAGTTTTAATGCTTTAAGCGATAAACTTATTTCTTTAATAAATAAAACTAAGGAAATAGTTAAAGAAATAAGACTAAGTACAAAAAATATAGTTATTATAATGTTAATATGTAGTCCTAATGTGGAGGCAGAAAATAAAGCTATGATTAGTAAAGAAACAAAAAATATACTAGTAATAGCAAAACTAATGGAAAACATTAATATTTTTGAACGCTTATAAAGTATTCCTATTTGAGCTTTTAAGTTATTTACATCATCTGTAGCAATATTTTTCTCTTCAACCTCCCTTGCTAAAGCCCTAGCGCGATCTGTAGTTCTAGCAAATCGATTTGTCATAGAAAGCACTAGTAATCCAACACCTGAAACTAAAACTACAGGAGAAATTGCGGTTTGCAATATTTTTGTAACTTCATTTATTTCATTTATTTGCATAATTTATCTTTTATCCAATAAGTTTTACTATTTTGTAAGCCGGTTATTCTAACATATATAACCTAGAACATATCTCAATAAACTTAAGTGTATTTGCAGGGTTTACTTGCCCTTTCTGTTAGGGTTATTATTAAAACTCTAGGAGGTCATCTTATGTATATTTCTTCGCATCGATTAATAATCTTATTTATTTCCTTATTACTATCCTTACAATTAATAATCCCTTCTGTTAGTGAGCTTAATACTGGTAAAAAGTCTTTAGGATCGCTAATGTCACCTCTTCAACAGTCAACAGGGTTAAAAATTATTGGCCCCAATGGTGACACAGTTCCTGTAGTCAATGAAAATAGCCAAATAATGCTTACAGTTATGGACGCAAATGGTCAGCCTGTTAATAATGGCCTGACATTTGAGAGCGATAGTCCTGATGTTCTTACTGTAAATAACAATGGAATGGTAACAGGTGGTCAACAAGGTTATGCTACAGTAACTGTAAAAATGGGTGGTTTAAGTGCTTCGGCTTTTGTTGCTGTTTCAAAAGTTAATAAAGGTAAAGGCAAAAAAGTCCCTGGAGATACAAAAGTAGATTCTAATGGAGCTATTTATATTAGCGACCCTATTAACCACACAATTTTTAAGAAAAATAGTAGTAGTGCTGATGCTAACATTTTTGCTGGTCGTAGCGGTGTTATGGGTCGAGAAGACGGAGAAGTTTTAAGGTCAAGTTTTGGCGGCCCAATTGGAATTGCGATAGATAACCGTCCCAAAGGTGGTATTTATATTGCTGATGTTCTAAATAATAGCATTCGCAAAATAAATTTTGATAACACTGTTACTACTATTTTAGGAAATGGCTCACAAGGAACAATGGGAGATGTGACCCCATTTTCCCAAGCAATGTTTAGAAACCCTCAAGGCATAGCCATAGATTCTGGCGGAAATCTTTTTATTGCTGATACTGGAAATAATGCTATCTATTTGGCAGATTTTTCCCGTCAAGAAGTTAGGCTTTTAGCTGGTAGTCCTGGCATGTCAGGAAAAGCTGATGGTCAAGGTCGCGCTGCTCTATTTAACCGTCCTGTTAGTATTTCTGTTAAACCCGGTAGCAGTAGCTTTTTTGCAAGTAGTACAAATGAAGTTATTTTTGTTGCTGATACTGGAAATGGAAAAATCCGTTCAATTAGCCGTGATGGAATCGTAAAAACCGTTGGCCCAATTGCTAACACATCTGCAACCACAGCAATTTCACCTCTAGCCGATGCTGAATTTACTTTTAATGAGCCTACTGCAATAGAAATAGACGAATTAGGAAATATTTATGTTGTAGAAAAATCAGGGGTTAGAGTAATTAGCCAAAACGTCAACGGCTCACGTCAAGTTATGTCTCTAGCTCAAAATGATAGCTTCCAACAAGCTACAAGTGTTGTTGTTCAGGGAACTCAAACCGTAGTGCTAGATAGAAATGCTACTAATGATGATGAAGCTGTAAAAACTGTAACTATTGGCGCACCAGTTATTTCCAATATGAGTAAAACCCTAGATCGCTTAGAAGGTGGCTCAGAAGTTACTATTACTGGCAAAAACTTTGCTCCAGAAAGTTTGGTAATTTTAGGGGATACAGTAATCACTGATGCAATTATAGAAAGTGCGACCCGCATTCGCATTCCTAGCATACCAAAACAAAAGGCTCCTGGTGATAGAACTTTATCTATTAGGACTCGTGGAGGTGTAGCGCAAAGTAAATTTAGCGTCTTTTCAAAACCTTTTTCAGAACTTAATGCTGGCGAAATTACAACGATTGCTGGAGGAGTTCCTTTTTTAGGTGACAGCGGTTTAGCGGCTAATGCTACCTTTAATGGCCCACAAGATGTACTTGTTGATAGCAATGGAGATATTTTTATTTCTGATAGTGGCAGTGGTAGAATACGCCGTATAGATGATACAAGCATTATTACTACAATTGCTGGAAATGGTGCAATAACATCTAATGGAGACAATGGTTTAGCTATTGCGGCTGGGCTAAATGTTCCAACAAGCGCAGCAATTGATAGTGCTGGCAATATTTTTATTGCTGATTCTAGGGGGGATAGAGTCCGTAAAATTGATGTACGCACAGGTATTATTACTAGTGCTGTTGGGACTGGAATAAATGGTTTTAGTGGGGACAATGGTCAAGCTAATAATGCTAGACTATCTTTTCCTGTAGGTGTAGCAATAGATAGCTTTGATAATCTATATATTGCTGATAGTGGCAATAATAGAATAAGAAAAGTTAACCTAAAAACTAATATTATTACTACAGTAGCAGGCAGTAGCAGAATTGGCTTTTCCGGCGATGGTGGCCCAGCTACTTTAGCTGCATTAGGGTTTGTTAACCAAGTTAATGTTGACAGTTTAGGAAATATTTTTATTGTTGATAATTCACTTGACCCTGAAGCCAATGCAAGAATCCGTCGTGTTGATATTAGAACTGGTGTAATTACAACTGTTGCTGGTAATGGTAGTTTTCAATTTAATGGAGACAACATCCCTGCCCTGAGTGCCTCAATAGATCCTTTTGATGTTGAAATTGATCAAGCAGGAAATATCTTTTTTGCAGATTTAGCTAATCATCGCATCCGCCGCGTTGATACTCGTACAGGTATTATTACTACTGTTGCTGGTAATGGTATTAGTGCTTTTAGTGGTGATGGTGGCTTAGCTATTAATGCTAGTTTATCTGCTCCTAATGGTGTTGCTTTAGATGGCATGGGCAATTTAATCATTGCTGATCAATTAAATAACCGAATTAGAAAAGTAGATGCTCGCACAGGTATTATTACTACCATTGCTGGGTCAGAACTCCCTATTGGTGATAATGATTTAGCAATAAAGGCTAATGTAGGAGATCCTTTTGCTGTAGTGGTTGAATCTTCCGGGAATCTACTTATTTCTGATACTGGAAATAGGCGTGTTCGTCGAGTAAATACCAACAACGGAACTATTACAACTATTGCTGGTAATGGCACTTTAGGATTTTCTGGTGATAACGGCCCGGCAACACAAGCTAGTTTTGCCCCTAATACAATTACTCAAGATAGTAACGGAAATATTTTTATTGTTGATCCTGTATTTCATGTTGTTCGGCGAGTAACTCCAACAGGTACTATAAACACTGTAGCTGGAACAGGAAGATTTGGCTTTAGTGGTGATAATGGCTTAGCTATTAATGCTCAATTAGATTCTCCTCGTGGTATTGCTGTTGATTCAGCAGGAAACTTATTTATTGCCGATCTCTTTAATAGCCGCATTCGTCGTGTTGATGCTCGTACAGGTATTATTACTACTGTTGCTGGTAATGGAAGGGCTAATATTACTGGCGATGGTGGCCCGGCAACACAAGCTAGTTTAGCTTTTCCTTTGGCTGTAACCGTTGATAGAAATAACAATATTTTTATCTTAGATTTAGTTGGTAATTTAGTCAGACGTGTAGATGGTAGGACAGCAATAATCACTACAATTGCTGGAACTGGAGATGCTTCTTTTAGTGGTGATGGTGGCCCGGCTATTAATGCTGCTATAAACACAGCTTTTGGCATTACAGTTGATAATAGTGGAAATATTTTTATTGCTGACACTGGAAATAGTCGTATTCGTCGTATAGATACCAATGGAATTATTACTACTGTGGCTGGTAATAATTCCCCAGATTATAGCGGTGATGGTATGTCAGCAACTACAGCTAGCTTAAATAGACCTAAAGCAGTAGCGTTTGACTCAGCAGGTAATTTATATATTGCTGGTGGTTTTAATAATGCCGTTCGTGTTGTTAAAGCTATGGCAGCTAATAACTCTTTAACCATTACAAATGCACAATTTGTTAAACCTAATTTAACTATTATGGGCAGTGGTTTTGCTTCATCAGGTGCGGCGGTTCAAGTTAACGGCCAAAATATTAGTCAGTTTATTACTAGTCAATCTACTACATCAATTGTCTTAAAAGGCAATAAAAAGAAGCTAAACATTAAGAAAGGCCAAAATTCTGTAACAGTAACAGTTAATGGAATGGTTTCTAACACCTTTAATTTTAATTTCTAAGTAGTTTCTATAAAAACAAAATAGCCAGACTAGTTTTAGTCTGGCTATTTTTAATAGTTTAGAAAATTTATTAGAAGCGGAAACGCATCTGCATTTCAATTCTTCTTGCTTCACTAGCAAAATTAGCAGTTCCAAAAATTGGTGAGCCTAGAGAGCCTGTAAAACCCCCTAAGTTAGTACGATTAAATAAATTAGAAGCTCTAAATGTAAGAACCATATTAAAGCGTTTATTACCATCGCCTGCCCCGCCAAAATTACCTCCTCCTGGGCCACGTCCACCACCGCGACCACCACGACCTGCAACACCCCCAAATCCACCTGCAACAGGGCCTCCACCACCACTAACTTGAGTATTTGCATCAGCTTGCTTAGTACCAAAGCTAAAAGTACGGCTTAAAGATAAATTTAAGGATGCAAAGCCTGGCCCATCACCTAAATTTGGCGTGATAATTTGCTCACCAGGTCTAGGATTTGGGTTAAAAGTACCAAATTCTGTTGTAATACTTCCTGGTGTCCCGGGTGCAACTAAAGATGGGCGATCAGTAAAACGAGTATCCCCGTTATTGTCGCGTCCAGTAGTAATATCAAATGGACGACCTGAACGAATTATTAAAAAAGGATTGATTCTAATTCCATAAGGTGCAGTGATTGTACTACCTAAAAAGACTTGATGACTTACTTGTAAGGAACTTCGCCCATATTCAGGAACTAAATTAAAGCTACTAGCAGGAAAATCATTTGCTCCATTTGCGTCAGTATCAGCTTTTGTATAGGCATAACTAGAAAAGAAAGTAACTCGCCCTAATCGACGTGAAATACCAACTCTAAGTTGGTGCATTTTAGAAATTCCACTTGCTTCATAAAGATAAATATCTCCAATATTTCCTAATGGGCGAACGCCTGACCCAGGAATACCAGTAAAAGTACCTGGCAAAGGTGCATTAATATTACGTGAGCGCAGAAGATGATTACCACGAGCAAATAAGTAATTTACTGTTGTAACTAATTGATAAGGAAGCTGTTGTTCTACTCCCAAAGCAAATTGCATTACATAAGGAGACTCCAAATTAGGCTCAATTTGACGGCGAATAGGTCTTAGTGCTGTTAAAGTGGAAAGATCTGGGATATTTGGGAAAAAGTCAGGATTAGTAGCAATAAATTGGGTGATATGATTTCCGTCTAAGCGACGAGATTCTAAGGTAAAACCCTCACTAAAACGATCATAAAAAATACCAAAACCCCCACGAATTACAGTTGCTAGCTTTTTGGCTGAATTATTTCCACCTGAACGAGGAGCATAAGCAACAGCAATTCGAGGAGCAAAATTATATTTTGCATTTAGATTTGTTTGTGCTTCATAACGCAGACCCAAAGAAACCGTTAAATTTTGTTTTGCTCTCCATTCATCTTGTACAAAAAGCCCTACATCATATTGATTAACAGAAACAAAAGGATCTCCAGAATTAACAGAAAATTGAGAAGGACGATAACCAGGCATGCCCAATAAAGTACGGCGGAAGTGTTCTAAACTAGTAATTGTTCCACTTATCGGTAGCCCTGTAATTGGATCACGGTTAACATCTCCAGCAAAACTATAACTTCCTCCAAAATTTTCTGTATTGCTAGTAGTTATTCTAGTTCCACGAAGCCTTACACCTGTTTTTAAGGTATGAGTGCTTAAGGCATAAGAAATATAATCTTGTAGCTCAAAACTATCTTCTGTACGACGATTAAGCCCTACTTGTGCGCCACCTCCAGAAAATGCCCCTAAAACATTAAGCGAAGGTGTGGAATTATCGCCTTGAGTAGTAGATGATTGTTTAGTCATCTGCAACCGGACTTCATTTATTACTTTAGGACTAATAATTGTTGTGGCAGTAAAATTTAGTACATTATTACGTATTGTGCTATCAAAACCACGAGAATCTAAAGAAAAATTACCTATTCCTTGATTTTCCCTACTAATATCTGTAAAGCTATAACGCCCTACAAAAGTAGTTTTTTGATCTAGTTGATAATCTACACGAGTTGAAAAGGTAGTAAATCTTTGAGGTGTTAAGACTACATCTGAAAAAGGCGTTGGGAAAAGGTTAGTATCCAAAATAGTGGCATTAATAGATGTGTTTTCGTCTGTCTCTCTGCGTTCAAAGTCTAAGAAAAATGAAGCTTTCTTAGGCTTAATTGCTCCAGATAAATTACCTCCAAAACGTCTAATTTGAAGTGGTGCGCGAAAAGGAGCAAAAGCATTACGAGCATTAAGACTTTCATCATTAAAATTAAAAAAGGTTTCACCGTGTAATTTATCTAGCCCAGGTTTAGTTAAAATTTCAATCCGCCCAAAACCAAGACGGTCATATTCAGCAGAAAAAGGATTAGCATTAATACGAATTTCCCTAATAGAACTTTTTGAAGGGACACGAAGACCACTAAAACCATCAACAAAAAGTTGCGCTCCATTTGGGCCAGCAGCCGGGCCAGCTAATTCTTGTAACGCGCTAGCTAGTTCATCTGGATCATCTGGTAAAGTTTCTAAGTCTTTTCCTTTTAATACTATTGCAGTAGCGTTATTTTCTGAAGAAAGACTTACAGGAGAGCTAGAATCTACTGTAACTTGTTCTGTTACAGAAGCAACAGACAAGCGAACTTCTAAAGGTGTAATAGGTGTATTGCCAACGTTTAAGCCTATATTTTCATAAACGCTAAAGCCTGGAACATAAACAGTTAAAGTGTAAGTACCAAAATCAACTCGTGAAAATTCAAAGTCCCCTTTTTCAGAAGAAACTGTTTGTATAGTTTTACCATTAGCCTCGGTTAAAGTAACTTCTGCACCAGCTAAACTTGCTCCAGATTCATCTAGGACTTGACCTTTTATTTTAGTATTTTGTTTCGATTGTGCATAACCTGTTGAAACTAAACAAAAAGTAAGCCCAACCATACCAACTAACCTAGCAATTTCTAAACAGCAATTTAGAAAAAATTCTTTTTTCCATTTACTTAATTTTTTCATTTTTTAACCCCCTTATTGTGGCCCTATTTCCCCAAAGCCACCGCCATTAGGACTAATTGCGGGGGTATTTTGATTATTGGTAGGAATACGGAATTTAACTAAAAATAAAGCTTTAATAGATTTACCATCTTCTAGCTTTGGCCCATTAACAACAATAAATTCTCCTGCTTTTAGATCTGTTAGTTGTATAGCTGGAGCATTACGTAGTCTTTCCATCATTTCATTAGGGTTAAACATACCTGCTCGCCCGCCTTGAAAGCCTTCTCGACGTGGGGGAGTTGGGTTTTGTCCAGTGGCATTAGCTTGGTTAGGTTGATTGGCTGAATCAGTTTGGTTAGCCGCCAGGTCTGGATTATTTGTTCTTGGAGGTCTATTTGGGTCTGTAGCCGCTGGGCCGCCTAAATTTTCTGGCATATTACGTAAAAGAGTTTGTGCTGTTACTTGAATTAGGGTTTCTTGTCCTTGGCCTCTTACTATAATTTCTTGTTTTTCTAAATTAATAGAAACAATTTGCCCAAAAGTTGGACGAGGAACATCACCTGTAATTAACATTTCTGCACGAAAATTTTTTCCATCTTCGCTACGTTCACCACGTCCAAAAATAGTATCCCCTACTTTAATTTCTTCAAAACCTATTGGTTTTGAGTCTGTAAACTCAACTGATCCTGGGGGATAGCGGCGTACATCTGCTTTTTCAGTAACTGCCACTATCATAGTGCTTCCATTTCGTAATTTGACGGTAGCTTCTTTAGTAGTTGAATTTACTTCAATAATTTCACCAACGACACCCCGACGTTGCCAACTATCTCTTTCTCGGCGATTACGTTCAGCAATAGAAGTAGCACTCATTAAAACAAGTTGTTTGGCTTGAACTGAATTTTGTGTAGCTTCGGCAGTAGTGTTTCTAGCCCAGACACGATCTCCAGCCATAATATCATTAAAAGTAATTTCTTCTGCACCGTCTAAATTTTTTGCATCAGGAGCAACACGTTTACAAATAACGTTATTTGCCACATTAACGCGGAATTCTCCAGTAGGAGTTTTAATTGTTAAGTAGTTTTGTTGTTTATTGATTTCTTTCACTTCGCCCAAAATCCTAGGATTGGCCTGGGTTGTAGGAGTATTAGCAGGGGTTTGAGCTAAAGCAGTATCTCCCCAAGCTATAGTTAAAAATAATAAAAAAAAGCAAATAATTAAGCGCATCTTTTTCGAGCCTCCTAAATTTTTTCTTATTGGTTTGCTCACTTGCCTCATTAGACTTAATCGCTTATTTACAAGTTTGGAAATTTACTGGCGAAAGTGTAAATATTAGATAATTTTGCCTTTTTTACAAAAAAATAAAACCTGTGTTAGCAGGTTTTATTCTTTAGCATAGCTTACAAGTATGAATACTTAAAATTGCTTAAATACTTTACATAACTTTTAGCAAATTTCTAAACATTTACATTAATTTATTTAGGCTGCTTCAGCTTGTTGACGCAAGTTTTCCGCTTGATAATAAGTAATAAGTGCTTGAATTAGATCTCCAATTTCTCCATCCATAAATAGATCCAATTGATGAACCGTGTAACCAATTCGATGGTCTGAAATTCGGTTATCCTTAAAGTTGTATGTACGAATTTTCTCGCTACGATCACCTGAGCCAACTTGTTGTTTTCTTTCAGCAGAAATTGCATCTTGTTGCTTTTGTCTTTCTACTTCAAGTAAGCGAGAACGCAAAACTCTCATAGCCTTTTCTCTATTTTTAATTTGAGATTTTTCATCCTGACAAGAAACTACAGTATTAGTAGGAATATGAGTAAGTCTTACAGCAGAATACGTAGTATTTACTGACTGACCCCCTGGCCCAGAAGAGCAAAAAGTATCTATACGTACATCTTTCATCTCTATATGAACATCAACGTCTTCTGCTTCAGGTAAAACTGCTACTGTTACAGCAGAAGTATGAATGCGGCCAGAGCTTTCCGTTTGTGGAACACGTTGTACACGATGAACACCTGATTCATGCTTAAGTTTAGAATAAACTTTATCGCCTTCAATCATTGCTACAGCTTCTTTAAGCCCTCCAATACCTGTTTCAGAAGAGTCTAAAACCGTTAGTTTCCAGCCTTGACGCTCAGCATAACGGGCATACATACGTAAAATTTCTGCGGCAAATAGTGCAGCTTCGTCGCCACCTGTACCAGCACGAACTTCTAACAAAACGTTTTTATCATCATTTGGATCTTTTGGTAGTAGTAATACTTTTAGTTCTTCTTCAGTTTGAGAAAGTTTTTTTTCTACGCTAGAAACTTCTTCTCTAGCTAAAGCTAACATTTCTGGATCATCAGACTCCTTTAAGAGTTCATTAGCTTGTTCTAATTCATCTAAAGAAGTTTTATAAATGCGATATTTATTAACAACTTCTGTTAAGTCACGATGTTGCTTAGCAATTTTTGTGTAGCGACTAGGGTCAGACAAAATCTCTGGGTCACTCATTTGCTGAGTTAATTCTTCATATTTATTTTCTATTGATGCTAATTTTTCAAACATAACTTTGCCCCTATAATCTTAAGTAAAATCTATCAAGTTATTTATAATGTGTTTTAGCTTTCTAATATCAATCTGCGGCTAATTGTAGAGTAGTTGGATTTTCTACCTCTAAAGCTTGTTTTAAGGCATAAATAGCTACTTCTAATTGATCATCAGAAGGTTCTTGAGTAGTAATATTTTGTAGCCAAAGCCCTGGAGCCGTTAAAAATTGAAATAATGCTACAGCTAAAACATTTTTAGTTTTTAGATTTCCATCTTTGTTTGCTAAACATCGGGCAGAAAAACGAATAAATTCATAAGAAACTCCTGCAACTAAAGGAATTAAAAAAATTCTAGCTAGAAAATTTAACCAAAAAGAATCAAATTTAATAATAGAAAAAGTAATAATACTTACTAACATAACAATCATTAAGAATGATGTACCACAGCGGGGATGTTGACGTGGTTGACGACGAGCGTTTTCAACGCTTAGAGCCTCGCCAGATTCCCAGTTATAAACAACCTTATGTTCTGCTCCATGATATTGAAAAACTCGTTTAATATCATCCATTCGAGAAATCAAAGTAATAAAACCTAAAAATAACAACATACGGATTACCCCATCTACTAAATTAAAAAGTAGAGATGGTCTAACAGGTCGAACATAAAACTTTACTCTTTCTAATACTTCATAAGCCTTGTTTTGCCAAGTGCTTGTGTTACTTGAATTTAATTCAATAGCTTGCTGATTGTTTATTAAATTTTGTTGACGGTATTGGTCAAAATTTTCACCTCGCGCCATTAAAAAAATCAAATTTGTTAAAAGCAATGGTAGAAAAACAAAAATTAGCAAATTAAATCCAATTGCAGGCAAAATAGCAAAAATTGTAGTTTGAGTTTGAGTATTTTTTGATGGTGTTTTACCTGCTGCTAGTTCTTCGGCTTCAATAGCTACATTAGCACTAAATGTTAAGGCTTTAACCCCAAGTAACATTGAGTGTATTAAAGTAATACTACCTCTAATTATAGGTAGTTTTAACAGAGGAAATTTTACATTATGTTGAGGAAGTTTTTCTTGTAGGCTAACAATTTCTCCATCAGGCCGGCGTACAGCAACAGCATAAGCATTAGGTACACGCATCATTACACCTTCAATGACGGCTTGCCCACCAACAATAATTTCTTCTTCTTTCATAAAATTTCCTTTGCAAAAATTTAACCTAAAGCAAAAACCACAATATTAGACTCAAGTAAGGATACCAAAGCTGCATCTTACTTAAAACTAATATTGTGGTTTTTAGTTAGCTAGTGTATATAGCTTAGTTTGGTTGGATGAGTGGACATTAAATTATTTTTCCTCTCGTGTATTTCACTAGTTCCAACCTCGCTTGAAGTAACTTATTTTTGCATAGCACGTGCGTATTTCTTGTTAAAGCGATCTACACGTCCAGCAGTATCAATTAGCTTTTGTTTACCAGTATAAAAAGGATGGCAGGCAGAACAGATTTCTAATCTTAATTCTTTTTTTGTTGATCGAGTTTGAAATTGTTCTCCACAAGAACAACTAACAGTGATTACATTATATTGAGGATGAATTTTCTCTTTCAAGGTTTTTCTCCACTAGGTTAAGAATTTATATGTTGAAAACAGAAACAGTAAAGATAATTTGTTTGTTTATGTTCTGTCAAGTGCTTAATTGCTTAATTTATCCCTAATTTTTAAGACTGGTTTTACTTTAATTTTTGAAACAAAATTTTCTTATCTAGCTTATTAAGCAATAGAATTATTTTGCTCTAAGTATATTTAGGTTATAATTTTTTTAACTAGATAAAAATCCAAATAGTAATCCAACAATCAAAAGTTTCAAAAAGATAAAATTTTATGGAAAATAGAGATCTAACAACTCAAGAACTACTTAAAAACAACCTTCAACCAACATTAGAAACCGAAAACCACAATTCTATGACTTCTATGACTTATGATAATACCCTTAATAGTATAAATAATGATCAAGCTGAAGCTATATTACCTATAGCTATTTCCAATATAGTTGAAACCCCTTTAACAGATTTACAATCAGCAACTTGTTTATTAGATCAACCTATAAATTTATTAACAGACGAAATAGTTATGGATGAGTCATTATCAATAACAGAAATAGATGAAGCTGATGCGTTGGCTAAAGCACTGTTAAAAGAGCCAACAGTTAGTCAACTAGCAAATTGCTTAGAAGAGAATAAAAAAGAAGATTTGCTTATTCCTAGTCAAAAAACCATTAAAAAGCAAAAGTTATCAATGCCCAGTCTTTATATTCGTGCTAACAAAAATACATCTCTAAAAGGGTTTCTACCTACAGATGATTTACAAATAGAGCTAGTAAATTTAGATAAAGAAACCCCTAATCCTAAAGTCTGGTTTAGTGAAGCTAAATCTTTAACTAGAGATTTTCTTTTTGCTGCTACTGTTGCATTAATGATAGTTATTTTTGTTATTCAACCAGTAAAAGTAGAAGGCACAAGTATGTTGCCTAAGTTACATGACGGGGAACGGATTTTTATTAATAAGTTTATTTATCAATTTGAGTCTATTAACAGAGGAGATATAGTAGTTTTTTGGTATCCAAAAAACCCAAGTCAATCATTTATTAAAAGAGTAATAGGTGTACCTGGGGACGAAATCCGTATTACTAACGGTAAATTATACATTAATAATAGTTATGTATCAGAGCCTTATCTTTCTGCGGAATATACATCTAATGTAATGCCAAACCGTTATTGGATAGTTGATGAACACCATTATTTTGTAATGGGAGATAATCGAGACGCTTCTAATGACAGTCGTGCTTGGGGACTCGTTCCAGAAAAATACATTTATGGCAAAGCAATATTTCGCTATTGGCCTTTAGATAGTATTGGATCTATAGGAGAGTGATTTAGATAAAATCCTAATCTATAGATTTATTGGTAAAACTATCTCAAACCAAGTATTTTCTAGGGTACTTTCCCAGTTAATATGACCTTTATGCTCTTTAGCTATATTTTGTACAAAATATAGTCCTAAGCCTGCATGATAATTACTCTTTTTGGTAGTAAAAAAGGGTTGAAAGAGTTTTTCTTTTATATCTTCAGAAATATGACCTGTAAAATTATAAACTTTTATACTGACTTCCCCTGTTGCTAGTTGGGATGTGTGAACAGCAATTTTTTTATTGCTAAGATCTGGGCTTTTTTCTGTAGCTTCAATAGCATTATTTATTAATGCTAATATGGCTCTAGCTATTTGACTTTGATTACCTTTAATTTCTTTTAAGTTATCTTGCAAAATTAAATTTAACTCTACACCTGCAATTAAAAGATGTGCATTTACTAATTCAACAACATCTTTAACAATTTTATTAACATCAATACTTATACTACTGCCTTCATCTTTAGCAATACATAGTAGGCTATTTAGTTTAGTACTAGCTCTTAGTCCCATATCTCTGATCATTTCCATATGAGAGAGCAATTGACCATCTCTAGATAAACCTCGTCCTTTTACTAGCTCTGCTAGTCCAATAACAGCCATTAGTGGGTTATTTAATTCATGCATTAAGCTTTCTGCTAATTGTCCAATCATGGAATTCATATATTGTTCAAGTAAGTGTTGGCGAGTTTCTTCTAGTTCTTGGCTAATGCGTAACTTATCTTTTAATTGATCTTGAAGATATTTGATCCTTAAAGCAGCCTCAACACGCGCAATTAATTCTTTTGGCTCAATAGGTTTACAAATATAGTCATGCGCTCCTAGCCTTAAGGCTTGTACTTGATCATCTAACTCAACCTTAGAAGTAACAAAAACTATTGGAATATCTTTTGTTCTTTCATCCCTTTTTAAGGTTTCACAAACAGCCGTTCCTTCAATATCTGGCATTACTTGATCTAATAAAATAACATCTGGCAATGTATCTATAGCTATTTTGATACCTTCTTTACCTTTATGTACTTTTAATACCTCATGATTATGCTTATTTAAAAACCTAGCTATTATTTCTGTAATAAATTTATCATCATCAATAACAAGTATTGTACCCATAACATCCTTAATATATAAAACTCTTTATAAAGCAAAAATAGCATTATCTAAATATCTAAATATTTTTATTTGTTTCCACAACTAACAAATCAATAGTTTATTATAAAACCCCTTTAAATTAAGATTTTTAGTAATCTTAATTTTTTACTTAACTAATTTGTAGAAGAAAGTTTTACTAAATAATCTTGATAAGTGGGACATTGATTTTTACGTGTTGCATAACGACAAGGCTGCACACTTAATCCACATTGAAAAGCAGGTGCTGTTTCCACTTGTGAACTATCTATTGTTGGATCATCATCTTCAAACAAAGGTTTATCGCCTACCATAATATGTTCACAAAAAATACTTTTTGCTTCTGATGACATTATCACCTCTAATAATTTATTGTCCTTAGCAATAAAAAAACTATAGCTTATGTATATGTTTAATTGTTTAGATTATTTTAAGTAACTTTGGATATTACTGATTGAATATTATTAGTTATAGTAGCGCAAGTTTTTTGTTATTGTCACTACTTTTGGCAAATAGTTCAACTATGTTTAGATCTATTGCGTAGATTCATTTTTGTTACTTATTATGTTTTGTATTTTTTAATTTGTTAAAGTAGGAAACCCCTTTATGCAAACATCTAAACAACAACGTTTATGGATCACTATTGCAGTATTAACAGGAATGTTACTTGCTGCAATGGAATCAACTGTTGTTTCAACAGCAATGCCCACAGTAATAGCAAGCCTGGGCGGACTAGCTAGATATAGCTGGGTCTTTTCTATTTATCTACTTACTTCTACTGTTAGCATGCCGATTTGGGGCAAACTTTCTGATCTTTATGGAAGACGTTCTGCTTATTTATTAGGTATTAGTATATTTTTGATTGGTTCAGTACTTTCAGGACTCTCCCAATCTATGAATCAATTGATTATTTTTCGTGCCTTACAAGGTCTTGGTGCTGGAGCAATAATTCCTTTAGGATTAACAATTATTGGAGAGATCTATACCATACAAGAAAGAGCTAAAATGCAAGGGCTATTTAGTAGTGTTTGGGGTATTGCTTCTATACTTGGGCCGGTTTTAGGTGGTTTTATTAGCGATAATTTTTCTTGGCGTTGGGTTTTTTATATAAATATCCCCTTTGGTTTGTTAGCTACTTTGGTTGTTAGTTTTAGCATGAAAAATTTACCTATTTCTACAACTACACCTAAGATTGATTATGCTGGAGCCATTTCATTAACAGCTTTAATTTCTTTGCTATTAATAGTTTGTTTAGAATCAAAAGAAATTTCCTCGTCTTTAATAATAGTAAGCTTACTAGTAACTTGTTTATTTCTACTGTTTGCCTTCATTTATTTTGAAAAACAAGCTATTGAACCAATATTACCACTTAGTTTATTTCAAGAACGAATCTTTCTAATTAGTAGTGTAGGAAACTTTTTATTAGGTTGTGTACTGTTTGGAACATTGTCATTTGTACCACTTTTTATGCAATCTGTCCTAAAATCCACTGCAACAGAAGCTGGTAAAACTATTATGTTTCTACTATTTAGCTGGATTTTTAGTTCTTTTATAAGCAGTAAATTAATTTTACGCTTTGGCTATCGCCCTTTAGTAATATTAGGAATGATAGCTCTAGTTTTAGGAAACTTCCTTCTTATTTTGGCTATTAACCCTAATAGCAATAAATATTATATCTACTTAAGCATAGCAACAATTGGTATAGGAATGGGCCTTGCTACTTTTGCTATATTGATGGCAGTACAAACTCAAGTGGAGCATAAATTACTAGGTGTCGTTACTTCTTCAACCCAATTTTTTCGCAATATTGGAGGTGTATTAGGTACGGGCATCCTAGGAAGTATCCTAGCTTTTAGTTTAGCAAAAATAACTGGACAAGCTTCTAACTCTCAAGTAAGACAGGAGCTTACACAAATAGTTGATAATCCTAGTATAATTTTTGATTCTTCAACTCGTCTTAATTTAACTGTTGAGTCAATAAATATATTTGCTCAAGCATTATCAAATTCTTTACATTCAATATTTACAATTTGTTTTTTTCTTTCTCTACTTGGACTTTTAACAGCTTTGTTAATTCCAAGCAGTCAATCAAATGAATTTAAGGAAATTTCTTTGCTTGAACAAGAAAAAATAAATACCTCTCACTAAATAAAAAATTCTAGGTAATTGTTAACAGAAATGAATTTATATCTACAATTGCAAAGAAAATCATTTATAAGCATAATAAGAAAACAACAAAATTTTTAGTAATTTGATGTTTGGAGATTTGCTTATGCACAAGAATTTTTGGTTAGCAACTTTGACAATGTTATTTTTCCCTATTTTATTATTTGCTCAAATTGATCCTTGGAAAAATCGTGTTGTTATAAGTGTTCAAGATGCTGACACTTTAGTATTAGATAATGGCGAAGTAGCCAAATTAATAGGAATCACTTCCCCACAAGCTAAACATGGTAAAAAAGAAGGGCAACCATTTGGAGATCAAGCGCGTGCTTTAACAGAAGATTTGCTTTTAGGTAAAAAAATAGAAATATCTTTTGATCGTGCTTATGGCAGTTTAGGTCATAGAGATCAATTTGGTCGTGCGCTTATTTATGTTACATTTTCACGTGGAATAGAAAAAGATATTGCTAATACAGAACTTCTAAAACTAGGAGCAGGATTTTATACACCAGCAAAAGAAGATCTACAAATTGATACCGCGCTCAAATCTGCTGAAGCACAAGCCCGTAAGCAAAAAGTTGGTATTTGGACAAATGCTGAAAAATCCCCAATAGAGCTAGCTGAAGCTGAAGGAAAAAGCTTTCAAGAGCCAGAACCAAGCTTAAACCTAATTTATATTCGTCCTTCTGCTCCAATATTACAAGGCCCAGGTGTAAACCCTAATGAACTAGCTACTAATCGCCCTACTAGCAACACATCCAATAATACAAATAACCGTCCACCTACTGCTATGAGTATGGATGATTTAAGAAAAACAAATCCTAATATCCGCCCTGCAACCTCAAATAACACAACAGTTAAAAATACTGACCCAGAAGATAATGGTCGAAAAATTTATAATGTTACTCGCTCAGTATTTTTTTCCTCATTTGACCAAACCCAAAAATTAGAGCTTTACAAAGCTGTTGATACAGAAAAACAAACTACTTACCGTATTGGTATAAAACAAGAAAACAAAGAAATTATTTTTATCACTAACTACAACGGCTTAAAAGAACTAGAAAAATTATTAAGTAAAGGCACTGATAGCCAACCCACTCTTACTGCTGTACAAACGTCTGTTGGTAGTTTTGGTGGTCAATATGGAACTAGTGTTACAGTTTCAACTGGAAAAGATGGTGGTTTAGTTCTTAATTTAAGTGGAAAAGATGGAGCAACTAAATTTTATCTTACTAGACAAAGTGCCTTAAAAATGCAGATCGCTATTGGTAATATCTAAACTTGTTGGTAACCCGTTAACTTTTATTAATTTTTAGCGGGTTACTATGCTAAACTGCTGAATTATTACATCAATAAAAAATCATATTAGCTTCTTTTACTAAATTATATTCAGGATTTTCTTGATTCTTGGCTAAGAAAGTCGTAACTTATATAGGGCTTATTAAAATCTTAGTATTAAATAATAATATATTAAAAACAGGAACAGATAATGGCCAAGAAAAAATGCCCAGCCTGCAGTCAACTTTTTGCAGAAACAGCGGTCTTTTGCCCAAATGATGGCAAAAGGTTAGTTGATGATGAAGAATCTCCAGATAAGTTTGTTGGTTTGGTTTTAGACGCCAAATACCAAGTTGAAAAATTAATTGGTAAAGGTGGTATGGGTAATGTTTATGAAGCCAAACATCTACATATGGGACTGCCTGTAGCGGTCAAAATTCTCCATCCACATTTAGTCACTGATAGCACTGCTGTAGAACGTTTTCGTCGTGAAGCACGTTCTGCCCGCACGGTTAATCATCCAAATGCTATTTCTATAATGGATTTTGGTGTAACATCAGATAATGTCTTATACCTAGTTATGGAACTAATTAATGGTATAAGCTTACAAGAAGTCTTAAAAAGGGAAACTACTATTGAAAGTAGCCGTGCAGTAAGGATAATGCGCCAAGTTTGTTTAGCAGTTGATGTTGCTCACCAAAAATCTATTATCCATAGAGATCTTAAACCCGATAATATCTTGATCCTTGATTATGGTAAAGACACTGAAAAAGTAAAAGTAATAGATTTTTCTATTGCTAAAATGAAAGAAAGTGGCAAAGACCCTAATCTTACTAGTGCTGGTGTTGTAGTAGGTACACCTCAGTATATTTCTCCTGAACAAGCACAAGGTTTAGAATTAGACAATCGTTCTGATATTTATAGTATGGGGATAATACTCTATCAAATGCTCACAGGTAATGTTCCTTTTACTGGTAAAACTTCAGCAATGTTATTAATGCAACATATTCAAGCTAAACCTAAATCCCCACGTGAAATAAAACCAGAAATTCCTATTAGATTAGAACAATCTGTTTTGCGATCTTTATCTAAACAAGCTAAGGATCGTCAACAATCTGCTGCTGTTCTAGCTCAAGAGTTAGAAGAAGCTTTGTCTAACGCTCCAGCAGAAGTTGCAGAAATTAAACAAATTCCTCTTAAAGAAGAGCCAAAACAAGAAAAACCGCCTCCACCACCTCCCCCTGAACAAAAGAAAAGTTTTTGGCAACGATTACTTAGTTTAGTTTTTGCACGTTAAAAGTCTTAAAATAGCCTCTCTCAAAAAGAGGCTATTTTAATTAAGCTCTCAATTATTTACTTAAGTATTTTATCAATATCTCTCAAATCAGATATTTTTAGCTCACCACTAAAAAAGTCTGCAAGTCTTAGCGTTGTTTCTATTCTATTTTTTAAATCATTTATAGCAAAATCTAATACTTCTTTATGGTCAAAAGCCATTTCTGGTAAAGATTTAATAGAAAACCATTCTGCTTCATCTGCATCATCTGCTCCAGCTACTTCTGCTGGAATACTAGCTAAAAAAGTATGATAGGCAATAGTTACTGTATGACTCCTTGGGTCACGTCCAGGGTCACCAAAACTATAAAACTGTTTTAATTCCATATTTTTTAGTCCGGTTTCTTCTTCTAATTCTCTAGCAGCAGCTAAAGGTAAAGCTTCATTTACATCTACAAACCCTCCAGGTATTGCCCATTTATTAGCAAAAGGCGGATATTTACGCTTTATTAGTAAAATTTTTATGTCTTGTTGGTGTAAAGCAAAAATAATTGTGTCTACTGTAACAGAAGGTTTTGGATAATTCGTAGTCATTTATAATGGTTTCTCCTTAAGGTTTTTACTAAAAATATATTTCTTAGATCTTATCAAATTTTATAAAGCGGCAAAAAGTATTTTTAAGCTAATAAACCGTTAAAAGTTAGACAAAAGTTTTGTTGTTAAAATCTAGTTAAATCCAATAAATTTCCAAGCTAGCTAGCCAAAACCCTTTTTGCTACATATAATGTTATGCCACAAAAACACTTATCCAGGCCCATAATTTTACTAAAAAAATGGCACGTTTAATTTTAATTGATGTAAATCTAGTAACAATTGGTGATTCTAATACACCTAAAGAAGCTTCAGTAATATTATCTCTAAAAGGGCAACGTATTACTGCTAAACACTTAGCGGAATCAGACCAAGATTCTCTAGCTACCGTTGCAACAGCCACCTTAAAAGCAGTTCAAGAAGCATTACCTGTCTCTGTAGAGTTTAGCCTACGAAATGCAATTAAGTTAAACCCTCAATTTCTTGATACGCCATTGTTAGTAGTAATTGCTGATTTAGCATATGGACGAAGCAAATATGAATTAACAGGGGCCTGCCAATGTGAAGAACCGATGATGCACCGAGGAATTGCACAAGCAGCACTAGATGCTACTAATCGTTTAGTACAGTTTATTCTTTCAGAAACATTTTAATTTGTAGTGCCTTGAAGCTGTCTTAAAAACTGATAAACACTTTGAGTTGCTTGAGTTAAACATTTTGAATCTTCGTCATTAGTAAAGGCTTCTAACAAGACTTTTACTATTTTCTCTGATAATTTTAATGTCTCTAAAGCTTCATCTAATTTTCCTAACCTAAATAAACAACGAGCTTTACCAAGTAAAATGCTCCACTCTTGATGTATAGCTCCAATATGTTGAGCTATTTCTAAGGCATTGTTATAAGTATCATAGGCAAATGTAATTTCTCCGGCGGATTCTTGAATTTGAGCTAGCACTTCTAGGGTCAACATTTGTTCTGGAAGTTCTCCAAAACTTTTTAGTACTGTTACAAATTGTTTTAGTTGGCTGATAGCTAAATGATAATCTCCTTCTAAAGCAGCTATTTTGGCTATTCCTCGTTTAATTACAAGTGTAGTAGCTTTGTCTCCTATCTCTAAAGCAAGAGCTAAAGAATGTTGTAAAAGATTTGATGCCTGATCTATATCAAAACTAATTTCAAAAAGATAAGCATTTCCTAAATAAACCCGTTGGTAAACTTCTCCAAGCCTCCAACCAATTTGACGAGATAGAATAACTCCTTTTTTATGAATATCTTTAAGAGCATTTGTATTGTATTCATAAAAATACATGACCGAAAGCATAGAGTAAGCACGGCATAAAAAGAGTGAATCCCCTAATTTGTTAGCTAGTGCCATGCCTTTGTCAACTAGTTCAAACCCCTTTTGACGTTCACCTAAAAGGTGTAAACAAAGACCTTGGAAAACCTGAGCATGAGAAAGTAGTTTTTCTTCTTTGAGTTCTTCAGCTAGCCTACAAGCTTCTGTTAAATTGCTTAGGGCCTCTCTATAGTGAGCAACTCGCAATTTGGCCCGGCCTGTTTGCAAGTTTAATTGTTGTTGCCAAAACTTATTTTGTGCTGCTTGAGCAATAGACAGCCCTTTTTCCGCCCAAATAATTACATCTTTGAACCGCCCTTGATACCAACCAAAATGGGAAAGATTTCCATAGCTTTGAGCCAAAAGATTATTATCTTGTAATTTTTCTGCTAATTGAAGTGCTGTTTGAGCTATGGCTAAGGCCGACTCTAATTTACCTAAATTTACCAGCGCGCTAGCATGTTTATTCTTTATATCTACTAGTAAAGCTAAATCCACTAAATTGATTTCTTGGTTTTCCTGCAAAATAGTAACGGCTTCTTCAACTAACTGCCCAAGTTTTGTAACTTCTCCCCAAGCAGATTGTTCAAAAGATTGTATTATTGCTTGTTGTCCAAAATAAAAAGTTTCTTGCCACTCTGTTGCAGCATAATGATGAAAGGTAAGTGTGCTTAAAACTTGTCTTAAATTATTTTGAAATATCCTCTTTATTGCTATAGCAGCTTGCGAATGTAGCTTTTTTCTTTGACGTTTACTAAGAGAATCATACAAAACTTGTTGAAGAGCAGAGCTTTGAAAACAATATTCATCTATTTTTGAACCTCGTTGCTCATAAATAAAATGCTCTTTTTCTGCTTCTATTAATAACGGTTCTAGATCTTCTGGTTCAAACTCTAAAAATTCTGCAAGTAAATCAAAGCTAAAGTTATTACCTAATATAGAAGCTTTGGTAATTAAACTTTTTAATTCTTCATTACATTTTTCTATTTTATAAAGTAAGGCTGTTCCAATAGTGGTAGGTAGTGCAATATTTTCTAAAGCTTCACAGTGCCACCAACTACCAACTAAATATATTTTTCCCTCTTGCACCAGTAAACGAATAACTTCACTTAAGTAATAAGGATTACCATTAGTAATTTCATAAATATAGTTTAGCTCCCGTTCAGAAATTTCTATTTGACGAAATAAAGCTTCAAAATAAATTTTTGTTTCTTCTAAAGTAAAAGGTTTTAGGTCAACAATTTCAAATTTTACATACTTACTTTGCTTAGAAAACCAGTCTTCAAGAAAGCTTCCTGAGCGATTTATTTCTGATAGATTAGTAGTAGTAACTAAAAATATTTTTTTATTACTGTTATTTCTAATTGTATAACCTATCAATTCTAAACTTAGCTCATTAGCTAAATGTAGGTTATCAAATAGGATAACAAGTTTTTTATCTTTAACTAAAGCTTGAAGGATTTGATTTATAACTTCAAAAACAGGCCATTTTTCACTTTCAAGTTTTGTTTCTAAATGCTGGTTCCATATCTCTGCTGGCAAAGTTAAACCATAGCGAGCTTTTATTCTGGCATTAACACGTTGCGCTAATGCTCCGCCTTTATCCATCAAAGAATCTTCAAAACGAAAGCCTAGTAAACTAGCAAGCATAGGTAAAATCCATTGATAAGGTTGAGCAAAATTATCTTGATCAAAAAGATTAACTAGCGTAACTAATAAATCTTGTTGGCTAATAATTTCCTGTAACTTATTTAATAACAAGGTCTTACCTGCACCACTATTAGATAAAATTACTATTGGGTGAACTGATTGTTCACCCATTTGTAAGATTTGATTTTGTATTAGTTGAAGTTCTTCTATACGTCCAACAAATTGATCATATTGCGGTGTAGTTGGAGTTAAAGCAGCAGTACCAACCTTTTTATAAACCCCTGTAGGTATTTTATTAGTTGTTGTTACATAATTAGTAAGATTATTAGCTAAATTAAGCTCATCATATAAACCTGCTAATTCTGTTAAAACTTGTTCTATTGTTTGATAACGTGCTGCGGGTGATTTTTGTAACATCCTCATTATTACTGCTTTAAGCTTACTAGGAACATTTGCTGGCATTGGTGGGGGTTGTGATACAGCCAAATTCATTAAAATTTGTACTAGGCTATTACCATCAAAAGCAAGCTTACCTGTTAGTAATTCATAAAAGACTGCACCTAAAGAAAATATATCTGATCTTATATCTATTTCTTCACCTTTAGCTTGTTCTGGAGACATATAATTAGGTGTTCCTAAAATTACTCCTGCATCAGTCTTAAAGCCTGCACCACTTCTTAAAACCGTATTTGAGCAATTTTCAGAAACTTTTGCCAGACCAAAATCTAGGATTTTTACTAATCCATCTGAGCGTAAAATAAAATTTTCTAATTTTAAGTCTCGATGAACAATGCCGCTTTGATGAGCAATCATTAAACCTTGTATTGACTGGATTGCAATACTAAAAAAATCTTTTAAGTTGAAATTGCCTTTTTTTTCTATAATTTGGCGCAGCGTTTGACCTTCCACATATTCAGTAGCAATAAATAATTGCTCCTCAAAAAAACCTATTTCATAGACAGTAATAATATTAGGGTGATTTAGAGAGGAAATTGTCCGGGCCTCACGTAAAAACCTTGCTTTATGATCAACATCGTTGTTAAGTTCCTTAAAAAGTAGCTTTATGGCTGCAAGACGTTGTATGTTTTCATCTTTTGCTAAATAGACCTCCCCTACACCACCATAGCCGATAAGTTTAATAACTCTATATTTATCAGCTATAAGTGTGTCAGCAGCTAACGTCCCGTTATTAGCTTGCTCCATAAAAAAATCCTTAGCAAAAATTAATTAAAGAAAGTTTTTTAATAACTGGTTAAACTCTTTTGGTCGTTCAATTTGCGGAACATGTCCACAATTAGAGATTATTTCCAGTTTGGCATTAGGAATATTTGTTGCAAATTGCCTAGCAAATTCTATGGGCATCAATTCATCATGTTGACCCCATAAAACTAAAGTTTCTGCTCTAATTTTAGTTAATTTATCATCTAGCCATTCATTAGGATCTAGAGCAGAAGCTAAAACTCTTTCTACTGTTTTATGGTTAGATTCTAAATTACGTAGCAGATAACTAATTACTACGCTAACTTGATTAACATATTGTACTTTATTATAAAAACAAAGCGACAACATTGATCTGGTTTCTGAGATTGTACGGGGGGCAAATTTTACTTTTTCTAATTTTTCTCTAAGCTCCGGCCAAGGTTGCAGTCCAGCACTACAAACTAAAACAAGGCGTTTGACTAATTCAGGCCGTCTTAAAGCTAACCGCGCTGCTATCCAACCTCCTAAAGAATTACCTACTATGTAAACTTCCTTAAGATTTAGATTATCTAAAAAGCCTTCAACATAATTAACAAAATCTGTAATTTTATAATCTAAGTCAGGTTTATCAGAACGTCCATGTCCAATATGATCAATAGCAATTACTCTATATTGTTTGCAAAACATAGGAACAGTCATTAACCAGCTAAGAGAATTTGATCCTAACCCATGTAAAAACAAAATAGGTTGACCCTGCCCAATATCCTGATACCAAATTTTATGACCTTTAATTTTAATAACTTTGGCAATATCTTTTTGTCTTTCCATACCATTACGGTAGTAAACTAACTGACTTACCATATTGGTAGCAAGACCAAGCACTTGTGATTTTACTTCTAACATAATATTTTTTTCTGAATTTCTTTTTATCTTATTAAAAAATATCTGGTTTGTCTTATAACTTCTCCGCAATTAAAATAGCCCTGCCTTAAAAGACAGGGCTATTTCCAAAATCCACTACGTGGCTAAAAATATAAGATTAAGAAAGTTAAAGCATATCAAGCCCTGTAAGGGCTTTTGATATTAGCCCAGTCGTTTACGGCTGGGCTTAAAAGACAGGGCTATTTCCAAAATCCACTACGCGGTTAGAAAATATAAGATTAAGAAAGTTAAAGCATATCAAGCCCTGTAAGGGCTTTTGATATTAGCCCAGTCGTTTACGGCTGGGCTTAAATGTTAGAATCCCAAAAAGACCCATCCTTGCGATTAGAAGGAGGCATTGGACTAGCAAAGTAATTTTTTACTTCTACAACTACTTGTTGGAAAGTATATTGATGTTGCTCAAAAATTGGCCTTGGTTTTTGTCTTCTTAAACCTCCAATTAAGTCATAAACTTCTACTTCAAAAAATCTGAAAAATTTTGTTAAATTTTGTTTTAACAAAGTGTTACTTAAGTTAAGTATATTGTTACGAATTTGATCTAGTCTTTCTGGTGAAGGAGCATATCCATTCATAACATCACTATAAGTATCTTGTAGAGTTTTAATTGCAAGCTCTATTAACTCTCTTTCATTAGTTGGTAAAGCGATAGATTGATCATTAACAGCACCTGCATTAAACAAGCCTTTGACAGCATCTATTGCCTTTTCAACAATGCTAGGTTGAGGTTTAGCTACATCAACTTTCTTACTTGCAGGTACAACATTTTCTGTCTGTCCAAAACTTTCAGATTTGCTTTGTTGTCTTCCATCAAACATTGGTTCTGCTGGTGGTGCTGGTGGCGCAGTAGGTCTTACAGGTGCTGAATGTTGTGGCATTAGAGGTGATTTTGGCATTGGCCTGTTAGAACTGCTTTCCTTACTAACAATACTCTCTTTTCTTTTAGCTGTATCTGCTCTTTCTCTTTCCTGCATTGGAGGAGAATAATGACCTGCACGAGTTAAATTGCTGTCATAAGACGGAATTGCTGCTGGATATGGCACACCTGGCATAGCATTTTGTGTAGCTTGCCAATCAGCAGGCATTTCCACAGGTTGAACAACATGACGTTGATAGCCTTGATGGTTAACTATTTCGCTATGATCTACAGCTATAAAAGCAGTAAATCTAGTTAAAATATTAAACCTAGTTGAAAGACTAATAATTTCCCGTTTTAAGCGTTCTTGAGATGATAGTTCTACTCTATAGCGATCTTCTAAATCTGTAATTCGCTCTTTAGCCCAAAGTTGAGCAATAGAAGTTAAGAAAACCTCTTGAGGGTTAACAATTACGTCAAACTCTCCACCTGCAACAAATTGTCCTCTAACTCTAATACGTCCAATATTTCTAGCAATAAAGAATGCTGTACTAGCACGACCATTAAAAAGATCTGGTATTTTGCTTGGTGCAATGGCTGAAATATCCAACCCACTATCCACATCTTCTAATCTTAAGTTTACTACTAATGGGCTTCCTATTTCCCGCCCAACATTAACTAAAGCATCTTCTAGCTGTACGCCAGGAGTAACAAAAGTTGCTGTCCCGCTACCAACACTAGCTAAATGCTGTAAAAATCCTTGATTGACGGCTGTATCAATCCCAATTGTAAAAAGCCTAGTTGCTCCTAATCTTTGTTGGGATTCTTTTAGTACTTGAGATTCATTACCTACTTCACCATCTGTAAGTAAAACAATTACTGGTACACGACGATAGCTTTCGCGTCTTTGCTCAAGTGTTGTCATTGCTTGAACTAAAGCTTTATAGATTTCTGTTCCACCAGAAGCATTAATACCCCTTAAATAGCGTTCTCCTTGCTCAATTCCATAATAATCTGCTGGAATAAAATAACCTTCTCTACCATAAGAACCATACGTAGGGTTAAGCCACTCTACCCCATTGCTAAAAGACTCTATAGCAAAGCGATCTTGTGGGCCAAGGGTTTTAAGCAGTAAAGCACAGGCACGAGCAGCAGAAGCCATTTTTATGCCTTGCATTGAGCCAGAACGGTCAACAATAAAAACAACATCGCGGGCTTGGCTGTAGCGTCCTTCTTCCGATGGGGGAATAATTGAGAGCATTCCATAAGCTTCACTGTATGAATCCCGACAAACTAAAAGAGATGTGCGAAGTTTTGTATTGCTAAGAGTCCAACGAAGTACAAAATCCCTATCCAAAGCTTCATCTTGACGCGCTAGCGAGACTTTAACACCTTCTCTACCAGCAGAAGTCCGTGTAGCGTGTTGAGAACAACAAAGATTGCGTAGTTCTCCGCCGTCTATGGTGTTATCCCAAAGAATTAATGTTTCAATAGATAAAGAAATTTTCGGATCAAAATTTTTTGCAAGTCTTGGAGGGGAAATTCTAGAAGCATCTGTAACTATATTGGTGTCTGGCTCAATACCGTCTCCAACTGGGTCACGATATAGAGATTGACCAGGAATATAACGAGGTGCAACAACTAATGGGAGTCTAATTTCTGTTGTTCCATCCTCAAAAAATACTAATTTTTCGGAGTAGGTAATAGAAATTGTGATTTCTTGGCCAGGAGGCAAATTTCCGAGTTGGAGAGTAAAAACATCATCTCGTTCTTTTTCCATTAAAGCGGCTCTTTTACCTTGATTTATAGCTTCTTGATATTGTCGGCGAGCTTCACCACGTTCTTCAACTTTACCTTTTACAATTTTAGAACCAATTCTCATTTCAAAATCACTTACAGCAGCCCCGCCTGGCAAAGGAAAAATATATACAGCCTCTAAATGTTCCTGATAAGGATTTTGAAATGTTTGTCTCATCACCACACAAGCAACTTGGCTAGCTACTTGTGCATTGATTTTTACATCTGCTAAGGGCAACATTACACGTCTTGAGTTTATTTCTGCAAAAATACTACCTATTCCACAAGTCCTTTCATTAGGAATTTCTATTCTAGGAATATAACCACTTTCTGCTGACCAACTCATCTTTTTACCCTCCAATTTCTTATTTACTTAGTTTCTTTATCTATAACAATGCTAATGATTTATTTTTTATTAACATCGTTTATCTAGCTAACAAGTTCCTGCTATTTATTTTTAGATATAAATTTAAGCAATCTTGCGTTGTCCAACCATATTTATTTTTATGGTTGAACACGTTCCCCGAAACTAACGCAAAGATTGCTTAAGATATGAAGAAATTAGTTAAATTAAAAACTCTATTTATCTAATCTCTTTGCAAGCTGACAGCATATTAAAAAATTACTGTAATGCTGTCAAGGTTAAAATTAAAATATTTGGTTAAAAAGCAAAAACAGCAATTCTTAGTTTTGAGTTAAAACCTAAGAATTGCTGTAAGCTTATTAAATAGAATAATTATCTAAAATTATTTTGGTGTAGAGGAAATAAATATTTCTGAGTTAGCACTAGAGTCATCATTCCAACCAACAAACAACATATTATTGCTATCAAAAGTTGCTGTTGGTAACAAAGAAGATCCTGAATTTCCAGAAATATTTGTTATAGCACCAAAACTTTGGCCCCTATTATTTGAGCTAGAAAGGAAAATGTCGCTTCCTGTAGTTCCACTAAATTCTTGCCAAACAATAGTTGGATTACCTTGACTATCAACAGCCGTGTAAGGTGCGGTTGCCCTACTAGACTTAGATACATTTAGTTTTGCAGTAAAAGTTTTCCCATTATTAGTAGAAGTAAGTAATTGAACATCTCTTCTTGTTCCACCAGTACGAGTTACATCATAAAATGTCAAATACATAACATTGTTTTGAGAGAAAGCAATGTGTGGATCAAAAGACTGTAAGGTTGAATCAGAAACAACTTTTGCTTTCTTAAATTTTTGACCATTTTTTGAGCTAACTAAATTAACTTCTACTCTAGTTGAAGTGTTTCCAAATGTAGCGGTGTTATAAACAATAAACACTACACCTTTAGAATTAAAAGCTAAATAAGGTATAGAGGTTAATATTATATTGTTATTAGTTTCTTCAAAAACTAATACAGGTTGAGCAAAGCTAGTTCCTCCATTGCTAGAGCGAGCAGCAAATAGCCCAAAGCGTGAACTTTGGTTATCAAACTCAAAGCCTATATAACTAACCATTACATTATTTTTATTATCTACTGCTACAGCAGAGATAAAAGCAAAACCTGATTCAGAGCCTATTGCTATTGGCCTAGAAAAGGTCTTGCCACCATCAGTTGATTTAGTAAACAGTATTTGAATATCGCCTACCCAAACTACATAAATATTTCCTGCTGCATCAACTACTAGATTAGGACTAGTATTAAAGAAATCAAAAGTTGTTGAAAGCATTAGAGGATCAGAATAAGTTTTTCCACCATCGGCTGATTGACGATAAAAAATTTGTGTTGCACCTAGGGCAGCAAAGTCTGTGTCATCTTCATAAACTGCATGCAAAATATTTTTGCTGTCTACCTTAACACCTGAAGTAAGAAAACTGTTTCCACGAGTGTTACTAATATTTGTAGGTAAAGTAGCCTGACGATTTGAGCCATAAACAGTTAAGCGTAAATTAGTTCTTCGTACAGAGTTACTACCCATCGCGCTAACAGTAATAAAGTAAGTGCCAGGTGAAAGAGAATTACTAGTAGAAACACTAAGCGTAGCAGAATCACCAGCATTAATTGTATTGTTATTATTGTTATTAAAGCTATAAGTTAGGCCAGCAATTGCAGGTTCAGCCCTTAAGCTAAGACGCTCACCACTAGCATTAATCGCAGATGTAGACAAAGAATAATCTACTTTGTTACCAGCAATAACGCTATCAAAAGTTTTTATTGTAGAAATGTTAAAGTCAGGAGCGTTAGCATCTCGGTTTGTAGCTATTTGAGTAAAGTAGACATCTTGATCTCCACGACGTTCATCACTCCATGACATATAAAAATTACTGTCATCTGCTACTAAGCCGTCATAATCGCCATGATAATCTGACGTTTCCGAAGGGCTAAATACCCAATTATGATCAGTGATGCGGAAGTTTTTACCAAAACTAGCACCATTATCTTTAGAAAAAGCCATGTAAACATCTGTCAAACTATCATTAACCGTATCATTACGACGATCCCACCATCTAATTGCTACCGTACCATCACCAGCAACTGCTACAGATGGATTAATTTGTGTTGTACCAGTAATGTCATCATTTACTTTTAATGGTTGGCTAAAAGTAGTCCCTCCATCGGTTGAGCGAATATAATAAATATCGCTACGATCTTCTCTTGCATTTCGTGAAGAATCAGCATAAGCAATATGTACACGCCCTTCTTTATCTACTGATACACTTGGAAAACCATTACAACGTACTCCATCACCACCCGTTACACTAAAGAAAGGAAACATATTAGTCTCAGCAATTCTTTTAGATAAAGTAAAAGTTTTACCACCGTCAGTTGACTTAACTAAAGACACACTACTAACTAGAGAACCTCCAACAATCTCTATAGCTGAAAAAGCTACATAAACTTCCCCATTTGGCCCAACCATAGGCATAGAACCTTGAACACCAAAATTATCGGTTCCACTAATATTTATTGGACTACCAAAAGTTTGTCCTCCATCTGTAGAAGTAGAAACAGCAATAAATGTGTCCGTAGCACCAAACACTGTCCAACTAGCATAAACATTGCCTTTAGTGGCTGTGTTGGTATTGTCTACAGCAATCCATTCTTTATCATGAAAATTAACTTCATTATTTAAGGTGTTGCTAGCATCGCCTAAACCTTGAAATGTAGCACCATTATCAGTTGATTTTGTAACTCCAACTAAAGAATTAAAATTTGAGCCTTTTAATGCAAGTAAAGCATAGTAAAGTTCCCCGTTTGGCCCATAAGCTACCACTCCATCACCTAAATTAATTTGATCTATTGGTTCAGGAATAGACCTTTGCTCAAAGGTGTTTCCTCCATCAGTAGAAAAACTATAACCACAAGTATTTCTACTTTCTGAAATATCATTAAATGAAACTATTACATTATTACCTCTAATAGCAATTGATGATTCGCTTTGAGTACGCAGTATATTATCAAGCTCAGGCTTGTTAACCGGCACATTACCACCTAAATTTGTTAATTGTTGACTAAAATAATTAGGGGAACTTTTTGTTTTAGCATTAGGTGAACTCGCTAGGCCATTACGCAGTAATGCTGCTCTTTTACCACCAGAAGAAAGATTCTTAAAGACATGGGGTTTAAGCATCCAAGTGTGTTTTTTGCTTAAAGCCATTTTTTTACCTGCGGCAGATAGCTTATTAAAGTTTGTTGGACTATATTGCCAAGCAGGTCTTTTATCTTTGGTTTTAGGAGAAATTCCCATTTTTTCTTCATAAATTCTTGTTCGTCTGGAAAGTTCTTCCTCCATAATATTTTGTTGACCATAACCTACAGGACGAAAACGAGGATATCGCAGTTCTCTAGCTATATCTTTTCCTCTTTTTATACCTTTGCTATCAATTTCTTTTTTTATTT
Source organism: uncultured Clostridia bacterium (assembly GCA_964492845.1). Taxonomy (GTDB): domain Bacteria; phylum Acidobacteriota; class Blastocatellia; order Chloracidobacteriales; family JADJPF01; genus JADJPF01. The sequence continues at coordinate 105,087 of CAZBMZ010000008.1, forward strand.
GTTTTCTTCTATTTATTGGTTGTTTTTGGCTTTGTGCATCAACAGTACCAGTACTAAACACTAGTGAAGCCAAAATAAAACTAGTAGCAATTGCTAAAATTAATCCTAGCCTAAAACTATGACTCATAATGCCTCCATATAAAATATTAGGGGATAATATACATCAAACTTACTAGTTTTACTTACTAAAGTTCAAGTATTTTGCAATGGTCACTAATTAAAATTCCCTCTAAATTCTACAAATAACTTAAGTTAAAATCTGTAATTTATTTTATTTTTCGTGCTTATGAGGTCATTAAATTGACGCAAAAATGATATATTGGCAGAGTCTTGAGCAAATTATCTAAATTTTTAAGGAGAACCCTAATTATTTATGGGTGGAAAAAAATATTTATCAGGAAAAAAAATCGACCCTTCACCAATTACAGCTAATACTACTGTAAGCGAGCTAATAGAAAATAATTTCTTGTCCTACAATGCTGGACGTTTAAGGGAAGCTTGCCAACTTTTTGTTGAAAAAATGTTGGATGAGGATGTAACAGTAGGCTTAAGTATTACCGGGGCATTAACTCCGGCAGGTTTAGGTATTTCTGCATTGATTCCATTAATAGAAAATGGGTTTGTAGATTGGATTATTAGCACAGGAGCTAATCTTTATCATGATACTCATTTTGGTATTGGGTTAAATCTACATCGTGGCACACCTAATATTAGCGATGTTATCTTACGTGAACAAGGTGTAGTAAGAATCTATGATATTTTCTTTGATTATAATGTTTTACTATCAACAGACGCATTTTTTAGAGAAATAATTACTGCTCCTGAATTTCAACACACTATGAGCAGTGCAGAGTTTCACCATTTAGCAGGAAAATATGTTAGCGAAAGAGAAAAAGTTCTAGGTAGTAAAGGCAAATCCTTAATTGCTGCTGCTTATGAACTTGGAGTACCAATTTATACTTCTTCACCTGGTGATAGTTCTATAGGTATGAATATTGCAGCTAAACAACTAGATGGTAATAAACTTAATTTTGATGTGTGCTTAGATGTTAACGAAACGGCATCAATAGTTTTAGATGCTAAACGTAAAGGCGGAAAAAGTGCTGTTTTTATATTAGGTGGTGGTAGTCCTAAAAATTTCCTTTTACAAACTGAGCCACAAATCCAAGAAGTTTTAGGAATCTCTGAAAAAGGGCATGATTTTTTCCTTCAAATAACAGATGCTCGTGCTGATACTGGTGGGCTTTCAGGTGCAACTCCGGCTGAAGCTGTTAGTTGGGGTAAAGTTGATCCAGATAAATTACCTGATGCCGTTGTTTGTTATGTTGACTCTACTATTGCTCTACCCTTGATTACAGCTTATGCTCTAGCTCGTCATAAGTCCCGCCCACTAAAACGACTTTATGACAAACGTTCTGAGTTAGTAACACAACTTAAGTCAGAATATGAACTAGCAAAAAATTCTTCTAGCGAAGAATAATTAAGTTTTATTAGTCATTATACTTTGGGAGAAATATGTCTAATTTAATTAGATTTGGTGTAAGTATTGAAGATGATCTCTTGGCCCGTTTTGATGATTTAATTAGTGACCGAGGTTATAAAAACCGTTCTGAAGCATTGCGTGACTTAATTCGAGATGCTTTAGTGCAATCTCAACTAAGCAAGGCTGACAATGCAGAAGTATTAGGAAGTTTAACCCTAGTCTATGACCATCATACTAGAGATTTAACCGAGCGTTTAACCAACTTACAACACGAACATCATGAGCTTATTGTTTCTGTCCTACATGCACATATTAGCCATGATGATTGTATGGAAATGCTGATGTTACGAGGTGCAGCTAGCAAAATTCGTTTGCTAGCTGACTCTCTACTTAGCTTAAAAGGTGTTAAACATGGAAAGTTGTTTACAACTTTTCCTGCTAAATCAATCATTGGTGGCAAAGACCATCACCACTAATTAAAACCCATATTAGCTAAAATTTGGCTTCTGTTTGTTTTCTGCTAAGATCGTGTTACAAAAATTACTTTTGTGTTACAATGCCATCCAGTAATCAACCTATAAATCAATATAATTAAAGTTTTTATTTAACTTAGTATTTTATCCAAAAGTGCCACAAAAATTATTTTTGTAGCACTTATAAATTTAAGGATTAAGACATGTTATTAAAAAAAATAATAATTAGTGCTTGTTTGCTTGGAAGCTTAGACCCAAACCTTGGTTTTGCGCAAAATACTGATAAACAAATAGTTAATAGCCAAATAAAAACATTAAAAGGTCAAATAATTGATAGTATTAGTAAAAAACCTATTGTTGGAGCAACCATTAAAGTAACCACATCTAGCGGCATTGTAGAAACCAAAACAGACGATCAAGGCAATTACCTAGTAGAAATTTCTAGCGATACTGGAACCATCACAATACAGGGAGATAACCTAGTAGAAAAATCAGTAAATTTTTCAAGTGCTGCTCAAAGTTTAGATTTAGAGACAAGTTACCTTGTTTCACAAATTCATGACAGTGTAGTAATTAAGGCTGAGTCCTTAGAGCCACAAATAAACCGTCAAGATGAAACGCTTTATAGAGAAGGGTTTCCAGCACGAGATGATCAAGTTTTATTTCAATTTGGTAGCGGTATTAATGCGGGTCAACATGAAGGCGGGGGGAAAAGCTTAGAAATACGCCGGTTTGGGTTTAACCTAGATCATGGCGGTGTTGGCCCTGGTTTATTAATTAAAGTAGATAATTTTGATCAAAACCAATCTACACAAGGACATGGACAAGGCTATTTAGGACAACTTAAATCTTTAACTAGTGAATTAATTGGAGAGGTGCAAATCTTAAACGGCCCCTTTGCCGCCCAATATGGTAATTTTTCTGGTCTAGGTGTAGTGCAAGTTTCATTAAAAGAATCACTTGCACAAACCGCTATAATTCGCCTGCAAGGAGGCAGTTTTAATACAAAACGAGGCTTTTTTGCTATTAGTCCTCAAAACGGCTTTTTAGCTTACGAAATTTCCCGCACCGACACACCTTTTGATAAGCCTTATGACCGAGATAATGTTACAGGCTCTTATAAATTTAATTTTGGTGATACAAAAAGCTTAGTTTTTAAGTTTAATTTTGGACGCAATGACTTCTTTTCTGCTGGGCAAATCCCTGTTGATCTAATTCAAAGCCGAGAGATTGCCCGCTTTGGTTCAATTGATGGGACAGAAGGCGGAAAAGCGCGGACGTTTAACGGTAGCGTTTTATTTAGAAAAAATTATTCAGATGGTTCAATCCTAAAGCTTGATGGTCTAATCGCTCGCTCCCTATTTGATTTATATAATAACTTTACTTTTTTTCTAGATCGTCAAGATATTGGTGACCAATTTAACCAGCATGATAGCCGCCTTCAACAAGGTTTTAACGGTCAATATCTAAAGCCTTATGATTTTGGTGGTTGTAAAAGTCTGCTTACAATAGGTGGTGGTTATGTTGGCAATCAAATCTTTGTTACTCTAAATAAAAGTGCTAAACGTGATCCTTACCTAAATGTTACTAATGTAAATGCTAATATAGCTACTTTTAGCAGCTATATCCAAAATAGCTTTGACTTTGGAAAATTACACCTAGATTTGGGTCTACGTTATGACTCATTTTATTTTGGAGTCAAAGACCGTAATTTTCCTGAATTTAACGGCTCTACAACTAAAGGTGAATTTCAACCTAAAGTATCACTTTCATATCACCCTAGCGAAAAATTACCAGTGTCATTTTACGTAAATTATGGGCGGGGGGTTAATTCTCAAGATGCTCGTGGAGTAGCACAACGTCCTGAAGGGCCAAAAGTGGCTACAACGGACTTTTACCAAACAGGTTTTGCTTTTAATAAAAGACAATTTAACTTAGCAGGAACATTTTTCTTAATTGATAACTCTGAAACTCAAGTCTATATAACAGACGATAACTCTATTGAATTTCAAGGGCCAAGCCGTAGTTATGGATATGAATTAAAGGGATCGGCTAGGCTTAATTCTTTTGTCAGCTTAAATGCTTCTGGAACAAGGGTCTTAAACACATTCTTCAAAGGCACAAGCCCTAGAGAATTTCTTTCTAATGCTCCATCCTTTACATTTAACACTAATTTAGTGGTTTCAAATCTAAATGGTTTTAGTGGAATAATTAGCTATAGACATATCAATAGCTATTTACTAGATTCTATTGACACGTCTTTAAGAGCTAGCGGACTTGATGTAGTAGATCTAAAGATTTCTAAAAAAATAGTTCGTCGATTTGAAGCTAGTGTTGGAATTGACAATTTATTTAATAAAAAGTTTTTTGAAGTTCAAAACTTTGGCGAATCCCGCGCTAGATCTAATGATCCTATTGTTGCTAGAGTACATGGAACGCCAGGTTATCCTTTTTCCCTGACATTTGGCATTACTTTTAGATTCGGTGAAAAATAGTAAAAAATATTTAGATCTATAAATCCAAAAGCCTTCCCATTTACGTAATTAATGCACTCGTTGGGTGGTAGAGGTAAGAAAAAGATTTCTATGCCATGAGGAAATATCCCAGCAAAATTTTCCTCCTGCCCAACTTTATCATTACTTAATACATTAAACTTGTGGTTTTAAATAACTTAGTTATTTTTAGCTATGGTTTTTGTAACCAAGAAAAGCCTTTTTCTGCAAGAATTTTCGCACTTTCCCCAGGGGTTTTTAATCCTAGCTCTACTAAATCTGAATCAACCATTATTTTAACTAAGTCTGAAAAAGTAACCCTTGGCTGCCAATCTAAATATTTTTGGGCTTTTGTTATATCTGCTTTTAGAATAGGCACTTCTGTTGCACGTAAATATTGTGGGTCAAATTCAACATAATTGGCCCAATCTAGGCCAACATAACCAAAGGCTTCATTTAAGAAATCCCGAACAGAATTTGTTTGACCTGTCCCTAACACATAATCATCTGGCTTGTCTTGTTGTAAGATTTGCCAAATACATTCAACAAATTCTGGAGCAAAACCCCAATCTCTGTAAGCATCTAAGTTTCCTAAATATAATTTTTTCTGACGACCAGCTAAAATACTAGCTAAGGCTTTAGTAATTTTCCGTGAAACAAAGTTATCCCCTCTTCTAGGGCTTTCATGGTTAAATAAAATTCCATTACAAGCATATAATCCATAACCTTCACGATAATTACGAATCATCCAATAAGAATATACTTTTGCAACAGCATAAGGACTTCTAGGACAAAACGGCGTATCTTCGCTTTGTGGAGGTGGAGAATTACCAAACATTTCACTACTAGAGGCTTGATAAAGACGGCATTTAACCCCACTTTTTCTAATAGCTTCTAGTAGTCTAGTTGTACCTAGTCCAGTTATATCTGCTGTATACTCAGGAGTGTCAAAACTAATCCTTACATGGCTTTGCGCTCCAAGATTATAAACTTCATCGGGCTGAATTTCATAAAAGAGATTTGTTAGCATACTAGAGTCAGCTAAATCTCCATAGTGAAGTGTTAAAGGTGTTTTAACTGAAGTTGTATTTTGTTCTAAGTGATCAATTCGGCCATGAAAACTACTAGAACGACGAATTAAACCATGAACTTGATAACCTTTAGATAATAAAAACTCACATAAATAAGAACCATCTTGACCAGTAATTCCTGTAATTAAAGCAATTTTTGCCATAGTTAATTTTATTTGACCTTATTTATAAAAATACTAATTTGTACCTATATTAGCTTTAGAAACATAAAGATAAGGTCATAGAGACTAACAATTAATTGATTTATTAGCAAGTCTAATAGTAAAATCGCTAACTTAATTTACTCCAATCAAATTAGATTCTAATTAGTTAGGCTTATGGAAAATAAAAAACAGAATGTATGTATTATGTTGCCAACGTATAACGAGGCAAAAACAATTGAAACCCTTATCAATAACATTATTGCGGTTAATAACTATTTATCAGACTGGCAAATCCATATTCTAGTAGTAGATGATAATTCTACCGATGGAACAGCTAATATAGTAAAAAATAAACAACAAGAATTCCCTTTTTTGTATTTAACAGAAGATAAAAAGCAAGGATTAGGTAAAGCATACCTAAGAGGAATACTTTGGATACTTAAAAATTTACCTGAAACTAAAAATATACTCATTATGGACGCAGATCTATCGCATGATGCTAAGTATATTCCAGAATTTCTAAAATTTGCTCAAGATGGATGTGATTTTATTATTGGCTCACGTTATGTTCCGGGTGGCGATTGTTTGGGGTGGAATTGGCAACGAAAAAAACTTTCCTACTGGGGCAATCAATATATTCGTTTTGTAGGCAAAATACCAAACATTCATGATTGGACATCTGGTTTTCGTTGTATTAGCACTAAGCTATTAAAAAGCATTGATTTAGAGCAACTATTAACAACTGGTTATGCTTTTAATATGAATTTTCTACATCATGCAGTAAAACATGGAGCAAATATTAAAGAACTTCCTATAGTTTTTGTTAATCGCAAAGAGGGTGAATCAAAACTAGGTTGGAATGACATTATTGAGTACTTCTTAAATGCTACTTCTCTTTATTCACGAAATTAAACAAAATGTCTATTTTTCAAAAAATAAGTAACAACATTATTTGGTTAATAATAGGTATTTTAAGCCTTTTATTATCTTTAGGCTTTTTTGGGTTAGGTTTATTTCCTGATGATACAAGTTATTTAGATTGGTCATGGAAATTATCCTTGCACCAATTTTTTTTAAGTAATAAAGCTTTTGGACAAGAAATTATATTTCCTTTAGGGCCATATGGTTTTTTATATTCTAAAACCTATTTTCCAGGAACTTATCTACTTACTGCTACTATTTGGATATTTTTGGCTTTAGTCTTTTGGTGGTCAAGTTTTTGGTTAAGTTTTAAGAAGCTAAATAATTCTGATAAGTCAAATATTTTAATTATTAATGCTGCTTGGTTTTTAGGTTTGTTCTTCTCGCTACAAGGCTCACTACCAGACGCTTTTCTTATGTCTTTTAGTATATTTTTACTTACTTATTATTTTTATATTGATAATAAAAAAACTTCTATTCATTCAATACTAATAACTATAACATTATCACTTATTTGCTTAATTAAATTTTCTTTTACAGGTAGCTCTTTGGCAGTAATATTTTTAATTACAATAAATGATATTTTAGAAAAACAAAAACCTATTTTATTAGCAACTTTTCTATCTTCTTTCCTTTTATTATGGTTATTTGCAGGACAATCTTTATTTGCAATTCCATCTTTTGTATTAAATGGCTTAACAGTAGCTCAATATTATTCTGAGCTAGCTTTTGGTGGAACACTTTCTGAAGTTTTATTAGTGTTATTTACTATATTTCTAGTAATTTTACCTATAGCACTTAACGAGATAAAACCCCAAATAAACAAAGAAAGCTTAAAAATTGCTCTACCATTTCTTGGTTATTTAGGACTTTCTCAAATGGCTTTTAAGGCTGGTTATACTCGTATAGATGAATTCCATGTATTTACTACTAACAAAGTAATAATCACAATAGCACTAGTTTATTTACTTATTATTTTTTCTCAAGAAGTAAAGTATTATGTTAAATACTTGGTTTTATTAGGTTTACTAGCATCAATAATGTTATTTGCAGCTAACTTAAATTGGTATGGCCGAACAAATGTAGCTCAATATCTTAAATCTGGTCTAGAAGTATTATCTAGTAATATTAGTTTAAGCTTTTCAACAATCACTCAAAAAACAGATTTATCAGCCAATTATGAAAATAAAATGGCAAAAATTCGTCAAGAAAATCCACTACCGCCAATAGATGGATCAGTAGATATATATTCGGCTCGCCAAACTATTTTACTAGCACACAATTTAGATTACCGACCTAGACCCGTATTTCAAAGCAATATGGCTAGTCCAACAAGGGTAGCACAAATTAATGTTAATCACTTAAAAAGCAATCAAGTACCTAAATATATTTTTTTTAATAATGAAGTAATAGATACCCGCTATCCTAGCATTGAAGATGGGCTTTGCTGGCCTGAACTTTTAACTTTATATGATATAAAGTCATTTACTCCTAAGCATCAACTCTTACTATTAGAATCTAGTAAAAGCCCTAGAACTTATAGTTTTAAGAAGATTTTTAGTCAAAAAACTACTTTTAACCAAGAAATAGATTTAACTCAAATAAACAGTAACCCTCTTTGGATTAAATTAAATATTGAAACAACATTAATTGGTAAATTAACTTCTGCTTTTTGGCGTATTCCTATACTTTACCTAAGAGTTACGCTAAGGAATGGAAATCAATATGTTTATTATTTACCTAAAGAAATGGCAAAAAATGGTTTTTTAATTTCACCTTTAGTAAATAACTCCATTGATTTTGCTAAACTAGCTAGCCAACAATGGCAAACAGAACTTAATCAAAATTTAGTTCAGTCATTTACGGTTCTAGTAGAAGATAGCAAGTTTACTGACTGGTTCTTTCAATCTGATATCTCTATCTCTTTGGATAATTTAGAGTTTCCTAAACAAGGGTTAGGTAATTTATTAACTGAATTTAAAGCGCAAGAACAAAAGTTAATTAACAAGCCTGTTATTAGTCAGCTATTAAATTTAAGTTTATCTCAAATTCAGCAAGGAGATTTTCTATCAGCAATTATTAGTTGTGAAAAAGCTATAGAGTTAGATCAGACAAGTGCTAGTATTTACAATAACTTAGGAGTAGCTTATAAAAGCATTTCTTTATTTGATGAAGCTATTAAGGCTTTTGAACAAGCAATAGCACTTAATTTTAATTTTACATTGGCCCAAAATAACCTTACTGAGACAAAGCTACAGAAAAATAATGCTGTAAATATAGATCTTGTAACTAATAACTATACATCTTTAGCCTTAACTTACATTGGCAATAATATGTTTGATCAAGCAATAGCCACTTGTGAAAAGTCATTAAAAATAAATCCCAATAATCCAATCACATACAATAACTTATGTGTTGCTTATAATAGTTTAGCTTTATGGGATAAAGCTATTATTGCAGCAGAAAAAGCTATTGCTATAGCACCTGATTTTCTATTAGCAAAAAATAATTTAGCTTGGGCAAAGTCACAAAAAGAAAAATCTATTAATAAAAACTAAAATAGCCCAGAGTAATGGGCTATTAAAATAATAGTAAGTCTTTTAGATTATGTAAGTTAACTAGTAACTAGTTTCACGTTGAGAATCTTTTTCTGCTTCTTTAAGTTGTTGTAAATATTTTCCTAAAACTCCGTTCCAGGGAGGAACTACAATAGAAATTGCTCCATTAGAAGGAGTTACACAAGCTAGACGTATTAGCGGTTTAGCTTCATCTGTATGAATATAACCAAATTCTCTAATTCGTTTCTTTTCTCTAGTAGTAACATTGTCTAGTTTTTCTGCTCCGCCTAAAATACCTACCCAACAAGTTCCACAAGCAGCCGAACGGCATTCTACTGGTACAGGGCCTTCTACACAACGCACGTCACGTGTTTTATGATTTCGCTTATCATTAGCTGAAGCCATTGCAATATCTTGACCATTAATCAACTTAAATGTGCCTTGAGAGTCATTTTCATTAAAAGTTATTGTCCAAACTTTATCAACTGTACGCAAAAATTGCATTATCAGACCTTGGTTATCGTCCCTAGCACGTTGAGACAAAATTTCATCTGGAGATTTTTTTGCTATTTTAGAGTCAATTAACACTTTACCAGCAGCAGCCTTAAAAGCAACAATTCCGACTTGTTGCAAGGTCATAAAAGCAACAGCAGTAATACCAACCACTAAAGTACTGTCTACGGATAATTTTTTAGCGACTTGATCGGCTAAATCAAGTATTTGTGTAGCTAGTTCAAGACTAGCAGGAGCTTTATTAGAAACAGCTTGTTCAACGACAGCCGTTTTTACTTCGGGCCAATAACGATGTCCATATAAAAAAGTATGTGAAGAATCTATTTGATCTTTTAAGTAAAAATTACCTTTTAACTGTAATTTTCTAATTAGCTCTTTTGGATCTGAACTATTTTCTAGTGCTTTTGCTAAAGCTAAAGGAAAAAAAGAAAACCAAATTTGAGTTGCATTTTTATCTATTGGGTGAATTTTTGGAAGTATTCTATTAATGGTATTAGACCATCCGTCACTATCATGCTGATTAAGAAAGGCTTCAAATAACGTTGCCTCATTAGTAGTCATAAGCTGAAAACCTCTTGTAAAAAACTTCTTAGAAAAATAAAACTAAGAGTTTACCAGCTTTTTACAAGCCATCTCAACTATTGATGGCTAGCTTTCTCCTAAAAGCAAGCTAAATGATAAAAATACTTACTTTAACGCCTATATTCATTATTGGCATAACGCTCAATAGCATCGGCTATTAACTCAACTTCTAAAGCAAGATCTAAACGTTGTTCAACAACTCCAGGAATACTTTTTTTCTGAAATAATATTTTTAGAGAAACAACAAAAAGACCTGCCACAATTAAACAAGCACTTAAACCAACAATAATACCCATAAGTAAATAGCTTAACTTTCTATTTGACCTCTTAAACTAAGGTTATTTGCTAGTAGCCTAATGATTTATTGCTAGGCTATATTGAAAAAGAATTTGCTCTAAATTTTATCATGGCTACTTTTTAATAACAGTTTTTATTTGTTATAAATATTAACTGAAATTAATTTGATCTTATGAAAAAAACATTTGCTGTTGGTGATATACATGGACAATTTAGCACATTAAAAAAATTGCTTGATCGATTGCCAATAAACTGGCAAACAGATGAGCTAGTTTTTTTAGGAGATTTAGTAGACCGAGGCTTAGAATCTCGTCAAGTAGTAGAATTTTTAATGCAATTGCAAAAAGATTTTCCTACTGTAACAGTTCTTTCAGGTAATCATGAAGAAATGATGGTAAACAGCTACAACGATGAAGAAGAGTTTTCCCATTGGTTATTAATGGGAGGTGACACTACTTACGCAAGTTATTGTCAAGGTGCAGCGCATTGGAAAAAATTTATTAAAGAATTATCTATTGATACTTATAACTACTTAAATAACTTGCCTATTAACTATCAAAATGAGCATGCTATTTTTGTTCATGCAGGTGCAATGCAAAATAGCAAAGGCCAATGGATAATCGATAATCCGCTGATTGCCCGCTGGCATAGAGGTAAAGATTTTTTTCGTAACTACCAAGGAAAAACTATAGTTGTTGGTCATACACCAACTAATAAAATTCGCCTTATGCTAGGAGAAGCCGAAATGCCCCCTACTAGAATGACTGCCTGGAGTCGTAACAATATCATTGCTATTGATTGTGGTGCAGGCCATAATGGTCAACTTTGTGCTGTGGAATTACCTAATGGTAACCTTTATTATCAATCAGTTGGATAATCTTTAATACTTATTTGTTACCTGTATTAAAGAATACAAAGTGTTTACTTATTCTCATATAAGTACTAATCTTTTTTACTTACTAATATTAGTATGCTAATAATACTAGCAATATGAATATTAATATGCTAAAGTGCGAGATTCATAGCAGTTTCTATTAGTTTCAAAACAATCAATAAATAGATTAATCAAATTAAATTTTAATAAGTTAAAGGTGTGTGATTGTTTATATGAGTTTTCACCCTGAAGAATCATCTATGCCCGTCTGCACAACAGAAAATGTCCCTTTGTTTGTAATGTACGTTAAAAAAGAGTTATCTGAAGAACGGGCATTAAAACTTGAGCAACATTTTAAAGAATGTAGTGATTGTAAAATTAATTGTCTTTATACAAAAGAAATCCTTCAACTTAAACACCCTCTTTCTTGTGATGAAAAAACCTTTTTGTTAAAATACTTAACAGATCCTCTTTGGTATTATGCAATTAGTAATGCTAAAAAGCAGATTTTATCTGAAGTAAAAGAATTAATACAAGAAAACAACCCCAATAACGTTAAAAAGTTAGATTTTGCTAGTAAAGCTGTTGATAAAACCATTGATAATCAAAACTATATTAAAAATATTTTTCAACAATACACTTATTTTATTGTAACTGTTTTAATGATTAGCTCTATTACTTTAGGCTATTTTAGCTATATAACTATTACTAATAAAAATTTCAATTTATCATCCAAAAATTCTTTATCATCTTTATCAATAGTTGAAGCGAACAATAATCCATTTATTGAAAGTAGCTTAGAATTTGCTGATAGTTTTCAAGAAAATATTCTTTATAAACAACTAGACACTAACATTAATGAGTATTTAACTACTAAAGATAATTTTTACTTAAAACAGTCAAAAATAATTGCTCAAGAATTACAAAACAAATATCAAGAAAATTATGGCGTGGACTTAGTTAGATATTACGAAACTGTACCAGTAGAAAAATTACCAGAACTCTCTATTTATCGTGGGCAAATGCTGTCATTACTTAATGAAGTATCTGGAGATAATTTTGAAAAAAGACTTAAAGATAGCCAAAACTTAGAAAATAAATTTTTAAGACTAGGTAACACTATTGAAGCTTACAGAATTAAAACAACTAGTAATAAAATGTATACTTTTTTACGTGATTATAAGCAAACAAAGATAACAGCAGATGAAGGATTGAAATTTTCTACAGACAACAACTACTTACTTTTACAAGGTTATTTTCTACTTTGGCAGGCAAACTTTTTAAGTGAAGAAGTTAGTCTTGAAGAGTCTGAAAAAACTTTCCAAGAAATTATTAAGATAGGTGAAAAGATAAAAATATATGATTTTGTTAGTCGTCCTAAGTTATCTTTAGCAACACTTTATCACCTTAATAATGAAGACCAAAAAAGTTTAGAAATGATTCAAAATTTATTAAATAACTCTGAGAAAATGAAAAAAGAACGAGTGATTTCTTTAATGCAAATAGCTGGTCTAGCTTCATCTAACTTAAAACGATATGATTTATCAAAATCTTACCTAAAAGAGTCTATCCGTATTGCTAAAGACATCAATAATTCAACATTTAGTTCAGATTCTATAGCTAGATCTTACACATACTTATCATTAGTTTCTGCTGAATTAAAAAATTTTTCTGATAGTGAAGAATATCATCTCAAATCCATTGCAGAAGTTAATAAACTAATAAATTATGCTGGTAGATCAAATACAGTATTTTTAATATCTGGTTATTACGGTAAAACTAAGTTACTAGCAGGAGATTTTCAAGCAGCAACAAAAATCTATCAAGATAACTTAGCTTTGTTTCAAGAATTAAACTTAAAAAATAACTTAGAACTAAGTCAATTAAATGAAGGGCTAGCAATAGCATTAAAAGAACTTAATAAAATAGATGAAGCTGAAAAATATTTTGCTACTGCTAGCCAGTACCGCAAATTAGCTGAAAATAACAAAGAAATAGCTAATTGCTTTTTATCTTTTGTGCCAACTTCTTGCCAAATAAACTAATTATTTGATTGAAGACTTACCAAAAATAACTGTTTCACAAATTACAGGTTTAGGATAAAAACTAGCTTTTTCAACTGGAATCGGCATAAATTTAGGAACATTGATTTTTACCATATCATAATAAAAAACAAAGTGGTCAATATTCATCATGTCTTTTGATGGTAAATTGCTGATTGTTACCGAATAACTAGTATTTGGTTGATACGCTAAACTAACCTCATTTTTTAACCCACTAATAACTAAGCTATCTTGTTTATCTAGCCCAACTTTAAGTGTAGGTCTTCCAATTTCACGATTAAATTTATGTAATGTGCTACCTGAAACAAATTGATATTTATCTGCTGTTACATTCTCAGCATAAAACATTCCTGCATTAAAGTGTATTTTGGCAAAAAAATTGTCTTTTAAGTAAAGCTGTTTTTGAAACAAATCATTTTCAATATCTAAACACCAACGAAAATCTTGTTTATCTTTACTCATATCAGGAGAATAATAGCGTTTAGGTTGCAGCCTATTGTTAGGCACATTAACACTTAGTGTTTTTTCTTTTAATTCATCGGCCTTAATTGTATCAACAAGTGTTTCTTTACCTTGCTTAATTTGCTTAATCTCAATACTAGCTACATGATGATGAACATCTAAAATACCTGCACTTACGCGACTAGGCTCACCAAAAGCAATTGCTTGAAGTCCATCAAAATGAAAACTTACTTCGCATTTGCTGCTTGCATCTACATTAACTTTAGTCATTGACAAACAAAAGCAAACTACAAAAAACATCACTAAAATAAAACTTTTCTTCATACTTTTTTCCCCTTAATTAATAATTTTTTGGTAACTTATTTACAAATAATAAAAAAGACATAATACCTTATTAGTAGTGGCTTATTACTTTATTACTACTATATATTGTAGTAAAACAACAATTAAATTCTTATGCAAATTAATATTTTTTACCCCCTGTAATTTCAATAAATAACAAGCGATCAGCAACCCGATCAAATAGAAAAATGCAAGAAATTTGGTTTATTCTTCGGTTGGTTTAATTAAAATTTGTAGTTTTTCTTTTGCCCGACTTGCAGCTAAAGACCTGGGATAACGGCTAAGAATTTGTTTATAGACCCTACCATCATAACGATAGAGTTTTTCCTGTGTATCAATATAAAAATTTATTCCTAAACGGCTATATTTATCTAAAACAGAATAGTTAAGCAAATAACGTTCAAGACTTAATTCTTTATCAAGTTGTTCGGGAAGTCGGCGAGAAATTTTTTTGGAAAGTTCTAAGGCAATTTTTTCTGCTGTGTCTCCTTCTGCTAACAAAGCATCAGGACAAAAGCGGGATTTAGGAAAATTAGTAACTAAGGTTTGGGCTAAAACAATTTTGTCAATCCCTTTAGATGCTTCTATTAAGCGCATAAGACGAGCATCATCACCAGGTTGTGATGGGCTAACTACTGCTGCTGCATCAATAAAACCTCTAGTTCTACGTGTTACAGCTATATAATAGTACTTAATCCCATCAGAAGCTTTTATAGTAGAGATAACAAAAATTTTCCGACCAACTCTTAGCCTACGTAAACAAGTTGAAGTTACTTTTGGAGATTTTCTTAAGGCTGAAAGTCCATCATCTATTACAAAAGCACGTCTAAATTGTCCATCAGCATTCCAGGCTTCTTTTTCGGCAGCTTGAACAGAGAAACTAAAAAAGCATAGTAAAGTTATAATAAAAAAGAGTTTTTGCATAAAATTCACCTTGATAAAATTTTTCTTAAATTTTTATCAAGCTATAGATGCAAAATGCACAAGATACTTGCCGAGAGTTTCGGAAAGTTGTAGATTGTTTAGTTTCTTATGGAAAAAATTCTTTCTCTTAACCAACTTTTAGAAATTCGCCTTCAAGCTAAACAGCAAGGTCAAAAAGTAGTTTTTACCAATGGCTGTTTTGATGTAATTCATCCTGGCCATATTGCTTATCTTAAAGAAGCACGTTCTCTAGGAAATTTGCTAATTGTTGCAATTAATAGCGATAAATCTATTCAAAATATTAAGGGGCCCCTTCGTCCTATTTTGACAGAAAATGAACGAGCTATTGTTATAGCAGCATTAGAAATGGTTAGTTATGTAACTATTTTTGATGAAGAAACTCCACATAAGATAATTACTACAGTATTGCCAGATATATTAGTAAAAGGCGGTGACTGGTCATTAGATAATATTATAGGTCGTAAGGAAGTAGAGGCTGCTGGAGGACAAGTCTTGTCTTTACCATATTTAGCAGGTGCTTCAACTACTGACATTATTGGTAGAATTTTAAGTAGGTATTCTAGTAATGAACACCAAAACAACGACCCCATTAACTAATTTTTTTTCTAGTCTTAATTTTCGTAGGCTATTAAAAGACTTACAAGCCGCTAATCAGGCCGTTGTAGTAAGTGCAATGACTGGTTCTGCTAAAGCATTGCTAATAGCTGCATTAAATAAAGAACTTTCCCGCCCAATATTTACAATTGTTCGTAGCAACAAAGAATTAGAAACACTAGAAAAAGACTTAAGATTTTTCCATCAAATCCTACATCCTACTAAATCTACTGATGATAAAACCAAACCTAAAACAGAAGCCATTTTAACTTTACCATCAGCAGAAGTTGACCCTTATCAAGGTCTTTCGCCACATGCGGAAATAGAGCAGAAACGCGCTTTTGCCCTAGATACATTAGCTCTAGGCGGAGGAGAGTTATTAATTACTACTGCTAGTGCCTTAATTGAAAGAACTCCATCGCCTAAACAAATGCTAAATTTAAGTATTCAACTAAAAGTAGGTGAAGATTGCCCACCTGATTTGGTAGTTGATATGCTTTTTGCTAATGGTTATTTACGAGAAGATCCTATAAGCACCATTGGATCTTATAGTTTACGTGGTGGAATTTTAGATGTCTTTTCTCCTAATTATTTAGAACCTCTTAGAATAGAGTTTTTTGGCGATACTTTAGAATCCATTCGCACCTTTGACTTAGAAACCCAACGTTCTAAGGAAATACTACAAGCTTGCCGACTCTTACCAATGAGAACTCAAACGGCTAGCCCAGATGAATTACGAAGTTTTGCCCGTAAAGCTAGAGATTATTGGAAAGAGCCACAATACCAAAAAGAATTATCTAATTTATTGCTAGCGGCTGAAGCAGGAGAATGTTTTGAAGGCTGGGAATATCTACTCCCTTTGGTAAACCCTTTAGAATCATCTATTTTTGACTATCTACGCAATCCTTTAGTAATTATTGATGAACCTAGTGAAATAGCTCAGGAGCTAGAAAAATGGTTTCTAAAAGCTAATACTAGTTATAATTTGCTTAATGATTCTGGAAGTTTAGCACTACCTCCTGAAAAACTTCTTATGACCACTGAAGGCTTACGCGCCCGCCTAGACCATAGACAACGCTTAGAGTTACGTTTACTTGGAATTGAAGCAGCACAAATAGATAATCAGTTTGAAACAGAAACACAGCAAACAAAGAACTTATTTCTCTTCCCTATAGAAGCTTGTTCAAATGAACATCCCCTTAATAGTCATTCGACACAACGCTATCATGGCCGTATCCCTGATTTAGCTACAAATCTAACTAAGTGGCAAAAAAATGAGGATATTAGCATTTTAGTAATGCCTAGTTTAGGCGTTGCAGAAAGAATTGTTGAAATCCTGCGGGATTATTCTGTTAAAGCAGAACTTAGAACAGATTTAAGTCAGCTAATTTCTAATAACTCTAATGGAATAATAGTAGCTATAGGTAGGCTTTCTGCTGGGTGCGAACTACCAACAGCTAAACTAAGATTTTTAGTTGAAACAGATATATTTGATGAAACAACTAGCGTAGATCTTCGTCAAACTCAATCACGTCGAAAACGTAATCAAATTAGCTCTTTTTTATCAGACTTTAGAGACTTAAAACCAGGGGATTTTGTAGTCCACATAGATCATGGAATAGGGCAATTTCAAGGTTTGCAACAAATGGAAGTTAGCCCGACGCTAAAACGCGAATTTATGTTGCTTACCTATGCTGAAGGAACCAAGCTTTATGTTCCTGTAGAGCGTTTGGACTTGGTGCAAAAATTTTCTAGTGCTGAAACTGCTTCCCGCCCCTCTTTAGATAAACTAGGCGGCTTAAATTGGCAAAAAACAAAATCCCGTGTTAAAAAAGCTATGCGGGATATGGCTGAGGAATTACTTAAACTTTATGCAGAACGTAAATTAGTAAAACGTACTCCCTTTAGTCAAGATAGCCCCTGGCAACAAGAGTTTGAAGATGCTTTTGAATATCAACTCACAGTTGATCAAGAAACTGCTTTAGGTGATATAAAAGTTGATCTACATTCTGATACCCCAATGGATCGCCTGCTTTGTGGAGATGTTGGATTTGGTAAAACTGAAGTAGCTATGCGAGCAGCATTTAAGGCTGTTATGGAAGCTAAACAAATTGCTGTGCTAGCACCTACTACAATACTAGCGTATCAACACTATAAAACTTTCCAAAAAAGACTTACTTCTTTTCCTATAACAATTGATTTGCTTTCTCGTTTTCGCTCTCCTAAAGAACAAAAAGATACTATCCAACGACTAAGTGAAGGTAAAGTAGATATAATTATTGGCACTCATCGCTTACTTTCTAAAGATATTCAATTTAAGTCTTTGGGCCTAGTAATCGTTGATGAAGAGCAACGTTTTGGCGTAACACATAAAGAAAAACTTAAGCAAATGCGACGACGTGTAGATGTTCTAACTATGTCTGCAACCCCGATTCCACGAACATTAAATATGTCTTTAGCTGGACTTAGGGATATGTCTGTAATTGAAACTCCTCCATCAGATCGTTTAGCTGTACAAACTCACGTAGTACAATTTAATGAAGGCGTTATTCGTAGTGCTATAGAAATGGAACTCCAACGCGGTGGACAAGTTTTTTTTGTACATAACCGAGTAGAAACTATTTATTCAATTGCTGATTCAATTAGAAAACTAGTCCCAACAGCTAGAATAGTTGTTGGTCATGGTCAGCTAAACGAAACTGAGCTAGAAGATGTAATGATGAAGTTTATACAGCATGAAAGCGATGTATTAGTTGCAACTACAATTATTGAAAATGGGATAGATATCCCTCTAGCTAACACAATTATTATTGACCAGGCCGATCATTATGGACTCTCTCAACTTTATCAACTACGTGGCCGAGTAGGTCGTTCTAGTCGTCGTGCTTACGCTTATTTACTAGTGCCATCTGAACAAAACCTAACTCCCATTGCTAGACGTAGGCTTGCTGCAATTAGGGAATTTTCCGACTTAGGTTCTGGTTTTCGTATTGCAGCACTAGATTTAGAACTACGTGGTGCAGGTAATTTACTAGGTGGTCAACAGTCCGGTCATCTAGACACTATTGGCTTTGATCTTTATTGTCAAATGCTGGAAAGAACTGTCCAAGAGCTAAGAGGCGAACCTATTGAGGAAGATACTGCTGTAACAATTAATCTAGGGGTAGATATCCGTATTCCAGAAGATTATATTTCTGATATGGGACAAAGACTACGTACTTATAAGCGTATCTCTACAGCTAGCGAAAAAGATTTAGTTAATATTCAAGCCGAATTAGCTGATCGTTATGGTCGTAGACCTCAAGCAGTAGAAAATTTATTTAGTTATGCTCGACTTCGTTCTTTTGCTAGTAGTTTAGGGGTTATTTCTATTGACCGAGAAATAAAAAACTTAAATATTAAGTGGAAAGAAAAAGCACAAATAGACACAAACAAACTTATTCAGTTTGTTGCATCCAACAAAGATGTGAGCTTTTCACCTTCTGGAGTGTTAAAAATTAGGTTGGCAGATAATTTTGTAGATTCAGAGGTTTTTCAGGTAGTCGAAAACCTCTTGCGCAAATTTGTTAGGCCAACATAAACTAAGACCTGATAAAACAAGTTAAATTAAATAATCTATTCCAACTCAATCTGTTTAATTTGATGGAGTTTAAAATTTATGAAGTTTAGTCGATTTTTCTTTACAGCAATATTAATTGCTTTGCTAAGCATCTCCATTTTTGCCCAAGAACCCCAATTAGTAGATGAAACTGTTGCAAGGGTCAATACAGATATAATAACTCTTTCTGCTTTAACAAAGGCCAAGGCAGCTTATAAACAAGAACTTCTAGCCAAATTCAATAATGATCCAGCTAAAGCAGATGATGAATATAAGAAAAATGAGAGTAATATCTTAAATATTCTTATTGAAGATAGGCTTATTAATCAACGTGCTTCAGAACTAGCAATTGATGTTGAAGCTGAAGTAAACCAAGCCTTTGTCCGTCTTTCTGAACAAGCACAAATGAGCTTAACTGAGTTTCAAGATTACTTAGTTCAGCAAAATATTGACGCAGAAGATTTACGTAAATCTTTTCGTACCGATGCACAACGTAGAATTATTTTATTTCGGGAAATAATTAACCCAATCTATGACAAAGTAACAGTGGAAGAAAAACGTGCTTGGTTTGATAGCCATGCTGAAATTTTTAAGCTTCCAGGAGAAGTTACTATAAGTGAAATCTTTGTTTCATTTGAAGGGCGTTCTGAAGCCGAAGCCGCAGCACTTTCTAAACAAGTTGTAGCTGATGCACGAGCAGGAAAATCATTTGCAGATCTAAATAAACTCTATTCTGACCCAAAACGAGAATCAACTAAAAAGGGTGGTCAATTGCCTCCTTTTAAGGATAGTGACTTAATCGATTATCTACGTAAATTAGTAGATAATATGAAAGTTAATGATGTGTCGGATCCTGTTCGTTTAGATAAAGGCTTTCAAATTATTCAATTAAATGAATATAAACAAGCAGGTTTAAGAGATTTTACAGAAGTTGAGCAATATATTGCTCAAGAAATAGCTTTTGAAAGAGGTAATGGAAAGTTAAAAGATTATTTCAAAAAGCTAAGAGAAAAATCTTATATACGTATTGCTGAAGCCTATAAACCATCTAGTGATAGCAGTGATTAACCTTAAATTATTAGTTTTTAGAAAAAAGCACGCAAAATGCGTGCTTTTTCCTTGTAATTGCTTAATTATAAATAACTTTGTAGCTTAATTTTATGAGATTAGATTTATTCTTAAAACTTAGTCGTCTTGTGATTCGTCGAACTGTTGCAGCAGAAATCTGCCGAGCAGGAGCAATACTGATAAATGACCTGCCAGCTAAAGCAGGACGAGAAATTAAAGTAGGCGACAAACTAACATTAAGACGACGTGGACAAAAACTTTCTGTTCGTGTTGCTTTAATTCCTACAGGCAATGTTTCTAAAGCTATAGCTCCAACTCTCTATGAAATCTTAAGTAGCGAACCATTTAACGAAATAGATAACATATTGACTGTAGATGCTGATAGCTCAGATTAGTAAAACAAACAAGTAATTAAACCCAGGAAATATTGTGACTAAAAAAATAACCTTAAAACCTTCCAAAAAAGATAATATAGATAATAAAATTCGTTCTACTACTGTTATTTGTGTACGTAAAGATGATAAAGTAATAATGGCCGCAGATGGACAAGTTACTTTAGGAAACACAGTAATGAAAGGTAATGCGCGTAAAGTACGACGACTTTATAATGATAAAGTTTTATCTGGGTTTGCTGGTTCAACAGCAGATGCTTTTTCCCTGCTTTCTCGTTTTGAATCAAAACTTGAGCAATATCATGGTCAATTAAACCGCGCAGCAGTAGAGCTTGCTAAGGATTGGCGCACAGATAAATATTTACGCCACCTAGAAGCCCTTCTTTTAGTAGCAGATGAAAAATACTCTTTAGTAATTTCTGGAACAGGTGATTTAATTGAACCAGAGGACGGAATTATGGCTATTGGATCGGGTGGCCCTTTTGCACTTGCAGCCGCACGAGCTTTAGCATTACACTCGCAGCTTTCCGCCCGTGAAATTGCCGAAGAAGCAATGAAAATTGCTGGTACTATTTGCATTTATACAAATACAAACTTGATAGTTGAAGAATTATAAGAGGCCCTATGGTTATTTATCTTGCTGGTGAAATTGAACCACAGATTAATTTAGATGAACTAACTCCAAAACAAATTGTTGCTGAACTTGATAAACATGTTGTTGGTCAAAGGGCTGCTAAGCGTGCTGTAGCAATTGCATTAAGAAACCGTATTCGCCGCCAAAAATTACCCATTGACCTAGCACAGGATGTTATCCCTAAAAATATCATTATGATTGGCTCAACTGGCGTTGGAAAAACAGAAATTGCCCGCCGCCTTGCTAGACTTGCTAATTCTCCTTTTGTAAAAGTAGAAGCTTCTAAATTTACCGAAGTTGGTTATGTTGGCCGAGATGTAGAGTCAATTGTTAGGGATTTAGTCGAAATCTCTATAGACCTTGTTAGAGAAGAAAAAATTGAAGAAATCACTGAGAAAGCCGAATTTAACGCAGAAGAACGAATACTAGATATTCTACTGCCACCTAATAAACCTTCTGAAAATGAAACTGAAACCAATTCAGACCAATTTCAGCGAACGCGCGAAAAACTTCGCCAACAACTTAGAGATGGTCGTCTTAATAACCGTTTGATAGAAATCGAGCTTCAAGAAAGAGGAATGCCTAGCGGTATTGAAATTATTACTCCTCAAGGCATTGAGGAAATGGATATCAACCTAAAAGATATGTTGCCAGGTATTTTTCCAGGTGGACGTACCAAAAAACGTAAAATGACGGTTGAAGAAGCTATAGAACATTTAGTTGCAGAAGAGGAACAAAAGCTAGTTGATATGGATCAAGTTTCTCGTATCGCTCTAGAACGGGTGGAAAATTCTGGTATTGTCTTTTTAGATGAAATAGATAAAGTGGCAGGAAGAGAAGGTACACACGGGCCAGATGTCTCTCGTGAAGGTGTTCAGCGCGATTTACTCCCAATCATTGAAGGAACTACAGTTAATACTAAATATGGAATGGTTCGTACAGACCATGTTTTATTTATTGCCGCAGGTGCTTTTCATGTTTCCAAACCTTCAGATTTAATTCCTGAGCTTCAAGGGCGTTTTCCTATTCGTGTTAACCTGGATCCTTTAACTAAAGATGATTTTAAGCGTATATTGACTGAGCCTAAAAACTCATTAATCCGTCAATATACTGCACTACTAGAAACTGAAGGCATTACTTTACAATTTATGGATGATGCTATTGAATCAATTGCCAGCTTTGCATTTTCTGTAAATAAATCTACTGAAGATATTGGAGCAAGAAGACTTCATACAGTGATGGAAAAACTCTTAGATGAAATTTCTTTTGAAGGCTCTGATTTACCAGAAAAAAAACAAGTTATTGATGAAGCTTATGTCAACAAAATGTTAGCAGATATTGTTCACAATGAAGACCTTAGTCGTTATATTTTATAAATATTTCATTATTATTACATTATTACTAATGCTTACTACAAACGTTATTTTTTTAGTTGGTTGTGGTCGCGTTGGCCCACCACTACCACCAATAAAATATAAAGCATTAGTTCCAGAAGTTCTACAAGTACGCCAAAGAGGAACAAACCTAGTTTTAACTTGGCCTAAACCCAATTCTATTTCACTACAAAATTCTAAAGTTTCACGTGCTGAGATTTTACGCCGAGATGAAAATCCAAATACACCTTTAAGGCTTCCAGAAGAAACATTTTTAACAGAAGCTCGCATAGTTGGCACATTAACCATTAAAGATATTTCTGCGGTTGAAGCTAATAGCCTATCTTTTAATGATACCTTAGCTGAAAGTGCCTTAACTTCTGATGTACGTTATCGCTATGCTATCCGTTATAGCAATTTTGCTGGCGTTCCATTACCACTATCTAGCTATGCTTTTTTAGAACCAATCAGCCAAATTGCTCGCCCGCCAGAAAATCTTGCTACTGAACTATCACAAGATGCAATTAAACTTTCTTGGAATGCACCTACAACTAATTTAGATAACACAACCCCACCTAGAGTAATTGGTTACAACATTTACCGACGTGCTAAAGAGAATAATTTTCCAGACCAGCCAGTTAACTCTAGCCCTATTATTGGAACTTCTTTTGAAGACAAACAATTTAAGTTTGGTGGTAATTATTCTTATATAATCCGCAGCCTCTCCCCAGGTAAAGATAGCACTATTGAAAGCCCTGATTCTGTTGAAATATCAATTAAGGCAAAAGATACTTTTGCTCCCTCATCACCAACTAACGTAACAGGTGCTGCGGCTGCCAGCATTGTAAGCTTATTTTGGCCCGCTAATACTGAAAAAGACTTGCGAGGCTATTTAGTTTATCGTGCTGATCGTCAGGATGCACCCCAAAGCGAATGGACAAAATTAACACCTTCTGCAATTCTAACAACAACTTTTCGAGATGAACGCGCTAAAGTAGGTCAAGTCTATTACTATTTTATAATTGCCATAGATACAGCAGGAAACGAAAGTAAGCCGTCCTCTGCTGTAGAAGTGGAAGTAGTACAATAAAGTCTTAATTAATGAACACTTTAACAAATATTTTATATGGCAATTGATCCTATTAGTTTATGTACAGGCTTTAAGACTTATGGGTCAATAATTTTAGCGATAATTGCACTTCTTTTACCCCTTAAAACCAAGCATTTAAGATTCTTTGAAACAAGTTTTAACCAAATAGCTAGACAAAGAAGGTTTTCTATTTTCCTAGTAGGGTTACTAGCTTTTATTGGTAATCTGTTAATAGTTTTTAATTATTCTTTTCCTATACCTGTTGTCCAAGATGAGTTTAGCTATTTGTTAGCAGCAGATACATTTTCCCAAACACAAATAACAAACCTAGCACATCCTATGTGGATTCATTTTGAAACTTTTTATGTTTTGCAACAACCTACTTATATGTCCATCTATCCACCTGGACAAGGGTTTATCCTAGCAATAGGACAAGTATTAACAGGCTATCCAATTGTAGGTGTATGGTTAAGCGTGGCTCTAATGTGTTCTGCCCTTTGTTGGATGCTACAAGCCTGGGTTCCTCCTCGTTGGGCATTATTGGGGAGTTTACTAGTACTACTAAAAATAGGATTATTTAGTTATTGGAGCCAAAGCTTTTGGGGAGGTGCTGTTTCAGCACTAGGAGGTTGTTTAGTTTTAGGTGGTTTTCGCTACACTCTTAAAAAACCTAGCATCAAAAACAGTTTCTTATTGGGATTAGGACTACTTATTTTAGCTAATAGTCGTCCTTATGAAGGTTTACTTATTAGTTTACCCGCTATGTTTTTACTAATGTTTTGTTTATTAAGAAATAATAAATTCTCTTTTGATATTAAGTTAAAAAAAGTTTTTCTTCCATTAGCTATAAGTGCTTTATTTATACTAGCTATAATAGGCTACTATAATTTTTCTATTACTGGCAAAGTTTTACAAATGCCTTATCTTTTATACCAAGAAACTTATGCCTCTATTCCTAATTCTCTTTGGTCTAAACCTCGTTTGAATATTACTTATAACCATGAAATTTTTCGCCATATGTATTACAAAAGTTATATAAATCTATACAATAGTAATTTAGGTTTATCTAATTTCTTTAATCTTACAATATATAAATTAAATAATTTATCCATTTTTTTTCTTGGCATACCCTTTAGCTTTTTCATAAGCGCACTTCCCTTATTAATAAAAAATTATTGGGTACGTTTCTCTTTGTTAACTTTATTATTATTATTAGTTGGGATGGTACAAATACTATATAGCTTTCCTCACTATGCTGCGCCTGGTCTTTGCTTAATTTATTTTTTACTTTTGCAATGTATGAGAAAACTCTATATATGGAAAAGACATAGCAAACCTCTAGGGAAATTACTAGTTTGGTCAGTTCCTATTTATTTAATTTTACTAGCTATTCTACCAATAAGCTTAAAATTAGATCCGTTTTTATATCATGATCGTCCATCTTGGGATGTACCAAGGACGGTTTTTCCTCCCTGGACTAAATTGCGTGAAAAACTTATCTCCCAATTAAACCAAACAGAAAAACATCTCATATTAGTTAGTTATTCGCCCCAACATGATTCAGAAGTACAATGGGTAAACAATGAAGCCAACATTGATAAGGCTAAGGTTGTTTGGGCCCACAGTATGGGAAATGAAAAAGATTGTGAATTAATAAATTACTTTGGTGACCGCAAAGTTTGGTTTTTATACGTTAAAAATACTATTAATGGCTCAATAACTCCTTATTCAACAAATAGTTGTGACTAAATTTTTCAGAGTATAGTTTATGGCTCAAAATTATTTTAATAATCTAGTTTTAGCTTCTTCTTCACCACGTCGCCGGGAAATCCTTGGTCTATTTGCTTCTAACCTAGAAATTATTCCTAGTCAAATTAATGAAGATATTTTATCAGACGAAACACCAGAAGCTTATGTTTTACGACTAGCAAAAGAAAAAGCAGAGGATGTTGCAAAAAGCTGTAAAGATAAATTTGTGGTAGGAGCAGACACAACAGTTGTTTGTGAAGGAAATATTTTAGCTAAACCGCTAGATTCAATTGATGCTAAGAGCATGCTAAGGCAACTCTCAGGCAATTGGCATAGTGTTTTAACTGGTGTAGCTGTTATTAATACTAGCACTAACAAACAAGCTATTGATATTTGCCAAACTCAAGTAAAGTTTAATCAATTAACTGATCAAGAAATTGATTGGTATATAGCAACAGGTGAACCTTTTGACAAAGCTGGAGCTTATGCAATTCAAGGATATGGCAGTATTTTTATTGAAGAAATCGTTGGTAATTACTTAAATGTTGTTGGGCTGCCAATAACATTAGTTAGAAAATTACTTAAGGCTTTAGGAGGAGAACTAATTAAGCTTTAGAAAAAATACAAATAATCCCCTTAGTCAATTTTAACGTTTTCTACGTTTCTTTTTATTATTTAATATTGGTTGTTTATACTCTTTATTTTTAGTTTTCTTAGAGTTTTTTGCTGTTATACTTAGCGAATTTTTATTTGATTCTTTGGAGATATTTTTATTAAGTGGAGCAACAGAAAGAAAACTAAGCTCTGCAACTTCACAACCATAATGTAAGTGATCCATGGCATCGTCAGCTTCTGGGGAAATCACGGCAGTAATTCGCATATGGGTTTCTAAAACTGTGTCTGCTTTTGGTATCCATTCACGTTTCCCATCTGAACATCTCACTAAAATGCAACCTGCTGGCAGTCCTAAGGAGCGCACTTGCATACCAGCAAATGGAGCATTTTCTTGAATAATAAAATCTACTACTATAGGTTCTTTCAAAAAATGTGATTCTTTACTACGTTTTAAGTCTCTTTCTAATAAGGATTCATAAATTGGAGAAACTTTAGAAAACTCACTAACAGCATAAGCACAAAAACAACTTACAAGCAAAGGTAACATTTGCGAATAATTGCCAGTCATTTCAATTATTAGCATAATGCCTGTTAATGGCGCACGAACAATAGCTGTAAAATAAGCAGCCATTCCAACTACTGCAAAAACGGCTGGGATAGGAACGGCTGTAGGAAAAAAATAATTACCAATCTGGCCTACTGATAAACCAATTAATGCTCCTAATACTAACAATGGGGCAAAGATTCCACCTGGAGCAGTTGTACCATAGCTAATCATGGTAAGAAAAAACCTTATTATAAAAATAACAGGTATAGTAGCTAGTAAAAAATCTCCTCTTAAAGCAGATTCAGCTAATGCATGTCCATTACCCATCATAAGAGGTGAAAACCAGCCTATTAATCCAACTACTGCTCCAGTAAATGCTACTAGTGGCAAAACAAATTTCACAGGCAAGCGAGCATAAAAATCAATGATTTTTAATAAGCTTCGGTTGAAAAATACTCCTAATATTCCTGCCATTATTCCTAGTAAAGCGAAAATAGGTAAAGAAGTTAAAGGAGGGACAGAATAATTTGGGACAGCAAAGACTGGAAATTGTCCAGACCCTATTCTAGCTACAATATCAGCCACAGCAGCAGCAATAAAAGCTGCTCCAAAAACAATTGGTTGAAAATCACGTCTTACTTCTTCTAAAACAAAAACTAATCCAGATAATGGAGCATTAAAGGCCGCAGCTAATCCGGCTCCGGCCCCAGATGAAATTAATGTTAATCGTTCTCTTTCAGATACTTTCAACAAATTGGAAAGTGCATCACCAACAGTTCCTCCCATTTGAACTGTCGGGCCTTCACGCCCTAAAGCTAATCCACTTCCTATAGCAATAATACCAGCAAAAAACTTTACTGGTAGAACCCGTTTCCATTGTAATTTACGAAAACGATGCAAAACAGCTTCTAAATGAGGTATTCCACTTCCACTAGCTTCAGGAGCATAACGTTTTGTAATAAATACAGAAATTACTGCCCCTAACATAGTGAATAATACTGGAACTATCCAACCTAATAAAGGTAGTTTGTAAGACCAATTAACAAGGCTATCTCTAAATATATCCGCCCCTGTTAATGCAACCCGAAAAAGTAGCGCAACAATTCCTGCACACAAACCAACTAATGCAGCCCGAGGAAAAATCCATTGTCTTTGTTCCCTAACATTAAAATATTCTCTAATTTCCGAACGGACAGACTTGTTTTTTGGTGGTAGAGATTTATTTTGGTCAGTTTTTTTCTTCATGCAATATTAAGATTATAAAACTTAATATTTAAAAACTGTAGTAACTCAACCAGAAGTAGTAGTCTTGAGACGCTAATTTGAAGAAAAATAAGTAATTAAGGATCGGAAATGTGCAACTTAAGTGTTTATAAATCAATGTCAAACATTCCCTAAAACGCTATTCCCAATAATGTGTAATAAATACCAGTAGATTTTATTAATCTACTGGTATTTATTATAGATATTATAACTAATCAGTTATTCTTAAGCAGCAAAAACTGGAGGACGACGATTAGCCCAAGGTCGGGCTGTCTCTAACTGTGAAGCTAATCTAAACAAAGTAGCTTCATCAGCGTAACGACCTACAAAATGAACTCCTATAGGCAACCCTTGATCATTCCAGTGTAAAGGCACAGACATAGCTGGTTGACCAGTAATATTATTTAATGGAGTATAAGGAACAAATTGACCTGAACGGAAAAATCCAGCTAAAGGATTGTCTGGCGTTGGGTCAAAAGAACCTAGTTCAATAGGTGGTTCTCCAAGAGTTGGGGTAAGGTAAACATCATAATTAACCATAAATTGGGCAACTTGCCGGGTAACTTGTTGGAAATAAAATAGAGATAAAATTAAATCAGAAGCCTGTATTCCTTGACCCATTTGATACATTGCCCAGGTTAGCGGCTCAAAATATTCTTCCTTTAAGGGTTTGCTAGTCCGACGTTGCCAGCCATTAAGTACAGCAGTACAAACAGATGACCAAACAGCAAAAAAAGCTTGATTAAGCAAATCTGCGTTTAAGACATCGGTTGGGGCAGCTTCTTCTACTATATGTCCAAGATCAGCGCAAAGTTTAGCCGCATCTTCAACAGCCTTAATGCAATCAGGATGAATTTCTACGCCTGTTAAGTTCTTGGTAGTAAAAGCTATACGAAGTTTTCCAGGATCAGCACCTACTTCAGCTAAAAATGGGCGAGAAGGTAGAGGAGCAAAATAAGGATCACCTAGACTAGGGCCTGATGTAGCGTCTAAGACTGCTGCACTGTCTCGGACTGAGCGAGTAACAACATGTTCAACAACTAAGCCGCCTGGGGTTTCTCCTACATCTGGGCCTAAGGAATTTCGTCCCCTAGATGGTTTTAACCCAAATAATCCACAACAAGAAGCAGGAATACGAATTGAGCCACCACCATCATTAGCATGTGCCATTGGAACAATTCCAGCCGCAACAGCCGCTGCTGAACCGCCACTTGAACCGCCTGTAGTTCGTGATGTATCCCAAGGATTACGACAAGCCCCAAATAAAACTGGCTCTGTTGTAGGCAATAATCCAAACTCAGGAGTGTTAGTTTTACCAATAGTTATTAACCCTGCTTTTTTATACCGAATAACTAGTTCGCTGTCATGATCAGGTACATAGTCTTTTAAGTATCGTGAGCCTGAAGAAAGTTTAACTCCTGTATACATTGGAAATAAATCTTTTAATAAAAATGGTACTCCCTTAAAAGGCCCTTCGGGAAGTTCGCCTGCGGCAATTTCTCTTGCTATTTCATACATTGGAGTAACTACGGCATTAATAGCAGGATTTACTTTCTCGATTCTAGCAATTGCAGCGTCAACTAGTTCAATGGGTTTAACTTCGCCTTTTTTTACTAACTCTGCTTGTGCTGTAGCGTCCAATAATGCAAGTTCATCCATAAATACTTCCTCTCACTTAATTTAAGTTAATTATTAATTATGGCTAGATAAAGCCACTAGTGTTGGGTTTGATACATTTTCACCATGAGCTAGAACAGAGTCTAGTTCAGCAGATAAATCCCCTGAGCCAGCAGATAAAGACTTAAAGTCAAAAATTTTATGATCCATCATATGCGATGGGATTATTCGCCCAAGTGCAGCAAACATTGATGTCCAAACTTGGGGAAATTCTGATTCTAAATCTTTAATTAACCTTTTTACTCGTTTACGCTTTAAGTTTTCTTGTGAGCCGCATAAATCACAAGGAATAATTGGAAAATTTTGTGTAGCAGCATAAGCAGCTATATCGGTTTCACGTAAGTAAGCCAAGGGGCGAATAATCATATTACGCCCATCATCGCTTCTTAGTGCAGGAGGCATAGCTTTCATTGTGCCATTAAAAAAGAAATTTAGCAGAAAAGTTTCTAAAATATCGTCGCCATGATGCCCAAGTGCTATTTTGCTGCAACCTTCTTCAACTGCTGCATTATAAAGAATCCCCCGGCGAAGTCTTGAACAAATAGAACACATTGTTTCACCTTCAGGAATTAGACGTTTTACAATTGAGTAAGTATCTTTCTCAATAATACGAAATGGCACACCTAAACTAGCAAGATAGGCTGGCAAAATATCAGGAGGGAAATTTGGCTGTTTTTGGTCTAAGTTAACTGCCAACAATTCAAATTTAACTGGCGCACGTTTTTGTAAATGATAAAGAAGTGATAGCAAAGTATAACTATCTTTACCACCACTTAAACAAACCATAATTCGATCACCTTCGCTAATCATTGAATAGTCTTCTATGGCTTGCCCCATACGGCGATAAAGGCGTTTTTGGAGTTTTTCTATTGAATCATTATTTATTTTTGTGAACAAACTCATTGTTTTTACCAATCAAAAAATTTTAATTTATCAGACGTTGTTTTAGTTCTTGTTCAAACTCATTTAAGCTTCTAAAGCGAGTATGACGAGAAATAGCCTGGTCAATATCGCTATTTTGAGCTAATTCTGAAAGTACGTTTATTGTTGTATTTATGCCACGTTCAGATAAAAGCTCAACTGCGGCTAAAGAATATTGATAAGCTACTTGAGCCTGTTCAGGAGAAAATCTAATAAAAGAGCCGCTTAAATTTTTTAAGTTAAAGTTAGGATTTTGAGCTACAACAGTTGCTAATTGACGGTAATATTGCCTAGCTGAATCACCTTCGACTAGTTGAGCTATACCTTCATTAAGCCAGGTAGGACATTTTCCACGAGCCTTAAAATATACAAAAGAATGGGCTAGTTCGTGTGTTATGGTTTTAGAAAGTTCCACATTAATTTGATTTAGTCCGCCTACAGGCACTCTTAATTTACCATCATTTACAGCACCGGCCCAGCTTGGCGCACGGGTTATATCTGAAAAAGTTTGTTTTGTATAAAAAACAGCATTAATTCTTTCTTTTGGCTCATAGTTAAATTGACGTTTTAATTGGCTATAACTAGCTTCTAATGTAATTAATAGCTGATTTTCAAGTTCTAAATTATTTGATCCACCTTCTAAAACTAGATTAAAAAATCTGCTACGCTCATTACTAAAATCTCTGGAAACGCTTAATTCTTTTTCAGCTTTTGTTAAAGCATCTTGAATTAGCCCGTTATCACCTAGTTTTAAGCCTGCTCGCCAAGTGTCAACAGCCTTTTGAATTTCATTTAAGTAATAATACCCTGAACCTAAAAAATAATAACCAAGTTGATTTTTACCATCTATTGATAGAATTTTGCTGGAATGTTGGACAACATCCCGATAACGTCCTTCTTGTAAGTTAATATTACTTAAGCCAAGTAAGGTATCAATATTATCTTCTTGTCTAGCTAAAGCCCGATTGAGTAGCTCTTTTGCTTTTTCTAAATTTCCTGCTTGTTGTTCACTAAAGGCAACTATATTTAAGGCTTTAACTAAAGAAGCTATTTTTGCTTTATCTGTAGGGTTATTTTTTAGTTCTGCTTCTAGTTTTTCTACTGCTTCCATATTGGAATTGCCATCTACGCTACGAACAATAGGAAATCTTGGGATTGGGCGTAGTTTTGTTGGTTTAGAAGAATTTCCATCAGAATTATCTAAATTATTATTAGGTTGGTTAGGAGTTGTTTTTAAGTCTTCCCCTTTTTCTTTATCACGCTCAAGACTTTCTATTTTATCGCGTGAAACAGTTAAAATTGAGTCGCCAATCCAATAGCGAACAACTGAACCTTCTTCCCGAAAAAAATCACACTTAATAACTCGTCCATCTTTTAATTTTATAGTGTCAGCCCAAGCATAAGGAGTAGAAAATAGTAGTGTTATTAAGCTAGCAATTAAAAAATTTTTACTATTTTTCATAATTATTAACCCCAAAAAATATTGCCTAGAACAATGAATGAGGAAGAAATTTAAGGTTTCTTCCTCATTCATTTAATTAAAACAAAATAAATTAATATGTAGTAGCTATAAATTCTGCCACGTTACCTTTATTTTTTAGTTCTGCACCTGCTCTTTGGGCTTCTGCAAAGCTTTGATAACGCCCTACACGCACACGATACCAAATACCTTTTGCTCCTAAATCAGCCCTTACAACATAAACTTCTGCACCAGTACTACGTAGTTTTTTTCCAATACTTTCTGCTTCACCTTGGCTTTGAGTTGCGCGTACTTGAACAGTATATTTTCCTGCTCCAGCTAAAGAATCTGGCAAACTACCCGCTGTACTTGGTTTATCAGTTGCTTTTGGCGTTGGGGTTATTTTTGGTGTCGCGCTAGCTGTAGCCTTTGGTGTTGGACTAGTAGTTGGACTAACACTTGCCTTTGGTGTTGGGCTAGCTGTAGTTGGAGTTGGACTAGTAATTGGTTTATCAGGTGTTTGAACTACAGTAGGAGTATTTTTTACTATTTGAGTTTCTGTAGGTGTAGGCGAACTTGTTACAACTGGTGTTGGAGTCTTAAAGAAAGCAAAATAAATAATTAATCCAAGAACTGCTACGCTAGATCCTATTAATAAACCTCTAAATAAAGCACTTCCACTGTTCTCAGGTTCTTCTACTGGTGGCGGCGGAGAAAATATATCTGGGTTATAAACGGGTACAGGTAGATCTTCTGTTTTTTTCTCTTCCTTTAATGGTTTATTAAGTATATCTGCTTTAGCTTTAGGAGGATCTGATTTTGCATCCTTTTTAGCTGGTTCTGTTTTAGGTAAGTCTACTTTAGGAGGCTTAAATGCTGGTACTTCCGCAGCAGGCTTATCTTCCTTAACAACTGGTGGTTCTGTTTTAGGTTTTAAGGATGGTGGAGGAGGTATTTTTGGTTCTGCTTTTTTCTCTTCTTCACCTTTAGTTAAACTAAATGGAGAAGCACTTGGTGGTTTTTCTTCGCCTTTTATAGGTTCTTTAACAAGATTAGCACCAGGCTTTTCTAATGTTGGTGGTACAGCCGCAGGAGTAAAAGTAAAAGGATTACTGGATTGTTCCTTTTCTTCTAACTTAAATGTAGGTGTAGAAGAAAGTTGTTTTGTTTTATTATCATCTACTTCACTAGCTTGTTTAGTTAGTGGTATTGGCGCAGGCATACTAACAACTGTTTTTAGATCAAAAATATTATCACTTTGCTCTTTCTTGGTTTCTACTTTTTCTTCAGCATCTGTTTGCCAACTAGGTTTACCAGCTTCAACAGCTACTGTAGCATTTAGATCTTCAGAAGCTTGACTAAGCCCAGAAGATATTTCACTGGTAGGTTTTGTTTCTGGTAAATTAAGGTCAAACTCAAATACAGGTGGAGTAGGTATTGTTAGTTTTTTTTCTGCCTTTTCTGATTTTTCTTTAGTACGTGATTCTATAGCAGAAGCAATATCTGCATTAGTCATTGCTAAAGTGCTATTTACTTCAGAAAGTGGATCTAAAGGATCCGTTAGATCTCTTTTTGTGTCTGAACTAGCTGTTTCTGTATTAGGTAGCTCTGCTGAGTCTTTACGAGTTGCGCCTACTGCAACTGGAGTAGAATCATCAGTAAAATTAAATTTTTCTTTTGGCTCTTCAGGAAGTTTTTCAGCTTTTGGATCAAGAAAATTAAAATTTGTTTCTACTTTTTCTTCTTTAGGTGATGTAGGTAAATCAAAACTTATCTCTTTAGGTTTACTTAGATCAGAAAAATCAAAAGTAGGTGGTTTTATAGGTTCCTTAACTTCATTTGAAGGATCAGTAAAAGCAAAGTCTTTTTTTGAAGCTTCTTCATCAGCTTTAGCTTGAGCTTCTTCCATGGCCTTCTTAATTTGTGAAGGAGGCGATCCCATTACCATTGTAGATTCACCATCAAAAACAGATTGTGAAGGTGTTTCTTCTTTAGGTTCTTCTTCCTTGGTAGGAGGCTTAAAGCTAAATGGGCCTGTAATTGGGCCTGGTTTATTTAATTCTTCCTCTGTAGCAGGTTTAGCATCTGTTACATTTGCCACTAAGCCAGCATTTGGGATAGTTGGTTGAGAAATTGGAGGAGTTTGATATCTACTGGTTCCTTTTTGAACTGTTTCTGGAGATTTTTCTTCTGCTTTTTGGTTAGGACGAACTTCTATACGTGCTTGACAGTTGCGACAAGTAAATTTACCTCCACCGCCTGGTATACGCGAAGGATCAATACGATATACATGTTGACATTTTGGGCAAGTAATTTTTAATGGCTGTGCTTTTAATGTTCCTGTTAAACCAGCCCCAACTAATGCACCTGTTAAACCGGCTTCCACAGATGGATTTGGGGATGTTTGTAATTTGCTAGGTAGCAGTGGCGCAGTTTTAGCTGCTGAAGCTGGTTCGCGCTTTGGCTCACTATCAGTTTTATTTAGGGTTGATTTCTTTATACCTGGGCCAGTAAAAAAGCCTTCATCTTCACTTTTTGAATCACTTTGATTTGATGTAGCAGGTGGTGGTGAGCTAGTAGTAGCTTTTGCTTCATCAACTGTTTGTTTATGTTCCTTTAGATCTTTGCTTGATGGTGACTCTGTAACAGTAGCCTCATTTTGTCCAGCTTGTAGTGGTCGAACTTCTACTTTTGCTTGACAGCCCCAGCAAGTAAACCTTGCCCCTTTTGCAGGAATGCGCGAAGGATCTAGTCTATACTCACGCCCACATTTTGGACAGGCAATTTTCATGATAGCCTCCTCAACCTGATTAGCTCAAAATCTGATATCTGATTCAACATTTGTTAACTATTAACATTTTCTCTGCTTAACATAACTGTTTCCCATTCTTGATAAAGCGATTCTAGCTTTTGATTAAGCCTATCATATTCTATTTGCAATTGGGTTAACCGCTCTGGACTGCGAGCGACCTCTAAGCTAGCTAGTGATTGAGAAACTTGAGAAACTTCTAATTCTAACTCTGCAATGTCTTTTTCAATCACAGTTATATCACGTAGAACTGTTTTTACAGTTTTAGGTTTGGTAATTTTAGTGATATTGCGCACTTCGCGTGCTTGCTGTGCGCGAAGTTGCTGCTCTTGTTCAATACGTTTTTGGCGCACTTCACAATATTCTGAATATGTGCCAGAAAAAAGCTCTGCTTGCTTGCCGTCTAAGTATACTATTTCTGTTGCCAATCGATCGAGAAAATATCTGTCATGTGAAACAACTAATGCTGTACCCGCAAATCCATCTAAAGCATTTTCTAGGGCCTCTCTTGAAATAATGTCTAAATGATTAGTTGGTTCATCTAAAACCAGTACATTAACACGACTATAGACTAATTTAGCTAAAGCTAGACGACCTTGTTCACCACCACTAAGATCAGAAACTTGCTTAAATACATCATCCCCAGAAAAATTAAACGTTCCAAGAAATGATCTCAATTTTACTTCTTCTGCATAAGGTTCAAGTTCTCTTATCTCATCAATTACCCGATTGCTTGGGTTAAGTTCATTAAGTTGTTGGTCATAGTAACCAATACTAATATTGCTACCCCAATGTACATCCCCATTTAGTGCAGGTTGACGATTTAACAAAGTACGCAATAACGTGGTTTTTCCTGTACCATTACCACCAATGATAGCTAATACTTCTCCCCGACGCAAAGTAAAGTTAATTTTTGTAGCTAAAGAATGTGTTTGATAACCTATGGATAAATCTTCTACAGTTAACACTATATCACCACTACGTGCAATTGGTTTAACAGAAAAACTAGCAACTGATTCTGTTGTAGTCAGAGATTCTACTTTTTCCATTTTCTCTAGCATTCGCCGACGAGATTTAGCCTGTTTGGTTTTTTGACCCGCTAGGTTACGTCTAATAAATTCTTCTGTACGTTCAATAAGCTCTTGTTGCTGTTCATAAGCACGTAGTTGTGCTTTACGTCGCTCTTCTCGTTCCTCAAGATAAAACGAAAAGTTACCAGGATAATTACTAATTTTGCCAGCTTCTAATTCCAAGATTCTATTTGTACATTTATCAAGCATATAGCGATCGTGAGAAATAATAACATAGGCTGACTTATAAGAGATTAAAAATTCTTCTAACCACTCAATAGCACTTATATCTAGATGATTGGTAGGCTCATCTAAAAGTAAAATATCAGGCTCGCCTAAAAGAAGTTTTGCAAGGCTTAGTCTTGCTTGTTGGCCGCCGCTTAGGTGGGTGACAGACAATGAAAAGTCTGTTTTATTAAAGCCCAAACCTAGTAAAACAGCTTCGGCACGCGCTGAAACAGTAAACCCGCCTGCCATTTCATAGCTTTGTTGCAGTTCGCTATATTCAACTAAAGCTATCTCTAAAGCTTCATTAACAAGTTCTGTCATAGCTTGTTCTAGCTTTTTCATCCGTGCTTCTATTTCATGTACTTTTGTAAAAACACTTAATGCACTTTCTAAAACTGTTGTTCCTGCTGTAGCCCGGTGTTGTTGCGCTAGTAGTCCAATAGAAAGATTACTAGTGCGGAAAATTTGCCCTTGATCTGCTTGTTCTGTAGCTAATAAAAGACGAAAAATTGTAGTTTTACCAGCACCATTACGGCCAACTAGACCAACTTTTTCGCCAGGATTAATCTGGAAGCTTACACCACAAAGCACTTTATCTGTAGCATATGACTTATAAATATCTTCAAATCGAAATAACATAATAATCAATTGATAGACCATAAGATAAGCAAAGTTACTTATCCTCTGGCCTAAAGTTAATAGTTAATATTTTATTTTTCTGTTGGTTTCTTTTCGCTACTTTTATCTGTAGTAGCATCTTTGGTTTCTTTGATTGGGTTAGGAGTTGGATTTTCCTTAACCTCTTTTTTTTCTTCTGGTTTAGGAGTAGCTTTATTTTCTGTAGCATTAGAACCTGTAGCTAAACTAGTAGGTCTTAGAGAGCCAAAATTATCTGGGTTTTGAAGCATTCTTTGAGCTAAGAAATTTTCTACTTTAATTTGGTTCATTGCCGTTGCAAGCAATGCAGAGTTAAGAACATTTTTGCGTTGAGAAAGTAAAAGCTGGGAGATTTGAGATTTTACTTGAGGATTATCTAAAGTAAGTTTTTCTTCTTGAGTGCGTTTAGCTGTTAACTTAAAGATATACCATCGACCTTTAGAACCTTGTACTGGAGGAGTGATATCACCTTCCCGCATTTGATAAAAAGCTTGTACAAGTTGAGGAGGAAAGCCGGCTTGTTGAAGGGCTTGTTCATCTAAAAACCCTAGGTCGCCCCCCTTTAATGCAGAAGGATCTTCTGATTGTGTACGAGCTACAGTAGCAAAATCACCACCATTTTTTAACTGGTTATGAAGAGTCTCTATTTTTTGTTTAGCTTGATCTTCGCCAATAGCATCATTTTTTGCTTTATTATCTGCTGCATCAGTAGTAATTTGGCTAATATTAATACCTTTACCTATAGTAAACTGTCCTGGGTTACTATTGTAATATTCTTCTATTTCTTTATCTGTTGGTGGTTTAACCTGGCTAGTTTTATCTTGCAGTTTAGCAACAGCCATTTTTCTACGTTCTTCTTCACGAAATTCTTCTTCTGACATTCCTATGTTTTTTAACTCTTTTTGAAAATCATCAGAAGAAAGTCCTCTTTCTTGAATAGCTTTTTGTATTAAAGCTTGTACATCTTCATCGCTAATCTTAATGTTTTCTTGTTTTGACCTTTGATAAAGCACTTCATCCGTAATTATTGAATCCAAAACTTGAAGACGTGCTGAAGCTAGTTCAACAATATTTAGATCGGTAATTTTTTTACCTGTTTGACTTTGTTGCAGTCCTTGTTCAATAAGTCGATCTACTTTAGAAAGAGGTATTTCCATACTCCCTACTTTAGCGACTGTTTCCCCACCACTACCACTAGTGTTAGAGCCTGCTTTGCTTCCATTATCACAAGCAACGGTTAAAGAAAATAATAAAATTAGAGAAAACAATAACATTTTGAGTCTACTAGACTTTACTTGCACAATAAACTTGCTCCTTTTTGCCCTTATTATTTGACTTAGTAAAAGTGGTTTGCTATAAATAGCGTTTTCTATTAAAAACTGAATTTGAAATCATACCAATAAACGCGCCGAAAATAAAATATCAAAACCCTTGTCACCAAGCATAATTTTTGGCACTAGCAGAGGAGATAAAGTTTTATGTCAATGAAATGTGATATTTGCAAAAAAGGGCCACAATTTGGCAACCGTGTTAGTCACGCTAATAACCGCACTAGACGCAGATTTAACCCTAATCTACAAAGAGTTCATACAGTTGTTAACAATACACGTTGTCACTTAAAAGTTTGTACTCAATGTATTAGAGGCGGAAAAGTCACTAAAGTTTAACACCTTTATTAAAAATTATGTATAAAAACTGCTAAGCACGAAATTAGCTTTAATTTCGTGCTTATGTTCTTATTTTAATATTTGGTTTTATTTATCTTTATTTTCTAGCTTAGTAACTCGCTTATTAATACCAATAACAGCCGTAGCTAATTGTTTAGTTATATTTCTTATATCTTCACTATTTGTAATTAATGCTTCTATTGCTTCACGAATTTCTTGTCGTTCTTCGTCAGCACGAACCGCCATTGCATCAACTGTTTTAGCTAATTTATCTATAGATTGCCGCATTTCTTGAATATCATTTTCATGGCTAGCCTGTTGTTCTAACAAAAACTCTATCTGTCTATCAACTTTAGCATCATGCTCGGCTTGTCTTGCTTGCCATTCTGCTTTCCATTTTGCGTCCTTTGTTTCCTGTTCAGTGTATCTTGTTTGCCATTCTGCTTTCCATTTTGCGTCTTTTGTTTCCTGTTCAGCTTGCCTTGCTTGCCATTCTGCTTTCCATTTTGCGTCCTTTGCTTCCTGTTCAGCTTGTCTTGCTTGCCATTCTGCTTTCCATTTTGCGTCTTTTGTTTCCTGTTCAGCTTGTCTTGCTTGCCATTCTGTCTTCCATTTTGCGTCCTTTGCTTCACTTTCTATTTGTTGTTTTAGTATAAATTCCATTAGTCGTTCTATTTCTTTATTAGTCATAAATACTTCCTTAACAAACTTAATAATTTAGTATAAAAGTTTTTTGAAACCTAAATTATATCTATTTTTCCTTTTTTGCTCTAGTTTTAATAATATCAACATAATACCAATTGATACTTCTATAAGCTTTTCATATTTTAATTTCCTAGTCTATACTGTTAAAAACACCTTATAAGTTAAATATCTATTAAGTAAACTAACCTTTCAGTAAATTTAACTAGGAGTAAAAATTTATGAAAAAAATTTTTCTTATTAGCCTAATACTATGTTCTTTTTTAACAATATCTTATCAAACCTCTATAAATGCACAAACTCATAGCACAAAAACTGTTAATTACTCTATTAACACAAATTTATTTCCCATTAAACAAGACAATAAATGGGGTTACATTGATAAAACTGGTAAAGTAGCTATAGTAGCAGAATTTGATCAGGCTAGCTTTTTCTCTCAAAATCTAGCATTTGTCCGTAAAAATAACAAAATAGAAGTAATTAATA
The DNA here is from genome assembly GCA_964492845.1 of uncultured Clostridia bacterium. Lineage (GTDB taxonomy): Bacteria > Acidobacteriota > Blastocatellia > Chloracidobacteriales > JADJPF01 > JADJPF01. The sequence continues at coordinate 144,925 of CAZBMZ010000008.1, forward strand.
GCAATGGAGAAACAGAATTTTACTTACCTGATAATGTCAGCAATTATGCTGCATTTTCTGAAGACTTAGCTGTAGTTGCAATTAGTGGTAAATACGGCTTTATTAATAAAAAAGGCGAAATGATAATTACACCACAGTTTGATAAAGCTAAGTCTTTTTCTGAAGGCTTAGCCTTAGTTAAAATTGGCAGGTATTACGGTTTTATTGATAAGACTGGCAAAACAGTAATTAATCCACAGTTTTTCTCTGCTACATCATTTTCTGAAAATTTAGCAGCAGTACGCTTTAAGCAAAATGATTTACACCCTGCTTTTATAGACAAAACCGGAAAGGTATTTTTCTACTTACCTAATGAAAATACTGGAAATTTTGTTAAAACAGATATAACCGAAGTAACTAGCCAAGACTTAGGCTATGAAAAGCCATCCCATAACTTAAGTAATTTTAAAGCATCAATAACATTTGAAAACCAAGCTTTTTCAGAGGATTTAATTTCTGTAAAAATTAACAATAAATATGGCTATATAAACAAAGCAGGTGAAATTGTTATTGCACCTATGTTTGATTTTGCTGATGCTTTTAGCGAAGGTTTGGCACGAGTTAGCATTAAAGGAAAATGTGCTTATATTGATAGTTTAGGCACAGTAGTTATAAAAACACCTTTTAATTATTATAGCTGTAGTGAATTTACTAATAATTTAGCTCAAGTACAAGAACATGGTCGTATTGGTTATTTAGATAGATCTGGACAATTTCTTTGGCCCTTAAGCGAATAAAATTTTTTAGCAGAAATATTGCAAAAATATTGTCAAAAATATAAACCAACTTGAACCTTTTTAGCTTGGGTTGGTTTATACTTTTGACTAAAGCTTTTAGAACCTAGTTAAAAACATCAACAAACATTCAAAATAAAATTCTTGTGAGGAATCCTAACTGTGTTTTCTGATGAAAATTTAATGACGCGCTTTGGTCGAGGTGACGAAACAGCGTTTTCTGAAATAGTTGGTCGTCACCAACACCGATTGCTTAACTTTATATACCGACGAACAGGTTCACGTGAACAAGCTGAAGATATTGTCCAAGAAACATTTTTACGTGTAGTTGGTGCTGCATCTCGTTATCAAGCAACAGCTAAATTTACTACCTGGCTTTATACAATCGCGCTTAATCTTTGGCGTAATGAAGTAGCTCGTCGTCGCACTCCATCAGAACTTTCTGAGCGAGATCGTATTCAAGAAAGCGTTTCATTAGATCAACAAGTAGATTTTAAAAAATTACAAGATTTAATGCAGGATTTAAGCGAAGAACATCGCATGGTTTTAGAGCTTAGTTTTATAGAAGGTTGGACAAATCAGCAAATTGCTGATCTTCTTTCTTGTTCAATTGGAACTATTAAATCACGGAAATTTTATGCATTAAAAGCGTTACGTAAACGCATGGGTATAGACGATGAGCGAGATGAACGAATGTCAGAATCTACAACAGCAATTGGATGAGTATTTATCCGATCATTTATCAGACTTTGCTAAACACCGTATTGACAACCATTTACGCCAATGCTCTATTTGTGCAAAAGAAGTAAATGGGTACAAAATGGTTATTGGTGAATTACGCTCACTTGCAAAATCTGTTAATATTGAGCCAAGCTTATCACTAGAATATAGCTTAAAGCGTATTACTCAACCAAATCCAACACAAGAACTATTTACTAGTAGTAACTATAATGTTTTAATCCTTAGTGGTACATTATTATTTGCACTTGGTACAATATTTGGATTACTTAATTATTATGGTGCTGTAAGTAGTTCATTATTAATTAGTTTTATAAGTGCTTTACTAGGGAGTGTAGTTTTAGCAACAGGTCTAATACAAATGAGACGTAAAACTAAAAGTAGTAAGTAGTTTTTAGTAGCAATAAAGCTTACCTATCATGGCAAATCGGCTGCAATTTCCTAAGCTAGTAGAATTGCTAGGAAAGCTAGCTTTAGCTGGCTTAGGGTTATTGTTGCTCTGCACAGTTAGTTTAATAATTCTACGAAATTACACAGAAAATATTCTTGTACAAAGAGCCGCACTAGATTTGCCTTTGTTAAAAAACCGTTGGCCGCAATTTAAGAAATCTGTTGCTGGTTTGCATGAACCTATTAGTAAACTTTTAGCAAACTCAGATAAATTAATTGTTGATGCAAACATTCAACAACTAATGCATGAAATTACATCAGCCCATACTTATACATTAGCTGGAAGCTATGACCAAGGCAAAATTATTGCTCATGTTGAAGTAGTTTTATTTGAAAAAGATAAAGTTCGCCCTATTGCCTGGTTTTGGTCACCATCTGTAGATACAGGTCTTACTAACACGCAGCTTTACACAAGAGTAAGTTTGCAGCAACTTGAACAAACAGAACTACTTAACATCAATGGATTAGTCTCAGAAGTTTTTTCACCAGAAACAATTGCCAATGAACGACGTGCAAGAATCTTCTTTTACTTGCATACAGAATGGCATTATTATGAAGCTTGGATAAAAACCTTAATCCGTATCTCACAACTCTTAAGTCTTATTACAGTTTTATTAATAGCTGCTTGGGCATATTTTTCTACCAATAAACTAACTAGCGGTCTGCTAGTAATACTAACATCTATTGTAGGATTAATAATTTACAGTTCTTTTATGTTAAAAGCTCTTAGTTTACGTACTATCTTAACAATGTTGATAACACTTCAATTTGGAGCTAGTGCTAATCGAGCTAGTGATTTTGCTGGTCTAAGTTTATTATTAGGTGCTGCTTATGCGTTATTATTACTAGGCTTATTACATTTACCAAGCAAGTCTGTTTGCACTAGTTGCAAAAGAAATGTAAAAGAAGATTATCGGTTTTGTCCATTTTGTAATTTTGCATTAAAACGCAATTGCTCCCGTTGTGCTAAGGCTGTTGATACACGTTGGAATTACTGTCCTAGTTGTAGTGAGGAGATATGATTAAGGATAGTGCTTTTCTTGTATTCCTAAGACGTACTTTAACAATATTACTAGTATTATTAGTAGGTCTTTTGTTTACTTATTTAACTTTAGCACGTATTAACAAAGCCGAATCTTATAAAAAAGGAATGGCAGCAATTAATCAATCCCTTGAATTTTGGCCTACGATCTTATCCCAACTAGAAGCTTTACGTGGAACTATTCCTAGTTCATCAAACCAGGAAACATTACTTAATAATTTAAGATTTATTAATTTGCTAGATTCTTTGGCTGCTAAACAAAAAGAAAAAATTCTGGTTTCAGGAACAAAAGTTCCTATCTATGTAAGATTTTATTTGCATACTACCAATGCTCATATAGTACCGTTACCAGGCAATATTAGCACCCCAAAACAAGATAAAGATCTTTGGCTACCCACAACCGTAGAAGTAATTGCAGCCCAACAAGACATTTTGTTAGCAGATTTTATTGATAAAAAAAGTCAACCTACCTGGGCAATAGACCCTTTAGAACTAGAAACACGCCTTAATAATAGCCCTGGAGTTTTATCCTGTATACTTGTAATTAATGCGCCTGGAGGTCAAGAACAAACTCTATCTTGGATTTACCAAATATTGCTAATGGCAATTTCTTTACTTATTTTTTTTGTACCAACTTATGTTTGGTATGATTCGCGTGGTCGTTATAGAAATGTTGTTTTGTGGACAATGCTTGTAACAGTAACCAATATAGCAGGACTGTTAATTTACTTGTTAGCAGGTCGAGTCTTAGCAACTAGTTGCCCAGAATGCAACCAAGCTGTTAGTGAAGACCAAAAATTTTGTCCTTTTTGCCGGATTCCTCTTAAAACTGAATGTATTCACTGCGGCCAACCTTTTGGCTCAAACTGGCAATTTTGTGCTGGCTGTGGTCATAAACCTACAAAAGATTAACTTAATTATTTACTTTGCGCTTTTTGTTCAATTTCTTTCAAAAGTAACTCTGCTTTTGTTTTTAGCTCTATGTCTTCTTCTTTAAGTAATAGCTGAAGGGTTTTTTTGGCTGCCAAATAATCTGCCATAGCTATTTGTAGTTGAGCTTGTGTTAAAAGAAATTGTTTTTTCCTTGGAGCAAGTAAAACTGCCATTTTTGCTTGCTCTAGTCCGGTTTTATAATCTTCCCCTAAACCTAGCTCGCTAAGTGCTACTAAATTATATGCTTGGGCAAATTCTGGACGCAGTTTTATAGCCAACTGAGTATTATTTTTAATTTCTTTTAGCACTTCATTGTTTAACTTATTATCTATTTTACCCATTAAATAGAGTGCATTAGCATATTGATAATAAACTTGATAGTTTTTTGAACTACGTGCTATTGCTTGGAGAAAATATTCTTTTGCTTGAGCATATTTTTCTTGCTTCATAGCAATAAACCCAAGATTCTCCACTGTCTCAACCAAATTAGTATCTAAACTTTTAGCTTGTTGTAAATATTTTTCACCATCTTCTAAACGTCCTATTTGCACTAGTAAATTACCTAAATAAACTTGTGTTTGTGCTTCACTTAAAACTTGTATAGGCAAATTTTTATCTAGTGTAGGTGCTTTTAATTGATACTTGACTACTGGATAATACTTATTATTAACATATCCTCTTAAAGTATCTTGCATTTGATCAAAATCCATTCCAAAAGCTTCTGTAAAAGCCTGTTCAGGTGTTTTACCCATTCTAATTAATTTAATAAACTTAAAAAGTTGTGGTTTACGAACACCCCGTTCAGAAATCATTAAATAATGTACAAATAGCCAGGATTGAGTATAAAAAAAGCTAGACTTATCACTTTCATTATAAGCAGGTGAATTAAAATCAACTTGAATCAACTCTTTTAATGGAATTAGCTTTAAGCCGTTGTTTTGCAAATATTCAACATGAAAAGGAAGCGGTGTTCCAAGCACAACTTCGTTTTTATCTATCTCAAATGTGGAATAAAGTTCTGCTAACCCTTCATTTATCCAAGGTGGAAGTTCAATTGTGCTAAAGTTAAGCAATAAATGAACATACTCATGAAAAATAACTCTTAGTGTTTCCACTGTGCTATCAATTGCTATGATATTTCCATCTTCGCCAGACTGAAAATAGCCGCTAATATCTTTTCTAACTTTGCCTTTATAAATAGGCTTAAAAGGATTAAACGACCTATCATCTCTAAAAATAACCACTGTTACCGGTACAGGCTCGCTTTCAGGCACATTTGGATAAAGCTGTACCAAGGTATAGCGAAATTGTTCTAGTTTTTGGGTAATTTCTTTTGTTTTCTTTTCATCAGCATTGCTAACAACATTAAAATTCTTACTCTGCAAATTTATCCATTTATCTTTTGCCAAAGCAGTTGAAGCAAAGCAAAATACTATTAATCCAAGAATAACAACACTTAGCTTATTTTTAAGGATTTTCATGTCAAGCCCTTATTACAAAATAAATCTAGCAACACTAAATAATTATTGTTCTAACAATTAATTTTATCAACCAATTAATTTGTTTTTTGTCAGATTGAACCTTAAAGCTTTTAATTTTGTTTAAACTGAGGCAAAAGAAAAGTGTGAAAAGTATGGGAGGCTTTATGCGTGCAGCCCTATTATTGGTAACTATGGTTTTATTACTAACATTTATTTTTAGCTTATTAGGCTTTCAGTTAAGCTTACTTGTATTAGTTTTTACTTCCCTATTTATTTTATGGACAAATTCCAAATTACCTAATAACTACTAGCTTAAAAGCCCTATTTTCCTTGCATGCTCTGCAATTTTTTCGCTCACTTGTAAAGCTAAATCCAAAGCATTACGCCCATCTTTACCCGTTACTGCTGGTGTTTGATTATTAATTACTGATTCAATAAATGATGCTAATTCGGCTCTTAAAGGTTCATCCGGCGTTACTGGCAAAAGCCCTGCTTGAATAGGTAGTCCGCCAACATTTTTTGTAGGTCTTAAGCTCCAAATTCCTGCTTGTTGAGTAACATAGTCTAAGGAAATATAATCATTTGGCTGAAAAAGTCTTAGCTTACGAGTCTTTTCATTAGAAATACGACTAGCAGTAATATTTGCTACACATCCGCTAGCAAATTCTAACCGAGCATTAGCTATATCAAATTTAGGAGAAATTACTGGGATTCCTACAGCAGTAATATTTGTTACTGGAGATTTTACAAGCCAAGAAATAATATCTAAGTCATGTACCATAAGATCCATTACTACATCAATATCTAGGCTACGAGGTGAAAACAAGCTTAACCGGTGAGTTTCAAAAAATCTTGGAGTAGTAACAACTTTACTAACAGCTACAACTGCTGGATTAAATCGTTCTAAATGACCAATTTGCAGACAAACATTATTTTTTTCTGCTGTTGCAATTAGCTCGTCCGCTTCCGTTAAAGTACAAGCAATAGGTTTTTCAATTAGTACCGAAATTTTATTGCTTAATAAATCGCATCCAATTGAACAATGGTCAATTGTAGGAACGGCTAAACTAGCAGCATCAATTTTTCCAAAAAGCTCTCGGTAATCAGAATAAAACTTAGTGTTATATTCGCTAGCAATTGCCTGTCCTCGTTCCATATTGCTATCACAAACTCCAACTAGCTCAACTCCAGCCATTGATGAATAAATTCTGGCATGATGACGACCTAAATAACCTACTCCAATAACAGCAACTCTTAACATCTAAATTTAACCTTTCTAATTTTCTAATTTTCTAATTTGATTTTCCTACAGTTAAACTATTTAGCTCCAAAATAAAGTCTTCTGCCATTTGACGAGTTTTAGCATCCGCCGCTAAAGCATCTTCAATGCTAGATAAACTACCAACACCTTGTTTTTCACAGCTAGACAAAGCATTATCTATTACTTTTGGAATATCCATAAAACCAATACTGCCATCAAGAAATCTAGCTACAGCAACTTCATTTGCAGCATTAAGAACAGTTGGAGCAATTCCGCCTAACCGCAGGGCTTTATAAGCTAGTCTAATTGCTGGAAAGCGGCTCTCATCAGGAGCAAAAAATTCCAGTTTTTGTAAATTTGTAAGATTTAATCTAGGGAGGTCTAAAACTAGTCTATCAGGGTAAGTCATAGCATATTGAATTGGCAATCGCATATCTGTAAGCCCCATTTGAGCTAAAAACGAGCCGTCCACAAGTTCAATCATTGAATGCACAACAGATTGAGGATGAATAACAATATCTATTTGATCTGCCGTAAAACCAAAAAGCCACCGAGCTTCAATAACTTCTAGCCCTTTATTCATCATAGTTGCAGAGTCAATAGTAATTTTTGCTCCCATTTGCCAGGTAGGATGTTTAATTGCTTGTGCTACTGTCGCTTGCTGCATTTCTTCTAATGTTGCACTACGAAAAGGCCCGCCCGATGCAGTTAAAATAAGTCTTACTACTTCCGAAAAGCGTTCACCCCTTAAACATTGGTGTAGGGCGTTATGTTCACTATCTACAGGCAAAATTTCTGCTCCATTTTCTTGAGCGCATTTTTGCATAAGCTGTCCAGCCATTACTAAAGGCTCTTTATTAGCAATTGCAACTCGTCTGCCAAGTTCAATAGCCTTGTAGGTTGGAAGTAGCCCAAGCGCGCCAACTGTAGCAGAAACAACTATTTCCGCCTCTAGATGTGTAGCAACTGCAAGCATTCCTTCCATTCCAGTTTTGATAGTCGGCAGGCTGACATTTAAGCCTTGCAAGCGTTCTACTAACTCTTTAGCGTGTTGATCTGTTGCAACAGAAACTATTTCCGGTTTGTAACGGGCAATTTGTTCTGCAATCAACTCTGTATTTGTTCCTCCAGACAGTGCTACAACTTGAAAACGTAGGGCAAGCCGATCAACTACATCTAAAGTATTTCGCCCAATTGAGCCAGTAGAACCAAGTATTGCTACTTTTTGCATATAATCCTCAAAATTTTTTCTTTAATTTATCTATTTTTTAGCAAACAAAAGATATTACACCAAACCTATTATTTGGGCAAAACCCTCTAGCTAATAAATAATTTAGGCCAGCCCTAGCATGACTGGTCTATTATCAATAGCCCCTAACAGGGCTAAAAAGTTGTGCATTGCTCTATTTTCAATAACTTGTAAAGCAAATTCCATAGCTATTTAAGCAAACTTTAAGGTAATCTTAACTAAATATTTATGGAAGTAATGTTATTTTTCTCCACTTTATGATTAATCTTTAAGAAAAAAAGCTTATATTAAATAAGTTGTAGATTATTTATTGAGGAGGAATAAGTTAATGGATCTCGATTTAGCAAAAATCTTACAAGACTTAATAGTCATTCTATCGCAATTTGGAATGAAATTACTTGGTGCATTAGTTCTTTGGATAGTTGGACGTTACCTAATCAAATTAGTAAGTCAAATGTTAGTTAACTCTTTAAAAAAGCAACCTATTGACCAAACATTTGTTGGCTATTTAGCTTCAGCTTTAACTGTAATATTAAACATTACTTTAGTAGTAGCCATCTTAGGCTTCTTTGGCGTACAAACTACAACTTTTGCAGCACTTCTTGCTGCTGCTGGGTTTGCAATTGGTACGGCTTGGAGTGGGTTGCTATCTAACTTTGCCGCAGGCGCGTTTATTGTTATTTTGCACCCTTTCAAGGTAGGAGATTTTATTTCTGCTGGAGGCATTATTGGAACAGTTGAAGAAATAGGTCTATTTGTTACTACAATTAACACTATGGATAATGTAAAAACCTTTGTTGGTAACAACAAAATTCTTTCTGACAATATACAAAATTTTTCTGCTAATCCTTTTCGTCGTGTAGATTTACTTGCACAACTTGACCATAGTGTTGATCCAAAAGCTGCTAGTCAACTATTGAGAGAACGAATTAGCAAAATCCCAAATGTAATTGCTGACCCTAAACCAGACATTGAAATATTGCAGTTTACCCCTATGGGCCCGGTGTTAGCCGTTCGTCCTTACTGCAATAATGACCACTATTGGCAAGTTTATTTTGATACCAATCGAATAATCCGAGAAAGCTTTGGTGAAGCCAACTACCCTGCTCCAGAACAACATTTTGCTGTTAAACAAAGCTAATTGCTTTTTGTCCTTTTTTAAAACTATATAACCTTAAAAGAGCTATTTGTTAATAACAAGTAGCTCTTTTTTTTATGCTTCCTCAACTACCTGCGCTTGTGATTGTAGGCTGTTACTAAATTATGCTTAAATATCACTATCCTTTAACCAATCCCTATTAACAACTTAAATTTAGAGGAAGTTTTATGAGTCAAAGATTTTTTTATTATTCACTTAATTTATTACTTGTATTAGTTTTTCTACTAGCAACAAATGTTAGCCAAGTACAAGCTCAATCAGGCAGAAGAGTCCAACCACCTGCGCCAGCACCAGTAGAAAGCTCTAGACCTGAAACAACAAAACCTAGAGAAACCTTTGACCCACCTCCAGCCGCTACTAATGAAGAAAAAGAAGTTGTAGAACGAAAACCTTTTGTCTTGACCTATGATCAAAATGTTTTTGAACTTCCTCAAGGCAATACTGGCAATAATATTACTGGCCTAGTTGTTAATACCTGTTTAGAACGCTTAAGACAATATGACAGCATTAGTGTTACACCTGATAAAGAAATGAATCGCGGCCAGGCTTCCAACAAAGCAAAAGCTGATGAACAAAACCACTTTATTTGGTTACAAGTACGTATAGAAACTTTTAACAGTAATGGTCAACCTCAAAGCCTCCAAGATTTTGCAGTTGATTATGTAGTTTTTAGTCCTAAAGATGGCAAAATAAAAGCTAATGGCCGGGTTTATTTACGCCCCTATCAACCTGGTGTTGGAATAGGTGGAGTTAATTTGCCTCTACCAGCTAATATTCCTTTAGGTGCGCCTGGTGTAGGTAATTCATTACAATATTCCCTAATACAAGCAGGCGTAGAAACAGCCGACCGAATTATGCAAAACCTTAAAATTACTCCTCCAAGGCAACCTAATAGAAGGTTTTAAGTCAAGTAAGTCAAGTAAGAGCTAATTTTTTGTTGGGGTTCTTTTATGCGCTATGGGTTTTTGATTGATCAACATAAATGTATTGGCTGTCATGCTTGTACAGTAGCTTGTAAGGCTGAAAATAACGTCCCTCTAGGTGGTTTTCGTACCTGGGTAAAGTATGTTGAAGAAGGAAATTTTCCTGATACAGAACGTCAATTTGCTGTTTTGCGATGTAATCATTGTGATAATGCTCCTTGTGTAAAGATTTGTCCTGTCACAGCACTTTATACCCGTCCAGATGGAATAGTTGATTTTGATCAACAACAATGTATTGGCTGCAAAGCTTGTATGCAAGCCTGTCCCTATGACGCGCTTTATATTAATCCCCACACGGACACAGCCGAAAAATGCAATTTTTGTGCGCATCGGGTTGAAGTAGGACTCCAACCAGCCTGTGTTATTGTTTGTCCAGAACAAGCAATTGTTACTGGAAATTTAGACGATGCAGAAAGCCCTATTTCACAACTACTTAGCAAAGAACGTGGAGTTACTCGTAAACCTGAACAAGGCACACGTCCTAAGTTATATTATTTAGGATCAGGAAAAAGCGTCTTAAAACCAGAACTTCAAAAGCGGGATAACACTTATCTTTGGTCACAAACCGGACTAGATAAACAAACCCTTGATTTACAAGAATTTATTTCCAAGGCAGAAGCAAAGGCGCGTACCGCTTATGATGTACCTCATCATCAAGTTTGGGGTTGGCGCGTTTGGGCCTACCTTTGGACTAAATCCATTGCTGCTGGAGTGTTCTTTTTACCAGCATTTGCGCTAATAATGGGCTGGCAAAAGCCAAAATCTATATTAGTTGCTTCTCTTATTTCTTTGATTTTTCAACTAATTACAGGCTATTTGCTAGTGTCAGACTTGCGCCGTCCTGAACGATTTTTGCGGATTTTACTTCGTCCACAATGGAAGTCCTGGCTTGCTATTGGAGCTTATATTTTGGCTGCTTTTGGTGGTGTTTCTAGTTTAGTGTTTGTAACAGAAACTCTTAATTTATCCAATTTAACCTATTATTTAGCTGCACCTGGAGCAATTTTAGGAGTGCTAGCAGCAATTTATAGCGGTTTTCTTTTTGCTCAAGCTGAAGGGCGAGACTTTTGGCAAAGTCGTCTAACTACTCCACACTTATTTTTCCAAGCTACTTTAGCTGGTGCTGGTATGTTAGGCGTTATTGCTCCATTAATTAATTTAGTTGCAGTTTTTGCTTCTTTAACCATTGGTAAAGTGCCAGAGCAAATTTTTTCCCCAAGCTTTATTAAAAATAGCTTATTGGTTGGTTTAATTGGACATCTAGCAATGATAGTTTTAGAAATAGGCTTAACCTACTTAAATAAACCTAAGCCACAAATGGCTGATGCTCGTCGAGCAATGACATTACTAACTCACGGGCCTTACTTTTATCAATTTTGGGTTAATGGCATATTTTTTGGAGCATTATTACCAGTAATATTTTTAACTTTTGGCTTGTCAACATTTTTTGCTTCAATACTTGCTTTATCTGGTCTTTATACTTATGAAAGACTATGGATCACTGTAGGCCAAAAAGTACCATTAAGCTAGCCCCCCATAAACGACCACCCATAAATGGGCGGTCTATTATCAAAAGCCCCTCTGGGGCTTAAGATATTAAAACCTTCAATGCCACGTAGTGGCATTTGATATTAATCTTTTAGACCACCCATAAATGGGCGGTCTATTATCAAAAGCCCCTCTGGGGCTTGTTAAAGACATTAAAACCTTCAATGCCACGTAGTGGCATTTGATATTAGACAAGTCCTTTAGGGCTTGTCTAAGCTTTGGAAAAATTCAAAAATGTTTACCTTTGTAAAAAACTTAATTTCAAGAAAAGCACCTCGTAAAGATAAAATTGAGTCAATTAATAAAAGTGGAGAATTAAGTAATTTTCCTCCTGTAGATCGTTGGGATGATTGGACAGAATACGAAGCAGCCGAGTGGCCCGATAGAGTTGCACGACGCTATATGCTTGTTCCTACAATTTGTTTTAATTGTGAAGCTGCTTGTGGACTGCTAGCCTACATTGATAAAGAAACAATGCAAATTCGCAAACTAGAAGGTAATCCTGCCCATCCTGGCAGTCGGGGCCGTAATTGTGCCAAGGGGCCAGCAACACTTAGCCAAATTAATGACCCTGAAAGATTGCTCTATCCGCTTAAACGTGTTGGAGAACGTGGAGGAGGACAATGGACAAGAGTTACTTGGGATGAAGTGCTAACAGATATTGCAGGACGTATTAGACAAGCATTTTCAGAAAACCGACATAATGAAGTGATGTATCATGTAGGCCGCCCCGGTCATGACGGCTATATGGACAGAGTTTTACAAGCTTGGGGAATCGACGGCCACAACAGCCATACTAATGTTTGTTCTGGTGCTGCACGACTAGGTTATGCACTTTGGCAAGGTGCTGATCGTCCTTCGCCAGACCATGCAAATGCTAAATTTATTTTGCTTCTAAGTTCCCACCTTGAAACCGGACATTATTTTAACCCTCATGCACAGCGAATTATTGAAGCTAAAATGGCTGGTGCAAAAATTGCAGTCATCGACATACGTTTATCAAACACAGCTTCAATGGCTGATTATTGGCTAGCACCCTGGCCCGGTACAGAAGCAGCACTACTACTAGCAATGGCTCAAGTAATTTTGGATGAAAATCTTTTTAACAGAGAGTTTTTAGAACGCTGGGTTAACTGGCAAGAATTTATGAAGGCTCAACATCCAGAGCGTCAAGCTAGTTTTGATGAGTTTTTAGTTGCATTAAAGCAACATTATCAACAATTTACCCCAGAATTTGCTGAAAAAGAAACTCGCGTTTCTGCTGAGCTAATTCGTAAAATTGCCCGTGAAATCGCTCAAGCAGGCGAGGCATTTGCAGCGCATGTTTGGCGTAATGCTGCTTCTGGCAATTTAGGTGGCTGGCAAGTGTCGCGCTGTTTAGAGTTCTTAAATGTTCTTACTGGTAGCATAGGAACTAAAGGCGGAGTTTCTCCTAATACTTGGGATAAATTTGTCCCTACACCCCCAAATAAACCTAGCCCACAAAAAATGTGGAATGAAATGCTTTATCCAAAAGAATATCCTCTTTCACACCATGAATTAAGCTTTTTATTACCCCATTTTCTTAAATCTGGCCGAGGCAAGTTATCAGTTTATTTTACAAGGGTTTATAACCCTATTTGGACTAACCCAGATGGGTTAACTTGGCTAGAAACTTTACTTGATGAAAATTTAGTAGGACTACATATTGCACTTACTCCGGTTTGGAGCGAAACAGCTTGGTTTGCCGATTATGTCTTGCCAATGGGAGTTGGTGCAGAACGCCATGACATTCAAAGCCAAGAAACTCATGCAGGTAGTTGGATAGGTTTTCGTCAACCAGTCCTAAAAACAGCCCGTCAAAAACTTGGGGAAAAGTTTGAGTTTACCTATCAAGCTAACCCTGGCGAAGTTTGGGAAGAAGACGAGTTTTGGCTAGAACTTTCCTGGCGTATTGACCCTGATGGCTCATTAGGGATTAGGCGTTATTTTGAATCTCCTTACAGACCAGGTGAAAAAATAACAGTTGATGAATATTACCAATGGATCTTTGAAAATAGCGTTCCTGGTCTAAAAGAAAAAGCTCAAGCAGAAAATTTAACACCTCTAGCATATATGCGTAAGTATGGAGCTTTTGCTGTAGAAACAGATGTTTATAAAAAACATGAAAAAGCCCTTTCAAGTGCAGAGCTTGCTGATAGTCAAGTTGATGAAACAATAGGAACTATTAGAAAAAATGGTGCGGCTATTGGTGTAATGATAAATGATATTGCTGTAGTAGGATTTCCAACACCGTCACGCAAATTAGAATTTTATTCTGAAACCATGAAAGATTGGCATTGGCCCGAATATACTTTGCCAGGCTATATTCGTAGTCATGTACATTGGCAAAATATTAATCAAGAAGCTAACGAAATGGTGCTTGTACCAACTTTTCGACTACCGACTTTAATTCATACTCGATCTGGTAATGCTAAATGGTTAAATGAGATTTCTCATAGTAATCCAATTTGGATACACACAGAAGATGCTGTTAGAGTAGGTGTTAAGACCGGTGATTTATTAAAAGTAGAAACTGAAATTGGGCTATTTATAAATCGTGTTTGGGTAACAGAAGCAATTAGACCAGGTATTATTGCTTGTTCACACCATTTAGGACGCTGGCGACTACGTGACAATGTTGGCGGAGAGCGTTGGTCAACTGCTTTAGTAGATTTAATTAAACTTAATCCTACACAATGGTTTATGCGACAAATGAAAGCCATTGAACCATTTACTAGCGCAGATCCTGAATCTGAGCATATTTGGTGGCAAGATGCTGGAGTACATCAAAATTTAACTTTCTCAGTACATCCTGATCCAGTAAGCGGAATGCACTGCTGGCATCAGAAAGTAAAAGTTTCTCGTCCCTTGCCAAATGAACGTTATGGAGATATTTTTGTTGATACAGCCAAAGCTCATCAAGTTTATCAAGAATGGTTGGCTCAAACTCGTCCAGCACCGGGGCCAAATAATTTACGTCGTCCATTGTGGTTTGCTCGCGCTGTTAAACCAGCCCCAGAAGCTTATAAAATAAGTGAGCAAAAACCTGAATGATTCATTTTAATAATATTAATTCTTAAACTTAATTAAATTTCTTAGGAGAAAACTATGAAACTGTTTGTATCTATAATGATGATGGTAATGATGTTTGCAACATTATCTGTAAATATTGGTTGTTCTTCAGCAGAAGCTAACTTGCCACCTTTAACAGAGAAATCTATTTATGATTTTTCTATGAAGTCAATTGATGGCAAAGATGTCAAAATGGAAGAATATAAAGGTAAAGTTTTGCTATTGGTTAATGTGGCTAGTCAATGTGGTTACACTCCACAATATGAAGGGTTACAAAAAGTTTATACCAAATATCAAGATAAAGGATTTTTTGTTTTAGGTTTTCCAGCAAATAATTTTGGTGGGCAAGAACCTGGCAGCAATGAAGAAATTAAAACTTTTTGTAGTACAAAATATAATGTTACTTTTCCAATATTCTCAAAAATTTCTGTAACAGGTTCTGACAAACATCCTTTCTATAGATTCCTAACAGAAAAAGCAACTAATCCTGATTCTGCGGCTGAAGTAGCTTGGAATTTTAATAAATTCTTAGTAGATAAAAATGGAAAAGTTGTAGCTAAATATGATTCTGGCGTTGCTCCAGAAAGTGCAGAACTTGCTGCTGCAATTGAAAAAGCATTGCAATAAGCTCTAAAGGCTGGTGGGAACGCTCTATTTTGCGTTCCCATATAAATTTATAGCAAGGAGCAAAGAGTTTTTATTCCTTGGCTAATACGTTCTGGCGTTTCTTTAGAGAAAGCTAGCCGTAAAGTATTGGTTTTTCCTTCATTTACATAAAAAGGTTGTCCCGGTACATAGGCCACACCCATTTCTACAGCCTGAGTTAATAGCTTAGTAGCGTCTATTGCTTTGTTAGCGAGTTCTACCCAAACAAATAACCCGCCAATAGGTTGCGTCCAAACAGTATCAACAGGAGCATTTTCTTTTAATGCTTCAAGCATTGATTGACAGCGAATTTGATAAAACTCTCGCAAAGTGGCAAGTCGCTTGTTAATTAAACCTTGTTTTCCACATTCAGCAACAATAGCTTGGTCTAACATACTAGAGCAAAGATCCGCAGCCTCTTTAATTAATTCAATATTTGCAATAAATTCGCTACCAGCAACAATCCAAGCTGTTCTAAGACCTGGGGTTAAGACTTTTGAAAAGCTTCCCAAATAAATTACTCGTCCCTCTTTATCAAAGCTTTTTATTGGTGGAGGTGGAGCAGCAGAAAAATAAAGCTCTCCATAAGGATCATCTTCTAAGATTAGTAAATCTAGTTCTGAGGCCAAAGCTAGCAAGTCTTTACGTTTTTGCAAAGACAAGGTAATTCCAGAAGGATTTTGAAAATTTGGAATAGTATAAATTAATTTAACTTTGCGACCTTGTTGGCGAAGTTCTAAAACTTTCTCTTTTACAATACTTGGCTCTAAACCATCCATAGCCATTTCAATGCCAACAAGCTCTGCACCTGCATTGTTTAAGGCATAAGTACCTCCAATATAGCTAGGTAGTTCAACTAGTACAACGTCGCCTGGGTCTATTAGTAGGCGGGAAACCAGGTCTAAGCCTTGTTGAGAGCCACTAGTAAGAATAAATTCTTCGGCTTTTGTCTCAACCTTGCGGTTTTGCATTTCTTGAACCAAATATTCAATTAGTTGGCGATTGCCACGAGTAACCCCATATTGGAGGACTTCGCCACCCCTTTCATGAACTAAGCGGCTAGAAATTTCTGCTATTTCATTGTAAGGAAAAGTTTCCGGGCTAGGAACACCACCAGCAAAGGAAATAATGCCAGGGCGATTAATTAAAGTAGAGAGACGGCGGATTGGATTAGGTTTTAACCGATCCGCTAAAGAAGAAAAATATTTTTTATTGTCCATTTTGTTGCCTACGATTGTTGATTAAGACTTACATCTGAAGAAACATTGTTAGTTGAAGGATCTTCAGTTGAAGAATGTGGACGGAAAAAGCTTAGAATTTTTGCTACCGGCCCCAAAGAAACATAACAAGTTGCCATTACTAGTAAAACTACTTGAGACCATTGGTAAACAGCTAAAATCATCACAGCAATCAGCAAAAAAGTTTGGTTACGGCTTACTGAAGGTTTATCAGACGTGCTTTTAAAGTTATTATAACGGACTGTGCTAACCATTAGTAGAGCCAAGACAGCAGTTAAAATCATTAGCAAAACACTAAAAAAGTTAGCATCTATGATAAAACCAAATAGATCTACTTGGGTTTTACGCATAATTAAAGGTACTGGAGTAAAATGGACAATAGCAGCAATTAAGCTTGCTCCTGCTGGGATTGGCATACCAACAAAATATTTTTTTACAGATTTATCTTGGACAGGTTTACGAGCTAAAACATTAAAGCGTGCAAGGCGTAATGCCCCGCAAACTAAAAACATAAAGGAAACTGCCCAACCAATTTTTTGTAGTTCAACAATTGGACTATAGGCCCAGGAATAAACTAAAACAGCAGGCGCGATTCCAAAACTTAAGACATCAGCTAAAGAATCTAGTTCAACGCCAAATTCACTAGTAGCATTAGCCATTCGAGCAATACGTCCATCTAGGAAATCAAATAAAACAGAAAAACCAATACACATTGCAGCTAAATCAAAATGGTGGATTGCTTGAGATTGTAATACTTCATTTTTTAGTGAAGCACTAAGAGCGACTTTTTGAAAACCTTTTAAGGCTTCTAGCACAGAATAGAAGCCACAAAAAATATTTGCCGTAGTAAGGAGACTTGGGACAATATAAACGCCTTTACGTAGGTCAGGGCCTCGCCGCAGTTTTTCTTTAGATTTATTATCCATTGATTTTCCTTCCAATGATGGTTACACCACCTATTAACTTATCGCCTGCTTTAATTAAAATCTTAAATTCTGCTGGTAAAATTAAATCTGTACGAGAGCTAAACTTAATTAAACCTAATCTTTCACCTAAATCTACTGATTCCCCAGCTTTTTTCCATAAAACACATCGACGGGCAACAATACCAGCAATTTGTTTCATAATAACTTTAACAGAGCCATTTTCAATAGTAATAACATTTTGCTCATTAACTAATGAAGCATCTTCGCGGGTTGCAGGTACAAAACGACCTTTTACATGATTAATATCACTTATTTTCCCTGCTATTGGAGAGCGGTTAATGTGTACATCAAGAGGTGAAAGAAAAATACTAATTAAATTTGCAGAATCTGCTGTTTCTGGATTAATAGCTGCTACTTTGGTGACACGACCATCAGCAGGAGCAACAACTATATCTTTTTCATCAGGAATACTACGTTCTGGATCTCGAAAGAAATAAATTACAAACAGAAGTAAAATAAAAAATACTGCTGCTACTAGGTATAACTGCATAAATGCAATCATTATAGTTAATAACGCTAAGAAAATTATATAGGGATACGCTTCATGTGCCATATTTTTTTGCTATAAAGTTTTAATACTATAATCAAAAACGGGAACTACCTTAATAAGATTGTCCCCGTTTTGATTGTAACCTGTTCAAAACACTTGTTTTATTAGTTTAGCTTAGTGGCTAGCTGCTTTACGTTTATAGTTTTGTAGGATCGATTCCATTTTATCTTTAACCTGGAGTTTTTTCTTTTTTATCGTCGCCATTTCCAAACGTTCTTCTTCACTAGGATATAATAAGGCAGCTAATTCGCCTACACGTATTTCATAACTTTGATGTTCTTTTGCTAAGTCTCTAAATTCTTGATTATTAGACATTAATTCCATTTTTAACAAATCACCAGTAGTAGCACTCATAAAGCAAAGTCCTCCTTAAAAAATAATAAAACGACCCTTAAAAAATCAATTTTTGGCTTAGTTGTTCTACATACTATTACAAAGACCAGACTAAAGCAAGTATCAGCTTAGTATCATAATAGATTAGCGTCCAGCTAAAAATTTTCTTTGAGTTCTTTTATCTAACGGTGCATAAATGTACATAGTTCTTACTTGATTTTTAGTCATAAATATACTAATTCCTTTAGAAAAATAATCAAATAACAAATCTTTAGATAATGATGTAGTGCTAATATAGGAACGACCCAAGGTATTTTGCATTTTTTCTCTACCATCACCAAAAAAGAAAGTGTTTGTTATACCAAAATTTTTGCATTTCTCTTGGTCATAACCATAAGAAGACAAAATCATATAAACTACTTTTTCATCCTTAAAATAAATAGTATATATAGGGTAGTAAGTACGATTAGCATAACTATCGTATTCTACTACATAATCAAACCCTAGAAAAAATACTAATTCGTTTTTAGGATTTAGTTTTCTACTTAAAAGAGTTTGTTTTTCTTCCTCAAAAGTGCTTCTTCTAACAGGTTTTTTACCTAAAATACTAAATACTGTTTCTGATGGAGTGCCAATAGTAATTTCCGCTACACCTGAACCAGGAACAATAATATCTTTGTAAATTTCTAACTCACTTTGAGCAAATATTTGTACATAACTTAAAATTACTAACAAGAAAGCTAACACCCATCTTTTCATTAACTTAAAAACCTCTCCCTAAGTTTTAGACAGTAATTTTGACTATATAAAACTATTTATATTTTGATACCACTAGAATTATCTAGATAATAGGGGCTTTTTTAGCAAGATAGCAAATATTAGTAGCAGATTGGCTATTTTTAGCTTGTTATGATTAAAGCATTACTACCTATATTTCAATCTGTTCTAAAATTGACTTGCTTAATTAAACAGGTTGCGAAAAGCCCCAAGTGCGCGTCCAAAAATAGAATTTCCACCACTACCATTAGGAGGAATCACGATAACTTGTAGCATATCGCTACTGCCAGCGCGTTCTTCCTCAAACATATTGCGAACACAAACAGCAAAATGTTGTGGGCTGACTTCGCCTTCTCGGTTAACTGTTATAGATGTTGCAGCTAGTGGAACGGTTAATTCACTTTTTCCAGCAAAATCTAGTGAAAATTTCTTTACTTGTCCGCCTCCAATTACACGAGAAAGTGCTTCAGGCAGACAAACCCATAAAACATCCCCTACCTTATAGCCGCCCTCTAGTTTAACTTTTAAGTCAAGACCATCCCCAATATTAACTTTTGGTTGGAATTTTCCATCTTTTTCAAGTGTAATTCTAAGTTGTACTCCACTGCTAAACTGTCCCCAATCTTCTGTAACTACACGAGTTACTTCAATAGGAACTACTCCTTGTAAAGCAGCAATACTAATAATTTTTTCTGTAGTATTTACTGCATCTTTAGCAGTGGTGGCTTGTCCATTGACTTCTAGTTTTCCAGTTGCGCTAACAATTTTAGCTGCTTGGAGTTCTGACATCAGAGCAATTGCAGCAACTGAATCAACGGTTGAATAAAGCCGTCCATTTTCTCCTAAATCTTTTACTACTTTATTGGCTAAAGCTAGGGCAGCGACATAATCAGCCGTTGTTCCAACTCTAAATAAAGTTGCTGCTGCATATGCAGCTTCTGATCGCATTCCTACAGCACCCATTAAATAAGGATCATTACTAGAAGGTTGTTGGCTATCAGCATATTTTCGAGCAATTTTTAGGGCTTGCTCCTGTGCAGTGTTACCAAATCGCACGGCTCCATAAGCTTCTTCGCAGTTGCTAGGATTTTTTGGAGGCCAATCTAATTTATAAGCCGCAGTTGTGTCTTTTGCCATTATTAACCCATCTTCTATGGCTTTGGCTAAATTAAAGCTAGGTCTAATATCTTTAAGCAAAGACAAGTTCCACAAATAGCGAGCAGCTTTTGGCCCATAGTAAGAATGTGGTTCATTAGCATAATCGGGATACATCTTAAAGCCACGACCTTTAAGCCACATTGACTCTTCACGTTTTACCCCAGCAATAATAATACTTTCCGCCTTGTCGCGTCGCTTTTTATCATCTCCAGAAAATGTATACATTGCACAAGCTGACAACATTATTGCTGCTGTTTGCTCACAACATGCATGTCCATAATTTGAAGTAGCATCCACAAGAGCTTGAAAAGGTTTGTCTAAACTAGGCATTACCCTTAGAGCAACTATTGTAGGGTCAGATTCTAGGTAGAGTTTCTCGCCTTCTCGCAAGAAACAAAGTGTTTTGGCTAAATACTGGAATTTTCCTGGCTCATTTACTCGTTTGACTACGTAATCTGCTCGATTAGTGATAGGGTCTTCCATCATTACTTCATAATCACCTGGTGTAACTAAAAAGCTAACTTCTGCTTGTGAAGCATTTATTAGCTCATTTTGTTCAATTGGACGACCATCATAAATCAATTGTGTAGGTTTTCTATCACAAGTTACTTTTACGCGCATTTGACCAGATTTTGACCCTAAATGAACACGTCCAATAGCTGTATCAGCTTTATAAACAAAAAGTGGAACGTCTAGCACAGCAAAAACTTCTTTTTCGGCTCTAAAATGTGTTTCAACTCTAGCCCAATCTAGCCCAGAAATAGCAAAAGCCTCCACAACATAATCAGCAAAAGCTTCTCCTAGCCTAACATTTACACTTCCAACACCATCTTTAATATCTACTAAGCCAGCAAATAGGACTTCTGGATCTTCTACAATGGTTGGTTTTGTGCTATCGCCGCCTTCACTAGATTCTTCTTTAACTTTGCTCTTTTTAGGGCTTCCTTTTCCCACATTTCCGAGATCATCGGCCTCCAAAGATACACTATCAAACATTACACCAATGGATGATAACATGCCGCCTCCCCCTGGAGCCGAAGCTGGTCTTGGCATAGGGGCTGATTCCATCATCATCATAGGTGATGGAGGTAATGCCCCAGTTATAGGAGCAGCACTTCTAGCAACTGATGGCATATAAGAAGATTTATAGTAAGTAGGTGGTTCAGGTGCGCTAAGGAATTGACGGAGTTTTGTTTGTGGATTGCCTATCATTAAATCCTTAGAACTTTTTTCTACTAAATCTTTGATTTGTCCTGCTAGCCGACTGCTTGGAGTGTCACTACTTAAAAGTCGAGCATCTTTAACAATTAAATAAAGAGCCGATGTTTTATCTTCACCTAAATTAACTTCTATATTTATTTCGCTACCAGGTCGGCAAGTTTCAGGAAGTTTAATTTCTGGTTTTAAGTTACTTGGACTAACCAAAGCTGCCCAACCTTCCCAGGGTTTGCCTTCAACATAAGCACCTATGGCTAAAATAGCTGCTGGTGCTGGAACATCCATTTCTATAACTTCTCCTGCTCTTAGCACAGGAAAGTTTAGTTGTTGTCGTCCGCCTGTTTTTAGCATTTCATAGCCAGAAAGCCCGCGTAAACTAGCAAAATCATCATCATTCATCATATGATTGAAATCATTCCAACCATCTTCAATTGCTGTTCTAAGTGCTGTTAAAGCTTGTTTTTGATTTCCTTCACGAGCGTAACAACAGGCTAAATAATAGGCATAATTAGGATGTGGGTTTGTTAGAGTCGCGCGTTTTTCTTCAAACATTACTCTAGCTTGAGAGAATTTATGCTCTTGAAATAATTTTTCACCAAAACGATAAATTTCATCTGTTTGGGCTGGATGTGGTGCAGTTGAAGGATTTACAGCCCCACTACGTGAAGAAGGAAAAGTATGATCTACAATTACTATACAGGCTGACTCTACTGTAGTATTAGCAATTAAGCGGGCGCGATTTGTGTCAACTTTTTCCAAGCGAAAAGGTGATGTGACTTGAGTTCCTTCTTCTAAGAAAATTCCTCTCACCTCACGACTATTTTCATTAGGTAGTAAAGTTCCTCTTACGGTTGTTCCTAGGTAAGAAAATGGGGTTTGTTTGCGTTCTGACTCACGACTACCAACTATGGGAACGGTAGCAGTACGAGCAGGATCATTAACTAGTTGAATATTAATAGAGTGTGGCCCTTGGCCGCTTAAATTAAAGGTAGTTTCTACTATACCATCTACGGAATCAGCTTTGTTAGTAGCAAGTCGTTGATTTCGATCCATTAAATCTAGTTTTACAGGGCCGCTTAAAGCGACTCCAAAAGCTTCTAATTTTATTTTGACAGTAAGTTTATCTCCAACTAGACGACGATCTACTAAACTTGCAACTAAGGAAGCAAGCCGATATTCAGCAACAGTAAAAGCGCAAGCAGGCTCTTTATCTAAAGCATCCTTAAATTTTACTTCATAGCTACCACTAAGTAAGTCTCTGAGTATTAAAGTAGCTGCACCACCGCTATTAAAATGCACTGTATGTTTAGAAAGTTCTGCTCCATTAGCATAAAGAATTACTACTGCATCTGTGTCTGGGCTAAGAGGGTCTAAAATCAGTAAATTAACAGCATCTTTTTTTTCTCGATAAAGAGCTTTATCACTAGTAATATTAGCTAGTCTAAGTTTTGGTATTGTTATAGGTTGAATAGAAACAGAAGGAAGAATAGCTGTGTCAGGCCCCATTAAAGAAAGCACTTGGGAGCGAATTACAGATTCACCAAAAAAGCGTTTTACCCAAGCAAGGCTTGGTTGGTCAAAAACTTCCCGTCCAACAAAAGCAAAAGCCTTTCCTAAAACAATTTGATCAGCAATTTGATTTGCTAAAGTCCAATCTTGCGTAATTACTTGATGTGACATAAGTTTTCGCTCCTTTTATCTTAAAATTACGCCCAGCCCTAAAGGACTGGGCTAATATCAAATGTCACTACGTGACATTAAAGGTATTCTTTAGAATCAACTATTTACAAAAAAATTCTATGTATATAAATTTAGTAAATAACTTACCTTACAGATTTAGCATTAGCTGGTTTAATAAACAATTTTTCTTGGATTGGGGCATTAAATTCCCTAGTTTCATAGTTAATACGTAAGATTTGTTTTCCATTCTCAAAAAGGTCTACAACATAAGGGGCCGTGATGCCGCTAAATTCTAGGTAGCGTAAAAACCGATTTTCAGCCTTTACCCTTATACCATCATAATTTTCTTTAGGAAAACGTAAGGCTAAAGGAAGTTTAGTTTGTGAGTCAAAAAATACTTCTGCTTCCTCATTATCAGAATAAGTTAGGCGTACACCTTCGCCATATTGACGGGGCCAAAGTTCTTGGCGGGGTAAATAACTAATTTGCACATTTTCACTTTTCCAACCACCACGCAAAATTTTATCTATTTGATAGCGCAAAGTGTTAGCAAAGCG
This sequence comes from uncultured Clostridia bacterium, assembly GCA_964492845.1. Lineage (GTDB taxonomy): Bacteria > Acidobacteriota > Blastocatellia > Chloracidobacteriales > JADJPF01 > JADJPF01. Next base: position 168,777 of record CAZBMZ010000008.1, read on the forward strand.
TTGCTGTTGTGCTTGGGTTTGGTCTCGCAAGAGTTCAGAATCAGAGTCATAAATCCAATTATGCTTAGTAGAATTGCTTTGGATAAAAAGCCGGCCTTGATTCTTAAATTCTACTCGTTCTTTATCTGGTAAAAGAATGTAATCAACAAAGGATTGAGTTCCAATTTTATCAGGCTCAGTCTCGTTGCTATCAGGATTATCAATATTAATTAGACGGTATGGAGTAACAAAACCTTGCGCTCGCTCGCTTTTAATAGCTAAATAAGCTTGTCCGCCTAATGCCGTTATTGCATTTTCAATTAAAGCTATAGCTTTTTCTTGAGGTTCATTTTGTGCTTTAACAGAAAAAGTTGTTAGCACAAAACAAAACAAAGCTATAAAAAAAACAATCTTTCTAAAAGTCATTAAACTTACTCCTGCCCAGCCAACTGACGCAGTTGTTTTGGGGTAAGTAACCAGTGTAAGAGTCCTGTACCTTTTGGGTCTTCTCGCTCAATTTCTACACAAGCAATCCCACCTTTTTTTAATGGAACATTGCGAACCTCTCCATTAGAAGTTAGATAAGAAACTAAATCTCCTAAATGCGGTTGATGCCCAACAACCATTACTCGACTACTCCAATACTCATTAAGATCAATAAATATATCATCTAAAGGTCTATTGGGGGTTAAATACTCTGTTTCTACAACTTTATCTGCAATCTTAAATCCATAAATTTTACAAACAATTTCTGCTGTTTGACGTGCGCGTAGATAAGGACTAGTTAAAATGGTATCTATTCTTGGTAATATTCGAGTTAGCCCTGTAGCGTTTTGTCGCATTTTCGCAATTCCATAAGCACTTAGCGGTCTAGTGTCGTCTGAATCTTCCCAACCTGATCTTTCTACTGCAATAGCATGTCTTAGAATATAAAGTTCCATCTCCCGAAAAACTCCTAAATTAAAAGTGGGAATTAAATTGATAATGTTTCAAAATATGTCATTAAAAGTTATGCTTTGCAACGCGAAAAATCCTCTTTGGAGAAAACAAACTTTTTTAGCTAAAAATGTTTCTAAGGTGTAACACTCCAAGAATTTTTTTAATTTCTCAGTTTGTTGAAAATAAAAGATTTATGATTAAAAAATTTATCTCCACAAAAATAGCCCTATTTTATTTCTTACTTGCTTTTTGTTTAGTAGTTACTCCTAGCCAAGCTCAAGAGCCAACAATTAGCATTGATGCTACAGTGGTAAATGTGCCTGTTGTTGTTAGTGATAGCCAAGGACGTTATATAACTGGCTTAAAACAAGAAGATTTCCTTCTTTATGATAATCAGGTACAACAACAAATTGCCTTTTTTGATGCCGCAGAAGAACCTCTTAATGTTGCTTTGCTGCTAGACACTAGCCAAAGCACTAGAGAAGTTTTAGAAGATATTAAAGAAGCAGCCTTTGATTTTCTAATCCAATTAAGATCAAAAGATCGTGCGATGGTAATTACTTTTGATGATCGAGTACGGTTTCTTACTCCTCTTACTAGGGATCAAAGTGTCCTAGAAAGAGCCATTTATCAAGCTAGGATAGGGGATCGCATTGGTACAAGATTAAATGATGCTGTAATTGAAGCTAATCAAGAGTTAAAAAAGGCTGTTGGACGTAAAGCCATTATTTTGCTAACAGATGGAAAAGATTATGGTAGTGATATTGACACAGATGAATTGCTAGATAAAGTAATGGAGTCTAACTCATTAATTTATACAATTTTTTATCCAACAGGTAGAACCTTTAATTCACCAAATAATAGACCTCCTTGGCGAGAAAATCCATTTCCTAGAAGTCCTAGAATGGAACCTTTTCCCCGTATGCCTCGCTTTCCTCGTCTTTCCAGCTTTGTGCCGCAAGCAGGTCGTAGAGTTGACCAAAGAGGGCAACGCCGAAATGGTAGAGTACAAAGAAGAAATGAAACCGCAGTAGAATTTCTTACTGAGCTAGCAGAAGTTACTGCCGGACGTTTTTATAAAAGCGAAGTAACAGATCTAAAAAAGACATTTCGATTAATTGCCGAAGAACTGCGTAATCAATATATTTTGGGCTTTTACCCAGATAACTCTGACTTTACAGACACACCTCACAGCATTAAAGTTCAAGTTACCCGTAAGGATGTAGTAGTTCGTTCACGTCGTAACTATAGGCTATTATCTCCAAACAGTAATAGCGATTGAAAATTTTGAAAATTTTTAAGGAGTGTCTTCTTTATATGAGTGAAGATCTTGAACAAGTTTTTGTGTCTTTGGTCAAAGAGAGTTGGAAGCAATATAACGAAAGTATTTATAATGCACGTGTAGATGATATTTTAGTTGGTGCAGTAATTCATTCTAATGTTGAACTTGGATATTCTTTAATCGACCTTAATTCCGATGGAGTCTATCATTACCTACGTTTTGAACACTTGCCAAGCAGACAACGTGTAATTTTTGAATTAAGAAACTTAAGCGAAGATTTAATTACGGCAAGAGTCTTAGGACGACGCGCTAGAGTAGTAATTGGTTATGGCTGCCCTGTTCAAAATTTTGGTACGCTTTGGCAAACCTTAAAAGCAGAGTTCAAAAGCGGTTTTGTTGATACAGCAGAGCCAGGTGTTATTACTTGTGATGCTGATGTTTCTTCAGGCTATATCTATGCTCAAGTACCTTTACTATTTGAACTTGATAAATATATTGGTAATAACTACCAAATAAATTATCAATTACTCCAACATCATATTAATGCTACAGTACATTCTCTAGCAAAATATTTACAAGGTAGACTACAAGCCTAAAGGGAGGGGAAAAAATATGTTTTCTTTTTTAGCCAAGTTTCAACATAAACAAGAGATGAGAGAAAGTAAGGACGAAATCCTAATAGGCGAAATAGTCCGAGCAATGACACGTGCAGGTAATATTGCTATAAAATTTTCTGCTGATAGTGGTTGGCAAGCTGTTGTATTTAAGCCAGTTAATGACAATGTACTAAATACAGTTGTGGTAATTTTAGATCGTAAAACTGGAGATAGTGCAATACAACAAGCTATTTTTGGTAGTAAAGCTACAATTACACTTCAATGTGAAACCAAAAATTACTTGGTTGATCCAGATGATTTAATTCAAATGTATAAGACTGACCTTAAAAATATTTTCAAAATTCCAATGCTAGGAGAAGTCAAGCTAGATCATCAACTTAACTCAATTCTTGCCACCAAAAAATTAATCATTGACATAGATAATTACATCCTTAAAGGTGAGCAAAGCGTATCAAATCTTGCTAATTTATTAACTACAAATATTCAAGAAATACGTAATAAATTAGCTCCCTATAAAAAAGCATAGGTATTTGTAATTATCATTTCAAGAATAAAAGTTCTGAAAATCACAGGATATAGGATTTTCAGAACTTTTGTTTTTATCGCCTACTCAATTGTAAAATCTTGTTCTTGAGAAACTTGTTTTTTGCCCTTAGCATCATTAATAGTAATTTTTAGTTGATATTGTCCTGAAGGAAAACCCATTAAGGGAAGACTTCCGCCATAGGCAATACGTCCGATTTTGTCGAGTTTTTCAACTACATCTATTTGAGGACTAGTAAATAAGGCTTTATCACCTTGTAAAATTTGGACTTGTGCTGTTAGTTCAGGAATTTTTTTACTAGCTTTATTGTCAAAAACATAACATAAAAACCCAATAGATGATTTTTCTGAAAATATATTCAAAGCTTGTCCACTACCGCTAATATTTGGAGCAATATCTTTAGCATTGCTGTCTGAATGTAGCAATAAAATATTACTTAAGGCTAACTTAGATTTTTCTAAATCTGGAACTTCTACCCAGGTAGTAGCACTACCAAGTTTATTACTAATAGGATCACGTAGGGCAAAGCGAATATTATAAAAACCTGGTTTTAATGTCAAAGTTCGACTAAAGAAAAACCAGGCTTTACCTATTTGTTTATAGCGGGCTTCTGTAAGATTTAGATCCAAGTTACTTTCCGAGGAATGAACAATTTTGCCATTTTCTGCAACTACAACTAACAATGAATTTAGCTTATTTTGGTAGTTATTATTAACTTTATTAAAGTTAATATTGCTGAGATTAACAGCTAAAGAAACCGCACTATTATCTTTAGTATTGTCAATATGACCTAAAAAATCCGTTTTTAGTTTTAAGTTCACATCTTTAACAGGTAAAATAGATGTCATAGCTTGAAATAAATTATTGGTAGCAATTGAGTTAGCGTTTTCTACTTGTTCTTGATTTGTGCTATTTTTATCACTATTTATTTTGTTTTTTTCTGACTGTTCTTTTGCTATTTTTTCTTTTTTTGCTAATTCTTTTAGATCAATTTTTTCACCACCGCTAAAATAGCCTTTACGAGTTTTTATAGTTAAATCTTTACGAGTTTTTATCTTAATTTGGAATTTGTTAAACTTGCCATCTTTTTCAACTGACGTTGGATAATAGGCTAGTAAATAATAGCTAGAGCTTTCATCAACAATACGTTTTAGCCCTCCAGACAAGTCATTAGTATTAATTATGCTAACTCCACCTGTATCAGCCGCTAAAGTATTTAGCCCTATTACACTAGCAAATAATTCACGACCAGATAGACTTATTCCAACTCCTGTAAGATCAAAAGAAGACTTTTCAGCCCCAAAAGGATTATTAGGGCCAAAACCTAATCCATCACTACCTAAAGAGTAAATTACAACGCCTGCACGAGTAGCAGAATCAACAATTCGTTGCATTTGTTGGTAGTGATCAGCTTCTCTAGGTTCAAGTAAAAAACCATCTGATACTAAAATCATTGTTTTACGACCTGGTACACTCTTAAGAGCCAGAATACTATTACGGATTGTTTGCAAAGTAGCAGTAGTTTGAAGATTTAGCGCGTCAACTATTTGGCGGGATGTAGTTTGTATATCTCTTTCAGCTGTAGTTCGTGGAATAGGAATCCCAATATTTTCAATATATCTCATAACAGCTAAATCTAAAGATTCAATTTCACCTTCTAAAATTTTTTGTGCTTGAAATTCTGTTAAATCAGCCAGGTTATTTGGTGGAACCGTTGGACGAACTTGAGATCTAAGCCTTTCAACTGCTCTACGCATTACTCTTGGATCATCAGTTAGTTGTTGTAAAAACCCTAGTCCGCCACCAGTGCTAATAACTGCAACTTTATCTCCAACTTGAAATTGTGTATTAATTAAATTAAGAAGTTGTTTTCTTACATTAACTATATTATTAAAGCTGATATGTAGGTCATCAACCAAGATAATAAAATTGCGGCCAGATTGCTCAATAAGCGGAACGTCTATAGGTATATTCTTACTGGTGTTTATTGGAGATTTAATAGTAGATTTTGCGTCTACTTTAGGGCGCACTATGGAAAAAAAAGAAATATCTTGCAGTTTACCATCTTCTAATAACTCAAAATCTTCTTTTGTTAAGTTATTGACTATATTGCCTTTTTTGTCTGTAACTACTACATCAAGTTGTATTAGTTCTGTATCAATACGTATAGCTTCACCATCATCTTGATTATTTTGATTAGAATTTTCTTGAGAAAAAGCTAAAGTGCTAAAGAGAAAAAGCAGAAGTATAGATAAAAATAAATGCTTTCGTAACATAACTAGTTTATCCCTTTCATTGTTGTTCTTAAGAAATATTAATTAGCTTAAATGTTCCTAGAACTTATTTTTTATTCACGTAAGTTTGTCTTGCTAGTCAGGCTAAGAAAAAATGCTTTTACAGGTTATAATAGCCTAAATTTGATGACCTTAGATTACTTAGAGGAGAGAATGGATGTCCACCGGATATACAGAAAAAGAAGCAAAAGCCGGGTTAGATGTAGCACTTCCTAGCATTGAATGTTGGCCCAATCAATTTCAAGATTATGAGATTGAGATTGAAATCCCTGAATTTACTTCTATTTGCCCTAAAACAGGACTACCTGATTTTGGAACTATCACAATTCGCTATCAACCTAATGAATTTTGTGTAGAATTAAAATCGCTTAAGCAATATTTCTTAGAGTATAGAAATGTTGGCATTTTTTATGAAAATGTTATTAATCGTGTGTTGAATGATTTTGTAGCGGCTTGTCAGCCGGTTTGGGCTGAGGTAATAGGCGAATTTACCCCACGTGGAGGTATTCGTTCCAGGGCCAAAGCACGCTATCCAAGAACAGAAAAGAGTTAGATTTCTTTGTATATTCTTAACTACAAAAAGTTTATCTTAAAGTGTGCTAACTATGGTTGTTTGATTAAAAATTTTCGGCTAGTATGGCCTTTTCCTAGATAGCAATAACTTACTAATTTATCAAATAAATAAAAATCTGGAGGATAATTTATGTCTGGAAATCAGCCCTACCAGGAGCAGAAATACGACCTTTCTAATCTTAATGGTATTTCCGATAAGCAATTAGAAATTCACTTTGGACTTTACGCTGGCTATGTGAAAAATACTAATTTACTAAATGAACAAATCGGTGATTTGCTAAAAAATGGTAAAGGTGGAACACCTGAATATGCAGAACTTAAACGCCGTTTAGGTTTTGAATATAATGGTATGCGCTTACATGAATATTACTTTGGTAATATGACTAAAAGCCCACAAGATCTAGCAGGAGATTCAAAGCTACATACTCAAATCAACAATGTTTTTGGCAGCTATGACAACTGGAAAACAGATTTTGTCAAAGTTGGAACAATGCGCGGTGTAGGCTGGGCAATGCTTTATCAAGACCCAACCAATGGAAATCTTTCCAATCACTGGATTACATTGCATGAAGATGGACATCCAGCCGGGTTTACCCCACTGCTTGTAATGGACGTTTGGGAACATGCCTTTATGGTAGATTACAAGCCTGCTGAACGCGCCAAATATATAGAAGCTTTCTTTTCTAATATTTGCTGGAATAGCGTAGAAAAAAGAATGAGCTAAGCCATCTGATTTTTTATAGACCTGCCCTAAAGGACAGGTCTACTATCAAAAGCCCCTACAGGGCTTAAGAAAAGAATCTTAACCTTTTGTACCATGTAATGGTATTTGATAATAGCCAAGTCCTTCAGACCTGCCCTAAAGGACAGGTCTACTACCAAAAGCCCCTACAGGGCTTAAGAAAAGAATTTTAACCTTTTATACCATGTAGTGGTATTTGATAATAGCTAAGTCCTTCAGACCTGCCCTAAAGGACAGGTCTACTACCAAAAGCCCCTACAGGGCTTAAGAAAAGAATTTTAACCTTTTATACCACGTAGTGGTATTTGATAATAGCCAAGTCCTTCAGGGCTTGGCTATTTGGTTTAATTATTTGGCTTGACTAAAATCAGTAGTAAAAAATAGGTACTACTTAAAAAAGCTTTTTTGTTATACTTGCGCTTCTGACATTTTTGGAGGAACTACCAAAATCCATGCATTATTTAATTATTTATTCACCAGGCTTACCACCTCGCACTGTTTGGCTTACCCAAAATAAACAAACCATTGGACGCTCAAGCCGTGCAGATATAAATATTAATGACTCTTTTGCTTCCCGTATTCATGCAGTCTTAGAACTACGTGGAGATAATTACTGGCTTACAGATCTTGGTAGTCAAAATGGTACATATTACAATGAAACTAGGGTTTCAAGAGAGCTTTGTTTAACACCAACAGATCGAATTAGAATCGGTGAAACCGAGCTACATTACTATAGAGAAACTGCTGAAGGTGCAGGAACAAAGACTAGTGTTATTTTCCATAATAACCAATCGGGCCAAAGCCCTGAAGTTACCTTGGGGCCTGAGCCTGGAACCCGTATGTCTCGGGTGCTTGTGCCTTCCTCTACCCAACTTTTATCAGACAAGCAATTACAAAGAAAAGTAGCAAAAGATTTTGTTGATAATGCCCAACAAAGAGATCTCCTAGCATTAGTAACAAAAGTCGGGTTAATGCTTTCGGACTGGTCATTAGACCAATTGCTTGAAAATATTTTAGATATAGTTTTTGAAAATATTCAGGCAGACCGAGGATTTTTACTACTTGTAGAAAAAAGCGGTGATTTAACCTGTAAAGTTGCCCGTTATCGAGTCCCACCATCTACTGGGGAAACTCCCGAAGTAGCTATTAGTCGTCATATTTCTGATTTAGTTTTACAACAAAAGTCGGTTTTAACTTCAGATGCACAACAAGACGCGCGATTTGCTGGCGCACAATCAATAGTTTTATCTGGAATGCGTTCTTGTATGGCTGTTCCATTAGCACTACATGAACAAGTTTTAGGAATGATTTACGTAGATAATCCTTATGAAAAACGTTTTAGTGAAGATGATCTACGTGTATTAACTACTATTGCATCTGTAGCAGCAATTAAAGTTGAGCAAGCACGTTTTCTAAAAGAACATTTAGAAAAACAACGTATTGAGCAAGAATTAGAAGTAGCTGTAACAATTCAAAAGCGTATTTTGCCCCAGGAACCTCCTGCTATGGATGGTTTAGAAGTAATAGGTGTTAATATTCCTTGTCATACGGTAGGAGGAGATTACTATGATTTTGTTATCTCTTCTCCAGAAAACATTGGTTTTTGTATTGCTGATGTTTCTGGCAAAGGAATCCCAGCAGCATTACTTGTGTCTACCTTACAAGCAACTTTTCGAGCAACTATAGATATAGAACAACCTGACCTATTAGAAGCAATTTCACGAATTAATAAAGTAATTTGTCGTAGTACGCCTTCTTATAGCTATATTACCTTCTTTTATGGGTTATTAAATAAACATTCAAAAGGTTTTACCTCTGTTAATGCTGGTCATAATGCTCCACTAGTAATTAGACGAGGGGGAAAAGTATTAAAGTTAGAAAAAGGTGGTTTTTGTTTGGGTATGTTTGAAAAAGCTCAATATGAAATAGAAGAAATATTTTTAGAGGATGGAGATTTAGTTTGTCTTTATACTGATGGGCTAACAGAAGCAAACAATATTGAGCAAGAAGAATTTGGTGAAGCACGACTTATTACTTTTTTACAAGAAAACCGCACTTTAGCATTAGATGAGCTTTCCAAACAGCTTTATCGGCAAATAGAAAATTTTGTAGGGGATGAACCACAACACGACGATTTAACTTATATATTATTTAGGCTAGAAAGCGATTTATCCGACGGAGAAACAATAATTTTTGATATTCCAGATGATGAAGATTAAAGCTTACTAGTTTTTTCGTCTTTTAAGCTAAAAGTGCCATTAGGGTTACGTCGGTTTAAGTGCAGCAAAATAGTTATCCCTAATGGCAGCACCAAAAAGCTATAAATTAGACTTATTATTTTTATAGGTGTTTCAGCCTCTTGAGGAAGCCAACCAAAAATCAATATTAGACTTACACAAACCAAGGTAATTAAAAATCCAGATAGCCCAACAACTACACCTAAACGTTTATCACAACGATAAGCTGTCCATGCAAGCACTAGCCCAACAGCACTTAACATTGGCCCACTTAATAAAATAGTGCGGATTTCTACAAAAATTCCTATTAATGAGCCAATAATTACCACTATTTGAATTAACGTCATTAGTTCAATATTGCCATTGGCAAGGATTCTATTAGGTCGATTGTCTTGGCTTGTTTGGCTTGATTGATAAGATTTGGTGCTAACATCTTTAATGATGCTGCAACGGCGACAAAAATTATTTGCTCCATCAAAAAGATCTGACTGATGGCAGATTTCACATCTAAGAGGATATTTTTCTTGTCGAATTTTTATTTTAACCATACTAACAACTTATTTTTGATTAGAATTTAGCCATAAAATATTTAATAAATTAAAGATCTAAACAAATAACCCAAGTTCTTCTTAAAATCCCTAGCAAATTATACAATAGTTAATAAGTAAAAAATCTGTGTAACTGCTAAATTAAAGAAGTAGTTAAGAGCTAGTTAGAAGATATAATGGAACAAACTCTGAAATTTTCGCTGCTAATACTTCCCATAACTTCTTTTAATCGCTATAATTGTGTCGGCTATTCCTTTTATATCTAAATTCATTATACAGAAACTATCAATTAACATAACTTACTTTTTATTTTGCCTAAAATACCGTCTGTTTCTGTATTGCCATTAAATGTGTGTTAGCTTAGTGGAAATTGTAAATATTTACTTAAACCACTTAAATTATAACGACCAGAAATTATGTTAAAACCTTGAAGGAGATCACTCAATGGAGAAATTTAATGTTCGCAAAATTACTTTTTTAAGATTAGTAACTTTTGCATTGATTATTGCTGGCCTAATTTTTAGTACAAACTTTGTTAAAGATGATGTTTCTGCTAATCACCCTGTATTAGTAGAAGGCGAAAGAGACTTTGACGGTGATGGTAGACTTGGTGCTGATGAAGATGGTGATAATGCTACAGATAGAGTCTATGGAACAATCACTGCTGCATTACTAGCTGCTAATGGTGCTGCTAATGCTAATGGACAAGTAATTGTTGTTACTAGTGGCCGTTTCCCAGAATTAATCCGTATTCCTAATCCAGATGCAGGCCAAATGACTGTAAATGGTGTAACTCTTGTTGAAGCTGCTCCAGGCGTTATGGCTGATATTGATGCTGTTTTAGCTGGCAATGCTAATAATGGTGTTCGCCAAGCAGCAGTTGGTGTTCTTATCAATACAGATCTAACTGATAGAGCTATTATTTTACGTAACTTAAACATTCGTAACTATTTAGAAGGAATCCAAGTTTTAGGAGCTTCTAGAGTATTAATAGATGGCTGTCGTTTAGATAGCAATCTTAATTTTGGTATTCGCGCTATGGGAACCTCTAGAGTCAATGTTACTAGAACTACTGTTCAAGCTTCTGGTATGAGATTTAATCCTATGATGGGAACACCAGGCCCAGGTACAGGTATTCGCTTTGAAGAGCAAGCTAGAGGCACTATTGTTGATAGTACAATTTCTGGCAATACCGCTACTGGATTAAGCAATGGCTCTACTCAACCTGTTGTACTATCAAGAACTACTGTTTTTGATAATGGCACCAATGTTTCTGGTACTTCAGCTTCTTCTTTTGTTAAGTTGTCTGATGAGATGACACCAGAAGTAGAAAATGATTCATTAAGATAAGTCTTAAACAAAGAAGGAGAATAAAAATGAGCAAAATTACTCGGTTTATTGTGTTAGCTTCTCTAATTTTAGCATTTGGTTTTGTTGCTACTTCCTGGAACACTACAGACGTAGCAGCTAACCATCCATTATTAGTAGAAGGTGAAAGAGATTTTGATGGTGATGGTTTACTTGGTGTTGATGAAGATTTAGATAATGCTTCTGACCAAGTATTTGGAACTATTGGTGCTGCATTGGGTATGGCTAATGCTGGTGCTAACCAAAACGGCGTTGCTGTAGTTGTTACTTCTGGTCGCTTTTTAGAAAGTGCCCGTATTACAGGTGCTAATGGTAATGTCACTTTAGAAGCTGCTCCTGGTGTAAGTGCTATGATTGAAGCAGTTCGTGCTGGCAATGCTGGTAACGCTGACCGTCAAGCCCGCCCTGGTATTATTGTAGATGCTCCAGCAACTAGAATTGTTACCATTCGCAATATGATTAGTCGTAACTGGACTGATGGTATTCAAATTAATGGTTCTTCTAGAGTGGTTATTGATAATTGCCGTGTAGAAAATAATACTAACTTTGGTATCCATGTCACTGGTTCAGCTAAAGTTACTATTAGCAATTCTACAGTAGCTTCCTCTGGATTCCGTTCTGGTGCTGCTCCTGCCAACAACATGCCTAATCCAGGTATTGGTATTGGTTTTGAAGGCAGTTCAACCGGTACAGTAGCATTTACTACTGTTAGCGGTAGCGTAGCAGCCGGTGTTTCTAATACCTCTTCTGCTGGTAGAAAAGCTGTAGGAATTTTATCTGTTAATGCTTTTGATAACAATCCAAACTTTAATGGTATCAAACCAGCTAAAGGAACTATTCCTGCTGTTGCTGCTCCAAGCCAAGATGATCCAGATAATCAATAATAGTTAATTAAAAAAGGGATATGAAAATCTTTGTATCCCTTTTTAATCCTCAAAGTTTGCTTATCCTCAAATAATTTTTTGTAGCCTTACCCAAAGTTAATAAGCCTTGCAACAAACCAACTATATTCTATAATTTCAGAAAAAGACTTTTCATAAATTAATAGATTTTCCATGAAAAAACTTGCTTTACTATTATCAATATTAACTGTTCTAGTAATATCTCTTAGCTATATTTTTATATATTCAACAAACACTAAAGCAACTACAGAAAATAAAATAGAAAATAAATCAGAAAATAAAGAAAACTCTCCAACAAATCTAATTACACTTGATAAAGAGTCTCAACTACTTTTTAAGCTTCGTACCAGGTCTGCAACTAACAAAATAATTAATAAGGGCTTTCAAGTACCAGCTACTATTAAATTACGGCCCCAATCACAAACAACTATAAGCACTCCTGTCACTGGGCTGCTAAAAATGAAAAGAATTATTACTCTAGGAGATCTAGTAAAAAAAGATGAAGTTATTGCTACTGTTCAACAACCACTTAATGTAGCTGACCAAATTACTTTAGATGCTTATCAAATAGAGCAACGTAGCCGCCGAATTAAAGTAGAAGACGATGTAGACCATACACGTAAACTATTAGTAATTGCTAATGTAGAATTAACAAGAGTAAAAAAACTCTATGAAGCAGGTGCTACTTCTCTAAAACGTTTACAAGAAGCAGAACAAAAGGTTGAATTTGCTGCTATAGAAGCGGCTCATGCTATACGTAATTTAATTGATCTTGGACAAAAAGATAAAAATTTTGATGCAAATCTTAATATTAAATCTCCACTTACAGGTATTGTTGCATCGCTAAATGCTACTAATGGTGAGCAGGTAGAAAGCGGCAAAACATTACTTACAATTGTTGATTTATCTAGTGTTTGGGTAGAAGCACAAATTTTTGAAAGTGACTTACCTAAGTTATATAACGCTACTAGTATTAATTATCAAGTACCTGCAATAGATAGTAAAATAAATTCTTTGTCAGTAAACAAAAAATTCTTTAACTTAGCTACAAATGTTAATACTACAACTCGAACGGTAGCAGTATATTTTGAAATCCCAAATCCAGAAAATAAATTAATAGATGGGCTTATGGTAAAACTAGATATTAATAGTAGCGAAAAAGTAGAAAGATTAACCGTACCTGCTCAAGCAGTAATAACAGAAAATGAACAAAAAATAGTTTTTGTTTATAAAGGTGGAGAACAATTTGAAAAACGAGTAATTACTACTGGAATAGAAACAGAAGAAAATATAGAAATTCTTACTGGATTAAATCCAGGAGAACGAGTAGTAGTAGAAGGAATTTATCAATTAAGAGCAAAAAAATGAGGTATTAAAACTGTGATTGTGTTAAGACAAGCTTTACTGTTATTAATTTTACTAACCTATATTATCTTGCCTATTTTAGCTCAAGATAACGGTGAAAATTCTTCTCGCCCTAGACGTGCTAACATTGCTGGCACGCCGCGTAGTATGGAAGATGTAAGAAAATTTGAGCAAGCAATAATTCGTAATAAACAAATAGTGGGTTTTGTGTCCTACTATTATGATGGTTGTTATAATTTAGCAGCACTTAATGCCTTACTAGGAAATAAAGAAGAAGCAATAAAATGGTTAGAAAAGGCTGTAGAAAAAGGATTAATTGACACTGAGATAATCAATAATGATCCTGATATAGATTCATTAAAAACAGCAAAAGAATTTTCTGAGATTCTTAAATTAACTGAAGAAACAAAAAGTAAATTAGCTAGAAGCACTCCATTTACGGTTGAAAATAATTTGCAAAGCGATGCAAAGAAAAAGTTACCTCTCCTTATAGTTTTACATGGAGAAACAGAAAATGCTTCTAATTTATTTCAACTTTGGGATTCAATTGCCAAAAAAAATCAAACAGTGTTAATTGCTCCCCAGGCTCTTTATACAATTGGCGATGGGCATTATCAATGGGGAACAATAGCTGAAGGGCGAGATATAGTTACAAAAGCCATTGCAGAAGCAGAAAAAAAATATCCTATTGATACAAGTAAAATTTATATTATGGGTTTTTCCCAGGGTGCAACTATAGCTTTAAATATGGCTTTATCAACACCAGAACGTTTTGCAGGTGTTATTGCTATTGCTCCCAGGTATCTACATAAACTTGTTGCACTGGAAAAACTTAAAAACCATCTCCCAGCAGTTTACTTAGCTAATGGAGAAAATGAAGACCCACATATTTTAGCCAACAATCAGTTAGCTAAAAATTTACTATCTGATGCAGGCTTAAAAGTAGAATTAAAGCTTTTTCGTAACACTGGACATGCCTTTCCAGCTAACCCAATCCTAGAACTAGAAAAAGCTTTAGCTTGGATAGAACAAAATAAAAAGCAATAAAAGTAATAGTGGAGGTGTTAAAACAATGGCTAATAAAAATTTTTACCTAAGAAACTTACTTGTATTTCTAGCAGTCTTTTTACTATTTTTTAGCTTTTCTTGTAAAAAAAGCAAACCTGGTGATGATCGTCGAGTTACACCACTTGAAAAGCCTTTAGCAAAAGTTGAAGAAAAATATGGGATAAAATTTGAGGACTATTTAATCCCAGAAACAATTGCTATTCCTGCTGGTCAATTTATGATGGGTAGCGAAGCAGAAGAAGAGATTCCAAAGGAAGAACAACCCCGCCATAATGTTTCACTTAAAGCTTTTGAAATAGGACGTTTAGAGGTAACAAATGCTCAATATGCAGATTTTGTTAAAGCTACAGGTTATGAAAACCCAAAATGGCAAGAAACAAATAGCGACCGTGTAAGTAATATGCCTGCAATGGCTGTTAGCTGGGAAGATGCCCAGGTTTATTGTAAATGGCTTTCAGATATTACCCAAAAAACTTATCGACTCCCGACAGAAGCAGAATGGGAATATGCTGCTGGTGGTGCGCAATCAGTAAAATTTACTTGGGGTAATCCCTGGGATCCAACTCAAGCTAATGTTGCAGGAGAAAAAAAAGCCATTACCCAATCAGCTAGTTATTCTGCTAATGCTTTTGGCCTTTATGATATGAGTGGAAATGTTTGGGAATGGTGCGAAGATTTGTTTGATGCTGAATTTTATAAAAATAGCCCAGCAGAAAACCCTGTTAAATCAAGTGAAGAATCTGGGTCTCGTGTTCAACGAGGAGGAGCATGGAATAGTGGGGAAAAATATGCTCGTATCTCTTTTCGTAGTCGCAATGGACAAAGTGTTAGATCAGAAACTACAGGTTTTAGAGTTGTGCTAGTACCCTAAACTATTAGTCCAGCCGTAAACGACTGGACTAATATCAAAAGCCCCTCTGGGGCTTAAAGAAATTTAAACCTATTATGGCCGCGTAGCGGCATTTGATAATAGCCAAGTCCTTTAGGGCTTGGCTTGGCTGGCTAACTTATTTTTCTACTAAATATTTTAGTGTTTCTACTTGTTTGAGATCTCCCATAACTATTAAAGTATCTTCTGCTTCAAATTTTGTGTCTGGATTTGGATTATAAATGTATTTCTCATTGTTAACACGCTTCATAGCAATAACAATAAGACCTGTTTTACGTCCAATATCAGAATAACGTAAAGTATTACCTATTAAGGAAGAACGTTTTGGTAAGGTTATGCCTTCAATCCGAATAGTAGAACTTTGATCGCGCATCATTACATCTAAAAAACTTACTACTGCTGGCCGCAGCATTACAGATGCCATTCTCAAGCCTCCAATATAATTAGGAGCAACTACGGTTTCAGCACCAGCAATTTTTAATTTATGTTCTGACTCTTTTTCTACAACACGTGAAACTATTCTAATATTTTTATTTAGACCTCTTGCGGTTAAGACAACAAAAACATTGTCCCGATCGCTATGCAGTGCGGTAACAAGACCTTGAGCGCGTTCAATCCCTGCACTAACTAATATAGAATCCCTAGTAGCATCACCTAAAATAAATGGTACACCTAAATCTTTAACCGTTTCTATTTTTTCTGGATCCAGTTCTATCATTACAAAAGGAGTGTTAGTTTTAGCGAATTCTGTTGCAATGTAGCGTCCAGTTTCACCAACTCCACATAAAATGTAGTGGTTAGAAAGCTTTTCTATAGCCTTTTGCATTCTACGCCTCCCAATTAAACCTATTAATTGGCCTTCAATGATAAAACTAGCTATTACACTTAAACTATAACCAATAATACCAATACCAGTAACTATTAAAAAAATTGTAAAAATTCGCCCTTTAACAGTAAGCGGATTAACTTCACCATAACCAATAGACGTTAAAGTAATTATGGTCATATAAAGAGAGTCAAAAACATTCCAGCCTTCAATTAGTTGATAGCCAATTACACCAAAAAAAACTACTGCCATCATTAAAATAGCAGCAGTAATTACACGTTTTCTATAAAATTGGTCATCAGCTAGTAAGGCTAATTTTCTATCACTCATTAGGCCATTAAATTACGAAAGACAAAAAGGCGACCATAGATTTTTCCGCTCTCATCACGAACTGGTGAGCTATAACGTTTAATTTTATTTGTTCCACGTTTCTCTAAACGTGTCTTTATCTCATCTTCTACTACCATATCAGGATTGTTAATTAATTCTATAAAGCGTTGTAATTGTTGGTCAGGGCTTTCATATATATGTTGGATTTTTTTAAGCAATGCTCGGTAGCCAAAACCTACTACATTATCTAGTTGAACTTTATGAAAATTAACAAATGTTTCATTTACTGCTGTTACCCACCCAGCAGTATCCATAATTAAAATTCCATCACTAACAGCATCTAAAACATTTTGGAAAATATCCTGACGAGTTTTTGCTAGAGCATCCATTTCCATTTGTAGTTGTAAACTATTAGCCTCATTGACAGCACTTTCATAACGTAGGGTATCCATTTGTTTAGCACGTTCAATTCTAGGCTTCATTCTAAGCAAAACTTCTTTTTCATCAACAGGCATTATTAAATAGTCATCTGCACCATTTTCTAAACCTTCGATAATATGTTTTTTCTGGCTATATTCAGAAGAAATTAAAAGTATAGGAATATTACGGAAACGTGGATTTCCTCTTAAAGTTATACAAACACCCATACCAGTAATTTTTGGAAGTTCTACCATAGCAATAATTAAGCGTGGTTGTTCAGTAATTGCTTTAGCTAAACCTTCCTCGCCATCTATTGCAGTAATCACTTCATAATAAGGCTTAAGCATAAACTCAAAAGATAGTAAATCTTCATGACTTGCACAAAGCACCAAAACACGTTCTCTAGTTCCTGTATTAGGAGCATAAATTTCATTTAGATCAACTTGTGGTGCTTGTTCCACTTCAGCAGTAATTTCTTTTTCTGATAAAGCTGGTGCTGAAGAGCTATCAAACTCTGCTGTAACTCCTGGTGCAGGTGGAAGTTTTGAGGTAGGAGTTAAATAAGAGTATGTACGAGCAAAGTCTGGATCTGTAACTGCTGGTGTTTCTACGGGTTGTGATTCTGCAAATTCTTGCCCATATTCAAGCGAAGCTAAAATCAAGGTTATATTATCTTTGCCTCCATGAGCATTAGCAGCATCTAGTAGGGTACGACAGCCCTCTTCTACTGTAGGGGCATTCATAATTAATTCCTGCATTAGCTCATCACGAAGCATTCCTGATAGGCCATCAGAACAAACCAAAATTTGATCTCCATCATAAAGATCAATTGTTGAAGTAACAGGATAAACCGTAGGTTCTGCACCTAGAGATTGTAAAATAACATGTCGATAAGGATGCGTTTCTGCTTCTTCAGGCTGAATAATCCCTGAATCTATAAGAGTTTGCACCATTGACTGGTCTTTGGTAAGACGAAAAATATGTCCATTACGTACCACATAAGCGCGTGAGTCTCCAACCTGGACAATATGAGCATGATTAGTTTCTATTAATAAAGCGGTTAAGGTTGCTCCCATTCCTTGTTCTTGGGCATTACGTTGAGAGCGTGACCAAATAGCCCAATTAGCTTTTTTTGTAATTTCAGCTAATACTTCAGCACCAAGTTGTTTATATTCACGGTTAAGCAGTTCATTTTGAAATACTTCTACAGTGACTTGGCTAGCAACTTCTCCTGCATTACGTCCGCCCATTCCATCACTAACAAGCAAAAGTGTTCCGCGATCGCTAATAGCAAATTGTGATAGTTGTGAGGCTTTAGGAATATACTTAATATTTAGGTCAGCAATCAAAAAATTGTCTTCGTTGTTTTGTCTTACTCGCCCAACATCTGTTAAACCAACAACATGGACTATATTTCCACCTGGTGAGCCATTAGGTTGGTTTTCTCCCCATTGCGTCATGTGATTACATCCCTACTACTTTAGTTTATCTTTAAAATTTTTAATAATTTGGTGACGAGAAATCAGCCAAATATTTTTAGCATAAAAACAAACTTTATGGTTAAAAATTTTATAGCTATTTAATTCTAATTAGATAAGATAAGTATTTTTAACAGCAACAAATTAACTATGAGTTGTTAACGGCCAATTTAGTTTGCCTAAAGTTAGCCGAACTTGTGCGTAAAGTCTACTTACATTTGCTTGCATGAAAACAAAATACCTTCTAACTTATTGCCGTAAAATAGCACTCTAAAACTTTTAGGAACTTATGAACTTACTTAGTCTAAGCCAAATTAGTCAAACCTATGACTTAAAACCTGTCTTACAGGATATAACACTAGCAATAGATACTAATGAAAGAGTAGGAATTATTGGGGCTAATGGCTCTGGTAAATCTACTTTGTTTAAGATTATTGCTGGAGAACTTATAGCGTCTTCTGGTAGCGTTTCTATCCGTCGAGGTATTCAATTAGGGCTGCTGGCCCAAGAACCAAAGCTTGATCCTAATCTAACTATTAATCAAACTCTTAGTGCTAGTCTTGGCGAAATACAAAAAGTTATTAGTGATTATCAACTAATTAATAATCAAATAGCTAATTGTCAGGATGAAGACGAATTAAAAAAACTCCAACCAGAACATGAACTTATAGAGCAACGCTTAGAACAACTTGGCGGCTGGCACTATCAACACCGTATTGATACTATTTTGGGCTACTTAGGCTTAAAGGCAGACGACAAATTAATAAACAACTTAAGCGGAGGTGAACGCAAACGTGTAGCCTTAGCTTGTGCCTTAATTCAAAATCCAGATTTATTAATTCTAGATGAACCCACTAACCATTTAGACGCTTATACTATTTCTTGGTTAGAACAATACTTAGATAATTATGCAGGTGCATTACTTCTAATTACTCATGACCGATATTTTTTAGATAACGTAGTTGACCGAATGATAGAAATAGATAGGGGTAAGACCATTGGCTACACAGGTGGCTATTCAGATTACTTATCAGAACGCGCCCAAAAACAAGAAACTGCGGCTAAAGTACAAAATAAACTACTTAATTTGCTTCGTAAGGAAGAAGCCTGGCTACGCCAAGGAGTTAGAGCTAGAGGAACTAAGTCAAAATACCGTATTCAAAATGTTTATGAACTTAGAGAAAAAGCCCGCCAAGAAGCAGAATACCAACTCCAAGGCCGTCTATCCTCTACTAAACGCTTAGGTAATACTGTCTTAGAAACAGAAAAATTAACAGTTTATTTTAAAGAACAACTCTTAGTAAAAGAGCTTGATTTTATTATGGTAAAAGGGGATCGTGTAGCAATAGTTGGGCCAAATGGTTGTGGAAAAACCACATTACTTAAAACCTTAATTGGAATGCTTCCCGCTACATCTGGAAAAATTACTTTAGGCAAAAATACTGAGGTAGCTTACTTTGCCCAAGACCGGCTAGATTTAGATGGGGAAATAACGGTTTGGAAATATTTAGCCGAAAATGCAGAGACAATAAAAGTAGGTTCAGAGTTTCGCAATATTAGATCTTACTTAACTGATTTTAAGTTTGATAACAATAAATTACTTAGCAAAATTCATACACTTAGCGGAGGAGAAAAAAACCGACTAGTTTTAGCTAAACTACTGTTAACTAGCACTAATTTATTGGTCTTAGATGAACCTACGAATGATTTAGATATTGATACTTTACAATGGTTAGAACAAGCACTAATAGACTTTCCTGGCTGTGTTTTATTTGTCTCACATGATCGTTTCTTTTTAGATAAAGTAGCTAGTTCAGTTTTAGTTTTTGAAGAAAAAGCTAAAGTAACTCGTTATGCTGGTAACTATAGCTTATATAAAGAGTTATATAGCACCTCTAGCACTTCTAGCACTTCTAGCAATGAACAAAAAGAAAATATTTCTAAGCCTGTATCAACTTCCCAAGTTGTTGAGAAAAAATCAAATGTACGAAAAGGACTTTCTTATAAAGAGCAACAAGAATTAGTAACATTAGAAACACAACTAGCTTCATTAGAAGAAGAAATCAAAAATCTTGAACTCCAACTTAGTGACCCCATAAGCTATGGCTTAAATCATCAGCAAATAGCTGATCTCGGCCAACAACTAGAACCCCGTCAAAATCAACTTGACCAACTTTACCAACGTTGGTTAGAACTTGAGGAGAAGAAAGATAGCTAAAGATTTTGTACGGTACTTAATAATTTTATCCTAGAGCAATTGTTATTAATACTCCATATAGTATAGACTATCTTGTTTTATTGCCCCTTAAATAAAACATTATTTAACTCAATAATTTAATACACTCACACTTAAGTTTACTTAGTAGTATTTCTTAGCCACTATTACAAGCTAAGTGAAATATCTTAAATCCCAAAAACAAATATTCTTTACAAGGAAACAATTTTTATATGAAGATTTCTTGGTCAGTAAATAGTAAGTCTTACCTATGTATGTTATTAATAATTATTTTAATTGCAACATTTAACTATTTGATGTTAAGAGCAAGTGCTGATACACAACAAATAAAAACTGCTGGGAATGTTGAGTACAATGTTACTGCTAATCCATCTCAGTTAGGTGCATATTATGACGCAAATAAAACTAATATAACTTTTCGAGTCTTTTCTTCTCGTGCCACTCGCATAGAAGTTTATCTTTACAGTAGTGCAACTGGTACACAAGAAAAAGCAAAATATGTGTTAACTAAAAATTCTACTAATAATATTTGGTCTAAAACAGCTTCTGTATCAACATTGCAAAATAGTTATGGGTTAAATGGAGTAATTTATTATGGTTACCGGGCTTGGGGCCCAAACTGGCCTTATAACTCTAGTTGGACAAAAGGTTCTACTACAGGTTTTATTTCTGATGTAGATGCAAATGGAAATCGTTTTAATCCCAACAAATTATTAATTGATCCTTACACTTTAGAAATAAGCCATGATCCTGTTACTACAACACAAACTGACGGAACAATTTATGCGTCTGGCCCGCTTTATCGTAATATTGACACTGGTTCAAAGGCACCAAAAAGCATAGTTTTAGCACCTGATGTTTTAGCTAATTCTGCTGGAATTGGCGTTAAACCAACACGTGCATTAAAAGATGATGTTATTTATGAAGTTCATGTACGTGGTTTAACTAAACAAGATAATAGCATTCCTGCTGCTTATCGAGGCACTTACAAAGGTGCAGCAATGAAGGCTGCATATTTAGCTAGTTTAGGTGTTACTGCCATTGAATTTTTACCTATCCATGAATCTCCAAATGATAACAATGATATTAATCCAAATAGTAATGCAGACGGGGATAATTACTGGGGATATGTAACGCTTAATTTTTTTGCTCCTGATCGTCGTTATGCTTATGATAAAAGTCCTGGCGGCCCAACACGTGAATTTAAGGATATGGTAAAGGCGTTTCATGACAAAGGAATCAAAGTTTATGTTGATGTTGTTTATAACCATACTGGCGAGGGTTACGCATATAGTCCTACAGATAAAAACACCTACAACATTATTTCTTGGCGAGGTTTAGACAATCCAACTTATCATTCACTAACTGCTGATTTTCAAAATTCCTGGGATAACACTGGTGTTGGTGGCAACTTTAATACCTTAAACCCTATTGCACAAAATCTAATTGTTGATTCCCTACTTTATTGGCGTGACAAAATAGGAGTAGATGGTTTTCGTTTTGATTTAGCTTCTGTTTTAGGCAACACCTGTCAACATGGTTGTTTTAATTATGACAAGCTTAACCCTGCAACAGCATTAAACCGTATTGCTAGAGATCTTTCACCTCGCCCTGCTAATGGTGGTAGTGGAGTTGATTTAATGGCTGAACCTTATGGCGTTGGAGGCAATACTTATCAAGTAGGCAATTACCCGGCTGGTTGGTCAGAATGGAATGGAATTTATCGGGATACAATCCGCAAATCCCAAAATAAATTAGGGCTTGAACCAATAACTACAGGTCAATTAGCTAGTCGTTTTGCTGGTTCTTCTGATCTTTTTGGTGATGATGGTCGCAAGCCTTGGAACTCTATTAATTATTTAGTAGTTCATGATGGTTTTACCTTAAAAGATCTTTACACTTATAACACCCAAAATAATAATCAAGCCTGGCCCTTTGGCCCTTCGGATGGTGGAGCAAGCATTAATGATAGTTGGGATCAAAATGGTGTTGTGGCTGATCAACGTCGTGCTGCTCGCTCAGGATTTAGTTTATTAATGTTAAGTGCTGGAACTCCTATTTTTAATGGTGGTGATGAATTTTTACGCACTTTACAAGGCAACAATAATGCTTATAACCTGGATTCTCCAGGTAATTGGCTTAACTATGCTCTAAGCTCTACACAAACAGCTTTCCAAACTTTCTGCCAAAAAATGATTGCTTTTCGTAAAGCTCACCCTTCACTGCGTCCAGTGAATTTTTACTCTGCTATAGATAATAATTCTAATGTTATGGAACAACTCCGTTGGTTTAAACCTGATGGTGGTGTAGCCGATGGAGCTTATTTTGATAACCCAAATAACCGTTCAATTGCTTATCGTCTGGATGGTACAGAGTTTGGTGATTCTGCTAGTGCTATTTATATTGCTTACAATGGCTGGCAAAATTTAGTAGATTTCCGTCTGCCCTGGCCCGGTAATGGCAAAAATTGGTATAGAGTGCTAGATAGTTCTAGTTGGAATGAAGGAAATGGAAATATTACAAACCCTGGTAGTGAAACTTTTATTGGTGGTGAAAATACTATTTATGGCTTACATGGAAGAGGCGTATTAGTATTAATTGCTAAGTAATTAATAATTTTTCAAGATTTTTATAGCCAAGGAGCAAAAAGTTTAGCATTTATGGCTTTTTGCTCCTACTACAAAAACAAGACGCTTTTTCTACTTTTTTTAGCTACAATAAGTCATCAATTTTATTTTAATAACTTGTTTATTTTAGAAAGGGTTATTAGCAATGTCTTGGAAAAAAGCTTTTTTAGCAGGCATTCTTATGTTTATCTGTAATATTTTTGTTTTTGCTCAAATAACAGAAATGCCACCACCACCACTTCCCGATGCTGCTTTGTTAGCTGACATTCTCCAAGCTAGCGAAAACCTACATAAACAAGGCCAATCTATTGAATTTAAAGAAACTGTTAGTTTTCGTCTGTCAGCAGTTTTACCAGAAGGAAGACAAACCAGAAATATTCCTAATAGAAATGTAGATTATCGTCAATCGGCTGATTATGCTGTCCGCGCTCGTGCGGGCCAAATCCTAGAAAAAAATCTAATTGAAATACATCAACCACCTCGCTTTGGACTAAATGCCCTTTTTAAAGTGATTGATATTCCTACCCTCCAAGAAACTTTGCCTCCTGTAGCATCATTAAAAACAGGCTTTTTACTTTTTCTTAGCAAAGAATTTGTAAATGGTTATAAGGAGGTTGAAAGAGAAAAAATATCTGGTCGTCAAGCCTTTAAATTAGCTTTGCGCTTTCGTCCCGGTCGTATTGCAATTGAAAATTGTTTTGTTTGGATAGATGAACAAACCCACCTGCCCTTAAAAGCAGAGCTAAAAATAGGCGACATTGACCGCTATAGCAATGTAGTGATAAAAATTTTACTTGAAGATGTTACTAATGATAAATTACCAGGTCGTATTACTCAGGAAGTAAGTTGTAGCACTTATGAAAACGGCATTCCAATTAGGTTAGAACATACTTCGGTTTATTCAGACTTAAAACCATTACCAAAAAGCGAGTAGATTTATTTTTTTGATTCTGTTAACAAGCTATACATTTGCTCACTAACTTCTTTTGGAAAACAAAGCCTATCAATCTTAAAACCTTTCATTCCTTTGATTACATCAGATACAGCAGTAATTTCACACCGTTCATTGTTGGCATGTCTTTTTGCTTCAATATAAATTTGTCCTTTAGGTTCAGCACTATTGTAAGGCCCAAAATAAGGAATATCTGCTGCGCTATCTCGAAATAAATAATAATTAGGTGGCAAATTTGCTTGAGTAATAATTTCACAAGCTTTAGTAAAAACTTCTGTTTCCTCAATTTCAGCCCAATTTATATCAATTGAGCGAAAGAGCCTCCGATTAATAAACCGATTACATAAATCTCTTAAAACAATGTCTTTTTCATTTATCCATTGCTTAATATGAAACATTATGTCGTGGTCATCTAGGCTTAAAAACTCTTTTGTAGTCATTAACCGGGCGGTCAAGAGTTTTGCAAGAGGCGAATCTTTTAGATAAAAGCCTAGGTCATTTGATTTTAATAATTCTACTGCACGACGTAAAATAGCAATTAGCATATTTTCTGAAGCTCTTAAGGAATGATGAAAATATACTTGGCGAAACATATAAAATCGAGCTTGTAGATATTCTTCTACAGCATATAAACCTTTAGAAGAAACATAAATTCGCTGTTCTTGTGGGTCAAGTTTTATTGAGTGAATAATCCATTCCAAATCATAATTACCATACTTTGCACCAGTCATCAAACTGTCACGAAGCAAATAATCAAACCGGTCACAATCAAGCTGAGAGCTTACAAGTTGATGAGCATAGGCAGGCAAAAACTTATGTTCATAGATGTTTACCAAGATTTTTGGTAGTTGAGAGTCATAGCTAGAAAGGATTTTATTTACTTGTGTAGAAGGATCAAGCAGAATTTGCTTAGTCCAATGTTCATGGCTTATAGCAGTTGCTTTTTCAATAACATGCGAAAATGGCCCGTGTCCTATGTCATGAAGTAAAGCAGCAACACGAGCAGCAATACGGATTTCTGAAGCAATATTATAGTTTTCGGCTAGCTTATTTAGAACTCGTGTCATAATGTGCATAACACCAAGTGAATGAGTAAAACGGCTATGTTCAGCACCTGGATAAGTATAAAGAGCTAGTCCTAGTTGCTTAATTCGTCTTAACCGTTGAAATTCGCAAGTGTCAATTAATGCAATTAGCAAACGATCATCATCTTGCGCACTGTTAAGCGCGATGATGTTATGCACAGGATCACGATATATTCTTTCTGTCATTTAGCTATTAATCGCGCTCAGTAGATTTATAGCTCAACATCTTCCACAATACATAAACAGCAGCCATTACAATAGCAACCATAAAAACAGTTTGCAGTAGGGCAAATATTTTCATTAATACATCCCAAAATAAAACCCAAACAAAACTAAGGAAATAGTAACCTGCTACTACACCAACAACCCCTAAAGTAATATTTTTTAATGCTTTCATAAATACTCCTTACCAAATTAAACCGAAGTAATTTAGCTAGGCAGAAACTTTCATTCTCCGTAGCACTTTAGCTAGCTCAATACGTCCGCGATTAATACGCGACTTTACAGTTCCTTCAGGAATTTTTAGTTTATCAACTATTTCCTGATAACTTAATTCTTCAATATCTCGCATAATTACGCATTCTCGTAAATCAGGAGAGAGTTTATCAATTGCTGCTTGAACTTGTAAGGAACGTTCTTGGCGTTCAATACGCCGATGAGGACTTTCAAAACCGCCGCTTAAATGATGAATATGGTCGTCTAAGTCGTCGCTACTATCGGCTGGTTGACGACGGCGTTTTCTATAATCATCAATAATTAAATTGCGCGCCAGCCGCATTAACCAATTAGATAAGTCTCCAAGCTCAGGATCATATTGTTCTAGCGAACGATAAATGCGAATAAAAACTTCTTGTGTTAAATCTTCAGCCGATTCATGCCTACTAGTAAAACGATAGGCGAGTTTATAAACACTGCGCGAATATTCTCGCACAATCTGTTCCCAAGCATCTGTATCACCGCCACGACAACGGGTTATTAGTTCTAGGTCGCCTTCAGCCAAGATGTTTCTATCCCCAATAATTAAAATGATAGTACAAAAACTTAAGCTTAGTTTTTAATTTTTTGCTACCGTCGTTAATTGACGCTTAAGTAAGCGTGTGGTTCAATTAACAAAATTGTCTTATATAAAATGTTGCAAGCATTGTAACGAGTACAGACAAAAACTAGCAAGAGAAACTAAGCATAATTAGCTTTTAATTCTCCGAATTTTTACCATAAGTTAAGCCTAATTTTATACAAAAAAATTTATGTCATTTATTTCTCTTAATTCTACTAAAATCTACTATCAGATGATTGGCGAAGGCACACCAGTAGTTTTTATTAGTGGTTGGACACTTTCTTGTGATTATTGGTTGCCACTAGTAGAAAAACTTAAGCATAAACATTTGTGCTTACTTTATGATGGTCGTGGTTTTGGTCGTTCTCAACCTTTAGCAGCAGAATCTAGCGTTGAAATAGATGATCATGCTGAGGATCTACACCAATTAATCACGAGTCTTAAGCTTAAAGACGTAAATTTAGTAGGTCATGGTTTAGGCGTATGGACTGCGGCACTTTGTACCAGACAACATCCCCAAGATGTGCTTACCTTAACAGCACTTGCACCAGAAAGCGAAGCCTCTGCTAAAGATACTAAATCCATAGAACTACCGTCATTTTGGCAACAAGCTAGCATTTTATTAAAAGATCTAGCCAAAGTTCCAATGATTGGAAACCTTGTAGCTTGGCGTTATCATAATGCTCCAGAACCTTTTCGCTCACATCTTTATGAAGATTTTGCTAAAGCAGATCGTCGGGCGGCTTTCCACCTTTTAGCAAGCTGTATGGGAAATGACAACCGTCATCGTTTTGCACAAACTTTAGCTAATCTACACATTCCTATTTTATTAACAAGAGGCTCAGAAGATCGTATTTGCTCGGCTCAACTTTTGCGCTCATTATTTGAAATTATCAGCAGCGGTAAACTAGCAACTGTTCGGGGCTGTGATCATTTTCCAATGCTGGAATATACAGAAGAATTTGCTAATTTACTTTTAAGTTTTTTTGAACAAAATGCCATTCTTAAACCACACCAAGCTTTAACTCGTCGGTAATTTTATGAGTATTATTGATAAATTAGCTGACTTAAAAATAGATGAAAAAATATTGATTTGGCTAGTGTTTGTTGGTTTTGGAACTGTTTTAGCAATTAGCTATTTTTACCATGCTGATCCTAACCCTAAAACATCGCTTTGTGCTTTTTATAATCTTACTCAACTACCTTGTCCGGGCTGCGGGCTAACTCGCTCATTTTGTTCTATTGCCAAAGGTCAATTTATTGCTGCATTTAGCTTTCATTTACTTGGCCCAGGTTTATTTATAGCAACAACTTTAACTTGGCTAGCATCACTGCTAGCACTTTTTGCAACAGATAAACCTATTAAGTTTTTTTATCGATTATTTACTAAAGACTTATCCATTAAATTATTTGCTACTATTTTAGCTACTTATTGGATACTTAGATTAAGTATTATTTTATTTAATAAAATTTAATTATGAATATTCGTTTAGCAATCGAGTCTGACTTTCAAGCTATGTGGCCGATTTTCCAAGCTGTTATAGCTACAGAAACAACTTATGTTTTTTCTCCAACAACTTCTTACGAGGAAGCTTTTTCTTATTGGTTTGGGCCTAAAATAAAACCTTTTGTGATGGAAGATAACCAAAAAATTGTTGGTATGTATAAACTAGTTGAAAACCAGCCTGCCCTAGGTTCTCACATTGCTAATGCTTCTTTTATGGTAGATCCAAATTACAGCGCAAAAGGTCTTGGCAAAATAATGGGACTACATTGTCTTAAAGAAGCTAAGAAAATGGGATTTTTAGCCATACAATTTAATTTTGTTGTTAGCAGCAATTTACCAGCAGTTTCTTTATGGCAAAAACTTGGTTTTGATATTGTAGGCACACTTCCAAAAGCTTTTAAGCATAAAACTTTAGGTTATGTAGATGTTTTTGTTATGTATCGTTTTTTAGATGATATTGAGGTTTAAGATATCTAATGAAATTACTTAAGCGTGTTTATCTGCGGGGTGCGCTACTATTCTTATTTTCCTAAAAGCTGATAGTTTATCACTTATAGTTTTTTTTGCTGGGCTAAGAAAGTAAACAACACCCCTACTCCCTTACTAAAGACGGATTTTCTTCTAAAAAACGTACAAGAAATTTAAAAATTTTTCCGAAAAACTAAAAACTTTTCCGAAAAAATTTTTAGAGTCTTTCCATTGTCAAAATTACCAACTTGTAACATATTGTATTTAATACAGTTATCTAAAACTTTCCTTCTAAAACTTTTTCCATT
The DNA here is from genome assembly GCA_964492845.1 of uncultured Clostridia bacterium. Classification (GTDB taxonomy): domain Bacteria; phylum Acidobacteriota; class Blastocatellia; order Chloracidobacteriales; family JADJPF01; genus JADJPF01. Next base: position 197,418 of record CAZBMZ010000008.1, read on the forward strand.
TATGTTAATTCTTCTGAGGGTTGCTAGATTTTTTTTTCAATAAATAGGATAATCCCTATTGCTGACCAAAAGAAAATCCTTTCATTTTAATTATGTTAAAAAAAGTTTATTTAGTAACGCTATTAGTTACTTTGGCATTTTTATTATTGCCATCCAAAATTTTTGGACAAAGTAAAGATGCAACCACCCACACACTAACAGGAAATATAATAGTAGAAAGCGATTTCTCTTCTAAAAACCTAGCAAATAAACGTAACATAGTCATCTATTTACCACCTAATTACAAACAAAACTCTAAAACCCATTATCCTGTTTTATATCTACACGATGGACAAAATATTTTTGATAGAGCAACATCATTTATTGGTCAAGAATGGCAATGTGATGAAACAGCAGAAAAATTAATTTTAGCTAACAAAATTCAACCTATTATTATTGTAGGTATTTACAACAGTGGAGAAGCACGCATTGATGAATATACTCCTTCAGTAGACAAGCGTCATGGTAAGGGTGGAAAAGCTAATTTATATGCCAAATTTTTAATAAAAGAACTAAAACCTTTTATTGATAAAAAATACCGTACCCTTAAAGATCCTGCTAATACAGCTTTAGGAGGATCTTCCCTAGGAGGATTAGTTTCATTATTTATTGGGCTTCAACATCCACAAGTATTTGGAAAATTAGCAATTATATCGCCCTCTGTATGGTGGGATAATAGAATAATCATCAAGGATTTAGAAAAACTGTCTTCAAAGCCAAATACAAAAATCTGGTTGGATATTGGCTCACAAGAAGGTGAAGAAAGCATTCCTGACACTAATATATTAAAAGAAGCATTTGTAAATAAAGGCTGGCAACTAAACAGAGACTTAAAATATTTAGTTGTTGATGGAGCAAAACATAATGAAGAAGCCTGGGCAAAAAGGTTTGATAAAATATTAGAATTTCTTTTTCCAAAAAAATAAAATAATTTTGATGTAGTACTCTTAATAATTAATCTCTGGCCCCCCAAAAAATAAATAGGCAACTTACCTAATAACAAAACTAATAGTTCTTTGAAGATATATTTACTAATATTAGTAACACATACAAAACAATCAATCGTTTTTCTTTATATTTCAAAATACATTTCGTGTTTTTAATTAGAAGTCAAAAATTTTTCTTTAAGTTTATAACTTACTTAATAATTCCTCAGTTTAAGCAAGGAGATAGGGATAAAAATGAAACGCAAATCTTTTTTTTCTAAGGGCCGTATAGTAGGAAATTTAGCTTTTCTACTACTTACGGCGGGTCTTACTTTTGGACAAAGTGATACAGCCCGTGTAGAAGGAACTGTAACTGATTCTACTGGAGCAGCAATAGCTGGAGCAACAGTATCTTTAATAAATGTTGGTACTAATAGTCGAGTTGAAATTTCAACTAATGAACAAGGTAATTATGTAGCACCACTATTAAAAGTCGGTAACTACCGAGTAGAAGTTATGGCTCAAGGTTTTCGTACTAATATTCAAACTAACATTACTTTAACAGTTAGCCAAATTGCCCAAATCAACGCTCAACTTGATACAGGTGATGTAAGTGATGTAATTGAAGTTAGCAGTAGCGCACCATTAATAGAAACTAGTTCTGCTACTATTGGTCAAGTAATTGAAGGTAAACAAATTGTTGATCTTCCAATTAATGGTCGTAATTTTACACAATTTGCTACTTTAGTTCCTGGGGTTTCTCGTGGTACACCAGGCAGCAATGCAGATGGTTCTGGCGGCAATGCAGAAACATTTCGTCAAGGTGACACTGGTTCAGCGGCTATTTCAGCCAATGGTTTAAGAGAACAAAATAATAATTTTCTATTAGATGGTATTGATAATAATGAAAGTGTTGTAAATACAATTGTTTTCTTTCCTCCTATTGAGGCTTTACAAGAATTTCGTGTAATTACAAGCGTTGCACCTGCTGAATTTGGTCGCGGTGGTGGTGCTGTAATAAATGCTATTACTAAATCTGGAACTAATGAAATTCATGGGACTGTTTTTGAGTTACTTCGTAATTCTGAACTAGACGCACGTGCAACTTTTGCTCCTACTAAACCAGTATTTCAACGTAATCAATTTGGTTTTGCTTTTGGCGCACCAATAAAGAAAGATAGAACCTTTTTCTTTGGTAATTACCAAGGGTTGCGTCAAAATTTACCAAAAGAAGAAGGCAATCGTGTCACAGTACCTACAGCTAGAATGCGTCAAGGTGATTTTGGCGAGTTGCTAGATGCAAATTTTACTGGCTTAGGTCAACCTATCACAATTTTTGACCCAGTAACCGGTAATCCTTTTCCACGTAATGTTATTACTCGTCCACTTGATCCCGTAGCAGTTAGATACTTAAATTCATTCCCTTTACCAGATATTGCTGGCCGAGCAACACAAAACTATATTGTTAAACGTATTGCCAAACAAACCTTTAATGATGGTGATTTCCGCATTGACCACCGCTTTAAAGATACAGACACCATATTTGGACGCTTTAGCATTGCTGATGATAGTCAAACCGATCCAGGCCGTATTCCAGGCTTCCAAGCTGGTTTTGGTTCTGGTCTTAATGCAATTGAAGCTCGTGGAGTAGCGGCTGGCTATACCCATACTTTTAGCCCAACTACCATTAATGAATTTCGTTTTGGCTTTACATTGCTAAGAATAGGATTTTTCCCAGTTAACTTTGGACAAAACCAAAACCAAGATATTGGTATTGGTGGCCCAGGTGGATTTAATACTAATACTGGTATTTCTTTGATTGGTGGTGGCAATGGTAACTTTATTGAATACTTAGGCGATGGCGGTCAATTTACCTTACGTGAACGTAGCTATCAAATATCAGACGCGCTCACTCATGTTAGAGGTAACAACACCTTTAAGTTTGGTTTTGTAGTAATTCGTCGTAATGTAAAAGCTTTCCAAGGTGATTTTGCTAAAGGTTTCTATTTCTTCTCTGACTTTACTGCAACACCAGGAAACACCCCTCCTTTAGGTCAAACAGGCTATGAAGTAGCAGAAATGTTAATAGGTAAAACCAACTTTACTTCAATTACTGCTAGCCCAACAGGAGCATTACAAGCAAGTACAGCTATTTCTTATGAAAATGGTTTTTATGCTCAAGATGATTGGCGTGTAACAAGAAATCTTACCCTTAATTTAGGTTTGCGTTATGAATATTTCACAGCACCTTTTGAAGAGGATGACCGTCTAGCAAATTTTGACCCTGCTACAGGTAGAATAGTAGTAGCTGGAATGAATGGCCCACGTGCTACAGTAGAAACAGATAAAAATAACTTTGCTCCTCGTTTTGGTCTAGCTTATGCTTTTAATTCTAAAACTGTACTTCGTGGCGGTTATGGATTATTTTATTCCTTAGATCGTGGCGGTATTGCTAATCAATTAACACAAAATGCTCCATTTATTGTTACACAATTTCGTTTTGGTGGCACTGGTGCTAATGTTCGTTTAAGTGAACCTATACCACTACCTAATCCAATAGATTTAAGTAATCCTGTGCTTCCTGATGGCTCAGCATTACGCTTTATTCCTAAAGATAGTGATACTACTAGAGTACAACAATATAATGTAACAGTAGAGCATCAATTTAATAATTATCTAGCCTTAAGTGTTGGTTATGTTGGAACTAAAGGTGATAATGTTGTTGCAGTTTCTACTTCTGGCGGCTTTAATGATCCTAATGTAAGAAATCGTCTAACCACAATTGCTAATGTTGGCGATTCTGATTATAACTCACTACAAATAAAAGCAACCTTACGTAATTATAAAGGAGCAGATTTCTTGGCTTCTTATACTTATGGACGTGCAAATAATAATACTCCTGGGCCTTTCCCTGGGCCAGGTGGAAACTTCCGTACCCAGGCATCTGATCCAGGTAACTTAGACCTAGACGAAGGCCCAGCAGATTATGATGTACGTAATCGTTTTACCTTTGCGGGTACCTATAACCTACCTTTCTTAAAAAACTCTGATAATAAAGTAGCCAAAGCCCTATTTTATGGCTACCAAATCAACACTATTGTTACTTTACAAGATGGAACTCCATTTACTGTATTTGGTGGTTTTGGTCGTGCTGCTTTAGTTGGTAGCAAAGAATCTGCTAAAGGTGATGAATCTATAAACAGATATTACAATGCTGCTGCTTTTCGTCCTTCAATGAATGCACAAGATCAAGCTCCTCGTAACTTCCTACGCGGCCCTGGTCTTTCAACGGTTGATTTTTCTGTTTTCCGTAGATTTAACATAGTAGAAAGATTGAACCTAGAATTCCGCGCTCAAGCTTATAATCTTTTCAACAATCCACAATTTAATAACCCAGGTATTTTTATTGGTGCTGGTGATACTGCTGTAATTACAAACACCCGTGGAAATTCTGCTCGTCAATTTGAATTTGGATTGCGGCTAAACTTTTAGTTAGCTGCTAAACATTTGTAAAAGCACAGCCTCAATTTAGGGCTGTGCTTTTCTAAAATAGTCTGTTTGACAAATAGTTAAATTACTTTATTTATGATTAGTATTAAAAACTTTATTAAATACAACCAATATTTATTTATTAAACTTTGTTACTTAATGATTTTTTTTAGCATTTTATTTTTCCCGCTTCCAACAGCTAAATCTTCTAATAAATTACAAACTCTAGCCCAACCACAAATAGATAAAATTGAGCCTCCTAACTGGTGGATTAACCATACTCTAAATCCTGTACAAATAATAATTTATGGACGTAATTTTAAGGATAGCCATATTAAATTAGATTTTGAAGGCGTTAAAGTAGTAGAAAGCTCTGTTAGCAGTAATGGAACTTATATTATTGCTTATCTTGAAATTGACCCACAAAAAGCAAAAGCTAGCGATGTAAAAATAACAGTAGAAAATAGCGTTGGTAATGACACTGTTGATTTTGGATTAAGGGATTTGCCTAGCATAACAGGAAAATACCAAGGATTTAGTCCAGATGATGTAATTTACTTAATCATGGTGGATCGTTTTGCTGATGGTGATCAATCTAACAATAACCCAAAAGAATCTGCTGGATTTTATGACCGCAAAAAACCTCGTGGCTATCATGGCGGTGATTTCCAAGGAATCATCAATAACCTTACTTACTTAAAAGAATTAGGTGTTACTGCAATTTGGATGACTCCTATTTATAATAATTCAAATCGAGTTTCGGACTATCATGGTTATGGTTCGGTGGATTATTACCAAACAGAAGAGCATTTTGGCACTTTAGAAAAGTTACAAGAATTAGTTACAACAGCACATCAACAAGGAATTAAAATAATTCAAGATCATGTACTTAATCATACTGGCCCAGATCACGCTTGGACAGATAACGCTCCTACACCAGATTTTATAAATGGAACACGTCAAAAACATCTTAATAATGTTTTTGATATTGCTTCTTTAACTTCTGCTAATGGTGATCCAACTAGAGCAGACTTAACCTTGCGAGGTTGGTTTGCTGATATATTGCCAGATATTAATCAAAATGATAAAGAAGCATCACAATATTTAATACAAAATTCTCTTTGGTGGATTACATCAACTGGAATAGATGGAGTTAGATTAGATACATTTCCTTATCTTCCTCGCTCTTTTTGGAGTAACTGGAATGGAGCTATCCATAAACAACACCCAAACTTTACTGTAGTAGGAGAAGTTTTAGACGGCAACCCAAACATAGTTTCATTTTTCCAAGGTGGAGTAAAACGATTTGATGGTATTGATTCTAAAGTAGATACGCTATTTGATTATCCTAGCTGTTATGCAATTCGAGATTACTTTGCTAATAATCGTGGACAATTAAGCAGAATTACTAATATTGATGAAGTTTACCCAAAAGCAACTGTTTTAGTACCATTTTTTGGAAATCATGACATTAAACGTTTTGCTAGCGAACCACAGGCAACAATAGAAAATACAATTTTAGCTTACACTTATTTGTTAACAATGCGAGGAACTCCACAACTTTACTATGGTGATGAGTTAGCAATTACTGGAGGCGAAGATCCTGATAATCGTAAGGATTTTCCTGGGGGTTTTCCTGGTGATTTGCGTTCTGCTTTTACTTTAGCTGGACGTACAAAATCAGAAAATAAGCTCTTTAATTCAATAAAAAAAGTCTCCCAAATACGTCAAAAATATCCTCAACTACGCGGTGGAGAAATGCAATTCTTATTTGAGGATCAAGATGTGGTAGCTTATTTACGCTCAAGAGAAAATAGCTATGCTATTGTAGCCATAAATAAATCAGCTAATAAAACATCCAGAAACATTAACTTACCAGCAAATCTTTTTGCTGATGGAGTAACACTTAATAATAAATTAAATGAAAAATACTCAACAAAAATAGTAAACAGTAGACTAAAAATAAAATTTGCAGCTAAAGAAGCTATTATTTTGATACCAAATTAAAAATCTTAAAAATTTATGTCTCAATTAGAAATTAAAAACCTTACTAAAATTTATGATGGCGGAGTTTGTGCTGTTAAATCAGCTTGCTTTGATGTAGCAGATAAAGAATTTGTAGTATTAGTTGGGCCTTCGGGCTGTGGTAAATCAACGCTACTTAGAATGATTGCAGGTCTTGAGTCTATATCTAAAGGCGATCTAATAATTGATGGAAAACGTGTAAATGATCTGCCTTCAAAAGATAGAGATATTGCAATGGTATTTCAAAACTACGCACTCTATCCACATTTAACAGTTTATGAAAATATGGCCTTTAGCTTAAAACTACGTAATTATCCTGGTAATGAAATTAAAACTCGTGTAGAAGAAGCAGCTAAAATCTTAGGTTTAACTGAATATTTAGCACGTAAACCTAAAGCTTTATCAGGCGGACAACGACAGCGTGTTGCCGTAGGTCGGGCAATTGTTCGTCGTCCTAAAGTTTTTCTTTTTGATGAACCTCTTTCTAATCTTGATGCAAAAATGCGGGTTCAAACCCGTGTTGAGCTAGTCAAACTGCATCGTCAATTACAGGCTACTATGGTCTATGTTACTCATGATCAAGTCGAAGCTATGACAATGGCAGATAAAATTGTGGTAGTTAAGGGTGGCGAAATCCAACAAGTTGCACCTCCGCTAGAACTTTATAAAAACCCCGCAAATAAATTTGTAGCAGGTTTTATTGGTAGCCCTGCAATGAATTTTATTAATTGCAAAGTTACTAAAGAAAACAATCAAATTATTCTAAATTCAACAGCTTTTTCTGCTCATTTTGCAAAAGAAAATTTTTCCTCTTTAGACTTAAATTCTTTACCCTCAGAAGTAGTTTTAGGCATACGTCCAGAAGACATTAGCCTTGCTAATGGTCAAGATAATAAAAATGTTTTTTCTGCCACCGTAGAATTAATAGAACAAATGGGAAACGAAATATTTGCTCAACTATCCTTAGCAAGCCAAGAAATTACAGCGCGATTGCCTGCGGATATAAAATTAACAATTGGGGAAAAATCTCAATTTATTTTTAATAAAGAAAAATGTCATCTTTTTGACCCTACAACAGAAAAATCATTAATTAGTAAATGAACAATAAACCAAACCTGCGAGAATCTCTTATTTCATATCTTTTCTTAACACCTTTTTTGGTTGTTTTTATTGTATTTCTAGGCTATCCAATGCTCTATTCGCTTTATCTTAGCTTTAGAAGCACTTCTTTTTCTACAGATTGGTATAATATTTTTAATAGTATGGAATATGTTGGACTAGCTAACTATCAGTCCTTACTTTATGACACTCGGTTTTGGTGGTCGTTAGGCTTAACTTTACTTTATGCAGTTTTAACTATCCCAAGTTCCATTGCACTAGGTCTTTGGCTTGCACTACTACTAAATAGCAAATTAAAAGGTGCTGCTTTTTTTAGAAGTGCTTTTTATTTACCTAATATTTTAGATATGTATGTAGTAGGTACTATTTGGGTACTTATCTTAAGCCCAAACTATGGTTTACTAGATATTTTACTTAGCAAAATAGATTTACATCTGCCTCAATCAGGTCTGCTAGCTAATCCATACACGGCTTTAGCAACAATTGCCACTGTAGTAGTGCTAAAAGGTGCTGGGTTTGGAATGATTTTATTTTTATCTGCAATTCAAAATATTTCTGAATCAATTTATGAAGCGGCAGACATTGATGGGGCTACATGGTGGCAAAAACTGCGTTATATAACTTTACCACTCTTAAAACCTATTATTTTATTTATGATTATTACTGGCACAATGAGCGCGTTAAATGCTTTTACAGAAGTTTATGCAATGGCTAGTAGCAAATATGGTGGGTTTGGTGGCCCATATATTCAATTTCAAGGTGAGTCTGTTGGAGTAACTTCTTTGTCAGGTCTTTATCTTTATCAGCTATTTGAACGTGCAGAATATGGTAAAACTGCGGCTTTTTCATACTTGTTAATGATTATTGCTTTAATAATATCTTTTGCTAACGCCAAATTATTGAAAGTGGAAAAATAAATGGAAAGGTATTCGTTAAAAAGTTTTTTTATTTATGTCGCGCTTTCTGTTGGCTGTTTAATTGCGTTATTGCCGCTTTTTTGGATGATTTTGGTCGCTTGTAAACAACAAGGTCAAGCCTTAAAACTAGAAATCCTGCCTGAACCTATTGCTATCACTGCTCCTTATCAGACGGTTGCTGGTAAATCTAATCAAGTAACTTTACAATATTACAGTGCTTCGGCTCAAACTGTCCAAGTTCGCACTAGTTTTAATCCAACCCAATTATTTGAAATGAACAATGATCATGGTAGTTTTTGGATTAACTTTTATGATGTACCAGCAGGAGAATATGATTATGAATTTATTGCTGATGGTAACACTATAATTAATTCAGAAACTAATAGCTCTAAAGCTAAGCTATTGGTAAAAGAAGGTTTATCCAGCAATACAAAACTTAAAAACGCTTCCTACATTCAAGGCAATACATTAGTATTAAGATTTTTTGGATCAGGTGAACTACCTATAAAAGCCTTACTTGCTGATGGACGAGAAATTAACCTTACAGAAAAAGACATAGCAGGCTATTTTACTGCTCAAGTGATAGATTTAAAGACAGGTGAGTTTAGCTACCGTTTTAGTTATGCTAGAAGTTTTTGGGATGGAATTAGCGAGATTTACACTTATCAAAATTTCGTTGAAATACTCTTTAACCGTGACTTCCCTTTTCTAAAATTTTTCCTTAATAGCTTAATTGTAGCGACTCTTGCAGGTCTGTTGACGGTTATGCTTTGCACTATGGGAGGTTATGTTTTTGCTAAAAAGAATTTTGTTGGCAAAAACATTTTGTGGAGTATTTTCTTAGGTACAATGCTAGTGCCAGGTCTGATTTTTATGCTACCTCAATTTGCAATTGTTACTAAAATAGGATGGATTAATAGTTATTGGGGAATGGTAGTTCCGCATATCGCTAATATTTTTGGGCTTTACTTGCTACGCCAATATATTGAAACAATCCCAGATTCGCTTTTTGAAGCAGCTAAAATTGATGGCGCAAGCGAATGGCAATTATTTACTAAAGTAGTTGTTCCGCTTTCAATTCCAATTATGCTAACGCTATTTTTACTGGTTTTTGTTGGTCAATGGTCTAATTTTCTATGGCAATATATTACTAATACCCCAGATTCTACCTATCGCACTTTACCAGTAGGATTATCACTATTTAAGGGTCAATATGATATTCGCTGGGAACAAATGATGGCAGGAGCATGTTTTTCAATTATCCCAATTACAATTTTATTTGTTATCGCCCAACGTTTCTTTGTTCAAGGAATGACAAGCGGAGCAGTAAAAGAATAAAAGTTAAATCTATGAAATACAATATTTTATCCTTTTTTTATAAAAAAAAATTTTACTCTTTAGCTCTTGTCCTGGTGCTACTGATAGTAATTTTTAATAATACTGCTTGTCGTTCTGTTTTAAGTTCTGGAGAGCAACCCAATGAATTAACCATTTGGATTACTTATAACCCGCAGGAATATGATGTCTTTAAGCAAATTGCTCAGGACTTTCAAACCGAATATAACAAAAAGCATGGCAAAAACTTACACCTAAACTTACAGCGCATTCCATATGATGGACTGATGCCTAGGCTAAAATATGCTTGTTTAGCAAATGCTACACCAGATATTTGTAGAATTGATAATGCTTGGCCGCTAACTTTAGCTTATGGTAAATCAATCATTGCACTAGACACTTTACCTAGTTTTAATACTACTATTGATGAACTAGCACAAGAATATGTTCCAGCAGCAATAGCCTCAAATATCGTTGAAACTAAAGCAGATAATGCAACTTGGGAAAAACATCTTTATGGCATTCCTGATCAAACAAATTGTGTAGCCTTGTTTTGGAATAAAGAGCTTTTTCGTCAATCAGCAACAGAACTACGTGCCGCAGGTTTAGATCCTGACCGCGCACCTCGTGATTGGGAAGAATTTGTTAAATATGCCCAAATTTTAACTATTAAAGATAAAAAACAATATGGTTTTGGCATGTTTAATTCGCTTTGGTGGTCAATGCCTTTTTTTAATACTTTTGGCACTGAATTTGTGAGAAAAGATGCTAACGGTAAATATATCTGTACTTTAGATGAGCAACCCGCACAACAAGCTTTGCAATTTATGACAGATCTTTACTTAAAATATGGTGTAGAAGCAGGCGCGTGGCGTACAGGCTCAATCAATCCTGAACAAGGTTTCTTAAATGGTAAATATGCAATGATATTGTCCGGCCCTTGGAATCTAAAGCGATTTTCTAATATTGATTTTGGTGTTAGTTTAGTCCCGGCTGGGCCAGCCGGAACTAGTTCTAATGTTGGTGGGCAAAATCTAGTAGTTTTTCGTACCTGTAAAAACCCTGCTGCCGCGCTAGAATTTCTTCGTTATTTTTCTTCAGAACCTGTACAAATTCGCTGGTCAGAAAGCCTTGGACAAATTCCAGTTAATATTAAAGCTTTTGATAAAATTAACCTTTCAGAGCGTCCCCAATTAGCAGTTTTTATGGAGCAACTAAAAACCGCCAAAGCTACACCTAAAATTCCTAGAATGGATGTGCTAGAAGAAAAAGTTGTTGGCCCAGCCCTACAACTAGCAATGCAAGGTGATAAAAGCGTAGAACAAGCCCTAAAAGATTCTACTAAAGAAATCAATAAAGATTTTTTATCTTTATTAAACAAGTAATCTAAAACCAAGATATAGAAATTTTAATTACTAGCTTAAGCTAGACATAAAATTATTAATACAATCTACCTTCACTATCATTCCAAATAGCCGTACTGTTGTTTGATCTATAGATGACGAGTTTGCCATCATCTTGCACCTTCAGAAGAGAACCATTATTACTAGCATTAGAAGTGGTATAGGTATTAGAAGCCCAAATTATTTGGTTTGAAGGGGTGCGAATAACTAAGTTACCATCCAATTGCATTTCTACTCTACTTCCTGGGTTTCCATAAGTGTTAGAAGCCCAAACAATAGGTTCGCCAAGATAGGTTAGGAAACGCAAAACCAAGTTACCATCTGTTTGCATTTCTAATTTATATTGCCCATTTCCAGAACGTAAGATTCTGCCTGATTGTAAAGTACGACCTGAACATAAAACTGCTGTTGACCAAATGGGTGTTGGGTTTGTTGTTGATTTGTATATAAATACTTTCCCATCGTCTTGAAGTTGTAGGTAAGCACCAACATTACCATCAGTAACGCTAGCCCAAAGAGGTTGACCTCCTTGGTTATAAATTACAAGGTTTCCATCTTCTTGCATTTTACATAGATTTGCTGCTTGTCCATTTGTACCCGATGCCCACATTGCAAAGTTATCACTTGTTCTATATAAAACTAAGTTTCCATCAACTTGCATAGCTAGTTTGAATTGTCCATTTTCTGAAAGCAAGTTTTGTCCTAATGTTAAAGTTTTCCCAGAGCCTAAGTTGTTTCTTTTGACTGTTAAATTTACTTTTACTTCATTGTCAGGGTAGCTAGTGTTAGGGTACTTAAAAGTAATATTGGCAGTGTAGTTTCCAGGATTAAAACCTGCTGCATTTATAGAAACTTGAACAGTGGAAGGAGTGGTGCCAGAAAACTGACTAAGGCTTACCCAATTTTCGTTTGTTGTTGCATTCCAGTTTATAGAAGAACCACTAGGAGCAACCATTTGAATAGGTTTACTAGAATTTGCACTATCAACAACTGTAAAGTCTAAGTTGGAGGCACCATCAAGAGCAAGATATTTAAAGTATGTTCCGTAAACAAAAGGTTGATTCTCTACACGTACTGTAACAAATACAGTTTTGCGCTCATTTGTGCCATCTAGCCCATTTGCTATTAAATCTACCCCGTAACAATATAAACCCACTTCCAGATCAGCAGTATTTACAGAAAGGGATATTGCTTTGTCGCCTGGTTTAAAGCTAGTAGTATCTGTACTTAATCTGTTTTTAGGGTACGGCGAAATAGTACCGCTGACGACACTTGAATGAATTCCTAAAATAATGGCTTGAGGAGGAGGAGATACACCAACGGTAGTTCTCAAATATATACCCTGAACAGTTGGTGGCTCTATAACATTTATTTTGTCAGCCATAACAAGATTTGCATCAAAAGCAAAGCCAGCGATAAGGATAAACAACATTGCTACTAGTATTAAATGGATTTTCATATTTGCTCCTACATTCCCTAATCTTGGGTTTATCATCTTTTGTAGGGTAAGGCGCAAGGAGTAAAAAAAGTGGACAGACATTTTTCCGGTTTTTTGTTAAAACTTTCCAGAAAATCCTAGCATCTTGAGAAACATAGTTTTATCGGAAATGACATAATTCCAGCAAATAAAAAAGCTAGTGCAAAGTCAATTACACTAGCTTTTTCAGCTAACTAAGCTTTTTATCAGATCTAATCAATTAAACTTTCTTTAGTACAACATAGCCAGCAGCAGGAATATTTACACGAGTATTTCCACCATTAAGAGTTGCACCAAAGT
>CAZBMZ010000009.1:0-67930 GCA_964492845.1 uncultured Clostridia bacterium
CTAAACGGGTGACATTGATAGTTGCAGCACCACCAATTTCATTAACAGAATAAGCAGTTTGAGAAAAAGCTAGTCTTCCCGGACGTGGTGCATCTCTTTCTATAACATTTAATGTAGCTGTTGTTAAATTTAATTCTGCTCCACCAGTAGGGTTACCAAGCGAAAGCAGAATAGTTTTATTACTTTCTGAAACATCATCTGAAAGAGTCTGCACAGTAAAAGTCTTAGGTGACATATCACCATTTCCAAATGTAATTGTTCCAGAAGAATTTACATAATCAACACCTGATCTAGCTGTTCCATTTACAGTAGAATAATTTACTGATACTGTTCCTACTCCTCCATTTGTTCTTACTACTGTTATTGTTGCTATACTTCCTTCTGTTACCGTAAAACTATTTACTGAAAATCCTATTCTTCCTGCTCCCGTGTTGGCACCAACGGTCAAAGTATAAGTACGCCTACCAGTACATTGATTATCATCAGTAGCTTGAATTGTAAAAGTAAAAGTTCCCTGAGTAGTAGGTACACCTGAAATAAGACCTGTACGACCCAATGTTAATCCTGTTGGGAGAGTTCCTGAAACCAATGAAAAAGCATAACTTCCTGTTGGTGTTGCTGTTAATTGCTGTGAATAATTAGCATTAAGAGTTGGGCTTGGCAAAGTTGCAGGTAAAATACTAATAGATGGACAACCTGCTTGAAGTGCAAGGGTTATATTATCTCCTCCAGCATTAGCTGTAAGAAAATCTATACAACCATCAAAATTAAAATCTGCTGCAAAAACTTCTAATGGGCCTATTCCAACAGCAAAACTAGCTGTTAAAACAAAACTACCAAGTCCATCACCTAGTAAAACTGTAACCGTTGAAGTTAATTGATTAGGAACTAATAGGTCAAGTTTTCCATCATTATTTATATCAGTTAAAGCTGATGCACCTGGACTTGAACCGGCAGGAAAATCAATTGCAGTAGCAAAACTCCCCAAACCATTCCCTAAGAGTACAGAAACAGTGCCAGAAAAATTTGCTGTAATTGCATCAACATTGCCATCACTGTTTATATCTCTTAATATTACGTGTCCTGGGGTTGCTCCTACAGCAAAACTGCTAGCACGACCAAAATTTCCTTTTCCATCAGCTAAAAAAACCGAAATGCTAGAAGAATTTTCATTTGAAGCAACTAAGTCCAAATTTCCATCTTTATTAAGATCATCAATGGCAACAAAATTTGGATTAGTTTCTGTAGGAAGTGTCAGAGGAGAAGTAAACGAACCCATTGAGTTACCAATTAATACAGAAATTGTATTATCAAATATATTTGGTACTACTAAATCTAAATTACCATCTTTATTTAAGTCTGCGCTAGAAATTTCACGAGGGCCAGCACCAGAAAAAAATGATGTAGATGCCCCAAAACTTCCTGTTCCATCACCCAATAAAACAGCTACATTGTTGGAAAATCTAGCAGCAACAGCAACATCCAAATTGCCATCTTTATTAAAATCTCCTGCTGTAACACCATTAACAAAACTTCCCGACACAGGAAAACTTGTGGCTGTACCAAATCCTGTACTAGTACCAAGCAAAATAGAGATAGAATTAACAGCACTAGAAGAATCAGAATTAGCTACAACAATATCTAAATTACCATCTTTGTTAAAGTCGGCAAGTTCTCCAAAAAATGGTGATACTCCTGCTGGAAAATTAGTAGTAGTAAATTGTAACGACGGCAAAGTAATACTAGTTACATTACTTAAAATAGAAATATTATTAGAATTTTGATTAGAAACTATTAAATCTGATTTTCCATCTTTATTAAGATCATCCGTAATAACAGAGTTAGGTGTTGTTCCAACAGAAAAATTTATAGCAGAAGCAAAAGTACCATTTCCATTACCACTGAAAATAGATACTGTGTTTGGAATAGAATTTGTTATAGCTAAATCTTGTTTTCCATCTAAATTTAAGTCTGCAATAGCTACCTGAGTTGGGTTTGCTCCTGTTGTAATGTTAGTAACTATAAAATTTCCTGTCCCATCACCTATTAAGATTGAACTACTAGCATTAGTTAAATTAGCTGTTACAAGATCTATTTTTCCATCTTGGTTTAAGTCACCTGCTGTAACAGTCGCGGAATCTAAACCAGTTAAAGTGTTGACTGCTGGGCCAATTAGTCCACCTGCTGCATCACCAAGAAGAGCCGAAACACTACCTGCGCGGCTTGAAGTCACAATATCTAGTTTTAAGTCGTTGTTTACATCTGCAAAAATTACAAAATTAGGTTGGGCTAAAGGAGTAAAAATAGTTGGTGTTAAAGAAAAACCTCCTAAACCATTGCCCATTAAAACACTTACTGAACCAGCAACAGTTGCTACAACTACATCTCTATTTCCATCTATATTAAAATCAGCAGAATCAATAGAAATACCTGCTGCATTTGTGGTTATATTTGTTGGGCCAATAAAAGTGCCAGGAGTAGATGCACTACCTTGAAAAAAAGAAACAAATGCAGAATTACGATTTACTACAACTAAATCTTCTAAACCATCATTATTAAAATCTCCTACCGTAACTTGTCTAGGGCCTGCACCTGTAGGTAAATTAGTAGGCGTATTAAAAGTACCTGAGCTACTGCCAATAAAGATGGAAATGTTGTTAGCATTAAAGTTAGGAGTAACTAAATCTGTTATACCATCATTATTAAAATCTCCTTTTGATACAGAAAATGGATTTGTTCCAATACTAATATTAGTAGGTGGCCCAAAGTTTGGAGTGTTAGAAGAGCTAGTAGCTAAGGGTTGAATATCTATATTTTGCTGATTTATTCGATTAGCTGAAATTTTTTGGACTGATATTATTAAAAAAATTAAAAAAATCACTAAAAAGAACTTTTTATTTGTTTCATTTATTTTTAATATCACTGCTTTCCTCTATTTTTATTAATATTATTAAAAATACTTACAAGTTGTATATAATGTAACTATATACAAACATTACTAGTTACATTATATAATAACAAAAATAACAGAAATTTTATTATTATCAACCAAAAGCTGATAAATAAAACCAGAATATATGAATCAAAATATTGATTAAATAATATTTTTCAGCAAGTTGTTGAATATTAGGCATGCTTTTAAGAGTTAGGAATGGTATTAATATTTTTTAAGTAAAAACCAATAAATTTGCTTGTTTTTAAACACGTTTTCGTATACCTTAAAGAGCAATTTATGTAATTATTTTTCTTTATTTTAAATCTGTTAATTTTTCGATAGTACATAGTTATAATAAAATGAGTTAAGGAGGTTAACAGTATTAAGTAATATTAATACTGTAGGGATTTTTATGAGAAATAGCTATAAGAACACTGCAATTATATTAATTTTTACCTTGATAATTGGGATATTTTTTATCACTACCTCAATTGAAGCACAGCAAGAAAATCCTGCTAAATACATTACAGATCTTTATTTATTAGACAAAAACAACAAAAACTTCTCAGCCAAAGAGCTAGAAGCTAATACTGAGTTTGACTTAATGGCAACAACAATAGAACCAGAACCCTTAGCCGAATGTCTAACGGTCAAAGGTGTATTGGGTGAAGGTAGTCGTTCAGTCCCCTTTAGTTCTGGTGCGCAAAAAAGTCGTATCTTTCGTGATGGTATTGCAACAAATTGTGCAAGAGGTAAAGTTTTTCCTGGTACATTGCCTGGTAATTTTAACTATGACTCTTATCGTTTTGAAAATGCCTCTGATGAAGAACGTTGTATTACAGTAAGGTTAAATCGCGGTTCCTGTAAAAGTGCTACTATTTTTGCTACAGCTTATGTAGGTTGTTTTAATCCAAATAACATTGCTCAAAATTATATTGCTGATTCTGGCACAAGTTCGACCAATCAAGCTTTTTCTTTTAGTATTCCCGCAAAATCTAAATTTGTTTTAGTAGTATCTAGCATTATTGCTGGAGATGCTTCTTGTAATGATTACAGCTTTAGTATGGCTGGAATGCAAGATTGTGGTAATCCTGACCTTAATTTAGCTTGTACTAAGGGGCCATCACTTGAGCATAATGCAATATTTTTTACTGATACAGCTAATAATAGAATTCAAAAATCGACTGATGAAGGGCTAACCTGGACAACTGTAGGAGCAGGAGAAGGAGATGCAGCAGGGCATTTTAATGGCCCTCGTGGTATTGCTACTAGTGCTAATGGTCAAGTAATTTTTGTTGCTGATACGGGCAATCATCGTATTCAACGTACTATAGATGGTGGTCAAACTTGGGTAGTAATGGCAGGTGTTGGTACTTTATCAACCCAACTTAGAAGTCCACAAGCATTAGCTTATGATGAAAATCAAGATATTCTCTATATTGCTGATACTGGAAATAGCCGAATCCTTAAAATAACAGATGCTACTACTAAACCTGTTCTATCTGTTTTTGCTGGCTCTACTTCAGGCCGAGCATTAGGACAATTTTTAAGACCTAGCGGTATTGCAGTTGACTCTATTGGTCGCGTTTATGTTGCTGATACTGGTAATAATCGTATTCAGCTTTCTACTACAGGAATGGCGGGTGGTTGGGTACTTTTTGCTGGTGCTTCTTCTGGGTCTAGTTTAGGTAAAGTAGATGCTCCTGTGGGAATTTTCATTGACTCCTTAAATCGTGTTTATATTGCCGACACTGGCAATAATCGAGTCCAAATTAATAAAAATGGTAGTTTCAAGGGTTGGTCACTTTTTATGGGAGAAGGCACTATACTTGGAGCAGTTAATGCACCTGAAGGTATTGTTCTTTCTGATGTTGGTAATGTTTTTGTTAGCGATACATTAAATAATAGAATTCAAAGAAGATCTATCTTAGGTGGAAATACATTAGAGGTTGTTTCCCCAGGATTTGATGTAGGTGAATCAAATTCTCCTACTAGTGTTAGATAAGTTAGACAATCTAGAATTTCACTCAAAAAAATAAAAGGGGCTTTTCCAAAGCCTCTTTTTTATTTTTAGATTGATGGTTTATTATTTGATAGCTAATCCAGGGGATTTATCTACAAAAAATAATACTTTTATGCGACGTAAGTTTTTTCTATCTTTAATAACAATAGAATTTTTGTTATTTTCTGCTTCACCAACTTTAGCAGCAGGTGAAGCGGGACAACGGCCTATTCAAGAAGTATTGTTATTGCTAGCAATTGTTGCTATTGCTTATTTAGTTAGTCATTTATTAGTAAATCAGGTAGCAAAAAGATTTGGTTTTATTAGTGGTGTAGAGTTTATTTTACTTGGAGCAATTATTGGCCCGGGCCTAGGACTATTAAATCCTGAAATAGTAGAACGTTTTAGGCTAGCTATATTTTTAGCAACAGGCTCGCTTGGTCTTTTAGTTGGTCTAGAACTAGATTTTAAGAATGTATTAAAAAATTTAGATTTAGTAAAAACTGCCATTTTAATTTCAATTACGACTTTATTAATAGTAGTTGGACTACCAACACTACTAATTTATCAGTTAGAGTTAAATATACCTTTATGGATGCCAATAATTCTTTGTGCTGGTGCAAATTCTTTAGTTATTGATGCTACTGGACTAGATACAATGAGTTCTTTTCTTAAAGCTAAGGGAACGGCTTCAGAGCTAGCGATAAAAATTACTCAGCTAAACTCTTCATTATCAATAATTTGTTTTGGACTTATATTTTGTTTTTATAATCCTGGTACTAGTCAATCAACATCTAATTTTACATCTGGTCACTGGTTATTAATTCATTTAGCACTAGGGCTAATACTAGGGTTAATATTTAGTACATTTTTACGCAAAGATTTTAAGGACGAAAAGCTTTTAACTATAGTTTTAGGAATAGTAGTTTTTTCTAGTGGACTAGCATCATACTTAAGGCTATCTCCAATATTTGTCAATTTTATTTTAGGAGTAACATTAATAAATACTTGTCGTAATGGAAACCAAGTTGAAATAATGTTGGCTTCACTTCAAAGACCTTTTTATATTATCTTATTCTTTTTTGCTGGGCTTAGTTGGGTCTTTATTGCTCCTTGGTGGGCATATCTTTTATTTATTCCTTTTTTATTATTAAGGCGTTTAGGTCATACTTTAGGAGTTTTTCTAGCTTTACATAATTCTCCTTTATCTAGTCGCTTGCCTGGACTAGAAAGAGCAATGCTATCTATGGGTGGTTTAAGTATTGCTATGACACTAAATTTTGCTGCAATCTATAAAACTTTAGCTTCAACTCCTTTAATATATTCAACTTTACTAATTAGCATTATTTTAAGTGAAGTTTTTGCCCCAGCCAAAATGCGTGCTTGGCTAATTGATGCGGCTGATGTTTCAACAAAACGAGATTAGCAATAATAACTTAGGATTATTGGTAAAATGTGGCAAGTAATTACTATTTTAATAATGTTTGGGCTAATGCTAACTTTACGTTTGCTTGGTATTAGCTCTTTTACTGGAGAGCTTCGAGCAGAAACTTTGGTAGTAACAGGTTTTATTATTGTTACTGCTTTTACTATGGGAGAATTACTAAAACGCATAGGCTTACCTTCTCTGTTAGGTTATATTGTTACAGGTATAATTTTTGGGCCAAATTTCGCTTCCTTGATATTTAATTCTTCCAATAAAGCCCTTTTTAGCCAGGATGTAACAAACGATTTAGCTTTAATTAGTGTGTTAACTGTTGGAATTATTGGCACTATGGGCGGAGGTGAATTAAAAATCTCTGAATTAAAAGCCAATCTACGCACTATCATTGCAATTGTCATTATATTAGTACCATCAATACTTATCTTAGTAACAGGTCTTATATTAGGGCTTTCTTATCTGGCTCCAAATATAATTGTCTTTCTTAAAAATGAGCCTTTATCAAGTCGTATAGCTGCTGCTTTATTGTTCAGTATTTTCACTATTGGAATGAGTCCTTCTGTCACTTTAGCAGTAATACAAGATTTACGTGCAAAAGGACTTTTTACCTCTTTAGTACTAGGTATTGTTGTAGTAGCAGATTTAGCCTTAGTAGCCTTATTTTTAGTTGGTATGGCTTTATCAAAACTGATGATAAGGCCAGAAGGTATTGATTTAGCAGCTTTTTTGGCAGCTTTGCCAGCTATAGTAGCAGAATTTGGCTGGTCATTAGTCTTAGGTGTTATTATTGGTATAGTATTTATTCTTTATCTTCGCTTTATTAACAGAGAAAAACTTCTTTTTACTATTTTAATTATATTTGCTGGTTCTTATGCCTCTTCACTTTTACATGCTGAAACATTGCTAGTATTTTTAACTGCTGGTTTTTGTGTACAAAATTTCTCTAAACATGGTCATACAATGATTCATGCTTTAGAAAGCATTGGTTTACCTGTTTTTGTTATCTATTTTACAGTTGAAGCATTAAAACTTGATATTAAAGCTGTTGCAGCTTATGTTCCATTAACAATAATTTTGGTAGCAGTACGTTGTATAACTTATTACTTTGGTATTAGTTTAGCTAACAAATTAGCTAAACCCCCAGAAAATTTTCAGCAGTATTTATGGATGTGTTTTTTCCCTAAAGGTGGCGTAGACCTGGTTTTAGCCGCTATAGTAGCTAGTAATATTCCTTCCTGGGGGCAGCAATTTCAAACTGTAACTTTAGCAACTATATTAATTTATATTATTGGTGGGCCGCTACTCCTAAAATTTGCATTAGATCGTGTTGGTGAAACTGAAGAGGCCAGACAACAAGGTTCAGCAGAAGTAGCTGAACTTGATAAAGTTTTAGATAATAGCTATTCATCTGAACCTACTGAAACAACTTTTTCACTTCCAAATATTGAAAATAAAGAATTAAAAGAAAAACTATTAAACCTACGTCAAGAATTTATTGATATTCACCAAAGAAAAGTTTCAGATCCAATTAATCAACTTGCTACAAAACTAAGAAATACTATTGGCAAAATTGAAGAGATAAATAATATTACATTTCAAAAATTAGAAAAAATTATCCAAGACACTAGCTATCTTGATGAAATAGCTCAAGCTAGTGCAGTTAGAGATTTACAAGTAAGTTGGCGGGTAGAAATACAAAATAAAATAGACTTTTTAACTATACTTGAACCTCTAGCAATTAATACATTCTCAACAGAAGAAATTTTAACTCAACTACGCGGACGCTTATCATTTGAAGAAAACATACAAATTGCTAAAGCAGCCAAGTTCTTTGAAATTAATGCTGCTGACCGCTTGCATTTACGGCTTATTAAAAGGCTACGGAAAATAAGACAATTAATACTTCGGCATCCTGGATATCGCAGTATTTCATTAGGCCGTTTATGGCGTTATTATATTGAGCTTTTTTTACCAATTTATTTAGCTACAGGTGTAGCTAACACTTCTAGACATAATGAAAAACTATGGTATTTACTAGGTTATTACTTAAAACAAATTGACTTACTGTTTGAAAATATTGCTAGTACATTAGAAAAACAGTTATTTTCTGAGACAAAAAAAGTTGAAACAAGTAAAAACTTTGAAATTCAATCTAGCAACTCAGGAGAAAAATCTTTATCGCCTGATAAAAAACTCTTAACTCCCTCTGCAATAGCTTTATTTGAACAAGGAAAAAGTGAATTACAAACACAAGCAAGACTAATTCAAGATAGCTTAACTATTGCTATTAAAGCTAAATATGACCATTACACTTGGAGTTTACAGAAAGCATTAGAAAATTTTTTTAATGCCGTAGGAAAAGCTGGTACAGTAGAGTTACCTGCATTTCGTTATCGTCCATCTAAAGAATTTGACCGGGCCCAAAGAGCAGAAAATCATTTAATTGATATATTAAAACGTGAACAATCAATAGTTTATGGTTATCGTAGCTGGCTTATATTTAATCAAAGCTTAGTAATATTTCGGCAAGAATTTCTTGATTATCAAAAAAATATTATCGTTACTCTTAACAAACATTTAGAAAAATCTTGCCATCATCAAATCGCCTTACTAAAAAAGCAATTCTTAACAGAAATTAACCGATTAGTTAATAAATCAGAAGATACTAATATTTCATATAGTTGGAAGGAGTTATCTAATAAATTACTTTCACAAATTAATCAAACTCAATATAAAATTGAACAATCTATTGTGATGGTAAAGGCAGAACTTGCACGTAGTTTATTAGCTGAAATAGAGGAGCGTATCCATAAATTTGCTGATGAACTAGAATTCTTAGGACAAGATCCAAATCAACTAATTTCAGAAACGGCTAATCCAAAAACCTTAAATATTGCTGTGCGCCAATGGTTTATTACAGAACTTGCACGAGAAATTGCACTTAGACTTATTGAATTAAGTGAACGAATGGAAAAACTATTAGAAGATAGTTTGACCCAACTTCACCATATTGATCAGGTAATTAATTTTAATTTCCGCCCAATACATAAAGATACTAGTAATAGTTCACAAGCAATTAATAATATTGTTGATACATTAAAACGTGTTGAACATATTGCTGAACAGCTTTGCGATTCTTTAGATAAAAATACTAATCAGTTAAGAGCCTGGGTTTATAGTGAAACAGACTCATTATTTCTTAATACAACTAAGCCTTTTCTTCAACATCGTCTAACAGATATACAAAATATAGTTTCTCAACGTAGACAACAAATTGCTAATATTACCAATCGAGCCAATACCTTAGAACCAATAAAAAATGCTACAAAATCATTTGTAAGTCAATTTACTCCTCTTTATGGTCAAGTAACTAAAGACCTACAATCTATTCTTAATCAATCTGCTAAACTATCTAATAACACTAAATTAAAACTACTAAGTTCTGAAACAACTTCCCAAGTACCCGCTTCTTATAATCGGATGTTTACGCCAACATTACTAGATATTCCAGATTTTTATGTTTCGCGCCCAAAGCTAGAAGCCAAGTGTTTACTTGCAATTGAGCAATGGTTAGCAGAACGTCCAACTTCTATCTTACTTTATGGTGATCGTGGCGTTGGAAAAAATACTCTTTTACAACATTTACTGCATACTAATTTAGAGCAACTACAAAGCCAATTAGCTAGAAGACATCCAGTTCACATAATCCGTTTAAGTGAAGAAGTAGAAACAGAAGCCCATTTATCAGCCCAACTAACACAAAAATTAACTAGTGAGACTTTTTATAATCTAAGCAGTGTTGAGCAATATTTACAAAATCTTGAAGACAGACAAATTATTGTTATAGAAAATGGAAATAAATTATTTCTTCGTACCAGCAAAGGTATTGCCCTATGTAAAAGTTTTTTACAAATGATGTCAGCAACTTCTGATAAAACATTATGGGTTGTACTACTTAATGAAGGGGCAGCAACTTTACTTAATAATACTATTAAGCTATTTGATTTTTTTACCCACGTCTTCAAAGTGGAACCTATGGATAGTGTTGCAATTGAAAAAGTAATTCGTAACCGTCATTGGTTAAGCGGGTTTAAGTTGGATTTCCCAATAGCAAAATTTAATACTATTGAAAGGTTGCAACATCCCATTATTACTTCTAATGCTATAAAAGATCCTGCACAAGAATTTTTTAGACGCTTATATAAATTTAGTGAGGGCTATCCCCTTTTGGCATTACTTTATTGGTCACAAGCTGTAGAACTTCATCCTATTGATAGCAAAACAACTATTCAAGTTAATACTTTACCTGATCGAGAAGTAGATTTAATTTCAGAGCTTTCCACTGATAAAAAATTACTTTTGACTTGTTTAATTCAACATGGCTCTTTATCTATTGAACAACTAGGAGAAATATTGTTTTGGCCCAAAGCTGAAATAGAAAAAGAAATTTATCATTTAGTCAGATTCCAATTTGTAGAGAAAATTTCTAGCACTCCACAAAGATATGAAATAAAGACTTTAATTGAACCAATAATTACTAAAGAGCTACGAGCAGCAAATTTAGTATAAAAATTTTTATTTTTAGAGGTGAAATGTATCTTAATTTATTGCTATTAATTAAATTTTTAGTGCCTTTAATAGCAGCCATTTTCCTTTCTTATCTAATTAACTATATTGCTCGTTATCCAGCACTAAAAAAATTTAACCGTAGAAAATTTCTTTATCAAACTATACTTTGCCTTATAACAATTACTTTTTTAATTTCTACCCTTATTCAAGTAATAGTAGGCCCATTTTTATATGTTTTGCTGTTTTTAATTTTAGTTATTATTTTGTTAAATATTGGATTATTAAATAACTTATTTGCTGGGCTACTTTTAGCTTTAGAAGATCGTTTGCAAATAGGTCAATATATTGCAATTAATGAAATATCTGGCATAGTTGAATCATTTCAATTAACTTTTGTAAGAGTTAAAACATTAAACCAAACAATTTGCGAGATTCCAAACATAACATTTTTTAATAAAATTCTTCTTAACCAAGACCAAAAAACTCATGGCGCAGTTTGTGAAATTACTTTAGCAATCCCTTCTAGCTTACCGATTGATCAAGCAAAAGAGTTAGCCTATCAAGCAGCAAGTCTTAATGCTTTTGCTTGTCCTTATAACAAAGCTGAAGTCTTTCTATTACCTAGCAATAATCTAATTTCTGAACCACCAAAAATTTTAATTAGAGGCTATGCTTTTGACCCTACTTATAAAGAACATTTTGCTAGTGAATTGATTGGCCGACTTTATGAAAATTTCCAGAAAAGTTCTCAGCCTAAACGACATAGTATAATAACTGAATAATTTATCTTAGGGCCAAAGCGTTGTATCGCCAAGTTTTATAGCTTGTTTGATTTTGCGAACATTTTTTATAGGATTCCCTTTTAATTCTAGGTTTTTACCTGATAACCCACGAATTTGACACATTTCTATTGGCAAACTTGTAAATTTATTATTTGCTAAATTTAAGGTTCTTAGCTTTTTTAGTTGTCCTATTTCACCAGGCAAACTTGTAAGTTGGTTTGAAGATAAAACTAAATTATATAATTCCGCTAAATTTCCTATTTCCTCTGGTAGATTAGTAAGTTGATTATTTTGTAAATCTAAGCTACACAACCTACTTAAATCACCTATTTCTTTTGGTAAAGATGTTATTCGATTATTTACCAAGTATAAATACTGTAAATTAGTAGCCTTAGCTATTTCTTTTGGTAGTATGCTTAATTGATTATTTCTTAAATTTATAACCCTAAGTTGTGACATTTCACTTATTTCTTTTGGCAAATTAACTATTTTATTATCATCAAGATACAACCATTCTACTTTCTTTAATTGACCAATTTCTACAGGGAGAGTTATTAATTGATTTTTCTCCGCACGTAGTTCTACTAAATTTTTTATTCCACAAACTGCTGTAGGTAGATTAACTAGTCCACAATTATTTAAGAAGAGTTTTTTTAATTTAAGTAATTGATCAAGTTCTTTAGGTAAATCTTGTAAAGGACAATTATCAATAAATAATTGCGTTAAATTTATTAACCCTCCAATTTCTGCTGGTAAAGTCTTAAATTTATTATCAGACAGACTTAATAAATTAAGTTGTTTTAATTTAGAAATACTGCTAGGTAAAGCATCGAGTTGATTTGCTCCAAGTGACAAATGTTCTAAGCTTTTTAGATCGCCTATTTCATCTGGTAATTTTGCTAATTGATTATTATAAACCCAAAGTTTTTTTAGTTTTTTTAGCTGCCCAATTTCGCTAGATAAATTATTTATTTGGTTATAGTTAAGATCTAGTTCTTCTAAATTACTTAATTGGCTAATTTCTCCTGACAAATTAGTAAGATAATTTCTTTGTAAAGATAGGTACCTCAAATTTTTAAGTTTATATATTTCAATAGGTAACCTTTTTAGACCAAGATTTGACAAACTTAACCACTCTAAATGTAATAAATCGTCAATCTTAGATAAGAAATAAGAAAAACTGTCAGAGTAAATAAGTAGGTGTTTCTCTCCCTCTAAAGCTTCTTCTACACGTTTAATATATTCTTCTTTAATTTGAATCATAAACAATAGGTATATTTACTAGTTTTTAGATTTGAATAAACACCAAGATAAACCATTTATTTTTATTTTTCCACCAAAGATTTTATTAAAGATAAAATAACAAAAAAGTGTAGCCTAGCAATAAGCTAAACTACACTTCTTGAAGGAGTTAGAAAGTTTAATTTATACAAGCTTGTGCATCTATAACTAGTTTTTGTAAATCTGCTTTTAATTGTGTGGTAGAAATTCCTGATAAAGTGCTTAAGACATTAGCTAAAGAATCTGTAATTAAAGTTAGCTGTGAACTAGTAATTCCTGTGCTAATAATTACATTGTAAAGGTCTGTAGAAAGTGTAATTTGTTCAATAGTAGAAATTTGTCCATCTGCTATTGCTACGGTTAAATCATCGATAAATTTTTGCACTAGGTCTTGAGAAGGCTTGCTAAGTGTTGGCAATATTGACTTTAGCACATTAGTAAATTCTTCTATTGCAACACGAAATCCATTAGCCTCGGCTTGTGATGCAATACTAGCTAAATCTGCAATTACCAAGCGAACATCATTACTTACCGTTGCACCACAAGGAGAACTTGCCCGACTAGCCACCGTCATACTATTTGTCATAGATGTACTAGTTGCAGAACTAGATACAGTAGAATTTGATTGAGTTACACTAGATTGTAGTGAGCTATTAACCTTTTTTAAGATCCCTGAACTAGGTTGATTGCTTTGTTCCATCAATATAACTGCGCTACTAGAAATACTATCAGTAATTTCTCTTGTTAATTCTGGGATAATTTCATCTAAACTATTTATTTCTGCTATTTCTGCATTGCTACCCTTTTGCAAACAAGGAACAGTAGCAGTAATTGTTTTAGGGTCAAAATTAACTTGTGGATTTATCAATTGTTGACTCATCCCTACTACATCAACCAAACTAGTAAAAGTAATGTTGTTGACCATAAATAAATTATTTTGGCATTGTAGGTCAAAGTTTTTACCTTTTGCTGCAATCATTAAACTAGCATTTCCCATAAAAGAAATACTGTTAATTTTTAAGGTAATTTGAAAGCGATCTTGGCTAATTGGATTAGTAGGACTAAATTGCAAACTATCATAAACAATTAAATACTGGCCTTGTTGTTGAAAATTAAATTTTACTTTGCCCTTGCCACCACTCAAGTTAATGTCAGGACTAAGACCCATGCTAAGTTCTGGATTTTGTTGTAAAAATTCTGGAAACTGTTGTTGGAAAGTAATTAAAGTTTGGTTTAGTACAGGGTTAAGCACTATTTGTTGTGCATTTGCTTTGTTATCAAAGATTAATATAAATAAAGTTATAAATAAAAGCTGAAAAAATACTTTGCAATACCTACTAGTCATAAAAATTTCCTCCCAACTAAAACTTTTTAGAAGATTTTTAAGTTTTGGACACTTACAAGTAGCGCGGAAAAATTTGTGTGACCTTTAGCTAAAATCTTTCCGCGCTCTTGAACTATATTGTTATTTTCTAGGAATGAAGTTTTTTAAACTATTAAAAAGCTGCTTAAAGCCCGTTATTTAGACTTAAAGGACGAAAAACTAAACTTGAAAAATATTTTTGAGGGTTTGTAATGGAAGGTTTTAAGGTTTGTAAGGTTTGTTTAGCAAAGGAACTGACTTTTTTAGTCAATTCCTTTGCTTTAAGCTCTTAAAAATACTACACATTAGCAACTAAATTTCTTAAAACATAAGGCAAGATTCCGCCATGTTGATAGTATTCAACTTCTATGGCAGTATCTATTCTTAATGTTAATGCTACTTCTTGGCTTTCCCCATTAGCACGATGAATTACTAAAGTTACATCTTGCTGTGGTCTTGGGCTAGGTTCAAGACCTAAAATGTCAAAAGTTTCTGTTCCATCAAGATTTAAGCTTTGTGCAGTTGTACCATCCTTAAATTGACAAGGTAAAACTCCCATTCCTACTAAATTACTTCTATGAATGCGCTCAAAGCTTTGTGCAACTACTACATTAACACCTAGCAATCTAGTTCCTTTTGCTGCCCAGTCGCGGGAACTACCTGTACCATATTCTTGACCAGCAAAAATAATTAATGGAGTTTTACTAGCTTGATATTTCATTGAAGCATCATAAATGCTTATTTGCTCGCCAGCAGGTTGATAAACAGTTATTCCGCCTTCTGTACCTGGCACCATTAAATTTTTAATTCTTACATTAGCAAAAGTTCCTCTAACCATTACTCGGTCATTACCACGACGTGAACCATAACTATTAAAGTCTTCTACTGTTACACCTTTTTCTTGTAAATAAATACCTGCTGGAGAGGTTTTCTTTATTGATCCTGCTGGGCTAATGTGGTCTGTAGTTACTGAATCACCAAAAATTGCTAATGGACGCGCGCCCTTAATATCAGCAAAAGTTCCTGCCTCTAGGCTAAAGTCTTCAAAGAAAGGAGGTTGCTGTATATAAGTAGATTCTTCGTCCCACTCATAAACATCCCCAACACTGCTTGGAATTTCATTCCAAAGTGGGTTGTCATCTGTAAAGTTAGAATATAGACGGCGGAAAGTATCAGCATCCATTGCACTTGTAAGCACTTCTTTAAGCTCATCTGATGAGGGCCAAATATCACGTA
The DNA here is from genome assembly GCA_964492845.1 of uncultured Clostridia bacterium. GTDB lineage: Bacteria > Acidobacteriota > Blastocatellia > Chloracidobacteriales > JADJPF01 > JADJPF01. Next base: position 15,610 of record CAZBMZ010000009.1, read on the forward strand.
AATAAACATCTTCCCCATTTTTGCCTTTGCCTATTGGCTCATTATTCATATCTATATTGACATGGCCTGCTAAAGCAAATGCTACTACTAATGGAGGACTCATTAAGAAATTAGCCTTAATATTTTGGTGAACACGAGCTTCAAAATTACGATTGCCGCTTAACACGCTAGCAGCAATTAAATCATTTTTAACAATAGTTTCTTCAACATCTGCATCAAGCGGGCCTGAATTACCAATACAAGTTGTACAACCATAACCGACTACATAAAAGCCAAGTTGGTCTAAATAGCCTTGTAAATTGGTTTTATCTAAATAATCTGTTACAACTCTTGAGCCAGGCCCTAGAGAAGTTTTTACATGTGCTGGAACGCTTAAGCCTTTTTCTACAGCTTTTTTAGCTAATAGTCCTGCTGCTAGCATTACGCTTGGGTTAGAAGTATTTGTGCAAGAAGTAATTGCAGCAATTAAAACATCTCCATGACCAATCTCTACTGCCTTTTCATTAGCACGAGTTTTAACAGTAGAAGTTAGCATTGGCAAACTAGTTGTCTTAAATTCAACCCCTACACGTTTATTAAGTTCTTCTGCTGGTTTGTTATAACCATTTTGATTAACTGGTTTTTGGAAAAGATCAACAAATTTAGATTTTACTTCACCTAAATTAATACGGTCTTGAGGACGTTTTGGCCCGGCAATCCCTGGTTGAACATCAGCTAAATCTAGTTCTAATACGCTACTATAATCACACTGGCCTTTTGCAGGCATTCCAAACATCTCTTGTGCTTTGAAGTAGTTACGAAAAGCATTAACCTGATCATCAGTTCGACCAGTAGCTTTTAAGTAATTACAACTTTCTTCATCAACTGGGAAAAAGCCCATTGTCGCGCCATATTCTGGGGCCATATTTGCGACTGTAGCACGGTCAGGAAGTGAAAGCGATGCTGCACCCTCTCCAAAATACTCTACAAACTTACCTACTACTTTTGCTTTTCTTAGCATTTCTGTGCAATGTAAAACCAGATCTGTTGCTGTAACTCCTTCACGTAATTTTCCAGTCATATGGAAACCAACTACATCAGGAGTTAAGAAATAAACAGGTTGTCCAAGCATTCCTGCTTCGGCTTCAATCCCTCCAACACCCCAAGCAACAATACCTAAACCATTGATCATTGTTGTATGAGAATCTGTTCCTACTAAAGTATCAGGGTAATAAACTCCATCTTTTTGTAGCACACCTTTAGCTAAATATTCTAAATTTACCTGGTGAACAATACCTATACCCGGAGGTACAACCTTAAAGCTTTCAAAAGCTTGCATACCCCATTTTAGAAATTGATAACGTAAGCGATTACGTTCAAACTCTATTTCCATATTAAGTTTTAATGAATCATTTTGATTAGAAACATCAACTTGGACTGAGTGATCTACAACTAAATCCACTGGAACAAGAGGTTCAATAATTTTTGGATTTTTACCTAATTTATCTACAGCAGAGCGCATTGCTGCTAAATCTACTAGTAGTGGAACGCCAGTAAAATCTTGTAAAACAATTCTTGCTACAACAAAGGGGATCTCTTCTGTTCTTTCTGCCTTAGCTTGCCAGTTTGATAGAGTGCGAACATCTATTTCACGAATTTTCTTTCCATCATAATTACGTAAAACTGACTCTAGTACAATACGAATACTAACCGGCAATCTACTAATATTACCAACACCTTCTTTTTCAAGTTGTGGTAAAGAGTAAAATTTGGCTGTTTGCCCATTGCCAAGATCAAAAGTTTGTAAAGTGTTAAAAAGATTATGCATATTGATTCCGTCCATTTACCTCAAGATTTAGCTATTTCTTTTAATAATTAATCAGCAAAAACATGTTAACTATTTGATAGCGAAACAGTTTAATAGCCTTTTTCTAATGCGTCAAGCTAGCTCACAAGATATTTTCTACCTCTATATTATTTTGGTAGTGATAAAAATGTAATGCTAAATGGTTATTCAATTTCTATTTCTGTTAGAAAGATAACCTCACTCCAATTTGAAATTGACGAGGAGCAAAGGCCCCACGAAATTGGTTTGGTGTTGTTCCAAAACGACCATCAGATTCCCTTGCTGGCAAATTAAATCTAGCTTGAGCATCAGGAGAAAAAATGCGAGCAACATCACTAATATTAACGTTATTAAAAAGATTAAAAACTTCTATAAGTGCTTGAATACGGTAGGTTTCTTTTATTTTAACTATGCGTTCAAGACGCAAATCAACATTTGAAAAACCTGGTGTTACCCCTGTATTACGGCCAATACTTACACCTCCTATTAGTGGTCTATCCCCTGGAGGGTTATCTCCATTACGATTTAAATCTACACCAGCTAACAAATTGTAAGGTTGTCCTGAGTTAATATTAACTATAGTGGAAAGTTTGAAATCTCGCAGAAAAGCATTTTTTGTATAGTCTAATTCCCAGACACCAGAAAAAACAAAACGATGTCTTGCATCTTGCAATGACAATCCGCGTTCATCTCTTGGCCTTAAAGAGTTGGCTGTTTCAATTAGATCTGTGCGAATATCGATAAAATTATCTATTCCTTTAGAAAAAGTATAATTAGCAAAAAAACCAAATCGCTTAGAAAAGCGTCTGTTTACTGCTATTGTCGCTCCATGATAATAGCTATCAAAGGCAGATTGATATTGATTAATGTTTCCTTGTGTTGGATCTACACGTCCTATTAAAGCACTTAACAAAGGATTACCTACAACTGGTCTAACAACAGGGTTTATATTTCTAGGAACAATTATTTTTATCCCTCTTACAAAACTATAACTAAGAGAAATAGCAGTATTATTATCAATAAAATAATCAATTCCTACACTTGTTTGTTGTGAATAACTATTGCGTATATTTTTGTCCATAAGCAAAGTTTGACTCAACTGAGGAACAAAATTAGCACCATTTGGAATTTCCTCAGAAACAGGAAAACGCCTATTTGGTAAAGAAAATGGTAGAACAGAGAAAGGAAATGGCAAAACTAAAAGTTTGATCAAACCTGTTCCAAAAATTTGGGCAGCAAAAGGTAAAGTTGTTAGTGGAGCTCCAAAAAACAATCCATAAGAGCCATGAATATTTAACTTTTCTAATTTTCCTGGTCTATATGAAAAAGCCAACCGTGGGCTAAAATTGCCATTGTTATCAGGCATAAACTGTACTCTATTCAGGTCATAACGTATACCTGTTTTGATTAGTAAATTTGGTTTTAGTTTTAGATCATTTTGAGCAAAAAGACTAAAAAAGTTAGCATTAATTGTTACAACAGGACTTCCAAAACCTTGCACATAATTCACAGGAATACTTAAATCAGCCAATGGTACACCACTAGGAAAGCCAGGAACGATAGCTGGCAATCGTTGGGCTAATGTAGTTAAAAAAGCTCTCTGTTGTGGTGTACGCAAAGAAGGGTCTAAGTTTTGTAGGCCGTTAAGTACTGAACCCGGAATTCCAACCAAAGCAGAAAAATCAAAAGGAGTAAAAGTAGCAAAACCTTGATTAAAAGAGAGTAATGAACCTACTTGATCAAAGTATTCATAATCAACACCAAATTTTATTTGGTTACGTCCACGTTCTAAAGAAACGTTATTTACAATTTGAAAATTATCATTGACTCTACCTAATTGTGGTAAAAAACTACTTTGACCAAATGTAAGAAGCCCTTCAGGAGCAATAACTCTAAGTTGAGGGCCACTACCTAGAGCTACTAAATCTTGTGTAAGCCGTCCATAAGTAAAGCGTGTTTCATTGATCAATCTAAGCCCAGGGTTAATATAAGTATTACTAGCAGCAACTGTGTCATCATTTAATCGTTGTGTACCACTATTGCTCATATCAACAAGCCCGCCAAAAGTTTCTAATGCACCGTTAAAAGTATTACCTAAATTGTATCTAGCAGTAAAATTGTTGTTTGGGTTTATTTGAATATCAAAGCGTGCCAGAAAAGTTGTAGTCCCTAGAGAAAACGGTAATGCTCCTGTACTAGCATTAAACCCTTGTCGGCGCACAGCATCAACGGAATTTTGGCTTATTGTAACAACATTATTTTGTTTAATAGAAAGGCGTTCAAAAGATGTAAAGAAAAAGGCTTTGTCTTTTTTTATCGGCCCACTAAGTGCCGCACCAAATTGATATTGTTTAAATTCTGGGTTGATTGTAGAGAACGCATTACGAGCAGAAATAGAATCATTTCTATTTAACAAAAATAAAGTCCCTTGGAAATTATTGTTTCCTGTTTTTGTAACAATATTGACTATTCCTCCTAATGCTCGACCAAATTCTGCTGAAGAACTATCAGAAATAACTTGGAATTCTTGTATGCTATCTTGGCTAAAAGTTGTCCTTACAGCCCCTCCACGATCATTGTTATCAACTCCATCAATAGTAATATTATTAAGGCGGGCAGATTGTCCATTAAATGATAAACCTGATGTAAGAGTAATCCCTTGCATCGGAACACGATCTCTTACAACACGTGGCGTTGTAAGGGTGAAATCTAAAAAGTTACGTCTGTTTATTGGTAAATTTGTTATTTGATTTTGGTCAATGTTATAACTACTTTCTGTTTTCCCTTCATTTTGCAAAAAACTATTTCCTGTAATTTCTACAACGTTAGCTGCTGATTCAATCGACAAAACACAATTTAATAAAGACCTTGTTCCTATTACTAAAGTAACTTGAAAAGTTCTTGAAGCGAAACCATCAGAAGACAACACAATTTCATAAGTTCCTGGTTGCAACTGAGTTATATTAAAAGAACCATCTTCATTGGAAATTGTTGTTCTTAAAGAATTAGTTGCAAGATTTTTAGCAGTAACCAAAGTCCCACCAATTACAGAGTTTTGTTGATCTTTTACTAACCCAACAATACTAGCTGAAGTAGCTCCATCTTGCGCGCTAGCAACTTTTCCAACTCCTAGTGTCATCAACACCCCTAATGACAATATCCCTAACAAAAGCCTTAGTTTCTTCATAGTTCCTCTTTATAATTTTTTAGTTATTAATAAAAAAACTTACTTATTCTAATGGATGTTGTGTTTTTGGAAAAGGAAAGCAAAGAGAGGAAACCCAACTCAAGCATAAAAATACTTGACCTTTTTTCTATAATATTTTCTAACCCTTTACTGTTTATTCATTTTGCATAATTTACCTTTACAGCTTCTGTTATTAAGGTTTTCTATTCCATTATTAAATAATTATTATATATTTTATTGTTTTTCTATTAATTCTAATATTTTTCCTTTTGTCAATTTTAATCAAACTATTAGCACTAAGAGATTTTCCTGTTTTATTGCAAATCTTAAACGAAGGAGCAATTTTACTCCCTTTTTATATTAGAGCAAGTCAAGCAAAAATTAGTTTAGATTAGGTTGACTCAAAAGTTTAATCAGCCTTTAATCAACTGTTGTAAGAATTTCTAATTCTCCAAGAATCAAAAAAACTTATGTCTTTTTTTAAACTAACTTCAACAGATCGTCATGAAATTTTTGTCCATCAATGGCAGATAGACAGTCCCTGCAAAATATTAGTCATTGCTCATGGTATGGCTGAACATGGCGCACGTTACGCGGCTTTAGCAACTTTTCTTAATAATCATAAAATATCTGTCTATGCTATAGATCATCGGGGTCATGGAAAATCAACTCGTGATGAAAATGATATTGGGCATTTTAGTAAAAATGAAAATGGATGGGAAAAAGTTGTTGAAGATTTACATAGAGTAATAAATCATCTTCAAATGCTTAATCCAAATGTTCCAGTAATTTTATTTGGACATTCAATGGGATCATTTATTAGCCTTGGGTTTTCAATACGTTATGGCAAGAAACTTAAAGCTTTGATACTTTCTGGTAGCAATTCATCGCCTATTTTACTTTATAAACTTGCTCGTTTTGTTACACAAATTGAAATTTGGCGACAAGGAAGCAATGGTAAAAGCAGTTTGCTTGAATTTCTTTCTTTTGGTTCATTTAATAAAAAATTTGAGCCTGCACGAACAAAATTTGACTGGCTTAGTCGTGACCCTGAACAAGTGGACATTTATATTAATGATCCATATTGCGGTTTTAAGATAAGCAATAAGTCATGGATGGATTTATTAGGCGGACTTATAGAAATTTCCGAGCGTCCGCGCTTATCGCTTATTCCTTCACAACTACCAATTTATATTTTTGGTGGAGACTCTGATCCTGTAGGCGGATTTGGTAAAGGTATTAGTCGATTATCTGACGAACTTCGCGCTTCTGGAATAAAAAATGTAAAATTAAAGCTTTACAAAGAAGGTCGTCATGAAATGGTTAATGAAACTAATAAAGAAGAAGTTTTTACAGATGTGATCAATTGGCTTAATGAACAAATTTAATTAATTTAAGAGGTGACAAATGTTAGCTAAAGAAGCACTCCCCCAACCCAGGTTTTTTTATGGAACAGCTTGGAAAGAAGAACGCACAGAGGCTTTAACTGAACTTGCAATTAAAACAGGTTTTCGCATAATTGACACAGCTAATCAACGTCGTCATTATTTTGAAATTGGCGTAGGTCAAGCCTTAGCAAATGTTTATAGTGCAGGCATTGTAAAACGCGAAGATCTATTTTTACAGACTAAATATACTTATCAACGAGGCCAAGATCATCGTCTTCCCTATGATCCAAAAGCAAGCTTGTCAACACAAGTTACACAATCCTTAAAAAGTTCTCTTGAACACCTGCACACAGATTATATTGACAGTTTTGTTTTACACGGGCCTGCTTCGGGCTATGGTTGGACTGATGCAGACTCAGAAGTTTGGGAAGCAATGAAAAAGGAACGTGATGCAGGCCGCACGCGCTTTCTTGGCGTTAGCAATGTTTCTTTAGAACATTTAGAGCAAATGATTTCTGTTCAAAAAGAAATTCCTGCATTTGTACAAAATCGCTGTTATGCCCAACTTGGTTGGGATCGACAAGTGCGGGCATTTTGTCAAAAGCATAACATAATTTATCAAGGGTTTTCCCTTTTAACCGCTAATGTAGGGGTTTTGCGACATCCTTTTGTCCATAAACTTGCTGCTCAATTTAATGCTACCCCAATGCAAATAGTATTTTCTTTTGCTCGTGAAGTTGGAATGTTGCCTATCACTGGAACATCTGATGTTGAGCATATGAAACAAGACCTTGAGAGTCTTAAATTAACACTTCCAAAAGATGCAGTTTTAACAATTGAATCTCTAGCTGGATAGCGGCAATATTTATTTAGCTTAAAAGTTATGGGAAAAAAATATGTCAGCCAACAAAATAGAAAGCATTTATTCTGAAATAGAAGCAAGTTTAAGCCAAACAGAGAAGCTTTATCTAATACAAAAAGTTATCAGTAGCCTACTACCCTCTAAAACAGATCTTGAATCAATACAGCTATCTCCAAGAATACCTGGATTACATCTTGGTAACGCTTGGATTAGTGATGATTTTAATGAACCACTAAGCGATGAATTTTGGTTAGGACAACAAAAATAGAGCTATGAAACTATTATTAGACACACATATATTTCTTTGGTGGGATAGTGAGCCAACTAAACTATCAGATAAAGTTATGAAAATCTTAACAGATAAAACAAATACTTTGTTTGTTAGTGTAGTAAGTGTATGGGAAATGCAAATAAAAAAAGATTTAGGTAAGTTAGTTCTAAGAACTTCTCTTGCAACTATTTTAATTGAGCAAGAAAGTAAAAATCAGATTAGTGTTTTACCCATAGAAGCAAAACATATATTTGGATTAGAAACAATGCCACAACATCATAAAGACCCATTTGATAGATTGATAATTGCTCAAGCTAATGTAGAAGATTTAACAGTAATTTCAAATGATGCAATATTTAGCCAATATAAAGTAAAATTACTTGCGTAGACCATTTTTTAGCTATTAATTCTTATTTGTGTCTGGTCGTTGGATTCTAACAGTGTCTGACTCTGAACTTGGAAGTTTAGTAGGTGCTAGAAAAGCATTAGGTGAGCAATTGCGGATAGCAGGAATAATTTCTGCTACCATTTCATCAATTGAGTGAAAGCGGTTTTCTGGATCTGGAGCGATACATTTTTGTAGCTTTAGGTCTAAGTTTTTAATTTCTGGTAAGTTACCTGGCAAATGATAAGGTCTTTTTAACATTGTTCCCATAATTTCATATAAAGTTTTTCCTAAAAAAGGTTTACTACCTGTTAAAGATTCGATAATCATTACTCCTAAAGCAAAAATATCTGCACGTTCATCAATGTCTTCACCTGAAAATTGTTCTGGCGGCATATAGCCAAATGTTCCCATTATTGTCCCTGGTAAAGTTAAACTATTTAGGTCAACTTTGTTAGTAGGTTTAATTTTAGCTATTCCAAAATCAAGAATTTTAACTATTTTGCGTTCAGAAATTTCTGTAATTAAAACATTATCTGGTTTAAGGTCACGGTGAATAATTCCTGACAAGTGTGCTGCTTTAATTGCGTCTAAAATTTGTTCAAAAAGTTCTGCAACTAGGCTTGGTGCAAGCATTTTTTCTTGAGTAAGCTTAGATTTTAATGTCAACCCTGGAACCATTTCCATCACTAAATAAGCACCTTCAGTAGCAAGTTGACCATAATCATAAATAGCAACAATATTTGGATGAGTTAATTTTGCTGATGTTTTGGCTTCGCGTTCAAAACGTCGAATCGCATCTTGGTCATTAAACATGTTGCCTCGTAACATTTTTATTGCAACGCTACGGCCTAAACGCAAATCCTGCGCCTTGTAAACTGCTCCCATACCACCTTTACCTAACAGTTTATCTAAGCGATATTTATTTTCAACTACTCGTTCAATAGGCAAAGATAAAATTAGTTCTGTGCTATCTTGATCACAAATATTTATATTGCTATCAAAACAAAGACCACATTTAGGGCATTCTTTTACTAAATTAATATTTTGTTCTTCTAATCTTGAAAGCACTTCTTTCTTTATTTTTTCTTCTATATCAACTTTTTCTTTTAACAAACTATTTTCATAAACTACACCTACTTGAGAAGCTATTGCTTCAAGTAAATTTTTATCTATTTGTGAATAAGGCTCTTCAGATTCTTTTTCCCCTAAAAGCAATAGTCCCACTAAATCTTTACTTCCTCCAAGTATTGGGACAATTAGTTGAACTTTCATATCTAAAAGCCATTCTTTTTCCGTTTGTGGAAATTCTTCTAAAAACTCTATTTCTCTAGTTGTTTCTTCTCCGTTCATTGCTCGCATTAACTCTGAACCAGCAACAACCATCTGCGTTTTAACTATACCGCCAACAGAATGACCTAAAGTAAAATGCGTTTTTTGAGGATCTCTATAAAACAGATAAATACTTTTTGGATGTAAGACTTCTGTTAACTTATTGGTAATAATTAATGAAATTTCTGAAATAGAATTTAACTTTTTAATTTCATCTAACAGTTGAGCTAGCACTTTTTCACGTTGGTAAACTTTGCGAAAAAATCTTTTATCTATGCCAGAAGTTATTTCTACTCGATAAACAAAGCTAATTACTGTGGTAAGTACCAAATAAAGATAAATAGATTTAGGAGAAAAAATTTCTCCTAAAGTTAGAGTAGGTCTTAGCTTAATTACGGCAATTATTCCTAAAACTTCTAAAGCTAAAACGGCTCGCAAGAAATTTCTTGCTAGTAAATATTGTAAGCCTCGTCTAACAACAAAATTAATTTCAAAGACTTGATGTTTAATAATTACATAAAAAAATGCTATAGGAATAATAGTAATAAATAAATCACTAAAGCGAGTAAAAAAGAAATAAACTGGAGTATCAATAATATATTTATAAGAAGATGAGTTAAGTAAAACAGTAATAAAGTTATTAATAAATGTTGGAATAACACCAAAGAGTGAGCCATAAATAACCCATTTTATACGTCGTCTTTGGTCTAAATCTTGCACTTGCCGATAGTTACGAAACATTACTGCAACCAGTAAAATTAATGTACTAATAATTAAAAAATCAAACCCTTTATCTAAAGATTTAAGAATAATTTCATTATTAAAAAAAGAAGGTAGTGATAAACTATTAATTAAATAAAAATCTTTCCATAAAAAACTTGTTATAAATATGCTGCTATAAAAATAAAGAAAATATTTGGCTAAAATCCAAAGCTGACTTACTTGTACACCTTGAGGGAACCGACAATAAATATTATATGCAAGAGGAAAAATAAGAGGAAAAGAAAGCCATAAGAATAAGTAAATAATATAATCAAAACCTAGTAGAAAGCTATTAAATAGCCTAGTAGAGCTAAAGAGCATAAAACAAGCGGCTGTAAACATTCCAATAGTTAAAAGTCTAGCTAGTTTTACCTCTGGTTTTAATATTCCAAATAATAGCCCGCAGGTAGAAAAGACTAAACTTGCAAAAAAGAAACCTATTGCCATAATTAAGTTTTTATAATCACGTTTAGGTTTGCTTTTTAATGTAAAACTGTATTTTTCTCCATTGCGTTCAACATCAATTGAATAAAAGCTATTAATAGGAATTTTACGTTTAGCTTCTACTAGGCTTTGAAGCAGCCAAAAGTTTTTTTGGACAAATTTATCACTATTGATTGCTAGAAGTTTATCCCCAACCTTTAATTTATCTTCTGCCGTTGTTTTAGGGATAACTTCGCTAATAAAATAAGAATCCCCTACACGGTTATATTTCCAACCTAATTCTTTTTCATAGCTACCAAAACGAAAAATCATTGAGCCAACAATGCTATAAAGAATTAGCATTCCTGAGCCTAAAACTAAGGTAATCCAAAAAAAGTTATCTTTACTACCAAGTTTTTTTTCTTGTAGCATAATTAAAATCCTGAGATTGAAGACCTTAAGCTATGATCTAATAGCAAAAAACTCCTTAACAATTTGGCTATGAAGTGGGAAAGCTAAGTTTTGAGGTTCTTTAATTATAAGTGCCTCGGAAGTTTCTTCACTAATAACAAATTCTGGTAAATCTTCGCTTTTGCGCTCATTAGCTAGACCAAAAATTAAAACAGTTCCATCAGGCGCACTTAAAACATTAAAAAGTTTAACTTCTTCAGGATCAATAGTTATACCTGATTCTTCATAAAGTTCACGAGCCGCCCCCTTTTGCCAGGATTCCCCTAAATTAATGTAACCTCCAGGCAATGCTAATTGTCCTTTTCTAGGCTCAATCCCTCGTCTTATAGTGTAGAGGCCGCCATCAACAGGAAGCAAAATTACTGCTACTGGTGTAGGGTTAAGATAAGTAGTATTTTTGCAATTGCTACATTCTCGGGGCCAAGCTTGTTCTGCATTAAATGCGTGTCCACAAAATGAACAATGAGAGTTTCTTTTAGCCATATTTTCCTCTTTCTAATAGTTTATTTTTTAATCAGGTAGCTTAAATCTAGCTTCTTCCCATTGAATTATCCAAGTTTCATAGGTTTGTGCAATTTTTGAATCTTTAGAATCAACTTTTAAGGTTTTTAATTTTGTATCATAAAATTTATTAACAATAGCAAAATTTATTGCAATTATAGAAAATAATAGAACGTGTATAACTGGAGAATGACTAAATATTTTAGAAAAGATAGCAAAAAGAAAGAAAAAATAAAGAGCAGAAAAAAGCATTATAAATATTGCTCCCATCATATTAAAATTAATAGCATTTTTAATTACAGATAGGTCATCTTGTGTTTTGATGGTGTCGCCAACAATACGGCGAACAAAGCTAATATTTCTAATATTTTGTAAAGTAACTAAAAACCAAACTGCAAGCGGTATTAAAGAGATATACCATGAGTTAATAAAATTATTACTAAATAATAGTATTAGAAAAACTGTAAAAGGAAAAACTGTAGACATAATTGCAGCATAAATAATATTTATATTTTTTAAGGTAACTGGTTGGTTTTCTAGGTTTCTTAACGCGCTTTGATTTTTAGGATCTAAAAGTTCTATTTTTTCTTGAACACTTGAACAACGAGTACAAATATTTTTAATTGGGTCAAAAAAATCTGACTGGTGGCAAATGTCACAACGGTTAGGCAAAGATTCAGACTTAATTTGTAGATTTTCCATAATTTATTTATTTTTAATTCTTAAACTATGTTGTCCAAGTAATGTATAAATTGATAAATAATCGTTTTTCTCAAGTTTCATCATTGCTTGTAAATGATGGCTAATGGTTTGGAAATCTCCCCGTGCAAATGGCCCAGTTAAAGCTTCACTTATTTCTTGACTCGCAAAATTATTAATAGTTCCCTGTATTAGCGGCATCAATATTTCTTTTGCCTGATGAGGCTCTATATCACATTCAGCTAATAAATTTAGACTTAAATCTAGTAAAGCAATTACATGCCCACAAGACATTACTGCGGCTGAATGATAGAGTGCTTTTTTATCTGTTTTAATATTAACAATTTTGCCTGCTGCAAAAGCTATTAATGTTTGAGCAAAATCAATAGCTTCTTTGTCACCTTCAACACACCAATAAACATTAGCTAGTTCCCTTAAAGATGTAAGGCTTTGAGCAAAACTTTTTAGAGGATGTATTGAACCAACTTTAGCACCAAGATTTTTTAATGGTAGTAAAAGTTCACTACTAAATGCTCCACTACAATGAAAGACTAAAGTTTTTTGCCATTTATCTTTGTTATATTCGGAAAATTTTTGTGCAATATTTTCTATCTTGTCATCAGGTGTAGTTATAAAAAGGATATCTGGTTGGGTAAATTTCCATGTTTTTTCTTTTAGTATTACAATATTTTCTGTTTCTTCAATTAATTCTGCAGCTGTTTGATTTGTAAAAATTGTTTCTAGTTTATAACCAGCCTTTTTAGTCAAAAAAGCTAAAGTCTTGCCTACTTTTCCTATTCCAACTATTGCAACAGTTAAAGACTCATTCATTAGGTATTTCTTTCCAAGGAGAAAAATCTAGTACTATTCCTGGTTCGTCAGGTAAATTTTCTAGCCAATGCTCAAATTTATCTCGTAAATCAGCCTTATTTGCTTTGTTAGCAAGTCTCATAGTAGGCAATATTGATGGATGAAATTTAACTTTTCCAGCTAGTGTTTGATTAAACTTTTCTACTGTATAAAAAGTTAATTTTTCTGTTTCACCATTAAAAAATGAGGCAAAAACAGTTTCCAAATCTTTTTTTTCTTCCTGAGAATCATTAAGAATATTTAAGCTTGCTTGATATTGTGTTAAAAGTTTTTGAATATAAGTAGTCTCTATATCAATAATGTGTTTAAGTAATTCTAAAGAAAGGTTTTTATCTGTTTGATGATTAAGGCGAAATGAACAATTACAATAAGGTTGTAAGTCTAATAACTCTTTAGTAGGTAAAGAACAAGTATTAGCTTTAAGATTTTTTACTATTTTCATTGCCAACAAATAATAATAATTCCTTGCAATTGACAGTTGCGACATTAGTTCAAAGTTACGCCATTTCTTACTAGTAAGTAAATCTTCTAGTTCGGTTAAATTATCTAGGGACATCACATTATTATGCTTAGTTAAGTAATATTCTTTATATTCTACTTGAAAACTGCTATAAACTGATTCATAAAGCTGGCGGTTTTCTTCTGTTAACAAACTATGAGTATTTTGTAAAAAGTTATTAAGTTCGCTTCTTAGCGATTCTATAGGGCTATTGTTGGTATTTTCTGCGGCTAAAATATATTTTCTAGTTGCATCAAAAAATGGTAACCAAGCAAAAAAGTTTATTAGCAGAGTTAATTCATTAACTGCACGAAAATAAACTGTATCTTTAGCAGAAAAGTTATCAATAATTTGGGTTAAACATTCTTCTAAAGTATTTCTATTAGATAAAAAATCGTTAATTTCTTCGCTAATAGCCTCAAAATAGCGATTACAGGAAACTACCATTTGGGATAATTTAGTAGTTACATTTTCAACAGGTAGTTTTTCTAATTGGTCAGAAATTCTTAAACTTACCCAATTTTCTTGCCAGGCTTTTAACCCTTCTCTCATTTGTTCCCTATGAGTTTGATTAACTAAATCCATTTCTTCTTCAGATGAAGTTAATAAAGAGTACCATTGACAAAGGATTAAAGGAGAATGTGTAATAGAAGAAATACGTATATGAGTATATTGACTTAGGTTTGATTCTAGGGCTAATTTAGATGGATTTAAGACTTGGCTACCATTTTCTGAAGTAAGCTCTATTTTCCAATCTGATACTAAAGCCATTAAAACCAGTTTTTGAGCTAAAGCACTTAAGCCAAAAGGTTCTGCACGTAAACGAGTATAAAGTTGTCGAATAGGCATAGTAGAATCTTTTCTTAGCTCTAAAACTATGCTTGAAATTTCTGTTACAGCTAAAGAAGTGTTTTCTTCGCTCAAGTCTAAAACATATTGTCCTTCGTTTGGTGAAACTAATTTTAACGGTAAAGCACAATTTTCTAAGTAAGCTTGAGTATCAGAAGAAAAAGGGTCTAATTTGCCAAAAAAGTTTTTTGTTAAGTTTATTAATGTTTCTTCCGTTATCTCTTGTCCAAAGTGAGGATGTTCTGGATAGCGAAGATATAAAGATTCAGCCATAAGTGAAGAAAACATTTCTGTAATTGTTGAGCCTGCTACAGTTAGTTGATAGATTAAAATAGGTCTATCTGACCCAGGATTATTAAATTTTCCTCCATCTACATATAAGCGTTGAAAAATTTCTTGTAAACTTAGGTCTACTTTTTTTTGTTCTTCTAAACAATCTACTCCTGCTTGAGTTAGTTCCTGTGAATCTGTTCTAAAGATTAAAGCTTTTTTTAATGTATTTAAGTCTTCTCTAGTTGGATATTCAGGTGTCCAATAAATAAGCGTTGGAGGATTAAAATAAGGAAAATCCATTATTGGATCGCTTAAAAGAGGAATTAAACAAACTTGCCAATCCCATTCACAAATACTTTGCGAAAGTATATATTCGCCTGTTTGGGCAAAAGCTGGCTCTACTAGTAAATCAATAGGTAAGAGTTCTTCATCATCTCCAATATCTGGAGTAATTAAGCCTACACCTAAAGAAACATTATTTTGTTGACTAGAAAGACTACTAGTAACAGGAAAAAGTTCAACTTCTATTCCTAGTTTTAAGATTCCCAAACGTGAGCTATTACGCCAAGAAATAGGAAATTCTGCTCTTAATTCTTGACCAAATTTTAACGGCCAATCAGAAAAAAACTCTCCCCCAACAGTAATAAGTAGTTGCGTTAGCCTTATGTCATTATCTGCAATTTTTTCAATACTTTCAGCTAGAATTTCTTCTGTAGATGGTGCAGTTTTAATTACAAAACGATAATTAGAATAACGACCTTCTCCAGCTACTTCAATCATATCAGGAGCGGTTTGCAGAAAACATTCTATTATTCTACTTATTCTTTGACTTCCTGCCTTAAAATCCCGATCATCATAAAGCATTACAGAATCGGCTAATTTGCTTATTGTTACGGATTTTCCAGCAAGTGAGAAAATAAACAAGGCTTTAAGCGCGATTTTAGCCCACATTTTTTCATCATAATTAGTGAGCCGGCCTATACCACTTTGAGTAATAAAATCATAAGTTGCAAACAAACTAGCAAGATTTTCATTTTTTCTTAATTCAAATTCAAAACCATCAAAAAGTTCGTCTAATGCTGAAAGGTTCATTGCACGTCGGTTGCTAGCTTTTGAAGCAGCAGAACTAATAAAACCTAACAAGGAAAAACTTCTAGAATATATTCTTAAACCAGCAGCAACTTCTAAAACTGCCGGATGAATAGGAAATACGGCTGTAAAGTCTTCTTTTGACCATGCAAATTGAGGCATTAAACGTACAATCTCATTATAAAGATAGCCTAGTTCTTGACGTTGCTGATCATTTTTTTTCAAAATAAAACGATCTGCAATATCCCTTAAATTAGCTGTATCTACTCGCTCTACCTTAAATTTTCTTAAAAGTTCGTTTCCTACTTCAGATAAAATATCTTCATCTAAAGTAATAATTAAACCTTGAGATTGCTCCCGAAATTGATCTGCTACCCAACCTAACCAACTACTTATTTGTGATTGTGTTCGTTTGCTAGAACGCATTGGCAGTGAGATGCCATCAATAAAAAGGGCTAGCACTGCTCCATAAGGAAGTTTTGACCTAATTAGCTTAAAAACTCTTGAACCAGAAATAGAGTCACCCCATTCAGTATCAGAAAAAAATACAGGGTTATGATCTCTAGTAGCTAACTCTTCCCTAATCATACTTAATAAATCAGGAGGTTCTTTGCTAGTAATATCTAGTTCAATTACAAAAAACTTTTCATCTGATAATTTGCCAGCAGATGAAACTATAGCGGGATCACGTAGAGCATTAGAAAGGCCAGGACTAGTTGTTAAGGCACGTATCACAGTTAAAAGATGGCTTTTACCTGCACCCCTAGGGCCAGTAATAATGTAAGGGCCTCTTTGACCAGCCAACGCAGCCAGTAAATTAGTTATACTTTCCTTAAGCCGCCAGTTAATTTGATAGGCTCTGACCACCAAATCACTACTAACACCCTTAAAATCAGCTAATTGTGCTGGTGATTGAACTTCAACATAGGCTTTTATTTGTTGTATTGCCATACTTATTTCTAAAGTTAGTTGTTAAATGAGATCTTACACTCTACCATAGTCTTACCTATAGCCGCAACAAACTGATAAGTCCTTATTAAGAATTTAATAACATATCCACTATGCTAATAACTTAATAATTATTTTTAATTATTTTGCTTATCTAACTCCTCACCAATGGTTTTAAGTGTGTTAGCAAATTTATTTACATTTAAGGTCATTAACCGCATTTGCCCACGTAAACTAGACATTACAGGATTTGAAAGCAGACTAGATAAAAACAATTCTTGACATAATTCTAAAACTTTTACACTAGCTGTTTCTAAAGACAAACGATGACGATTAGAAATAATTTCCGCTACTTCTCTAAGCAAAAGATTATCTGAATCTATTAGCTCAACTATATCTTTTTGTATCTCATCAACTACAATAGAAATATTCCCTTTTTCAGCTTTAAGTATTTTTATATCTTGTTCCATTAACTCAATATCTTCAGGTATTTCTAATTTATTTGCTAGCCCGCTAGCTAAGTTTATCAATTCAAAACTAAAATTATTTGCTTCACTACCTTCTATTAAAATTAAATAACTACACTTAGCTTCTAACATTTGATAATACTCTATTAACTCACTAGTAATATGCTCTAGCACTATACTATTTATTTCCAAGTTATTTAGCTGATAATGTAATATTTCTGCCCAAGCCTTAAAATATTTATTATCAATATAGCTTTGAGATAAAATAAATAGCTTTATTTTTTGACTATTTTTGAAAAATAACTTCTCTATATTAGTAGATAGTGTTGTTATATTATCTGTTGCTAGTATTTGCACTATTATTTTTATTTTATTACTAGAAATATTTTTTAGCTCATTTAATAATTCTAAGTTATTTTTCTCTATATTATTTGGTTTATTATTTAACAATATTTCAATACTTGTTGGTAAAGATAATCTGGTACTAGAGCAAAAAACTAGTTCTACTTTAGGAAAATCTGCCTTTGGTGTACTAGAAACGGTAATTTTTTCTAATAGTTGGTTTAATGCAGCATTAGCTTTTGTAACATTGATAGCAGCTAAAGAGTTACTAAAAGCAAAAACTTGTTCTGCTTTTTCTGCTGCCACTAAACTAGCTAACCCACAACCACAATTTAGATCTAGTGCAGATTTGGCATCTGTTTTCATCAATTCATAGCTTAATTTATATGTTTCAGATGTTAATGTAGCTGAAGGTTCAAAAATTGGATCTGAAGAAATAATATAAAAGCCTAGCCAGGGTATAATTCTGTAGTTATCAAGCTGTACTAAATTTTCCGTTTCCTTAATTAAACCTAGTCTAATTAAATCATTTAATAGTTGTTCCTTTAGTAAATTTTCTATTACTTCCAATCGTGTTAAAGCTTGTCCTAAAGCAAATAACCGCAACATAACATTATAAGACAAGCTTAAACTCATTATTTGCTCAGTTATTGCCATAGGAAAAGTTGCTAAAGAACTATCTATAAAATAGCTTAACCCCTTAATGCTACGATAAAGCCAATCATAACGTAAAAATTTTAGTATCCTCCGCAGTTCTAGTAAACTTGGTTGAAATTCATTAGTAAAATTAATCATTAGTACCTCTAAAAATAGTTAGTATTAACTAAGATATACCTATTAATTTGGTCAAAATTTTGGAAAAATAAAAAACTTATAAGTTAAATAAACGTTTGCTAGGGCGTTTATTTACTAATTGAAGTGCTAAAATCTTATTTAAATCTTGACAATATTTTAACAGTTAGATAGCTTCAAATTTTCGCAATGTAACTTATACCTTAAACAATATAACTTTATTTACCGAAGTTTTCAAAATTTTGGAGGTTCAATAATTTAATGTCTAGTAAAGTAAGAAAAGCCAGCGTGTTAATGTCAATTCCACTATTGACAACTACCTTTTTAGCAACACCTATTAATATTCGTGCTGCGATTAATGACAATGCTACTAATGTGACTAAACCCACAACAGCTATTCCTGAAGGAATAGTAAAAGTAACTTCTGTAGAAGGAATTACAGAATATCAACTAAAAAATGGTTTGAAAGTTTTGTTATTTCCAGATGCTTCCAAACCAACAATAACAGTAAACATTACTTATATGGTTGGTTCGCGCCATGAAAATTATGGTGAAACTGGTATGGCACATTTGCTAGAACACCTAGTATTTAAAGGCACTCCCAAACATCCTGATATTCCAAAAGAATTAACTGAGCATGGCACCCGCCCAAACGGAACAACTTCTTTTGACCGCACTAATTATTTTGAAACTTTCCAAGCTACAGATGAAAACTTAAATTGGGCATTAGACTTAGAATCTGATCGTATGATCAATTCTTATATTGCCAAAAAAGATTTAGATAGTGAAATGACTGTAGTTCGCAATGAGTTTGAATCAGGTGAAAATAGCCCCCAAAGAGTTTTAATTGAAAGATTGCTTTCTACAGCTTTTCTTTGGCATAACTATGGAAATACTACAATTGGCGCACGTTCTGATATTGAAAATGTCCCTATTGAAAGACTTCAAGCCTTTTATCGTAACTATTACCAGCCAGACAATGCAGTTTTAACTGTAGCAGGTAAGTTTGATGAAGAAAAAACATTGCAATTAATTGATAAATACTTCTCTTCTATTCCTAAACCATCCCGTCAGCTTATTAGAACCTATACGGCTGAACCAACCCAGGATGGCGAAAGACTTGTCACCTTAAGACGTACAGGCGACGTTCAACTAGTAGGATGTCTCTATCATACTGCTCCAGGTTCACATCCTGATTTTGCTGCTGTTGATGTACTTACTCAAATTGTTGGTGATTTTAACACTGGCCGTTTAAGAAAAGCTTTAGTAGAAAGTAAAAAAGCTAGTGCTGCCTATGGTTTTAGCTTCCAACAACGCGAACCAGGCATGATGCTGTTTGGTGCTGAAGTCCGCCAAGATTCATCTTTAGACGAAGCAAAAGACATAATGATCAAAACCATAGAAAATATTGCTAATGAACCTCCTACACAAGAAGAAGTTGAACGTGCTAAAACTGCTCTACTTAAAGACTTTGAACTTACATTAAATGATCCTAACCGAGTAGGTCTAACTTTAAGTGAATTTCAAGCTATGGGAGATTGGCGTTTATTTTTCTTACATCGTGACCGTATTAAAAAAGTTACTGTGGATGATGTTAAAAAAGTAGCAGCTAGTTATATTAAATCTTCTAATCGTACAGTGGGGCTATTTATCCCTACTGCCAAACCTGAAAGAGCAGAAGTTCCAGATGTACCAGATATTGCTGCAATGTTAAAGGATTATAAAGGTGCAGAAGCTATTGCTGCTGGCGAAGCTTTTGACCCTTCTCCAAACAATATTGAACTTCGCCTTACTCGTCAAAATATCTCTAACATTAAACTAGCAATGTTGCCAAAGAAAACTCGTGGTAATAGCGTCCAAGTAGCAATGACTTTCCATTTAGGTGATGAAAAGAGCTTAAATAATCGTGTTACAGCGGGCGACCTGGCTGGTCAAATGTTAATGCGTGGAACTAAAAAGCGCACTCGTCAACAAATCCAAGATGAATTTGACAAACTTAAAGCAAGAACATTTGTTGCTGGTAGTGCAAGTCAAGCAGTAGTTGGAATTGAAACTACACGTGAAAATTTGCCTGCTGTAGTAGATTTAGTAGCTGAAATCTTACGCGAACCTGCTTTTGATGCAAATGAGTTTGAACAACTTCGCCAAGAACAACTAGCCGCAATTGAACAACAACGTAGTGAGCCTACTTCTGTTGGTGGCACTGAATTTCAACGCCTTATGAGCAATTATCCAAAAGGTGATGTTCGTTATATTTCTACACCTGATGAAGATATTGCTGAAGTCAAAGCCGCTAAATTAGAAGATATAAAGAAATTCTATGATGATTTCTATGGTGCTTCTAAAGCAGAAATTACTGTAGTTGGTAGTTTTGATGAAAAACAATTTGCCCAACAAATTACTGAAAAATTAGGTAATTGGACATCTAAAACACAACCTCAACGTATTACTAGACCTTATCAAGCAGCTACGGTTACCAACAAATCACTTGAAACTCCAGATAAAGCTAACGCCTTTTTCATAGCAGGTATGAATCTAAACATTCGTGATGATGATCCAGACTATGCTGGCCTAGTTTTAGGAAATTATATGCTTGGTGGAGGATTCTTAAATTCTCGTCTAGCTACTCGTATTCGCCAAAAAGAAGGTCTAAGCTATGGTGTTGGCTCACAACTAAACGCTAGTTCTTTTGACAAAAATGGCTCTTTTGTTACTTTTGCCATTTATGCACCAGAAAATGTTGTTAAATTAGAAGCCGCTTTTAAGGAAGAAATTGAAAAGATGTTAAAAGATGGTTTTACTGAAGCAGAAATTACAGCAGCTAAATCAGGCTATTTACAATCGCGCCAAGTAAGCCGCGCTCAAGACAATGAACTTGCTCGCCGCTTAAACGCCTTTTTATTTAGCGACCGTAAATTAGACTTTGATAAAGAGCTTGAACTAAGAATTAGTGCTTTAACTAATGATCAAATTCTTCAAGCTATGCGCAAACATATAGATCCAAGCAAAATAGTTATTATCAAAGCTGGTGATTTTGCTAAAAAGCCTGCTAAATAACAACCTCTAATCTCTATTTCTAAAAATAAAAGCTCAGTAGTTATTAAAAATTACTGAGCTTTTATTTTTCTATAAAACCAAAACTAGTCTAGAAGTACGTTTTAATGTACTATAAACAGCACGAAAGGAATTTAATTTTATGACTCAAACAATGCCAATTATTGAAGCAAGAAACAAACTTACTACTTTACCAGAAGAATTTCAAAAAGATCCTCAAATAGGAGCCGTAGAAGTGACCCGCAGAGGAAAACCTGTTCTAGCTATTTTACCTTGGGAGCTTTACGAATCTTTACTAGAAACTATGGAAATAATGTCGGATGAAAAATTGATGAACTCCTTGCGTAAAAGTATTCAACAAGCAAAATCCGGTGAGTTAATACCATGGGAAAAAGTTAAAGAGGATCTTAACTTATGATATGGCAAATAATGTTGACTCCTGAAGCTAAAGCGATGTTGGACGATATAAAGGATCGTAGAGTTAGAGAAAAAATCAAGGAAAGAATAGAAAAACTTGCTCAAGATCCTCTTAAACAAGGAAAAGCTTTAGGTGCAGAATTAACAGACTGTTATAGCATTCGTGCTGTTGGTCAACGCTATAGAATAATTTATAGCTTAGATGGAGAGAAAATTCTTATCTTAATAGTTGCTGTAGGTATCCGCAGAGAAGGAAGCAAGACAGATATTTATGCCTTAGCTAAAAAGTTGCTGCGTTTAGGGTTACTTGAATCTACAAAATCAGAAGAAATTTCTAAACCATCTGAAAAGTTGTCTGATGAATTAGAAATAAATTCTTTGAGTGAAGAACCAAAAGAACAAACAGAAGAAAACTAGATAAAAAAGACTAGTTCATTCCTTGGTCAATTGCTCTATTCATCAGCACTTGCACCCACTAAAGCAACCTAAAACAACTAATTTTAAAGCTATTCAAAGAAAATAATTTTTATATACATAAAAGCGGAGCAAAGCCATTAATGTACAAAGAAAAATTAATTAAAAATGATGGTAGATATCTGATTTTATATTGGCAAGAAGCTAAAAATAGCAATTTATTGGAAAATAATATTCCTTCATTTAACAAAGCTTCAAATCATCTACGATGGAATCCTGTTCTTTCTGAATGGGTAGGCGTAGCAACTCAACGTCAAGACCGAACTTTTTTTCCTCCAGATAATTTTTGTCCGCTTTGTGTTACTAAAGAAGGTGGCTTTACTAGCGAAATTCCTTTGCCAGAATATGAATTAGCTGTATTTCAAAATAAATTTCCTGCTTTTACTGCTGAAGTTCAAAGCGTTGAAACACCTGATTTTTACAAAACTGCTCCATCACAAGGAGAATGTGAAGTAGTAGTTTACTCATCTGATCACAAGGCGACACTTACAGATTTATCTGAAAAAGAGATAAAGAATTTAGTTGATGTTTGGGCAGATCGTTTTGCTGAACTTGGATCATTAGATTACATTAAATATGTTTATATTTTTGAAAATAAAGGGCGTGAAATAGGCGTTACACTTCCTCATCCACATGGACAAATTTATTCTTTTCCTTTTGTTCCGCCTATTCCAGAAAAAGAACTAACATCAGCCAAAAAACATTGGCAAGAACACAAAAAATGTTTATTTTGTCAAATTTTAGAAAGCGAACTTGCTAACCCAACTAGATTAATTATTGAAAATGCAGTGTTTATAGCATTTATTCCTTTTTATGCACGTTGGCCTTATGAAACGCATGTCTATTCAAAACGACATGTTAGCGCGATTATAGATTTTGACTCACTTGAGCGAGAACATTTAGCAAATTTATTAAAAATGCTTTTAGGGAAATTTGACAAACTTTGGCAACGCTCATTTCCTTATATAATGCTAATGCACCAAAGGCCAACTGACGGTAATGATTATAGTTATTATCATTTTCATATAGAATTTTATCCACCTTATAGAAGCGAAAATAAATTAAAATACTTAGCTGGAGTTGAAGCAGGGTGTGGAGTTTTCCTTAATGACACAGTAGCCGAAGAAAAAGCTAAAGAATTAAGAGACATTAAGTTATGAAAAATAAACTTATAGAAGCTTTTCAAGAAATTTACAAAGTTAGTCCATCAATAATTGTTCGCGCACCTGGCAGAGTAAATTTAATTGGTGAGCATACCGATTATAACCAAGGTTTTGTCTTACCAATGGCTATTGAATCCCAACTTTTGATTGCTGCTAGCCCACGAACAGACAACGAAATTCATTTAACAGCATTAGATCAAAATAATTCGACTACTAGTTTTTTATTGGAAAATATTATTCCAACTAAGCAAGAAAACTGGAGCAATTACCCTAGAGGTGTAGCATTTTTATTAAAAGAGCGTGGGTATTCTTTCCCTGCTTTTAATGCTGTGATTGCTGGCAATATCCCTATGGGTGCAGGGCTTTCTTCCTCTGCTGCGTTACTTGTTGCTTTTGCCGTTCTTTTACAAAATTTAGGTAATTTTTCTTTAGATAAAATAGAAGTAGCAAAACTATGTCAACAAGCTGAAAACTTGTTTTGTGGCGTTCAAAGCGGCATTATGGATCAATTTATTATTGCACTTGCACAAGAAAATCATGCTTTGTTTATAGATTGCAAAGATCTTTCTTACAAACAGGTATCTTTGCCTAATGAGTCAACTATTTTAATTTGCAATACAATGAAATCACGTCAGTTAAGCGGCTCTGCTTATAATGAACGTCATGCAGAATGCAACAATGCTGTAAAACTATTAGCAAATTTTCACCAAAAAAACTTTTTATCTCTAAGAGATGTGTCTTTAGATGAATTAAAAGAAGCTGAAAAAGTTTTGCCAACTAATTTATTTCAAAGAGCTAAGCATGTAATTAGTGAAAATCTACGTGTTTTAGCCGCCATAACCGCTTGTCAAAACAATGATTTAACTACATTGGGAGAATTAATAAATCAATCTCATAAAAGCTTAAGTTTAGATTACAAGGTTAGCTCTAAAGAACTAGATTTAATGGTTAACATTGCTCGTTGTCAAGTGGGCGTTTATGGTGCAAGGCTCACTGGAGCAGGCTTTGGAGGATGTACTGTTAATTTAGTAGAAACAAATCAAGCTAAAGAAATAGCAAAAAATATTAAAGATGAGTATTTTCAAGAAACTGGAATAATAGCAGAAATTTATTTTGCTACTGCTAGTGCTGGTGCAAGTTTATTTAATTAATACTACTTCTAATAGATTTTGTGGCCTAGTGCCAAAATCCATAGATGATACATTATCGACAACAAATTTTTAAGAATACCGATATAATGAATGCTCATTCATTATAATATTAAAACAGTCTGACTATTTAAGGAAATTTTTATGACAATTCGCATAAATAATTCGATAAATCAAATCCCACAACAAACTAATTCTTCAACAAATCCCACAACACAACAACCAACAATAGGCGAAAATAGCGAATTTCAAAATAATCCTATTTCTCAAAGGCCAAATCAAAGTGGTGTTGTACGCAGTTCAGAAAACATTAATGCAAGCCAATTACGAGACCAGCTAACTACCCCTACTTTAAGTAACTTTACAAAAGATGTAGCTAGCATAATGCGTCTAGCAACAAGTGGGAGAGAGAGTTTAACAGCAACAGCCACACCTAATGCACTAATAAAAGATTTTCAATCTACTAGTTCTATAGTTAGCATTAATGATGATTTATCTGTAACTGGTGTAAATGTAGCGGTAAACATTGATCATACTTATGCTGGAGATGTTGAGGTAAAACTAAAGTCACCTTCAGGTAAAGAAGTTTTACTACGTGCGGCTAGTGGTGGTAGAGGAACAGGAACAGTTAATTTTACTGCTAACCCAGCAGATTTTAATGGTGAATCAAGTAAAGGTGATTGGACATTGGTAGTTAATGACAAAGCGGCACTAGATTCCGGCACATTAAAATCTTGGAGCTTAAACGTTTCTGGCAATCCAAAAACTCCTCCACCTAGTACCACAATTACTAAAGATGTTACTCCAAATGCTACTATCTCAGATGAAAATACTATTATTTCTACCATAGATATTACTGACGAAGGAAGTTTAGAGGACTTAAAACTAAGTGTAGATATAGATCATAGTTTTCGTGGAGATTTAGTAGTTAAATTAGTTTCTCCTTCAGGCAAAGAAGCCATCCTAACTAACCAAGAAGGCGGTGGTAATAGTGATTTTTTTCTTTCTGCCAATAGACTTAAAGAATTTGCATTTTCCGGTGAATCAATAAAAGGCCAATGGAAATTAGTTGTTCAAGATATTGCTAATGGGGATACTGGCACATTAAAATCTTGGGGCTTAAGTCTTAAAACAGCTAGTGTGCCTCTGATGAAACCAAGCAACGCTAGTCAAGGCCCCTCTAACTTATTAGTAAAAGGTACTCCTCTTTTTCGCGCTCATGTAGCCCAAAATTTAGCTAAATTTGCACCCGGAACAACAGTTGATGAAAAAGGTTTTGTTCATGCTGCTACAACAAGAGTTGCAGGACATGATCAAGGCTATAAATTAATTGATGAACTTTTATCTGGTGGCAATGATGGCAATAAAAAAGTTACTATTGGTTTTGCGTTAAATGATGCTTTTACTGCCGCAGATAATGGTGCATCAGTTAATAACCAAGGCGGATCTGGTGTTGGATCAAATGCTACAGTGTCGCTAGATCCTTCTGCAATTGCACTCTTACCAACTTTACAACCTGATGGAACAATTAAGAATGAGCCTGTTGCTATTGAAGTAACATTAGCTCATGAGTTAATTCATGCCATTCATGCACAGCGTGGAGAATGGATTAACTCTACAGCAGATCACATATTCAATGAAGGTAATACAACTTTTAAAGAAACCTGGAGATTTGAAGAATTAAGAACCACCGGTTTTTCAGGATTTCGTCAAGATAATGAACCAACAGAAAACGCTATACGCGCCGAATTAGGCTATAATCTCCGCGCCGCTTATTTAGATCGTTCTTCCTGGGTTAATCTAAATGGAACTAATACTGTTGCAACTAATACTGATACTGCTAACAGTGAACAATTAGTTGGTGATATGTGGAGATCTGCCGGTTCTACTTTGCCAAATGGTCAGATCAGGATGTGTAATTGTTTTGCTTGTTAGTTAGTGAGATATCATTAAGATACATTTAATTTAACCCTTTACATACTTCTATTTTGGTTTGTTTGTAGAATAACTTGGTTTTGCCAAGCTAGTCCACAAACAAACCATACTCAAACTTTCCTAAATAAACACCTCCCTTCTAAATTTCTATAAGCAACTTTATTTATTTTTTTACCGATATAAGAAACGAACGTTCATTTTTAATATCAATAAACAAAAAATTTTGATATAGTAAAACATAATAGCCCCTTATATCTAATCCTCTATCTTGCTTGTTAATCAAATAATTGAAAAATTTAATTTTGCTAAGTATTTAAGGAGATTATATGAAAAAAGGATTTTGCTTGATTCTTTTTGCACTAGCTTATTTATGTCTAGTCGCTCCTGGACAAGTTTTTGCTGGAACTTGGGTTGTTGATAGTGTTAGCAATCAATCTGGTTCACGAAATTATAAAATTTGGGTGCCTAGTAGCTATAACGCTAACACTTCCGCGCCTTTAGTTATGATGCTTCATGGCTGCACACAAAGTGCAGATGATTTTGCTGCTGGTACGCAAATGAATGCAGTAGCTGAAAGCAATGGGTTTTTGGTGGTATATCCTGAACAACCATCTAACGCTAATCAAAGCAGATGCTGGAATTGGTTTGAGTCAGCTAATCAATCTCGTGGTTCAGGAGAACCTTCTTTACTAGTAGCAATAGTTAATAAGATTAAAGGATCATATAATATTGATAATGCTAGGGTTTATGCTGCTGGTCTTTCTGCTGGTGCTGCTATGTCTGTAATACTTGGAGCAACTTATCCAGATGTTTTTTCTGCTATTGCTGTTAGCTCTGGACTAGAATATAAAGCAGCAACAAGCTTAAATAATTCTTTTACTGCTCTTAGCCAAGGTGGGCCAAACCCCAATCAACAAGGCACTTTAGCTTTTCAAGCAATGGGAAATGTTGCTCGCAAAGTTCGAGTTATTGTCTTTCATGGAAGCAGAGATTTTACCGTAAATACTGTTAATGGTAATCAAGTAATTTCCCAATGGGCGCAAACCAATGATTTAGCTGATGATGGTAGCGACAATAACAATATTACTGATACACCAGCATCTACTGTAAGTGGTACTGTAGCCAATGGTTATAACTTCACAACTTTTAAGTATAACGACCCAAATGGCACATCATTAATGGAAAAATGGATAGTTGAAAATATGGGACATGCTTGGTCGGGAGGCTCTACGGCTGGATCTTTTACAGACCCAAAAGGCCCTAAAGCAAGCAACGAGATTTGGAGATTTTTTTCTCAACAACAAAATCCGCCTCCTCCACCTCCACCTGTAAATGATGTAACCGCACCTATACTTACTATTTCCCCAGCAGGAGGAAATTTTGACGCATCTGTCACAGTAAATTTATCTCTTAATGAAGCAGGAACTATTTTCTACACAACCGATGGTAGCGATCCAACAAATAGCAATAATTCTAGCCGCAGAACTATCACCAATAATGGAAGTATTACTATACAAAATACTTCTGTTCTTAGTGCATATGGCATAGATTTAGCAAACAACGTTTCTGTAGTTCAAACCTACAATTATGTAGTTAACCCTGCACCTATGACTAACTCCTTTGTTTCAATAGGTTCACAAGATGGATATGTTGCAACAATTAGTCCAACAGCAACTACAGGCAGTTATGCAGTAAGTTTAGATATTTATGCTGGTGATAACGCTGATATGCCTTTAAGAGGAGTAGTTTCATTTGATACATCTTCAATACCTGATGGAGCAACAATTTTATCTGCTGAACTACGCCTTTTTTATACTCAAGCTAGTCTTGGTAATCCTTGGGTAAGCAATGGAGCTTTAGTAGCTGATATTTCTAATGGTTGTTTAGGTGGAAATTGTGCTTTAGCAGCTAGTGATTTTCAAGCAGCCGTTTCAGCTAGCAATGCTATAGTTTTCCCTGCCCCAACTACTAATAAAGCTGGTACATCTGTAGTTGGAATGGTTAATTCCACAGCATTTAACCATATAAACAAAGTGGGAAATACTCAATTTAAGCTACGTTTCCAAAATAATTCTAATAACAATAGATCTAGTGATTATTTACTTCTTGGTGGTGGAGAATACTTTTTAAGTCAGTATCGCCCTGTTTTAGTTGTGCAATATAAATAAAGTTTGTCTTCCCTCAAAAATAGGAAACAGACAAAAGAGTTTTAATATTCTTTTGTCTGTTTATTAATTTATTCTACAGTATTTTATCTTAGAAGAGAAACTTGCTTAAATAAAGATAACTACTCTTGACTCATAATAAAACAGGCGTAAAATGGAGGTAATTAAATGGCTTAATTTCGTTTTGATAAATGAATACGGGGGAACCAACTGACTAAAGCTTATAGGCTATTAGTTATGGGGCGAATCAAATTAATAATTTGTAGGGCAACTTCCGAGTCCGAGTCCGTCAGCTAACCTCGTCAGCCTAAGCGGAAGGCATTGAAAAGTTAGATATTTTTTCCTACTTGTTCTTGCCTTTTCGACGTTTCTTTACTAGTCAATTGAAGGAGCGCGGAAAATGTTATCTCAAAAGAAAACCCCCTTTATTAAAGCATTTCACTCTCATAAAAAATTTAAGTCTCTATTTCTACCATAAATATTGCTTTTTGCTACATTAAGTCAAAGCATTAGTAAGTTTTAACTGCTTACTTTGATTTGGTTTTAATTAACTTTTTATAATTCTTAGTTATTTATGCTAGAAAGAGGCTAATTATGTATTTCCTACCAATCTTTATCATTTTTGCAGTTATTATTTTATCTGGTCTTAGAATCGCTCAAGAGTATGAACGCTCAGTAGTTTTTCGATTAGGTCGTTTTGTTGGCATTCGCGGGCCCGGTCTTTATTGGCTAATTCCTGGCTTTGAATGGCAAGCTAAAATAGATATTCGTACTAACACAATGGCATTAGAACAACAAGAAACCATTACTAAAGATAGTGTAGCAATTCGTGTTGATGCCGCGCTTTGGTATCGTATTGTTGATCCTGCTAGAGCAACTATAAATATTAGAAATTATCCTACAGCCATTCATCAAATTGCCCAGACAACTTTACGTAATGTCATTGGACAGCATTTGCTAGATGAAGTGCTAAAAGAAAGAGACAAAATCAATGATATTTTATGCAAAATTGTAGATTCTTCTACAGCCGCTTGGGGTATAAAAATTGAAATGATTGAAATGAAAGAGGTAGAAATCCCAGCTAATATGCAACGGGCAATGGCGCGAGAAGCCGAAGCAGTACGTGAAAAACGCGCACGTATTATTAAAGCTGAAGCCGAACTAGAAGCTTCTGAAAAACTAGCAACGGCTTCTCAACATATAAGCCAATATCCTGGAGCTTTAGAATTAAGGCGTATGCAAATGGTTTCAGAAGTTGGAGCAGAAAATAACAGCACTACAGTAATTTTAATGCCGTCGGATTTTATCAGCGCGGCTCAAGGTGCCACAAAAGCTTTTAGCAGCTTGGAACAACTATTAAAACCCAAGTCAAATACTGAACAACTAGAGCAAAAATTAAAAGTACCTGAACAAATTACCTTACCTGAACCAGCTATGTTAGCTAAGTAATATGTATAGTAAAAGCAAAAAGGCGAGAGCATAAAAAATACTCTCGCCTTTAATTAGTTTTGCTACAAATAAATTACTACCCTAATAAATTACCTAGTAACCCTCTATTTAATATATTTAGAGTTTTTCTTGGTTTAATAGTTTTACTTGTCGTATCTTGCAAATTTTGTGTTGTGTTTGATACTAAATTAGAAACTTCTTTTTTCAGATCATCAAACTTAATTTCTCTTCGTTGAGTAGTTTTTACTCCATTTTTTTCTACTGGTGTATTCACTATTACACCATCCCGACCCAATGTGCCTTTCGATTCACTAGTTTCTAATGTGATTTCTTTTTCTGTTTCAGTGCTAAACTCGCCCCCTGTTCCTAATAAAGAAAGATCTACATTGCGAGTTTCTTTGTCACTAGTAAAAGACCGTTCCTTAACATCAAAGTTGACATTGATGTTTGGCAAAATTTCTTTTTGTAAGATCTCAGCAACTTTTGCAGAATCACCTTTTGAAACAGCTTCTTTTAATCTATTTCCCACTTCTGCTGGAACTTGAGAGGCTAACTCCTTTAAGGTTGTAGAAAATTCATATTCTACTCCACGCTTGTCAATTTGTCCGCGTGTGGATAGTTTTATTTTTTTATCATCACTTATAGTTTTACCATCTTTTCCAACTTCAAGAACTCTTTCTAATGAAAGTGTTGCTTCTCCTGATACACCTGGCACACTGATAGCTACTGTTGGTACGCCAGCTAAAACATTTCCCTCTGCTTTGCCACTAACACCAATATTACCTGTAATAGTATAAGTACCACTATCATTAAAATCTACTTTTCCCCCATAAGCTAACTTTGCACCTACACTTGCATCAGCACCAACTAAAGCAACTGCTTGTGCAGCTACATCCCCGCTTACACCTGTACCTAATTCTAAAGATTTAATATGGGATCTTATAAAATCTATTGGTTCACCAGGTAGATTTACACCTGGTATGCTTTCTAGTATCAATAATGAAGGAGCTATAGGAGGTATTAGCGCGCTCAATCCTGTTTGAGCAGCAAAAAAAGCAAAATTTGTTGCTTCACCTTTTTTAGAAAAATCCGATTGCAAAGTTATAGTTGCCTTTGCACTTGCAGAAAGTTTACCTTCTCCGCCTTCTCCAAGAGCTTTAACGTCTGCCCCAGCCTTTCCTTTAGGCTCAAGCTCTACAACAAAATTAAATTTGTTTGGATCTGTTTTGTCTCGCTCTACACTTACCTTGGCATTAGCTCCTAATCCTAAAGAACCAAATGCTCCTACTTTTGCCAAACCACCCGCAGCAAAACTACGTTTCTCGCCAGGCTTTATGTTATCTAACCCTAAAACATCAATTAATACCCTATCTGTTGTTGATAAATTTTCTCGATTAATTGGAGGGGGAGGATCTGTTTTAGAGGTGCCACCTGTTGTAACACTATCTAGGTTTGAAGGATCTTTAACTGTCGTGTTATCAGGGTTTACAGTAGGATTGGATGGGTCTTTAATAATTGGATCACTTACATTGGTTTTATCAGTAGAATTGGCTGTATCGTCCTGATTGGATGGATCTTTAATTAAAATTGGATGGTCAATTTCCTTTTGAGAAATTGGAGGGCGTCCATTAGGAAAACCTTGCGATTGGTGGCTATCGGTAATTGGATGGTCTATAGAATCAGAATATTCTTGAGAATTAGCTGGATGTTGGCTTTCTAAAATTGGCTCTTCTGGGAGTTCTTGCCCTATGCTTTTTGCTGCTTCATTAGCGGCATGAACAACACTTGAAGCTGCATCATCGATATTTTTTGCTGATTGGCTGGCTTCACGGGCCAATCTATCTACACCTCGATTAACAGTATCAACCCCATTTTTTATTAGCTCTTTTCCCTTTTCTTGGTTGGATCCAAGAAATTTTGTTCCAAGTTCAATAGTTTGGATACCTTGTTGAACCTGCCCTGCCCCAAGTTCGGCACTTCTTAAGCCAAAATTAGTAATTCTTATTGAAACATCTGCTTTTGATTCTGCTTGATTAAGTTTGCTAGCCGGAATTCCTACACCTATAACTAATTTCTCAAAAGTATCTTTACCATTATTAATGGTTCTTTCAAAGCTTTGTACTCCTCTTTTTATTGTATCAAGACCTTGTTTAATAGTTTTAGAGCCAAAATCAAGTTTGCTTATATCATCCCGGAAGGTTTTTTCTTCAGGTAGGAAAACTTCTAATTTTTTAGATATTTGCTCTGTATTGCCTTTAACACCAATTACAGCACTTTTTATTATTTCATTTCCTGTTTTTACTGTTTCATTTGCTGACTTAGTGCCACTTTTAACATCTTGTAGCCCCTTACCTAGTTGTTCAGGGCTAGAATTTTCTGTTTTGTTTATATTGGAAGAACTAGCTTTTTGTTGTGAAGTAGTTGGATTAGATTTTGGGGTGTTATCAATTTGATTAAAATTACTAATGTTATTGTTTGATATTGAACCTACAGGACTCATGACTTTATCTCCTAAAAAATAATTTTATTTCTGTTTGTAAGCAGACAAGTCAAAAGCTATGCCGTTTATTTAATTTCATATATTTTGTTATAAACTTATAAAATATATTTTGCTTAACTCTTTATTTACAACAAAATAATAATTCCATTCCCTTCTTAAAATACTTAAAAAATATGTCAAAAATGGCGTTATTCTTAATGTCACTTTTGGCAACTATGACATAAATGACAAAAATATTTTTTCGAGTACAAGAAAAATCCTAAGCACAATTGATATATCGGCTTAACTTCTTAACTACATTGAAGCTAAGACATTAAGCATGTTAGGCTTGTGGCAAAGCAATTTTTATTTCCGAGGCATTTTACAACTATGCTATCAACTATTCCCGAAGCAATAGAAGAAATTCGTCAAGGTCGTCTAATTATTATTGTTGATGATGAAGACCGAGAAAACGAAGGTGATTTGGTTTGTGCAGCAGAAAAAATCACACCAGAACTTATTAATTTTATGGCTAAAGAAGGTAGAGGACTGATTTGTCTATCTTTAACAGAACAACGTTGTGATGAATTAGACCTACCACCAATGTCTAGCCAAAACACTTCTAGCATGGGAACAGCCTTTACTGTCAGCATAGAAGCTAAACGAGGTGTTACAACAGGAATTTCAGCCGCAGATCGAGCAACTACAATTTTAACTGCAATTAATCCCGAAACTAAGCCTAATGATCTAGCACGCCCTGGACATATTTTTCCTTTAAGAGCGCAGCCAGGCGGGGTGTTAATTCGTCCAGGCCAAACCGAAGCAAGCGTTGATATATCAAGGTTTGCAGGGCTAATGCCTGCTGGAGTGATCTGCGAAATTATGGACGATGATGGCACAATGGCTAGAATGCCACAGTTAGAAGTTTTTGCTGCTCGCCATAACTTAAAAATTATTTCTGTTGCCGACTTGATTCGTTATCGTATGGAAACAGAAGTTTTAGTAAAACGTACAGCAACTGCTCAACTGCCAACAATTTATGGTCAGTTTCAAGCCATTAGTTTTTATAATGAATTAAATCGAGAAACTCACCTGGCCCTAGTAATGGGTGATATAGAGAAAAAAGATAATATTTTAGTAAGAGTCCATACACATTGTTTATTAGGCGATGTTTTTGGTGGTTTAGTTGATGAAATGGGTTTTTGGCTACATCGTTCATTAGAAATTATTGCAGAAGAAGGTTGTGGTGTACTTCTCTATTTATCTATGAATAATACAGGTTATGAAATAGAGCGTCACTTAAACGCGCTGTCAGAGCATCAAGCTAAAAATACTAATGAGCAATTTCATTTTCGACATGGCAACCCTAGAAACTATGGTATTGGAGCGCAAATACTCCATTTATTAGGACTGAGAAATATCCGCCTTTTAACCAATCACCCAACTAGATTTACAGCATTAGAAGGATTCGGTATTAACATTATTGAAACTATTACCATAGAAGCATCAGAAAATAGCAATTATAGTAATTTATTTTTTCCTGAAAAATTAGGTGTATTGCAACGATAAGCAACTATTTTGCCTACTATCCACAACTAACCGGGATATCAAAATAATTAGCCCATTCTGGCTAATTACTTTATTTGGTTTACTAATATAAAGATAACTTTTTTAATATGCGAAAAATTATTTTCCGCCTTTTTCTTGTCCTAGCAGTTATTTTTCCTTTGGCTGCTTTATGTTTGCTGTTTTGGTTACAAGGAAATGGTTTTCGCAACTGGATTAGCAAGCGATTAGACCAAGAATTAATAAAATATAACCTTTGTCTAACAGGCGATTTACAAGTTAACCCATTAAATTTACAAGCCGAAGTACATAAATTAAAAATTCAAAGTTGTGAAAACAAAGAAACAATCTTTACTGCTCGTCGGGTATTCTTAAAAGTTAAAGTTATTAGTTTTTTTAGTAAAAAGTTTCAACTACAAGATTTAGTAATTGATGAACCAGAAATTTTTGTTAAATTTGATAGTGAGGGGAAATCAAATTTTTCCCAAATTCGTCCCCCTAATAACCAACAACAAGAAAATTCACTTATTTCTAGCCTAACAACAACAATTCGTGGTGGTGCCATAACTTATCAAGATGAGCGTATTAGTTTTGGCGGTGAGCTTAAAAATTTCACATTAAATGCTTTAATTAATAAGGATTTAGGCCATCAAATTAATTTAATTACAGAAAATAGTTCGTTAAAGTATCAAGATAAAGAGCTTAACTTAACAAAACTTAATTTACAGACAAAAATATTGACTGATAGAGCAGAAATTCAGTCTCTTAAATTAGTTACTAACCTTTTTTCATCAACAATTACTGGTAATTTATCAAATTGGCAGAACTTAAAATATAACTTGCAAGTTTCGGCTGATTTAGACTTACAAAAAACTTCTAAATTTGTTTCTTCACTACCTGAAATCACAGGCCAAGCTCTAGTAGAAGGAACTATTGAAGGTGAAAAGCTAGATTACAGTTTTCAAGGTAAAATCCAAGTACCAAAATTTACTGCACCTGATATAACGGCTCAAGACCTAGAAATAACAGGCGATTTTGCTAATAATGCTTTTTCGGGGCAAATTAAACTAGCCGAACTACAACATAAAGAAATCTTAGTAAAAGCTTTTCAAAGCCAAGACTTACAAGCCACTAAAGACCAAATAGAAATAAAAAATTTTTCTCTAACTACTCTAGGTGGAAACGTTGGTGGGAATGTTTTGCTGGCATTAAATAATAGTAATTCTGAGTTAAAAGCTAAATTAAATGGCTTAGACGTGGTAAGTGTTAGCAAATTAATAACTAAAAATATTCCTTCATTTCCATTAACAGGAAAATTAAATTCTACAGTAGATTTACACTGGCTGGGAACTAACATCAATTCCCTATCGGGAGAGCTAGCCGCTAATTTTGATACTTTAACAACAGATAACTTAAAAATTCCTTTAACTGGAAATATTATTGCTAAATTAAACAGAAATAATGTTTTACTAGAAAAAGCTATTATTAACAGTGGTGCTACAAATATAAATGCTTCTGGAAACATTTCTCTAGCAAATAAAAACATTGATTTAGTAACTAAATTTGAAACTACCAATATCAAGCAAATAAATGATTTAGTTAGTTTATTTGGTTTAAATTTACTATCTAAAATGGATCAAATTTCCTTATCTGGAAAAGTTACTTTTGATGGTAAATTAACAGGTCTAGCAAACTCTCCAAATATTCAAGGTAATGTTTTTGTAGAGGAAATTTTATCTGGTAATGAGGAAATAGGACAATTTCAGGGCAACATAAATTATCAAACTAAAGAACTTAGCATTAATCAAGGGATTTTAAGGCAAAAGTCTGGCGGTCAAGCAATGATTAATTTGTCTACTAGTTTGTTAGCAGATAGCAACACTTTAGCAAAATTAAAATTTCAGAAATTTCTAATTTCCCAAAATGCAATCAAAGCGGCTAAAAATCAAGCGTTAAAATCTGGTTCATCTGCAAGTATTTATGTTTTATCAGCGTTAAAAAACCTAGCAGGAGAAATTAACGGAGAAGTTTCACTCACAGGACTTCCAAGTTTTGGAGATTTAGCAGCTAAAAAATCTATAGACTTGAATAAATTCTTAGGAAATTTAGATTTAACTATAAAGAACTCTCATCCTAACGCTTCATTTCGTAATTTAGCAGTTAAATTTGCTGTAGAAAACCAATCAATAAATTTTAGCCGTATAAATTTAGATTTGCCTTCTGGAACAATTTCAGGTTTAGCAAGTTACCATATCCCTAGCAAAAACTATAAAGTAGATCTAAATAGCCAAAACCTAAATCTTTTGTCATTTTCTAAATCTTTAGAGCAACAATCTACTCCGCTTAGTGGTATGGTTGCAGTAAATATTAATGGGCAAGGCAATATTAATAGTCCTATTTTTGAGTTAACTCTAAAAAGCCAAGAAATATTTTTAGGCAAACAGCCACTAAAAAATTTAATTTTAACTAGCCAAGCTAAAGAAGGAGTTGCTAGCTTAAAACTAACAACTAATTATCAAGGTCGTCCTTATCAGATGAATGGAAAAATCACATTATCAGACGATCTACCTTTAGAAGCGCAAATTGACTTAAAAAACGATTCTCTACTTCCACTTCTTGCATTGTTTACAACTGTACCGCCTAGATTAGAAACAATTGCAATAGGAGCATTAAAAATAGCTGGGCCACTTTCTACAGATGAAGGCTTAAGTTTAAGCAAGATTAAAGTCTTAGTTGATATAAGTAATTTGACAGTCCAAGTTAAAACTAGTGGAGATGAAGAAAACATTTATGAAGTATTTAATGATGGGCCTATTCTTTTAGAAGCAGGGCTAAACCGTTTAGTATTTACAAAATTTAACTTAAAAGGTGACAAAACTAACTTTAGTGTGTCTGGTCGGGTTGGAGGTGGAAATAACACCTTAAAGCTATCAGGAGAATTAAATCTTAGACTACTTAATACAATCTCTAAGTCTCTATTTATCAATGGTACAGCTAGTTTTAATGCTGCAATAACTAATGGGACAAACTTAACAGGTTCAGCAAATCTAAAAAATGTTGCTCTACGCTATATTGATTCTCCTATCACATTACAAGATGGTGCAGGTCAAATATTATTTTCTAATGACCGTGCTTTGCTAGATAACTTTACAGCTAAAGCAAATGGTGGACAGGTTAAAGTTAATGGAGGATTACTATTTGATAAATTACGTCCTAGCCGGTTACGTCTTAATGTTTCTGCAACAGGTGTAGCAATAAAATATCCTGAAACTGTTCGTTCTATTATAGATACTGAATTTTTACTCCAAGGTAGCGATAGCGTACAACTACTAAGTGGACGTATAAATATTCGTCATTCTGAGTATCGAGAAGATGTAGATTTAGCTAAATTAATTGCATCAAACTTTGTTTTTTCTATTGGGGATTTAACATCTTTTAGCTTTGGTGATAGCTTAAACTTAAATCTTAATGTTAACGCTCAAGATAGTATTTTTGTTGATAATAATGTAGCTGAAATGGTAGGAAGTGGAGCATTAAAAGTTACTGGAACATTAAATAATCCAATAATTTCTGGACGTGCAACCATTACACGAGGAACATTATTTTTAAGAAGCGACCGTTATAATATTACTCGTGGAATTGTAGATTTTCCTAATTCACGTAATGGGCAACTTAGATTTGATATTGAAGCAGATACAAATATAAGAAGCTATCAAATAATCTTAAATTTAGCTGGAACATTAAGCCGTTTTAACACTCTAATTCGTTCTGAACCAGCTTTACCACAACCGGACATTATTTCTTTAATCACTACTGGACAGTTGCTTCCGCCTGGAACTAGTGCGCAAGCCTTAGATTCACAAACTCGGCTAAGTCCTGCTATTGGGCTACTTTCTGAAACTTTATCTCAAAAAGTAGAGCAAAGAACAGATAAACTTTTTGGGCTAAATCGCTTTCAAATAGACCCTTTGATTGCTGGTCGAGGTTCAAATCCTACAGCTAGAATTACTTTGGGTCGTCGTATTACTAAAAATCTTTCTTTAACTTACTCAACTAATATAACTACTGGACAAGAACAAATTGTAGTAGTTGAATATCAAGTTAACCGAAATGTTTCTATAATTGGCACACGTGAAC
Source organism: uncultured Clostridia bacterium (assembly GCA_964492845.1). Classification (GTDB taxonomy): domain Bacteria; phylum Acidobacteriota; class Blastocatellia; order Chloracidobacteriales; family JADJPF01; genus JADJPF01. Next base: position 53,832 of record CAZBMZ010000009.1, read on the forward strand.
AAGATGGCACGTATGGTTTTGATGTTCGTTTTCGCAAAAAATTCTAAAACAACAAAAATGACAAATCTGCTATGTACCTTAAAATAAGCAAATCTTTATGTTATTTATTTTGTTTATTTTGGCTAATTACCTTGCCAACAATAGTTTTTTGTCAATCATTAGAAAATAGTAGAATTTCTAGAGTAGAAATTAAATTTAAAAGCACTTTTAAGGATCAAGAAGAAAAGTCTGAACTACGAGACATTATCAATTTATACCCTAATCAACCTTATTCTGCTGTGAGAGTAAGAGAAGCCATCTTAAAGCTTTATAAATCTGGTCGTGCTGCTGAAGTTGCGGTTGAAGCAAGCCCAACTTCTGAAGGATTAGTTTTAACTTTTCTTATTACTCGACAGTTGCGAATTGATCAAATAACTTTTTCTGGTGATCAAGTTTTCCCTGCTACTGATTTGCGACTTCGTACTATTGGGCTAGAAGAAGGTAGCCGAGTTTCACAACCAAATATAGATAGGTCGGCTGAAAGTCTAGTAAAATTTTTTCAAGACGCGGGCTACTTCCAAGTAGCGATAAACACTAGCATACAGCCTGATGAAAGCAAGGAACGAGCTAATATAGATTTTCAGATTTTAGCAGGTAGCCGCGCCACAGTTGCAGAACCAATAGCTTTTACAGGTAACTTAAAACTTGACTCATTTTCTTTAATACCACTGCTTAAAACCCAACCAGGCAACCCATTTTCACAAGCTAGTTTACAAGAAGATATAGATTTACTACGTAAAAAACATTTGCAATCAGACTATCTTGACCCACAAATTGGTAATCCACAAATAAGTTATAACAGCGATAACAACACAGTAAAAGTAAATTTAGCTATAAATTCTGGCCCAAAAATTACTGTTGAAGTAGTTGGTTTAGACATTTCTAATAACAAACTTCGTGAAATACTTCCAATGTTTCGTCAAGGTGGAACTGATGATTTTACTATAGAAGAAGGTCGTAGAGATTTACTTGAGCTAGTTCAACAGGACGGCTATTTTTTTGCTCTCATTGAAAGTAATAAACAAGATATTGACTCAGACAATTCAGAAATTACTTATTCTGTAGATCGTGGTCAACGCTATAGAGTTTCAGATATAAGATTAATAGGCACAGATGAATTTACCTTAGAAGACATTGCTGACACGCTAAAATCACGTAAAGCAGCCTTTTCTGCTCGTGGTATCACTAGCCAGGATTTTCTTAGCAATGATAGTGAGACTATCGCTAATAGATTGAAGACTTTAGGCTATGTTAATGCACAAGTAACAGAGCGACGTTTAGGAGTATCCCCAAATAATCAAAACCTAATAATTACTTTTGTTGTAGAAACAGGGGCTAGAGTTTCAGTAGCAGCACGCTCTTTTGTTGGTAATGAAATCTTTGCTGATGAAGATTTGATAGGAATGTTACCAAAAAGAAAGCTTAATTATTTTTCTCGTTCTCGGCTAAACGAAGATATAGAAGCTATTTTAACCGCTTATAGTAAAAAAGGATTTGCTGAAGCACAAGTTATAACTCAAGTAGAAAATATTGATGAAAGCAATGTAAAAATTAAATTTACTATTCAGGAAAATGATCAAGTAGTTATCAATCGTGTCATTATTAATAATCGTGGTAGTGCTAAAGAGCAATACATAAAAAAATACCTTACTTTCCAAGAAAATGGACTTTTAAGAAGAGATGATTTTAGCAAAAGCGAGCAACAACTTTATGCAACAGGAGCATTTAAGTCTGCTCAAATTCATAGCGAGCTAATTGCACGAAATGGAAATCTCGCTTTGCATGATGTATTTGTAGAAACTGCTGAATCTACTGCATATACTTTAACTTATGGCTTTGGCTTTCAAAGCGAAGACGGAGCGCGAGGACTGTTGCAAATTTCTAATGTTAATTTATTAGGACGGCTCCAAACCGGCACATTAACCTTACGGGCTAGCCCGCGTGAGCAACTAGGTCAAATCTCTTATCTTTTCCCTAAGCCTTTTGGTTTACCTGTTAACCCTTTATTAGTTTTCTTTTATCGAAACCGTAAAGATAATAGTTTTACTTCTCGCCGTTTTACAGCACTTCTTCAAATAGAACAGCAAATTAATGAAGAAACAGACGTATTTTTTCGCTATACATTTGAAGATGTAAATGTTTTTGACTTAAGAGTTAATAACATAATCTTAAGACGTAATGAAACACCTGTAAAATTAGGTCGTGTATCTGGAACATTTGTTAGTGATAGCCGAGACAATATTTTTAATGCAACTAAAGGCACTTTTACTTCCGCTGATTTATCTATAGCATCAACGGCTTTAGGAAGTGAAAGAAAGTTTATCAAGCTTTTTGCAAATCATCAGCGTTACGCACGAGTTCCAACCAAAACACCTGCAATTTTTGCAGCTAATTTACAACTTGGACTAGCTAGAACATTTGACGAGCGTAGAAGACTACCTTTAACAGAAAGGTTTTTTGCTGGTGGAGCAAATACTTTGCGCGGTTTTGGTTTTGAAAGGGCTGGCCCTCGCAACACACTTGGTAGAACTGTAGGAGGCAACGCGCTACTTATTTTAAGTTCTGAGCTACGTTTCCCTATTAACAACCGGCTTGGGGGAGTATTATTTTATGACACAGGAAATGTTTTTCAAAAAACCTCAGATATTGCATTAAAGAAATTTTCTAACACCATTGGCACAGGTTTACGCATTGCAACTCCTGTTGGGCCATTAAGATTTGATATGGGATTTCTAATTAACCCTGGAGTTCCTGAAAGAAGAATCCAATTTCATTTTAGTTTTGGTCAAGCGTTTTAATATATGATAAATAAGCTTTTACTAACATTAGCATTTATATTTTTATTAGCTATAAAAGTAGCAGCACAACCAATTTTGGTTGATCAGTTAGTAGCTACAGTAAATAACGAAGCAATAACCCAAAGTGATATAGTTTGGGCATTAGCCTTAAATGCTGAAGTAGCAAATAATTCTAGTTTGAGTGAAAATCTATCAATAATGTTAGAGCAAATAATTGACCAACGTTTGTTGTTATCAGAAGCTAACCGTTTACCTAATCTAGAATTTGACAAAGCAGAAATTTCTCAAGCAATTACACAAGTAGTTAAAAAATTTCCTAGCGAAGAAATGTTTTACCAACGCCTTGAGAAAGTTGGACTAACAGCCGAAGTGCTACAACAAATTTTTCGGGATCGTTTGCTTATTTTGAAATATATTGATTTTCGTTTTCGGGCTTTTGCGTTAATTTCAGAACTTGAAATACAGCAATATTATGACGAAAAAGTAAAACCAAAATTATCAGAAGGAAAATTTTCTCCTCCAGAAAAGCCTAACGACGAGGAAAGAAAGCTAATTGAGGCTATTTTGGTAGAGGAACGAGTTAGCCGACAAATTGAACAATTTTTAGAAACAACACGACAACAAGCAGATATTGTTAAAATAGTTGATTTAACAAATTTGCAATTAACAATATTAGAGTAAAAACTAACAAAAATATTTATTTAACATTTTCATGGACAAATTACTTAGGTTTGATCAAGGAACAATAGTTTTAGAAGGCTTTTCAAAACTACCTGTAGAAGTTGAGAGTTATTTTTACTATGATGCAAGGGTTGATGCTTATCGGGCTTCATCCCATCATTATTTTGAAGTAATAAATAAAATTAAACATTTAATTAAAACCAACAAAGCAGCTAAATATAGACGTTTACAACTTACTACTTCCCTACCCTTAACACCTTATCCACATCAACAAGAAGCAATAAAAAATTGGAAAGCAAATAAAGGGCGTGGCCTTATCGTCTTGCCAACAGGAGCAGGAAAAAGTTTAGTAGGTGTGTTAGCAATACTTTGGGCTTCGCGTACTAGTTTGGTTGTTGTTCCAACGCTAGATTTAATGCACCAATGGTTTGCACTTCTAAAAGCTAATTTTCCAGATGTTGAAATAGGCTTAATTGGTGGTGGCTACTATGAAGTTAAAGATTTAAGTGTTGCTACTTATGATTCTGCGGCTAGACATATGGAAAGATTTGGTAATTTGTTTGGAATGCTAGTTTTAGATGAAGTTCATCATTTACCAACAGAATTTTATAAAAATATTGCAGAATTTTCCCTTGCTCCTTATCGCTTAGGGCTAACAGCAACACCTGAAAGGTTAGATTTACGTCATCAAGACTTACCTGCTTTAATTGGCCCGCTAGTTTATCGACGAGAAGCTATTGAGCTAGCAGGAGATATTTTAGCCCCTTTCCAAATTCGTCGTCTTTATGTAGAACTTTCTGGAGCAGAACGCCAAGCTTATCAAGCCGCCTTAGAGCTACGAGATAATTTTTTAAGGCTTAATAATATTTCTTTAAGAAGTCTAACAGGTTGGCAGCATTTTGTTATGATGTCGGCTCGTACTATGATAGGCCGTCAAGCAATGAGAGCGCACCGAGAAGCAAGACGACTCGCCCAAGCAGCACCAGCAAAACTACGTACTTTAGAAGTCATACTTTTACAACACCAAGAAGAAAAAACTGTTATTTTTACTGAAGATAACGCTACAGCTTATGAAATCTCAAAAACTTTTCTTATTCCCTGCATCACTCATCAAACTCGTGTAAAAGAACGCCAGCATATTTTAACTTCTTTTCGTTCAGGTAGTTATAAAACTTTAGTCACCAGCAAAGTCTTAAATGAAGGTGTAGACGTTCCTGATGCTGCAATTGGTGTAATTTTGTCTGGAAGTTCGGTTAATCGTGAATTTGTCCAACGATTAGGCAGAATTTTACGCAAATCTGAAGGCAAACAAGCTGTTTTATATGAAATAGTTACGCGTAACACTCAAGAAGAACGTGTCTCACAACGTCGCCGAGAAGGTGTCTTACTTAATACCGATGAATCATTAAAACCTGATAAGGAGCAAAATAACACATTACCCTTATTTGATTCTGGTGATTCTAAAGACAATTCGCCTGATGAGGAGGGATTTTAGAGTGTTACCTAGCGAATTACTGCGTAATAGCGTTAAAGCCGGACAAGCTTATCCCTTCTATTTAAAAGGTGAAAAAACATCTTGGTCAGCAAAAGTCTTGCAAGTAATTAATGAACATAATGGTCAAAGTCGGGGCGAGTTGGACGAAGCATTAAAAGCTTTAGAAGGCGACTCGCCAGATTATCAGCTAGTTAGAGGTTTATCACATTTAGTATTAGCAGACGCAAATTTTAGTGTTGCTTGTGAAATTGAGCCAGAAGTTTTACGAGAAGACGCATTTTTGCTAGCTACAAAATATGGTCATGGCACAAAACAAAGAGAACAAGTATTGCAAGAATTAGCAGTTAAGCACAATTTGCCAGTGGAAACCATTCCAGATGCTTTATATGCAGATTTACCAGAAAACCATATTCTTACAGGTGTTCCAGAAACGACAGCAGAAAAATTAGTAGATTTATATAATTTAGCTCAAGCTCAAGGTCTGCTTTATTATGCTAAGTGGCTAGTAATTCATGCTTATCGTAATGAACCGGGAGAATATAGACGGCTGTTTCACCGCTTAAAGCTTTATGGGCTAATGTATGCCGTAGAAGGAAATTTAGAAGATGGCTATAGAATTCATGTTGATGGCCCGGCAAGCTTATTTCATCAAACCCGGCGTTATGGGGTAAAAATGGCAGCTTTTTTGCCAGCACTACTTCAGCTAACCCGCTGGGCAATGGAAGCAGAGCTTGAAATTAAAGGAAAAAAAACAATTTATGCTCTGACTTCTGAATCTGCATTAAAATCGCATTTCCCTAAGCCACCTATTTACGATAGTTTACTAGAAAGTTCTTTTGTTGAACGATGGTCAAAGACTGACACCGCTTGGGTAATAGAGCGAGAAGTTGAAATTGTTGACTTAAAAGGGACAGTTTTTGTCCCAGATTTTGCCCTACGTCATCCTGATGGACGAGTTAATCATGTGGAAATAGTAGGTTTTTGGCATCCAGACTACTTAAAACGCAAATTTGACAAAGCCCGCAAAGCAGGAATGAAAAATCTGTTATTAGCTGTTTCTGATAGACTTAATGTTACTGATGAGCATTTAACAGGTCTAGCCGGGCCAGTAATTTTTTTTAAGGGTAAACTAGAGCCAAAAGCCGTCCTAGAAGTAATAGAAAATATAGAAAATATAGAAAATATAGAAAATATAGAAAATATAGAGAATCCAATTAAAGAAAAATAATATCTAAAAGTTCAAAATAAACAATATTATGAAGCAGAAATAGATGAACACGACCTAAAATACTATATTCCTCATATGTTTCTTTAGGATAAAAAGAAAAAGTGGTACAACATATCGTGCTTAATAAAATTAATAAAAAGCATTTTTCTTTATTAGGCACTAACCTGACTTAGTGGAGTATTTTTATATGGAAATAGGAGATCCTTTTACTAAAGATGAGTTGATTGCTGCTTTTAGTAAGGCTAACAAAGATGTTTCTAGCTACTTTTCATCAATATCACTAGCACAGTTTTTTACTGCTCCAGCTAATAAATGGTCGCCTGCGGCTAATCTTGATCATTTAATTAAATCCATTACTCCAGTGACTATAGCGTTGAGATTACCAACTTTTCTTCTTGCAATTTTGTTTGGTAAAGCTACAGTTAGTTCTAAGCGAGTAGGAGCAGTCAAGCAAATATACCTAGGCAAATTAGCTGAGGGTGCAAAGGCATCTCGCGCCTTTACACCGAAAAATAATAAGAATCTTTCTGATCCAGCTAAAGGCAAAGAACTGTTAATAACTGAGTGGAATAAAGCTACAGAGAAGCTAATGCTTTCTTTTTCACAATGGAACGAAGATGAGCTAGAAAAAATAAGATTACCCCATCCCATTCTTGGAAAACTGACTGTTAGGGAAATGATGCTTTTTACTCTTTATCATTATTCGCATCATTTAAACAATGTAGAAAAACTTTTAAAAGAAAAATCTTAACTCTTTTGGTTGGATTATAACTTGGATTAAAAAATGTCAAAAATCATTCAAAATCATCATGTTTTAGCTGTACCAAATAAAGAAATATCATCAGACTTTTTTATAAATATTTTGGGATTTGAGAAGGTGTTTGATAACGATGGTTGGATTTTTGTGCAAAAAGATAATTGTTTAATTATGTTAGGAGAATGTACAGACGCTATTGCTCCTAGTAATTTGGGCGACCATAACTATTTCTGTTATTTAGTAGTGGATGATGCTGATCAATATTTTGAAGAAATAAAATCCAAAGGTGGTCAACTAATTTCTACTATTTCTGATAAGCCTTGGCAAATGAGAGAGTTCGGAGTTCGTTCTCCTGATGGTTTCCGAATTATGATTGGTCATAATATCAAACATAAATAAGTTTAGTAAAAAAGATTTGTACATATTAGCAAAGAGCTATAAATTGATAAGAGTTATTTAAAACAGTTCTGGTTGTGTTCCAGAGGATAAAAAACACAAACATAAATGCCTATACAAGTCTCTTTAACTCGATGATCAAGTTTTTTCTAAGTAGTGTATATAAATTAGTTACAAGGAAAATATATTAGTAATATTTAGCATATTCATGAAACTATTTGTTTGTTATGCCTACTACTAACAGTGGTTCTAATTTCAATACACATTATACAGTGGAGTATAAATATCTATTATATAAAACTTGGCATTGTATTTTACAATAGTTGCGGCCTATTCATTTCATTAACCTTTGATTTTTCAATAAGTTATTTTATTATCCCAAAAACTTGATCATCGAGTTTAAGAGAAGACGAAAGTTTTGAAGATCTGCTAGATAGATTCAATAATGCTGTAAGAAAAGGTTATGGTCGTCCTTGGTGCAAAAAAAGGTTTGGTTATTATGAAAAACCTTCTGCCTTAAAAAGAAAACAAAATAAGATGGATAAGTTACGCCGTGGTAATTCTTCTCTAAAACTTCATATCCAATTAGAAGAACAATTTAGCCGCACAGGGCCTACTATTGCTGCTGGCAAGTGAGATTTTTATTTTTCTAGTGGATTGGTTATTTAGGGGGAGTTTTTAGTTAAACTTGTTGCCATGCTTGATGTGGCTGACTATACTTAGCTAGCTTATCTTTTTTATTTAACAACAAAAATAGGAGTTTATTTTATGGGAAGCAAATTTTTCTATGGTATGTTTGCCTTTACTTTGGCTTTCCTTCTAGGATTAATTGGCTATTGGGCAGTAAATAAACAATATGTCTCTAAATCAGAAGGCTATTATCATGGTTGCCCTAAATATAAACAATTTAATAAAAATACTATTAATAGAGATCCTATTATCTATAAAAGATAAGTAAATATCATTAATTAATTTGAAAATACTTTGGTAATTATTTATTACCAAATCTTAGAATTTATTTATGAAGAAATTAGTTTTATCTATACTATTACTTAGTTTTTTACCATTAAACGTTTTACCTAAATCAATAATTTACTACAATTTACCACAAGCAAATAAATCAAAGTCTGCTACTGAGTGGAAAGAATATCTTTCTAAGACTGGTAATTTTGCGGTTATGTTACCACCGGGCCAGCCAGTAGAAGAAAGCACTCCACAAATTCGAGTTAGGCTAGATCAAGGCCCACGTACCTTTGGAGTGGCTCGCCTGGACGGGTTTAAGTTTGCTGAAACAGCACAAAAAACCGTAGAGGGTGCAGCAGACGATTTTCTTAATACTTCTGAAGGCAGGTTAGTTGATAAAAAAGTGCTTGCAATTGGTGGCTATCCTGGAGCATCAATAAAATTCCAAACTGCTGAGCCTCCTGGAACTACAGAAGCACGCTTTTTCTTAGTAGGCCGTTATATGTATGCTGTTATTGCATTTACTCGTAATGGTAGTAGCGAGGACGATGCAGCTAAATTCCTTAATTCTTTTCGCTTACTAAATAATAAGGTTTAATTTTCAAATCATTATTTCAGTAATTCAAGCATTTGTTCTGGGCTAAGTCTTGCTTGAAGTAGACGGTTATAAAGTTCGCCTAGTTCTATAAACAACTCTGGGGAAATAGAGGAAAGCAAATCAAACTCTATATAGCTTTTAGCCTTGCTACTACGCAGATGCAAGAATTGGCCTTTGACAATTTGTTGTTCGGTTAAGATATTTGTATGGCGTTTTCCTTCAACATATAAATCTGCTGTACCTGCGTTGGTATAAGCTAAAATGGCTATTCCACCCTCTTTACTAGTATAATTACATAAACGTAAAACTACTTCTGTAATTTCGATATTATTCATAAAAACCCCTTTTATATCAGCTTATTTTTATATGCCACAGTTGCTTGACAATTTTAATAACAACTAGTCATCATTCTCGTTTTCTAAGCCTAAGTTAATAATATTTTTAATATTTCAAAAGGAATTACTCATGCGCTGGTCAAAAATTTTTATTCCTACTTTGCGTGAAACCCCTGCAATGGCTGAAGCTATTAGCCATAAGCTTTTACTACGTGCTGGTTATATACGTCAACTTACTTCGGGGATTTATTCTTATTTACCACTAGCTCAACGAGTGTTGCTAAAAATTACAAGCATAATTCGTGAGGAGATGAATAATATTGGTGGACAAGAATATTTATTACCAGCCTTAAATCCGGCAGAGATTTGGCAAGAAACAGGACGTTGGCAAGTAATGGGCGATAATATGTTTCGTCTTAAAGATCGCAAAGGTGCAGATCTTTGTTTAGGAATGACTCATGAGGAAGTTTTTACTTCAATTGCTCGTGATGAGCTACGATCCTATAAACAATTGCCACAAATTTGGTATCAAATCCAAACAAAGTTTCGTGACGAGGCCCGGCCTAAATCAGGTGTTTTAAGAGTTCGTGAATTTATTATGAAAGATTCTTATTCTTTTGATTTAGATTGGGAAGGTTTAGACCAAGCATTTGAGTCACATAGAGAGGCTTATTGTCAAATTTACAAGCGTTGTGGAGTAGAGTTTTCTATTGTAGAAGCATCTTCTGGCGCGATGGGTGGAAGTAAATCTAGCGAATTTATGGTTTATTCTGATGCTGGCGAGGATTGGATAGCTAGTTGTGCAGATTGCCAATATGCTGCAAATGTTGAAAAAGCTACTTCCATTTTACCTGCAATTGTTGATGAGCCTGCACCAGAAAAGACAGAAAAATTCCCTACCCCAGGAGTTAGAACAATTGAAGATTTAACTACTTTTCCTGGTGGAGCATCAGCAGAGCGACAAATTAAGACCCTAATTTATATGTTAGATGAAAAACCTGCTTTAGTTTTACTTAGAGGAGATCATCAATTAAATGAAACAAAACTTGGTGATGCAACAGGAGCAATTAATTTAAGAGCAGCACATCCGGCAGAAATACAAAAATTATTAGGTGCTATGCCTGGCTCATTGGGTGCTGTTGATGTAAAGGATGCTTTTATAATTGCTGACAACGCTTTGCAAGGTCGTAGCAATATGGTTACAGGAGCAAATTTAGATGATCATCACTTAAGAGGTGTAGTAATTGAGCGTGACATTAAAGTCAGCAAATGGGCTGATTTACGTACAGTTGTAAGCGGTGAAGGTTGCCCACAATGTTCTGGTAAATTAAGGGTAGATAAAGCTATTGAAGTTGGACATATTTTCAAACTTGGAACTAAATATAGTGAATCTATGGGAGCAAAAGTCTTAAACGTAGAAGGAAAAGAAACTCCAATTATAATGGGTAGTTATGGGATTGGGGTTGGTCGTATTATGGCATCAGCAGTTGAGCTTTATAATGATAAAGATGGAATTTGCTGGCCTGTGTCAATTGCTCCATTTGAAGTAGTTATTACCCCTGCTAACTTTAATGATGAATCCCAACGTGAAGCTAGCGAGCATCTTTATAAAGAGCTAATTGCTATTGGAATTGATGTTTTATTAGATGATCGTAATGAACGACCTGGAGTTAAGTTTAAGGATGCTGACCTTATAGGTATTCCTTATCGTGTTACAGTTGGAAAGAAATTAAGCGAAGGAAAAATAGAATTTTTTACCCGTAAATCAAAGCAAAATCAAGATATAGCTTTAGATCAAGTTGTTGAACTTTTAAGACATGCTATTGCTACAGAAAAAGTTGTTAGCCGTATAAACTAATAAAGTTAATAAACCCACTAATTGGTTTAATTAGAGTTCTTGAGAAAGCCTAGCAACAAGTAGCTAGGCTTTTATTATTTGAGGCAAGATCTTTTTAATTTTTTGATCAAAATAGTATTTATTTATCAGACGTGTGACAATTATTTCTAACTACAACAGATATAGCTAAAATATTGATAAAGTAAGGTTTAAGAGGATGAAACTTTTTTGTGCAAAACGCTATAAATTACTTATAAAGAAAAAGTTAGCTTAATTTATCACATTTTTTCCACAAAGTTTTCCACAGGCTTTGTGGAAAAGAGAAGATAAATTTTTAATTCTTTTCTTGTGAGTCTTCTGCTAATATTTCCGTGCTATAAGAAATATTAGAAAAATCAATCTGTTAGTTTAATTTTCAAGGAGACGCTTAATGCTACCCAAAGATCTAACCACTGCGGTCATAGAAAAACTAAAAACAACCGCCGAAACCTATCCAGCAGGTTCAGTCCCAGAAAACTTTGACCCATTAAAGTTTTCTTTCCGTTCAAATACAGGTTTTATAGTGAATCTTACTTTAGATAAACGCAGTAAGAGTCCTTATTGGCTACTTAGTATGTCTTATCCAAGTAGACCGCCAACAGATGATGAAGCTAAGGACACTGTAGCAGCTTTTTTTGGTATTGAAGGAACACAAAAAGCAGGAAAACTTATGATGCCATCAGGCAGCAATCCAAACATAGTTTACTATAGACTACCTGCTTGATAGAAAACTAAAATTTTAAGCAAAAGGCTCTAGTTATTTCATTAATTTTGTTGCTGGAGCCTATCAAATTTACGCCATTGAAAGACTATTAACCCCCAAAAAGCTGTAATTACTACAGCAAATAGCCCTGTAAAAAATGTAGTTTGAGCAGGTGAAAATTTCCAAACATCTAAAGCACGTCCTATCGCTCCAATAGAAAGAGTAATTGAAAGCGTAAGAAAAGCGTGTTCTAAAGCAAAAAGCCGTCCTCTTATTTCATCATCAGTAAGTTTTTGAAGAAGTGTTGTACTAATTACCCAAAGAAAACTACCACAAGCAGCAACACTTAAAATTGAAGCAGCAGCAAACCAAATATTAAGCGATACTGCCCAAAAACTAAAAAATATTCCTCTTAGTGCAAAAGCTACCAAAGTAAGATTTAGTGCATTCTTAGTGCTAGCTCTAGATAAATGCCCTGTTAAAGCAGCACCTATCACAGCACCTAAACCATGAACACCATAAAGAATGCCAACAGAAATTGACCCATCTTTACCAATAGGAAAAATTTGTTGTCCATAAACTACTGATAATAAAAAAACTCCACCACCAGTTAAGCAAATACCGCTTTTAATTAACATAACAGCTAAAACCTGTGGTCTAGCTTGTAGATAAGGCACAACAGCTAAAAAACTAGTGTCTTTAATTTGTTTTGCTTCTTGATTATCAGACGGCAGTTTTGCTTCTACATTTAACCTTAATAAAATACCTGCGGAGAGTAAAAAAGTAGCAGAATCAACAAGGAAAGCAATTTGATTACCAAATAAATCAGAGATTATTCCACCTAATGCCCCACCTAGAGCTAAAATTATTGACCAGGTTACGCCAGTTAAAGCATTAGCTTGGATTAGTTCTTCACCTTTTGCTAAATTAGGTAGTAATGCGGATCTTGCAGGCTCAAAAAAAGCTGTTAAAGAAAATTGCATGGCAGAGAGCAAATAAAGCAACCAAAGCTGATCAGCCTTGTGAATGGTTAAAAGCCCTAAAACCACACCTGCCCGGAGTAAGTCAGCCGTAATCATTATTTTACGACGATCAAAACGGTCTGCTAAGGCACCGGAAAAAGGGCTAAAAATTACTAGCGGCATCATTTGTAAGATAATTAGCAAACCTGAAGCTTGCGCGCTACCTGAAAATTGCTTAATTATTTGGATTAAAGCTACAAAATTTAACCAGTCGCCTAATTCGCTAACTATTTGAGCAAACCAAAGTTGTCTTACTCTTTTATTGTTGCGTAGGAGGTTGAGATATCCGCCTTGTGTGGATGTATTTTCTGACATTTACCGTAAACGTGTCCATAAGAGATTTTAGCCAAACCTTGCTTATACTACTTGTTTGTGAGTTTCGTTGCAAAGGCTTCCTAATATCATCAAATTATTCTGAAATTATTTTGGTACTTCTCCTTGTATCGGTTTATCAACAATTCCTAAATAACTTTCAATTTGTTGTTCTAAAAAATGTCCTACTTCTTTTGAAGCAAGATTACCTACTAGATTTATGTCTCTTCCATTTTTTAACTTTGCCCGCAAATCATAAAGATATCTTGAGTTAAATATTGTCCCTACCCTTTTTCCTTGTCTAACATAGAGTTGAACCAAGTTTGAGCAAGAAATATCTCGATTACCAATCCAAGGTATAGGTGCATGTTTTATGCTTAAAGTTTTGTTTGTTAATGAAATTGTTGTTTGATTTTTATAAGACGCTAAGAGGTAATAAGGGCCTAAAAGCCATCCAAAGCTAGGAAATATTAAAAAGAATATTCCTGTTAACAAAGAAGAATATTCCCCAATGCTTGCACTATCTACAATAGAAGTAAGAATTATTAACCACCAAAGAAATATTGCAGGGCTAGAAAGTATTATAGGTATTGTTAGAGATTTTATTATTTTTTTATCCTGCCAGCTTTGAATCAATTTTAATTGGCCCTCATAGCGTTCCACCGTTACGCTAGCTGGAGCAGTTATGGTTGTAGATGTTTCTTGCCAACGAACTAGTACCCCGCAACGAGAACAAGATCCTGTATCTGGGTCAAAACAATCTGACTGATGACACACTTCGCAACGCTCTGGAGCAGACTCATATTTTACTTTTAGTTTAGTTGGTTTTAACTCCATTTTATTTTGGTACTTCCCCTTGTATTGGTTCATCAACAATACCTAAATAATTTTCTATT
>CAZBMZ010000009.1:68030-177109 GCA_964492845.1 uncultured Clostridia bacterium
TGCTGTTCTAAAAAGTGTCCTACTTCCTCAGAAATTAATCCACCAATTAATTTAACATCTTTCTTATTTTTTAGTTTTGCTCTTAGTTCATAAATATATGTAACTTCATCATTAACTGACCATCCTTTAGCTTTTTTTAAGTACAATTGAGTTAAGTCTGTAGTAGAAATAGTTCGTTTACCAGGCCAAGGTAACGGATGATGTTCAATATTTAAGCTTTTATGATCAACTAAAATAGTAGTGGTGTTTTTATAGGTAGCTATTAGGTAATAGATGTATAAGAGACCTACTAAAGTATGTGGTAATAAAAAAAATAGCGTTAGTAGTGAAGAAAAATTACCATTATTCATAATACTATCAATAATATACGTTGGAATAAGTACCCAAAATAAAACTAAAGCCCCATTCCAAATCAGGGTAAATGGAATCAAGAACTTTACTGTTTTACGATTATACCAACCTTGTACTAGTTTTAGTTGATTTTCATAACGCTCTACACTTACCCCTATTGGTGCAACAATATTGTTATTTACTGGCAAGCTATCTTGCCAACGAACTAGCACACCACAACGAGAACAAGAGCCTGTATTTGGGTCAAAACAGTCTGTTTTATGGCAAATTTCACAACGTGTTGGTGGAGATTGAGATTTAATTTTTAGTTTAGTTGGTTTTAACTCCATTTTATTTTGGGACTTCTCCTTGTATTGGTTCATCAATAATACCTAAATAATTTTCTATTTGCTGTTCTAAAAAGTGTCCTACTTCCTCAGAAATTAATCCACCAATTAATTTAATATCTTTGTCATTTTTTAGCTTTGCTCTTAGTTCATAAAGGTATGTAACTTGATCATTGACTGACCATCCTTCTACTTGTTTTACATAAAGCTGAGTTAAGCTTGAAGTAGAAATGTCTTGGTTACCAAACCAAGGCATAGGTGCATGTTTTATACTTAGGGTTTTATTTGTTACTGAAATTGTCGTTTGGTTTTTATAAGTTGCTAGTAGGTGATAAGCAAATGAAAGTCCTACCGCGCTATGTGGTATTAAAAAGAATAGTCCAATTAATTGAGTAAAATCCCCATCATTCATAAAGCTATTTACAACATGCACAGGAATTACTATCCAAAAAACTGCTACAACAAGATTCCAGAACACTGTAAAAGGTATTAAAAATTTTACAGTTTTTCTATTATACCAACCTTGAACTAAGTTTAAGGCATTGTCATAACGCTCTATTGCAACGCCTATGGGAACAGCAATATTTTTAATTGTTGTTGCTGTGTCAGCTTGCCAACGAACCAGCACACCACAACGAGAACAAGATCCTGTTGTAGAGTCAAAACAGTCTGCTTTATGGCAAACTTCGCAACGTGTTGGCGGAGAATGTGTTTTAATTTTTAGTTTCATAAAACTACCTCAGCAAATTAAGTAGGCTTATCAATTCTCTAGCTTTTAATAACACAATCAAAATAATTAAATAGTGACTTTATTTGGTATATGTTGATTACAAAATATGCTATTAGCATAAAAATTAATATTTGTAACTACAAGTAAATCAACTGGTTAAAATGTTTTGTAAGTGGAATAGCAATTGCCTACCATCTATAAAAACATTCTTAGGAATAATTTATGAGCCTAAAAAATCTTGCCTTTTTAAGCTTTCTACAATCTATATTAATAACTATAAGTCTAGTAACTATTAATATATGTTTATACCAATCATTTTTATTATATAAACTTTTTAATGATGAAAGGTTTCTTTGTGGCCGTAAATTATTTTTTCCACCAAAAGCATTCCTTTACTTACAGTTTCAAGAAAATGCTTTGTTACTTTACCTAGTACCTTTAATTTGGTTTATTCTTTCAGTAATCGCTCAGAAAATAAAACTTATGAGATTTGGTTCATTAATTTTATTTTGGTCAGCCATACTCAACATGACATTATTTATTTTTATTACTGTGGATTCTGCATATTTACCACAAAATGTTGTTTATCATTATGAGAAGACAGTTTTTTCAGTACCACTAAAATGCCCTAGCTGGAATTGTATGCTTTGGGATTACTTAGAAAAGCAATATATTTCTACTAAATAGCATTTACACCTACTTTTAAGTGTATTTTAAAATGGCAAACACAGCTTGCTTTTTTTGACTAGTCAGTCATAATTTCCTGACTCAAAAGCATCATCAAGTAAGTGCAAATTTCAAACTCTCATCTACTACAAAATAAAAGGATTATAACTAGTATTAAATTATTTACTAGTCAAAAAATTTTATGAGTTCACAACCCGAAGAAGAGTTAATTGTTTATAAAAGCTCAATGCGTATTCCTTATCGTTGGGCGGCTGGACTAACAGCTAGTCAGTTTTATAGGCGCATTGCTCAGGAAAAGAAAATCTATGGTACACGTTGCCCTAAAACCCAAAAAGTGATGATTCCTCCAAGAAAAAACTCACAAGGGGAAGATGATTGGGTAGAAGTTGGCCCTGCTGGTGTAGTGAAATCTTTTACTATTGTTCGCTACGCCGTTCCTTCGCTAAATCCTACAACTCCACCTGTAGTTTATGCCCTAATTCAACTAGATGGAGCAGATACCGCTTTTGTCCATCAATTAAGCGAAGTAGAACCTGATCAAATAAAAACTGGATTACGTGTTACTGCTGTTTTTGCCGAAAAAGCTAACGGTAACATTATGGATATTCAATATTTTAAGCCGGAGTAAGGAGCCGTCATGGATCGTGTTGCAATAGTTGGAGTTGCACAAACAAAATTTGCTGCACAAAAACTAGATCAAAACTATGCAGAAATAGCTTATGAAGTTGTAGAGTCCCTCTTTCATAAGTTAGGTATTGACCATAAAGATGTTGACAATATTGTCACCGCTTCATCAGATTTTTGGGATGGTCGAACTATTTCTAGCATGTCAGTTCAAGACGCTGTTGGAGCATGGCTAAAATCAGAAACTAAAGTCTCTTCTGATGGCACTTTGGCTGTACTTTATGGAATGATGCGTATTTTATCGGGTTCTTTTGGCACTACTTTAGTGCTAGCTCATTGTAAAAGCTCTGAAGGCCACCAAACAATGATTGGAAATGCTGTATTTGACCCAATTTACCAACGTCAATTAGGTTTTGACTTAGTAGCAGCAGGAGCATTACAAGCTCGTGCCTATATGGAACATTACCAGGTTAGCGAGTCAGATTTAGCAGCAGTAGCAGCAAAAAACTTAACTAATGCAACTCGTAACCCTAATGCACACCGCGCAATGTCAATAAGCGTTGAAGAAGCCCTTAAAGCTCAATTAGTCGCTGATCCATTAAGAGAATATGATATTGCTCCAAATTCTGATGGAGCTTGTGCAATTTTACTTGCTCGTGAAGATCTAGTATCTAAATTTACTGATAAACCTGTTTGGTTAAGTGGTGTAGGACATTACCAAGATAATTATTACTTAGGTGATCGTGATTTAACTACTTCTAGAGCATTAGAAAAAGCTGCACAAAAAGCTTATTCTATGGCAGGCATTACTAACCCACGTAAAGAGTTAGACTTAATAGAGTTATATGACACATTTAGCTATCAAGAACTTATGTGGACAGAACTTCTTGGACTAGCTGATCGGGGCAAAGGTGCAGAATTAATCCATAGCGGGGTTAGTCAATTAGGCGGGGAACTTCCTGTTAACCCTTCTGGCGGCGTACTGGGCGCACATGCAATGTTTGTTGCAGGGCTAGTTAGAGTAGCTGAAGCCGCGCTTCAACTTCGCGGTGAAGCTGCCGAGTATCAAGTAGAAGGTGCTAAACGTGCTTTAGCGCATGGAACTGTTGGCCCTTGTGGTCAAACTCATTGTGTTTGGGTGTTATCTAAAGATAAATAATTTATTTTAAGAGGATTTATGGGCCAAAGAGTTGCTGTTATTGCCAGTGGACAAACAAATCATTGTTCTAAACGCACAGATGTAAATATTCCTGAAATGATCCAAGAAGCTGTTGATCGCGCATTACTACAAGCTAATATCACACTAGATGATATTGATGCCGTAGTAATTGGTAATATGGAACATTTTGAGGGAATAAACCTTTCTGATATGTGGGCATCAGAAGGCGCAGGATCAGTAATGAAACCAGCAATTAAAATTGCAACTGGTGGGACAACTGGCGCGTCTGTTGCTGCTTGTGCCTATTATCATTGTGCTTCAGGAATGTTTGATACTGTGCTAGCAATTGGGTGGGAAAAACTTTCTGAAAGTGACCCTACAGGCGGTATTATTACAGCGTTTGACCCAATTGTCGAACGGCCGACATTAGCCGGTGCTGTTGGTGGTTTAGCAATTGAAGCACTAGCTTATATGAAAACCTACAATGTGCCAGAAGAAGTTTTTGACTTAGTAGCTGTTCGCGCTCGTCAAAATGCTAGAAATAATCCTCATTCCCACTTAAAACTTGATTTAACAGTAGAACAAGTTAAAGAAACACCTTATATAGCCTACCCTATCCGCTACTTGCATATGTGTCCTGCATCCGATGGGGCTTGTGCAGTAATTATGGCATCAGAAAAACGAGCAAAAGATTTATGCTCAAGTCCAGCTTGGATTGATGCCGTAGTTTCTCGTCATAACCATGCTTGGATTGGAGATATTTTCTTTAGCAAGGATAGCACCTTAGAATCTGCTGCAATTGAAGCTTATCGTATCGCAGGCATAACTAAACCTTTAGAGGAACTAGATGTTATAGAGCTTTATGACCCGGCTAGCTATACCCAAGTTTCTTGGCTTGAGTATTTACAATTATGTGAAATGGGTAAAGGTCGTTATCTAGTAGAAGAAGGAGTAACGGCAATGGGTGGAAGACTACCTGTTAACCCATCTGGCGGCGTAGTTTCTACTAATCCAATTGGAGCAACTGCTTTAATTCGTGTTGCTGAAGCAGCCTTACAAATTCAAGGCCGAGCCGATAAACGTCAAGTTGATGGTGTACGCCGTGCTTTAGCTACTGGATTTGGTGGATCTTATTGGAATGAAGTTTTTGTTTTATCAGCTAAGTAAATTTCAAGAAAATTTAAGAGGTATTTATGCAATGGGACAGTAAAATTCATCAAGTAATTGCTGAACAACCTTATCCATTGCTATTTGCTACTGTTAGCGGTGCGCATTTATATGGCTTTCCTTCTCCTGATTCTGACTATGATTTAAGGGGAGTTCATATTTTACCTGTTAAAGAAGTAATAGATTTAGAACAACCTAGAGAAACTATTGAAATTTCAGAAGTTAGAGATGGTTTAGAAATTGATTTAGTAACTCATGACATAAAAAAATTTTTTCTTTTGTTACTAAAGAAAAATGGCTATGTGCTAGAACAGCTTTATTCACCCTTAATTTTGCATACTAACGAAGCACACGAAGAATTAAAGGAAATCGCAAAGGGATGTATTACCCGCTATCATAGTCATCATTATTTTGGTTTTGCTGAAACTGAATGGCGAATGTTTGAAAAAGAACCTCGAGTTAAAACTTTGCTTTATCTTTATCGAGTGCTATTAACAGGTATTCATTTAATGCAAACCGCAGAAGTAGAAGCCAATTTAATTAAGCTAAACGAGAAATTTGATTTACCAGAAATCAATGATTTAATTGAAGTTAAAACTTCAGGAAAAGAAAAATCAGTATTATCCGACTCGAAACTAGAATTTCATCGTCAACAATATCAATATTTGCGAGCAGAGCTAAAAATTGCTGAAGAAAAAAGCCATTTACCAGAAACACCAAGCACTAAAGCAGCATTAAATGATTTACTAGTGCGGCTACGTATGGCTAATTTATAAAGCTAAAAAGTTAAGGAGAATTAATTTAATGAGTACGCCAAAAGAAAAACCTCTATATATTTCTATTAAAACCGACTTACCTTATTCTTATTCTGCTGGTCGTGCGCTAAGTCGTTTTTTAGTCACTTTACGAGATGAAGCAAAAATTTTGGCAACTCGTTGTAGCAATTGTGCTTATGTGTTAGTTCCTCCACGAGCATTTTGTAACCAATGTCATAAAGCAACAACAGAATTTATTGAAGTTGGCCCAGGTGGAACATTAGAAACTTTTTCTGTAATTAACTTCCCTTTTATAGACCCTTTTACCGGCCAAGAACGCCCAGTTCCTTATGGTTATGGAATTATTAAACTAGATGGCTGTAGCAATCTACTACCTCATTTTCTAGATATTAGCGATCATACTAAATTAGAAATAGGTCAAAGAGTTGAAGCAGTTTTTGAAGAAAACCGTACAGGAGCATTAACAGATATTAAGCATTTTAAGGTATTAATTTAATACAAAAACTAAGGTTGAAACTGTACTCTTAAGTAAATATCATTAACATTTAGCCTACAATTAATGAAAGGCAATTCTATTACATCATTTAAGTTAGTAAAGGTTTGACTAGCCCAATTGTTAGCATTTTTAGTAAACAAAGTACAACTAACTTCATTTTGACTAATCAATAAATAGTGCCTAAATGATTCTATTTGTTGATATTCTCTAAATTTAATATCTCTATCAATTCTAGCTGTAGATCTTGATAAAACTTCTACAATTAAAATTGGATTAACTAAAGTGTCTAATCCTTCTATTACTTCAAACTGAGCATTACAAGCTACAACTACATCTGCATATCTATAAAGTTGGTTATTAATTTTTATCCTAGTATCAGACCCTAGAGTTTCACATACACTTGAACGAAGTTGATTTTGTAATTCGGTAGTTAGATTAGTAGTAATTCTAAGATGATTTCTACTAGCTCCAACCATAGAAAAAACTTCACCATAAACATATTCATGTTTTATATTAGAAATTTTTTCTATTTCAAAATATTCTTTAAGTGTGTATTTTTTTATAGGGTTAGTAGACATTTTAATCCTAATCTTTAATTATTTTTTTGTATTATACATCTTAAAACGAAATATAGGACAAATATTTTTTCATCAAGTAATTAGTTAAAGTTTGACCTCTAAGACTAACTTGTTGAGTATTTAGAATTTGAAAGCCATGATGTTGAAAAAATGGTTTAGCCGTAATGCTTACTTCTGCATAAAGTTTATTTATTTTAAGTAGTTTTGCTTGAGACTCAATATTTTTTATCATCAAACTACCAACACCTTTTCCTTGATAATCTTTATGTGAGTAAAAACAATCTATATGTCCATTAGTTTCTAATTCACTAAATCCAAGTATTTTTTCATTAGCTTCAACAACATAAGTCATTCGGCTAATTAGTCGTTCTTGCCATTTTTGCTCATCTATTTGCGATGGGGCCCAGGCTCTGACTTGTTCTAATGAATAATCTTTAATATTAATATTGTGTATTGTGTCATAAAACAACTGCATTATTTCTTTTGTATCAGATAATTTATATGGTCTAATATACATTTTATTTTTTAACAATTAATCATTAATTATTTTCTATTATATTCTTAAAAATTATGGGTTTTATCAATGAATATTTTTTTTGTGAGCAAGTAAGGTCAGAGCTAATGGATCGCCTTTGGGCTAATGGTTGGCGGCATTTTGGATCATATTTTTTTCGTTATGAAAAACTTTACACTAGAAATATTAAATATAATGTCATGCCTTTAAGAATCAACCTAAAAAATTTTACTTACTCCAAAAGTCAAAAACGTATCTTAAAGAAAAATCAAGACTTACAAGTTATTATTCGAGATGCTTTTATTGATAGAATAAAAGAAGATTTATTTTTTGCTCATAGAAATAGGTTTAAGGAAAACGTTCCTGATTCAATCTATACTTTTCTCTCTTATGATCCTGCAAATATTCCTTGTTGTACAAAAGAAATTTGCCTCTATCAAGATGAAAAGCTTTTAGCTGCAAGCTTTTTAGATGTAGGAAAATCATCAACATCTAGTATTTATACTATTTTTGACCCTACAGAAGTAAAAAGAAGTTTAGGAATTTATATAATTTTACTAGCAATTGACTATTCCTTAAAAGCTAACTGTCAGTATTACTATCCTGGTTATGCTTATAAAGAGCCGTCCCATTATGACTATAAAAAAAAGTTTGCTGCATTAGAGTATTATCAATGGGATGATAAATGGCTACCGCTTGCACCTATAAGTGAATAAGAAAAAATTTTTATGATTTAATCTTTAAGCTATCAATAAAATCTTTATCTTTAGTTCCAGTATGACAAACTACACAAGATTGTTGGCCGCGTTCGGCTAAATCAGATATTAGGGCATAGGTTAAGCCATGATCAGTCCAGCTAATTACTTTTAGCCCGTCTATTACTTCACAATGAAAAGTTAACCCCTTAGAAATAATTTTTTCCCCTCCATCAGGCAATGCAACCGTGTTTGCTGTAACAACTAGGCTAATGGGACGTTGCTGCATTTGATAGGAAATATAGGCTGCATAATCTCTCTTAAATCCAACTAAACGCGCTCCTTCTAGTTGGTAAAGTTTTTCCTGGCCCGAAATTTCTTGGTAATTTGGCAAAGTTAGACTAAAGGGAACTTTTCCTAAAAACCAGCTTGAAACATCTTTAGCAGAATCAGACTTTATTTCTAAAGGCAATTTACCCTTTTGATGTCTAAGGTGTGTATCAACAGCCATTAATGCAAAATCTGAATGCTCATCAAAATTAGTATGTCTATTGTAATTACTTAAATAAGTATAACTAGTCAGTAAAATAATTATTGTTGCAGCTAAGCCAATAACAAGACGTTGAATATAAAATTTAGATGGAAAAGCTAATAAATTATTACTGGATAATAGGTTATCAATATTTTTCTTTAATTTAGTAGAAGCTTGATAAGGTTTTGGGCAATCATCAAGAATTTTTTCAATAGAAGCTTGTAAATTTGTAGAAGCTTGATAAAGTGGCTTAGATTGACGAATTTGATTTAACCAATATTGTTGTTGGTCAAAAATTTGTTTGCAAGGCACACAGCTTTGCAAATGTTTTTCTAATTGAAGTTTTTCCTGGCTATCTAGTTCATTATCTAAATACAATTGAATTTGGTTGGGGGCTTGCTGGCAAATGCTCATAACTTTACCCTAGTTTTAAAATTTACTGCGCTGTTATTAGTGATTGAGTAAGTAAAACTGTTAGTTGTGCGCGGGCCCGTGCAAGTCGTGACATCACTGTACCAGCAGGACAATCTAAAATTGTAGCAATTTGTTGATAACTAAAATTTTCCAAGTCCCGAAGTACCACAATCTCACGAAAATGTTCTGGCAGTTGTTCAATTGCTGCTTGTACTGTTTCTCGCTCGACTTTACGAACCAACAACGAATAAGGATCATGATGTTGGTCTAATAAAAAGTCTGATAGCTCATCCATTTTATTTGAATCAATATCAACAAAATGTGGCCGACTGCGCATATAACGTAGTTGATTACGCCAAATATTACGCATAATTGTAAAAAGCCAACTTTTTAAGTTGCTATCCGGCATTAGTTGTCCAAATGCCCGCATAGCACGCAAATAAGTTTCTTGTACTAAGTCTTCTGCTTCAGTTTGGTTACGAGTCAAGACCATAGCAAAGCCATAGAGGGCATCTAAATGTTCTAGTGCTGCTTGACGAAAATCCATATCTTGTTACCTAATGTATGATTGATCTTAAACTCAATAGCCTTATTTCTTTTGTAAAGAATAACACTTTGCTAAGAAATATATTCCAAATATATATTTTCTTAATGCTATTTTAAGGTTGTTTTAACAAAACATTTCTATGAACTCAAAAAATATTAATTTTGATTTAAGCGATTTTTTAGAAAGACAAGTTTTCCCTGCTCTATGGGCTTGTTTATCTACTGCATTTCCTGAATTTGGTTTTCGTAACAAAGGAAATTATTGGCAAGCTACAGATGAAACCGCTACTCGCCTGTTACCAGGTTCACCGCGACCTAGCAGAGTTTATGCTTATTTTAATAGTCCTTATGGTTTTACTATTCAGGGTGGAGATTTTATTCCTTGGCTATCTTATATTTGTGGTGGCATAACGCCTAGGGGCAAAGATTTTATTGCAGCAGTAAGAACATTAGCTGATTTGGCGGGGGTTTCTTTACCAATAACAGATTTTACAGATGAAAAATTTATTATCTCTGCCGCTAAAGAATTACAACATAATCTATTAGAGGATTTTTTTAGTTACACCCGTAAACTACTTTTTAGCAACACAGGAAAACCTGCAACTAATTACCTTAAAAAAAGAGGTTTTTCCATTGAAGAAATAGAAAACTTGGAATTAGGCTTTTATTCTACAGCAAAAGACATAACAACTTTTTTGCTGTCAAAAGACTATAGTGCTAATGAAATAGGTTATTCTGCTTATGAGGTAGAAAATTTAGCTAAACCTATTGGTTCAGCAATAATTTATGATGGACGTTGGGAAAACCGACTTATTGGAGTATGGAGAAGTAGAACAGGTAGAATTATTAATTTTTGGACAAGAGATCTAACAAATAAAACTAAAGAGCATGAAAAATATCTTATGCTCAAAGGTGGAAGTAAAAAATCCCCCTTTGGACTTGATAAAACTCAAGGTAAAGATCTGATTTTAGTAGAAGGTTTTTTAGACGTTTTATCGCTAAACGCCTTTGGCATAATGGATGTAGTTGCTTTAGGTGGTGCTAGTTTATCTATGGATCAAATCCAAACCCTAGAACAAACTGCAATTAAAAGTCTAACTCTAAACCTAGATTATGACGCAGATAAAACTTGTAAACATAACTTACCACGTCCCGATTGCTTATCAATCTCTTGTAATTCAACTTTAGCTGCTTTAGAAATGCTTAAAAACGCTAATTTTCAAGTTTTTGTTATTGCTCCCAAAGAAATGCAAGTGATAAGTAAGACTGCTAATAAAGATGAAAAAATTGATCCTGATTCCTTTATTCGTAGCCAAGGAGTAGAAAAATATAAAAAGCTATTAGCTAATAAAATTCATGCTTACCGTTATAAGGCACAAACTTTAATAGAAAAACATCATTCTGGCACTTGGACAGATTCAAATAAAATTAGTCTACTTGATGAAGCTATAGAATTTGCTGCATCTGTTATAAAGAAAGAAGTTGAACTTGATTTATTTTTTTGGCCGGAAATATTTGCTGTTACTAAAACTGATCCAAGCATTGTTGCAGATCGTCTAAAAGTCGCAAAAGAAAATAAAATTTTAGAAAAAGAGCGTCTAGCCTTTCAACAACTGATTATAAAAGCAGATAAAACACTAAAAGATTATGGGCCAAGGGCTACAAAATCTTTTCTAAAAGAACAGCTTACTGAATTAGAGGTAGAAAACTTAAACTCCATTTTACCTATTTCACAAGAAATAGAAGCCCACACTCAACTTTTATCAGAATGGCAGGGAAAAGAATTTATTGGGCTACCACAAAAAAGCCTTCCTACACTAGATAAAGCTACTTTAGGCTTACGTGGACTAATGTTATTAGCGGCGGCTCCTAATGTTGGAAAAACTGCCTTAGCTGTTCAGTTTGGAGTTGATATTGTAGAAAATAATACAGACTCTTGTTTTGTTTTTCTATCATTAGAAATGAACCGTTGGGATATTCTTTCTCGTATCAAATGCCGTTTAGCTAAATTAGACTGGAAAACTTTAGTTTTTGGTTCACAACCTGATCGGGGACGCGCAAGAGAAGCTTTTTATAGCAGTGCTGAATGGAAAAGGCTACAAGAAGCAGAAAAAAAACTAGTTAGCTTAGGAAAAAGAATTTATATTTTAGACGAGCAAAATTTTCCTAACCCAACAATAGAAAATGTAATTAACCAGTTAAACACTATTAAATCACTTACCCAAACCAAAAAAGCTTTTTTATTAATAGATTATCTGCAAGTCTGGCCCATTCCTAAAACAGAAACTTCTATTCGTAGCGAGCTAGAAGCAGATAAATGGCGTATTGGTGCAATGAAAACTTTAAGAGATGCTAATAGAAATGATGCTATTTTAGTAATATCTGAAGCACGTAAACCAAGCAATAATGATAAAGTTGGATGGGGTGGAGATTTAGCCGATATTATGGGATCGGCTAGAGGTAGTTATACACCCGATATAGTTTTTATTCTTAAACCTTTTAATAATGAAGAGTTAAGTAGTATTTATAGCCTAGGCTTAAAACCTAGTGAGGATCAATTAACTTTATTAAAAGAAAAACTTCGTCAGCAAGGGTTAGCACATAATAAATTAATTATTGCAAAGGGGCGTGATGGAGTTTTAAGGGAAACTATTAATTTATCTTTTTGGTTTCGTGAGTCTTCTTTTACTGAAAATTTTGATGAGTAAGCAAATAAGCTAGACTAACAAACGAGTCTAGCTTATTTAAGAATTTATAGAACTATAACGCGGTTTCCTCCACCTATAGAAGCTTGTTGTTGTGCAGCACAAGCAACTTCTACTAATTCTTCAGGTGATGAATTACGTGTAGGTGCGCTGCTAGCAATGCCAAAGCTTACTGTAACCCATTGATCAGAATAGACATGAGAAATTGATAGTGCTTCTACACAAACACGTAATCTTTCTGCCACTATTGTTGCTCCATCAACAGGAGTTTCTGGAAGTACAATAGCAAAACCTTCTCCAGGATAAGTAATTAATTCATCTCCAGGCCGGTTTAATTCTGTGCTTAAAGTTTCTGCTACACGCTTAAAGCAGTTTTCCGCCATTTCTTCGCCATAAGTCTCTAAATAAGAAGCAAAATCATCAATTTTAGCAATAGCTAAAGAAATAAGACGACTATAACGAGATGCACGCCGCCATTCTTTTTTAAGCACTTTGTTAGTTAAAAGTCGGCTAGAAATATCTGCGGAACTCTTTGATAATGCGCCAGTTAAGCTTCCTGTCAAGCCTGGAGCTTTTGGATAAGCACCACTTAAACTTCCTGTTCGCCCTTTAATAGTTGGTGCAGGTTTAGCCCCTGTTGCTACAGCTTTATTATATGCACCTGTCTTAAAAGGTGATGGTGCTTGTGGGGAAAACTGGTTTGCAGTAGGAAGGGGAGCTTTTTCTACAGTTGGCGCGCTTACTCCACCAGTTAAAATACTTAATTTATAGCCTTCTGTAAGCATTTCACGAGCAAGCTCTTTATTTCCTTGAGCTTCATACATTCTGCCTAAAATTAAAAGTTGTTCAGCAGCTTTTTCTTTTAAGCCCCGTTCTAAATAACTATTTTTAAGCTTTATTCTTGCCTCCAAGTATTCAGGATAACTAACTACCATTTCTTCTAAAAGCTTAATTTGGCTATCAATATATTCTGGATGGCTGTTTATCATACCATCTAAAAGGGCTGAAGTTCGTGTACTGCTACGAGTAGGCTTTTTAGGTTCTTCTTTTATTTGTGGGGTTTCTGCATCATTAGATGTAGTAAGTGGGTTAAGTGTTTGAAGTAGCGGGTCTTTTGCAATTCCACCGTCAGCAGGTTCAGTTTCTTTTAAGTCAACTAATTGCGCTTTTGCTTCTTCTGCTGCACTAGGCTCTAAAGTTAGTAATTGTTGAAGTGCCATTGCTGCTTCTGCCTTATTGCCTTGGCTTAATGCAGCTTGAACAAATAATTTTAAGGTTGAAATTAAATTATTTGTTTTTTGTGTACTCATATAAATATAGCCCAACCTACGTAAAGCTTGCATATGAGTAGCCTCTTGCTTAAGAATATCTGTTAGTATTTCTGTTGCAAGTCCCTCTTCTTTTATTTCAATTAAATGTTCTAAACAACGATCTAAGGCTGTAATGGCTGAATTTATATGTCCTGCGGTTAAGAAAAGATGAGCAACTTCAATTAATTTACGGTAGTAAGATTTATCTGATTGATAAAGATATCCAAATGTAGCTTCAGCTTGTGTTAAGTCTTTAGCTAACAAATAAATATTGCCTAATAAATCTAAATAGTCTGTGTCATTAGGCTCTTTACTTAATACATCATTTAACATTGCAAAGGCTTTATTCATTTCTTTATTATATGCAAAGCCTTCCACTAAGCCTTTATAAGCGGGTTTATAGTGGTTATCAATGGATAAAGCATTTTGAAAAAGATAAATGCTTTCATTAACTCTATCTTTAGCTAATAAATCTTTACCTAAACTGGTAAAAGCTTCTTTAGCTTCATTATTCATATTTTGATCTTTATAAGCTTTTGCTAGTTCAACCCGAAAATGAATATCATCTGGTTCAAGCTCTGCCAGTGTTTTCATTATTTGCAAAGCTTGTTTATTTTTACCTTCGCGTTTATAGGCATCTAAGACCATATTATAATGTTGTTTAGCTTCAACATTATGTTGTTGGAGTGCATAAAGATCGGCTAGTTTTAAGCAAACTTGATAGTTAGTAGCATCTAGTTTGTTGACCTTTTTGTACATTGCTGCTGCTTTTATTATATCTTTATGGGCTTGATAGCTTTCCGCTACTTTTAAGTAATAGTTGATGGCTTCTTTATTTTGTCCTATTCTTGCATTTAAGTCGCCTAAAGTATTAATGGTATTAAAATCATTAGGGTCAAATTCTACAATCTTTTCATATTCTGCAATTGCAGCAGCTACTTTACCTTGTTGCAGATATTTTTCTGCTGATTTTACAAACTTACTTTTATCAAATGCCACAACCAAAACCCTCCTAAACTATCTATAAAATATACTAAAATAAACTACTAATACCTAGTTAAAGTGATTCACAATATTAGCAAAAATTTAATAAAACATATAAGCGTGTCTAGACTTTTTTTTCCTCATCCGTCACATTTTTCCGAACACTAGTAATATCTTTTAGTAATAAAACTAGCCCTAACAAAAGAGGAATACCACAAAAGAAAACTAAGGCTATTATTACAGCAAAAGCCATATAGGTTTGAGTATTAGTATCTATATCTTTGGTAAGAAACATAGAAGCAAGAAAAATTATTAGTACAAATATTGCCAAAGCAGCAAATGTCCAAGCAAAACCCTCTGAGATAGTAATAGATACTAATCCAGAACGACTAACAAAATTACTTCGTTTTGCTTTTGAATCAGCACGATATAAAAATTGTCTTACTATTACTAAGTTAGTATTACAATCTTCACAAAAATCATTAGTTTTATTTTCTTTTCCACAACTAGGACAGTACATAAATTATTTACTTAATCGCTGAGAACGCAGAGCAAAAAGCCTACGCAAACTAGCATCATATGGTTCATTAGTAGTTAATTCTACATAATCAATTGATAATTGAGCAAAAAGTTTTTGAAGAAACATTCTTTCTTCAGTTATTTGTTTAAGAAAATTTGCTTGAAACAATTTGCTACTACTATCAACTAAAAGTTTTTCACCTGTTTCTAAATCAGCTATTTCTATCAAACCCAGCTTTGGTAAGATCTTTTCCCGTGTGTCTGTTAGACGAATAGCTACCAAGTCATGACGGAAGCTAGCAACTTTTAAGGCTTTTTGAAAACCTTGGTCTAAAAAATCTGAGACTAAAAAAATTACGGCTGGCCGTCTAAAGATATTATTTAAGTAGTTAAGAGCGCAACTAATATTAGTTTTTTCGCTAGTAGGTTCAACTAAAAGCAAATCTCTAACAATTCTAAGTGCATGTTTAAGCCCTCTTTGTGGAGGAACATATTTTTCTACCTTGTCAGTAAAAAGTAGTAACCCTACACGATCATTGTTAGTAGCGGCAGCAAAACCTAATATACAACATATTTCTGCGGCAATTTCCTTTTTTGTCCTTTTAGCAGTAGTAAAATCACCTGATTTAGATAAATCAACAATTAATAAAACTGTTTGTTCTCTCTCTTCAATATGTTTTTTAATATAAAGCTCACCTGTACGAGCAGAAACATTCCAATCAATTAGCCGTACATCATCGCCAGCCGTATAGGGTCGAACCTCATCAAACTCCATTCCCCGACCACGAAAAACGCTTTTATACTCGCCAGCAAAACCGCTAACAAGCAATTTGCGGCTATGAATTTCAAACATTTTTATTTTTTTTGCTAGTTCCGGTGGCAGGCCAAGCGGCTTTTTTGATTCTTTTGTAGGTTCTTTAGTCAAAGGCTTCATGTTTTTTATGGTGTAGCAACTCTATCCAAAATACGTTTAACTAGCTCATCTGAAGTAACACTTTCTGCTTCAGCTTCATAGGTAAGAAGCAGTCGATGCCGTAAAACATCACAACAAATCATTTTTACATCATCAGGTGTAACATAAGCCCGGTTTTTCAAATAAGCATAAGCTTTTGCTGCCAAAGTTAAATAAATAGTTGCTCGAGGTGAAGCACCATAACGAATCAAGGATTTTAATTCTTCTAATTTTATTAATGCAGGATTTCGACTAGCCTGGACAATATCCAAACAATAGTCTTTTACTCGATCATCAACATATATTTTACTAACTGTTGAGCGTAAAGTTACCAGATCGCTTTTAGTTAAAACTTTTTCTACTAAAATAGCTGTAGCATCTGCCCCATCAGCATTTAAGCTATCTGAAGTAAGACGATCTAGCATCTCTCTTTCTTCTTTTCTAGAAGGATAATCCACAACAACTTTTAACATAAATCTGTCCACTTGTGCTTCTGGTAGTGGATAAGTTCCTTCCTGCTCTACTGGGTTTTGAGTAGCTAGGACTAAAAATGGTTGTGGAAGTAAATAAGTAGTATCGCCAATTGTAACTCGTCGCTCTTGCATAGCCTCTAGCAAAGCACTTTGAACTTTAGCTGGAGCGCGATTAATTTCATCAGCTAAAATCATGTTGGCAAAAATTGGCCCTCGCCTGGCAACAAAATCCCCACTTTTTTGGTTATAAATCAATGTTCCTATTAAATCTGCTGGCAGTAAATCTGGAGTAAATTGTATACGGTGAAACTCTAAGTCTAAACACTCTGATAAAGTTTTAATTGTAAGTGTTTTCGCCAGGCCCGGAACACCTTCTAATAAAATATGTCCACCTGTGAGAAGTCCTATAAGTAGGCGTTCTAACAGTATTGGTTGTCCAATTACCCGTTTATGTATTTCTGTAATTAATCCATTTATTTTTGGTGCTTGCTCACGTACTATTGCAGTTAGTTGTTGTACATCCACCTAATTTATATCCTTAAAGTTAAAGTTATTGCCCATTACCTAATAAATTTTTATCAGAGCTAGATCTTGGTAAAATTGGGCTAGCAATTCCATCTAAATTAAGTCTCATCATTCCGCCAGCATCGCTAAAAGCTTCAATCAAGACTTTATTACGACGACGAAAATAAAAAATACTTAATCCCATCATAATACCGCCAATTATAGCAACTATTAAAGCAACTCCTATTAGTCCAAATACGCTAACTAGAATTTTTGCTGTTTTAGCTGCTTCTGAAGCAACGCTACGACCATTACCAACGGGAACATCTTGATGGAGCCATTTGACGACATAGCCATATTCTACACCATTAACAATTTTTTCTGCTGCTTGTGCTGAAGCAAAATTATTTGCTTCAATAATATAGTTACCTTCTCGTTTAAGCAGCAGTTTGGCTTGTTCGGCTGCTGATAAGCTATTGCGATAGTCTGTTAAACGCTTAAAAGCCGCTATAGATTGTTGTGGGGTGTGATGTTCAATAACTAGTAAAGAAGTCTCTCCATCTGTTTGATTATAATTAGCATAAGCTACTTCTGTACCAAAATTAGGGTAGAATTCATAATGTGTAGTATCACGTTTAGCTAGTATAGCTAAAGCTTTTGGCCCTAAGATATATCTAGCAGTGCGTAAATTTAGGCTTCCTGTTGGGAGGTTACGGACAACGCTTGGAAGTTTTTTTGCTAGTTCAATATCTGGAGCCACTAAAACTTTTTGGTCAAGAGCAGTTATTTTGTCAGAAAGAGCTTGAGCAAGCTTAAACATATTTTCTGTAGTTTTCGCGCTACGGTCAGCCTTTTCATTTAACACTTGGACAAATCTAGTACCTTGCCAAAAAATAACTTTTCCATCTACAACATCTAAATCGCCTTCTGTCCCAAAATCGGTTTTATCAGCTATAGGATCTCGATAAAAAGTATAAAGACCATAAACTTGAGTAGGATATTTTGCCCAAAAAACTTTAACTAAAAAATCTCCATATTGACGACTAGCTAAGCCTTCAATCCCATATTCTTGATAGATTTCTTGGTCTTTTAATTCTGGATTTGTAAGTTCTGCAACTTGTAATTGGCTGCTAGATTGAAGCCCTGCCAAAGAATTAGACAAAATTTCTAGTTCTACAGGCGAGTTTTTTACTGGTTCTTTAACTTCTTCTTTACTTGCTTTAACAGTTTTATTTACTTGGTTTTGTCCTTGTTGAGCAATAGCAATATTGGTCAAGCTACAAGAAAATATAATTAATAGAATTGTTGTAAGATAAAGAATATTTTTTCTCAAGTTATTCTCCTTACCTAAAAAGTTAGTAATTAGTTGTAAAATAATTGCTTAAAGCTTCAGACACCAAGACAAGAAAATTGTTCCTTAGCCCAACAAATTGTAGCTTAAAAAGTGGCTAAGTACGATAGCCCAATAAAAACAAATCCCCTAAGATTAGCATTAGCGCAATTGCTAAAAAATATTGGAATTTCTCTTCACGATCTTGTAAAACAAAACTAGTAATTTCACCTTTGTTTAATTTTTCTATAAAGCTAGTAATTTCTTTTACTTCGCTGGCATTTGCTTCAACATGCAAATAGTTTCCACCTGTTTCACTAGCAGCAATTTGAAGCAGATTTTCTTGTAATTTAGTGATGACTGGGCGGTTTTCCTGGTCTAGCTTAAAACCCGCTTTACCAATAGCATCTAGCGGGATTTTGCTTCCTTGAGTTGAGCCAACTCCAACACTTAAAATAAATATAGCGTTGTTAGCTGCTTCTTTAGCTGCCTGGCTAATAGTGCTTTCTGGATCATCGCTTTGTTGTTCACCATCAGAAATAATTATTAAAACTTTTGCGCTTTTACCAGCAAGCGTCAAACTTTTTGTTGCTTGACTGATGGCTTGTTCTATTGCTGTTGTTGAATTATTTGCTATCTGTACATCTATAGCATCAATAAAGGCTTCTAAAGCCCCTTTATCTAAAGTAAGTGGCATTAATGCAGCATTATTTCCAGCAAAAGCAATTACTCCAATTCTATTTCCTGCTAATTGTTCTATTAAATCTATACAAAGCCTTCGCGCTCGTGCTAATCGTGATGGTGGTTCATCGCTAGCTAACATACTTAAAGAAACATCTATAGCAAGAATAACATCTGCACCTTTAACTTCTATACGTTTTTGGGATTGTCCCCATTGAGGACGAGCTAAAGCTATTATTATAAACACCATAGCAAGCAAAGCTAAACTAGCTCTAAATCTATAATAAAAAGTTAAACGCTTTGCTCTATCAATAGCAGCATCACCCATTAAACTAATTAAAGCTGTTCTGCGTCGCTCAATCAGCCAATAAAAAAGCCAAGCTAGCGGCAACAAAGCTACTAATAAATATAAATATTGGCTTTCTCGTAATTGAAAATCTATCATTTTATTTAGCTCTATAATTGAGCGACTTAAATAAATCTATGGCTCGGTTAATGTTTTGCTTAGTAATGTTTATTTCTACTTGAAATTGAGCAAATTTTACTAAATCACAATTTGTTAAAATCTGCTCAAAAGTATTTTTAATAATATTTGGAACCGACCTTTTTTCAAAAAGTGTTAAAAGTTCTGTAGTAGTATATTCTTGGCTTGCTACACCATAACGTTTAACTGCATAGGAAAGCATAATTTCTGCTAGTTTTACATGAAAAGCCTTTATATCCCTATAAATTAAGTCTGTTTCTAACAATGCTTTTAGCTTATTAATTATTTCATCTTCTAAGGACTCAGGTTTTAGGATAGCTTGTAGTTCATTGTTTACCTGTGGAGGAAAAAATCTTTGCCAATAAAGCATTACCAATTTATTAAAATAAGGGTCTAAAAGGCGAAAAGTAAGATAAAAAGCTGTTGCAGTAATTAGCAAGCTAATAAATAAAGGTTCTAACCATCCATTACTTGGAGCAGATTGTATTAGTTTTACATCCTTAATTTGTTTTTCTTCAGCTTTGATTAGGGCTTGAACTTCAATTTCTAAAGGACTACTTTGCAACTGTTCATTATAATTACTTACGGCAACTAAAGGAGGGATAGAGATGTTGCCAGTTTGAAAAGCTATTAATTTAACTTCAATTTGTGTTCTTGCTACAAATCCATCTAAAATTTTTGTTTCTTTTACAGCATCTCCCACAATTTCAAAAGCTTTTAATTTATCTTTATCTAGTTTTAGCTCAAATTCTTCACCAACATTATGTAAAACTATTGCTACTAGTTTTAAGTGATCGCCGATTAAAATTCGTTCATTTTCACCTTTTTCATAAACTATTCTTACATCAATAGCCTTATTTCGTTGGGAAAAAGAGCTAATTGCTAACATAGCAATTACACTAAAAACTAAGCTTAACTGGCAAAAAGTCTTAAATAGTTTTAAGTAATATTTAGTTTTTAAATTGTTGATTGTTGGTAACTTCGTCATGCTGCTTAGCATTATCCAAATAGCTTGGCTTGGAGGCTAGCACTTTTCGCTTGATTGTTTGCAATAATGATAGCGGATTAATAAATTTAGATAAAAATAGGTAATAAAAAACAAAGACTAGAAGTAACTTTCTGTAAGTAAAAATTTAACCACTATAAACCCAAGATTTATAGTGGTTAAATTAATTAATTAATAACTCGTACTACTCTAAAACCTAATGAGGATGATTTATAAGCACCATGCTGATTTTTGCGAAAAGTAATACCGCAATAATTTTCTGTACTCATCCACCCGCTACCACGTACTACTTTAGCATTACCTTGAACAATACATATTGGATCTTTAGCAGGACTTTCTTTATAAAAATCAGATTTGAAGCCATCAAAACACCATTCTGCAACATTACCAACTACATCATATAAACCAAATTTGTTAGGTTCATAACTACCAACAGGTTTTAAGAAGTCTAAAATAGGCTCAGCATAAGCCTTTCGGCTATCATCATAAGCATAGTTAGCTTTACTAACTTCTAATTGATTTCCCCAAGGATAAGTTTGATTTGTTCCACCACGAGCAGCATATTCCCATTCTGCTTCTGTTGGCAGTCTGTAATTTTGTTTGGTTACACTAGAAAGCCAATTACAATAAGCCATTGCATCTTTATAAGTAATATACACTACTGGATATTTGCCTCGGCCATTGATTGCATAGCTTTTCCAGCTTTGCTCTGCACCTTCTTCTTCCGCAAAAGTTTTATAATTTGTTGCTTTAACAAAAATACGGAATTGATGATTAGTAATTTCATGTTTACTAATTTCAAAGGCAGACAAAGAAACTTCATGTATAGGCGATTCATTTTCCTGTCCATCGGTTGAACCCATTGCAAAAGTGCCGGCTGCAATCTTAACCACTTCTGGAAATTCTGGGCCTGGGTCTTTTTCTATTTCTACTATTTCTTTAGGTGGGTTAGTAGGTTTATCTTTTCGATCTTTACTATTATTTTTATGAGGAATTGGACTAACCTTTTCTGGTGCAGCAGGGCCAATACGAATTAAAGTTTCTGTTTTAGTTTTAATTTCTGGTCGAACATCAGTAATAGTTTTACCAACATCATCTAAATTTTTACCTCCACTAGAGGGTTTACTAGATGTGCCAGTATCATCTAAGCTTTTACCAACGGACTTCTTTGGTTTTTTCTCTTGATTACTTGGACTAACTTCTTCACCATCTAATGATTTTTGTGCCATTGCATTAGCGGTAGGAAAAAGTAAAGTGACTAATATTAGGCAAAAAGAGA
This sequence comes from uncultured Clostridia bacterium, assembly GCA_964492845.1. Classification (GTDB taxonomy): domain Bacteria; phylum Acidobacteriota; class Blastocatellia; order Chloracidobacteriales; family JADJPF01; genus JADJPF01. Next base: position 89,853 of record CAZBMZ010000009.1, read on the forward strand.
ACTTTATTATTTTGTTCAAGTCTTTTTACCTCCTCTCACCAATATGCAAAAAATTATGGTTATATAGCTTAAACTTAGCAGCCAGTTAGCAAAAAGGCAACCTAGAAAAGTTGAAGATCTAAAACAAATATTTTTTGCTAACTATTTGAGATCACTTTGTTTTTGTTTCTAATGTAATAAACTTAAATATTCTTTGTAACAAAATTATTAAACCTAAAATAGCTAAAGAAACTATTCTAAAATAAATAATTTATATCCTCGGGTAACTTCCTAGAAAAATTATCTTAAAATAATGTGTTTCTTTTTTTTAGCTAAGGTAATAAAATCAAAACAAGTTCTTGGCATCCTAAACCTTTAATTTTTAACCTTTGCATAAAGGAGTATTTGTATGGAAAGTGATAGTGGTGCAGTAGGTGGATTGATAGCTGGTTTATTTGGATTAGTGTTTGCCGTAGTTGCACTAGCATTGGCTGTTGTGATGATAGCTTCTATGTGGAAGATATTTGACAAAGCAGGTAAGCCTGGTTGGGCAGCAATTATTCCTATCTATAACATAATTGTTTTACTAGAAATAATTGAAAAGCCCATTTGGTGGATAGTTCTTTTCTTCCTACCATTCGTTAATGTTATTGCTGCTGTGCTAATAGATATAGAATTAGCCAAAAAATTTGGTAAAGACGCGCTTTTTGGAATAGGACTACTATTATTACCTATAGTTTTCTTCCCTATTTTAGCTTTTGGTAGCGCACGTTATAAAACATCTTACTACTAAAAAATTTTTTGTGAGATCATAAGATCAAAAGGTGCTTTAGCTTAAACCCATTCTAAAGCACCTTTTTTCCATGCATAGTAATAACCTACAATTAGAATCCCTAGAAAAATTAGTATCTCAATTAACCCAAAAATAGCTAACTTGTCATAAATAATTGCCCAGGGAAATAGAAATATTGTCTCTACATCAAAAATCAAAAAAAGCATTGCAATCAAATAATAACGCACCGAATAACGTTCTCTAGCATCCCCAATAGGATCATTACCACATTCATAAGCCGTTAGCTTTGCAGTATCAAAAACTGTTCGACGTAAAAAGCTAGAAATAGTTAAAGCTATTACAGGAAAAGCAATGGCTATCAATAGTAGTAAAACAATTGGAAGATAATTAACTATTGGGCTGGCTTCTAATGTTAATTGTTGTGTATTTTCTACTTGTAGCAAAAAAGTTTGTAACATAGCTTTTTATAACGAAATAGGGCAAGATTTTTAGTTCTTGCCCTATTGGAATAATACTTATTTATTGTCTTGGTGTAGGTGTAAGTTGTAAAGTTACTTTTTGTCCATCACGTAAAACTATTACTTCTACTGTTTCATTAGGCTTCATTTCTTGTAAAACATAAGTGTAGTCATAAACACTTTTAATTGTTTTACCTGCAAGACCTATAATAACATCCCCGCCCTTTAGACCTGCTTTTTCTGCTGGGCTAGAGGGGCGTACACCAGAGAGTTTTACACCTTCAAGGTTTTCTGCATATTCTGGCACTGAACCAACATACACTCTAAAACTGCTATTCATTTGCCGACGTTGGCCTTCAACTTTAGCTCGTGTAAACTCAACTTTTTCATCTTGAATAAGTAATTTTCTAGTAATATCACTAACTAATGTTACTATTGCTTGTTCACTAACAACATTAATTCGATCTGCTGTGTCTGTAGGCTTATGATAATCATCGTGTACACCAGTAAAGAAAAATAGCACAGGAATATCTTTTCCATAAAATGAAGAGTGATCACTTGGCCCATAACCATCTTCTTGTAATTTAAGTACAAAGCCACGTGTTTGATTTAACTCTTCAACCATAGGTTTCCATTGAGGAGAAGTTCCTATTCCGCCAACCACTAAACTATCACTTTTCATTCGGCCAATCATATCCATATTAAGCATTGCTACAGTTTGATTAAGTGGGAAAAGAGGTTGTTTATTTACATAATGAGAAGAGCCTAGTAATCCTAGTTCTTCACCAGAAAACGCAGCAAAAACAACGCTACGACGTAAGGATTGACGACTTTCGCCTAAAACGCGGGCTAGTTCTAAAAGTCCTGCAACACCTGAAGCGTTATCATCTGCACCATGATGGATTCCTTCACCTGTTACGGCTAAAGATTCTGCTCCGCCCATACCTAAATGGTCATAATGTGCGCCAAGAACTACACCTTGTTGTTTTAGCTTTTCGTCTGCACCTTCAAGCAAACCAACTACATTATAAGTTTTCTTTACTTCACGAATAACTTCAGTATTAATTGCTAAAGAAGTTTTATCTAGTGCTAAGGTTTCTCCTAAACCTTTTTCAGTGCTAAGTTTTTGTAGTTGATCTAGGGTTTTTCCTGCGCTTTTTAGTAGCTCATTAGCAGTTATTTTACTGACTTTTAGAGCAATAATTCCTGAGTCTGAATAATTTCCATCATCTCTGCTACGAGAATCTTTTAAGCTATCTGCTTCAGTAATAAAAATAACTGCTTTAGCACCTTTTTCACGAGCAGTTAAAGCTTTTCGTCGCGCTGATAAGTAATCAGCAAACTTTCCATTTATATTGCTACCATCTGGACTAAATGGAAGTAGGAGAACAATTTTGTCTTTGACATCTATTTTTGCATAATCATCATAATTAATTGATGGTGCGCTAATACCATAACCGGCTAGCACTACTTGAGCATCAGCCAACCCACTAGCAGAAAAATTAAAGGCTTGAAAATCTTGTCCTGCCTTAAAATCAGTGCTGCCAGCATCATTTTTAGATTTTAAGCTAGTTTTTTCTCCATGTTTTACACCTGCAATAAACTCAAATTCTTGGAAAAAACTATCTCCATTAGCAGGCTTTAGTCCATATTTCTTAAACTGACTAACAATATAATCTGCTGCTTTTTCACAACCAACCGTTCCTGAACGTCGGCCTTGTAGCTCCTCTGAAGCTAAATATTTTATATGTTTGCTAATTTCCTCTGTTGAAACAACTGGTGCAACTGTGCTAGCTACAGCTTTATCATTGCTTTTATCGTCATTATTTGCACTACTTACCCAACCACTAACTAAAGTGCAAAAACTAATAGCTAGAATTGTTACCCAAATAAAAGCAACTCGTTTTGAAAAAAATCTCTTAAAATAGGAAGTCTGATTAGACATAAAAATTTCTCCTAGAAAACATATCTAAATTATTATGATTGCAGGACTAGAAAATAATATTTTTGATGATACTTCATAGGAAAAACTTGTCAATGCTAGGTCTGAAGATGAAGGATAAATTTTGCTGATGGGTTTTGGGAAAAATTTTTGTAGGTTAATTTAGTAGCTTTTGTTGTGATAGGGGTTTTTGGACGCTCTAGCTAGGGTTTTCCTTAATACTTTTAATATTTTTCTAAAGCGTCCCTTTTCCTAGTAACTATGATATTTATTATGAATTAATATAAAGACTCCTACCCCTTGTATTATCACTTATAACTAGCTACTCAATTGTGCTTACTGATTAGCACGGTAAACTGGTTGTGCAAGTCCTGCTCCTACAGCATAACGAACTAATTCTGCAAGTGTATGAATGTCTAACTTTTTCTTGATGTTTTCTCTATGTGCTTCTGCTGTTTTGTGGCTGATGTTTAGCCGAGTACCAATTTCTTTACTTGTTGCACCACTAGCAATTAGTTCTAATACTTCGCGTTCACGATTTGTTAGGTTAACGTTGTATATTCCATAATTTACTTTTGACATAATTCTTAAACTCCTTAGTGAATCTTAAATCTTTTTTTTGTCATTTTTCTGACATAGCTAGGATAACACTATAGGCGTAAATAACTAATAAACTTGACATTAAAGATTCATTAAAGCTTTTACGCTAATAACCTAGGTAGATCATTGCATTAAATTAACTCCTTTTAACCAATAAATTCCAAGGAATCTAATAACTAAGTTGTTTCCATTAATAAGTTTAAGAAATCTGTACCGCTACATCTAATTTCCGGCCACAATCCCAACATTCAATATAATTTCCCCGTCCAGCAATATCCGTTAAGCCAAAAAGTTTTACTTCCCCAGGTATTTTAATATTGTAGGCCCATTGATCCTTCTGCTTTTCTGACGTGTTACCACCTAAGAAAAACGTCATATCTTCAGCTAAAGCCCTTTCTAACCAAGGGTTTGCTGCTAAATTTAGTAATCCATAAGCAAGATGTGTTGCAAGATCTGAGGCTCGGCTAGTTTCAACTCTAGTTGCTGGTTCAGCCATCAAATCATGTTCTGAGCTAACATAGCGAGCGCGTTGTTCTGCCGTGAAACTTGGAGTTGCACCTAAATAAAGATGTCCTCTAATGCAGCCAAAACAAGGCGACGTTTTGTTAGCAATAACAATTGCTTCAAAAAACCTGGCTCTTGCATAGCAACTTACTATTATTTGTGGAATTTCTTTTTCTCTTAAAGTTTGAGAAATAATGCGATCTATTGCAGTTCCTGTAGCAAGAATTGCAATATCTGGAGAATACTTATCTATTAACTGTTCTAACGCTAAAGTACTATCATTTTCTGGTGAAATAGCTTTTCCATAGGTAAAAAACTTTTGTTCGTTATCAAAACTATCATTTATTTTTAAGCAATTTGTTAATTGTTTTACACAAGCAACTACTTTAGGCATAGCTACTTGATCTAGTCGGTAAATTTGACGAATTGGATTAGTTGCTTCTACAGTTTCACCATCAACTAAAACTAAATTTGCTCCAAGTTGAGCTAAATTTTCTGCAATAACACTTCCTAAACTGCCTAAACCAACAATTAAACAAGTTTTCCCTCTTAAACTAGAGCTATTTATTGTTTGTTTATGTGCTAATAAATTTCTTAGCAAACTGGGTAAAGCCTCTAGTTCTACTGGCTGCACTGTCCAAGGCCAACTTGAATGTCCTACTAACAAACATTTATGGTTATTTACTATATTTTCAATATCTTCCCGAATATATTTTGTTTTAGCTAAGAGTAATCCTTTAGCATAGTTTGCTACTATGTTGTTTAAGTGAAGTTTAGCTAAAAAATCATCATTTTGTTGGCTAACTGCTTGGTCAAATAAGGACTTTGGCAATTCAACCAGTCTATTTGGCAAAAGAAAAAATACTAAGCCACTACTATTAATTAGGCAGTAAAAAATTGCTGCTTTCTGGTACTTAACTACTAGTTCTTTTACTAGCGAATAGGTTTGATAGTCACCTGTAGCTATTATTAAATCTATATCTTGCTCTTGTGCCTGAGAAACAATTTTGGCTTGGATATTTAACTCTAGGCGATCAGATAATTTTTCTATTGTGCTAAAAAATAACTCTTTTGAACTATCAGGCTTTTGCTCAACAAATAGCTGACTATATCGGGTAACACCACAGGAAATAAAATATTCCATCAAAGCCGGATCTTTAAAATCGCCTACAAACATTATTTGTTTATTAAACAGAGCATCTCCAACAATAGGCTTAATTCTAGCAAAAAGCTCTACAGTGTTATTTTGGTCTAACATAGTGGGCATTGTTAACTTCTCCTAAGTTATAATTTTTATAGGCACGTCCACAATTCCAAAACTCTGCTTGTCCTGCTTGTTTTGTGACTAATGAAATAGGTTGTTTTATAGCCTGTTGACTAGGAAATCTTGGTGGTAACATTACCAAAGTAGCATTTTCTGGATTGTCCTTAATTAAAAAAGATGTCCAACCTCCGGGCCAGCGTTCATGCTCAATTAGTCGATCTGCTAAAAAAGCTTTTTGTAGACTTTCCCAAGTGTTGCCCTGTCGGGATTGATAAAAAGGTGTGAAATGTTGGCTATAATAAGATATTTCAGCAAAACCTAAGTTTTGGACTTTCTCATTTTCATCTAAAGCAAAACAACAGGCCCGCCAAGCATATTGATTATAAATACTTTGCAGCACCATATCTTTTTGAGAAGGTTCTTGAACAATAATTAATGCAAGGCTAAAACGAAACCCTAAAAGCTCTTCATTTTTTCGCTTATATGGTCGCATATGATGTTCAATGTCTGTTGAAGATGGCGAAGTTGTACCAACAGCAAAAGGATGAGAATGTCCCGGACATAAAAAATAAAGCTGTGGTTGCAATTTTATTTCTTGCTCAATTGCTTTAGTAAAAACTTCCTGCATTGTGCTTTCTGTTTCATTTGAAGAAGAAAAACTAGCTGAATAAGCTGTATAATTAGCGTATTTTTCTGGCGGAATAAATACATTGCCAACAGAAAATTGCTCTATATCCATTAAATCAATTGTGTCAAATGGCGTTAAGGGTCGGTTTTTGCGTAAAGAAATTGCAGTTAAGGGATAAAATACACATTCTAAAGGAGATGAACCTAAATTTTTACCCTTAATTGCCCATTTAGCTACTTCAGCAGTAATATTTTTCCAAACAGTAGGTTCAATTATTACTTTTGGTAATTTCATAATTATCTTACTCCTGCTAATTTGCTAAATTAGCGATAGTCATAATAGTTAGTCTCAAAGAATTCAAAATTCTTGTCCTCATCAGATAGCTTAAGTAGTGCTAACATATGAGGAGCAACACGATTTGCAATTACCTGCATAATGGTTGTGTTATCGTTCCATTGTGCTGCGTGATAAAGACAAATTGTTCTTTCACCTACAACATGAGTGTTATGTCCAGCAGTAATCTTTAATGCCTCTAAATATTGGCGATCAACATAATGAACTTGTGGCGGTGAGTAAGGCCAATTGTTAGGATAAACAGCCATTATTGGGACTAATAGATGTTTTTTATTGTTAGGGCTAATAATTGGATATTTTAATTTGCCTTTTTGCTGAGCTTGCTCAATTTTCTTTAATGCTTTTGGTCGTCCTTCTAAGCTTAAAGGTAGTAACCCTAGCCAAAGCAATGTATTAGGCGATTCTTGACTAGAGCGATTGCATAAAATACAACGTAGTTCGCCATCTATTGGAGCTAAATTATCTGAGCAACATTTAGAACGTAGTAAATCTAAGCCTTTTCCTACTGTAATAATCCAGTGAGGAAGGTATTTCCGCATTTCTTCTATATCACGAGCTAAAAACCTTTGGTTACTTAACCAATTATGATTAGGCAATTTAGCACGCAAGACATTAACATCTATTGTCCAAGTCTTTTCTTGCTGGTTAGGTAGAATTCTTTTTTGCTGCATATTTTTTCCTTTTTAATCAAAGGTTAACGGCCAAAACGGTCTTCTGCTGGGTTAATAGCAAATGGTGCTGCCTCGCCTTTTTGACGACGGGTAGGATAGAAATCTACTATAACTTCTGGCTCTCTAGCTGTATTTGCAACATTTGCGGCGTTTGCAGCATTATCATAAATTCTTTCTGTAAGTGGACAATAGGCACGTTGTCCAGTTGTCGTTAATCTTTGTGCAGGTAGACAACAAGTGCAAGTTGGTTCAATAGAAGGTGAAGCGGTTTGGTTAATTCTATAGCTATTCATAAATTAAATTCTCCTTAAAAATTTTTATAAAAACCAACGTCGTCTTTGACGTTTAGGAACTTCGACGGGTGGCGGTTCTCTCTCTTGTCCACCTATAAAACCGCCATAGTAAAACGCTGCATTTCCTTGATTAAGTGCTGCTTCTATATCGTTATTTGTAGCTAAATTGACTTCTACAGGCTTACGTACCACTGTTCCGTTAATATTACGTATATACTCTTCATTACTAATAACGCAGCGAATTGATCGATCAACGTTTGCAACTAATGGATTTGGCATTTGACAGCAGGAACATAGGCCAAAAGGGAGTTTACTAACTTGCAAATATCCCTGTGCTGATAAAAGATATTTTTCCCGACTAACTGAGCAAGTTAAATTTTCTGATTCTGGTGTTTTTACAAGTGGAAAATGTATCTCACAACATTTGCAGTAGCCATAAGGCAAATCTTTACAATTAATTAAATCTGCACCTACTCCACGTCTTACATAAGAGTTTCTGCACTTTGTACAAACATATAGCCCATTATTGATGGCTAAATCCCCTATACAACTTGGACATAAGCCTAAACGTTGAGTATTTTCTTTGGGCTGATCAGTCAATATTGCAATAGTTTGCTCTGGTGTTTGGCTATTTTCTTTATTTTGACTTACATGAGTTACTTCATTTGAAGCAACTTGTTTTTGCTTTAACATTTCGTTAATGCGTTCTAGTGCTGAAAACTGAGCCTTTGTATTGTTAGCTAAAACAGTTGTGGTAGGCTGAGTCTTGCTAGTATTTTCAGGAGCTTTATTGATATTTTTATCAGCCTCAGCCCGTTTACGTTTTAGCATTTCTTCAATTTTTGCTCTAGCGTCCATAAAGCATCTACCTTAGTTTACTAAGATTAAGTTATCTAGCGGCACGCATAGCTTGTTCTAATGCACCGTTATTTTGAGTATTAATAAAATTCCGACCTAGTTCTAAATGTCGTCGGCTAAGTAATGGATATTTAGAGCTTTCCAGGTAGGCTAAAGCATCTGCACGAGGCTCTACACCTAGCGCGGTAGCTAAATTTGATAAACATTCATTACTCTTAAAAATTGTTGCGTGACCATAAGCAGCCATTTGACGAATGGCTTCATGATGTTTAGCCGAATGTTGAGACATACAAGCAGGCTCAATTACTCGTACCCTAAAGCCCATTGCAGTAAAAGCTTGGGCGTTTAGCTGAATCATATAGTCAGTCCAAACCCCTGCTAAAAAAACCTCTACTTGTTCATAAGGAGCATTGTTTGTATGGTCATTAATCCAGTCTAAGATTGGTGAAGGGCTACTTCCATCAGGTAGCAACATAATTGACTGATTTGCTCGATATTCACGAGAATTTCCACAAGCAACATAAGGTTGTAATTCCGCAGACCAATCCCAGCCGGGATGACCTTCAATTGCATGAGGATTAAAAGCTTTTAAGTGTGGATAATGATCAATGTTTTCTGCTGAATGGCTATCAGCCCGCCAAATGGTTAAAATATTTTCTGATGCACCTTCGCCTAAAGTTACAAGGTCGGCTAACCATTGCCAAACACCACCGTTTGTAGCAATCATTTTTGGATCAATACGAATAGCGCAATCTTGTTCTTTTGGCCCATCAGGAGGCCCAACTAAATCATTAATCAAGTCACAAATAATTACTACTTTTTTATTAATTAATTGTTCTGTAGTTTGAAATCGGTAAAACTTTTCTGGCATAATTGGTCTAGCCATAATGTTAACTCCTTATTTAACTTACTGTTATAAATCATAAGTGATTGAAATTTCTCGCGCTCTCCCGCTACTACAATCTTGAGCGCGTACCAAAATAATTCCATCATCATCTTTTCCAATAGTTACATCTATAGGAGAATTACGAGGTAAATTTGCGGGTAACGGTAAATCAAACTTCCCTATTAGCTTGTTGCTGTTAGCTGTGCGTTCTTCGCCCTCGCGCACCTCTATTTGCACGGCTGTTTGATTATTTTGTACGGTTAAAAATCTTTTTGTACTTAAGGCCGGAATAACAGCTTGTCGTTTTAGGACAAAACCCATTGTTCCAGTATAAGTTGTAATGCCTAAAGAATGAGCAGTAACATCTTCAACTCCCATTACCCTTGCTTGTCCAAGTAAATAAGCTCCATAAAGTGCTGCACCTCTAACAGCTAACTCATCAGAATTTCTTGCTACTATAGGTGTTTGTCTAACTGTATTAGTTACAGTATTAACAACAATAGGAAGTTTTGTCCCACCACCTAAAAGAAACACTTTATCTAAATTTGGACGTTCGGCTTCCATCAAGCAACTATTAATTAGTTGTTTAATCCTAGTCAATAAACTACCGCAAAGTTGCATTAGTTGTTGCGATGTTATAGTAGCTTGCAGGTGTAAAGGTTGACCAAAACGGTCAAAATTTACAAATGGGACATTAATTTCTGCTCTTTCATTTATGCTTAACTCGTGTTTAGCCGCCTTTATAGCCATTAACACTTCATGACGTGCCATAGGAGAATCACTTATTAAAGGTTGTTGATAACGAGTTTGAAAATCTTTTGCTAGCTGGTCAAAAATTAAATAATCAATATCATTACTACCTAATCGCGTATCTCCAGTAATAGCTTTTATCCGTAGTTTTTGGTTATTTTGACGACTAACTATAGCTATTTCACATTTACCGGCCCCTAGATCTACAGTCATAAATTCTTGACCTGTAACTTCCTGGCCTTGACTCATTGCTAGTACAGCCGCAGTAGGTTCATTAATTAGTTTTACTTGCTTAAATACACTTTCAGCAGCATTTCTAATACTACGACGTTGAAAGTCATCAAAACTGCCCGTAACAGCAATTACAGCTTGGTTTATAGGTTGTTTTAGGTATTGTTCAGCGGCTCTATATATTTTTCTAAGCAGCATTGCATAAAGTTCTATTGGAGTATAACTATTGTTAATCCAATCATTTATACGAACCCTATTATTATCATTGGAAAGACTAAAAGCTAAATTAGTTATTTCTGTCTGAAGTTCTGAATATTTTCGTCCTAACAATCTATTAATGTTTGTTATTAGTAAATTTGGATCTGTCCCAGAATAAAGATAAGCATACTTACCTATTTCTCTTAACCGATGTAGCAAAACTGAACTAGGCATTGAGTATTCGCCTTCTTCCAAAGGAATTAAGCATACTTGCCCATTTTCATACACAGCAGCACGAGCCTGAGAGTTTCCTATTGTAATTGCAATCATCTTCTGCCCGTCTTGCATTGTTTTCTCCTCAAATTTTAATTAGTGTATGTGTTACACGAAAATTAGTGTAATTGATACACTAATTAAAATCAAGAAAAAAATTTGATGGTTAGGAAAAATTTTTCTAACCATCAACATGGAGTTACCAAAACAAAGCAATAAGAAAATTTACATACGTTCAAAGTAATAAATAATCAAAAGAGTTACCATAACTGCCAAAAGAAAAACAATTATTGAACCAATAATTAATTGGATTTTTAGAGCTACTAAAACATCCATAAAGTTTTCATATTCAACATTTGAAGCTAACCTATTGGCTGAAGGAACGGTTGTGGCAGTTCTTGAAGGCAAACTAGGATTAACTAGCACTGCTGGATTAACAGCAGGACTAATTCTGGTAGGTGGTACAACTTCTGTATTAAGTATTGTTTCCTCAGCAGCAACTACTGGAGTTTGATCAAGTTGTGGTCTAGTAGGAGCAGAAGTAAAAGAAAGTGAAGGTTTTCTAACTTCATTATCTCCAGTATTTATAGATTGACTAGGAGTTTGTATTTTAGTAGGTGCAGAAGTAAAAGAAGATTCATTTGTAGGCATCAGGGCTGGCAAAGAAGGAGTAGTTTTAGCAGAATCAATAAAATGTTCTTCTTTTTGAATATTAGCCAAAGGATTTTTTATATTTGCTTCAATTGCTTCTTGTGGTACAGCCATAGTGCCTAAAGTCATTTGCTGAGTAGCACGACTATTAACTATTACTTCATCCCGGCTTACTTTAGTAGTTTCTCTAGTACCAGGACTTAAGACTTTTTCTGTTTTTAGAATTTGCTCTGTTTCCGTTTGAAAAACAGTATTTCTATCAATAATAGGTGATGAATTCAGATTTGACTGAGTTTTAGAAACTAAATTTTGTTCATTTGCAGGGTCTAAATTAACCTCTGTTTTCTGAAAGAAAAACTCTTTAGCTACATGCATAGCATCTTTTAATTCCTGTGCTAATAGCCCAGCAGAAGCAATTCTTTCATCTCGTTTTTTCTTTAATGCTTTTTGTACTACAGCATCTAAAACAGGGTGTATTGATGGATTAGATTTAATAATTGGCAATGGATCCTTAAAAAGATGTCCTCCAATAATGCTTTGCACCGTCCCAGTAAAAGGAGTATCTCCACAAAACATTTCATAAATCATAATTCCAATAGCATAAACATCTGCACGTTTATCTATTATTTCACCTTCATAGTATTCTGGTGCCATATAATGAGGAGTACCTAATACTTCACCTGGTTTAGTTAGATTAACGCTAGCTTTTTCACCTGAATCAGAAGTTATTTTAGCTAGACCAAAATCTACTACTTTAACCATCAAAGAACCATCTGTAGATTCTTTTAACATTACATTCTCTGGTTTAAGGTCACGATGTATGATGCCTTGTGTGTGAGCTACTTCTACTACATTGCAAACTTGAATCATCCAATCAATTATTTGATCTGGTCTAACAGGTACTCTATCAATCAAGACTTGGCGTAGTGAGCGACCCTTAATAAATTCCATTACTAAATAAGCACTGCCTTCTTGCAAAACACCAAAGTCATAAATTGTTACTGCATTTGGGTGTTCTATTCTTGCACTAGCCTTTGCTTCACGAATAAAACGACTTGCAGCTTGTTCATCATTAGCCATATTTTGCTGTAAAACTTTTATAGCAACACGTCGATCTAGCAGTAAATGCTGGCCTTCATAAACTGCTCCCATTCCTCCGCGCCCTAGCAATTTCTCAACACGGTATTTATCAGCAATCATACGCCCAATCATTGGATCAGCCACTTGAGCAGTCTTTCCACTAGAATCAACTAATGTAGTTGCATCTATTGGACAAATAGCCTGGTCACTACTGTACTGCGCATTACATTTTGGACAAAGTCTCATTAGTTATAAAACCTTTTAGTCTATTTTTGTGAGGAGGTATTTAGCAGTTAATATATTGTGCTTGTACTTTTTTATGGATTAAATGTCAAGACAAAATTTTTCCAAAAATCTTACCACAAGCCTGGCATTTGCTTAAGTTATCAACAATGGTTTTTAATAGCTTTTGACATTTAGAATCTAAGAATATGGTTGCTAACTGCTAGTTTAGCAAGCAATTATTAAACAAATCTGTTGACATATATATTAGTCGTTTTACAATTAGTGAAAATCGCGGCGATTGTCACCACGCCCACACCTTCTTTTTTAAAACATTTTAGGAGAATTAATTAGATGAAAAAGATTTTTTTCCGTACATTTTGTTTAGCTTTATTTGTATTAGCATTTAGCGTAATGCCTTCTTATGCTCAAAAAGCCTTAAAAGGAAACTGGACTTTTACCATTCAAAGCCCAATGGGTGCTTTACCAATCCCATTTTCTTTTAAGAAAGGTGGTAAAGGTACAGCAACAGTTCCTACTGGTGCCTTAGCTATAGCTTACCGTGAAAGGGGTGCTAACGTTAGTGTAGCTCTAGAAGCTCCTGGTTTAGCTCCAGATGGTTCTGATTTAACATTTGTAATTCGTGGTACTAAAACTGATACCGCAGTTACAGCTACTGCTATTGTTGTTACAAGTACAGCAGATCCTTCTAGCCCAGGTGGTTTTGCTATTACAACACTTCCTGTTTCTGGTGCAAGAAGATAACCAAAGATTAGTGGCGGGGAACTACCCCGCCATCAGTTTTTATTTCTTATTTAACAGATTTTAATTAGCAAAATATTTACCACTAAAAGGTGTATCTCCTGCTTCACGTCCTACCTTATGATCATTATTAGCTGAAACATGCTCCAAAACCTTGTAAACAGTCTCTATATCCTCACTAGCCCCAATAGCATTTACAATTTCATCTAAAGTAAAAGCTGTTCCTTTATTTTCAATTAAATATGATAAAGCTTTCAGTTGTAATGAAATAACTGTTCCTGCTGCCTTTTTACCTGCTTCAACACCTGGCTGATGATAAGCATTAATTCCAACTAAAAAGCCATAAAATCCTACTGCTCTTTCATATAATGCTAGTAGTTTTCCAATAGTTTTAGCATTTACTGTTTCAACCGTAATTGTTATAGATTCCCGGTCATTTTCAAATAAAGCTCGTCTAGTCCCTTGTAGAAATCCGCTTAAGTAATCTCCAGAAGTTACACCCTCATCAACTTCTATTGATTTTCCATCTCGATCTTTTAAGACTTCTAAAAAAGTAACAAAAAAGTTATTTACGCCTTCTCTTAGCTGTTGGACATAAGCATGTTGATCTGTAGAACCTTTGTTACCATAAACTGCAATTCCTTGATTAACAACATTTCCTGCTAAATCATTTTGTTTACCTAAAGATTCCATTACAAGTTGTTGTAGGTAACGACTAAATAATTCTAAGCGATCTTTATAAGGCAAGATTACCATATCTTTTTGCCCACGACCGTTGCCAGCGTGATACCACATTAAAGCTAAAAGGGCAGAAGGATTTTTATAAACGTCTTTAACTCTAGTTACTGCATCAACCTCACGCGCGCCTTCCAACATACTATCAATATCAAAACCTTGAAGTACAGCCGGCAGTAGCCCTACAGCAGAAAGCTCAGATGTACGGCCTCCAACCCAATCCCACATTGGAAAAGTAGTAATCCAACTATCATTTGTAGCAACTTTGTAAAGTTCGCTTCCTGTTTGCGTTACTGCTACAGCATGTTTAGCAAAACTTAAGCCTGCTTTGTTATAAGCTTCCCTAGATTCTAACATCCCGTTGCGAGTTTCTTTTGTACCACCAGATTTAGAAATAACTATTGTTATGGTTTGGCCTAACCCACTTCCAATATTAGCTAACACTTTGTCCATACCATCAGGATCAGTGTTATCAAAGAAAAATACTCGCATTTTATCAGACGTGGTAGTTAAGGCATTAGCAACAAATTGTGGGCCTAAAGCAGAACCACCAATACCAATAACTAAAATATTCTTAAATAAATCACCTTTTTCTGTTTTTATATCGCCGTTATGAACACGAGAAGCAAAATCTTTCATTGCATTAACAGTGTTTGTTATTTCTGCGCGTAAATCCTCTGTTGGTGCAAGCTGAGCATCCCGCAGCCAATAATGACCAACCATACGTTCTTCATCAGGATTAGCAATACTACCTTTTTCTAAGCTGTCCATTTGTTCAAAAGCTGATTGCATTTTATCTGACATATCAGCAAAAAAACTATCCGAAAACTTCATTCTACTAATATCTACGGTGATTCCCACACTTGGACACACACATAAATATTGACGATAGCGATTCCAAAGGTCTAAAGAATTCATACTTTTCTCCAATCTCTAAAACTAAAATTCCTAGGGCAAATATGCCCTAGGTAAATACATTATTCACTATTATTCTTACTTAAAAATACTTTGCTAACCTTTTGCAGCTTGACGGCCAGACTTACGTTTTAACATTGATAATGCTGCTTTAACAATTGAGCTAGCATCTACGCGGAAATGCTCTCTTAGAGATTCCCTAGTATCACTTAAGCCAAATCCATCTGTTCCAAGACTACGGAATTTATTAGGTACCCAACGAGCAATCATATCTGGCAGAGCCTTCATATAATCAGTTGCTGCAATTACTGGGCCGGTGGTTCCTTCTAAAAGTTGAGTAATATAGGGTTTACGCTCTTCATTATTTTCTTCATTCCAAGTTTCTGTGGCTAAAGCTTCTCGGCGTAGTTCTAAGTAGCTAGTCACACTCCAAACATCAGCAGCAATATCATGTTCTTGAGCTAAAATATCAGCAGCCTTTATAGCTTCTCTTAAAATTGTACCGCTACCAAAAAGTTGAACTCTGTTTTTCTTCTTGCTATCACCCTTTCTAAACAAATAAATACCTTTGATTATGCCTTCTTCTACTCCTTCAGGCATTGAGGGCATTGCATAGTTTTCATTATAAGCGGTGATGTAGTAGAAAATATCTTCTTGGTTGTCATACATTCTTCTTAGCCCATCTTTGACAATTGTAGCCATTTCATAATGAAATGCTGGGTCATAAGTCAGGACACTTGGAACAACAGAGGCTAAAATATGGCTATGACCATCATCGTGTTGCAAGCCTTCGCCCATCAAAGTAGTACGTCCAGCCGTTCCACCAATTAAAAACCCTCGTCCACGCATATCAGCAAAAGCCCAAATTCCATCCCCTGTACGCTGAAAGCCAAACATTGAGTAAAACATATAGAAAGGAATCATATTTTCGCTATGTGTTGCATAAGCAGTTCCAGCAGCAGTAAATGAAGCTACTGATCCAGCTTCAGTAATTCCTTCCTCAAGTAATTGTCCATCTTTCTTTTCGTTATAGCTAAGCAGTAATGCTGAATCAACCGGATCATAACGTTGACCAAGTGCTGCATAAATCCCTATTTTCTTAAATAGAAAATCCATACCAAATGTCCGAGCTTCATCTGGAATAATTGGTACAATTCTATCTCCAATTTCTGGATCATCTAAAAGCTTACGTAATACTCTTACAAAAGCTGTAGTGGTTGAGACTTCTTGTTTAACTTCTTGATAAAATTCTTGATAAGTATCTGCTTTAGGTAAACTAACGGGTTTAGCCCTTACAACTCTTTTTGGTATAGAGCCATTAAGTTGACGGCGGCGTTCAAGTAAATATTGGATTTCTTCGCTTTGCATTCCAGGATGATAAAAAGGTGGTAGGTCTTTTAGCTCGCTATCAGGGATGGGTAACTCAAGACGATCCCGGAATTTGCGTAAATCTGTTTCACTAAGTTTTTTAGTTTGATGGGTAGTATTACGAGCTTCAGCACTTTCTCCTAGTGTCCAACCCTTAACAGTTTTAGCAAGTATTACAGTTGGCCCGCCCTTATGATTAGCTGCTGCATGATAAGCTGCATAAAGCTTACGGTAGTCATGGCCTCCTCGACGTAGTTTTAATAAAGCATCATCGCTTAAATGCTCAACTAGCTTTAGTAATCTAGGGTCTACTCCAAAAAAATGTTCCCGAACATAAGAACCTGGTTCAACAGAATATTTTTGAAATTGTCCATCTAAAGTTTCGTTCATTTGATTTAAGAGCAGTCCATCTACATCTTGAGCAAGTAGTTCGTCCCATTCCCGTCCCCAAACAACTTTAATAACATTCCAACCAGCACCACGAAAAACGGCTTCAAGTTCTTGGATAATTTTTCCATTACCACGTACTGGGCCATCTAGCCGCTGTAAGTTACAATTTACAACAAAAATTAAATTGTCTAATCCTTCACGATTAGCAATAGATAATGCGCCAAGTGCTTCTGGTTCATCGGTTTCACCATCTCCAAGAAATGCCCATACCTTTGAATTAGAAGTATCTTTAATACCACGAGCTTGCAGATATCGATTAAAACGAGCTTGATAAATTGCATTAATTGGGCCTAGCCCCATTGATACAGTGGGAAATTCCCAAAACTCTGGCATTAATCTAGGATGTGGATAAGAACATAATCCTTGACCGCCAACTTCCCGACGGAAATTCTGCAAATGTGCATCTGTTAAACGTCCTTCTAAAAATGCACGAGCATAAATTCCTGGTGCTGCATGGCCTTGATAGAAAATTTGATCACCACTTTCACCATTATCTTTACCTTTAAAGAAATGGTTAAAGCCAACTTCATATAAACTAGCAGATGAAGCATAAGTGGAAAGATGGCCTCCAATGCCAGGAAAGTTTTTGTTAGCTCTTAATACCATAACAGCAGCATTCCATCGAATCATTCGACGAATGCGCAATTCCATTTTTTCATCTCCAGGAAACGCAGTTTCTTGTTCAGGGGAAATAGTATTGATATATGGTGTTTGTACCAGGGGTGGTAATCCAACCTGCATTAAGCGGGATTTTTTCATCAATTTGCGCATCAAAAACCGCGCACGATCAACACCTTCGGCTAAAACTACTTGTTCTAGTGCGTCCAACCATTCGTTGGTTTCTTGTGGATCTATATCTGGAAGCTGATGCTTGAATTCATCAAAATACATAAAATTTTTACTCCATTGTGAACTAATTTTTATAGGGCAAAATAAGTTTTTGTTTTTAGCTACTGGCTAAATTGCCTGTTTTCTCCCATAACGGACAATGCACGAAATTATATTCTAGCAGGCCCGAGATTAGGAACAGATGTAGCGAAAAACTAACTTTTTAAAACTCAGAAAATTTGATGCAACTTTTCTTTATTGTTCGCCAAAAAAATACGGTGTTTTCTTTGACCATTCGCTATTAGGAAAATTTTTCTTTAAGACTTGAAAAGCTGATTTAGAAGCAGCTAAAGTCTTTTTGTCTACACAACCATAGCGAGTTGACCTAACAGCTAAATGTAAAGCCTGTGGAACTCGCGGGTCAGAAAGGTTAGCTTTAGCCCAATTAATTACTTCATTACATAAATAGTTTGGTGCTGTTCCTAAAGTTGCTAACTTTTTATATTCTGTTTCAGCTTGAGTAAGCAAAGTTTTATCAATAAAATTTGGTAAATCTATTTTTTCTAGTTTAAGTTGGCCCTCTGCATCACGTGGAACACGAGAATAAACCGAGTCAGCCGCTTCTTGAGCATCAAAAGAACACCACCAGTTATCACGAAAACTATCTATTTCACTAAAATTAATCTCTCTTTCTACATTAGCTTCAACAACTGGCCTTAAAGCAGGATATTTAAGTACAGCAAAAAGACCAGCGAATTTTCTTGATGCTGGACTAATAGCTTTAAGATATGAATTTAAGTCTTCTTTCATTTCTGGGTAGATTTTTATTAGCTCATTAGCTGCATTTCTACCAATTTCCTCATTATCTAGTAACAATGCTCTTACCCAAGTAGCAACAACTAAGCGATTACGTAGATTTTTAGCCAAAGATTTATTTGAGGCTGCTTGATTCATTATTGCTAAAGAAAAATGCTTATTTATTATTTTTGTTGAATCTTGGTCAAATAAAACTGCATTATCTTTCTTGGGTAAAGGTTTCCCATTTTCATCAACGCTTTCTTCATCCTCTGGAATTTCTCTATCATCATAAAAATAACCCTGTCCAGCAGCAGTTCGTTGAGCATATTTAAGAAATTCTTCTAAATTATTAGCAAATAACATTTTTTGAGAAAAGAATCTATTTTTAGTAGAAGTCGGCCAATCTTTAGTTAAAGCTTTGTCTAACTCTGTGCTAGCTTCTGCTCTTTTTTCCATCTCAATTAAAAGCCTGACTTTATGAAAGCTTATGGAAGCAAATGCAGGAGAATTTGGATCTACTTTTTGTGCTGCTTCTAGTATTTGAGCAACTTTTTGATGTTTTCCATCAATTTTAGTTATAGCTGAAACTAACCAAGGTAAGGTTTTCTTTTCAGACCATTTTTCTAAAGCGTAGTTCAAAGCTTTTTCATCATTTAATTGAAAATTAAGTAGCCAATCTGTTAAATCTTGTTTACCTAAAACTTCTGGTAATTTATTGGTAATTTTATTTTTAGGAAGCTCAAAAGCATAAGGATCATCGGCTAATTTATCTAACAAATTAGTATAATCATCTAGGTCTTGTCCAAATTCTTGAGCATTTACTTTAGCTAATTTATCAGCAAACTCTGTCAGTTTTTTACCTGGTTCTAAACGAAAATCAGCATATCTTAATAATCTATTTGCTGAAGAATGATAGTCTTTTAGTTCAGCAGTTTTTAATACTTCTTTTAACTGTGTTTGTGCTTGAAGTAAACCACTACGGTCAAAATAGCCTTGTAGAGGTGTGCTTTTATCTGCTGGCAAACTTAGCATAGCTTTACGAACTTGGCATCTAGCAACTAAAAGAGGTGCAACTTTTTGCCATGGTGAAGTTTTATCTTGGCTAATTGCACGAAATAAATTTACAGCCTCGTCAAATTGACCACTATAAAACTTGGCTGCTGCTATTTGATAAGCACGGTCGGCTTTTGCTTGTAGGCTACTATTTGCTTTTGCTGGTGCGGGAATCATTGGCGTAGTTTCAGAACAATTAAGAAATACTTGGTCTTGTGCTACTAACCACTCTTTTACTTCTGGATTTGTTGCACCAAGAGTTTTTACTTTTTCTTTTAAGGTGTTGGCTGCTGTTTTAAACGCATCATCATAACAATTTACATAACCAATAAAATAGTTATCTGTAGAAATATCTTTATTTACACTTAAATATTTGTCTTCTTCTGATGGTAGGACTAACTTTCTAGCCATCAACCAATTAGTTAAACCTACATCGTCTTGGCTATCTTCACTATCAATGTTTGGGTTGCTATCAAAACCAAGCTGTTTTTTGCTTTCTGGGCTAAGGACAGTAGGGCCTAAACGCTTATACCATAAGCTTAGAGTAGCTTCTTGCTCTTTTGGAGTAAGCTTTTCATTATTTAAATAGCGATAAGCTACAACTAAATAGGAACGAGCATATTCAGGCTTTAATATACCGATTTCTCCACGAGCAAAGCTATCTAAAGGCAGATCAGGATGTGCTGAATAACTAAAAACTGCTGTTCTAAAAGATGGCCCACAACTAAACAAAGTAGGGCTAAAGTAAAAAATTGTTATTACCAAAGTTATTAGTAAAATTATTCTTCTTTGAATTATTTTGTTTGCCATTTTTCCACCTTTTGTAAAACATCTTCTAATAATTCTTTTGACCAAGATTGATTTGCAAAAATATAAATTCTTCTTCTAACAGGTAACCAGGGTAAATCTTCACCTGTCGAAATACCTAGACTAGTTTGAGTGTTTTTTGTCCTAAAATCTTTTTTAGCAGTTAGATAGCTTAAAACTTGTTGTTTTTCAACACCTAAACTAAATAGCATAGGGACAGCTTCGTCAATTGGCAAATCTGCTATCCAATTATCATAGATTGCCCAAGAAGCTAAAGCTGTAATAGAAAGTAAATAATTTTTGGGTAATTCTAAGCGTAGTTTTTCTAGCAATTCTTTATAAAATTTTCTTTCAGACAATTTAGCATCAAAATCTATTTGTATGCCTACAATATTTAACTTAGTAACAGATTTAATTGCTACTAAAGTTTGTTTTAATTGCTCTGCTGATAATTTTGGCACTTGATAAGGGTTTGTCTCAATCCTAATAACAGCAATTAATACTGTATTTGGAGGAACTGCTAGAGGTTGCAGACGAGAACGAATTTCTACTTTATCTTCTTTTAACAAAACAGTTTTTGCTAAAAAAGCTACTCCTGTAGATTTACTATCAATAAACATCAAATTTTCCGAGCGTTCCCAAGCCCAAAGCATAACTTTAGGCAATTTATCAATATTTGGCTGATGTCTAAAATCCAAAATAAATAAATAAATAATACTTAATAATGATAAAACTATACTCACTAAGACTATTTTCTTAGTTTTTTGCATAATAAAATGTATAATCTTCTAAATTATTAATTTACTTTAGTTTAGTCAATTTATTATATTACTTATTACTCTTTAATTCATAATGAAGCAATACACCATTATTTCCATATGCCCAGCCAGTGTTAGCATCAAAAAACCTTATTTTAGTTATATTTGCATATTCTGGCTCAAGTAAATCTGAAGCAACGTTTTCCCATTTTTGACCGCTGTTTTCCGTGTACATTACTTTGCCTTTATCGCCTACAGCCCAAGCAACTTTTTCATTTACCCAATAAACATCATTAAGATAAACTCCTTGAAGTTTTACTTTTTTCCAAGTTTGTCCACCATTATCAGTCACACCAATATAGCTATCCCCAACAATGCTACCAACTTTTTCATTAGCAAAAGCAATTCCATTAATAAAAGGTCTTGTTACATCATCAGTTTGTTTTACCCAAGTTTGACCGCCATCATCAGTTTTATATAAGCCAGATTTATTGTTTGATGCCCAACCTATTTTTTCATTTAGAAAAAACATAGACTTAACTTCGCCTTCAAAAGGATATTCGATTTTTTGCCAATTTTTTCCACCATCAACAGTGCGGATAAAAACGCCTTCTTGCTCTACAGCACTATCTTTTTTACCACCACCCCAGGCCCAGCCTACTTTTTCATTTAAGAATTTAAGCTTATTAATAGGGTCTGGCATTTCTGTAGCGGCTCCAGGGTTATTATAGTTATATTTGATTTTAACCTTACCCGCAGGTCTAATTACCTCCCAGGTCAGCCCCCCATCATTAGTTGCAAGAATATCTTGAGTTAAATTTATTGCCCAACCAGATTTTTCATTAACAAAATATACATACTTAATTTTTTGCTCCGTTTGGTTGGTCATTGGTGTCCAAGTCTTTCCACCATCATATGTTTGAAGTATTTGCCAACCTTCCGTTTCTTTTGGGCCTTGCTCAAACCAACCTGTTATCCAGGCAGTTTGTCCATTAACAAAATTTAATTCAAAAAATGTATTTATTGTTCCCGTATCAACAACCGCCCAAGTTCCTGTAGGTTTACTATCTTTACAAGCTCCTAAAATTAATATTATTCCCAACAATAAAATAGTTAAGTATTTACGCATTTTAATTCCTCAAATAAATTTATAAGGCTAAATTGATTTAAGATTTTAGCAAAGCAATGAAATATTTTGTAACAAGCCTTTGATAAAATTACTAAGTTTTAGCGATAAGACTATAAAATAATCTCTAACTTATTATAAATACAATTAGTTAGCTTGAGACAAAGCTTAGTTGCTAATAGAGTGTTTTTCCCCTACACTTACTTTTTTAGCCTAATAGCAACTTAAATTTTACAAAATCTAATGAGGAAAAAGTGAAAGAAGATACTATTTATCTAAAACAATTAGAAATAGGCCCGATGCAAAACTTTGTTTATCTAATTGGTGACAAAGAAAGCCGTGAAGCGGCTGTTGTTGATGCTGCTTGGGATATTGACGCAATTCTAAAAGCTGCCGAAGCTGATGATATGAAAATTACTAAAGCATTTGTTACCCATTTTCACCCAGATCATATTGGTGGAGATATGCTTGGTTTTCCTATTGAAGGACTAAGCGAATTGTTAGAAAAACATCCTGTAAAAATATATGTCCAAAAAGCAGAAGCCCCTTTTCTAAAAAATCTTTTAGGTTTATCAGACTCTGACATGGTACAAATTTCTGGTGGTGATAAAACTTCATTAGGTAATATTGATGTGCAATTTTTACATACACCTGGTCATACACCTGGGTCACAATGTTTTCTAGTAGAAAACCGTCTAATTTCTGGAGATACATTATTTATCAATGGTTGTGGACGGGTAGATTTACCTGGTAGCGATCCAGAAGAAATGTATCATAGCTTGACTACTAAACTACAAAAATTACCTGACGATACTTTACTATTGCCTGGTCATAATTATGGCGGCAAGACTTCTACAATGGGAAAAGAAAAAAAACATAATCCTTATTTGCGATTTCAACGACTAGAAGACTTTTTAGGTGCAATGGGTTACAGATAAAAATTTATGGATAATCGCTTTAAGTGGGTAAACACAGAAATCATTTACCAAGAAAAACGTGGGAATGAACTACGCTGGCTTATAACTAAAGAACAAATCTGTGACCAGCAAACAAACACAACTTTTTCCCGTTCAATACTTCGCCATCCCGGAGTAGCGGCTGTAATGGCAATTAATGAACAAAGAGAAGTTCTTTTAATAGAACAATTTCGCTATACCACAAAAACTGAAATGTGGGAAATTCCTACAGGTACTTTACAAGGAGAATTAAAAGGTACACAAGTTATTGCTAGCGAATTACCTAAACTTGCCGCAGAGCGTGAATTAAACGAAGAAGCAGGTTATAGCGCGGCAAGATTTGAGCTAGCAAAGCGTTTTTATGTTATGCCTGGCACATCTGACGGACTAGTTTATTTATTTCTAGCCTTTGACCTTAGCCCTAAAAAAGCTATAGCCGATGTTGGCGAAGTAGTAACTAAAGTTAAGTTTTTCCCCATAAATGAAGCTCTTAATATGATTGCTAAAGGGGAAATTTGCGACGCTAAAACCATCATTGGAATTTATGAGGCTAAAGAATACTTAGATAAACATTTGTAGAAATTTATGAGTGAACTAAATAAGCTAATAGTAATCAATAAGTTAAGTAATCAAGATTTCTTAAAAACTTACTCTCTAGCTGGTAGAGTTGGGCTAGTTGGAGCATCACATTTTTTTGATGTTGGAATTAAACGCGCCCAACGAGCAGTTAATCCTAATAAGCTTGATAGCCAATGGTCACACGCTTTTTTATTCCAAGGCTCTCGTTTAGATAATCAACAATGGTTGATGGAATCTGATGTAGATATTGCTGGGCGCAATGTTCGTTTTGGTGTTCAAGAAAACCGAATTGATAAATATTTTGATGAAAAAACTTATCCAATTCTTGCAATACTTGACTTTAAGTTAACAGAGCAACAAATAGAAACAATCCTTAAAGCAGGTTTAGACCTTATTGCCCAACAATGGAAATATTCTTTAAGAGAGCTTTTAGGAACTCTAGTGGCTTTACCTAGTCGCAGGTTAAGAAGACGACCTAACCTTTTTCAAAAAGAGCGATCTCTTTATTGTTCAGCATTTGTTCAACATCTTTATCATAAAATTGATTATGATTTTGCTCCTGACACACACGAAAAAAACACTTCTCCAGAGCATATTTTTCAAGCCGTACTTCCACACACAACTTATTTACTTAATCGAGAACTATAATTTTTCTTGATAAAATTTTACTGTTTGATGAAATCCTGCTTTTAGGTCAACTGTTGGTTGCCAGCCAAGTTTTTCTTTTGCTTTATCGATATTTAAGACACTTCGACGTTGCTCTCCTGCTTTTGCTGCTGCATGACTTTGCTCATAATTAGTTTTAAGCTCATCTTGCAAGGTCTTAAAAATGGCAACAACATCTGTTTCTACTGCTGTACCAACATTAAAAGCTTGATTAAATACAGTTTGGTAGTTTTCTAAAGCCAGTAAATTAGCTCTTACCACATCCCCAACATAAATATAATCGCGGGTTTGTTTTCCATCACCATTAATTGTAGGTGTTTTTCCTGCAAGCATTTGCTCACAAAAAATTGCTACTACTCCAGCTTCCCCTTTTGGATTTTGACGTGGGCCATAGACATTTCCATATCGTAGTGCTGTATAAGTAAGATTATAGGTGTTGCTATAGTAAGATAAGTATTTTTCTAAGGTTAATTTAGTAATTCCATAAGGTGACATTGGGTTAAGTGGATGTGTTTCATCAGCAGGAAAATAGCTTTGCTCGCCATAAATTGCACCTCCTGTTGACGCAAAAATAAAATGTTTTACTCCTGTTTTAACACAAGATTCTAATAAATTTATACTACCTAAGACATTTACACTAGCATCATAAACAGGATCTAATACTGAGCGACGAATGTCTACTTGTGCAGCTTGATGGCTTACAACTTCAATTTCTTCTTTACGTATGATTTCTAATAATTCTTGGTCACGAATATCTAACTTATAAAACTGTGCTTTAGGATTAATATTTATTTCTTGTCCTGTAGTAAGATTGTCAACTATTACAACTTTATGACCTGCTGTTAGATAAGCATCTACAATATGAGAAGCAATAAACCCTGCTCCCCCAGTAACCAATACTCTCATAGTTTCTCCCAACAATTATTATTATAAATAGCTCTAATAAAAAGCTTTGCGGGCATTAGGCCCGCATTTACATTATATTTTTAATAACTTTTTATTTTGATAAAAAATTTAGCTGCTACGTAATTCTTCAGCAATTTCTTTTGCCACTTTACGGGCTAACTCTAAATCTTGTGGGCTAAAAGAAATCGCTCCAACTACAGGATGTCCACCACCGCCATAACGCTCACAAATAGAGGCTAAATTATGTCGACGTGCATCTTTTGCCCAAGGATTATAGCCAACTGATACTTTAGAACGTTGTGGGCTAAGGCTTAAACCAATGCTATAAAGAGCTTCTGGATGTAAATAATAAGGAATAAACTTACTATATCCCTCCATATCATGTTCACTTACATCAAAATACACTGCACCTCTTTCTGAATGAGCAGCAGTTTTGATAATATCAATTGCTGTTAAATGGCGTTTATAGTAGTAATCAAAAATACCAGTAATATAATCCTGACTAGCAACTTGGCTAAGAGTCATAGTTTGAAGCTCTTGGATAATTCTAGCTAGCAACTTATCATCTCGTGCCGACTCAATAACTAGCATTAGATGTAGGGCTGGGGCATCTAGCTCAACAGCCGTTTTAGCATCAGGATAGAGCGCGCCATCAATAACATCTGCCCATTGAACAAGCTCATATAGAAAGTCTGATTTTAAGCCAAATTTACTTGAAGCTGTTTCAGCAATAAATTTAGTACAAGAACGGTAATTAATATCAACAAATTTTTTACCAGATTTTATTCCAGCCGGGTCATTGCGGTAATGTGCTTCGTCTGAGTCGGTTAAAAAAGCACTTTGATGATGGTCAAACCACCAAGTTAGACGTGGAGAACTACTATACTTAAAATCTACAATTGCATTCTCATCGCCATCAAACCTAGATTCATCAAATATTTGACCTGCTTTATGTGCAAGTCCTTCAAAACTTTGTTCTGCATCAGAATTTATACATTCACGATAAAAAACAGCAAAAGTTGCTGCTGAAGCAACTCCATCAAAACAATTATTGTGGAAAAAGATCTTTATTCTCATAAAAAATTTTTTGGGAAGGAATTTAATTAAAAGTTTTAAAGTAGAGCAGTATAACTTAACTAGCCTAGTCAGGCTACGCATTTTAGCAAAGCCAAAACTAAGTTTTTACTTGGCTAATTATCCAATCTACAGCAGTTAGTAGATTTTCTGCTATTTTATCTGGCATTTGAGGCCAGTTTTGTCGCTGATATTCATATTCCCCAATTCCATAACCCGTCATAACCATAACGCCTTTAATACCTATTCTTTGCCCTAGCTCAACATCTGTGTATTTGTCTCCAACCATAAATGAGCTACTTAAATCTATGTTATGTTCATCGGCAGCTTTATAAAGCAGTCCTGGTTTAGGTTTTCTACACTCACAATTAGCCCGATAAGGTGGTTGTCCAGCCGAAGGATGATGTGGACAATAATAAATTGCGTCTAAATAGGCTCCTATTTTTGCTAGTTCATTTACTAATTTATTATGTACTTCGCCAATTAGATCTTCTGTAAAATAACCTCTTGCCACTCCAGCTTGATTAGTAACTAAAATAGCTTTTATGTGTGCTTCATTAAGTTTTTTTATAGCTTCTGCCGTCCAAGGAAATAGCTTAAAACGTGATAAATGATTAACATAACCAACTTCTTCGCTTACTGTACCATCTCGGTCTAAAAATACAGCTACTTGCTTCATAAATTTTACTTACTCCAAAATTAAATCATTATTTAATACCTGTAATGCCCTACTCAAAACCATTTGCACGGTCATAGAAGTCATACAACGATGGTCAATTGGACAATCTTTTAACATACAAGGTGAACAATCTACACTATAGCGCAAAATTTCGGCTTTTGTACCAAAAGGACAAATCATTTTATCGTTTGTGGGGCCAAAGATTGTTAAAGTCGGACGTTCTAAAGCCGCAGAAATATAGGCTGGGCCCGTATCATTGGAAATAACCAAATCACAAACACTTAAAAAAGCTATACTTTCAGCTAATGTAGTTTTTCCAGTTAAAACTTTTGCCTTTTCCCACATATTTTTAATTGCAGTTTCGGTAATATCTAACTCTGCACCTGCGCCAATAAAAACAACTTCATTGCCAGCAACTACCAAACGATCAGCTAAAGCAGCAAAACGCTCTATGGGCCAGCGTTTTGCCCGACTATTTGTAGCACCAGGGTTAATTGCCACTAGTTTTTTACTAGTATCTATACCAAAGTTTGTAACTTTTTCTTTAATAGCTGTTTGTCTTTCTTTGCTTACTGGTAAAGAATACTTAAGATTCTTAAAATCCACCTGACTTTGACCAAAAAGACGCTCTTCTAACTGTGAAATGATGTGTAAATAATAATAAATTTGATGTAGCGAAAGAATTTCCTTAGTTAAAGTTAGAGGATGAGTAAGTAAAAATCCCCGTCCTTCTGTTTTGAAACCGGCTCTTATCTTGGCTTTTGCTCCAAAAGCTAAAACAGCAGCCTCAAAAGCATTTTGAAACAAGACTGCTAGATCAAAATTCTTTGCTTTTAACTCTTTGATTGTTGCCCAAACACCTTTTTTATCTCGATCATAAGTTATTACTTCATCAATACATTCTAGATCTTGAAAAATTCCTACTACCCAAGGTTTTACTAGCAAAGAAATTTTTGCTTGAGGAAAAATTCTTTTTAGCTCACGTAGTGCTGGTAGGGTTACAATACTATCACCCACCCAATTTGTACCACGAACTAAAATTTTTTTAACCGACTCAGTTTCAAACATTTTCTATCAATGTCCTTAATCCCGATTCAATATCTATTTTTGGCTGCCAACCTAGTTCACTAGTTAATTTACTAATGTCAGTTACATAATGAATTTGCTCTTTTACCATTTCATCTAAAAGCACTAGGTTTGCTTGCTTTTTAACTAGTTTTGCTATGGTTTGGGTAAGTTGATAAAGTGTAGTGCTATTGGCTAATCCACCACCAATATTATAAAGACTGTTTTGTTGATTACTATTAATAAAAAGTTCAAAAGCTTCTGCTAAGTCGTTTACATGCAACAAATCACGGATTTGTTCACCACGCATTTTTAATTGTAACTGTTCACCTTTTGCTATTGCACGAGTAAAAAACGAAACAAAACCACCAGAATTCCCTTGAGTAGCTGGAGCATACACGGTAGAAAGCCGAAAAATACCTAATCTAGCTTTAGCATTATTACAATAATATTCAGCATATTTTTCAGCTATTAGTTTTGACCATTCATAAGCATTTTGACCTATAAAATCAGTGCTACAACTTTCTGGAACTGTTTTATATTTATCAATATGACTAGCGTAAACATCTTTGGTAGAGCAAAAAATAAATGTTTGACCTTCAGATAAGTTTTCTAGTAGTTTAATTGTTCCACTTACATTAACAGCAAAGTTTTGCCCTGCTGCATCTGCTCGTTTGTTTACACAAGCCGCCATATGAATAATTACATCATAATTTTTTATAAAACTAAGGTCTTCTAGTAAGCTCAAGTCTTGTCCACTTCGCCTAGACAAATCTTCTGCACCAAAATATTGGCGGATATGTGTACCTAAATAACCACTTCCACCTGTAACTAAAATTCTTTTTCTTGACACAAACTACTCCAACTTAAAAATTAAACGCCCAGCGAAAAATCACTGGGCCAAAAATAGCTATTTATATAATTAAACTCTATCTATTCTATCTATTAGGGATAGAAATTTGATGATCATGCTGAGCAACAAAAACTTCCTCTTCTAATCTAGCCTGCGCTCCTGTTTTTTGGCTTTGACGCTCTTTGAGTTTATCTATCTCTGCACGTTTCTTTTGATTAGGAATATATTCTTTATAAACATATTCCTTAAATGATTCTACTACTGCTGTATCAAATTTTGTTCCACTTTGGTCATCAATTAACCCAATTACATCTTCAATAGGCATTGGTTCCCGATAATGACGTTTATGAGTAAGAGCATCAAAAAAATCTGCAACAGCAATGATTTTTCCGCCCAATGGAATTTGCTCAGAAGTTAGATTAAATGGATAACCAGTCCCGTCCATATGTTCATGATGACTAGAAGCAATTAAAGGAATATCTGCTAACTCTTTGGTAAAGTGGATTTTAGAAAGAATTTTGTGAGTATCATAAGCATGCTCACGCATATGTGTCATTTCTTCTGGTGTAAGTTTACCAGGTTTACAAAGTATTGCTTCACGAGTCCCTATTTTCCCATAATCGTGTAGCAAGCCTGCATAATAGATAAGTTTTATTTCATCCTTTGAAAGCCCCATATATTTAGCACAAGTACGAGAATATTTAGCAACTCTAGCCGAATGTCCTGCGGTCATATCATCCCTAGCATCAATTGAAGCTGCTAGAGTAGTAATAAAACTTTCTAAAGTAATTTTTTGCTCATCAATTAAATGTAGGTTTTCAAGTGCCATACCAGCTTGGCGAGCAACTGCCATTAAAAATTCTAATTCTTCTTCTTCAAAATTTTTCTGTGTGTTTAGATTATCAACATAACAAACACCCCAAACATGGTTAGAAGAGCTAATAGGAGCGCACATCACTGAGCGAATAGCTTGGAAAATTACGCTTTTTTGTGAAGCAAACCGGCTATCACTATGAGCATCAACGCTTAGTGTAGCAACGTTTTCATTAAAAACTCGATTAACAATTGTTGTGCTTGGTTGAACTGCTGCCTTATTAGCAGGATTACGATGTTTAGAAGCCCTAACATTTAACCCTTTATCATCGCTTAACATTATCGCGCCACGTTCAGCAGGTAAAGCTTCAAAAACCAAATCTAATAATTTATTGACTAGTTCATCTCGTGTTTTAATTGAAAGAATAGCACTAGTAATTTCATAAAGAGCTTTTAAGCGATTTACTGTAGCAACAGTATTTAATTTTTGTTGATGGATTAAAGAAGTATTTAGATAACGGGTTTGGCGATGGTCTATAACACTCATTACATGCGTAGATTCTTCTTCGGCTTTTCGTTGTTCAACAGCAATGCGATTAGCAGCAGTATTTTGACCCGACCATTCAAAAGCGAGTTCTAGTCCATTACGTCTACCTAAATTAACCTTATCGCCTGATTTAAGTCCCTTTTCAGCAACTTTGCTACCATTAACAAAGCTACCTGAAGTGCTACCCTTATCTCTAAAAGTATAATTTTCCCCATCAAAACTAATTTCTGCGTGATGGCGTGAGACATAAGGATCGTCTAGTTGTAAGTCATTATCACCAAGCCGCCCAATAGTAAAAACAGATTTGTATAAACTTAGGCTCCTTGCTGAACCACTTGGATCAGTAAACTTAAGTGTTGCCCATTTTTTATCTTGTTTTTCCGCCATAAGCCCCTCATTACATTGAGTAGAACTAAGTATGCTATAAATTATTTGGCTAAGGTTATGAAGAACTAAGTATGCAAAAAGCAGGCTTATTATAACACAGCCCTCAATATAGCTAAGTGTAAAAAAGCTGATAGCCTTCCGGCTAATAATTAATTTAATATTTAACTTAAAGATTATTCTATTAGTTATAGCAACAAGTTAATATGTCTAAATTATTACTTAATCAACAAATTTGGCTATTTATTCAGTCTAACAAAATGTTTAATGAAACTTCTACAGTATTAGTTGCTTTATCGGGTGGCCCGGATTCTGTTGCACTAGTGCTACTCTTAAAAGAAATTCAAGAACTATATTGTAATCAATTTAAGATTCATTTAGCACATCTAAATCACTTATTAAGAGGCAAAGAATCAGAAAATGATGAAGAATTTGTCTATAATTTTGCGGCTCAAAATAACTTACCACTAACTATAGATCGCCTTGCAGTAGCAGAAATGGCTAAAGGAGCTAATTTAGAAGCTACTGCTAGAGAGCTACGGTATCAATTCTTACAAAAAACGGCTCAACATATTGGAACTAACATTATTGCTACAGCACATAACTTAAATGATCAGGCAGAAACGTTTTTAATGCGTTTAATTCGCGGGGCTGGAGTATCAGGTTTATCAGGCATAAAACCTGTATTAAAAATTAATTACTTTAAGTCTGACTTAAGCTACTCTACGGTTAATTTAATCCGTCCATTGCTTTCTACAAGTCGGATTGATATTGAAAAATACCTGTCAGAAAAAAAACAAATGGCTTGTATAGATTCTTCTAATTCTTCAACAAAATTAACCCGTAATAAAATTAGGCTAGAAATTTTACCTAAGCTATTGGAAATAAACCCTCAAGCAATATCAGCTATTGCGCGGACTTCAGAGCAGTTAAGAGCTTGGCAAGAAGTACTAAATAATCAACCAAACAATTTAACTATTTCTAACAAAGACACTGAAAATAAAGATGTTAAAGAAATTAAATTAGATATAAAAGAGCTTATTGATTTACCTATCATACTACGCCAGCAAAAAATTAGAGACTCAGTAGAAAAGTTGCAAGGATCTCTAAAACGCTTAACATCTACTCATATTATTGCTATAGATGGTCTACTATCAGCCAACAAAAGCGGAAAAAAAATAGAGCTACCCAACAATTTACTTGCGTTAAGGGAGTTTGAGCATCTTATTATTAAATATAAAGATGAAAATAATGTGGCAAAACAAGAACCATTTACTGTAGATTTATTATTAGGCCAAAGTTGGGAAGGCAAGCTTTTTACTATTTCCTATGAAAATTACGTAAATAATCCTAATAGAATAAATAATCTTTCAAAAGATTATTTTGCTTTAGTAGATTTAGAAGTAGCTGGAAATAAACTAAAAGTACGTTTTAGGCATCCAGGAGATAGTTACCAACTTATTAATCATAAAAGGGCGGAAAAGGTAAAGGATTTAATGTTAGAAAAGCGTATTGCCCTAAGTCAAAGGGGTTTTTGGCCGTTAGTAACAAGTTCTGAGGATGAGATTATATGGTCACCTCGCTTGGGTCTAGCAACAAAATTTGCTGCTAACTCAAAAACTAGGCTCTTTGCAATCATAATAGCAAAGTGATAAACTAGCTTAGTAACTTTCGGTCTACTGATAAGTAACAAGATTAAAAGTAGTTATAAATTTAAGTTTTAATTAATAATGTAACTTTCGGAGGTAGGTAAGCATTGAACTCCACGGTAAGACAAATTCTCTTATGGGTATTTATTATTGGCGGTGCTATTGTTTTATATAGTGTACTTAGTGGCAAGACAGGAGCAAAGGAATATATTCTGTCTTACACTGAATTAAATGAAAAAATCGCCAAAGGTGAAATCAAAGAAGCAACATTTGATGAAAGTTCTGTAGTAGGTGAGTACAAAAACGAGCAAGCCAAATTCAAGATGGACTTACCTAACCAAGAAGTACAAAGAGACTTGGTTAACAGCATGAAAGATAAAAGTGTTGTAATTAAATTTAAGTCTTCTTCAAGTAGTGCTTGGTTTGGAATGTTTTTAGCTTATTCCCCTGTATTACTACTTATTTTCTTCTGGATTTTTATGATGAGACAAATGCAATCAGGTGGTAACAAGGCATTGTCTTTTGGTAAAAGTCGAGCCAAATTGCTTTCTAATCAAAACAAGCGAGTAACATTTAAGGATGTTGCTGGTGTTGAAGAAGCAAAAGAAGAATTACAAGAAATTATTGAATTCTTAAAAGAACCTCAAAAATTCCAAAAACTTGGTGGACGCATTCCTAAAGGCGTTCTAATGATGGGCCCTCCTGGAACAGGTAAAACCCTTCTTGCCCGCGCCATTGCTGGCGAAGCTAATGTTCCATTCTTTTCTATTTCTGGTTCTGATTTTGTGGAAATGTTTGTAGGAGTTGGAGCATCTAGAGTCAGAGATCTTTTTGAACAAGGCAAAAGAAACGCTCCTTGTATTATTTTTATTGATGAAATTGATGCTGTAGGTCGTCATCGTGGTGCTGGTCTTGGCGGTGGTCACGACGAGCGAGAACAAACCCTTAATCAACTTCTAGTTGAAATGGACGGGTTTGAGTCAAACGATGGTGTTATCTTAGTTGCTTCTACTAACCGTCCTGATGTTCTTGACCCTGCTCTACTTAGACCAGGACGCTTTGATCGTCGTGTAGTCGTCAATCGTCCAGATGTAAAAGGACGTGAAGGAATTCTTGCTGTTCATACTAGAAAAATCCCTCTTGGTGATGATGTTGATGTTTCTGTCATTGCACGAGGCACACCTGGTTTTACTGGTGCTGATCTTGCTAATCTAGTTAATGAAGCTGCTCTTAATGCTGCCCGTTATAATCGTAAAGTAGTTGCAATGTCTGACTTTGAAACTGCTAAAGATAAGGTTTTAATGGGAAGCGAACGCCGTTCAATCGTTATAAGCAACGAAGAAAAACGTAACACTGCTTATCATGAAGCAGGACATGCATTAGTAGGTGTAAAAGTTCCTAATGCTGATCCAGTTCATAAAGTAACAATTATTCCTCGTGGTATGGCTCTAGGTTTAACACAACAACTACCCGAAGCTGACCGCTACACACACACTAGAGAATATATTGAAGGTCAAGTAGCAATTTTAATGGGTGGGCGTATTGCTGAGGAAGTCTTCTTAAATCATAGTACAACTGGCGCATCTAACGACATTGAGCGAGCAACAGAATTAGCTCGCAAGATGGTTTGTGAATTTGGTATGTCTGAACTTGGGCCACTAACTTTTGGTAAAAAAGAAGAGCAAATTTTCCTAGGCCGTGATATTTCCAGACATCAAGATTATAGTGAAGAAACTGCTATAAGAATTGACCAAGAAGTTAAAAGAATCATCCTAGAGCAATATAATCGTGCAAAACAAATTATCACTGAAAATAAAGATGCTTTAGTAAGATTAGCAGAAGCTTTACTAGAGCATGAATCCTTAGATGCAATCCAAATTCGTAGAGTGATTGCAGGACTACCTTTAGATGATAGTTCTGTTTCTCTTAGCAAGGATAAAGATGATAAGCCAGAACAACAAAAACCTTCTGTTCTACGGCCAATTATTTCTCCTGTTGCGGGTGATAATCCTGCTACTGCTTAAGGAAAAAAATCTATTATGTTAGAATGTCAGGCGATCCATTCAGGGTCGCCTTTTTTATTTATCCCACAAATTTTATTTATCTTAAGGTGAATTTATGTCACAACCTAGCACGCTTAAAGACTTAAAAAACAGTGAATATAGCAAAGAAAAACATTTACATAGAACTATTAAAACTGAATTAAGAGAAAATCTAATTAAAAAGCTTTCCAGAGGAGAAAAGCTTTTTTCTGGTGTGGTAGGCTATGAAGATAGCGTTATTCCACAACTAGTAAATGCTATTTTATCTCGACATAATTTTATTTTACTTGGTTTAAGAGGTCAGGCTAAAAGCCGTATTTTACGTAGTTTAACAAGTCTTTTAGATGAATATTTACCTGTTGTTTCAGGTTGTGAAATTAATGATAATCCTTATGCTCCAATATGTCGTGTTTGTCGTAATTTAGTAAATGAATTAGGCGACAATTTACCTATTAGCTTTATTTCTCCAGATCGTCGTTATGTTGAAAAACTTGCGACTCCTGATGTCACTATTGCCGACATTATTGGAGATGTTGACCCAATAAAAGCGGCTCGTAGCGGCTATTTACTGTCTGATGAACTAACTATTCATTATGGACTGCTACCGCGTGCTAATCGTGGAATTTTTGCTATTAATGAGCTTCCTGATCTAGCAGGAAAAATTCAAGTAGGGTTATTTAATATAATGCAGGAAGGTGATATCCAAATTAAAGGTTATCCTATTCGCCTTCCCCTGGACATAGCCTTAGTTTTTTCTGCTAACCCAGAAGATTATACTGCTCGTGGCAAAATCATCACTCCATTAAAAGACCGCATTGGAGCAGAAATTCATACTCATTACCCAAGCAATGTAGAGGAAGGTATTGCTATTACTACTCAAGAAGCTTGGACTAATCGCTTTAGTAATAATGAAATAAAAATTCCTCATTATATTTTAGAAATAGTTGAACAAATTGCTTTTGTTGCCCGCGAAGACACCCGAATTGATAAACGTTCTGGTGTTAGTCAACGTCTGCCCATTAGCACTTTAGAAAGCGTTGTTAGTAATGCTGAACGTAGAAAATTAATTAATAAAGGTGACTTAATCGTTCCTCGTATTAGCGATATTTATGCATCTTTACCAACTATCACTGGCAAACTAGAACTAGAGTATGAAGGCGAGCAACTTGGAGCGAGTAAAATTGCCCAAGATTTAATTAAACGTGCTGTTGGTAAAACCTTTATGCGCTATTTTAGTAAAGCAAATTTTACTTCAATAGTTGATTGGTTTAACTTAGGTGGAACAATCAAAGCTTCAGATACTAGTACAGATGATGAATATCTACTGGCTATTAAATCAATTAATGGGCTATTTCAAATAATTAGAACGACTAAAGCTATAGAAACAAATCACGCTAGTTTAATTGTTTCTGCGGCAGAATTTTTCTTAGAAGGCTTATATGCTCAAAAGAAAATTTCTCGTAGCGAACATAATATTTATTCTGCTGCTAAAGTAGAAAAATCTAGTCGTTATGTTGCTGACTGGACAGATTTGGACGGAGTCAATTAAAACCCTAAGAAAGTATGCTTAATGGATAAATTATATTACAAATCAGCTACTCAAATAGCAAAAGCTATTTTGGCGCGTGAAGTTTCTTCAAGCGAAGTTTTAGATATTCATTTTAAGCGTATTGGTGAACATAATCCTAAAATAAATGCTGTAATTACATTAAATGAAGATGAAGCAAGAAAAAAGGCTAAAGAAGCTGATGAAGCTTTAGCTAAAGGTAATATTTGGGGCCCGCTTCATGGAGTACCTTTTACGGCTAAAGATACTTTTATTACAGCTAACCTAAAAACTTGTTTTAGCAATCCTTTATATAAAAACTATGTGCCAAAGGAGGATGCCACTTTAGTTGCTAAATTAAAACAAGCTGGAGCTATTCTTATGGGTAAGACAAATGCTCCTGATTTTGCTTTTGACTGGCAATCAAATAGTGCTTTATTTGGTCGAACTTCAAACCCCTACCATTTAGATCATATTGTTGGTGGCAGTTCTGGAGGTTCAGCAGCAGCATTAGCATCTGGGTTTACTCCAATATGTTTAGGAAGTGATGTTGGCGGCTCTCTGCGTGTCCCTGCTCATTGTTGTGGAATTACAACTATTAGACCAACTGAACATGCTTTATCAGACTTTGGACATCTGCTTTTCCCTGACCAACCTAAAATTGGCCGTAATATGGTAACTTGTGCGCCAATGACAAGAAATATAGAAGACTTAAAACTTGCCGTAAGTATAGTTTGGGACAAAGATGCTAATAATTGGTTAGTCCCTCCTGTAGAGCTAAAAAATCAGCCTCCTGTAACAACATTAAAAGGGCTAAAAGTAGCTTACAACCTAAATTTAGGTGTAGTTTGTCAAGAAACTAAAAAATTATTTCAACAATTTCTTGGTCAATTAACAAAAGAAGGTTGTAAAGTAGAAGAAGCCCAACCAAAAGACTTTGATCTGGATCAGATTCAAGAAGTTTGGGGAATAATTTGCGGAGCATCAGATATTCTTTCCTCAGTTCCTATAACAGCACTAAAGTTTTTACCTAAATTATGGCTTCGATATAAATTTCCTAACACTAGTTTTCTTAAAAGCTTAATTAAAGGAATAAATAGCTCTAACCGTAAATTAATGTACGCTTTACAAGCTAGAGATAAATTTATTCAAACGGCAGACGAATTTTTTACAACTTATGACATTTGGTTAACGCCTGTTGGA
Source organism: uncultured Clostridia bacterium (assembly GCA_964492845.1). Classification (GTDB taxonomy): domain Bacteria; phylum Acidobacteriota; class Blastocatellia; order Chloracidobacteriales; family JADJPF01; genus JADJPF01. The sequence goes on from CAZBMZ010000009.1 coordinate 127,050, forward strand.
ACAAGTAGCGCGTTTAAGCACTGTAAAACAGGTAGTCGAGTTTCTGTAGATTCTAGTCAAATACCTTACACAGACTTTTTTGCTCCTTTTAATTGCCCAACAACAGTTTTAGCCAATCCAATAGCAGTAATTCCTATTGGGTTTTCATCTGTAGGGCTACCAATTGGTGTGCAAATCCATGCTAGACGTTGGCAAGATTGGCGACTATTAGAAATAGCTGAACTAATGGAAAATCTTATAGGTGGTTTTAAGCCCCCTAAACTTTAAATTTTTACCAAATTTGATTATTAACTTATGAATAACCTAGAAATTTTATCAGAAAGCAATAAATTAGAGTCTCAACCAATTCAAGCTAAATTTAATCCTTTAATTCGTCCTTATTTAGTTATAACCATTGGATTTGCTATTGCTTGCACTATTATTGGTTTACCGTTTGCGTTAATTTGGTTTTTAGGTCTTGGGCAATGGTGGGCGCGTCATTATTTTGATAGGTTAGAATGTCAATTAGGTAGTAAAACCTTGCGTTATCGCAAAGGTATTTTATTTCAAGTGGAAAAAACTATTCCATTAGAAAATATTCAAGATGTAACATTTATTGAAGGGCCTCTACTTAGACATTTTCATTTAAGTATCCTTAAATTTGAAACTGCCGGTAACAGTGCTGGTCAAGCTAATATGGATCTTACGGGTATTATTAATGCTCATGAGTTTCGCAATAAAATTCTAGAAGCACGTGATACATTAAAACTAAAATCCCGCAATACTCTTCAATTACCTGACTCATCCGTAAGCAGCGACGTTTCAAACAACCAGCTTGCTACCCTACAAGCTATTGAGCGTCATTTAAGCGATATTGTCCAACTACTAAAAGAGCGCAGTAAAGAATAGCTTTTTGTTAAAGCTTCTCATAAAATGCTCGAAATCCCCAAAAAATAAAAAATACAAATAATTTAGGAGAAAAATCTATGGTAATGGTGCGTCCATTTCGAGCCTTACAACCTACTACAGAACGGGTCATAGAAGTTGCAGCCGTTCCCTATGATGTAGTCAATAGTGAAGAAGCACGTGTTATAGCTACTGGAAATCCTTGGAGTTTATTGCATGTTTCTCGTCCAGAAATAGACTTACCTGTTGATACAGATCTTTATAGTGATGAAGTTTATCAAAAAGGGTTAGAAAATTTTCAGCGTCTACAACAAGAAGTTCCTTTAACACTGGAAGAAAGCCCAATGCTTTATGTTTACCGCTTAAAAATGGGCGAACATACTCAAATAGGTGTAGTTAGTTGTTGTCCTGTTGATGAATATGACAGCGATATAATTAAAAAACATGAAAAAACCCGTAAAGATAAAGAAGACGATCGCACACGCCATATAATAACTTTAAGAGCGCAAACAGGGCCGGTTTTTCTTACCTATCGTGGGCAAACAGAAATAAATCAATTAGTTGAAGAAATAATTGCTACTAAACCACATTTTGATTTTGTGGCTTCAGATTCAATAAGTCATACAATTTGGAAAGTTAGTGATACAGAAAAGTTAACTAAAGCTTTTGAAGCTGTCCCACTGTCATATATTGCAGATGGACATCATCGGGCTGCTAGTGCTAGCCGTGCTAGGGCGGCATTAAAAGCAGAAAATCCTAACCACACTGGGACAGAAGAATATAACTATTTTCTAGCTGTAATGTTTCCAGCAGATCAGCTACGTATATTACCTTATAATCGTGTAGTAAAAGACTTAAATAATCATAGCGAAACCGAGTTATTGTCTATACTAGAAAAAGATTTTGTAGTTACAGAAAATGCTCCTGCTAGCCCAATTAATAAGGGTGAATTTAGTATGTACTTAAATAAAAAATGGTATGGTTTAAGTCCAAAAGAAAAAACAAGTAGCCAAAATGTAATTGATTCTTTAGATGTAAGTATCTTACAAAACAATCTTTTAGCTCCAATATTAAATATCCAAGACCCTCGTACAGATAAGCGAATTGATTTTGTAGGAGGTATTAGAGGAACTTCTGAACTAGAAAAATTAGTTGATTCTGCTAAAGCTCAAGTAGCATTTTCTCTTTATGCTACTACTTTAGATGACTTAATGAATATTGCTGATGCAAATGAAATTATGCCTCCTAAGTCCACTTGGTTTGAGCCAAAGCTAAGATCTGGAATGTTAATACATTTAATCTAAATTGACCCACAATAGAATGAGTAAGTAAGCACAAGACAACATTTAGTAGTATGTCCACTTATCAAGTAGCTTACTTACTCAACGAAAAACTGCAATCCCCTATAGAATGAGTAGTAAAAAAGTAGACCACATTTAGTAGTGGTTTAATTGATCGCCTAGTATTTTTTCGTAGTCATTAAATATTTACTAAAATAAACTTCTTTATAATCAACAAGATACAGCCAATAGTTCAGAAGCTACTTGACATAGCTATAGGCTTAATATACCTTTTAGCCAATTCGTAGTAAAAGAGGAGAAAAAAGCCGTGATGAGTTATAGAGAAGCAGCCCTTGAAATTTTAAGAAAAGAACGTCGCCCAATGACAGCCAAAGAAATCATTGCAGCCGCAACAACTAACGGACTTTTAATTGTTGGAGGGCGCACACCTGATGCCTCTCTAGCAGGGCGACTTTATACCGATATACAACGTAATGGTAAAAAATCCCTATTTATCCAGGTTGGCCCAAGAAAATATGCTTTGCGAGAATGGAATGATGAGACTGTTAAAGTAGTAGAACAGCCTTCCCGACTTAAAGTTATTTTAATGAAAATAAGCATTAATAATTTATGCGAAAAGTTTTACAACTCTATCATGGCTTTAGCAGAAGATCTACGAGCTAATTTCATTCATGAACTTTTAACAGGAATGCGAGCAGCAGGAGCTAATGTTACTAATCACCTGCTTTTATTAGGAGTTCATTCTGGGCGTGCTGAATCAGCTTCAGCCAGTGACATTGCTTTACTTCTAAGATATTACCGAATTAACCAACCAGCGATTTTTGATGCAGCAATAAATATAATGGAAAAATTTCCTGAAGTAGCAATGTCACTAGATGAGACTGAAGATAAATCAGCAGCTAATGCTTTACGAAACGGTAGACGAGGCTCAGGAAGTTTAACAAGGCAAAAACTATAATTTTTAGTAGCAGGCTACAAATTCCAAGTTTTGAGCCTGCTTTTACTAGGTTAAAAGCTTAAAGTCTTTAGATATTCTTTTAAGTCATCAGCAAATTCTTTACGTTTTAGAGCAAACTCTATTGTAGCAATTAAAAAGCCTAATTTATCGCCTCCATCGTGTCTTTTACCATTAAATTTGCAAGCATAAAATGGACGTTTTGCTAGTAAGCTTTTCATAGCGTCTGTAAGTTGTATTTCCCCACCTGTGCCTTTACCGGTTTGTTCTAAAACTGGGAACAAATCAGGAGTTAGAATATAGCGGCCAATAATAGCAAGTTTTGAAGGTGCTTGTTCAAAGGGTGGTTTTTCAACCATATCAGTAATTTTATAAACTTGATCTGTTATTTTTTCATGTGCAATTACACCAAAACGAGAAATATTTGGCCCTTCTATTTCTGTAACTGCAATAACAGGAGCTTGATACTGTTGATAAACTTCCATCATTTGTTTTAAGCAAGGTTCATCAGAATCTACTACATCATCTGGCAATATTACAGCAAAAGGCTCATCCCCAATTAAGTTTTTACCCATTAATACAGCATGCCCTAACCCTAAAGCTTTTCTTTGTCTCACATAAGAAAACTCGGCCAAACTAATAAGTTTATTTAATTCTGCTAAGTTTGCTTCTTTACCTCGCTCTAGTAAAGTGTGTTCTAGCTCAAAACTAGTGTCAAAGTGATCTTCTAAAGCATATTTGCCACGTCCAGTTATAATAACAATATTTTCAATTCCACTATTAATAGCCTCTTCAACGCCGTATTGAATCAAGGGTTTATCAACTAGAGTTAGCATTTCTTTGGGAATAACCTTAGTAGCAGGTAAAAACCTAGTACCTAATCCAGCAGCAGGAAAAATAGCTTTACGAACTTTTTGCATAAGTATTTGCTCCTTAAAAACAAAGTGCCGATAAAATAATAAATTTATATATTAAAAAAACTATTATTGCTGATAATAATAAATTTACCTATTTTTTAGTAAACTTTATATTGTTATTATTTGAAAATAAAGTTTATATTTGTAGCCATGTTTAAGCTTAAAACATCCTATCAAATTTACTTAAATCTAAAAAATTTTACCCCAAAAAATAAAAGTAAAGATTAAGATAAATATTATGGTAAATAAATATATTAAATTGATAGGGAAAAATAGTTTCTTAAAAAATTAACAACTCTTTAACTTTAGGTTAAACAGTAAGTTAGACATAACAATTAAATACTTATTGAGAGGTATAAATAATAATGTTAGGACAATTTGATCGTAAATTTTATATTGATTTTTTACGTGATATAGACGAAGCAGAAATGAGTGGTATATTACGCTTACGTCAAAACCGAATTCTTAAAGCTTTATTTTTTGAGTCAGGTTGCTTAGTGTTTGGTATTAGCAATTTGCCAGATGAAGAATTAGGACAACATTTAGTTAATACAGAAGAACTAACAAACGAACATCTAGAATCCTTAAAACAGCATATTAATCGAACTCAACCATTAACTTTTTTATTACAAGCCTATAATTTAGTTAACCATGAAAAATTAGTAAAAGCTGAGTATGAGTTAATTTCTAGTATGGCAATAACTTGTTTTAATTGGGAAACAGGAGAATATACTTTTGATAGCAGTAAAACAGCAGACCATGAATTTAAGATTCAAATTCGTGCCTTAGATATTTTAGCCAATGGTATACGTAATTTACAGGATGAAAACTATATTTGTAGTGTTATAGGAGATTTGACACAATATGTTTTACCTGTTACAGACCTTTTTAACCGAACTAAACGATTAAGTCTTACACCTCAAGAAGGCTATGTTTTATCTCTAATTGATACAGCAAAAACAGTCTCTCATCTAGTTTCTAGCAGTGGTTTACCAGAAATGGATGTACTTAGAACCCTATATGTGCTTCTAGCAACAGGTGTTTTAGACCCATTAGAAGAAACTATAGATATTCGTACTTCTGTAAAACTCGCTAATGCTAGTGGAAATCCAATCAAAGCTGTACCTATTAGCGCGCCAACAGCATCCCTACCAAGAGCATCTGGAGCTTATCGCAAGCTTTCACCACTAGATCAAACTTATAGTAGCTTGCAAACAGCCCAAGCCCAAGCTCAACCTGTTATGCAAGCTCAAGCTGTTCCACAGGCTCAAGCTGTTCCACAAGCTCAACCAACCCAACAATATCAAACAGGTAGACTAGACCAGCCACAGCCAGCTAAATCTAACAAAATAAACACTGCTAAATTAGAAGCTTTGGCAGGAATTAAAATTCGCTCTTCTACAGGTGCTAAGGATTCACAAGAAAATGAGCAAGCAGAACAATTATTTATTCAAGGTAAACAGCTACTACGTACCGGAGATTTACGTAAAGCAGAAATAGCTTTTCGTCAAGCAATTGATTTATCTCCAGATACAGCTAAATATTTATTAGCACTTTCATTGATTTTAGTTAAACGCTCTACTTCACGTAAAGAAGCTGAAGGATTATTAATTAGGTGTTGTGAATTAGAATCTAGTGCTATGGAGCCAAGATTACAACTAGCTAGTATTTATGAACAAAGCAACATGCCATCAAAAGCAGAGCAAATGTATAAAAGTGTATTAAGTATTGATCCTGAAAATGCTGTTGCCAAAGAAAAATTGAAAAAAAATAACTCTATTTGGAATGCAGATGTTGGCTCAATCTTTTCCAAAATATTAAAAAAATAAATCTTAAACTCAATCTTTTTTGGTATTGCAAAATTAGTTATTTTGATTTTTGCAATACCATTTTTCTTTTCTAGTTAAGTAATTATCATTAATTGGTTAATTATCTAATATTTTTACCTTAAATATTGTTAATGCAGTAGATAAATAAAATTTTAACTTAAACTCCCATATGTAGTGTGATATGCTTAATTTATACACTATAAATTAAACTAAATTTACTATTTATAAGAAATTAGCATATATTTTTTTAATATAATACATAATAAAATTTGTTTGACTATCCTCATTTGCTACTCTACAATCCAACCCACAAAAGATAATTGTTCATTAAAATAAATACATTAGGAAAATAGTGTTGCAAGATTTACTAGTCAAAACAATGCCTGATGAAGATAAAGAAGATTTACTAAAAGAGTTGATACCATGGTATTTGTCCTCAGAAAAAGAAAATCTAGTTTTATTAGAAAAAGCTTTATCTGAAAAGGATTTTGCTATTCTAATAGATTTAGGTGATAAACTTTATGGGCATGGAGCAACTTTTGGTTTTCCTTTTATTAGTATTTTGGGAAAAAGAATTGAGGTAGCTGCAATACAAAAAGATAGTTTGCAAATTTCTTCATTAATTAAATGTTTAAGAAATTATCTAGAAGAAAAAGTCAAGAACCTAAATTAATTATGTAACTGTTTACGAGTATCAAGCAGAATATCAGCAATTATTAACTTTCGTCTTCCTTAACCAACTTTCTCTTATATAAAAAACTAATTCATGCACACAAATTAAAATTTCTTCTATCTTTACACAAACTCTTACTTTCTTAATACACTTATCAAAGTCATATTCCTATTCTTACCACTTCCCCCAAACATAGCGTTTATGTTTTGGTTTAATGGAAAATTCACTGGAAAATATACCTAGAGCAACAAAAAACAAAGTTAAAAAGTTAGTTTAAGCAAAACATTTTCAAACTACTTTTGTATTTATAATCTCTTAAAAGTTAAATAATCAATAAATCTTCAAGTAATAGGCCAAATATATGAACCGTTATATAAAAATAATAGTTTTGTTAACTTTTTTTGTTATTACAAGTATTGCTTATGGGTTTTCTAGCGGCCCTGTACCAGGTCGGACGGGCGCGCCAGGCGAGTTAACTTGTGTTGATTGTCATGATTCTTTTGAGCTTAATCGTGGCCCAGGTCGAGTAGAAATTTTGGATTTACCTAAAAATTACCAAGCAGGTCAAAAAATAAAAGTCCGTGTAAATGTTAGGCAAAACAATCAAAAACGCTGGGGATTTCAACTTACTGCCCTAGACAAACAAGAACAAGCTGTTGGTCAATTTGTTATTACTGACCCTACAAATACCCAAATAATTACCAGTGATAACCGTGTTTATGTTGAACATACCAACCAAGGGTCAATGGCAACTACTCAAGGTGGACGAGATTGGACATTTGAATGGGTGGCACCAGACATAGATCGTGGGCCAGTAACTTTTTATGCTAGTGGAAATGCTGCTGACGGCCTTGGTAATAGCGAAGGTGATTTTATTTATACTACTGCACTTGAAATAGGAAGCTTTACTGATCCAGAAGTTACTTTGTCTAGTCCAAATGGTGGAGAAACTCTTACAGGTGGACAAGTAACTACAATTAAATGGACATCAACTAATGCAATTTCTCATGATGTTTTTATCCAAATTAATGGACTAATGGATATTCCAAAACTAATTATTAGCGGTTTAAGTGGCGATGTGCAACAGTTTAGTTGGCAAGTGCCTCCAGATATATCTACAACTAAAGCACGACTTATTATTGTTGCTCAAGGTGCAAGTGGACGTGCTGATTCAGATAGTTCTGACAGAGATATTACAATTTTAGCTGGTCAAATAATCCCAGGGCCTACTATTAGCACTATCAAAGTTACAAATAAAAAAATAGTAGTTGAAGGTACTGGATTTAATAGCACTACAAAACTAACTGTTAATGATGTTGGCTTTAGCTCTACAGCAATACTAAATGCTACAGCTACTAAGTTTACTCAAAAAGGAACAGCTAGCAATGGGGCTACAGTAGGACAGCTAATCCCTAGTAAAGCCACAGTTAGATTAATTTTTACTAATATGGGTGGTGGAGTGACGGAAATTATTTACACTCGCCCTTAATTTTTCAGACTTTTTTAATAGGTCGTTTCTCTAAAAAAACACAACAAGCAAAATACTAAAATAATTAAAAATCACTAAAAAGAAGGAAAAAACTATGTGTGCTGCTGAATGGAATGAAAGAAGCGTCTCTCATATGTTGCGCCGAGTAGGATTTGGAGCAACACCAGAAGAAGTAAAATTTTACCTTGATATGGGTCAAGCCCGCGCTATTGATTATGTTCTTAACTATGAATCAATTGATGATAGCGAAGTAGATCGCCAAATTGCTGCCGCAAATTTAGATTTAACTAAAACCTCTGATTTAATTCTTTGGTGGGTCTTACGGATGATTCTTACTAAAAGACCATTACAAGAAAAAATGGTTTTCTTTTGGCATGATCATTTTGCAACTGCAATTTTCAAAGTAAAAGAACAAGATTTAATGTTGCAACAAAACCAACTTTTTAGAAAATTTGCTTTAGGCAATTTCCAAGATTTCTTGTTGGCAGTTTCTCAAGATCCAGCAATGATTATTTGGTTAGATAATTTTACTAACAAAAAAGGTCAACCTAATGAAAACTATGCTCGTGAGCTTAATGAGCTTTTTTCAATGGGTGTTGGTAATTATACAGAAATGGATGTAAAAGAAGCTGCTCGTGCTTTTACAGGTTGGTCAATCAATCGTCGCTCAAAAGAATTTCAATTTGAAACCAATCAACATGACTTTGGAACTAAGACTTTTTTAGGTGAAACAGGCCCGTTTAATGGTGATGACATTGTGCGAATTATTTCTGGAAAACCTGCTACAGCACAATTTATTAGCAAGAAATTATTTGAATTCTTTGTTTTCCAAAACCCAAAACAAAGCACTATTGATAATTTAGCTAACATTTATTTAACCAGTAAATTTAGTATTAAAGCTGTAATGCAAGCAATTCTTAATTCAGATGAATTTTTCTCAGAAAAAGCTTTTAATACTTTAGTCAAAAGCCCTACAGAATATGTAGTTGGGACATTAAAAATGCTTAAAGCTACACTTGATACTCGTGGCAAAGCTGGAGACATTCTTAATTCTCTATCTATACAAGGTCAAACTCTTTTTAATCCTCCTTCTGTAAGTGGTTGGGACGGTGGCATAGAGTGGATTAATACTTCAACCTTACTTAATCGTTTTAACTTTGCTAACACATTATCTAGCAATCGTATGACACGGGGAGCAACAATTGACCCTAAAGCCTTGTTAGCTAACTCAAAAGCCACTAAATCTAAAGATATAGTTGATTTTTTCCTTAAACAATTAGGTCTTTTTGATGTTGATGCTGCAAGCAATAAAACACTTAAAAAATATTTAGACCAAAATGATGATGGTTCAAAAGGCAAATTTACTTTAACTGATGCAAACATTGACAAAAAAGTTAGAGGCTTAATCCATTTAATTATTACTTTACCTGACTACCAACTTAATTAATTTATAGAGGAGATTACCATGGCACACTCAAGAAGAGATTTCTTAAAAGGAACAATAGGTTTACTTTCATTATCACTTGCAGCACCAGAACTTTGTTTTCAAAGCTCCAGTAATGTTTTTGCTGCACCAAATCCATCTGGTAAAGTGTTGGTAGTTGTACAGTTAGACGGCGGAAATGATGGGTTAAATACCGTTATTCCCTATACTGACAAGGCTTATTATGATGCACGTCCAATGCTTGCAATTCCAGAAAGCTCAGTCTTAAAAGCTACTGATAGTTTAGGTTTTCATCCGGTGATGAGTAAATTTAAGGGCTTATTTGATCAAAAGCGAATTGCTGTAATTCAAAATACTGGATATCCAAATCCAAATCTTTCACATTTTCAATCACGAGCAATTTATCATCGTGCCGACCCAACAACTAGAGAAGAAGTTTTTCAACTAGGCTGGTTAGGCAAATATGGAGATGTAAAACTTTCTGACACAGGCAACCCCTTATCAGTAATTAATCTTGGTGACGGGCGAGGCTCTGCGGCTTTACCTAAGAGTTTGGTAGCAGAAAAACTTATTCCTGCTTCTATTAATAGTTTTCCTTTGTATCAATTCCAAACAGATGCTAAATATCCGGCTGACCGCAATAATCAAATTAATGCTTTAGCAAAAAGTAATGCCATTAAGTCAGACGATTTTAATTTTCTCTATGTTGAACAAACTGCTTTAGATGCGCTTGATAGCTCTCAATCTTTACAAGCAGGAATTACTAAATATACTCCAACTATTAAATACCCAGAAAATAGCCTTGGTGTTCAACTGCAAATGGCAGCACAAGTAATAGCTGGTGATTTAGGAGCGCAAGTAATTCATGTTACATTAGGCGGGTTTGATACTCACTCAGGGCAAAAAAGCGACCATGAAGAGCTACTAACCGCTATTTCAGAAAGCTTTGATGCTTTTTATCAAGATTTAGTCAGATTAGGTAAAGCTGACAATGTATTAGTAATGGCATTTTCTGAATTTGGTCGTAGAGTCCGTGAAAATGGAAGTGCAGGAACTGATCATGGAACTTCTGGCCCAATGTTTGTAATGGGTAATGCTGTTAAAGGTGGTTTTTATGGTAATAGTCCTAATCTCTCTAATTTAGACAATGCTGGTAACACAGTTTTTGATATAGATTTTCGTTCTGTCTATAGCACAATTCTTAGCGATTGGTTACTAACAGATCCTCAGCCTGTATTAGGTGGCAAGTTTGAAAATATTGGATTTATTAACAAGTAAGGTAGCTTTTAACTAAACCAAGGTAAAGTGGCAGTGCGCAAAATGTACTGAATTTTTATTCAGCATTACATTTGTATCACTGCCACATCTTTTATTGGCTATATAAATTAGAAAGTTAGAAGTGTAGAAAGCTTATTAAAAACATCTTGGACAGTAGAATCAGGTAATTTGCAAAGAAAAGTAGTATTGCGCACAGTCCAATCAAGGTTTTTAATCTGATCAGATAAAATAGCTCCCGTAATTTTTAACCCATTAGGAAGAACAACTTCAAAAGGATATCCTTTGATTTGATTAGTTATTGGACAAAAAATACCTAAGCCAACTTTTTTATTATATTCTTTAGGTGACATAACTAGTGCTAGTCTTCTTCCAGCTTGTTCATGTCCTGCTTGTGGATTTAGATCTATCCAAACTATATCCCCTCTTTCCGGCACATATTTCATAACTTTACCATACCTCTTTTCCTACTGCTTCCCCTGTATTAATTTCCTCATGCACATTATCTTTTGTAATCTGTGATAACAAATCTTCTAACTTATATTTATTTGATGTTATTGGTGTTATTACTATACTGCCTTCAACCAATTTTACTTCTACATTTATTCCTTGTTCTATTTTTGCTTCTTTTGCAAATGCTTTTGGTATCCTCAAAGCTAAACTATTTCCCCATTTTTGTATTTGTGATTGCATACTTTCCCCTTAAATCAATTTGTATAAACTTTGAATATACATTTATTATTTCTGTTTTACAAGAATAAGTTTTCTATGGCTTTTAATACACTGTATTTAATTTGTACAGCTAAATTTGCTTTTCAAAAATTAACCCCTAGCTACTCAATAAGCTTAAAGCCTTGGTAGGGAAGGATATCTTTTACTACAAATATTTTATGAGGTTTAAAATCTGCTAAGGGAATAGAAAAAACCTCTGACCTTTTCCAAAAATTATGTAGTTTTACTTCTAATCTTTTTGTCAATTGGTTTGTAAATATTGAATCATAATAGACTTGTTGGAAATGGTCAGTAAACTCTAAAACTAAAAATTGCCCTGTTTGAGCAAGAGCCATATCTTTTGGCAAATATTCTAGGATAAAAACCACTCCATAACGGATTATATAAACAAATTTTTCTTTGTAACTTTTTCCATCTACTTTAAATGAAGCTTTTTGTATTACACCTTCACCTTGAACCAAGCTATAGCCTTTTTCTAGTAAATAATGGTTAATAAATTTTTCTATAAATTTAACTTCCTTGTCATTTAATTTATCAAATAGATGTTTTGGTTCTGCTGCATAATAATTTTTTAGATGACGACGCATAAGAACATCTAAAATTGTGAATCTATTATCTTTATGCCATTTATAAGACTCTAAAGATTTTAGTTCCCACCTACGTAATTTGCTAGTTTGAGAGAGAGAAAAATCATAAATATTTTTATTTGGACAATAAAAAAATTGGTAAAAGGCTTGTCTTACTGTTTGTGGAGTTAAGACAAGCACTTGACCATTGCCAGCTAAAGAAATTGATATTGGTTGGCTCATAAACTAAAAGTTTATTCTTCTTTGATTTGAAATTTCTTTAGAAAAACAGCTTGGATATTGCTTACAACGCTATTTAGGACTGCATCAGTGTCATGTCCTTTTGTATTGGCTTCATCAATTGCAGTTTGGATGGATATTCCTAAGTCTGTAACTAATTCATTTAATTCATTTATTAGTTTGATATCTAACCCAAAATCAATTTCTAAAGTTTGTGTATAATGGCTAACTACTTCATAATCTTCTTGATAGGTACGAACACGGGTTGTTGATTCTTCTTCATAAGGAACACTACGAGATTTTTTTATTGTGTATTCCTGCATTGGATGAATAAAAGCAGGATGCCCTTCAAATTCAGTATTAGGAATTAATTTAGGGTTACGGCGTGGAAGTTTGCGGACAAGTTCGCCTAAAGTGCTATGAGCATTTTCTAAAGCGCGTAGTTGAGGGACGGTTAAGTCTGCCTCTATACCTTGCCAGCTAAAACGACCTGTATTTTTAGAGTTTGCTTTTTGTCTTGCGCCATGTTGAGAAACAACTTCCACAACAATTTTAAGTATGTTATTTGCTATTTCTTGAGGAGTATAATCAACGTAAGTTTCCCTGGTTTCTCCTGTTTTTTCTTTTTCTGGAGAGTATTTAATTACTCGGACTTCATGCGCTCTTAGTCGTTCTATCCATTGACTAGCCTTAGCCAATTCTCTTTTTTGACGGGTAAATGTTGTCTGTACCATGATTTCCTCTATTTTGAAAATTAGAAACTAGGTGCAAAAGACATAAAAGCTATATATCTGAATATTTGATAATGCTAAAGAGTCGCCCATTTAGCACAGAAAAGGCTTAACAGATTATTCTGTCGGGACTTTGCTATCAAAATAAAAAGTATTGCGAAAACAAGGCTCTTAATCTACAAAAAGCTAATGAGGTCTTACAGAAATAGCCGCATTTCTCTGCTACTAAGTAGTTAAATACCTTATTTTACAATAATATCCTGCTTTTTATTTTCCTTATGATAGCTCTCATTGTTACTAAAATCTCCCTATAAACTTTTGCTAGTAATTATTGCTAATTATTAGTAGTCAGCTTATAGCTAAACTCACTTACCCAACTAATATTTCTATTAGCAAGATGCTTGATTGATTCCCGCACTTACGACCTTTTTGGAACACATTCCATTTGTGGTAGTCGCTCCCCAGGTTAATAGTTAATCATGTAAGTATAAGTCTCGTGCCGCCACACTCAATTTTTGATAGAAATGAGTTAATAAAGGTAGCGTAAACATTCTAATTAAAGTAGTTTAGCCGCCCTAGCTTCAAATTTGAAATTGCTACTATCTGCAACTTGATATATACCTTACACCTAAATAACTATAGCTTTCTTCAAGCCTTTACAGTTACGTAGATTGGGCTATATTCTATGTCCGAATAGTAAAGAAGCCTTCATCCCACTACCACAAGAGAAACCCTTATGAAAAGTGGTTTACAACCCGAACAAAGCTAGTTTTTACTAAGCGTTAGCTTACAGTAAAATACCTTTTCTATTCTCTTAATTCTAATTTCTTAATTTTTCAAGGATCTTCGGCTATCCTCTACTTGTTTGGCGGAACATTCAGCCTTAACACAATACGCTCTTGAATACCTGATCTTTTAATTCTAAAGTCTTAAATCTAAAGCAATTAGCTCTTAAGCCTTGATCGAGACTTTTATTCGTAACAAATAATATTATTTATTACTTTTTCTGATAATTTTTAGTCTTTTGCGGCAAGAATTTTAACAACCATATTAAGTATTAGCAAGGGGAATTTTAGGAAAAATAGGCACTACTTTTAGCAGTGCCTACAAGAAAGACCAAGGCGAGTGGGAAAAAAACATTAGTTGCGTTTAAAGGAAGTCCAGCCCTTTGTCCAATCATCGCTATCATTTGGCCCGATACCACCTAAAAAATTAACTCTTTCAAAGAAAGTATCATTAGCTGGAACGGGAGCAACTAAACTGGTGTTAAGTGCTGGTGAAGTAGAGGTAGGCTTAAAGTTAGGAGCAGTTTTATTAAGTCCATCGGTAAGTTGTGGATCCATAACTACTATATTATTAAACATGTTAGATAAATCGCCCGCATCAGACCCGTCATTATTTTGAAATTGGAATCCACCTTTTTTATTGTCAAAAATAATGCCGTTTTCTAACACTAAGTTAGTGCCAAGTTGGTTTAATGTAGATTGATCTTTAACTCTTACAGCTACATCTTTATAGTTTTGAATAATAAAATTACGAATTGATGCACCAGTACCAACACGAAGTAACATACCTATAGAGTTACCTGTTTTAGTGCTAGCATCCCCAATAATGGTCATATTATGAATCGTTGGATTAGAGCGAGGTGTTAAATCATTATTTTCTGCATTATTATCAGCCTCAATTCCATTATTAGCTTCAATTGCTCCATCTTGTTGAATTAAAATAAATTGGGCTTTACCTTGCCAACCGCCTGTCCAATCAAAAGCATCATCCATTGAGCCATAAAGGAGTAAATGTTTAACATTGACTGTACCGCCAAAAAATTCTATAGCATCGTCGCCGCTTTCAGTAATTTGTACAAAGTCAACTTCTGTTCCTCGTCCAACACCTTGGAGAGCCAAACCATTTAATTCATTAGTTGGAGTAAGTGGAAATCCTGCAAATTCAATACGTACATAGCGAAGTATTCCGCTATTGTCGTCTGCATTTCTACCACCATATTTTCCAGTGTTGCCTTCTCCATCAGCTTCACCATTGCTATCACCGTTATTTATAGGAGCAAAACCATTAATAATTATTCCGCCCCAATCACCACGTTTTCGATTACCAGCATCTTGCGCACTAGTAAAAACAATAGGCTTATTAACTTTGCCTTTAGCAATTATTTTTGCTCCTCGGTCAATAACTAAAAAGCTACGAGGGCCAGCAAAAATTTGTGTTCCTGGTTTGATTTTTAATGTAGCACCTGAACGAACAAAAACACCGCCTTCTAAAACATAGCGAGTTTTGGCATTTAAGGTCATATTTCTAGTAATATCTCCCCGCAAAACTACTATATTGCTTTGTGCTTCAACAGAAGTAATATTGTGATCAGTTATCAGACTGACAGAAGAAAAAGCTAAGATTAACAAAGTAATAAACAAGAATTTTTTTAACATTTTTTTCTCCAAATTTTAATTTGTTTAAATTTGTGTAATTTGTTGTTTAAGAAGAAGTTAGAAAAATTAGAAAAAAGTATAAGAAACGCCTAAACCAAAAGTTCTACCACGACGATAGACTTGGAAAGGTTGGTCAAGAATCTTAAATCGCACTTGACGATTCAGTAAGTTTTCGCTAGAAAATTTAAGTTCCCAGCGAGCATCTTTTTTACTGCCAAATTTTTTGCTAAATAGAAAATCTAGTGTTGGAAAGCCTTTTTCTATAATGTCAGGTAAGGCAAAAGTTCCAACGTCGCTAATTCTTGCACCTGTATAATTAAAGATTAATCGGGCGTTGGATTGAAAATTTGCCAAATCATAATCAAGTGAAGTATTAAGTAAATGTCTGGATTGGCCGGCAAGAGGTCTTTCTTTGGAAGTTAAGACAGAAAGGTCTTGGTCACCAATGCGAATATTGGAAGCAACAAAAGTGTAATTAGTATTTATGCTAATACTAGATAGCCGACTATATAAATTACCTAGATTTTGTCTTAATTCAAACTCTAAGCCTTTATTTATCGCACCTTGAGCATTACGGAAAGAAGTTCTTAGCGCGGTGGTTGATTCAACTACAATTTCAATAGGGCTATTTAAGTTTTTATAGAAAAACCCAAAAGATATTAAATTACCTGAGTTTAAGTATTCTCCACGTATATCAAAATTACGAATAAGAGCACGTTTTAAGTTAGGGTTGCCTAAAGTAGCACGACCGCCAGTTATATCGCTAAATTCAAATGGGCTAAGTTCCCTAAATTGAGGACGTGAGACGGTTTGACTATAGCTAGTACGTAAGCTAAACGTAGAAGTAAAACTATAAACTCCGTTAATACTAGGTAAAAAGTCTAGGTCGTCTAGTTTTGCAACTATTGGGGTTGCTTGAGTAGAAAAAGCATCTAGTGTGCTAACTTCTTGTTTGCCTCGTTCAATACGAACTCCACCAATTAAACGTAATTTGTTTCTAGTATAATCACCTAAGATATAACCAGCGGTTATATCTTGAGCAGCAACATAAAAATCTGTTGGGCGGGTATCTTCATTAATTTCAAAGCGATCTGGAGCAATATTTTGACTAGCATAAAGATTTTCTGGGCTAGCACTACGATCTACACCATCAAAGCCCCTTGGCAGAAAGCGAAAACGCCGAGAATTAAACCGACGATCCCGATTAACATTAGAAAAGCCTAACTTAAAGCTAAAGGTAGATTTTGAAGTAAAAAAATATTTTAATAGGTCAAAGGCTGGTTCACGGATGCTTTCCCTCATTTCGCTAAACATTCGTAGTCCGCTTTGAGTGGTATCAAAATAAACAAATTTATTTAATGTAGAGTCAAATTCATAAAGCACTTCTCTTAAGTCTGGTTCGTCAAAAGTAGCGCGTGAAAAGGTAAACCGCCAATTTAAAACGCTATTTCCAAGTTTGGAAAGTAGGTTTTCACCTGCTAGCTGAAAAGTTCCTATGCGAGTTTGAACATATTTTAAACGTGAGCCTCGGATACGACTTCCACGATCATCAAAAAATCCATCTGTAGTCCTAGTTTCATCAGTAGCATCATTACTAATAAAATTTTTCAATAGTATCTTGTTGTTATTATTAAGTTTATAGGCTAGGTTAACAATTGCCCCTAGTCTTACATTTTGTGTACCATTTGCATAATTATAGCGAGTAGGAGCAAAAACTATGCTATTTCCGCTACTATCAGACGCGACACGAAAGAAATTTCTAATTTCATCTTGCTGTTGAGAAGACTTGTTGTAAGTAACATTAGCAACTATGCCTAATTTACCAATTTGAGTGCTATAAACTGCTCCAAGGCTTTGATTAAGAAGCCCATCACTAACAGTAGGTTGAAAAACATTTTCAAAGGCACGTCCAAAAGTTTGTAATTGTTGGCTAGTAAAACCAGAAATTAATTGACTTCCACGTCTTAAGGTTTGATTAGGGATAAGGTCGGGTAGTGCGCGTCGTCCTAGGCCAAACCCTAAAAAATCAAGGCGACTACCCGGATAAGTCAGAAAATCTTGGAAAGTTGTTTGAGTATTTCCACTAAAAGAGCTAGAAATTTTTAACGAAGAACGATTAGGGAATTCTAACGTCTCGATTTTAACTAGTCCGCCGGCAAATTCACCTGGCTGATCTGGAGTAAAAGATTTTAATACTTTTAAGCTTTGTACTAGCTCCGATGGCACTTGATCTAGTGGTACAACTCGGCGATCTGGCTGTGGTGTAGGCATTACAGCATCATTAAGCACTGTATTGCTATAACGATCACCTAGGCCACGAACATAGACAAATTTATTACCTACAACCGATACACCAGGAACTTTTTGCAAAACTCCTGCAACTTCAGAACTACTATCTTTGCTAATTTCAGCACGGCTAACTAGGTCAGCAATAGCTAAACCTGTACGTCTTTCTTCTAGTAATGAAATACTGCTATTAGTGTTAGCTGTTACTTCTACAACTTCGCTAGCTCCCTCTTGGGTTAAAACTAGGTCTAGGGTTGCTGTTTCGCCTGCTACAACAGTGATTTCTTTTTGTGTTTCTAAGAAATTACTTAGGGCAGCACGCAGTTGATAGTTACCCGGTTCAAGGTCTAGTGAAAAATTACCATCCAAATCGCTATAAATTATTTGTCCAGTATTAATTACCTCTACTGCAACATTAGATAATGCTTCACCAGTAGAAAGATTTACAACTAAGCCTATTAATTTCCCTGTTTTTTTCTTTTCTTGTGTAGAAATAGATTTTGCTTTTACTGTTGAAAAATTAGTTAAAGCAGGTAGAAATAAATTGGTAGAAATTATACAAGCTAATATAACTGCAAGACGTAGGTTAAAAGGCATATTTGCTTATCCTTATATTTGTTGGCTAACTCGAAAAAGTTAGTCAAATTTTCAAAGGAGAAGCTTAGCAGATAGATGTAAAAAAACTTTTAATTAAGTGTAAAACTATAGTAAAAAGTATGTAACGATTATTTAAACAAAAATTGATACAAATTAGATCAAATTATTAATAGAAAATTTAATAGAATCTTCGTTGTAATGATTGTTAATTATTCTATAAAAAGAGATTATATCTGTTATTTATAAAATAAATAGATAAAACAAAGGATAAATAATTAAATACAGCGCATCAAAAGCCAATTGTAGTTTATAGCATTAATGTAACAATAGTATAAACTTAATGTAAATTCATTGTTAATTTTATGTTAAATAAATTTACATTAAGCTATTTAATTTTGAAAATATCTTATTATAGTTTCACCAACACAAATTTGATCCCCTACTTTTAGAAGATAAGTTTGTTTTGCAATTACTTTTTCACCATTAAAAAGACTACCATTAGCACTTCCTAAGTCTTCAAAGTAAAATTTGCCTGTTTTCCAAGTAATCCTAGCATGGCGACGAGAAACTTTACCTGAATTATCATACTTAGCTAAATCTATTTCAGGCATAATGCCTGTAGCTAAGTCAAATCGGCCAATTATGGCAACCTCTTTATTTAACATAAATTTAGCTGTTTTTAATGTATTAGAATAGACTATCTCTAAAAAAGCTTTAAGATCTGTTGGACTAGCAAATTTCCTTATTGTTAATTTATCCGACGCGGTATCAAGCTTATAAAGATGCTCTTCTAAAGCTGTTTTCATTTCTGTAGCAGAAAGGTAACGATCTCTTGCTCTTTGAGCAGTAGCTTTAAGTAATATTTGTTCAATTTCTAAGGAAATACTTGGATTAAGTCGAGCAGGTGTTGGATTTACAGAAAAATTAAAGCCATAAACAGGATGAGAGAGTGGACAATAACCTACTAATAAATGAATTAAGGTTGCGCCTAAAGAATAAATATCTGTTGCTGGTGTGACTAGGCCCATAAATAATTCTGGTGGGGCATAACCTACTGTCCCAACAGCAGTTACGCTTGTATGAGATGAAGAAACAAAGCGTGCTACTCCAAAATCAATTAGGTAAATTCGGTCAATCTCTTCATCATACATAACATTAGTAGGTTTCATATCCCGATAAATTACAGGAGGTTTACGGGAATGAATATACTGTAATACATCACAAAGCTGAATTGCCCATTTAACAACCTGTTTTTCGGATAAAAAGCTTGTGGGAGATTCTTCTAGTATTTTTTCTAAATCCTTACCTCCAACACATTTCATTACTAAATAATAATAATCTTCTTCTATAAAGTAATCATAAATAGATGGGATAGCTGGATGGTCTAAATTAGCTAAAACCTCTGCTTCACGACGAAAATCATCAACGGCTTTTTTATGTTCCTCCATGTTTGAGGTTTCTACAATCATTTTTTTAATTGCTCTTAGGCTATCTGACAAGCGTTTATCTTTTGCTAGATAAACGCTTCCCATACCTCCAGTGCCTAAAGGTCGAACAATTTCATAGCGATCAGCAAGAATTTTGCCAGATTGCAGCATATTACCAATACCCTAATTAGCCTTTTTAATAATTGCTAAGTTAGCAAAAAACACAAAATCCATTTATCTTAAAATAAATAAAAAGTAAGTAAACTATCTATCTTTGTAGTAATTATTTGATAGGTACATTGTTATTTTACTCTACCAAAATTGTTAAACAAAGCTACTAGATCATAAGATTAGAAAATTTTAGTCTATTTTTAATTTGAACTTCTATAAATACCTAATTTTTATTAATTATAACTTATAAAAAATAATTTCTATTTCAAACATATCATTAATCTAATTATGCTTTTTTATATTTTATTAAATTGATAATATTTGCCTTATATTCAACCACAGTAAATTTAAGAATATAAGACTGATAGTCAAATAATTTTAAGGAGAATCAGCAAATTCACATGAAGATCTGTCCTCAATGCCAACGTCAATTTGAGAACAACATAGCTTTTTGTGCTTTTGATGGTCAACAATTGGTAGTATCTTCTAAGGAAGATGCTTTAGTTGGTAGGTTGATAGATTATAAATATCAATTACATGAAAGAATTGCTAGAGGTGGGACAGGAAGCGTTTACCGAGGTACACATTTACAATTAAATATGCCAATAGCAATTAAAATCTTGCATGCAGAAACGGCTCAAGATTTTACTTCCGTAGAGCGTTGTCGTCGAGAAGCCTATGCAGCAATGCAAATACGCCATCCTAATGCTATTGCTGTTATGGATTTTGGCGTTACACCTGATGGATTAGTTTATGTAGTTATGGAGTTTCTAGTAGGTAAAACTCTTCGTCAGAAAATTAAAGAAAACCGCTATCCTAGCCTAGTAGAAGTAAATGAAACCATTCAACAAATCTGTGCCGCCCTATCGGTTGCTCATAGACACAAAATCATCCATCGTGACTTAAAGCCAGAAAATATTTTTGTTCATAAAGATGGAGATTTAGAAATAGTAAAAGTTTTAGACTTTGGAATTGCCAAATTTAAGGATATTTCTTCTGAAGATGCGATGCAACTAACTCGCCAAGGTATAGTTATTGGTACTCCTTATTATATGTCTCCAGAACAATGTTATGGAAAAGAAGTAGATGTACGCTCAGATATTTACTCACTAGGAATAATGCTTTATGAGCTTTTAGCAGGACGATTACCATTTTTGGGCCAATCACATACAGCAATTGCAGTAAAACAAGCTCGTGAAACACCCCGTCCAATCTATGAAATACGCCCTAATATTCCACCTGTGCTTAATGCTGTAGTTATGCACGCGCTAGAAAAATCTCCAGCTAATCGACCAGCAACTATAGAAATATTTGCTCAAGAGTTAGCAGCAACAATGAAAGCTATATCTGAAAAAGAATTTATGAAGGTTTTTCTAGAAGCAAGCGAACAAGACCTGGAAGCAGCAATTTTACTAACATCTGACCCTAGTAAAATTCCTAGTCAAATGCAAGTTGGTAATACTAAAAACAAATCAGGTAGTTCAAAGAAAATCACTTTTGGTTATAGTAATAAAGCACAAGCTGATTTGTCCCTACCTACTATAAATACCATGTCTCAAGACCTTATCTCTCAGAATAACCAGTCTATTACTAACAACTTAGAATCTATAAATTTATCTGGTTCTGACAAAAGTTTATTAGAAGACAAAAGCCTTTCTGACACAACATCAATTCCTCTAACCGAAACAACAGTGCAAAACTACCGAGATAATTTTGCTAATGTTTCTCGTGAAATGTATATGTTATTACAAATTATTTTGGGTGATTTAGAAACCAATCAAGCAGTAGATGGAATTTTTCTTAATGAGCTAAAAACCACTGTTGATCAACTACGCTCAACAATTTATCACTTACAAAAAGTTACTAAATAAATAGCAACTATAGAAAATAAGTTCTTTTTATCTTTAACTATAAGAGTTTCGCTAAAGTAGTTAAAACCTCAGTATCAGATAGTTCAGCAAGAACAAAAGGCATATCAAGTTCTCGAATTTTCTTTAAATCTAAAGTCATTTTGGCAAGATAAATCAATGCTCGTACAAAATATGTAGCTTGAGACATAGGATCTATTTGCAAAGCCAAATTACAATCAATCATAGCATTATCTAGATCACCTTTAACTTTATAAATAAAG
Source organism: uncultured Clostridia bacterium (assembly GCA_964492845.1). GTDB lineage: Bacteria > Acidobacteriota > Blastocatellia > Chloracidobacteriales > JADJPF01 > JADJPF01. The sequence goes on from CAZBMZ010000009.1 coordinate 149,140, forward strand.
GCTCGTAAAACATATGATTCTAAGTGATTTGGGTTTAAAGTAATAGCCTGGCTATAGCTACTCAGTGCTATATCAAGCTCATTTTCATAATGATACAGCCAGGCTAAATTAAAATAAGAAAGGGCATCTTTAGAGTCAAGCTCAATAGCAAAATGTAGGTCTTCTTTAGCTTCTTCAAAACGAGAAAGTTTTTTATAGTTTAATGCTCGATAGTAAAAAGCTTGTTGATGTTTAGTATCCAATTTAATAGTTTGACTAAAATCATCAATTGCTTGCTCTAATTTATTTTTACTTTGGTAACACAAAGCACGCTTAAAATAAGCCTCTGCTCTATTAGGTTCTAAGCTAATAACTGTATCAAAACACCTAATAGCTTCTTCCATATCATTAGCAGCTTGATAAGCAAGACCACAAAAATAATGTGCATCACTATAGCCAAAACTATAGCTTATAGCCTCAGTAAAACAATTGATAGCAAATATATGTTCCCCCTTTTCTAAATGTGATAGACCTTGATTAATAGAGTGTTTAGCTAAATCTTTTAAGTTAACCTTAATGCGGTTGGTTTTCTCTTCTATTATTCCTTCTTCCCTAAGTGAAAATATAAATTCTTTAGCAACCTCTAAAACAGATTGTTGACGACGATTAGGATTCTTTTCTAAAGCTTTTAATACAACTTTTTCAACACTTAGAGGAATATCAGGGCGCAAACTAGTCAAAGGTTCAGGATCTTCAAACATTTGTTTACGTAAAACCTCATAAGGCTCCCAAAAAGCTATTGGGAAAGGTACTCGACCCGTCAACATCTCATATAAAGTAACCCCTAAGCTATAAATATCCGACCTAATATCTAAATTTTTATGAGCCTCGCATTGTTCTGGAGACATATATTCAGGTGTACCTATTATTTGCTTTGCTGCTCCTGTAAATTGAGTAACATGATCTGTAGAAATTCCGAAGTCTAATACCTTCAGTAATATATTATCTTTTATATCTTCTAAAAGGAAAATATTTTCTGGTTTTATATCTCGGTGAATGATGCCTCTTTCATGTGCAGCACCAATAGCAGCACAAACTTGTTCAATAAGAAAAGCGGCTTTTTTATAATTTATTGGCCCTTTTTCAATAATTTCCTGTTTTAATGTCTTGCCCTTTAGCAGTTCCATAGTTAAATAAACAAGTTCTCCATCATTAAGCGGGCCAAAGTCTAAAACCTTTACAATATTTGGATGAGCAATTTTTTTTATTTTTACTGCTTCTAAAAGAAGTCGTTCTACTGCATTAAGTTCACTTTCTAACATATCAGGATGAATAATTTTAATGGCACATATGGAATTAGTTAAGACATTAGTAGCCTTAAACACCATAGCCATACCACCTTCACCTAATTTCTCCTTAATTAAATAAGTATCCTTTAGTATTACATCTAATAAAGCAAATTCCCCATCTTGAGGACAAAAAAACACTTCATCACTAAATAAATTACCGCAATTAACACACCTACCCATTTTACTTTCCTTGACTGAACACGTAATATTTTGGTCACTAAGTTTTATAATTTTTCAGGTTTTTAAAAAATATTTTTTCTATAGCTTAGTGTTTTTTGGATGATATGTAGCTTTTCAAGCTTTACAAGCCTAAATTCCGAGCCTTAAAGCTAGTTTGAGCAAATTTGATTAAAATTTGCATTTCCTTAGTCTAAATGCTACTGTAGCAAAAAGCTTGCTAGCTAAAGCTAAAAATAAGCTATAAAATAGTTAATAACTCCGTCAAAGATCGCAGCTAAACTCTTTATTTCTAAGGAATAAAATTATGTATAAAACAAAAATAGTCTTAGTTTGCCTACTTATTGCGATCATCTCACTACCTGCTTGTATTAGTGCTTCAGCTTATTTTGGAAAAATTACAACACCTAAAAACCAAATACTTTATTACTGTAACGCTTCTGAACCTCGTTCAATAGATCCACATAAAACAGCCGGCATTCCTGAAGGCAATATAATAATGAGTGTTATAGAAGGTCTTACAGTCTATGACCCTAAAACCCTAGAACCTCGTCCAGGAACGGCTGAACGTTGGGAAGCAGTGGATCAAGCTAAAAAATGGATTTTTTATTTACGTAAAAATGCAGTCTGGTCAGATAAACGCCCTGTTACAGCACATGATTTTATTTGGGCGTGGAAACGTGGAATTGACCCTAAAACTGGAACTCCTTATGCTGGGCTACTCTACTTCATAAAAAATGCTGAGGCAATTTCCCAAGGCCACCTTCCAGTTAGTGATTTAGGAGTCCGTGCAATTGATGATTATACTTTAGAAGTTGAAATGGAGCGTCCGACAGCATTTTTTATAAAGATGACCCCTCATTTTGTGTTTTCCCCCTTGCCAAGTTGGGCTATTGAAAAATGGGGAGATCGTTGGACTGAAAGTAAAAATATTGTTGGTAATGGAGCTTTTAAGCTTCAAGAACACAAACCTTATAACCAAGTTGTACTTGTCAAAAACCCTGATTACTGGGACGCAGCAAATGTAAAATTAGAGAAAGCTTATTTTTACCCTGTTGATGACAACCCAACTACAGTAAATCTTTATAAATCTGCGGAAATCGATGTAATGCAAAGTGGAAGTGTTCCACCTGCTTTTATTAAAGCCCTTAGAAACAAAAAAGATTATGTTAAAGGTACATTTTTTACTAGCTATTTTTTTAGCATAAATGTTCAAAAGAAACCTTTTGATGATGTAAGAGTACGTAAAGCTCTTAACTTATCTATAGATAAATCTGCAATCACTGATAAACTTATAGGCAAAGGGGATATTCCAGCAACTACGCTAGTTCCACCAGGGCTATCAGGTTATCCTGAAATTCAAGGAGATAAATATAATCCAGAACTAGCTAAAAAATTAATGGCTGAAGCAGGCTATCCTGATGGAAAAGGATTTCCTACTATTACTATTTATTTCAATACTTTAGATACACATCGCCAAATTGCTGAAGCAATCCAAAGAATGTGGAAAGAATCCCTTAACATAAACATTGAACTGCAAAATGAAGAATGGCAAACCTTTACGGCTCGTCGGGAGCGTCGAGAATTTGATTTAGCTAGAAATTCTTGGACAGGCGATTATTTAGACCCTGATACCTTCTTAAATTTATTTGGAAAAGATACGCCAAATAATAATTCTGGTTGGATTAATGAAGAATACGTAAAAATGTTAGAAGAAGCTAATCAAGAACCTGATGAAGCTAAACGTAGTGAAAAATTAGTAAAAGTAGAAGAATTTCTACTTGATAATATGCCATTTATACCAATTTATTTTACTGCTTTAAGTTACCTTAAAAAGCCTTATGTTGAAGGTTGGTATCCAAATCTTTTTGATACTCACCCTCTAAAAGCTGTTTCTATCAACACAGAATGGAAGCCAGAAAACGAATCCGTTAAACCCAACTAGTGTAAGGAGATAGAAAAATGCTCCGGTTAATCATTCGCCGCTTGCTAGGCATGATACCTATTTTGCTAATTATTGTTACTATTACTTTTTTTCTTCTGCGACTTGCTCCAGGTAGTCCTTTTACGGCTGAAAAAGCTTTTCCTCCAGAAGTTATTCAAGCCCTAAATGAGCAATATGGTTTAGATAAACCTCTGCATATTCAATATTTTAACTATGTAAAAGAGTTAATGAAGGGAAATCTTGGCCCTTCAACCCGTTATGTAGGGCGTTCAGTTAATGAGCTTATTTGGCAACATTTACCGACTTCTGTTGTTTTAGGCTTGCTAGCTTACTTGTTTGCACTAGTTCTTGGTTTAATAATTGGGATAATTTCTTCATTAAGGCAAAACTCGCTGTTAGATTATGTTTCAATGGCTATAGCAATGCTAGGGATTTCACTACCAAGCTTTGTACTAGGGCCACTTCTAGTAATTATTTTTTCTCTTACATTATTTTGGCTACCTCCGGCACGTTGGGGAGAGCCTAAACATCTAATTTTGCCTGCACTTACCTTGTCGGCTGTATACATCGCTTATATTGCCCGGCTAACTCGTAGCGGAATGCTTGAAGTCCTGCGGGCTGATTATATCCGCACTGCAAGAGCAAAAGGACTAGCAGAAAGCGTTGTAGTTCTAAGACACGCGCTAAGAGGTGGAATAATTCCTGTAATTTCATTTACTGGCCCGGCTCTTAGCTTCTTGCTAGCTGGCACAATTGTTGTAGAAAAAATTTTTGCTGTCCCTGGACTAGGAAAAATCTTTATCGAAGCTGCTAACTCCCGTGATTATTCTCTAGTAATGGGACTAACGTTATTTATTTCTACAGTATTAGTAGTAATGAATTTACTTGTAGATATTACCATAGGTTTACTTGATCCACGTATTAGCTATAAATAGAGGCAAATTATTATGAATCAAGAAGTTAATATAGCTAAAAAAGAATTAGTTGTTGGTACTAGTTTATGGCAAGATGCTTGGCGCAGACTGAAAAAAAATAAGCTAGCTGTACTTGGTGCCATAGTATTAATGTTTATTATTACTGTTTCTCTACTTGGCCCAATGTTTTCTTCCTACACCTATGATCAAATTAATTTAGATAGAGGTAGCGAGCCTCCTAGTTGGGATCATTGGTTTGGAACTGATCAATTAGGACGTGATATTTTAGTCCGTTCTTTGATCGGTGGACGAATTTCTTTAATGGTTGGGCTAGTTGCAACATCGGTTAGCTTTGTAATAGGTGTAACTTATGGAGCAATTTCTGGCTATTTTGGCGGCTATATTGATGAATTAATGATGAGAATTGTAGATGTCATTTATTCATTACCCTACTTATTTTTAGTAATTGTTTTACTAGCGTTTTTTACTAAAAGCATTTTTATGCTCTTTCTGGTTTTAGGTGCTGTATCTTGGTTAACAATGGCGCGTATTGTTCGCGGACAAGTCTTGTCAATAAAAAACCAAGAATTTGTTGAAGCAGCAAGAGCCGTAGGAGTTGAAACCCCTCAAATTATTTTCCGTCATATTGTTCCTAATACTTTAGGCCCAGTAATTGTCTATACAACATTAACTATTCCTAGTGCAATGCTTTCAGAAGCATTTCTTAGCTTTTTAGGCTTAGGTGTACAACCTCCGCTAGCAAGTTGGGGAACAATGGTAAACGAAGGAATAGAAGCTATTTCTGTCTATCCTTGGCAGTTAATTTTTCCTGGTTTAATGATGGCAATCACGCTTTTTAGCTTAAACTTTTTAGGCGATGGCTTGAGGGATGCACTTGACCCACAAATGAGAAAAGATTAAGCAATCCTATCTAATTAACTTAAGGTAAATATGGCTATAGATAATCCTATTTTGCTAAGTGTCAGAAATCTAAAGACTTACTTTTATAGCGAAGGTACTGTAGTAAAGGCAGTTGATGATGTTTCTTTTGACTTAAAAAGAGGTGAGACTTTAGGAATTGTTGGCGAATCTGGTTCTGGTAAATCAGTCACAAATTTATCTATTTTGCGCTTAATTCCTTATCCTCCAGGAAAAATTGTAGGTGGTGAAGTAAATTTTAATGGTCAAGACTTAATGAAATTATCTGAAGGCGAAATTCGCCGGATTCGTGGAAAGCGTATTGCGATGATTTTTCAAGACCCTATGACCTCGCTTAATCCTTTTATGAAAATTGGAGCGCAATTAACAGAAATTACTGAACTACACGAAGGCTTAAGTAAAGCGGCAGCCAGAAAAAAAGCTATTGAAATGTTAGAGCTTGTAGGCATTTCTGATGCAGCACGTCGTATTGATGATTATCCTCATCAATTTTCCGGTGGTATGCGTCAAAGAGTAATGATTGCTATGGCATTGTCTTGTAAACCAGAATTGTTAATTGCCGATGAGCCGACTACGGCCTTAGATGTAACTATCCAAGCACAGATTTTAGAATTAATTAAGGACTTAAAAGAAAAAACTGGCACATCAATAATACTTATTACTCATGACTTAGGGTTAGTAGCAGGAATGACAGATCATATTGCTGTAATGTATGCAGGCAAAGTTATAGAATATGCTCCTACAACAGAGTTATTTTCTAAGCCACATCATCCTTATACTCAAGGTTTATTAAAATCTGTACCTGACCCATTAAGCCAACAAGAAAAATTATTTCAAATTCCAGGGCTACCACCAGATTTAACTAAATTACCTGTTGGATGTCCTTTTTCTCCAAGATGTGCTTATGTAACAGATAAATGCAAAGAATTTCCACCAATTAGACAAATTAATGACCAACATTTTTCTGTTTGTTGGCAAGAAAATTAAACGTTATGACTACAGAGAAAAACTTATTAGAAATCAATAATTTACAAGTATATTTTCACTTAAGCGGAGGTGGTTTGCTAGACCGTATAATGGGCAGCAAACCCCGCACGGTCAAGGCTGTTGACGGTATTTCATTTAATATTAAAAAGGGTGAGACTTTAGGGCTTGTTGGTGAGTCTGGATGCGGTAAATCAACTACAGGCCGTGCAATCCTGCAATTAGTTAAACCAATAAATGGACAAATAATTTTTCAAGGTAAAGATTTAACTAAACTCTCAAATCAGCAAATGCGCCCTTTTCGCCGACATTTACAAATGATCTTTCAAAACCCTTATGCCTCACTTAATCCTAGAATGACAGTAAAAGACATTATTGCCGAACCCTTAACAGTCTTTAACAATTTAGCTGGTATAGAATTAGATAAACAAGTACAAGATTTAATGGAAAAAGTAGGCTTAAATCCTCAATTTATAAAGCGTTATCCTCATGAATTTTCTGGCGGTCAACGTCAACGAATTGGAATTGCACGAGCATTAGCACTTAATCCAGATTTTATTGTAGCCGATGAGCCTATTGCAGCATTAGATGTGTCTATTCAAGCTCAAATTATGAATTTGCTCCAACAATTACAAAAAGATCTATCGCTTACTTACTTATTTATTTCGCACGATTTACGAGCCGTAAGATATATGAGTAATCGAGTTGCTGTAATGTATTTAGGCAAAATTGTAGAGCTAGCCGAAGCAAGCGAAATTTATCAAAAGCCTCTACATCCTTACACACAAGCCTTGATTTCTGCTGTTCCTGTTCCTGATCCAGTAGCAGAAAAAAAACGTCAACGTATTGTCTTGCAAGGAGATGTTCCTAGTCCGTTAAATCCCCCTAGCGGTTGTCACTTTCATACTCGCTGCCCTCAAGTTATGGCTGAATGTAAAACTAATGAACCAAAATTTGTAAATATTGGAAATAATCATTATGTAGCTTGTTTTTTAGCAAATAAATAAAATATTAAATTAATGGTGCTGGGTATCTTGACCTAATTTTGGATCAAGCCCAAAATATGCTTTTGGCAAAAGTGCCTTCTAAAAAATTGGGAGAGGACTATGGAATTTCATCCAGTTTGTAAGTTTAGCGAAGTTGGTTTTGGAGAAGCTAAAGGTTTTGTAGTTGAGGGTCATTCAATAGCAATTTTTAATATTCGTGGCAAACTTTATGCAATTGAAAATATGTGTCCTCATATGGCCGCGCCTTTGGATGATGGCGTTATTGATGGACAAAAAATTACTTGTCGTCTGCATTTTTGGCAAATAGATGTTACTAATGGTCAATGTGTCTCGCCTGATAATGGACGTTGTGTTGCAACTTACCCAGTAAAAACAGAGCGAGGTGTAATAAAAGTTGGCATAGAACCAAAACCAGAAATCCCGTTAGTAGATGAATAAATCACATCTACTACTCGATCTGTGAAAAAACTTCTAAGAATTTTCCATTGTAGGCTAATACTTGCCCTACTTCGCTTGCTTGGACACCACTTGAGAGCAACTTATCTAACAATAAATTTGATTTTTCTGCCACTACACTAATTAATAACCCGCCTGCGGTTTGTGGGTCAAAAAGAACTGATTGCATAGCAGGTAAAACATCAGAAGCAAAAGTTATTGTATCTCCAACATATTTTCGATTGTTGCGGTCGCCTTTAGTCATAATTTTTTCTGCTAAAAGCTCAAAAACTTGGGGCATTATGGCTATTTTATTTGTTGCTAATTGTAAAGTAACCTGGCTTCCTTTAGCCATTTCATAAGCATGCCCTAGCAAACCAAAGCCTGTTATATCGGTTGCTGCATTAACTCCAATTTCCTGCATTATTTCTGAAGCAAGTTTATTTGGCTCTGTCATAGCTTTAATTGCTGCTTGTCTTGCTTCATCTGATGCACGCTCAAATTTAATTCCTGAACTAATAATTCCTGTCCCTAAAGATTTGGTAAGAATTAACTTATCACCAGCTTTTGCATTTGAATTAGCAACTATTTTTTCTGGGTGAATTATTCCTGTAATTGCATAGCCAAACTTAAGTTCTTTATCTTCAACAGTATGCCCACCAACTAAACTAACACCTACACTAGCAAGCATTTCCGCCCCACCTCGTGCAACTTCACCAAAAACGCTTAGGTCTGCATCTGCTAAAGGAAGCCCAGCAATTGCCAGTGCTGTTAAGGCTTTGCCGCCCATTGCCCAAACATCACTTAAAGCATTTACCGCAGCAATTTGACCAAATAGGTAAGGGTCATCCACTACAGGAGTAAAAAAGTCTACCGTTTGAACTAAAGCTAGTTCATCAGTTAACTTATAGACTCCTGCATCATCAGAAGTGCTAAAACCCACAAGCAAATTGGGGTTAGGTGGAAATTTAGGTAAATAACTCAATACTTGAGCTAGATCGCCAGGAGCGACTTTAGAAGCTCAACCACCACATTTAGCCATTTCTGTTAGCCTAAGTTTTTTCTCTTTTAATTTAGCTTCATCTGACATTATTTAACTTACTCCAAATAATAAATTAGGGAACTTTAAAGTCTATGCAATCTAACACTCTGATAGTTGTTTAATCAAATCTTGCCAGCATCTTTCCTCTGTTGCAGGCTCAACCAAATAAGCTACTTTTTTACAATTATTTTTTAGCTCTTGATAAAAATTGATGTCGGTTTCTGCTTGCCAAAGCAAATTTGCTAGCTTTTTAGTATCGCCAACCGAAAAATAACCAGGATAATTATCTCCCAAAGTAGCAACTAGACTAGGAATATTTGTAGTTATTACAGGCGTTCCAGCCGCTAGCGACTCACATAAAACATTTGATCCGCCTTCAATTCTTGAGGTTATACAAACTAAGTCGGCAGCAGTAATAAGTTGCTTGGTTTTATGATGAGAAAAACTTCCTAACCAATGATAGCGAGCGTTGTTTTCCTGAATAAGTTTTAACTCTTTTTCCATTTCTTGATTAAGAGGTAGCCCTATATGAAAAACTTGTATTTTAGAATCAATAGATAATTTTGATAGTGCTAAGGCTGTACGAAAAGGATCTTTTTCTACACGTAAATTAGCAACTACTAAGACATTAAAATTTTTATTGGAGAAAAAACTTTTAGCAGGTTTAACTTTCCTGGCAGATTGATAAATAACCTGTGTTTTAGCTTGTAAGTGTTCTGGAAGTTCAAATAAACCTTGTTTTTGCAGCACTACTAAACGTGTTGCCCAAGACAAAGCTTGACGAGCCGACTCGCTAACTTGAATATTTTGATAAAGATCCGTGCCTGTTAGTACAACTACCAACGGTTTATTTGGATATCATTGATAAAATTTTTCAATTGATGAAAAGCTACGTAAAGCGTGCAGTGCAATCATTAAGTCTACATCTTGACCATTATAATTTCTGCTAACACTTACTTTATGACCAAGTTTAGTTAAAATTTGCTTAATTCTAATAGCAGTAATTTGATTACCATTGATTAAGTCTTTAGTTGACGGAGTAATAAGTTGTATCTTCATAAAATATTTAAGGCTAGCAACTTAATATTGCTAGCCCAATTAATAATTAAATTAAAAATTTAAGACATCCAGTTTGTACCAGCTTCAATATTCCATTTAGTAGTAATTTTCTTGGATTTAGTCCAAAATTCAATAGAACCACGTCCAGTAATATCACCTACTCCAAATTTAGATTCATTCCAACCGCCAAAGGAAAAAGGCTCGCGTGGAACAGGTACGCCGACGTTAATTCCAACCATACCAGCACTTGCACGTTCAATCACATAACGAGCAGTTCCGCCGCTTTCAGTAAAAACTGATGCAGCATTACCATAAGGTGAGCTATTTTCTACTTTTAAGGCTTCGTCAACATCTGATGCTCGAACAATGACTAAAACAGGGCCAAAAATTTCTTCCTGAGCAATACGCATAGAGGGTTTTACATAATCAATTAAGGTTGGGCCAACATAAAAACCATCTTCTTGCCCTGCTACAACTGTACCACGTCCATCTACTAAAACCTTTGCTCCTTGCTCTTCGGCTTCTGTGATGTAACTTTCAATTCGGGCTTTGGCTTCTTTAGAAATTACTGGGCCAATATCTTTACCCGGCACCATGTTTTTTACAAAGCTAACCATCCGGTCAATAATATGATCTACTTTGCCTACAGCCATCATTACAGATGCAGCCATACAACGTTGACCAGCACAACCAGACATTGAGGCTACAATATTGCTTGCACTCATTTCTAAATCTGCATCAGGCATCACAATTAAATGATTTTTTGCACCACCTAAAGCTAACACTCTCTTTAAGTTAGCTGTGCCACGTCGATAAACTATTTTTGCTACTTTAGTTGATCCTACAAAACTAATTGCTTCAATATCAGGGTGGTCACAAATTGCATCTACTGTATCTTTACCACCATGAACAATATTAAGAACGCCATCAGGTAGTCCGGCTTCTTTTAACAGTTCTGCAATACGTCCAGCACTTAAAGGAACTAGCTCAGAAGGTTTTAATATCATACAATTGCCTAGAGCAAGTGCATTAGGTATTGTCCAATTAGGCACCATATTGGGAAAATTAAAAGGAGTTATAGAGGCTACAATGCCAACAGGATATTTTTCTATACGGCATTCTACGCCTCGGCTAACTTCCATTACTTCGCCAGCAACAATTTGAGGCATTGAGCAAGCAAATTCTGTTAATTCCATAGATTTTAAGACTTCAGCTTTTGCTTCACTATAAATTTTTCCATTTTCTTCAGTTATAAGATGCGTAAGCTCTTCAATATTTTTTTCTAAAAGCACTCTATAACGATAAAGAACTTGTACACGCTCTTTAACAGGTAGACTTGACCAAGCAGGAAAGGCTTGTTTTGCAGCTTTTACAGCCGCGTCAACTTGTTCCATACCAGAAAGCGGGACTTTAGATATTACGCTACCATTAGCAGGATTATATACATCCAAAAATTCTAGGTTAACAGGGACAAATTGACCCTGAATATAATTTTGTATATCTGAATACTTCATTTTTTTGCTCCATTAAATCAAGAAAACTGAAATGAGGAAAGATTATATATTTAGTCTTTCATTAAATCAAAACATTGCTAATAGTTACCTAACTTAAATTAAACTTATTTGAAAATACCTTAAGGCGATACCTAATATTATTGCTCCCAACATCACTAAAGCAGGGCTAACACGCCATTTAAGCAAAACTAAACAACCTATAGCTGCAATTAAAATTCCTATTTTAGAAGTAACACCTGCTTGAGTAATATTAACAAAAGCTGCTCCCATCATTCCTACAACAGTAGGAGTAACAGCTTGTAGAAAGGCTTGGACTTGGGGATTAGTGCGAAAGCGTTCTAAAGGATGACCTATGATGATGGTAATAAGTAACGATGGGAGAAATACGGCAACAGTAGATACTATTGCTCCCGAAAAACCTGCTACATAATAGCCAACAAAAGTAGCAGTTATTAAAACTGGCCCGGGGGTCATTTGTCCTAAAGCCATACCATCAACAAATTGTTGATGTGTAAGCCAATGTGCGTTTTTTACTACCTCTTGTTCAATTAGCGGAATCATAACAAACCCTCCGCCAAATGTTACTGCTCCAATTCGTAGAAATAGAAAAGTTAATTTACCTAACAAGGGTAAAGATATAGGTGTAAGTAATAAAAGCAGCGGAATTAGCAATAAGCGTTTTTCAGGTTGTTTTGAAGGTGTAGAGCTAGTGTCTGTTTTGGATTTTGCGCTAGCATCGCTTTGAGGATCATTAGAATGTTTTAATGAATTTAGAAAAATGCCAATAATACCAGCAGCCAAGATTACTTCAACTACATTAAGAATTTTAAGTAATAATGCCAAACAAGCTGCAACAGCCATTATTGCTTGAGTATAATTTTTAACTCCATTACGTCCAAGCTTTATGCTAACTGCTAAAACAATGCCTACAACAGCAGCATTCATTGACATAAAAAGGGTTACTAGATTTGTTATTTGTCTGGATTGTAGTTCACGGTAAAGAAGCGTTAAACCTATCATCATAAAAAAAGAAGGAAGTAGAAAGGCTACAACAGCAATTATAGCTCCCATTGTGCCTTGAAGCCTTAAACCAATGTAACTAACCGCGTTGACAGCATATGAGCCAGGCAAGCTTTGACCAAAGGCAGCGGCTTCCCAATATTCTGCTTCTTTTAACCAACCTCTTTTTTGGACTATGAGAACATAAATTTGAGCTAAAACAGCTATTCCACCACCAAAACCAATACAGCCTAGCCAAAGAAATGTCCACCATAATTTCGTCCGTGAGACGACCATAAAACTAAACTACCTAAATTAAAAGTTAGCTAATGGTTGATTATTGTTATTCTTAAAAAAAAAGCTAGCTAACTAAGCTTTTAGCTTTTAATCAGTTAAATCAACTTTGCAGATTGATAAATATTTCTCAAGTTTAATTTTTTGCTTTTCATAATATTTTTGGTGATACTCTTCAGCTTTGTAGAAAGTTTGTGCAGGTAAAATATCAGTTCTAACTTCATTGTTATATTTTTGACTTTTAGTTAATTGCTCTTTTAAGTTCTCAGCTAAATTTTTTTGCTCAGGAGTAAAATAAAAAATTGCTGATTTATATTGAGCCTTATTTTTATAAGTAGGGTTATGGTTTTCCCAAAATAAATTTAATATTTCTTGAAGGCTAATTTGAGTTGTATCATATTCAATTTCAATAACTTCAGTATGTCCAGACCTGCCATTGCATACATCTTCATAGCTTGGATTTTCTAAAAACCCTCCTGAATAGCCAACACAGGTTGAAACAATTCCCAAAACTTGTCTAAACAGGTCTTCAACACCCCAAAAACATCCTGCTCCCAATATTATTTTTTCAATCATTTTCTTACCTTCAGCTTTCAAAATTTTCTAAAACTAGTGTTACAATAAGCCTGTTGACTTGTCAAAAATTATAAAAGCTTATTTACCCATTTAATTAAAAAGAGAGAAAAATGCAATTTTTAAGAACACCAGACGAAAGATTCGCTAATCTACCTGAATATAACTTTCAACCTAACTATGTTAATTTTCAATCTTTAAGAATGCACTATATTGATGAAGGAGAAAAAACTGCTCCTGTTGTATTAATGATACATGGAGAGCCATCTTGGTCTTACCTTTATAGAAAAATGATTCCAATTATTGTTAATGCTGGGTTTAGAGCAATTGCTCCTGATTTAATAGGCTTTGGTCGTTCAGATAAACCCACTCAAACAGACGAGTATTCTTACCAGATGCACGTTGATTCTATTATCAGTTTTATTAGCTCATTAGACTTAAATAATATAACTTTAGTGTGTCAAGATTGGGGTGGTCTAATAGGTCTTAGGGTAGTTGCTCAAGAAGAAAATCGTTTTTCTCATATAGTTACAGCAAATACAGGACTACCAACAGGCGATGAAAAGATGCCAGAAGCGTTTTTTCAATGGCAGGAATTTTCTCAAACAGTGGAAGTTTTCCCTGTAGGCCAAATTATTCAAATGGGCTGTCAAAGTAAACTCTCTGAGGAAGTTATAGCTGCTTATAATGCTCCTTTTCCTGATGAAAGTTATAAGTCAGGAGCTAGGATTTTTCCTAAACTAGTTCCAACATCACCTGATAACCCTGCAACAGAAGCAAATCGCCAAGCTTGGAAAAAATTAAAGCAATGGACAAAACCATTTCTTACAGCATTTAGCGACAAAGACCCCATAACACAAGGGGCAGAAAAACCATTTCAACAACTAGTTCCTGGAGCTATAGACCAAGCTCATACAACTATTACCAAAGCTGGTCATTTTTTACAGGAAGATAAAGGAGAAGAACTTGCTAATATCGTCATAAGCTTTATAAAAGAAAATAAAAACTAAACTACTTGCCAAAATTTAATAGATCTATCCCAACTTGCTGAGGCAAATATTTCACCATCTGCACGCCATTTTAGACAAGAAATTTTTCTTTGGTGCTTATCACTAGATGTAAGTAGTTCTCCAGTTGCACCATCCCAAAGATAAATAAACTTAGTTCCATCACCGCTAATAAACAGGTTATTCTTAGGATGCCAAGCTAGCACAGTAGACCCACCGCGATGACTGCGACAAATAAAATGTGGTTTCTTTTTGTTGATTGGATAAACCCTTACACTATCATCATTACAAGCAATAGCTACCTGTGTCCCATTACTATTAAAACCTACATTATTACTACCTGATTTTTCGGTATTAAGAGAGATTTTTTTTGGCAAATTATCAAAACCTTGGAAGGGTTCAAAGTCAAACAATCGCACAAAACTAGAACCACCAACAGCTAATAATTTTTTTGTAGGATGAAAAGCTATTGAATGTAGCCAGCCTTGAAGATTTAATTGTTGAATTACCTTTTGTTCTTGTATAGAAATTAGACGTAAAGAATTATTCCAGCCGACTACAGCAAGATATTTGCTACAAGGACTAAAAGCAACACTTGATTCAATAAGTTTTGTCCGTTTTTGCAAAGGAAATTCAGTAATTAATTGAAAATTAGAAGTGTAAAAAAGTGCTAGGCTACCAATACCACCACAAGCTGCAAATAGTGAGCCATCAGGACTAAATGCAACTGATTCAACAGTAGAATAACCATATGGAACTAGTTTTTCCCATGATATTTGTTCTACTTCTTTTTGTGTGGCAACATCCCAAAACCTAATTATTGAATCTGTCCCAGCACTAACCAATAACTTCCCATCAGGGCTAAATGCAATGTCTCGAATTAAAAGCGTTTCTCTACCTATTTGCGTTAATTCCCCTACCAATTCTAATCTCATATAATTACCTAAATTGTCTTTTGTGTTATTGCTTGTATATCGGGCCAAAATAAAAAGGAAAATCGAAGATAACCGCTTTTCATCGCCCTCTAAAAGTTAACTGGGAATTGCTGAGGAAAATTTAGACATTTGTTTAATGGGTATAAAATACGGCAGTAACTCAAATACAGATAAGATAATCTTTGTTATAATGCAGTATTTTTTATTGCCTTCCTATTAGTCTTAAGGAGAATTTACTAAATGCAATCACGTTATTTATTTTTTTTATCATTAGTTTTCTTAAGTATTTTACTTTTAACTAGTTATTTATTTTTTTATTCAAATACAAGTAATTTTCCATCAAGCAAAACTGACAATAAACAATCTTTTAACAATATTCAACAATCATTATTGCAAAATTACTCTAAACTGCCTTTAAGCTTTGAAGCAAATTCTGGACAAACAGATCCTCAAGTAAAATTTTTTTCCCGTGGAAAAGGCTACAACCTACTTCTTACAGAAAAAGAAGCTTTGTTGTCGCTTAAAAATGATAAAGAAAAAGCTCCTACAACGGTAAAAATGCAGTTTGTTGGCAGTAATCCCAAGCCTAAACTTGAGGCAATAGGCGAGCGTGCTGGAAAAATAAACTATTTTATTGGTAATGATAAAAAAAATTGGCATACTAATTTATCAGAATATAATAAGGTAAAATACGAGTCTATTTATCCTGGTATTGATGCAATTTATTATGGAAATCAACAGCAACTAGAATATGACTTAATAGTTAGTCCTGGTGCTAGTCCTAAAGAAATCATAGTTCAGCTTGATGTTGACAGTCCTAACAATGCTTTAAGTGTTGATATGGAAGGAAACTTAATTATTCCAACCAATGCAGGAAATCTTTATAAACATAAGCCTATTATTTATCAAGAAATTGATGGGACTAAAGAATTTATTGCAGGTAGCTATAAGCTAAAAGGAAATAATATTTTTGGTTTTGAAGTTGCTGATTATGACCCAACTAAACCGCTAGTAATTGACCCTGTGTTTATTTACTCTACTTACTTTGGTGGCACAGACAGAGATCGAGGTTTTGGTATTACAGTTGACAAAGATAATAATGTCTATCTTACAGGTGAAACACTTTCAATAAGTTTCCCTCTTAAAAATCCTTTTCAAAATAAAGGTGGTGGCACATCAATAGATATATTTGTCACTAAATTAAATTCTACAGCTACAGAAATTTTATACTCTACTTATGTAGTAGGTAATGATATTGATAGTGGTTTTGCTATTGCAGTTGACTCACAAGGAAACGCTTATGTAACTGGGGAAACCTATTCAACTAATTTTCCTGTTGTTAATGCTGTTCAACCCACAGGAGGAGGAGGAGTTAATATAGACGCATTTGTTATTAAACTAAATCCAACAGGTAACGAGCTACTATATTCTACTTATTTGGGAGGAACTTTAGTAGAGCGTGCATTTAGCATTAAACTAAATGCTGCTGGCAATGTATATATCGCTGGGGAAACTACTTCGCTTGACTTACCTGTTAAAAACGCTTTCCAAACTCAAAAGTCAGCTTCTTTTGATGCTTTTGTTGCTCGTTTAAGTGTTGATGGAAGTAGCCTAGATTTTTGTACTTATCTTGGAGGCGATGATTTAGACAAATGTCATGACATGACGCTTGATTCTGACAGCAATGTTTATATGGTTGGTGAAACTGTTTCATCAAATTTCCCAACAAAAAATGCTGGTCAAGCTGAAGGCGGTGGAATTAATAATATCGATATTTTTATTACTAAGCTAAATCCAACAGGCTCAATAATTTTTTCTACCTACTTAGGCCCATTAGACTTAGACCGCGCTTTTGGCGTTGCTGTAGATTCACAAAAAAATATTTATATTACAGGCATGACTAATTCTGTTAATTTTCCAACAGTTAATCCTGCCCAAGCAACTAAAGGTGGGGCTATAGATGCTTATGTAATGAAGCTAGATCCAACAGCTAAAACCATTCTTTACTGCACTTATATTGGCGGAAGTAAAGACGAAGTAGGATTTAATATTGCAGTTGATAAAAACGATAATATTTATGTTTATGGCGAAACCATGTCTTTAACAGATTTTCCTATGCAACGTCCTTTACAAAGTGCTAGTGCAGGAGGATTTTTTGATGCTTTTCTAGCTAAATATGATAGCAATGGTGCCTTAGTATTTTCTACGTATTTAGGTGGTAATAATCCAGATCGTGCTGGTCAAATGGCTATAGATACGCAAGGAGATATTTACTTAATAGGTCATACTCCTTCGCTAGATTTCCCAGTAGCAAACGCTCTACAACCAGACAAGGGCGGAGATGATGATATTTTCTTAATAAAAGTTAGTGATCCAGTAATTAATTGTCCTCAAATTTCTTTTCTTCCAACTACTTTAAATGAAGCATTAATAAACTCTTTTTATAACCAAACTATCAGCGTTGCTAATAGTACAACCACTTATACATTTGCTATTACTTCTGGTAAATTACCAAACGGACTAACGTTTAACACAAATGGTTTACTCTTTGGTACACCAACAGAATCAGGAACTTTTAATTTAGTAATTACTGCTACTGATCCTAATGGTTGTGTTAGCAATCAATTATTTAACTTGGTTGTCAGGCAAGTTTCTGGCGATTTTACACTTAATGTTAGTCCAAGTTTGCAAAGTATTGCTGCTGGTAGTAGCACAAGTTTTAATGTTGAAGTTCAAGCATCTAGCAATTTCTCCCAGCCTGTTACAATTGCGGCTGCAAGCAATAATTCTACAATTTCCATTAGCCCAGTATCTGTAACAATTAACCCTGGCAACCGCATTACATTTACTGTAAATACCTCAGATAATATACCTTTAGCACAATACCCTATTAATTTTACTGGTACAGTGGGAAGTTTAGTACGTAGTCAAATGGCTATATTAGAAGTAACTTCTAACGCTCCAGACTTTACGCTTTCATTAACTTCAAGCACAACAACTTTAATGGCTGGTGCTTCAGCAGATTTTATAGCTAGAGTCTTGCCTATTCGTGGTTTTGCTGAACCTGTAATGCTTCAAACTTCTATTAGTCCTAGTACAAATGATTTAACTATTTCTCCTCAAACAGCGGTAGCAAGCCCTAATAGCAATGCTATATTTAGCATTAAAGCTTCTAACATTGCATCTGGTAATTTTACTTTAACAATTACTGCTACAGCAGGCGAAATTGTACGCACTGCAACAGCAAATTTTAATGTTTTGCTACCAGACTTTCAAATTGGTTTTAACCCTGCACAGATAAATATTACACGTGGTCAATCTGGTCAATTTAACGTCAATATAACTCGTAGCGGTGGTTTTACAGGTAATGTAACAGTTAATCCTGATGCAACACTGCTAAAAGTATTAAAAATAAAAGTTACCCCGCCGTCACAAACAACTAGTGCTGCTAGTGTTAGCTTTAACTTTAAGGTAAAAAATAAAGCTCCACTAGGTCGCCAACAACTAAGCTTTACTGGTAGAGATGAACTAGGAAATGTGCGAACAGGTATACTTACTCTAATAATTCAATAGCTAGCTATTAATGAGCTATTATCTTTGCCTAGTATTTATCTGTAGTATAATTCCTAGGCTACTTAAAAATATTATTAGAATTAAGCCTAATAAGCCTAATATTTGGTCTAAAAGCTTAATTCCAGTCCATTGCAAATAATGAATTTTATAAAGAGAATCAATAAAATTAGTATCTTTACCTGTTTGTTGTAAACTTAATCTATTCCAATCTAAAGATATAGTTATACTAGTATTAGTAACTATTGCTTGTTTGTTAATACTTAAGATTTGACCATAGCGATTTGGGTTTAAGGAAAAAGCATCTATAACCAAAGCTTTTATTTCATTTTCTGTTGGCATTTGTTTTGCCGATAAAGTAATTGGATCTAAATGTTGCCAACCTTCAGATGTTTTTACTAATAAATGATTGCCTAAGACAGTCTTAAAATATTTAACTTCTAACCAATTAAGTTTAGGGTTAATATTTATTGGCTCATCTATTGGATAAGTTTTTATTGTTAATAGTTCGTATGCTCCTTGATAACCTGGTTTAAGAAAAAATATAAAACCAGTGATTGCCCATCCAAATAAGGGTAAAAGCATTGTTATTCCTATTATCCTATGTATTTTTCTAATGTTCATATAATTAGTAATTATCCTATTTATAAGATATTTAATTTGTTAGGGTTATTAACCAAAACTTAAGTTAACAATATTTCTCTAAAAAAAATCCGTAAACTTGCCGAAAAAAATCAACCTTTCTTATCTGTTTTTAATCCAAGATGTTGTACAATATTGGCTAATAACGCAAAGATATATCAGACCTAGTAAATTAATTAAAGTTTTTATAATCTAGGAGTTTTTATGAGCAAGCATTATAAAGTTTCCCTACTAGTTGTTATTATGTTGTTTCTATGTTCTGCCATTCCTACTTATGCAGATAATAAAGATAATGACAAAGATAAGAAAAATACTACCAACAGTAAATCTAAGTTGGAAGCTAACAAAGATCCAGAAAAAGTTGGTAAACGTGACATCAATAAACGCCAAATCAATTTTTATTCAATAGAAAAAGAAATTGCTGTAGGCCAAGGTCTAGCAGCAGAAGCCGAACGCCAACTTAAATTTATAGATGATCCAATAGTCACAGAATATATCAACCGAGTAGGACAAAATATTGCTCTTAACTCTGATGCTAAAGTACCTTTTACAATTAAAGTTGTTGACTCTGAAGAAATAAATGCTTTTGCTTTACCAGGAGGTTTCTTTTTTGTTAACAAAGGCTTAATCCTAGCCGCAGATTCAGAATCTGAAATTGTTGGTGTAATGGCACATGAAATTGCTCATGTGGCTGCTCGTCACGGTACAGAACAAGTATCCAAAGGACAATTAATTAATTTTGGTTCTATTCCTTTAATTTTCCTTGGCGGCCCAATTGGAATTGCTGCTCGTTCTGCTGCTAATTTAGCTATCCCATTAACATTTCTAAAATTTAGCCGCAATGCTGAAACAGAAGCTGACGTTTTAGGTGCGCAATATGCTTGGGCAAGCGGTTATGACCCAATGGGAATGATAACAGTATTTGAAAAGCTATCTAAGAAAGATAGTAAAGGTTCTTCTGTGTTTAGCTCTCACCCAGCAACAGGAGATCGCGCAACAAATCTTCGCCAACTAATTGGTTTATTTCCTCAAAAAGATGAATATGTTGTTAATACTTCTGATTTTAATCGTGTAAAAGCAAGGCTTTTAGCAATTTCTGGTGGCAGTCGTCAAGGTGGTATAAACAACGGTGATCCTACTTCTGGTGGTGGTGATAGCCGACCTACCTTAAAACGCCGTCGTGATGACAATGGAAATATTGGCGATCCAGATTCTGATAACAACAGTTCAGATCCACAAGGCAGACCTACCTTAAAACGCCGTGATGATGGTGGTGGCAGTACTGTAGACTCAGATAGCAATAATCAAAGCAGTTCTCCATCAGGTCGTCCAACCTTAAAACGTAGTACTTCTAACAGTGATGATGGAAGTTCTAGTAGCGATGATAATAATTAGTCTTACCTAAAAGTATTTTCTAAGTAAAAAGTGAGCTTGCAAGCTCACTTTTTTATTTTTAGCAATGTTTTTTTTGGATATTAAAAATTTATAATCAGTTTGTTTGGTAAAACCAGCTTTTTGGAATAAAAAAATAAATTTTGCATTTTATATTTGTAATCAACTAACTCAAATAAAATAGCTCTTAGAGCTAGACAGGAACATGATGAGAAAATCGATTACGTATTTTAGTTTTTTTTTATTTTGTTTGTTAATTTTATCAACTAGTTTTCAAGCTAGCAGTTTAGCAACCTCCAATTTAATTACCTCTAATCCTACAAAATCAACAGAAAACCTAGTTGCAACTTCGCCAGAAAAGGTTAATCCTTTATTAATTGGTGCTAACATTCCTGATGTAACATTAAAAACTATTGAAAACAAAGAGGTTAATTTATTAGCTTTAGTAAAAAACAAACCCACTGTCTTTATTTTTTATCGTGGTGGTTGGTGACCTTACTGTAATTTGCAGTTGGGACAACTGCGCTTAATTGAGTCTCAATTAGTAGAATTAGGTTATCAACTAGTCGCCATTAGTCCAGATCGTGTAGAAAAACTCCAAGAAAGCCTAGAAAAAAATAAGCTAAATTATTTGCTACTCTCTGATAGTTCTGCTAGTGCAGCAACAGGTTTTGGTATTGCCTTCCAAGTTGATAGTCAAACTTTAGAGCTTTACAAAAAATACAATATTGACTTAGAAAAAGTTTCTGGTGAAAAACATCATATACTACCTGTACCATCTGTTTTTATTGTTGACACCGCAGGGAAAATAAAATTTCAATATGTTAATCCAGATTATAAAAACCGCTTAAGCTCTGATGTAGTTTTAGCTGCGGCTAAATCAATAAATAGCAATAAATAAGATTATTTTTGGCAATAAGCCCTAAACTAATTTTAAGGCTTATTGTCAAATAATTAGTTTTAGCTATATAGTTGAAATTAGTTTTTAAGAAATAACAAATCAATTACATAGGTATCAATTTAATGGTAGGAACTCTTTACCTAGTATCAACTCCTATAGGAAATTTAGAAGATATTACCTTAAGAGCCTTAAAAATCTTAAAAAGCGTTTCTTTAATCGCTTGTGAAGACACCCGCCAAACTAGCAAACTGCTCCACCACTACCAAATTAGCTGTCCAACTATTAGCTATCATGAACATAATGAACAA
The DNA here is from genome assembly GCA_964492845.1 of uncultured Clostridia bacterium. Taxonomy (GTDB): domain Bacteria; phylum Acidobacteriota; class Blastocatellia; order Chloracidobacteriales; family JADJPF01; genus JADJPF01. Next base: position 171,105 of record CAZBMZ010000009.1, read on the forward strand.
GAACGTAGTCAACATTTATTAAACAAATTAAATTCAGGTGAATCAATTGCTTTAGTAAGTGATGCAGGAACACCTGTAATTTCTGACCCTGGTTTTGTTTTAATCCAAAAAGCTATTGAAGCTCAAATTTCTGTTATATCTATTCCTGGCCCATCAGCCCTGCTACCCGCTTTGATTGGTTCAGGACTTCCCTGTCATGAATTTCTTTTTATTGGTTTTCTTCCTTCTAAACAATCTCAAAGACGTAAAAAACTAGAAGAAATAAAATCCTTACCTTATACAATTATTTGCTATGAGTCCCCTCATAGAATTTCGCCAACTTTGCTAGATGCTCAAGAAATCCTTGGAATAAGAAAAACTGTTATTGCAAGAGAGCTAACTAAATTACATGAAGAATTCTTGCGAGGAACATTATCAGACTTAAATAATAAAATCTTAGAACATCCTCTTAAAGGTGAATTAGTTTTAGTAATAGCTCCTGCCGATCAGACAACAGAAATACATAATTTAGAAAAGAGTTTAAGCCAAGCTATAGAAGATCAAATGACAAATAATAACTTAGACAAAATGGCTGCATTAAAAGCTGTAGCGCGAAGCTTAGGAATGAGCAAAAGCGAAGCTTATCGACGCTTGCAAATGGAAGAAAAAAAATAGCTTAAAAAGAAAAAAGCTTAGTGAACTTTCACTAAGCTTTTTTAGATGTCCTTTGTTAGGACAGGGGGCATGTTTTTACAGATTTTTACTAGTTAATAACAACCCATTTACCTATTTTTTTAATAAATTCTAGTCCTATTGCCCAACCACCTTCATTATGACTAGCTACATGTCGAACCTTTACAACGGCTGAAAATTTGCCATTTAACCCAGAAAATATAAGCTCTGCTCCTTGTTCTAAAGGCACATCGCAGATAACTCTTGCACCATTGCGGGAAACATTTTCTGTTTTTACAGCGCGAAAATAAGTAGTATTATTAATTGTTCGTCTTAAGTACATTTTTAAGCTTAAGCTTACTCTAGCTTCTGTTCTATGTTCAGCAGGGTTAAAAGAATTTATAGCTGTCTTAACAGCTTCCTTAACATTATTTTCTACAGCACTATTAATATAAGTAACTTTGGCAGTATTTAACATTTGATTATCTCCTATAAGCTTAATTTTTGTTTATTTGCAGATAAACAAAGGCAACTCTTAGGCCAAAAAATAGTTATTTTGTCCAGAAAATTTATAAATATTGCATCTACTGCATTTAATAACCATATTCTTTTAATTTTAAGCTCTTGCCTTTATGTTTTCCTCTATAAAATGTCATATTTGTCATTAACTAGTTATGTCAAAGCTGGCAGACTTGTCATTTTTGACATAATTAAATTTTAAGCTCAAAAGTTTACATTGCTTAAATATCTGTTTTTCTAATACATAGCATTGTTTTTTCGTCTAAATGTGTTGGCAATCTTCTAATCTGAAGTAAAATAGTTCTTTTATTAAAATTTCTATATTCTTGAGGTGCAAAATGAGTATTAGCAATTTTGATGAAGCAATTGCTAAAAGCAATGATACTATTTATGGTCTAGCTGCTACTATTTGGACTCATGATATAAAGAAAGCTCACTGCCTCGCACATGCAATTAAAGCTGATACGGTCTGGATTAATACTTACAATATGTTTGATAGTGCTTCCCCTTATGGTGGTTATAAAATGAGTGGTTTTGGTAGAGAACAAAGTTTAGAAGCATTTAATTTTTATACCCAAACTAAAACTGTTTGGATAGATCTTAATCAATAAATTTTCTAGCCTAATGGCAACAGATTTTAACCTAAGTGAAGATATTAATATGACAACAAAACAAGAAAATACTTCTGATTTATCGGCAAAAATTACTGCTGAATTTGGTCATAATGCCAGCTATGTGCTGTCGCTACTATCACAGTTTCAAGCTGACCCAAATAGTTTAACAGGAGAATGGCAAAATTATTTTCGTGCCATAGTTCCTTCAACTAATGGAAATAGCCAACCAAGCAGCACTGCCATTGCCCCCACTTCCAACAATGGAACAATTAATAAAACAACTCCAGCAGCAGAAGTAAAACCAAATGGTGAACTTATACCAATGCGTGGAGCAGTACGTAAATTAGTTGATAACATGGAAGCAAGTTTGTCTGTTCCAACTGCAACATCTCAAAGACAAATTCCTATCAAAGTTTTAGAAGAAAATCGCCGCCTAATTAATGAGCATTTAGCCTCCCAACATATGGGGAAAATTTCTTTTACTCATGTGATTGCTTGGGCTTTAGTTAAAGCATTACAAAAATTCCCTAACCTTAATGATGCTTTTACAATTGTAGATGGACAACCGCATCGAGTCCGCCGAATAGATGTAAATATTGGTGTTGCAGTAGATGTTTCCAAATCAGATGGTTCTCGCACTTTACTTGTGCCTAACATAAAAAAAGCTAATGAAATGGATTTTGCCGAATTTTTTGCGGCTTATAACAAAGCGGTTAGCGGTGCAAGATCCGGTAAATTAGCGGTAACAGACTATCAAGACACTACCGTCACTTTAACTAATCCTGGAACCATTGGTACTACAGCTTCTAATGCCCGTCTAATGGCAGGTCAAGGTTTAATCTTAGCTACAGGATCTATTGATTATCCACCACAATATCAAGGAATGTCTGATGAAGCTTTATCACAACTAGGTATCAGCAAAATTTGTACCTTAGCTAGCACCTATGATCATAGAGTAATTCAAGGGGCTGAATCTGGTTCACTACTAGCAGAAATAAACCGTTTACTAGTTGGGGAAGATAGCTTTTATGAACAAATCTTCTTAGACCTACAAGCTCCTTATCCTCCTGTAAAATGGAGTGTTGACCGTCACCCAGCTATATTAGGAACTCATCATAATGAATTAGTAGAAAAACAAGCTCGTGTGCTAGAGTTAATTACTGCCTATAGACTACGAGGACATTTAGCAGCTAATGTTAATCCCTTAAGAAAACAAATGCCTTATTATACCCACCCAGAACTTACACCAGAGCATTATGGCTTAAGCGTCTGGGATATGGACAGAGAGTTTTTTACTGGTGGATTGCTAGGAAAAGAACGGTCAACACTTAGAGATATTCTAGCATTATTAAGAAAAACCTATTGTGACAAGGTAGGTATAGAATTTCGTTACTTGCCTAATTTAGCTCAAAGAGAATGGTTGCGACAACGTATAGAAATGCCTCGTCAACTTCCTCCAACAGAAGTACGCCGCCAAATTTTATGGAAATTAATTTGTGCTGAATATTTTGAACGTTTCCTACATACTAAATACTTAGGTCAAAAGCGATTTTCCATAGAAGGTGGTGAAGTTATAGTCACTGTTTTAGATCAATTAATTGAAATGGCTGCTGCTGCTGGAGTAGAAGATATTACGTTAGGTATGGCTCATCGAGGCCGCTTAAATGTTCTAGCTAATGTTGTTGGTAAATTCTGTGAACGTATTTTTACAATTTTTGAAGGCTCTGTACACCCTGATTTTGTTCACGACCAAGGCGATGTTAAATATCACCAAGGCGCGGTAGGCCAGCGTAAAACATCTAGTGGCCGGGATATTACTATTAGTGTAGTGCCTAATCCTAGTCACTTAGAATTTGTAAATCCTGTAGTTGAAGGTATTGTTAGAGCAAAACAAGATTTACTAAGTGATAATGCAATAACTCGTGTCTTACCTGTTTTGCTACACGGTGATGCGGCCTTTGCAGGTGAAGGTATTGTAGCAGAAACTCTTAGCCTATCAGGGTTAAAAGCCTATCAAAATGGTGGTACTTTCCATATTGTTATCAATAATCAAATAGGCTTTACTACTTCTCCTGAATCTTCTCGATCTTCTCTTTATTGTACTGACATTGCAAAAATTATAGAAACTCCTATTTTCCATGTTAATTCTGATGATCCTGATGTTGCTTATTGGGTATTAAACCTTGCTTTTGAGTTTAGACAAGAATTCCAAAAAGATGTAATTATTGATCTAGTTGGATTTCGCCGACATGGGCATAATGAAGGTGATGAGCCAACCTATACACAACCTCTTATGTACCAACAAATTAAACAGCATCCTGGTGTATGTAAACTCTATAGCGATAAATTAATTAAAGAAGGGTTGCTTTCACAAGAAGAATTTACAGCTTTAGTCAATAAACGCATGCAAAGTTATGATGAAATACAGCAAAAAGTTAAGGGAATTGTTAAAAAACAACGCGCCAGCCAACTAGAAATTATTTGTGTAAGTTCTATTGATGATAGAAACATAACTTTAGAAACACCCGCTACTAATATTTCTCAGACATCTGTAACTCAAATCACTAACGCACTTTCTACGGTTCCAGAAAATTTCCATATAAATCCAAAGCTTAAACCTTTAATTACCAAACGTGTAGCAATGGGAAATGGTGAAGCACCCTTAGATTGGGGCTTTGCTGAAGCCTTAGCTTTTGGATCGTTAGCCTTAGAAGGAACACATATTAGACTAACTGGTCAAGACTGTATTCGTGGCACTTTTAGCCAACGGCATTTTGGTTATTATGACAATGAAACCAATAAACTTTGGATGCCCTTGCAACATATCTCTAAAGATCAAGCACCTTGCGAGGTTTATGATAGCCTACTTTCAGAAGCAGCCGTCCTTGGATTTGAATATGGTTATAGTGTAGCATCTCCCAACTCATTAGTGCTTTGGGAAGCTCAATTTGGCGATTTTGTTAATACTGCTCAGGTATTAATAGATCAATTTATTGCAGCAGGTGAAGAAAAATGGCACCAATTTAGTAGACTTGTAATGTTGCTTCCACATGGATTTGAAGGACAAGGGCCAGAACATTCTAGTGCTAGACTAGAACGCTTCTTACAACTATCTGCCAATTACAACTGGCAAGTCTGCCAATGTACTAGTGCTGCTCAATATTTCCACTTGCTTAGACGACAAATTAAACAACAAATGGCTAAACCTTTAGTTATTTGTTCGCCTAAGAGCCTGTTAAGACTTCCTGCCGCTTGTTCATCACTAAGCGAAATCCTAAATGGACAATTTCACCCTGTTATAGATGGTGGAGATCCAAAAGAGCCTGTAAATAGAGTAGTTTTCTGTAGTGGAAAAATTTACTATGATCTATTAGCAGCGCGTAAGTCTGAATCTACCCAAATAGTTAGATTAGAACAACTTTATCCATTCCCATATAAAGCTATAACTCAAACCGTTGCCCGATATTCTCAAGCAAATGATTGGGTTTGGGCCCAGGAAGAGCCAAAGAATATGGGTAGTTGGTCATTTATTTTAGAGCGTCTGCCAGAACTATTGCCTGCTGGCCGCAAACTACGCTATGCTGGCAGATTAGCGGCTTCTAGCCCTGCTACCGGTTCGCAAATCATTCACCAACTAGAACAACAAGAACTAGTTAAAGACGCTTTAGGCATAGCTTAAGTTTTACCATTTAATAGAAGTTAATAAAGTTACTTTTCGTTAATAAGTTATTTTAATATTAATGTAAAGTAACTTTAATTATTTTAAAAACCGTTTTTTAGCCTGCTACAACGGCTTGCAGTTGCAAATTAGCTGTGTAATAATCTCGACCTTCAACAGCCAGAATTAGATTTTTGATTAAAGATTTTCTAGTAACTACTTCAATAACGGGCTCTTAGCTCAACGGTCAGAGCAGCAGACTCATAATCTGTTGGTTCCAGGTTCGAATCCTGGAGGGCCCACCTTAGACCATCTAATAAGATCAATAATTATAGCTAGTGTTTTTTAGATTAAAGCCTATCTTCCTAAAAACTGATCAACTAACACATCAAACTCATCATTATTAAACATTACATATTGTATATAACTAGATTGAATTACATAGTTATGGGTAGCACTCCAATTAATCGGGGCCGGTAGAAATAGAAACAAGCAGAATAGGTTTTTGACTAATTACTGATCTTACGCAGCGTGTATAAAGTATTGAATTAAATGGGATTGTG